>NZ_MAFC01000005.1 GCF_002013465.1 Mycobacterium sp. D16R12 | reverse complement strand
CCGTCCGCGTGGCCGCCACCGTCCGCCGCCCCCAAAACCAAACAGCTCCTGCACAACCACATCGGTGAAGAAACTCGCTCTGACCTGCTGTGTGAGAACTTTCTTTACTGCTATCAAGAAGGGTCAGGGAGGCTGCTTTGTCGAGCTGGACGCGGTATCCCATGCCTTGGAGTTCGCCGATCAGGCGATCCCGGCGACGGTTGTTGTTGTCGATCCGGCGCACGAACCAGTCACCCCCGAGGTCGGTGTAGGTGGTGCCGTCGTGCAGCAGATGCCAGCTGATGGTCAGGATGGAATGCGCCACAGCCAGCGCAGCCTTCTTCTTCCCGATCCGCCGCGCGAGACGCCAAAACTGCGCCCAGACAGGTAACTGTCCTTCTGACGTGGCCGGGTGCTGTTGGGTTCGTCACCGTCGGCGAATAGGGTGCCGATGGCCTTCCCATCTCATACACCATTTGGTATATATGACTAACTTAAAGTACTGGGTACTTCTTGTTACGGGAGGTGTTATGGAGCCCGACCACGAAGTGGTGGTGATCGGTGCTGGACCCGGCGGAATTTGCGCCGGCATCCGGCTGAAGGAGGCGGGGGTCGACGACTTCCTGATCATCGAACGCGGTGACGATGTCGGGGGCAGTTGGCGCGATAACGTCTACCCTGGTCTGACCGTTGATATCCCCGCCATGTCCTATCAGTTCTCGTTTGCCCATGGGAAAAAGTGGAGCGGGCTATTTCCCGCGAGAGCAGAGATATACGAGTACCTGCACGACGTGGCTGACGGCTATGGGCTGCGCCCGCATTTGCGGCTGGGCAGCGCCGTTGTCCAAGAAACCTGGAGCGATGCCGTCGGTTCTTGGACGTTGCAACTGTCCGATGGATCGGCGGTGACGGCGCGGTTTGTGGTGAGCGCGGTCGGCGGCTACATCAACCCCAAGCCGTATTCGGGGATCCCCGGTTCCGAGGATTTCGAGGGCAAACTACTGCGGCCGGTCGAATGGGACCATTCCTACGATTACCGGGGCAAGCGGGTCGCGGTGATCGGGACCGGTGCCAGCTCGATCCAGATCGTTCCCGCGCTGGCACCCGACGTCGAAAGCATCGAGGTGTACCAGAGAACGGCGCAGTGGGTACTGCCCAAGCCGGAGTTCTGGCCGATCAACCCGCTGGTGCGGTTCCTGTCGCGCCGCCAGGCATTCACCAGCTGGTTCGACAGGCTGCTGCATGCGGGGATCGACGTGTTCGTGTTCCTGCTCGTCCATCTGCCGACCGCGCTGGCTCTGCGCGGTGTGATAGCTCTCGAAGCGGTCGTCAGGGTGCTGTACCGGCTTCGACTGCTGGCGGCGGTGCGAGAGCGCGAGTACCGCCGGGAGTTACTGCCGAAGCAAGGATTCCTGTTGAAGCGGCCAACGATCTCGAACTCGTTTCTGCAAGCCTTCAACCGAGACGACGTCACGCTGATCACCACGCCGATCGATCGGATCACCGCTCGTGGGATCCGCACCGTCGACGGAACCGAGCGGCCGGTCGACGTGCTGGTGCAGGCGACGGGGTATGTGATGTTCTCCGATCCGGAGGCCTACCCGGTCGGCGCGGTGGTGGGGCGCGGCGGGCTCGATCTTGGTGAGCGCTACACCCGCGAGGGGCTGGCAGCCTACGAAGGGGTGGCCGTTCCCGGCTTCCCTAACAGGTGGATGGTGTTCGGGCCCAACGCATGGCAGCTCGCCAGCTGGCATCGCAGCCTCGAGATCACCACTGAGGCCATAACCCGTGTCATCGTCGAAACGCGCCGTCGGGGCCAGCTGGTGGTCGAGCTTCGCGAGAAGGCCTACCAACAGTGGCGGGCCCTGCTCAAATCGCGCGAAGTATTCAACTACTACTTCACCGTCCGCAACGCGGGTGTACCCACATATGTCGTCAACTCGCAAGGCGCCGTGGGCTTTCTGCGACCCACCACGCTGGCCGAAGGACGCAGACGCAGTAAGACTGCACCGCTCGACGACTACAGCTACAGCACCCCTACCGGAATATGGGACCAGCCAGTCGCCATAACATCCAGCGCCTAGGCAATGTAGTCAAAAAGCCATGTCAACGAACCATTTTCGAATACCGGGCGGATGGCGCTGGTCAGCAGCTAGGCGATGGACAACACCGCGAGCTAATGTGCGACAACGAAATCCGTGAAATCGCGACCAGACTGTCCGGCCTGACACACACCCGAGTCGATCGGCAGCCTGGCCTGGCATCGTCGACCAACTGCGCGAGCTGGAGAACCTGCCCCGATCGGACACCAAGGATGAAACTGCGACGTAAACACCAGGCGCGCAACAGCTCACCCGAAAACTACTGTGTACTCGACCCGGTTCGCCCTGCCGAAGGAGTAGCTCACCGCGTGCAGCTCGCCGGCAGCCACGGTCGGTTGATCTCCCAAACCGACGGTCCACGCTCGCGCAGGGTCACGATCCACCGTCGCTCGAAGCGGCGTGAACTGGCATTGTCTGAAATTCGGGTGGGTGGACACCCACCGTCCTCGTGACGCCACCGAATACCCACACCGTGGGGCGAGAAAGCACGATGGCGGCGGGAGGAGGACGTAACTCGGTATCCATGGCGGGAATCGGCCGACATAGTTGGCCAACCGACGCCCCGCTACGGTGTGCTCATGTCGTGTGCCTTTTGCGCCATCGTCGCCGGCGAGTCTCCGTCGTTCCGCGTGTACGAGGACGAGGCCACGCTCGCCTTCCTCGACATTCGCCCCATCACCCGCGGGCACACGCTGGTGATCCCGAAGGCCCATGCACAGGACCTCGTGGACCTGAAGCCCGATGACGCCGCCGCCATCATGACGGTCGGCCAGCGCATCGCCAACGCCATCCGGGGTTCGGAACTACGCAGTGACGGCACCAACCTGGCGCTCAACGATGGCCGTGTCGCATTCCAAACGGTCATGCACGCACACCTGCATGTGGTGCCCCGCCATGGCGGCGACAAACTGGCCTTCGCCAAGGGATTTGTCGTCCGCCGCGATCCTGACCTGGAAGGGACCGCCCGCATCATCCGCGAGGCAGTGCACGCCGACTAGCAGGGCGCCGGTCCAACCAAAGAAAATCGCTCGACCGGCCGCACCAGCCGCTGCTACGTTTTCGGCGACATGTCCACTCCGACGGCGGATTCGCCGACAATCGATCAGGTGAATCGCCGGCCGGTCTTCCTGCTGCTCTTCGCATCCGTTGTGGCCGCTATCGGCAACGGCGTGTCGATCGTCGCGCTCCCCTGGCTGGTTCTGCAGCGCACCGGCTCCGCTGCGGACGCCGCCATCGTTGCCGCCGCCGGAACCCTGCCGCTGGTCTTCTCCACCCTGATCTCGGGAACCGCGGTCGACTTCTTCGGACGCCGCAAGATGTCGATCATCTCCGATGTCCTTTCTCTGTTATCCGTCTCGGCTATACCGATTCTGGCCATGACGACCGGACTCAGCGTGCCTCTGCTCGCGGCCCTCGCCGCAATCGGCGCCATCTTCGATCCCGCCGGAATCACCGCACGCGAATCGATGCTGCCCGCCGCCGCGAAGGCTGCCGGCTGGTCGCTGGACCGGATGAACAGCATGTACGAGGCGGTATTCAACGTCGCCTACATCGTCGGCCCCGGTCTGGGCGGTCTGCTGATCGCCTCGATCGGCGGCGTCAACACCATGTGGGCCACTGCGTCGACCTTCGTCGTGTCCATCGTGGCAATCTCCTTCCTCACGGTCGAAGGTGGCGGGAAACCGGCCGCTGAAACCAAGCCGACCGGCGTCATCAGCGGTGTGGTCGAGGGATTGAAATTCGTCTGGAACGTCAAGATTCTGCGCACACTGGCGCTCATCGACATGGCGATCACGGCGCTGTATCTGCCGATCGAAAGTGTGCTGCTGCCCAAGCACTTCAGCGACGCCGGCACACCCCAGCAGCTCGGCTGGATACTCATGGCGATCTCCGCCGGCGGGCTGCTCGGCGCCCTCGGGTACGCGACCATGGTGCGCCACGTCCAACGCCGCACCATCATGCTGTGCGCCACCTTCACTGCCGGCATCACCACCCTGGGCATGTCGCTCCTCCCGCCGATTGCGGTACTGCTGGTGCTCGGAGCCTGCCTGGGCTTTATCTACGGACCCGTGGCACCGATTGCCAACTATGTGATGCAGACCCGCTCCCCCGAGCACTTGCGCGGACGGGTGGTGGGTGTCATGACGTCCACCGCGTACTGCGCCGGGCCGCTCGGGTTCATGCTCGCCGGCCCCATCGCCGACACGTTCGGCGTCGCCTCGACCCTGACCATCATCGGCGTGCCCATGCTCCTCATCGCTGTGGCCAGCACTCGGATGCCCGTCTTGCGAGAGTTGGACCGGGACGAACTGCAGCCCCACAAGGATCCAACTCGGTAGGGTCGGCTCCGTGGCTGACTTCGAGGGAAAAATTGCACTGATCACCGGCGGCGCACGCGGCATGGGCCGTTCGCACGCCCTGGCGCTCGCCGAGGCCGGCGCCGATATCGCGATCTGTGATCGCTGCGAGAACAGTGACGTCGTCGGGTATCCACTGGCTACCGAGGACGACCTCGCCGAGACGGTCGCCATGGTGGAAAAGACCGGACGCCAGTGCATCTCGGCCAAGGTCGATGTGAAGGATCGTGCCGCGCTGGAGGCGTTTGTCGCCGAGACCGAGGACTCACTCGGCGGAATCGACATCGCCATCACCAACGCCGGTATCAGCACCATCGCACTGCTGCCCGAGGTTGAATCCGCGCAATGGGACGAGGTTATCGGCACCAATCTCACCGGCACCTTCAACACCATTGCGGCCGTGGCACCCGGCATGATCACGCGGAACTACGGCCGCATCATCACGGTCTCCTCCATGCTCGGGCACAGCGCGACATGGGCCCAGGCCTCCTATGTCTCGTCCAAGTGGGGTGTCATCGGGCTGACCAAGGTCGCCGCACATGACCTCGTCGGCTACGGCATCACGGTCAACGCCGTCGCACCGGGCAACATCGAAACCCCGATGACACAAAACGATTTCGTCTTCGGCATGATGCGCCCCGATCTGGAGAAGCCGACGCTCAAGGACGTCGAATCCGTCTTCGCGTCGCTGCACCTGCAGTACGCACCCTTCCTCAAACCCGAAGAAGTCACCCGTGCCGTGTTGTTCCTGGCCCACGAGGCCAGCTCACACATCACCGGCACGGTGCTGCCGATCGACGCCGGCGCGACAGCACGGATGATATGAGCCAGACCGCCCTCAACGAGCTCGCGACCACCCTCGGCGAGGGCGCGGTCATCACCGACCCCGATATCACCGCCTCCTATCGGCAGGACCGCGCCTTCGACCCGGACGCCGGAACACCCCTGGCGGTGGTGCGTCCGAGCAGCACGGAAGAGGTTTCCGCAACCCTGAAATGGGCCAGCGCGCATCACATCCCCGTCGTCCCCCGCGGCGCGGGCACCGGACTGTCCGGTGGTTCCACCGCCCAGGACGGCGCCATCGTGCTGTCGACCGAACGAATGCGCGCCATCTCCATCGACACCACCACCCGTGTGGCGATCGCCCAGCCCGGGGCGCTCAATGCGGAAGTCAAGGCCAAAGCCGCCGAACACGGCCTGTGGTACCCGCCGGACCCGTCGTCCTTCGAGATCTGCAGCATCGGCGGCAATATCGCGACCAACGCCGGCGGACTGTGTTGCGTCAAGTACGGAGTCACCACCGATTACGTGCTGGGGATGCATATCGTCCTGGCCGACGGCACCATCCTGAGGCTGGGTGGACCACTCCTGAAAGATGTTGCCGGACTGAGTCTTACTAAGCTATTTGTCGGCAGCGAGGGCACGCTCGGCGTGATTACCGAGGTCACTCTGCGGCTACTGCCCCCACAACCGCCGCCGTGCACCGTGGTGGCGACATTCAACTCGGTCACCGAGGCGGCCGATGCGGTGCTCGCGATCACCGCGCAGATCCGGCCCTCGATGCTCGAGTTCATGGATTCGGTGGCGATCAACGCGGTCGAGGACAAACTGAGAATGGGGCTGGACCGCGAGGCCGCCGCCATGCTCGTCGCCCGCTCGGATGAACGCGGTAAGACCTCCGCGGAGGATGCCGAGCTCATCGCGCAGATCTTCACCGATCACCATGCCGCCGAGGTCTTTTCCACCGACGACCAGGAAGAGGGCGAGGCATTCGTCGCGGCACGAAGGTTCGCGATCCCCGCCGTGGAGGCAAAGGGCCCACTGCTGCTCGAAGACGTGGGCGTCCCACTGCCGAAGCTGGCCGAGCTGGTGGAGGGCGTGGAAGCCATTGCCGCACAACACCGATTGCTCATCTCGGTGATCGCGCACGCCGGTGACGGCAACACCCATCCCCTGATCGTGCATGACCCCACCGACCCGGACGAATCGCAGCGTGCCCACGCCGCATTCGGCGAGATCATGAACCTGGCGATCTCACTGGGCGGCACCATCACCGGCGAACACGGCGTGGGACGGCTCAAGAAGCCATGGCTGGGCGGTCAGGTCGGCCCGGAGGTGCTGGAGGTCAACCGCCGGATCAAGCAGGCCCTCGACCCCGAGGGCATCCTCAATCCCGGCACGCTCGTCTAGTTCCCCACCGGATGTTGACACTTTAGGTGACATGCCTTACACATAAGACATGTTGATCGATGTGTCTCACACAGTTGTGCCGCGCTACATCCCCGGAGCCGCCGACAACTGGACCAATCCCTGGCCGATGTACACGGCGCTTCGTGATCACGACCCGGTGCATCACGTGGTGCCCGAGCACGCCCCGGACGACGACTATTACGTGCTCACCCGGCATGCCGATGTCTATGAAGCGGCTCGCGACTGGGAGACGTTCTCGTCGGCTCGGGGTCTGACCGTCATGTACGGCGATCTGGAGAAGACCGGCATGGGCGACAACCCGCCCATGGTCATGCAGGACCCGCCCACGCACACGAACTTCCGCAAGCTCGTCTCCCGTGGTTTCACACCGCGTCAGGTCACCGCCGTGGAGCCCAAGGTGCGCGAGTTCGTGGTGGAGCGCCTGGAGCGCCTCAAGGACCGGGGCGAAGGCGATATCGTCGTCGAGCTGTTCAAGCCGCTGCCCTCGATGGTCGTCGCGCACTATCTCGGGGTGCCCGAAGAGGACCGTGCCCAGTTCGACATCTGGACCGACGGCATCGTCGCGGCAGCAGCCGGTGGCGCCATCGACATCGAGGCCATGCAGGGTGAGGTCGCTCAGACCATTGGTGAACTGATGATGTACTTCACCGGACTCATCGAGCGGCGGCGTGCCGAACCCGAAGATGACACCGTCTCGCACCTGGTTGCCGCCGGAGTGGGAGCCGACGGCGACATCAGCGGAACACTCCAGATCCTCGGATTCGCGTTCACCATGGTGACCGGTGGCAACGACACGACCACCGGAATGCTGGGCGGTGCAATACAACTGCTGCACCAGAACCCCGATCAACGCCAGAAACTGATCGACGACCCTGCGCTCATCCCGGGAGCCGTGGAAGAGTTCCTGCGCCTGACGTCTCCGGTGCAGGGTCTGGCGCGAACCGCGACCCGCGACGTCACCTTCGGCGACACCACCATTCCGGCGGGGCGACGCGCGCTGCTGCTCTACGGCAGCGCCAACCGGGACGAGCGCGAATACGGCAATGATGCAGGCGAATTGAATGTACTCCGGAACCCGGGCAAGCTACTCACCTTCAGCCACGGGAATCACCACTGCCTGGGAGCCGCCGCGGCACGCATGCAGTCACGGGTGGCTCTCGAGGAACTGCTCAGCCGCATACCGGATTTCGAGGTTGACCTCGACGGTGTCACCTGGGCGGGCGGCTCGTATGTGCGAAGGCCCCTGACGGTACCCCTCCGCGTGCGATGATCTTGCGATGAGCCGCCTGCGCGAAGAGCGTGAACCAGCATGAGCTGGTTGGCCGACACGAGGACATCGGTGGCTGCGGAGAAGATTCTCGACGCGGCCGCCGAGCTGTTCGTGCGTGACGGCGTCGCTGCCGTCGGCATGAACGAGATAGCCAAGGCCGCCGGCTGTTCCCGGGCGACGCTCTACCGGTACTTCGAAAATCGCGAGGCGCTGCACATCGCTTATGTACACCGCGAGGCCAGGGCCATCACCGGGCAGGTCACCGCAGCGGTCGCCGACATCGATGATCCGACGGAACGTCTGGTCAGCGCCGTGCTCATCAGCCTCGGTTTGGTCCGTGACAACCCGGCCCTATCGGCCTGGTTCCGTCCCGGCGAATATGTCGGCGGATCACTGGCCCTGCATTCGGAGGTCCTGAACGCCATGGTGTCGGCGTTTGTCAACGGCACAGTGGCCGACTCCGAATCTCACCTGCGAGCCAAATGGTATGTCCGGGTGATTATCTCGTTGCTTTCCTACCCCGAGGACAACCCGGAGGACGAGCGCACTCTCATCACCGAATTCGTGGCGCCCATGATTTCCGCAGACGTGATCCACCCACCAGCAGCATCTGCGCGGCCCGATGGATCAACCACGAAGCGGGCACGCTGACCACCATCGTCACCAGGAACACGATCACCACCGACCCGGTGTAGACGTGGTAGTGCAACAGGTCAACCATCACGATCTCCATCAGGATCATGTGGATGAGGAACAGCTCGTAGGAGATCTCACCCAGCCACACCATGGGCCGCGAGGCGAGAAACCTGACATACCAGCCGGTGTCACCCAACCCGGCGGGCGCGACCAGCAACGTCGCAATCACCACGTAGAAGATGGACTTCGTCAGCGCTTGCGGCAGCGCCCACGGCGACGTGGTCGGGTCTCCGGCTATCCGCGTGGACACGATGAGGTAGCAGATGATCGCGAGCGGCACCGTCACCAACGCGTAGCAGCGCACACCCATGACGGCGAGAACGGACAGGATCATGCCGCCGACGAACCATGAAAGGTAGGCCGGAAGCCACAGTTTCGCACCGTCGGGAAGGGCACTGACGGTGTACACCAGCGTCATCCAGGCGGGAGTCACCAGAACCAGACCACCCAGGCCGACCAGCAGGCGCACCGGATGCCACTGTCCCCCACAGAGTTTCCTGATCAACAACCACGCCAAGAAGGGCAATGCGACATAGAACGCCGCTTCGACGGCGAGGCTCCAGATCTGCGTCATGCCCTGGTGGATATAGCGATATCCGTAGTTGGAGGTGTAGATCTGGGTGAGCGTGAGGTTCCGGAGCAAGCCCAGCCAGGTGTGTC
The DNA here is from genome assembly GCF_002013465.1 of Mycobacterium sp. D16R12. Taxonomy (GTDB): domain Bacteria; phylum Actinomycetota; class Actinomycetes; order Mycobacteriales; family Mycobacteriaceae; genus Mycobacterium. The sequence continues at coordinate 397,523 of NZ_MAFC01000005.1, read as the reverse complement.
CGGGGTTCGGATATTGGTCCCGGATGTGATACCAGATGTACGCGATGGCCACCAGAATCCAGTAGGCCGGCATGATGCGCCGAAATCTGTGCCAGGCATAGCGTTTCACCGAGGGTGAGGCGGTACCGTCAGCGGCCGCCCGTACCCACGGCAGGAACAGCAGAAAACCCGACAACACAAAGAAGATCGGTACACCGATCTCCAAACGAGCCTGTATCAGGTGCAGATAGGCACGCCACGGGGAAACGCCGTCGACAACATAATTCCCGGTGCTGTAGGCCGCGTGGGTGGCCACCACGAGCGTCGCGGCCACCGCCCGGATACCCGTGAGCGCAGCGACGCGTCCAGGACCGTGGACGACGGGGGCACTGTCAGTCGCGGGGACCGCCGTCATGGTTTCTTGGGGGACCGCTTAGGACGCTTCGCCTCCGACCGTTTGTGGTCCGTGTGCTTGTGGTCCGTTTGCTTGTGATCTGGGCGCTTGCGATCCGTGAACTTACGGGCGGGACGCGCAGCGTCAGCCCCGCCTGCAAGGCGCAGCTCGATGAGCACACCGGAGATCCGGGTGCTTTCCAGAGCCTTGAGCGTCTTGGGCGACATCTGGGCGGGCAACTCGACAAGTGAGTGGTCGGGCCGGATCGTAATGTGACCGAAGTCGCTGCGGTGCAAACCGCCTTCGTTGGCTATTGCCCCCACGATGGCGCCGGGCATCACCTTGTGCCGCTTGCCGACGGCGATGCGGTACGTCGCCAGCCCAGGAGTTCCCGGACGTGCCTCGCGGGGCCCGCGTTCGGGGCGCTCCCCGCGCTCCTGGCGCGGGTCACGGGGCGGATCGGGCTTGAGCAGGAACTGCTCACCGTCACGCGAGAGCACGGCCAGCGCCGCGGCGATGTCGGCCACCGGCACGTCGTTATCGCGTTCGTAGTCCTCAACGAGCCGACGGAAGAGCTCGACCTCCGGTGCCGAGAGCGCGGCCGTGATGGCATCGCGGAACTTCGTCACACGCTGGGCGTTGACATCGTCAACCGAGGGCAGCGCCTCCTCGACAAGCTTGGCCCCGGTGGCCTTCTCGATGGCCTTGAGCAGATGCCGTTCCCGCGGCGACACGAACAACACCGCGGTACCCGAGCGGCCCGCGCGACCGGTGCGGCCGATGCGGTGCACATACGACTCGGTGTCGTGCGGAATGTCGTAGTTGAGCACATGGGAGATGCGTTCCACGTCCAGGCCACGAGCGGCGACGTCGGTGGCAACGAGAATGTCGATGGCACCGCTCTTCAGCCCGTTGATGGTGCGCTCGCGCTGCGACTGGTTGATATCACCGTTGATCGCGGCAGCGGAGAACCCGCGCGCCTTGAGCTTGTCCGCCACCTCCTCGGTGGCCTGTTTGGTCCTGACGAACACGATCATCGCCTCGAAGGTCTCCACCTCGAGGATCCGGGTGAGGGCGTCCATCTTGCGCTGCCCGGCCACCTGGATAAAACGCTGCCTGATGTTCTCGGCGGTGGACGTCTTCGCCTCGACCTTGATCTCGACCGGGTCGTGCAGATACTTCTTGGTCAGCCGCCGGATGGTCGCGGGCATGGTGGCCGAGAACAGGGCCACCTGCTTGTACTCGGGGGTGTCGGCCAGGATGCGTTCGACATCCTCGGCGAAGCCCATGGTGAGCATCTCGTCGGCCTCGTCCAGCACCAGGTAGTCCAGGTGCGAGAGATCGAGCGTGCCGCGCTCCAAGTGATCGATGACACGCCCGGGCGTACCGACCACGACGTGGGCACCCCTCTTGAGGCCAGACAGCTGGACCACATACGACTGGCCACCGTAGATCGGCAGCACGTTCAGCCTGGGCAGATGCGCCCCGTACCGGCCGAACGCCTCGGCAACCTGCAAGGCCAGCTCGCGCGTCGGCGCAAGCACCAAAGCCTGGGTGTTCTTCGAGGTCAGGTCAATTTTCGAGAGAATGGGGATGGCGAATGCCGCCGTCTTCCCGGTACCGGTCTGCGCCAGTCCCACCACGTCCGAGCCTGCGAGCAGCGGCGGGATGGTGGCAGCCTGGATCGCCGAGGGTGTTTCATACCCGACGTCGGACACCGCACGCAGCACCTCGGGGGCAATCTGTAGGTCCGCGAAGGTGGCAGCGTCATTCGCGCGTGGTGCAGTCGAGTCGCCGGTGTCGGGCGTGGGGATATCTGTAGAGGTCATGGCGTCAAGAAGTCTAGGCGCTACCGCGCTCAACTCCCGCCTCCAGCGCATCTTTGATAAATGTCGGTAGTGTGCGGGGCCGTGCGAAGGATGGATTTGGTGGCCGCGCTGACTGTGCTGCCGACTGTGATCGCGCTCGCCTGTGCCTGCACCGGCGGCGACAGCACGGTGTCCAAGACGCCGGCCAACACCATCACATCCCCCTCGCCATCTCCCGGACCGGCGGGTTCCGCGACCAAGCCCAAGCCCCCGCCTTCGACTAAAGACGACTGCGCGATCAACCTGAAGGATCCGGCTGTCGCAGCGGCCGTCGCGCTTCTACCCCCCGGCCCCAATAGCGAGGCCACGTGGAATCCGGTGCCTGTGGCGGGCAACTACAACAAGTGCGCTCCACTGTCGGCCGTCATCGTCGCTGCGGATACCCACGAGCCCGCTCCCCCTACCCGCGCGGTGTTCTTCCACCTAGGCGGTGTGATCTCGCATGGCGTCCCCGACACCTACGGATACAACGCCATCGACCTGTCGGCGAGCACCTTGGACACCGTGGTGCTCAACTTCTCCAACGGCATCCCCGGCCTCGAGAGTGTGGTGTCCTTCCGCTGGAACGGATCTGGCGTGGAAAAGGTGCAACAGGCCGCACAGTAGGGCATCTTCGTCGGTGCAAGCACCTACAGTGATCGGGTGTTCGTCCTCGACGGCCGGGTCGTCTACAGCGCTTCGGATCTTGCCTCCGCAGCCCGCTGTGAATACGCCCTGTTGCGGGCGTTCGACGCCAAGCTCGGATGGGGACAGACACCCCCTCGCGATGATGAACTCCTGGCGCGCACCGCGACTTTGGGGGCTGCCCATGAGGCCCACCACCTTGCCGAGCTGCGGAAGCGCTTCGGCTCCGGGGTAGCCAGCATTCCGTTCCCCCCCACTTTCACCCTCGACGGACTCAACGCAGTCGCCGCTGCTACTAAGCGGGCCTTCGACGACGGGTGCCCTGTCGTGTACCAGGCCGCAATGTTCGACGGTCGATTCCTCGGTTTTGCGGACTTCGTGGTGCGGGAAGACCAGACATACCGCGTCTGCGACACCAAACTGGCCCGCAGCGCCAAGGTGACGGCCTTGCTGCAGTTGGCGGCCTATGCCGACAGTTTGATGACGACAGGTGTGCCGGTGTCCTCGGAGGTACGGCTGATACTGGGCGACCGTTCGGCCGTCGACTACCCCGCGGCCGATCTGATCGGCGTGTATCGCCAGCGCCGAATCCAATTGCAGGACTTGCTAGATCGCCATCTGATGGGCGGCACTCCGGTGCAATGGTCCGATGGGCACGTCCGCGCCTGCTTCCGTTGCCCCGCGTGCGAGCCGGAGGTCGAGCGCACCGACGACTTACTGCTTGTCGCGGGCATGCGGATCAGTCAGCGTGCAGCACTGCTGGACGCCGGGGTAGGCACCGTCGCGGACCTTGCCGCCGGCCCCGGCCCCGTCGCCGATATGTCGGCGCGCAGCCTGCAGCAACTGGTGGCGCAGGCCCAGTTGCAGGTTCGCCAACGAGACAGTGGGACACCACAGTTCGAGGTGGCCGATCCGATTCCGCTGGGCACGATGCCCGCCCCCAATCCCGGAGACATCTTCTTCGACTTCGAAGGCGATCCGCTGTGGACCGAGGACGGCGTGCAGTGGGGGCTGGAGTACCTGTTCGGCGTCCTCGAGTACGACCGGTCCGGCAAGGAGAAATTCCGGCCGATTTGGGCACACGATCGCCACAGCGAGCGAAAAGCCCTGACCACGTTCCTGGATCTGGTGGCCAAACGCCGTCGCCGTTATCCGGGGATGCACGTCTACCACTACGCGGCGTACGAGAAGACCGCACTGCTGCGTCTTGCCGGCCGGTACGGCGTCGGCGAGGAACAGATCGACGAGCTCCTGCGTGACAACGTGCTGGTCGACCTCTATCCCGTGGTGCGCAAAAGCATTCGCTCCGGTTCCAGCGGTTACGGGCTCAAGGCGTTGGAGCCGCTGTTCATCGAATCCGGAAAGCGCTCCGGGGACGTCACCACCGCGGTGGATTCGATCAACGAATACGCGCGCTATTGCGCACTGCGCGATGGCGCCGACCCCGCGGCTCAGGAGGTACTGGACTCCATTGCCGAGTACAACCGGTACGACTGCGCTTCGACGCGCAAGCTCCGGGACTGGTTGCTGGTGCGGGCATTTGAACACGGCATTACCCACCTGTCCTCTTCTCCTGCAGCCGGCGACAAGGACGAGCCGGAGCCCGATCAGACCGGCATGACGCTGGCCGCATTCGTGGGAGATGGCGGCCCGGCCGATCGTAGCGCCGAACAAACCGCGGCGGCCATGGTTTCCGCAGCACGCGGATATCACACCCGAGAGCGAAAACCATTCTGGTGGAGCCACTTCGACAGACTGAACAACCCAGTCGACGAATGGGCCGATACCGCTGGGGTTTTCATCGTCGAGGGCGCCGAGCTTGTCGAGGACTGGCACAAATCCGGTAGTCAACGCAAGCTCCGACGCCATGTGAGACTGACGGGCGACCTCGCCGGGGGCGTCCTCGACGACAGCGTCTACGCGCTCTACGAGCCGCCTGCACCCACGGGGCTCGGCGACGGAGACCCCGATCGGCGGGCGTCTGGATCGGCGAGCATCGTGGAGGTCACCGAATCCGGCGGTGTCCCCGTGGACGTGACGATCCAGGAGCTCACGCCGAAGAACGGCGAGGTGTTCTCGCAGATGCCCATGGCTCTTGCGCCGGGTGCGCCGGTGATGACCAAGGCATTGGAAGCCGCCATCGAGCACGCCGCCGTGGAGGTTGCCCACGCTCTTCCTGAGCTGCCGCGCAACGCATCTCTCGATATTCTGTTGCGCCGCAATCCCCGTGGTGTGCCGCTACCGCCCGTGGGTGACGACGGGCATGCCGGAGCCATCACCTCCGCCTTGCGGAATCTGAACTCGTCGTACCTGGCCGTGCACGGCCCGCCCGGGACCGGCAAAACCTTCACCGCCGCGCGCGTCATCGCCGACCTGGTGACACAGGAGGGCTGGCTCGTTGGCGTGGTGGCCCAGTCTCATGCTGTCGTCGAACACCTCCTGGACCAGGTGGTCGCGGCGGGGGTACCGCCCGAGCGGGTCGCCAAGAAGGCATCGCCCTACAGCGGTGACGCCGCATGGACTCAGATTCGGGACAGCGACTACGCGGGATTCATCGCATCCCACGCCGGCGAGGGCGCCGTCATCGGGGGCACCGCATGGGATTTCGCGAACACCACCCGTGTCGCCGATGGCGCGCTACGCCTACTCGTCATCGATGAGGCAGGCCAGTTCAGTCTGGCGAACACTCTTGCGGTGGCACGCGGAGCGCAGAACCTGCTGCTACTGGGCGATCCGCAGCAGCTGCCGCAGGTGTCGCAAGGCGTGCATCCCGAGCCGGTGGACACCTCGGCGCTGGGCTGGCTTGTGGAAGGACACGGCGCGCTGCCCGCCGACCGTGGGTACTTCCTGGAGCGCTCGTACCGGATGCATCCCGCTCTATGCCAACGGGTTTCGGAGCTTTCCTACGACGGCGAACTTGAGTCCGCGGCACCGGCGCGCACCTTGGCCGGACAGGATCCTGGGGTGCGGACGCTGCTGGTAGACCATGAGGGGAATGCGACCAGCAGTCCACAGGAGGCCGAGGCGATCGCTACAGAGATCGCCGGACTGATCGGGGCCGACTGGGCCGACGAGTCCGGCACACGGCCGTTGGCGCAGTCCGACGTGTTGGTGGTGGCCCCCTACAACGCGCAGGTGTTGACGTTGCGCGCCGCACTGGCCGCCGCCGGCTTGGGCGAGGTGCTGGTGGGGACGGTGGACAAGTTCCAGGGCCGCCAGGCGCCGGTCGTATTCGTGTCGATGACCGCCTCGGCCGTCGATGACGTGCCACGCGGGATGTCGTTCCTGCTGAACAGGAACCGCCTGAACGTGGCGATCAGCCGAGCGAAGTTCCAGGCCGTGATCGTACGATCACCGGCGCTGACCGAGTATCTGCCGGCCACACCCGACGGGCTCGTCGAGCTCGGAGCGTTCTTGGCCCTAAGTCCAGACCGGACCAATGACGCCGTGCCACACTGAGGTCCATGTCCTCGCTTGCGGATGACCTCGTCCAGATTGTCGGCGATCGGTACGTCAGCACCGATGCCGACGTGCTGGCCGGGCGTACCATCGACCACACCGGCCGCTATCGCGGCACCGCGAGCATCCTGATCCGTCCCGGCTCCGCCGAAGAGGTCTGCGCAATCTTGAAGGCTTGCAAGGAGCACGGCCACCCCGTCACCACCCAGGGCGGCCGCACGTCGATGGTCGCCGGAACCGTTACCGAGCATGACGACGTATTGCTCTCCACCGAGCGACTCACCGAGATCGGCTCCATCGACACTGTCGATCGCCGGATCCGCGCCGGATCAGGTGTCACCCTGGCGGCACTGCAACAGGCCGCCGCCAAGGAGAACCTGCAATTCGGCGTCGACATCGGCTCACGCGACTCGGCCACCCTGGGCGGCATGGCATCCACCAACGCCGGTGGCCTGCGCACGGTGCGCTACGGGAATATGCGCGAGCAGGTCATCGGTGTGCAGGTCGCTCTCCCCGACGGATCAATCATGCAGCGCCACAGTGATGTTCGCGCCGATAACACGGGCTACGACCTCACCAGCCTGTTCGTCGGCGCCGAGGGCACCCTCGGCGTGATCACCGAACTCGAACTGCGCCTGCATCCGGTCCCGACACACAGCGTCGCAGCGATCACCGGGTTCGACCACCTGGATCAGCTGGTCGAGGCGAGCCGGATCTTCCGTGATCTCAGCGGAATCGCCGCACTGGAGCTCATGGATGCCAGGTTGGGTATCCCTAGCCCTGTGGACAATCCATGGCTGCTGCTCATCGAACTCGCCCGCGATAGCGACCCCACCGAAGATCTGGCCGAAGCACTCGATGCGGCCGGCGTGGCCGAGCGGGCCGCTGTCGGTTTGGATGCCAACTCCCGTGAACGGCTTTGGCAGGTACGCGAATCCATCGCCGAGGCATTGGGGACCTATGGTCCACCGTTGAAATTCGATGTGGCACTGCCCCTGACGCACATTGGCGAGTTCGAACGACGTGCCACCGCACTGATCGCAGCGAAGGTCCCCGACGCGATACCTGTCTTGTTCGGCCATGTGGGAGAGGGCAACCTGCACTTAAATGTGTTGCGCTGCCCCGACTCCACCGCGTTGTATCAGCCCATGATGACGCTCATCGCCGAACTGGGCGGCAATGTCAGCTCGGAGCACGGAGTCGGGACGATCAAGCGCGACTACCTCAGCATGGCCCGGACCCCCGGCGACATCGCCGCCATGCGGGCAATCAAGGCGGCCTTCGATCCCACCGGGTTCCTGAACCCCGCGGTGTTGTTCGGGCGAAGCGGCGCTGCCGGGCGAGAGTCATGACACTCACCATCGACCCCGAGGAGTTCAGCCGGGAGTGGTATGCGGCGTGGAACGCACACGACATCGAGTCGGTGCTGGCACATTTCCACGACGACGCGGTCTTTACCTCCGCCTATGGCGCCGAGATAGCCCCAGAGACCGGCGGCATCTTTCGGGGCAAGAAGGCCATCCGCGACTACTGGGCCGAAGCACTCGCCCGCAACCCGGATCTGCATTTCGAACCCGTCGGCACCTATGTGGGCGCAAGAGCCGTCGTCATCAACTACCGAAACCACAAGGGCGGCCTCGTCAACGAGGTCCTAATCTTCGACGGGGACAACGTGGTCGAGGGACACGGCACCTACCTGTGAACCAGCGGGCCGCATGAACAGTGCTGCCACCAAACCAATCACCAACGCGGCGACGCCCATGAACATCGACTGAGACATCGCCATCGAGAACGGCGCGCGCAACCCGGGCGGTAGTACCCCATCTGACGCGGAATCGACTGAAGAGGAAGGCATTGTGGGCATGTTCGAAGCCAGCCGCGCCGTCATCAACGCCCCCATCGCCGAACTGCCCACCACTCCTCCGACCTGGCGCAACGTGTTGTAGACGCCGGACCCGGCACCGGCAACCGCAAACGACAGGTTCCGCGTCGCGGTGGTGGCCAAGGGCCCCCAGATGCATGCCATCGCCGCACCGATACCCGCCGCGGGCAGCATGAGCTGCCACATCTGCGTCTCCGGCCGCATCATCGCCGTCCACCACAACGTCGAAGCGATCATCAACGCGATGCCGCCGCCGATCAACACCGAAGGACGCACCCGGTCCACAAGCCAGCCGGACACCGGTGCCAAAATCGCGCTCACGATCGCCGTCGGGGCCTGCGTCAGCGCGGCCTCGGTCGGCGAAAAACCCAGCGCCAATTGTGTATAGAACATCATCGGCAAGCCGGTGGAGATCACACAAAAACTCATCGACGCGATGCTCACACCGGCGAGCGAGAAGTTTCGGTCCGCGAACAGCCGCAGCGGTATCAGCGGTTCACCCCGATTCGCCGACTGCCACCACACGAACACGCCCAGGGCCGCCAGACCGGCCGCCATCAGCCCCCATATCCCCGGCGCCCAGTGGAAGCTCTCCCCTTCCTGCAGTGCGAAGACGAACGCGAACATACCCGTGGCCGAGAGCGCAATACCCAAGAGATCCAGCCGATGCGGGTGCGTCGGCATACGCGGGATATAGATGGCACCCAGGATCATTCCCAACACACCCACCGGGACATTGACGTAGAAGATCCACTGCCAACCCCACCCGTCGACCAACACGCCGCCGGCGACCGGGCCGACCAGCGTCGCGATCCCGGCGACCGCGCCCCACACCCCCATGGCGGTCCCGCGCCGCTGCGGCGGGAACACCCGTTGCACCACCGTGAGTGTCTGCGGGGTCAGCATCGCCGCACCTAGCCCCTGCACCACTCGCGCGGTGATAAGCCAGCCGATCGATCCGGCGAGCCCGCACCACAGCGAGGCTGCGGTGAAGACGGCCAGTCCTGCCAAGTACATGGACCTCGGGCCGAACTGATCTCCGAGTCGCCCGGTGGTCAGCAGCGGCACCGCGTAGCCCAACAGGTAGGCGCTGGTGACCCACACCGTCGCCGAGTAGTCGGCACCGAAAGCGATCTTGATGGCGGGATTGGCGACCGACACGATCGTCGAGTCGAGCAAGATCATGAACAGGCCGAACAGCACCACCCACAACGTCGTCCACGGTCGCGGATACTCAGGCTGCACGGCTACGGAATCTCGTCGTGGTTCAGGTGGTGACACGATTTCTCACGACGGCCAGCCCCGCCAGAGCCAGCACAACCCCGATCGTCATGACGACGGCGACGGCAAGTGCGTTATTGCCCAACGCCCCGACCAACGGCGCGATCACCGCTCCGACGCCGAACTGCGAGGCACCCAGCACGGCCGCCGAGGTGCCGGCCGCCTCGCCATGACGAGACAAGGCCAAGGCCGGCGCGTTGGGTATGACGAAGCCCATGAACGCCATCAGCGTCCACACCGGAGCCACGAAGCCGACCAGTCCACCGATACCGAGCCCGGCCAACACCAGCAGCACCACCGCCGGAATCAGGGCCAATGACAGACACCATTGCCCTATCTGTTGCGGTTCGAATCGCTTGAGCAACACCACGTTCAGCTGCGAGGCCGCGACAAACGCAATGGCGCCAGCACCGAATGCGATCGCGAACACCTGCTGGTTCATGCCGTACTGGCCCTGCAGCACAAAAGACGCACCCGAGATGTAGGCGAACAACCCCGACAACGACAGCCCGGCAACAAGCACCAGGACCACGAACACCTTGTCGCGCAGCAAGTCGCGATAGGTCTGCAGGATTGCACTCACCCGCAGCGGCCGCCGTGCGCTCGGGGGCAAGGTCTCCGGCAGCGCCACCACCGCAAGGATGAGAAGCAGAACTCCCAAACACGACAGTGCGGCGAACACGTTCTGCCATGAGCCGTGCACCAGCACGGCCGCGCCCAGCGACGGGGCCAGGATCGGTGCGATACCGATCACCAGCGTGAGCCGGGAGATGACGGTGGCGGCCGCCCTATCGGTATAGAGGTCGCGCACCACGGCCATCGCCACGACCATGGCCGCCGCGGCACCCACCCCTTCAATCGCCCGCAGTACACCCAAAACCACGATGTTCGGGGCGATGGTGATGGCCAGGGACGCCGCGATATGCAGGGCCGCCCCGGCGATCAGCGGCAGGCGCCTGCCGAGCGAATCCGATAGCGGACCCACCAGGAGCTGCCCTAGCCCCAATCCCAGCAGCGTTCCGGTAAGTGTCAGCTGCGTGAGGGTCGAGTTGACGTGCAGATCCGTCCCGATATCAGGCAAGGCCGGCAGGTACATGTCGATGGTGAGCGGCCCCAGGGCAACCATTGCGCCCAATACGGTGATGAGCCACGCCTTGCCCAGGCGGGTAGTGGGGGGTGAGATCGCATCGGCCGGTCCCGGAACGCCCACCGATTCGTCCGTGGTCGTCTCACTCCGGGCAGCAGTCACCTCAGTCTTCAGCGCGCGCACGCGGCAAAACCTTCCCTTTCCTAACAAATGTGAGCTGCATCTCACCGATTCCACCCCTCGAGGCGATGCGAACACTTCCCCCAGACCCACCACGCGCGTCGCCCGATGAGACCGACGGCTGTCGGGAATGACAGCTTGCCAAGTTATCGGGAACACACCCCGCCGGGCTACCTATTAAGGAACGAAAAGCGCTCGTCATTCGTCTTCACTACTGTGAGACCAAATCTTCGCTCACAACAACGTGGACCCATCCAGCCCACCGCACTGAAGGAACACACGCCGATGAGCACTCGCTTCACCGAACCGCAGCGGCAGCTCGCCTTGAGCGGCAAGGGCAAGGAAACCAAACTCGGGGCCTCCGGCAAGCTTCTCTCACTCATCCTGGACCAGAGCACCAAGGTCCAGGAACCGGCGGTCCGCGCGTATGTCCAGAAGCTACGCAGCACCCATCCCGGCGCTGCACCCGGCGACATCATCACGATGCTGGAGAAGCGGTACCTGGCGACCGTGATGGGCAGTGGCGCAGCGGTCGGCGCCGCCGCTGCTTTCCCCGGGGTAGGCACGCTGGCCGCATTGTCGGCCACCGCCGGGGAGGCCGTGTTGTTCCTGGAGGCGACGTCGCTGTTCACCCTCGCGCTGGCAGCGGTCCACGACATCGAGCTCGCCAAGATCGAACACCGGCACACGCTGGTGCTCGCCGTCCTGCTGGGCGAGGATGGTGAGACGACGGTCTCGGACGTGCTGGGCAAGGAGCGCACCGTCGGCGGCGGCTGGCTGGCCGAGGCGACCTCGACGCTGCCGGTACCCGCGCTGAGCCATCTCAATGCCACGCTGCTCAAGCGGTTCACCAAGAAGTTCGCGCTGAAACGCGGGGCGATGGCATTCGGCAAGCTGTTGCCGGCCGGGATCGGCGCCGTGATCGGCGCCGGCGGTAACCGATTCATCGGCAAACGGATCATCACCAACGCACGTAATGCCTTTGGGTCTCCCCCAACCGTATGGCCGGTGCAGTTGCGCCTGGTCGCACCCAAGGGCTAGCAACGCACAGGGGTGGCTGTTCACGGTGCGGCAACCCTTCGGCCATCAGCGGCGCCGATGATGTCGCCTCTGTCATGTCACCGTGACACCTCACCCCCGTTGGCGACGCGTTAGCCTGGTACCGGTCGCTAAACGGACTGAGTTATCGAACGAGACGGAGCGAGGCGAAGACTGTCGTGAACGGTTCAAATCCCCAATTCGGGCAGAACGAATGGCTGGTCGAGGAGATGTACCAGCGATTCAAGGAAGACCCGTCCTCGGTGGACTCCAGCTGGCACGAATTCCTTGCCGACTACGTGGCCGAGCCCGCGACCGACGCCGGCAACGGCCACGCCGCCGCGGCACCCACTCCTGCCCCGGCACCCACTCCTGCACCTGCAGCTGCACCACCCGTACCCGCGCCCGCAGCACCCCCCGCCCCTGCGGCGGCCCCGGCAGCCGCACCCGCTGCCGCCCCGAAGCCCGCTCTTCCGCCGGTGCCCTCAGCCGAAGGTGACGAGACTCAGGTACTGCGCGGCGCCGCCGCGGCCGTCGTCAAGAACATGTCGGCCTCCCTAGAGATCCCGACCGCGACCAGCGTCCGGGCCATTCCCGCCAAGCTGATGATCGACAACCGCATCGTCATCAACAACCACCTCAAGCGCACCCGCGGCGGCAAGATCTCCTTCACGCACCTGCTGGGCTACGCCATCGTCCAGGCCGTCAAGGACTTCCCGAACATGAACCGGCATTTCGCCGAGGTGGACGGGAAGCCCACTGCCGTAACGCCCGCTCACATCAACCTGGGCCTGGCCATCGACCTGCCGGGCAAGGACGGCAACCGCACCCTCGTGGTGGCCGCCATCAAGGGCTGCGAGACAATGGCTTTCGGCCAGTTCATCACCGCCTACGAAGATATCGTGCGCCGGGCACGGGACGGCAAACTGACCGCCGAGGACTTCTCCGGGGTCACCGTCTCGTTGACCAACCCGGGCACCATCGGCACCGTGCACTCGGTGCCTCGCCTCATGCGCGGTCAGGGTGCCATCGTCGGTGCCGGCGCGCTGGAGTACCCCGCGGAGTTCCAGGGCGCCAGCGAGGAGCGCATCTCCGATCTGGGCATCGGCAAGCTCATGACGCTGACGTCCACCTACGACCACCGCATCATCCAGGGTGCCGAATCCGGCGACTTCCTGCGCACGGTGCATCAGCTGCTGCTCTCCGACGACTTCTTCGACGACATCTTCCGCGAGCTGGGCATCCCTTACGAGCCGGTGCGCTGGCGCATCGACAACCCCGACTCGATCGTCGACAAGAACGCTCGGGTGCTGGAACTGATTGCGGCATACCGCAATCGGGGCCATTTGATGGCGGATACCGATCCGCTGCGCCTGGACAAGACCCGGTTCCGCAGCCACCCCGATCTGGATGTGCTCACTCACGGTCTGACGCTGTGGGACCTGGACCGCGAGTTCAAGGTCTCGGGGTTCAAGGGTCAGGAGTACATGAAGCTGCGCGATGTGCTCTCAGTGCTGCGCGACGCGTACTGCCGGCACGCCGCCGTGGAGTACACCCACATCCTGGAACCAGAACAGCAGAAGTGGCTGCAGGAGCGCATCGAGGTCAAGCACGACAAGCCCACCGTCGCCGAGCAGAAGTACATCCTCTCCAAGCTCAATGCCGCCGAGGCGTTCGAGACCTTCTTGGCCACCAAATACGTTGGACAGAAACGGTTCTCACTGGAGGGCGCCGAGGGCGTCATCCCGATGATGGACGCCGTCATCGACCAGAGTGCCGAGTACAGCCTCGACGAAGTGGTCATCGGCATGCCGCACCGCGGCCGCCTCAACGTGCTGGCGAACATCGTCGGCAAGCCGTACTCGCAGATCTTCACCGAGTTCGAGGGCAACCTGAATCCGGCGCTCGCGCACGGCTCCGGTGACGTGAAGTACCACCTGGGCGCTTCCGGCACCTACATCCAGATGTTCGGCGAGAACGACATCGAGGTGTCGCTGACCGCCAACCCCTCGCACCTGGAGGCCGTGGACCCGGTGCTGGAAGGCCTGGTGCGGGCCAAGCAGGACGTCCTCGACGTCGGCACCGACGGTGGCCGCTTCACCGTGGTTCCACTCATGCTGCACGGTGATGCCGCATTCGCCGGACAGGGCGTGGTGGCCGAAACCCTGAACCTCGCCAACCTCCCGGGCTACCGGACCGGCGGCACCATTCACATCGTGGTCAACAACCAGATCGGTTTCACCACCGCACCGGAGCATTCGCGCTCCAGCGAGTACTGCACCGACGTCGCGAAGATGATTGGGGCGCCAATCTTCCACGTCAACGGGGACGACCCCGAGGCGTGCGTGTGGGTGTCGCGACTGGCAGTCGACTTCCGGCAGAAGTTCAACAAAGACGTCGTCATCGACCTCATCTGCTACCGCCGGCGCGGCCACAACGAGGGCGACGACCCTTCGATGACCAACCCGCAGATGTACGAAGTGATCGACACCAAGCGCGGTGTGCGCAAGACCTACACCGAATCCCTGATCGGCCGCGGCGATATCTCGATGAAGGAAGCCGAGGACGCCCTGCGCGACTACCAGGGCCAGCTGGAGCGGGTGTTCAACGAGGTCCGCGACCTGGAGAAGTACCAGCAGCGGCCCAGCGAGTCGGTGGAAGAGGACCAGCAGCTGCCACAGAAGTTGGTCACCGCCGTCGACAAGGCACTTCTACAACGCATCGGCGACGCCTTCCTGTCGTTGCCAGAGGACTTCACCGTGCACCCGCGCGTCAAACCGGTGCTGGAGAAGCGTCGCGAAATGGCCTACGAGGGCAAGGTGGATTGGGCCTTCGGTGAGCTACTTGCCCTCGGCACCCTCGTCGCCGAAGGCAAGGTGGTGCGGCTCACTGGCCAGGACTCCAAGCGCGGCACCTTTACCCAGCGTCACGCCGTGATCATCGACCGGCACAACGGCGACGAGTTCAGCCCGTTGCAGCTGGTCGGCGTCAACGCCGAGGGCACCCCCACCGGCGGGCGTCTTGTGGTGCATGACTCATCACTGTCCGAATACGCCGCCGTCGGCTTCGAGTACGGCTATTCGGTGGGCAATCCCGATGCAATGGTGTTGTGGGAGGCGCAGTTCGGAGACTTCGTCAACGGAGCGCAGTCCATCATCGATGAGTTCATCTCCTCCGGCGAGGCCAAATGGGGCCAGCTCTCCGAAGTGGTGCTGCTGCTCCCCCACGGCCACGAGGGACAGGGCCCCGACCACACCTCGGGCCGCATCGAGCGATTCCTGCAGCTGTGCGCCGAGGGTTCGATGACGGTGGCGATGCCGTCGACACCCGCCAACTACTTCCACCTGTTGCGCAGGCACGCGCTGGACGGCATCACCCGGCCGATGGTGGTGTTCACACCAAAGTCCATGTTGCGCAACAAGGCCGCGGTCAGCGATATCAAGGACTTCACCGACCGCAAGTTCCGCTCGGTCCTGGAAGAGGCCTCCTACGAGGATGGCGTCGGCGATCGCAGCAAGGTCCGCCGAATCCTGCTCACCAGCGGCAAGCTGTACTACGACCTGCTGGCCCGTAAGAACGCCGACAAGCGCGACGATGTCGCGATTGTCCGCATCGAGCAGCTGTACCCCATCCCGCGCTACCGGCTGGAGGAGACCCTCGGCCTGTATCCGGAAGGTACGCAGTACATCTGGGTACAGGAAGAGCCTGCGAACCAGGGCGCGTGGCCGACCTTCGGCTTGAACCTGCCCGAGGTGGTCCCGCGCCTGACCGGCCTGACCAAGATCTCGCGACGGGCCATGTCGGCGCCGTCCTCCGGTTCCTCGAAGGTGCATGCCGTCGAGCAGCAGGAGATCATCGACGAGGCCTTCGCGCCCACATCCGCCCAGGAGTGAGCGGTCACAAGGTGCTGACGACTCCTTAGGGGGTCAACCTGTATTCGTGCCGGATGCCTGGTTCGGGTGTCCGCACGTCAATACTCTGCGCTGATGACCGCCAGCTCCGCGCCACTTCCTGCCGTCGAAGAATTCTCGATGGAGGTGTGGCCGCCCGCATCCGGGAAGCCGCGCCCCTCCCCCGAGGATCCGTTCTACCTCCCGCCCGCCGGGTGGGAGGACACGGCGCCGGGGACACCGCTGCGCCGCAGACGAGTTCGCATCGCACTATTCGGCACGGTGCCCACCCGGTTGCAGGCCTGGCAGGTGCTCTACCGCAGCACCGACCTACACGGCGACCCGGAGGCCACTGTTACGACGGTGGTGGTCCCGCGCAACGCCACAGCACAGGCCCCGGTGATCGCGCACAACGCCCCCATCGATGCGGTCACCGCGCGCCGGTTCCCTTCGTACTACCTGCAACGCGGCACCCTTGGGCTCACCCAGACCCAGAATGAAATCATGATGTCAGTGGCCGCGCTTGCCCGCGGCTGGGTGGTCACCATCCCCGATCATGAAGGGCCGCGCGGACTCTTCATGGTGCCGAGGCAGCCGGGTTACCACATTCTCGACGCCCTCCGCGCGACACTTGCGTCCGGGGGCAACGACGGAATTCCGGCCCTGCGCCCCGGCAATCCTGTTGCCGTGTGGGGGTTTTCCGGGGGTGGCACCGCGAGCGCGTGGGCCGCGGAGATGGCGCCGGAGTACGCACCCGACCTCAATTTCGCCGGTGCACTCATCGGCGGTCCCGCGGCGCTACCCGGCCCGCTCGTGCAATTCCACAGCGGCAGATTCGCCTCCGGAATGATTCCCCCGGTATTGGCGGCATTCATGATGGCGAATCCCGCTGCGGGCGAGTACCTGAGTGCGCACCTGACACCCGAGGGCAGGCGCATCATCGACAAGGCCAAGCGCATCAGCCTGGTCGAATCCGTCATCCGCTGGCCCCGCAAGAACTTCGACAAACTCGTCGACAGGCCACTGGACAACATCATGGTGGCACCCCAGATCCGCAACATGACCGATGAGATGCGCCTGGGGCAACGCACACCCAGCGCACCGGTCTACCTGTACCACGCCGTCCATGACCAGCTACTGCCGATCACTGCCTCCGACAGGCTGGCGCAGGACTACATCGCCGGCGGCACGCACGTCACCTACCGGCGCGACCGGACCACCGAGCACATCCTGCTGGCCGTGCTCGGCGGCAGTGACGCCCTGGGCTGGCTGGCCGCGCGGTTAGCGGGTAGGCCGTTGCCGCCGATATCGGACGTCCGGACCGTACTCTCGACATCGCTGACTCGACGAGCCGCATGGAGCCAGTTGCGCTGGCAATGGGGCATCGTGAAGCTGCTCCTCGGCCGTCTCTGACTCACACACGGTGTCGCATCGCGCCGGCGGTAGAACTTAACCAAGAAATAGAATTTGGTTTCATTTTTGTCGCGATTCTATCCACCAGCAACCCTCTGGGCAGCGATGATCGCGGACCCCTGTAGAATAGCAAGGGCACAAAGATTGACTTCGGCCGTTTGCTTCATCGGTGACGAACTACAAGGTCCGATGAGCGCCTTGGGGGGTAACCCCGATTCAACGACGATTCGTTGCCATGGATCATTCTTGTTGAATACGCTGCGCGAATCCGCGGTTTCTCACTATCGACGTCACTCAATCCGGACGGGAAGACCACAACAAGGACAGGAGCCAGATGACTGCCGGCACTGCGCCCACGTCGACCCCGGCGACTCAGTCGATCGAGGCCTGGCCGATGCAACTTGGTAAGCCGCTACCGTCCCCGGACGAGCCGTTCTTCCGCCCTCCTGATGGCTGGGAGAAGACCGCACCCGGAACACCGCTGCGACGCCGGCGGGTTCAGATAGGTTTCTTCGGACTCATCCCGCTGAAACTGCACGCATGGCAGGTGCTGTACCGCAGCACCGATCTGCACGGGGCCCCAGAGACCACGGTGACCACGGTGCTCGTCCCCAAGAAGGCGACGGAGGCGTCGCCGCTGCTCGCCTTCCAGAGTGCGATCGACGCCGTCACCCCCAAGAGATTCCCCTCTTACTACCTGCAGCACCGCACCTTCGGCATCAATCAGTCACAAAACGAGTTTCTGCTCGCAGTGGCCGCGCTCCAACGAGGGTGGATAGTCACCATCAGCGACCACGAGGGGCCGAAGGGCCTCTGGATGGCGCCCAAACAACCCGGCTACCACGTGTTGGACGCGCTGCGCGCCACGATTGCGGCATCCGGTGAGGACGGCATCCCGCACCTGACCACCCAAACTCCGACGGCGGTGTGGGGCTACTCGGCCGGTGGCAACGCGACCGCCTGGGCTGCCGAACTCGCCGGTGAGTACGCACCTGAACTCAACCTCGTGGGGGCACTGATCGGCGCACCCGCCCCGCAACCCGGCCCCCTCATGCACCAACTCAGCGGCCGATACTCTTCGGGGCTCATCATCATCGTGCTGGCGGCGATGATGCGGATAAGCCCCGCTATCCAAGACCTCTTGGAAAAGCACCTCACCAAGAGAGGCCGCCGGATGGTCGAGAAGGCCGAACGCCTGACCGTCATCCAGGCACTGCTGTACTGGCCATTTCTCAACTTCAACAGGATCTTCGACCGTCCGCTCGAAGAGGTGATGGACACTCCGGAGATCGCCGCCCTCACCGACGCGATGACGCTGGGGCTACGCACCCCTACCGCGCCGATTTACCTGTACCACTCGACCCACGACGTACTCCTGCCGGTTTCCAGCACGGACCAACTCGCCGAGGACTACGTCGCCGGTGGCGCACATGTCACCTACCGGCGCGACCGTGCCAGCGACCGTGTCTTCTTGCTACTGTCCGGCGGTCATGATGCGCTCGGCTGGCTCGATGAACGCATGCGCGGCAAGTTGTTACCGACGCAACCCGATATCCAGACGGTGTTGTCCACGGTCCTCTCACCACGCGCCCTGATCATGTACCTCCGACAGATCGTGGCCATCGTGAAGCTCCTCGCCGGGCGGCTGTAGAACCAGAGTCAGTGTGTCTTCACGGCCAATAACGCGGCCGCGAGAGTGCGCGCGGCCGACGGCTGCGCGGGATCCAGGCCGGTGAGTTCGGCGACCCGACGCAATCTGTAGTCCAGGGTGTTCGGATGCACATGCAGCGATTTGGCCGCCAGCTGCCGACCGTGCTCGTGTTGCAGATATGCGCTGAGCGCCTGCTGCAGATGCGGATGCGCCGCCAGCGGCTGGACCGTCGCGGCGAGCAGATCCCGGGCTCTACCCGGGCGGGTGATCTGATACTCCAAGAGCAGATCGGAGAGCCGGTAAGCGCCCGGCGCCCGGCCCAGTCTCAGTGCGAGCAAGGCCAATTCACGCGCCTCATCCGCAGCGGCGGCTATCTCGCCGGGGTCGGTGGCATCGGAGACTCCGAGCGTGACGGCTCCCCCGGCCACCTGAGAGAACAAGGGCAGCAGCGATTCCACCTTGCCCACCGCGGGCAGCAAGATGATGCCGCCGCGGCCGTCCAGGGAGGTGAGCACCGGTTCGCGCGCGTAGTCGTCGAGGATGTCCTGCACCAGATGGGCGCGCCTACGCGCCACCACGGTGTTCGCCGCGGGCTCCGGCATGTACAGGAAGAGCACGTTGTAGGACAGGGCCAGCGTGACACTGGCACGTTCGGCAGCCTCGGTCCACGGTGTCCCCTTGACCAACGCGTCGAAAAGGTCGCGCCGAGCCTCCGTCGTTGCACTGTAAAGACCTTGTCGCTCTTCAAGATACGCAGCGGTAACGGCGGGCAGCATCAACTGCAGGTATCGCTGCACCTGCAGACTTATCGCCAGCACCTCTTCGACCTCGTCGGGAGTTGCCAGTTCGCGGAGCGTCTCTATGCCGACCCGCGCGGCGACGTTGTACACGGCCAGGATCGCCGGAAGCGGGATGTCCTCCTGAGCCCGTCGTGACGCCGCCAGGATCGACACCGCGTACTCGTCCTCCGTAGGCGCCCGCGCTTCCACCATGACCCGGGAGAAGATTCGGAAGTGCTGCTTGGTGAACTCGGTGATCTCACCGTCGAGAACCTCGCGCGGCAGCATCCCGTAGTACGGCACCTCGGCGGCGAAACAGTCCACTGCGCGGCGTGCCGTCTCCGGCAGCCGACGCATGAACCGATCACTGAGTGACGCCGTCATCAGCGGACTCCAACCTTCTCCCACTGCACCGTGGAATACCCGTACCTCGCGGACCACATCCGCTAGACCCCTGCGCACCCTACCGTCCCGCCCATCGGTTCGGAGGTTTGCTCGGAGGTTCATCGCACGGCACGGGGGTTATTGGGGCCAGTCATAGCTTTCGCGCGTGGGCCTCGTATCTTTCACAAAGATCAGGCCGAGTCACCGACTTTCACCCCGCACCGCTCCTAGGTTTCACAGATGACTGCCATCGCCCCACGGCGTTCACTCAATGAGCTGGTCACGCGGTACTGGACCATGATGTCGAAGGTCTACAACTTCCCGTTCGTGCAACGCCACGTGTACAGCCCGGCCCAAGACGACACCATCAGGCAACTACGCGAACACAACGCCCAGCGGATCGTTGATATCGCTTGTGGCACAGGAATATTGGCGTCGCGCATCCAGGCCGAACTGAGCCCGGCGTCCGTTTTCGGTGTCGACATGTCCGATGGCATGCTCGCCAAGGCAAGGGCCCTGTCCGCCGACGTTCAGTGGAAGAAGGCACCCGCGGAACAGCTCCCGTTCGGCGACAGCACCCTCGATGCCGTCGTCACCACATCGGCATTCCATTTCTTCGACCAGCCTGCCGCACTGGCGGAGTTCTACCGCGTACTTGCCCCAGGCGGCATGGTCTCGGTCGCCACGATCTGCCCCAAGAAGCGCCGCTGGCTGGGTCGCGGAACCGGGGAGCGCGGACCGGCGCACTTCCCTACGGCCGGCGAAATGCAGCGACTCTTCTCCCGCGCCGGGTTCGATGTCGTCGTGCACCGTCCGGTGGCGCGGCCGATCACCCCACCCCTGATCTCCGTCGACTGGATCTGCGTCGGCATCAAGACCTGACCACTACTGCCGCCGCCCTGACCACTTGGCACCGCTATCCATTACCCTCACTGATTGACGTCAGCCTTACAACGTAAATCTGTCAGGAGTGCTCATGGACGGCTTTAACGGCAAGGTCGCCGTGGTGACCGGCGCGGGTTCGGGAATCGGACGCGCCCTAGCGGTCGAACTCGCACGCTCGGGCGCCAAGGTGGCCATCTGCGATATCGATAACGAGGGCCTGGCCGAGACCGAACGCCAGATCAAGGCCCTCGGCGCGGAGGTCCGCTCCGATCGCCTCAACGTCGCTGAGCGCGAGGCCTTCCTGCTCTACGCCGACGTCGTCAAGGAGCACTTCGGCAAGGTCAACCAGATCTACAACAACGCCGGCATCGACTTCCACGGCGACTTCGAGATCAGCGAATTCAAGGACATCGAACGCATCCTCGACGTCGACTACTGGGGCGTGGTCAACGGCACCAAGGCCTTCCTGCCGCACCTGATCGCCTCCGGCGACGGCCACGTCATCAACGTCTCAAGCATCTTCGGCATCATGGCATGCCCGGGCCAAAGTGCCTACAACGCAGCGAAATTCGCCGTACGCGGTTTCACCGAGTCACTGCGCCAGGAGATGATCATCGGTAAGAAGCCAGTCGCGGTCACCTGCGTGCACCCCGGCGGTATCAAGACCAATGTGGCGCGCAACGCCACAGTGGCCGAAGGCTATGACCATGCCGAATTCGCGAAGTTGTTCGACCTGCTCGCACGAACCAGCCCACAGGCGGCGGCACGCATCATCCTCACCGCCGTCCGCAAGAAGAAGCCGCGCGTACTCGTCGGGCCCGACGCCAAGGTGATCGACGTCTTGGTCCGACTGACAGGCTCGCGGTACCAGGATCTGTTCCTTCTCGGCGAGCGGTTCCTGATGCCCAAACGTTCCAGCTGACCCACTACTCTGACTATTTGACAGTCGTCTAACAAGGAGACATCTATGGAAGGCTTCAACGGCAAGGTCGCCGTGGTGACCGGCGCGGGTTCGGGAATCGGACGCGCACTAGCGGTCGAACTCGCACGCTCGGGCGCCAAGGTGGCCATCAGCGATGTCGACGCCGAAGGTCTGGCCGAGACCGAACGTCAGGTCAAGGCCCTGGGTGCGGATGTCCGCTCCGATCGCCTCAATGTTGTTGAGCGCGAAGCCTTCCTGCTCTACGCCGATGCCATCAAGGAGCACTTCGGCAAGGTCAACCAGATCTACAACAACGCCGGCATCGCGTATCAGGGCGAGGTGGAGGAAAGCCATTTCAAGGACATCGAACGCATCATCGATGTCGACTTCTGGGGCGTGGTCAATGGCACCAAGGCCTTCCTGCCGCACCTGATCGCCTCCGGTGACGGCCATGTCATCAACGTCTCCAGCCTGTTCGGCGTGCTGTCCATGCCAGGCCAAAGTGCCTACAACTCAGCGAAATTCGCGGTACGCGGGTTCACCGAGTCGCTGCGCCAGGAGATGATCATCGGCAAGAAGCCCGTCGCGGTCACCTGCGTGCACCCCGGCGGCATCAAGACCGCCATCGCACGCAACTCCACCGCCGCGGAGGGCTACGACGTCAAGGCCGGGGCCGCGTTGTTCGACAAGTACCTGGCGAACACCAGCCCCGAAGCGGCCGCGCGCATCATCCTCACCGCAGTCCGCAAGAAGAAGCCCCGCGTGCTCGTCGGCCCCGATGCCAAGATCCTCGATGTGATCGTTCGGGTCACCGGAGCGCGCTACCAGGACATCTTCTCCCTGTTCACGCGCTACCTGCTACCCAAGCCCACGAAGTAACCTCCGGACGTTGGTCATTCGCGCCACGCGCTACCGCGCAGCGCGAATGATCGACGGTAGGAAGGTGCCGATGATGGTCTGGTCGAAGACCATCGTGCTGGGCAGTCGGTTGTGCACGATCGCCACCGAGATGTTGCGTTTCTGATCGGCCCATCCGAAGGAACCTCCGGCTCCGATGTGCCCGAAGCCGCCCCCGATCACCGGCACCGCCAGCGAGTGGTAGCCACGGTGCCAGCCCATCGGTATCCCCAGCGTGTGGTCGATCTGGTAGCTGTTCTTACGCGCCAGCCCCCTGGTGATTTCCGGCGAAAGCAGCCGTATCCCGTCGACACTGCCGTCCCCCGCCAGGGCCGCGTAGAGCTTGGCCAGCGCGGGTGCGGTACAGCAGGCGCTGCCCGCACCGCACCGCAGGTCCATCACCGGTGCACTCGCATGCCCGTCGTCGGCCAACAGCATCTCGGCGCCGGGCTGGTACAGCGTGGAGGCTGCACCCTTGGCGCCGGGCATCTTGTCGAGCACCCCCATGACCGGCGGCGCCGCCCGGCGAATGAAGCCGGATCGTGCGACCCGATCCAAATAGGGTGTGAGGGCAGCTGATTCGGAAGGCGCGCCTTCGGGAGGCCGGCCCATGTGGATACCGTCTACCCCGAGCGGCTCGGCCAATTCGGTGCGATACAGCTCTTCGAGGTCCTTACCGGTGACGGCCTTGGCCAGCCGCCCCATCAGCCAGCCGATGGACAACGCGTGGTACGCAGGCTTACCGAAGTACCTGTCGACGGGCGCGGCGGCGAGCCGGTCTGCCATCAGGTCCGGATCGAACATCTCCTCGTAGCTGTGCGCGATACCTGTCAGCCGTGACAAACCCGCCGTGTGCGACAAGATCTCGTCCACCGTGATCGCGCCCTTGCCGTTGGCGGCGAATTCGGGCCAGTACTGCGAGACCGGCGCCGAATAGTCCAAGAGGCCGCGATCCACCAGCCTGTGGATGATCGTGGCGGTGACACCCTTGGACGCCGAGAAGATGACCGGCGCGGTGTCCCGTGTCCACTGCTGCCCCATCTGCGCGAGCCCTGCCCACAGATCGAGGACGGGTTCGCCGTCCACGTATACGCAGATGGCGCCGCCACCGACGTGGTACTTGGTGAAGGCAAGTGAGAAGACCCGCACCACCCCTCGGAACTCGGGGCGGGCCCACCCGTTCACCCCCGGCGGCAGCTCCACACCGCGTTCCAGCGGCGGGTAGGCGAAGGGAAGGGAAGCGGGTTGCGACGATTCCGTGGCCGCGTCGTCGAAGCCATGAGGTTGTGCCATAAGTAACACTGAGTACCAGGTACTTGACGTCGAGACAAGACTGCCCGAGTAGATCTCAAGACGGATACCCAATCGGCGCTCGCCGATTAGGGGTGATTCACTGACTCAGCCCACGGCCTTGATGATCTGGGGCCACAAGAACGCAAATGAGATCTGGTCGAGCGCCATGGTCAGCGGCAGCCGGTTATGCGCGAAGCCGACGGCAATATTGCGCTTCGGGTCGGCCCACCCCATCGATCCACCGAGTCCGATGTGACCGAACCCACCGCGGAATCCGTTCATGGGCAGCGACATGTACCCCAGGTGCATTCCCATGGGGAAAACGATGGTGCGGTCGATGGTCAGATTCGTCTTACGGGCAAGCCCGGCAACAGTTTCCGGCGAGAGAAACTCTCGGCCATCAACACTGCCACCATTCGCCAGGGCGGCGTACATCTTGGCCAGCGCGGGCGCCGAGGCCACCGCGTTGGCGGCGGGCGCCTGCATGTCATACAGAGCCGAATTCAACGTGCCGTCGTCGGCGAGGATCCGCTCCATCCCGGGCTCGTACATCGTGCCGATGGCACCCTCGAACCCGGGAAGGCGATCAATGGCACGGATCACCGTCGGCAGCACCCGGCCCACCACGGGCTGGTTCGCCACCGACTCCAGGAACGGGTACATCGAGGCGGCCTTGGTCGGCGAGGAGCGCGGCGGCCGACCGAGGTGAATTCCGTCGACCCCGAGCGGTTCGGCGATCTCGGTACGGAAAAGCTCGCGCATGTCCTTACCGGTGACCGACCGAGCGAGCCCCGCGAGCAGCCATCCGAAGGTCAGTGCGTGATAGGCGCGCTTGCCGAAGAACTTGTCGACGGGGGCCGCGGCAAGGCGTTGCTCCATCAACTCGTGGTCGCCGATTTCCTCTGCGTGGTAAGCGATTCCCTCTAGACGGGAGAGACCCGCGCGATGATCGAGCACCTGACGCACCGTGATGATCGACTTACCGTTGGCCCCGAACTCCGGCCAGTAGCGCGCGACCGGGGCGTCGTAGGACAGCAAGCCACGATCAACCAGACGGTGAATAACCGTCGCGGCGATACCCTTCGACGCCGAGAAGACGAGGGCTCCGGTGTCTCGCGTCCAGCCCTGCCCGGCCGCCGCCGCGCCCGCCCAGATATCCAACGCGGGTTCACCGTCGACGTAGACGCTCAGACCACCGCCACCCAGCCGATACTTGGTGAACATCCAGTCGAAGGTCCGAACGACGGAGGAGAGCTCGGGCCGCGCCCAGCCCTCCACGCCGCCCGGTAGCCGCAATCCGGGCAGGTCACCCGGGTACAGCTCATCGACACGTGCAGGTGCTGTGGCCGCAACATTGGGGCCCAGAGGGATCGCCATAGTCAGATGTGATTAGCACGGCATAAATGACCAGGTCAAGTCACGATCTGATGTATGGAGGCGTTATCGCAGGTCAGAGACCCGCAGCCCCGTCCGCCCTCATCCACTACCGGGGGTTCTGGGCCACTGGGACCCAGGGCTCGAATCGATAGTTCGCGAGGTTGAATGTGCGACTGCGCCAGGCGGATTCCCACGTGGTTGTCGGCCGAAGAGGGGCATCACCATTCTTGTCGAAGTAGTAGCTGTTCGCGTGTGCGCAGCTGTCCTGCCAAAAGATCTGCCGGCGTCTGCGCCTGAGCATCTCCGCGAAGAAACGGTCGTTGGCCCGTTGGGTGACTTCGACGTAGTTGGCATCGAGCTTGCGTGCGCGCATGAGGCACCGAGCGATATGGGTGGACTGCGCTTCGATCAGCGCGAAATACGATGATCCGTTGTAGCCGTACGGTCCCATGATCGAGAAGTGATTGGGAAATCCGGGCACACTCACACCTTCGTAGGCGTGTAGTCGGTGCGTATCCCAGTAGGCCTGTTGGGTAAGTCCGTCACGCCCGGTCAGGTCATAGGTCGGCATGTTGTCCGGGTCCATCACCTTGAAACCTGTTGCGAGGATGAGCATATCCAGTTGGTGTTCGACACCGCTGGACACGTGGACGGAATGCGCGCCGACACTGGTGATCGGGTCTGTCTCGAGCGTGACGTTGTCGCGGTTGAAAGTCGCAAGATACTCGTTGTGAAAACTTGGACGCTTGCAGCCCAATCCGTACTGGGGTGTCAGCTTCTCGCGAGTCTCGGGATCCCGAACCTGGCTGTGTAAGTACCTGCGCGCGAGCGATTCCACGACGGGTGACATGCCGGGCAATGCCCCGTGATAGTGCGCCGGGATCGGAAAAGTTGCTTCCACAAACGCTTGGCTGGCCAGCCGGGTGGCCTGCAGCCCGCCGGGTAGCCGCGTCAATAATCGCGACACGGTGCCGCGCAGCGAGAAGTCCGGTTTCGGCAGGCACCAGATGGGCGTTCTCTGAAACACGGTGAGATGCTCCACTTCCGGAGCGATAGCGGCGACGATCTGGACGGCGGATGCCCCAGTTCCGATGATGCCGACTCGCTTTCCCGCGAGGCTCTGGCAGTGGTCCCAGCGGGCGGTGTGCATCGTCTGCCCCGCGAAATCCTCGATGCCCTGAATCTCCGGATAGACCGGCCGGGTCAAGACGCCGCACGCGTTGATGACAAAGCGCGCAGTCAGCTGTTCTCCCGCGGCGGTGCTTATTTTCCACAGACATGCCTGTTTATCGAACACCGCGCCGGTCACGGTGGTGTTGAACCGAATCTTCTCTGCGAGGCCGTACTTCTCAACGCAGTGCTCCGCGTACGCCTTCAGCTCTCGGCCGGGCGCGTAGCTACGCGACCAATTGCGTTGCTTCTCGAACGAAAA
This sequence comes from Mycobacterium sp. D16R12, assembly GCF_002013465.1. Taxonomy (GTDB): domain Bacteria; phylum Actinomycetota; class Actinomycetes; order Mycobacteriales; family Mycobacteriaceae; genus Mycobacterium. The sequence goes on along the minus strand of NZ_MAFC01000005.1, from coordinate 370,808 downwards.
CTGGTAACTGAACGACGGGATATCGACCGCAATGCCCGGGTAGGTGTTCCAATGCCAGGTTCCCCCTACGCCATCGGCCTCATCAATCAGCAGCAGGTCGTGAAATCCATTCTTTTGCAACGTGATCGCGGTACCTATGCCCGAGAACCCGGCGCCGATGATGATGACGCGATGATCGGGCGTCGGCTGCTTGTCTGCTGACGTAGCCGATGGCCGGGGTTCGGTGGTCGCCACGTCGTCGTTGACGGATGTTGTCATAAATGATCCAGTTCTCGAGTAGGTCAAATGCGAGCAAGCAAGTTGCCGAACGAAGCCGGCAGTGCGCGAAGCGCGTGGTAGGCCAGCCGGGACTCGATCCCGACAGGAACGATCGAGAGGTTGTGTTGGGCTGCACGAATGATGGCTCTGGCCACAGCATCTGGTGGATGCCCCAGCTTGAAGCCCCTCGCCATCATTTCCTTTTCCTCGTTGACAGAACCGCGCAACCGAGTGTGCTCCAAAATCGGCGTCTTGATCACCCCGGGACAGATGACACTGACACCAACCCCGCGGCTCGCCCAATCCGCCCTCAGACAACGAGAGAACATGATCACCGCAGCCTTGGATGCGCAGTAGGAAGCCATTCGGCGGTTGGGAATGTATCCGGCCCCGGACGCCACGTTGACCACGTGCCCTGATCCACGGGCCACCATATCTGCTCCGAACGCCCGGCACCCGTGGGCGACACCGTCGAAATTGATGGACCTCAACCACATCCAGTCCTCAACCGTGGTCTCCAGAAAATCACCGCCGACACCGACCCCCGCGTTGTTCACCAGAACGTCGACAGCCCCGTGCTCGGCTCTGATGCGCGCAGCCGCCTCATCCACCGATTCGAACCGGGCCACATCGCACGGGTATCCGAAAACCCGTTTGCCGCCGTGCCGGGTGACGCCCACGAAGGCCTGTAGTGCGTCCTCGTTGATATCCAGGCCGATCACCTCGATACCCTGGCTTGCATAACGTTCCACGGTGGCAGCGCCGATCCCACTGGCTGCACCCGTGACCACGACGCGTTGTGGCGCCTTCATGCCGACCGCCGTCTCCGGGCAATGACCTGCAGTCCATGGCGAGGACGCAGCGTCAGGGTTGCCTCCGGGTCAACCGGGTGCCCAGGCTTGAGGTCAAATATGAAGTGCTGGCTCAAGATAGCCGTCACCAACACACCCTCCATCACGGCAAAACTCTGTCCGATACAGATACGTTTTCCGCCGCCGAACGGCACGTACGCACTGCGGGGGCGCCCCTTGCCTGCTCCTGGCAAGAATCGCGAGGGATCGAACTCCTCCGGGTTTGTCCACCACCGCGCGTCGTGGTGGACCAGATGTCCAGGCAGCATGACGGTCGTTCCCTTTCGGATACGGTGGCCGTCAATGACATCGTCCTTCACGGCGACTCTCGGAATGACCCACGCGGGACTGTAGAAACGCATTGCTTCCATGAAGCAGGCAGTCGTCCATGGCAACTGCGCCAAATCGTCGGCACCCGGCGTACGCCCCTGCAGTGCCGTGTCGATCTCGTCGATCATCCGTTCACGGACCGCGGGGTTCAGGGCCAACAAGTACCACATCCACGACAGCGCGTTGGCGGTCGTCTCATGGCCAGCGAGCATGAACGTTATCGATTCATCCCGGACACGCTTGTCCGGCAATGGTTTACCGTCTTCAGCCTCGGTGGTCAGCATGTAGTTCAACAGATCGAGCCCATGTGTCGGGTTCTTCTTGCGATCGCGCACCAAATCCCACACCGACTTGTCGAGCGACTTCGCGACGACCTGCATGGTCCGAAAAGGCCACGGGAGCGGAATCGGCAAGAACGCGCCACGCATGACCGCCCGGAACATCCACCGGGGAGGTTCCACCACCAGAAACAGCCGCAACAACAGCTCACCAAATCTGAGTCCGGCGGTGACCTTGTCGGACATCTCATCGGAGATCGCACCAAATTGCTTGCCGAACAAGGCGTTTCCAACCACGTTAAGCGTCAGCTTGACCATGGCGTCCGATAGACTCATCTCCGTCGAATCCGGCCGGGACTGCAGCTCTTCCACCAGATCGTCGATTGGGGCCACCATCAAATCCACGAGCCCGTTGAGTCTGCGCTTCGCGAACATGGGATTGAGCAGTGTGCGATGCCACTGCCAGGACTCCTCCTCGTCGGTGAACAGGCTGACCCCCAACAGCGCCCTCAACAGCTCGTACTCAAACGACTTGTAATAGTTCAGCCTGCCGGCATGCAGGACGTGATCGATGTACTCCGGATGCGTGAGGCATACGAAACGTCTAGTGCCACATCGGAAGCGGGAGATGTCGTGTCCCGCCACCCGCCTGACCCAGCCCTTGTTGATATCCAGGCCGTACCGCGCCATCTGAACGCTCATGGACAGGCCGTTGAGATATGTGGCCGGCGCTCCGGAAACCACCACCGGGTTGCCCGCCGGACTGGCCGGGCGCGCCTCGAGACCCTGGACCGCTGCAGACGCCATTGTCTTCACCTCTCCGATATGCGAGATTCGAGATCCGAATCATCATCTGATCTCATGTGAGATCATTTACATTAGAGCCCCTACCGTCAAAGTTTTCAAGGAGTCAGCAAGATTTGCGATCATCGACAGATGCGCCGCACGTCTGACCTCTACGGCGGCCAAACGCACGCGCAACGACGGCAGGAACGTCGTTCACGGTTTGTCCGCGCCGCCTTCGACATCTGGCGCGAGTCTGGCTGGGCAGCGGTGACGATGCGCAAAGTATGTGCGCAGACAACCCTGAACACCCGATATTTCTACGAGGATTTCTCAGATAGAGACGACCTGTTGGTCGCGGTGTGGGAAGGCATCCGGGCCGAACTACTCGCTGCGCTGTTGGAAGTGGTCGCCCTCGATCCGGAACGGCCTCCGCTGGAGACACTCAGCCAGGCACTCCGCACACTCGTCACGTGGGTCGCGGACGATTTCCCCCGCGCGCACGTGCTGCTGGGCACCCACACAGGTTGTCCCGCACTCGAGAAGAAGAGGCAGGCCTCCCAGCGGGAACTGATTGAACTCATGATCGACACCGGTAACCCTCATCTACGACCAGATGCCGACCCCGACGCGTTCCGGGTCGACGTCACCATCGGCCTCAACGGATTCACCGGCATGCTCAGCGAATGGCACTCCGGCGCACTAGTCCTCACCGAGGCACAGGTCATCGATCACGTAACCCGACTCGCCGCCACTATCGCGAGCCAGCACATCAACACCGCGGGTTAGCGCACCAGTATCTGGTGGTCGTTGAGCCAGGTATCCACCACACGCTGGGCATCCGCGCCGCTCGAGACCTCGTGGGTCATCGCCGCCAGATCACCGGTGGTCAGCTCGCCGGCAACCTTGTTGAGCGACAACACCTGAGGTTCGGACAGCTCGTTGCGCCGGTACAACGGCACAACGTTGTTCGCTGGAAGCCAGCTCTTCTCGTCGTCGACCACGGTGACCCCCGCCGCAGGAAGCGCCGGGTTGGCGGTTGACGTCCAGGCGACCGCGACTTCCCCACGCTTGAGGGCGGCGAAAAGCTCACCAGTATTGGGGAATTGACGCGGATTACCCGTTGAACAGGAGCCGATGCGTGCCACCGGAACAGGCCCCGAACCCGCCTGGCCGGCACGCGCCAGTGCATCACACTGCCGCGCGAGCCCGGCCAGTGTGGGTGTGGACGAAGCACTTGTCGCAACGGACGGAATCGCCACGGCTGGGCGATCTTCCGCCGTCCCGTAATCGGCCGCCGCCACACCTGCGGGCAAGGAGGCGATCATGGCCGTGTAGGTGGCCTCTTCGTCCCCGCTGGGCCGGTGCTGCGGCGCGAACTGGCGCAGCAGCCTGCCGGTGAATCCGGGCGCGACGCTCGCAATGCCTGTGTCCAATTCCGCTACCGGATCGACACTCTCACGTACCTTGGTGTCGATACCGGTCGCCTTCACCACCGCCGCATAGATATGCGCGAGCACCCGATATTGTGGATCATTCGGCGTGACCACCGTCAAATACGGTGCCGCGCCAGGGTTTTCCGAACAGCCAGGGAGAACGGACACCGCAACCAGCAGCCCCACCGTCCATGCGCGAAACGTCAAACGGCTAGTCGCTCTCGTGCGCAACGGCCTGGACCGCCGCGGCCACGGCGGGTCCGACACGCGGATCCAGCGGGCTGGGCACAATCTTGTTGGGCGCCAGATCAGGTTCCACCACCGAGAAGATTGCCTCGGCCGCGGCCACTTTCATCCGCTCGGTGATCTTGGTGGCCTCGGCGTCCAATGCCCCTCGGAATACGCCGGGGAATGCCAGCACGTTGTTGATCTGGTTCGGGAAATCGCTGCGCCCGGTCGCGACGATCGCCGCATACTTGGCCGCCACGTGCGGGTGAATCTCGGGATCGGGGTTGGAGCACGCGAAGACAATGCTTTGGTCGGCCATGGTCGCGATGAGCGACTCTTCGACCTTTCCGGCCGAAACACCCAGGAAGACATCGGCACCCGCGAGCGCCTCGGCCTGTCCGCCGGTGAGACCACGCGGGTTGGTGCGCGTGGCAAGATCCACCTTGAACTCGTTGAGGTCATCGCGGCCGGAATGCACGATGCCCTTCGAATCCAGCACCGTGACATCAGTGATGCCGTCGGCCAGCAGGATGTTCGCGCACGCGACGCCTGCCGCACCCGCACCCGAGATCACCACCTTGAGCGACTGCTGGTCGCGGCCCAACACCCGCGATGCACCCATGAGCGCGGCCAACACCACAATGGCAGTGCCGTGCTGGTCGTCGTGCATCACCGGACAGTCCAGCGCCTCGATCACACGTCGCTCGATTTCGAAACAGCGCGGCGCCGAGATGTCTTCCAGGTTGACCGCACCGAAGGTGGGGCGCAGCCGGATCAGCGTCTCGACGATCTCGTCGGGATCCTTGGTGTCGAGCACGATCGGGATGGAATTGAGCCCGGCGAAGGTCTTGAACAGCGCGCTCTTGCCCTCCATGACGGGCAGTGATGCCGCCGGACCGATATCGCCGAGACCGAGTACCGCGCTACCGTCACTCACCACCGCGACCAGGCGATGCGCCCACGTGTACTTCTTGGCCAAGCTGGGGTCGGCGGCGATGGCCCGCGACACCTGTGCGACACCCGGGGTGTACGCGATCGACAGTGCACGCTGGGTATCCAGCGGCGACTTGAGCTCTACCGACAGCTTCCCGTCGATATGTGCTTCGAAAATCTCTTCATCTGTCACGACGACGTCGGATGCGGTCACAGCGTGAGACTACTGGCCGCCGTAGAGGTCACTCCTCGCGACTCTGGAACTGTGAGCGGCCTGTTACGCGCCCGCCACGAATCCACGCACCGACTCGGCGATCATCTGTACCGCGATGGCGGCCAGTAACAGACCGGCCACCCGGGCCAACAGCATGATTCCGCCCTCCCGCAGCACCCTGATCAGCACCGTTGAGAAGCGCAGTGTCAGGTACAGCACCAGGTGCACACACAGGATCGCGGCAGCGATGGCCAGATATGTACCCACCTGCCCCTGTGCCTGACGGACCGCGATGATGGTCGCCGCTATCGCACCCGGGCCTGCCATCAGCGGAGTACCGAGCGGCACCAGGGCCACATTGACCCCACTGTCCGCGTCATGGCTCGTGGCACCGCCCATCAACAAGGACAAACCCGTGATGAGTAACAGCAGTCCGCCGGCTCCCTGCAGCGCAGGCACCCCGATATGGAGGTAGGCCAGGATCGCCTGGCCACCTATCGCGAACATCGAGATGACTGTCAACGAGACCGCCGGCGCCTGCCAGGCAGCGCGATGCCGTTCGGCGGCAGGCTGGCGGCCCGTCAGCGACAAAAACACCGGCACCGCACCCGGGGGGTCCATGATGACGACCAGGGTGATGAACACTGAGGTGAACACCGCGATATCGAAGGTCACAACATCAGTGTCCCAGGCGATCCGACAGGTTCGCGGGTTACCATCGCGCAGCACGGTTCCGCAGAACGAGGTTGCGAGCAGGGAGCCCACATCATGGCGCGATTTCCGTCGGTCAATCCGTCATCGTTGCGTTCACCTATCCGCGGCCGCGAACCGGTGACCGACGCCAAACGCATCCCGGTTCCCCTGGCCCGTGCCATCGTCGATTGCGGTGTCTACGTCGACGGGGTACGCCTGCCCGGGAAGTACACCCCCACCGCCGCCCTGGAGAAGGTGCGCTCACTGGATCGCGGATTTGTCTGGGTGGGCCTGCATGAACCCGACGAACATCAGATGGAAGCCGTCGCCCAACCCTTCGGACTGCACCGACTAGCCGTCGAAGACGCCGTGCACGCACACAACCGTCCCAAGCTGGAGCGGTACGACGACACCCTGTTCTTGATCCTCAAGACGGTGAACTACGTTGAACATGAATCGATCTCCTCCGCACGCGAGATCGTGGAGACCGGCGAGATCATGATCTTCGTCGGCGGTGACTTCGTGGTGACGGTGCGCCACGGCGACCACAGCGGGCTGGCGAAGGTGCGTGCGCAGATGGACGCGGATCCCGATCACATGCGCCTGGGCCCTTACGCCGTGATGCACGCGATCGCCGACCGCGTGGTCGACTCCTATATGCAAGTGTCCGATCTCGTCGAGACAGATATCGACTCCATGGAGCAGAACGTCTTCTCAGCCGGATCCAGCACCGATATCGAACATATCTACATGCTCAAGCGTGAAGTGGTGGAGTTGCGCCGCGCGATCAGCCCGCTGACGGGAGCCCTCGGAAAGCTGACCCAGGACCACAACGACCTCATCACCAAGGAAGTCCGCCGGTACCTACGTGACGTGCTCGATCATCAGAGCCACGCGGCCGACCAGATCGGAAGCTACGACGAGATGCTCACCTCGCTGGTGAACGCGGCGCTCGGCAAGGTTGCGATGCAGCAGAACACCGATATGCGCAAGATCAGTGCCTGGGTCGGTATCGCCGCATTTCCGACCATGCTCGCCGGTATCTATGGCATGAACTTCGAGCACATGCCCGAGCTGGCCGAACCGGCCGCCTACCCCGTCGTGCTGCTGGTCATGGTCGTCGTCTGCACGCTGCTGTACCGGAACTTCCGCAAGAACGGCTGGCTCTGAGCGCACTAGCTCGGTTGGGCGTGCGCACGTGACGGGTCTATCACGTCGATATCGGCCTGCTGCCACGCGTCTCTCAACGCCTCGGCTCCCTTGAGCCGCACCCAGGCCGCCTCGTTGGCGGTGATGGGCATCGCCGCCAGGAACCGCACCGGCGAGAGCGGTTCGGGCAAAGGAAGATCCGGGATGTCACCGGCTTGCAATAGCACCGCGGTGAACGCCTGTCGTGCCGGATCGTCCCAGAGTGGCTGGCCGAGATCGACCAGCGCGTCCTCGGTGAGCACCAACCCCTCCACCGCGGGCGAGGCCGCTAGCACCGCAAGAGATCGGGCCAGGCCGGGAAATACGCCGCCGCGCAGACTGATCGACACTTCGGCACGCGGTCCCAATTCCTCGGAGGCCAGCATCTCCCCCGGGTCGCTCATGGGATACCGCGATGCCCCCACGGAGACGAAATGTGACACCCCGGCATCATCGGGACCATAGCGCAGCAGCTCGTAAGGTTCGGACCCAAGAAAGGTGACCGAGGCCGAATCCGGCTCCGCCGCACCGAGGGTGGCGAAATGACCGGACAGATGCGCGAGCACCCGGCGGACAATCTCGTCCGAAGTCATTCCAGCGCTGTTCACTCGCCGATGGCGGGCAGGGAAAGGTTCTCCCCCGAGGCAGCATCGAAGATCACCAGCTTGCCGGTGTCGATGATCAGCTCGATGGGCTGCCCCTCCACGACCTTCGAGGCGGCCGAAAGCCTTGCCACGAATTCGTTCTCGCCTGCCCCAGCCGACCCTGCATCCTGGGCAAGCTCGGTCAGCTCTTCCGAATGCGCCGCGCCGCCCTCGGTGGTGAAGTGCACGTACTTGTCCGAACCCAGCGACTCCACCACATCGGCCTTGACGGTGAGCGTCAACCCGGTAATCCGCTTGTAGGTGTCTACCAAGGCGGCGTCCTCGAACTGCTCGGGCCTAATGCCCACGATCACATCACTGCCCAGGACGCCGGCCTTCTTGGCGGAGACATTCGCGTACACGCTCGCCTCGAGTGTCACCTCGCCGAACGGCAGCTGCACACCGATATCGGTGAGCGTCGCCGGAAAGAAGTTCATGGCCGGGGAACCGATGAAACCCGCCACGAACAGGTTGGCCGGTGTGTCGTACAGCTCCTGGGGCGCGCCGATCTGTTGCACCTTTCCCGCGCGCAGCACCACCACACGATCACCGAGCGTCATCGCCTCGGTCTGGTCGTGGGTGACGTACACGGTGGTGGTGCCCAACCGCTTTTGCAGCCGCGCGATCTCGGTACGCATCTGCACTCGCAGTTTGGCATCGAGATTCGACAGCGGCTCGTCCATCAGGAACGCCTTCGGACTGCGGACGATCGCACGGCCCATCGCCACTCGCTGTCGCTGACCGCCAGAAAGGTTGGCAGGCTTGCGATCCAGGTAGTCGGTCAAATCCAGGATCTTCGCGGCCTCTTCGACCTTGGCGCTGACATCGGCCTTGCTCATCTTGGTCAGGGTCAGCGGAAAGGCGATGTTCTGCCGCACCGTCATGTGCGGATACAACGCATACGACTGGAAGACCATCGCGATATCGCGGTCCTTGGGCGCCTTCTCGTTGACCCGCTCACCGGCGATCGTGAGCTCGCCCGAGGAGATGTCCTCAAGTCCGGCAATCATGTTCAAGGTCGTCGACTTACCGCACCCCGACGGCCCAACCAGGATGATGAACTCGCCATCCGCGATGTTCAGGCTGACGTCCTGTACCGCCGCGGAACCATCCGCGTACGTCTTGGACACCTGGTCGAGCACAATCTCAGCCATCGCTAACCCTTCACTGCACCGGAGGTCAACCCGGCAACGATCCGTCGTTGGAATATGAGCACGAAGATGATGATCGGCACCGTGATGACGATCGCGCCCGCGGCAATAGATCCGGTGGGTTCCTCGAATTGCGAACTGCCGGTGAAGTTCGCGATGGCGACCGGGGCGGTGATAGACCGGTCCGTCGCCGTCAGCGAGATCGCCAGCAGCAGGTCGTTCCAGGCGAAGATGAACACCAGGATGGCGGACGTGACGATGCCCGGCGTCGCCAACGGGGCGATGACCCGCCAGAAGGCCTGTGCCGGTGTGGCGCCATCCATCTTGGCGGCCTTCTCCAATTCCCAAGGGATCTCGCGGAAGAACGCCGAGAGCGTGTAGATGGCCAGGGGTAATGCGAAGGTGATGTACGGGATGATCAGGCCCGGCCAGGTGTCGAACAGGCCCAACGAGCGCTCGATATTGAAAATTGGTGTCACCAGCGAGATCTGCGGGAACATCGCGATGAGCAGGGCCGCGCCGACGAGCGCCTTCTTCCCGGGGAAGTCCAGTCGTGCCACCGCGTAGGCGGCCATGGTGCCCACACTCACGGCGATCACCGTCGCAATGAGCCCGATGCCGATGGAGTTCACCAATGCCGACGTGAACACGTTCCCGCTGAAGATGCCACGGTAGTTATCGAGCGTCACAGGCCACGGGAAGAACTTGCCGTCCCTGACCGTCGACGTGGGCTTGAGCGAAAGACTCAGCACCCACAGCACCGGCACCAGCGCGTAACAGAGCACCAGAACATCGGCGATCACCCACCCCGACAACTGCCGGGCACGCAATGGATTCGTGCGGGTCACCGTCGCGCCCCCTCGTCATCCGCCGTCGGCGCCGAGGCACCAAAACCCTTGATGAAAATGAAGGCGATGACGGCCACACACAAGAAAATCAGGACACTGATCGCGGAGCCGAGCCCAACATTGAATGCCTTGAACAGGTTGTCGTATCCCAAAATCGATACCGACCCCGTGTTGTTGCTACCCCCGGTGAGCACGTAGATGTTGTCGAAGATCCGGAAGGCGTCCAAGGTGCGGAACAGCAGCGCAACAAGAATCGCGGGTTTCATGATCGGGATGGTGACGCGGATCAGCCTGCTCCAGCCGTTGGCACCGTCGACCTGGGCGGCCTTCAACAAATCGTCGGGAACCAGCGCCAAACCGGCCAGCAGCAGCAGGGCCATGAACGGCGTGGTCTTCCACACCTCGGCCAGGATCACCACCGCAAGCGACGGAATCTGTTGTGTCAGTGGCGCGCTACCCGAAGGGAGCAGATTGGCCAGGTATCCGGTGCCCGGTGTCCACGCGTAATACCAGCTGTATGACGCTGCCACGGTGACGATTCCGTACGGAATCAACACGGCGGTGCGCACGATCCCCTTGCCGAAGATCGTCCGATGCATCACCAGCGCGAGGGTCAGCCCTAGCACGAGCTCGATCACCACCGAGATCACCGTGATCACAAGGGTGACCACAAGGGCGCTCCACCAATATCTGTCGGTCAGCACCGTGATGTAGTTGTCGAACCACACGAACTTGCGATCCTGCGGACTGGCGAAGCTGTACTTCTGCAGGCTCAGCCACACGGCGTAGCAGATGGGGTACGCGGTAACCGCGAGCATCAGAATCGCGGCGGGCGCGATGAGCAGTAGGCCGAGGCGGCGCTCGGCTTTCTTCCCGTCGGAGGCGGCCACGTTGGTCACCGATCTGGTCACGGGATCAGCCCCCGTCCGTCAACGGCCTTCTGTACCTGTTCGGTCAGCAAGTCGGCGGTGCGCTCGGGATCGATCGCGGTGATCGGCGCCAGCACCGCCGAGACTCTCGTCGAGATGGCCTGGTAATACGGCGAGGCCGGACGCACCGCGGCGTTGGCGAGCTGATCTCGGATGATCGCGTACGCCGGATACTTGGCCTGGAACTCGGGATCGTCGTACAGGGAAGCGTCCACGGCGGGTAGCCCGCCCTCGATCGCCGTCACCTTCTGATTCTCCCGACTGCGCAAGCAGTTCAATGCCTCGAAGGCTTGCGCCTTGTATCGCGTTGTGCTGGCGACCGCGATGTTCAGTCCGCCGATGGTGACCTTGGCGGGCCGACCGGCGGCCACCGCCGGATACGGGGCGAAACCCAGTGCTGCGCTGGCGGCCTCGTACGCGGCGGTGAACTGCTCATCGGTCGGCTCAAAGCGGCCCGCTGCGCCGATCGCACCGGTCAGATCCGGTCGCCGATCCAGACGCAGGAAGGGCACCCCGCCCTTGATCGCGTTCTCCATCATGCTGGCCATCACGAACGGCCAATTGACCTCGAACGCGGCCTTCCCCTGCTCAAGGGCCAAACGCGCTGTGCCCTCATCGGTCTGGGTGATCGAAGGATCCGCCCCGTCTGCCGTCGCGATCGATTTGATGATCCGCAATGCGGTGACCGTGGCGGCGCGATGCTCCGGAGTATCGGTCAAGGTGACCGTCTTGCCGTCATCGGCCAGAACCGAGCCGCCGGCGCTGGCCAGCAGGGTGTTGAACAGCACCACCAGACCTTCGTACTGCTTGCCCTGTAACGCAATCCAACTTGGCCCGCCCGAACGTGCGAAGGACTCGGCTTCCTGCACGGTCTGATCCCACGTCTCGGGCGGTTCGGGTACCAGGTCCTTGCGGTACCAGAGCAGTTGGGTATTGGTGCTCAAGGGGGCCGCGTACAGCTTGTCCTTCCAGCGGGCGCTGGCCAACGGACCCGCGAGGGTGTCGCGCGCCGCGTTGGCCTCGGTGACACCTGCCGGGTCATCGGAAAGCGGCAGTGCCCAACCCGCTTCGGCGAACTCCGCGGTCCACACCACGTCCATGCCCATCAGGTCCAGGGTGCGATCGTTACCGGTCAATCGGCGGGCGAGCTGCAACCGCTGCTCGTCGGCCCGCTTCGGGAGGCTGACCTGCCTGATGGTGAACCGGCCGCCCAGCTCCTTGTTGCATCGCTGCGCGGCGGCGGTGAAGGTCCCGGCCTCACTGGCCGGCGTGTAGAAGCGAATGACGATGTCGTCATCGTCGGAGCGGGCACATCCCGTCAGCGAGGCCAGCGTCAGGCAGGTGACGCCCAGCGCCACGCCCTTCCGTCGGAACCATCCGGCCGACGACTCCAGCACGACCGCCTCCTGGTCCGTTGACGCGCCTCGGCACCTCCGTGTACCGGCACGGCGGGCACACCCGTCCCGCGCGGCAACCGTAGAGCTAAAACCAGGTGACATGCAACATGTTCGGTGCGCGCGTCCCGTTATCCGGGGCGCGGGCAACGCCGCAGGCCAACGCCATCCGGCACCAGCCGATCGGGCCTAGATAGCCAGTTTGGCCAACATGTCGCGCGCGGCCTCCGCCTGCGCCGGCTCACACAACACGTCATATCGTCCCGCGACGAGCTGCATGGTTGATGCGAAATCCCTTGTGCCCCTCGTCATCGCATAGGGCACCGCGGCGGTGACCAATCCGAAGACCAAACCGACGGTGAGACCCACAACGAGTGAGCCGGCCAGATTGGTACTGAACATCCCCAGCACCAGGCCGATGAACAAGCCCAGCCAGGCTCCGCTGAGCATGCCTCCGCCGAGGACCTTGGGCCACGACAATCGGCCGGTCACTCGCTCGACCTGCATCAGATTCACGCCGACGATGGTGACGTTCTCGACCGGGAATTGCTGATCGGACAAATAGTCAACGGCACGCTGGGCCTCCGCGTATGTCGGGTACGAACCGATGGGCCAGCCTTGCGGCGGCGTCGGCAGGGACAACGACGAAGACAAGGGGGAACGCGGTGACGTCGAGCGCTGTTGTTGCCCGGGTGTGAGCGGTTGTCCCACGAGTTCGGTCCTCCTGCAGAAAGTCAGTGATGCATAGCTAGCACCCATTTAACGCCCGACGGCACCAGATGGTGCCCCTTTGACCGCTACCTGCGACTTTCCGCCCGCAGCACGGCCGGAAACCCCCTCGATACGATAAGTTTGCGCCATGACTACCCCGGGCAACGAATCCTCCGGCACCGGTCCCGACGCTTCGTCCGGATACGAGTACCCGTCGCTGGAACAGTCCGCCCCACCGGCCGATGCCGCGTCCTCGGCCAGTCAGGTACCGCCGAGCATTCCACCGGCGTGGGAGACCCCGGGACCTCCGCCGTCCTACTCTGCCTATCCGCCCGCCTACCCGACCGCGCCTCCCGCTTACCCCACCGCGCCTCCGCCGTATCCGACCGCACCGCCGGCATATCCGCCTCAATACGGCCAGGCATATCCCCCGTATCCGTCCGGGCAACCGGGCGCATACCCACCACCGGGCTATCCCGCGGCCGGCGGTTATCAGGGATATCCGGCGCCCGGATATGCCGACCCGTACGGGTATGGCGCCTATGGCCAGACCGGCGGGACCAACCCGCTGGCCATCGGATCTTTGATCGCCTCGATCGTCGGCGTCTTCTGCGGCATCGGATCGATTGCCGGAGTCATCATGGGCTTCATCGCACTCAACCAGCTCAAGACCTCACCGCAGGACGGTAAGGGTGTGGCCATCGCCGGGATCATCATCGGTGCCGCGGTCATCGTGTTCTGGGTGCTCATCATGATCATCGGCATCGCTTCAGGCGGCAGCTCAAGTTCGTATTAGCCCGCCGGGGACTCGAAGGGAGGCGCCTGCCGCGCCATCCCCGCGGCACGGCCCTTACCCGCGATCACCAGCGCCATCTTGCGGCTGGCCTCGTCGATCATCTCGTCTCCCAGCATCACCGCGCCACGTGCGCCACCCGCCACCGAGGTGTGCCAGTCGTACGCGTCCAGGATGAGCTCGGCTCGGTCGTAGTCCTCCTGGCGCGGGCTGAAGATCTCGTTGCCCGCCTCGATCTGCGCGGGGTGCAGCACCCACTTCCCGTCGAATCCCAGCGCGGCCGAACGGCTCGCCGCGACCCGGAAGGCAGCGACGTCGCGCACCTTGAGATAGGGGCCGTCGATGGCATCGATTCCATGCGCACGCGCGGCAACCAGGATGGTCATCAGCACGTGGTGATACGCCTCGCCGTCATAGCCGGGAGGCTGCTCCCCCACCACCAGGGTGCGCATGCCAAGGCTAGCCATGAAGTCGGCAGGACCGAAGACCAACGACCGAACCCGCGGGCTTGCCGATGCGATCGCGTCGATATTGGTGAGTCCTGCGGCGTTTTCGATCTGGGCCTGGATGCCGATCGCGCCCACCTCAAACCCGTGTGATCGCTCGACCTGCGTCAGCAGCAGATCCAGCGCCGTGACATGGGAGGCTTCCACGACCTTGGGCAACAGGATGTTGTCAATGCCGGCGCCGGCCCCAGAAACCACCTCCACGACATCGGCGTAAGTCCACTCGGTGGTCCAGTCGTTGACGCGCACCGATCGCAGCTGCCCCGACCATCCCGGCGCATTCAGGGCATCGACGATGCGCTGGCGCGCCTCTACCTTGGCGGGTGCGGCGACGGCGTCCTCCAGGTCGAGGAAAATCTCATCCGCGGGAAGGGTTTTCGCCTTGTCGATCATCTTCTGGCTGCTGCCGGGGACGGCGAGTGTGGTCCGGCGCGGTCGATAGGTCACAGCTAGCCAGCGTAAAGCGCCGCCCTATGCGGTGGCTCGCCTGCCGTACCGCTCTTTGGCCTCGGCCGGTGTGACGGTGACCGTACGCACCGGAGCCTTGGCCGCGTGGAAGTCACGCAGGGTCGTCGCGGTCATCGGCAACTTGGCGAACCGCGCAACGGAGTCTTCGATCGCCGGAACGCTGGCGACCGACATGGCTGCCGACACCAGCGGCCGGTACGCCACGTCGACAATTCCCGGCTGATCGAATTGGCCCAGTTCCCGCATCCAGCGCGGCAACGTCGCGATGGTCGCCGGAGCCATCAGCCGACTGACCGCCCAGAACCGCAGATTGCTGCCCGACCGTGGCGTGCGTAGCAAGTAATGCATGGCGTGCTGTGCGCGCTCGGAGGTGCACAGCGTGGGACGCATCTGCGCGAAGTATTCGCGAACCTGTTCCCGCGACCGCGGTACGTCGGCCGGATTGACGGTTTGTAGCTCGGCCGCGGTCACGCACTCGGACCAGTAACGGTTCTCTTCGGCCTGGCTCAACGGCCCGGGCCCGAACATCTCGTAACACTTGAGCACCGAATGCCAGCCAGTCACATGGATCCACAGCTGCGAGGCCGGATCGTTGGCGCTGTAGCGCTTTCCGGTCACCGGGTCGATTCCCTTGGAACGGGCATGAACCTTCTGCAGGTGCTCGGAGGCCTCGACCGCGGTACGCGAATCGGCGGTCGCGAGGATGAGGAAGTAGGCCAGAGTCCCGTCCATCCGTCCCCGCGGGTCCCGATAGATACCCGCCGAATCCGCCACGGCGGCGGCCAAATGGGGCTCGAAATGTTCCAGCACCACGGAGCGCTGAAAACCGATCAGTGCGGTGGGGCTACTCCACACCTTCCATGTCGGCGAGTCCGGCCCAAAGAATCCGTAGTCCTCGCGGGGCCGATCGGAGCCAAGTTCCCAGTGGACGGCAACATCCGGTGAAGCGGTCATGTTGTAACGCTATCAATTGATTATGTTTACGTCCAGACACTGACCGTAAGTCAGATACATCCCGCTCCTTGCAACGTGAGATAGCCACTCGCCCATTTTCTGCGGCGCGTCCCGACCTAACCCGGCATGCTCAGGGGGGATTCGTGGGCGGTCCGAGATTCGCTGGGCTTTGCCCATTTTGCAACCGGACTGTCATCTCGCCGGTATGGTTGCTCCGGTTCACATCGGTCACATCTGTCACGACTGCATAGGTCAGAATGGATGCCGGCAGACGGGACCCATGCGTGTTGAACAGGGGCCCGAGAGATAGGGGCGCGGTGAAGCTTCCGGGTTGGGTTGCGTCGTCGGTAAAACATGCCCGCGACGTGGCGCTACGCATC
The DNA here is from genome assembly GCF_002013465.1 of Mycobacterium sp. D16R12. Classification (GTDB taxonomy): domain Bacteria; phylum Actinomycetota; class Actinomycetes; order Mycobacteriales; family Mycobacteriaceae; genus Mycobacterium. Next base: position 354,838 of record NZ_MAFC01000005.1, on the reverse strand, counting down.
ACGGGCGCTCCCGTGCCCTGGCTTCGGGTCGGCGGACTGAGCGCCTTGGTGGTCGTCGGCTCCGCCGTGGCCGCCAGCAGCGCACAGGTTAGCGGGCAGGCCGTGGTGCCCATTCCCGTCCCGCTGGCCTCGGTGGCTGCCGTGCAGGCGGATATGGGTCCGCTGAACCTGGTGACCGTGATGCGCCCGCCGATGCAGTACCGGGTGGCACCGAGCGCTGCGATCGCACCGCCGCCGCCGGGGATCGTGATGGCCCCTGGGGGACTTGGCATCCCGAAGATCGCCTTGGACGCCTATCAGAACGCCGAGCGGATGATGGCCAAGGCCGCACCCGGTTGCGGAGTGAGCTGGAACCTGCTGGCGGGCATCGGCCGGATCGAATCGGGCCACGCCAACAACGGCGCCACCGACGTCAAAGGCCGCGTGGTCCGGCCCATCTATGGACCGAGCCTGGATGGCACCCTCCCGGGTAACGAGGTAATCGTCGACCACGAGCAGACACGCACCCAGGGCGCGCAGGTATACGTCCGGGCCATGGGGCCCATGCAGTTCCTGCCGAGCACCTGGAACCATTACGCCTCCGACGGCGACGGCGACGGAAAGGCCGACCCACAGAACGTCTTCGATGCCAGTCTGGCCGCCGCCCGCTATTTGTGCAGCGGCGGATTGAATTTGCGGGATCGCTCACAGGTGATGTCATCCATCCTGCGCTACAACAACTCGGTGGCCTATGCGCAGAATGTGCTGGCCTGGGCCGCTGGTTACGCCACCGGGGTGATCCCCCTCAACCTGCCACCGCTGACTGCCGCCGACGTTGCACCCGAACGCAAGGCACATCTCGGTGGTGGCGAATCCCGCGGACTCGGACCGGGCTCGGTGACCGACGTCGCCGCGCTCTCCCCCAACGATCCCTTGGCCCAGCTGCCGATCGTCAACCCGCTGACACCGGACCGGGCCGCCGTGGCGGGCCTACCCGGAGTTGTCGCGCCGGCACCCGAGGCGCCTCAGGCACCGTGCATGTTCTTCTGCACGCCGCCGCCTCCGTCCGAGCCCTTCAATCCGTTCGCGCCGCCGCCACCCACCGCCGAGCCGTTCAACCCGTTCGCACCGGCTCCTGCCCCGCAGCCGTTCAACCCGTTCGCTCCGCCCCCGCCACCGGTGGAGCTGGGACCGGCGCCCGGACCCGCGCCGGGACCGGCAGCGCCAAAGCCATAAACGGCACGCCCTAGACTCGGGTAGTGACATCCGAGCTCACCACGGCCGTGCGCAGTGCACTCGCCGGGGTAATCGACCCCGAACTTCGCCGCCCCATCACCGAATTGGGGATGGTCAAGAACATCACGTTCGACGACGCCCACAACGTCGAGATCGGGATCTACCTCACCACCTCCGCGTGCCCGAAGAAAGCGGAGATCTCCGAGCGGGTAACCCAAGCCGCGGCCGATGTCGATGGCGTAGGCACCGTGCGCGTGCTGCTGGATGTCATGAACGACGAACAGCGCACCGAACTGCGCAAGCAGCTGCGAGGCGACAGCGCCGAGCCCATCATCCCGTTCGCCCAGCCCGGCTCCCTCACTCGCGTCTATGCGGTGGCCTCAGGCAAGGGCGGCGTCGGAAAATCAAGTGTCACAGTCAACCTCGCGGCGGCGATGGCGGCCAAGGGACTGTCGGTCGGATTGCTCGACGCCGACATCTACGGCCACTCGGTACCGCGCATGATGGGTACCTCCGATCGTCCCACCCAGGTGGAGCGGATGATCTTGCCCCCGGTGGCCCACGATGTGAAAGTCATCTCGATCGCCCAGTTCACCCAGGGCAACACCCCGGTCGTGTGGCGCGGGCCGATGCTGCATCGCGCCCTGCAGCAGTTCCTGGCCGATGTTTTCTGGGGAGACCTGGACGTGCTGCTACTGGACCTGCCTCCGGGTACCGGCGACGTGGCGATCTCGGTGGCACAGCTCATTCCCGGCGCCGAGATTCTGGTGGTCACGACGCCACAGCAGGCGGCCGCCGAGGTGGCCGAGCGCGCGGGGGCGATCGCGACCCAAACCCGTCAGCGCATTGTCGGCGTGGTCGAGAACATGTCCTGGCTGGTGTTGCCCGATGGTACCCGCATGGAGGTATTCGGATCCGGTGGCGGCGATACTGTGGCCGAGAGCCTGACCCGCATCGTGGGTACGAAAGTGCCTCTCCTTGGCCAGATCCCGCTGGATCCCGCGGTACGTGAAGGCGGCGACGACGGGCTGCCGATCGTGCTCAGTCAGCCGGATTCGGCTGCGGGCCAGGCACTCCGCGCGATCGCCGACAAGCTATCGACACGTAGCCGAGGGCTGGCGGGCATGTCGTTGAACATCGATACCGCCCGACGCAACTAGGTCGCGTCGGCGTCGAATCGGGCCGGACCGGACTCTGCGGGCTTGGTGAGCTCGGGGTTGACGACCGGCGTGGGCATTGGCTCCGACACGGCCTTCTTCACATCGTCGAGCGGCTTGGTCAACGAATCGAGCACCGAATCATCGCCGTCCAGAAGGTGTTTGGTGATGACCGCACGCGGCGTCATACCGCGCAGCTTCTGCAGTTCGGCGAGCGGCTTGCGCACATCGTCGAACTCCGGGCCAAGCTCCTCACGCAGGGAGGCCGTCGCCCCGCTGGCGTAGTCGCGGACCTTGCGCAGCGATTCAGTGGTCCACTGAATCGCCCCCGGAAGCCGCTCGGGACCAAGCACCACGAGCCCCACGACCAGTAGGACCAACAGCTCCCCCCAGCCGACACTGCCGAACATCAGGAACCGTCTGGGCCGGGAGTAACTTTGAGCTCGACGGGGCGCCCCTGGCGCAGCACCGTCACGGTGGCTTCCTGCCCAATCTTCAACTGCCGTACCGCGACCACGAACTCGTCGGCATCTGCGACCGTGCGGTTACCCACCTTCACGACGACATCGTTCTCCAGCATGCCGCCCTTCTCGGCGGGGCTGCCGGCCTTCACGTTGGCCACCTCGGCGCCCGTAGCGGTCGCATTGCTGACCGTGCGGCTGCTGATACCCAGCGTCGCGTGCACGACCTTGCCGTCACGGATCAACGTCTGCGCGACGTCGGCAACCTCGTTGATCGGAATGGCGAAGCCCAGGCCACTTGAGCTGTCGCTCAAGGACTTTCCAGCGGTATTGATCCCAATCACCTGAGACTTCATGTCGATGAGCGGGCCACCGGAGTTGCCGTGGTTGATGGCGGCGTCCGTCTGCAGCGCATCGATCACCGTGTCGGTGTCGCTACCCTCGCCCGAGAGCGGCACCGGCCGATGCAGCGCACTGATGATGCCGCTGGTCACGGTGCTACGCAGGCCCAGCGGTGAACCGAAGGCGATGACCTCGGCCCCCACCGCGACCTTGTCGGAGTCACCCAGGCGCGCCACCGAAAGGTTATCGACGTTGTCCACCTTCAACACCGCGATGTCCGTCTTCGGGTCACGTCCCACGAGATTGGCGGGCACCTTCTTGCTGTCGTTGAAGATCACTTCGATCTTGAACTTGCCGGGATTCTTCGCGGCATCGGAGATCACGTGGTTGTTGGTGACGACGTAACCCTTGGGGTCGATGACGACTCCCGACCCCTGCGCCACCTCGTCGTCCGAGCTGGCCTCGATGGTCACCACCGCACCCTTGACCGCGTTGGCGACCGCGGTAAAGCGGGACTCATCAGGCTGGGTGCTGTCATCGGTGGTCAGCGTGACCTTTGACGTGGTGAAGGCCTGAACCACCTCGGCCGTCTTACGGCCGATAACGCCGCCGACCAGGCCGATCAGCAGTGCGATGACAGCAAGAATGCCGAGCGCCGGAATCGAGACCCGGCCTCCGAAAAGAACATCGCGGACGCCCAGCTTCGGGGCGGGCGTACCGTCCACCGCAACGGGCGCCTTGGTGACCGCGGGCCTGCCTAGCTGAACCTGCGCCGTCGGGTCGCGCCACGGATCCTCCGCGGCCTCCGGACCCTCATCGGCGGCATTGAGCTTGCCTGCATCGGCGGGATGACGTTGCAGCGAAGTGTTGGTGTTATCGGGTCGTCCGAAGGCCTGTGCCAGCACCGGATCGGGCGGGCCCACTCGCGGTGTGTACTCCCCCTGGTCTCGGTACTTGTCCAACCCCTGGAACGAACCGGATACCCCCGAAGGACGGCCGAAAGCCCGCTGCGAAGCCGGATCGACGGGCGGCCGGTCAACCGGGCGCGGCGCCAACCGAGGAGCGGTGTCCTGTTTTGCGGTCACCGGCCCACCCTACCGGCGCTTACGGCGTACGCGGCTATCTGGTCGCACCGCGTCTTCGCTCAACGCGGGCGGCAAATCGCCGTCATGTGACGACGGTTGCGGCGGGACCGCCTCGTGCGGGATATGCGGAATCTGGCTGAGTAGCCCGAGCAGTGAACCGGGCACCCGGATACCGCCGGAATCACGCAGTGCGCTGCGTGCTTGGCGCTGCGCGTCGATCTCGAGTGCACATTCGGGGCACATCGACAGGTGGTGCGCCGCCCGTAGGTGCGCGCTCATCCGCAGTTCGCCATCCACGAACGCCGCTATCGCCTCCGTGGACAGATGCTCGGTGGATCCGAACTGGCGAGGAGCACCGACCGGCGCCTCGCTCTGTGAGGCGAACGGGGACGGCAGCCGGGAGAACGACGAGAAACTCGAAAACGCTCGCCGGAACGAGCCGCTATCCACCACGGCAACGCTCCCTTCGGTCCGGTACGGCCGGCGGACTCGTACCGACCTAACTCGAAGATAGCGCGCGAATGTACTCATTGCGTACCAACCTGCACCAATGGTGTCGTGCGCTATTCGGCGGCCGCGAGCGCGGACGTCGAGGAGTGCGCAGCCAGGTGCTCACGGATTGCCTGCCGGCCGCGGTGAATGCGGCTGCGGACGGTGCCGAGCTTCACATCCAATGTGGCGCCGATTTCCTCGTACGACAGACCTTCGATATCGCACAGCACCACGGCGGCGCGAAACTCCGGAGCCAGCGCGTCCAGCGCGGCTTGCAGATCGGCGCCCAGCTGAGCGTCGTGGTAGATCTGCTCGGGATCCGGGTCGGTGGCCGGCACGCGGTCGTAGTCCTCAGGCAGGGCCTCCATGCGGATGCGTCCGCGGCGGCGGACCATGTCGAGGAACAGGTTCGTGGTGATGCGGTGCAGCCAGCCCTCGAACGTGCCGGGCTGGTAGTTCTGCAACGAGCGGAACACCCTGATGAAGGTTTCCTGGGTCAGATCCTCGGCGTCTTGCTGGTTGCCCGACAGACGGTAGGCCAAGCGGTACACGCGGTCCGCATGCTGACGAACCAGCTCATCCCAAGACGGCATGGCTGCCTGGTCTCCGGTGGCATCGAATACCGCGGTCCCGGATAGTTCTGCGGGATCGATAGCCTCGACAAAGTCGGTGTATTCGGCCGACTCGCTGATACCCGTAAGCGAAATCGCGTGTCCCTCCTGTTCGGTTGCGGCGGCCTCACCCAGGACGGGGAGGCTTTCAGCCTGCTCAACCCGGACGCCATGGGTGTTATTCCCGGCTTGGGCCTGTGCGGCGGGGCGCGTTTTCAGGATGGATCGCGACATAGCAATGACCTTCTACTACCGAGGTGTGGGCCACTTATGAGGCAACTTAACTCTTCCTGAGAATGCGGTCTCGATCCGATCTCACCAGGGGTTCCGGAATAGGAAAACGCCCCGATCGGTCACGGGTCCGGCGTGTCGCGGGACATATCCACTCCCGCTCGACAGGATCGAATCGTGACCAGCAGCGCAGACCGATCCCGCGTCGAGGCGATGGTCAGCCACGCCGAGGGCGCCATCTCCGAAGACGACATCGTCGTCGCCGCCCGGGAACGTGCCGTTGACCTGGGAGCGGGCCCCGTGACGCCCGCGGTGGGCGCACTTCTGAGTGTCTTCGCACGTCTCTCCGGCGGCAAGGCAGTCGTCGAGGTAGGCACGGGCGCGGGGGTCAGCGGCCTGTGGTTGCTCTCAGGAATGCGTGAGGACGGCGTACTGACCACCATCGACCTAGAACCCGAGCACCAGCGCAGCGCCAAACAGGCATTCTCAGAGGCGGCCATCGCGCCGTCGCGCACCCGCCTCATCGGCGGGCGCGCCCAGGAGGTGCTGCCCCGGCTGGCCGACGAGTCGTATGACCTGCTGGTCATCGATGCTGCGCCGGCCGATCAACCCGAGTTTCTGGCCGGAGGCATTCGACTGCTGCGCCCGGGCGGGGCGGTCGTCATCCACGGGGCATCTGCCGGTGGGCGCGCCGGTGATCCGGGGGCCAATGACCCCGACGTGGTCGGAGTCCGCGAGGCCGCGCGCATCATCGCCGACGACGGCCGGTTCACCGCGGTGCTGATCCCGCTGGGCGACGGCCTGCTTGCCGCCACCCGCGACTGACGTTCCCAACGTTCCAGTCACCGACACGCCGCGTTCTGCGCGGGCCACTCGCAAAATGACGCAGGAACCGTAGTTTCGGCGCAGCTTTCGGCACCGTTTTCGTCAAGACACCAATTCTCGACGGGAAGTGCTTGACGCTCGACTGAACACGTGTTTAGTGTACTAAACATGCGTTCAGCCGATGACCTCACCGCCGCCGCCCGCATCCGCGACGCCGCCATCAAGTTGTGGGGCGAACAGGGACTGAACACCAGCGTGCGAGCGATCGCCGAGGCCGCGGGAGTAAGCCCCGCACTGGTTATCCACCACTACGGATCCAAAGACGGGCTCCGGCAGGCGGTAGACGAATACCTGCTGGAGTACATCCGCTCGGAGAAATCGCGCACGCTGACCTCCAACGACCCCAAGGTCTGGCTCGACGCCATCGACGAGATCGAAACATTCGCGCCGATGGTCAGGTACCTGCTGCTCAGTGTGCAATCGGGCGGAGAACCCGGCCGCGCATTTCTTCAGCACTCCATCGAGAACGCGGAGACATACCTGGACGACGGGGTACGTGCGGGCACGATCAAGCCGAGCCGTAATCCCAAGGGCAGGGCGCTGTGGCTGTCCCTGAACGGTGTGGGCGCGCTGGCGATCTACGTGCAGATGTACCCCGACGACGACCTGGGCACGATCTTGCGCCGCTACTCCGATGAGCTGATCTTCCCCGCCATCGAGATCTACACCGAAGGCCTGATGACCGATTCCACCATGCTCGATGCCTTTGCAGCACAACAGGAAAACTCTCGCAACGGAGGAGATTCGAAGTGATGTACCCCAACCTCGCGGTCGAAATACGCGGCCTCTCGAAGTCGTTCGGGAAGACCAAGGCACTCGATGGGCTCGATCTGTCGGTCGCGCACGGCGAGGTCGCGGGATTCCTCGGGCCCAATGGCGCGGGAAAGTCCACCACCATCCGGGTGCTTCTCGGGCTGCTGCGCGCGGACGCCGGCTCGGTACAGCTGCTCGGAGGCGATCCGTGGGTCAACGCCGTCGATCTCCACCGGCTCATCGCCTACGTGCCCGGTGATGTCACCTTGTGGCCCAACCTCACCGGCGGGCAGGCGATCGACTTCCTCACCAGAATGCGAGGCACCGAACATATTTCGCTGCCGAGGCGCAACGAACTCATCGAACGCTTCGAACTCGACCCCACCAAGAAGGCACGTACCTACTCCAAGGGTAACCGCCAGAAGGTGGCGCTCATCGCCGCGTTCTGCTCCGACGCCGAGCTGTTCATTCTCGACGAGCCGACGTCCGGCCTGGATCCCCTGATGGAGACGGTCTTTCAAGCGTGCGTGGCCGAAGTCGCCGCGCGAGGCTGCGCGGTGCTGCTTTCGAGCCACATCCTGGCCGAGGTGGAAAAGCTGTGTCACCGGGTGACCATCGTGCGTGCCGGGCGGACGGTGCTGTCCGGATCGTTGGCCGAGCTGCGCCATTTCATGCGGACGTCCGTGTCAGTACGCACGTTGGCGAATCCCTCAGGACTCACATCGATTTCGCAGTTGCACGACCTCACGATCGGGGGCAATCGGGCCTCCTTCACAGTGGATCGCGGCGACCTGGACCACACCATGGAACAGCTGGCAAGCCTGGGGATCGTCGACCTCACGGTGGCACCGGCATCGTTGGAAGAACTCTTCATGCGCGAGTATCAGGGGGTGCCACGGTGAATACCGACTTCGCGACCCTCCCTATTCGCCAGCCGATTTCGGACGGCACCCCGCGACACCCGTTGGCCGGTACCGGCATCCTGATCTTGTTGGCACTGCGCCGCGACCGATTTCGAATCTGCATGTGGGTCGGCTGGCTGACCCTGCTGATGACCTATACGCCGCTGGCATTCACGTCGATGTATCCGACATCCGCCGACCGGATGGCACGGGTCACGATGATGAAGACCCCCGCCGGGATCATCATGGGCGGGCCAAATTTCGGCGTCAACGAGACCGATATCGGCGTCATGGTCGCCAACGAACTGATGACCGTCATGATCGCCTCCGCTGCCATCATGTCCATCCTGACCGTCATCCGGCACACCCGCGCCGAAGAGGAATCCGGTGGCGCCGAGCTGGTGATGTCGGCGGTGATCGGCCACCAGGCACGCACCTACGCGGCACTCATCGTGGTGGGCCTGATGAACGCCGTCCTGGCCTTGGCCATGACGGTCGCGTTATCCGCGGCGGGATTCGATATCGCCGACAGTCTCGGAATCAGTCTCGGAATCACCGGAGCATCCATGGTTTTCGCCGGCATCGCGGCGGTCACTTCCCAGCTGTGGCGGACTTCCCGCGCTGCCAGCGGCGTCGCGATGGCGTCCCTCGCGGCAGCCGTTGTGGTTCGCGGACTCGGTGACATCATCGACAACACGGGCAGCGCACTGAGTTGGTTCTCACCTGTGGCCTGGGCCCAGCAGATGCGACCGTTCGTCGATCTGCGCTGGTGGCCCTTCCTGCTGCTGGTGGGCACCACCCTGGCACTGATGCTCACCGCACACGTGCTCGAAGGGCATCGCCAATACGACGCGGGCGTCCTGCCCTCGCGCGGCGAGAATGCCAATGCCCCCGAGATCACATCCGTGTTCGGACTCAACCTGCAACTGCAACGCGGGCTGATCACCGGGTGGGCTGCCGGAATCTTCCTGGGCGGTATGGCATTCGGATCGATGGCCAAGAGCCTGCGGGATTCGATAGATACCAACCCGCTGCTGACGCGGGCATTCCAGGCACACGGTCTGGACAGCATCTTCGCCACCTTCAATCAGGTGCTCGCCATCGCGATCACCGCGTACGTGGTGTCGGCAATCCTGAGGCTTGCCAAGGATGAACAGTCGGGTATCGCCGAGGCCGTGTTGGCGCGCGCAGTATCGCGCGGGAACTGGCTGTTATCGGCGGTGGCGGTGACGGTATTGGGCAGCACGCTTCTCATGCTGATCGCGGGCCTGGGTAGTGGCCTGGGCGCGGCAACCACATTGCATGATCCGGATGTGGTGTGGCGCCTCACCCTCGCCGCGTTGGCGCAGCTTCCCGCCCTGCTGGTGATCGCCGGTATCGCTGCGATCGCGGTGGCGGTGCGACACAGCTGGATTGGCTGGCTGGTGGTGGCATTCTCCGTGGGCATGCTCTATGCCGGAATACTGCAGCTGCCGTCCTGGATCGTGAAGCTGTCCCCGGTGATGCGGGTCAGCGCACCCGTCGAGTATCCGTGGCTGACCATGTTCGCCCTCATGGTGATCGGTGCCGGGCTCACCGCTGCCGCGGGCGAGATTTACCGCCGTCGTGACGCGATCTGAGAAAGGAAGATTATGAAAACCGGTGTACAAGCTCTCGTTTCGGGCATCATCGGCCTCGCCGTCTTTGCCGCGGCACTGTTCTGGCCCGCGGGCACATTCGACTATTGGCAGGCCTGGGTGTTCTTGGCGATCTTCGTGATCAGCTCCACGGTCTCCTCGATCTATCTGGCCACGACGAACCCCGAGGTGCTGCAACGTCGTCTCCATGGTGGCCCCATCGCAGAGACTCGGCTGGTACAGAAGGTCGCGGTCACCGTGCTGCTGAGCTCCTTCGTGGCCCTGATTGTGGTGAGCGCCTTCGATCGCCGGTTCGGTTGGTCGCACGTACCGACCTGGCTCGTCATCGCCGGCGAAGTGCTGGTGATCGCCGGACTGGGTGCCGCCACGCTGGTGGTGGCCCAGAACAACTACGCGGGCGCGAGCATCACCGTCGAATCCGGTCAGACCGTCACCTCAACCGGCCTGTACGGGCTGGTTCGCCACCCGATGTACACGGGTTCACTGGTGATGATGGTGGGCATGCCGTTGGCGCTGGGGTCGTATTGGGGCCTGCTCGCAGCCGTCCCGGCCACGGCCTCGCTGGTGGTGCGAATCCTTGACGAGGAGAAGATGCTGCGCCACGACCTTCAGGGCTACGACGAATACACCGAAAAGGTCCGCAGCCGTCTCGTGCCGCTGGTGTGGTGACAGGACGTCCAGCTCGCGAGACTAGATCCAAACGCCCTTACCGACGGCGACGACGCCGCCGGCACTGACGTTGAATCGCTCGCGGTCGCGCTCGATGTCGACGCCAACCTGTTCTCCGACACCGACAACCACGTTCTTGTCCAGAATCGCGTGCCGGACCACCGCACCGCGACCCACCCGCACTCCGGGCATCAGCACGCTGCCCTCGACAACGGCGCCGTCGTCGATGACGACATTCGAGGACAGCACCGAGTTGCGCACGGATCCCGCCGAGACGATGCTTCCGGCACCGACCACCGACTCCTGCGCGGAACCACCGTTGACGAACTTGGCGGGCGCCAGGTTCTCCGACTCGCCACGGATGGGCCAGCGCCGGTTGTACAGGTTGAACACCGGGTGCACCGAGACCAGATCCATATGCGCGTCATAGAAGGCATCGAGGGTTCCAACATCGCGCCAGTACGCGTGATCACGTTCGGTGGCACCGGGCACCAGGTTGGTGTTGAAGTCATAGACCGCGGCGCGCCCATCGGCCACCAGCCGGGGAATGATGTCGCCGCCCATATCGTGATCGGAGTGGTCGTCCTCGGCATCCGCGCGAATGACGTCGACAAGCTCCTTGGTGGTGAAGATGTAGTTCCCCATCGACACGAACGCGGCGTCCGGATCGTCCGGTGTGCCCGGAGGATCCGCCGGTTTTTCAATGAACTCCCGGATCCGGCCGGTGTCGTCGGCATCGATGCAGCCGAAGGCACTTGCCTCGGTGCGGGGCACCCGGATTCCCGCGACCGTCACCGCCGCACCACTGTCGATATGGAAGTCGAGCATCTGCTCGGGATCCATCCGGTACACGTGATCGGCGCCGAACACCGCGATGTACTCGGGATCCTCGTCGTAGATCAGGTTGAGCGACTGGTGGATGGCATCGGCGCTGCCGGTGTACCAGCGCGGGCCGAGCCGCTGCTGGGCAGGAACAGGCGTGATGTACTCCCCCGCCAGACCCGACAACCGCCAGTTCTGCGAGATGTGCCGGTCCAGCGAGTGCGACTTGTATTGAGTCAGAACGCAAATACGCAGGAATCGCGCATTGACCAGGTTGCTCAGCACAAAATCGATGAGGCGATAGGCACCGCCGAAGGGCACCGCCGGTTTCGCACGGTCGGCGGTCAGTGGGTAAAGCCGCTTGCCCTCACCGCCGGCAAGCACGATCCCCAGAACGTGTGGCGATGCCCTCATAGCAATCAACCTATCGGCACTCGGCAGAAGCGGCCAGCGGTACACCCCCGGCGGCCCTGCGGTCGTCGGGGCCACCTACTACGGTCGTGGCATGACCGACCGTCTTCGCGCACGCGGCTCATCCCCGACGGAGGGTCTTCTCACACCCGGCTCATCCCCCACGCGGGTGGCAATGATGACGCGGGAGTACCCACCCGAGGTGTACGGCGGGGCCGGGGTCCACGTCACCGAGTTGGTGGCTCAGCTGCGCACGCTGTGCGATGTCGAGGTGCACTGTATGGGCGCACCTCGCGACGGCGCCTTCGTGCATCGGCCCGATCCCGCGCTGGACGGCGCCAACCCAGCCTTGACGACCTTGTCGGCCGATCTGGTGATGGCTGCCGCGGCCGCCGGTTCGACGGTGGTGCATTCGCACACCTGGTACACGGGCCTGGCAGGACATCTGGCCAAGCTGCTGCACGGCATTCCGCACGTGCTGACCGCTCATTCCCTGGAGCCACGTCGCCCATGGAAGGCCGAACAGCTCGGCGGCGGATACCGGGTGTCGTCGTGGGTGGAAAACACCGCGATACACGCCGCTGACGCGGTCATCTCGGTCAGCAGCGGGATGCGCGAAGACATCATCGCGACCTATCCCGATTTGGATCCCAGCCGGATCCACGTGGTGCGCAACGGAATCGACACCACAACCTGGTATCCGGTCGATCCAGCCCAGGCGATCGCGCAGCCAGGGTCGATTCTCGCCGAGCTCGGCGTGGATCTGGGCCGCCCGATTGTTGTTTTCGTCGGACGGATCACCCGGCAGAAGGGGCTCGCCCATTTGGTGGCGGCCGCACACCGGTTCTCCCCCGAGGTGCAGTTGATCCTGTGTGCAGGCGAGCCGGACACCCCCGAGATCGCCGAACAGATCACGGGTGCCGTCACCGAGTTGGCCGCGGTGCGGCCCGGAGTGCACTGGATACGCGAGTTCCTGCCCGCACCGAAACTGCGGGAGGTGCTTTCCGCGGCAACGGTTTTTGTGTGCCCCTCGATCTACGAACCGTTGGGCATCGTCAACCTTGAGGCCATGGCGTGCGGTACGGCGGTCGTGGCATCTCGCGTCGGCGGGATACCCGAGGTGGTTGCCGATGGCGTCACCGGGACGTTGGTGGCCTACGAGAGCAGCGAAGCCGCGGCGTTCGAGGCCGGGCTCGCCGATGCGGTCAACGCATTGGTCGCGGACCCGGCCCGCGCCACCGAGTACGGCAACGCGGGCAGAGCGCGGTGTATCGAAGAGTTCTCGTGGGCGCACATCGCGGAGATGACACTGCAGATCTACCAAAAGGTCTGCAGCTAGCGCCCGAAGACTGGGCGCTAGCTGGTGACGTTCTTGAGTTCGTCGCCGAGTGCGGCGGCCTCATCGGGGGTCAGCTCGACCACCAGGCGACCGCCACCTTCCAGTGGCACGCGCATGACGATCCCGCGCCCCTCTTTCGTAGCCTCGAGAGGACCGTCGCCTGTTCGGGGCTTCATGGCCGCCATCGTGTGCTCCCTCCAAATTCCAGCCAAGGGTGTTCGGCATCTCCGACCATTGTTCCCTATCTGAGCTGCCGTTTCACTGCACCATTCTTCCCTATCGCGAACATCTGGGGACAGCAGACCCTCAACTGGGCCTTCCGGAGGGGGCTGTATCGGCTCGCGGCACCCAGCAGGAACGCACATGATCGTCCACCATGCCAGTGGCCTGCATCAGGGCATACGCCGTGGTAGGGCCCACAAAACGGAATCCCCGGCGTTTGAGTTCTTTGGCCATCGCCGTGCTCTCTTCGGTGACTGCCGGCACGTCCGAAAGACGCTGCGGCCGGGCGCGGCGTTTCGGCGCAAACGACCACAGCAGGTCCGAAAGATCGGTGTCCAGATCGAGGACAGCGCGGGCATTGGATATCGCCGACTCGATCTTGGCGCGGTTCCGCACGATCTCGGCATCGGCCATCAGCCGTGCCACGTCCTTGTCGCCGTAGCGGGCGATCACCTCAGGTGTGAAGCCGTCGAACGCGCGCCGGAAGCCCTCACGTTTGCGCAGGATGGTGATCCACGCCAGCCCGCTCTGGAAGGCCTCCAAGCAGACCCGCTCGAACAGGGCATCGCGCCCGTACAGCGGGCGTCCCCACTCGTTGTCGTGGTAGTCGGCGTACAACGTGGAGCCGGCCGGATCCACGGCCCAGGTACAGCGGGTGGGTTCCTTACTCGGCATTGGCGTCGATATTGGCTCGGGAGCCCTGCACCTCGTCGAGCTCGGCACGCAGGTCATCGATCTGGCGAGCGAGCCGATCCAGCACCCAATCGACCTCGCTGGCCTTGTACCCGCGGAAGACCAGCGAGAACTTGACGGCGTCCACATCGGCACCCGTCACCGTTTCGGCGGGCAAGACGGTGGCGGTAGTGCCCTTGGGCAGCGGCGGCAACTCTTCCCCGCGGCCGAACAACACCGAGCCCAGCACAAAGAGCACGGCGGCAACCGCGATGAGAACCAGCAGATACGTCAGTGCGAACGTCACGAGACGATCTTGCCAGCGAGGTCTGACATCCGGGCCTAGCGTGGGGTCATGACCTCCTGGCAAGAGTTCACGCAACAGGCTCCGACGATCGCCGACGTGTTCACCCGCCGCCACGGCGCGACGCACAATCTGTGCTTCCTCTCGACGCTGCGGCACAGCGGCGCCCCGCGGATCAGCCCAATGGAGCCTCGCATCTTCGAGGGCAGACTGATCGTCGGCGGCATGCCCGGCACCGCAAAGCTCGCGGATCTCGCCCGTGACCCCCGTTTCGAGCTGCACACGGCCACCACCGACACGCTCGTCAGTGAGGGCGACGCCAAGGTCTGGGGCACGGTGCACGATGAGCAGGATCTCGACCTGCACGCCGCGTTCGCCGAGCATCTCTATGCCGCTATCGGATTCGATCTCCGCGGAAGACGGTTCGCGCCGTTCTACGTCGCCGACATCCAGGGCGCGTCCGCGGTGCGTCTCGACGACGGCCACATGATCATCACCGTGTGGTCGCCCACCGAGGGTGAGCGCGACATCCAGAAGACCTGAGGGTCAGCGCAGGGTGTTCATGGGCGGGCGGTCCTCCAGTGAGACCGTCGAGCTGCGGGGGGTGAACCCGTCGCCGTCGGCGAAGAACTGGGTGATTCCCACCCCGGAGTCCGGAATTCCGCAGCGCGAGAGCATGCTCGCCATCACCTGCCGGCTCATCACTCCGAGCTCGACCAGCGGCCGGTTGCGGTGGCTGCGCACACCCAGGTTCACCTGAGCGATGGCATTGAGCCCGAGACGGTCGTAGGTGTCGATCAGAAGCCCGATCTCGACCCCGTATCCGGGCGCGAAGGGCACCGAGGACAGCAGTTCACGAGTCCCCGCGTATTCGCCGCCCAATGGCTGCACCACGCAGCTCAGCTCGGGCCGCAGCGCGGCGAGCATGGGTCGGGCCACCAACTCGGTCACCCGGCCACCACCATTGGCGTCCTCGGACCCGCTCACCTTCAGCGGACGCCGATAGAAGCCCTTGACGAGGTGCACACCCTGCCCCAGCAAGAGCGGGCCGAGTAGATGCGGCACAAACATCGGGTCCGGGTCGATGAGGTCCGAGTCGACGAAGGCGATCACGTCGCCCGTCGTCGCGGCCACCGAGCGCCACAACACCTCGCCCTTGCCCGGATTGGGCGGCACCTCCGGCAGCGCTTGCTCACGGCTCACGACGCGCGCGCCCGCGGCCACGGCCCGAATCGCGGTGTCATCGGTGGAACCCGAGTCGAGGACGATCAGCTCGTCCACCAGACCACCCAGCAGCGGGCTGATGGTGTCGACGACCGAGGCGACCGTCTCCTGCTCGTTGAGCGCGGGCAGCACCACCGACACGGTGCGGCCCTTTTTCGCAGCGACGAGCTGCTCGACGGTCCATTCGGGCCGGTTCCAGCTGTGGGTATCCAGCCAGCCCGGGTCGATACCAACTGCTCCGTCTAATTGATGGGTCATGCCAACCCCCTCACTGTTCGCGCCGGAGGGCGGGTCCCGACAATGGAGCCCACCATTTCCAGCGTGCGGCGTGTGGGTCCGACTTCATGCACCCGGAACATCCGGGCACCGGCCGCCGCCGCCAGCGCGGTGGCGGCAAGAGTGCCCTCGAGTCGTTCCGTCAGTCCCACACCAAGAGTCTCCCCGATGAAATCCTTGTTGCTCAATGCCATCAACACGGGCCACCCGGTATTAACGAGATCGTTTACGTGGCGCAACAAAGCGAGCCCGTGGAACGTATTTTTGCCGAAGTCATGCGTCGGATCGATCAGGATCGAGTCCTTCGATACCCCGAGAGCCACCGCACGCTCGGCAGATGCGGTCACTTCGGCGATGACAGCATGGACAACACCGTCCACTTCCGTCCCATAGTTCACTCGGAAGGGCCGGGTGCGCGGTACCGCACCACCGGTATGCGAGCACACCAATCCGGCGCCGTGGGCCGCCGCCACCGCGGGCAGCTCCGAATCGGCCCCCGCCCAGGTGTCGTTGATCAAGTCGGCACCCGCCGCACAGGCCTTTTCCGCGACCTCGGCGCGCCAGGTGTCGACGCTGATCAACAGGTCCGGGTGAGCACCGCGCACCCAATCGATGAAGGGCACCACGCGAGCGATCTCCGCCTCGGCGTCCACGGTCTCGCCCGGGCCCGCCTTGACGCCGCCGATGTCCACAACATCCGCGCCGTCGGCCACCGCTTTGTGCACGGCGGCCTGCGCGGCCTCGTCGGTGAAGGTGGCGCCGCGGTCGTAGAAGGAGTCCGGCGTGCGGTTGACGATCGCCATGATGAGGGCACGATCGGTGCGGACCGCTCGTCCACAAAACGTCTCTCGCACGCCCTCATTGTGCAGGCCAGGGCTTCCAGGGCTGCGCCGAGTGTGAAACGTGGGCGAGATTTCTGTCTATTTCCCGCCTACGTTTCACACTCGGCCAACGAAATGACGCGGCGCGGCGCCCACGCTACGACTACCGACATCTGCTCAATTGCCTTGCCGTCAAAGCTGATGTCCGCAGTCCGTTGGCGTCTGCACCACGAGCTAGCCGACGGCCGAGATCTCCACGTACCTGGTCAGAAAGGCCTTCTCATCGAGCCGCTTGCGCCGCATCCAGCTGGTCACCTCTGCATTGCATTTGCTCGCATTGCAGGATGCACAGGCGGGCACCACATTGGAGCGGGTGTAGCGGCCACCGCGTGAGATCGCTTGCACACAGTCGCGCTGCAGCGCGGTTCCCGTTGCGCCGCAGTAGGCGCAACCACCCCACGCCACCACCAGGGTCGACCACTGCTCATCGGTGAGGTCGTTGTCGGCAAGCTTCACCCGACGTTGACGGCGCCGCGACGCGCGCACCCGACGACTCACTCCCACCGTGAAACAGTAACTCCTCGAGCACCTATCCCTTGGGACGCTGCCCGGAGGCGAGCTCGGCGGCGTACTCGGGATAGAACGGCACGTAACCCTCGGTACGACCGGCCAACACATACAGCGGGTCGGTTACGGCGTCGCCGTATGCCTCATTGCGCAGCTCCACCTTGCGGCTCTTGAAGGTCACGGTGTGCTCAAGGCTGTCGACAATCCTGACGAACAGCGGCAGTGCGTACCCCGGCAGGCTCTTGAAGGCCAACTGGCCCAACCGTTCCGGATCGAATGCCGCCTCACCATGAAGCTTGACGGCGGCCATCCCGGCGCGGCCGTCGCAGCCCGGCACCTCGACGCCGAAAACCGTCGACTCCTCGATCGCGTCATCCCGGTCCAACGCCGCCTCGACCTCGGTGGTGGCGACATTCTCGCTCTTCCAACGGAAGGTGTCACCCAGTCGATCACCGAACGCGGCATGACGCCACCCCAGATCCCGGAGCAGATCGCCGGTGTTGAACCAGGCATCACCCTTCTTGAAGGCGTTGCGCACCAACTTCTTTTCGGTTGCCTTCGCATCGGTGTAGCCATCGAAGGGAGCCAGCGACGTCACCTTGCTCAACAGCAGGCCCTGTTCGCCGGTACCGACCTTGGTCAAGAAGCCCTTCGCGTTTCGGGCGGGTTCGCCGGTCTCCACGTCATATTTGACGAAGGCGATCGGTGAGGGGCAGATCCCCACCGTGCGATCGATGTTGAGCACGTTGACGAATCCGGTGTTGGCCTCACTGGCCGAGTACAATTCGCTGATCTGCCGTATCCCAAATCGTCGGCCGAACTCACCCCACAGCTCCGCCCGCAGACCGTTGCCCACCATCACACGAACCTTGTGTTGACGGTCAACGGGTTTGGGGGCCTGGTTCAGCAGGTAGCGGCAGAGCTCCCCGATGTAGATGAAGCCTGTCGCACCGCTGGCGGTGAGCTCGTCCCAGAAACGCGAGGCAGAGAACGACCGGCCGATGGCCAAGGTCGCGCCGGTGGTCAGCGTGGAGCCGACGGCCACCGTGAGCGCGCTGTTGTGATAGAGCGGCAGACAGCTGAAGAAGACCTCGGAGGGGCGCAGTCGCAGTGTCACACTGCCGAATCCGGCAGCGGCCCGCAGGTATCGGTAGTGCGTCATCACACTCGCCTTGGGCAGCCCGGTGGTCCCGGAGGTACAGATGTACAGGGCTTTGTCGCTCGCCCGCACCTCGGCGGTGGCAGGCGGATCAGCCGCCGAGGCACCCTGCGCCATTGCGTCGAACTCATCGACGGTGAACAGCGCGGCGACCTGCACGCCGCAGTCCCGCACCGCGGGAACGAATTCGGAATCAGCGAGCAGCACCTTGGCATCGAGCAAGCCGATGCTGTGGGCCAGCACGTTATCGCGCTGGTTGAAATTGAGCATGCCGGCCACCGCACCCAGCTTCACGGTCGCCAGCATCAGCAGGACGACCTCGGGCGAGTTGCGCAGCATGATGCCGACAACGTCACCGCGACGCACGCCCTGGGCGGCCAGTGTGGCCGCATACCGGTTGGCTATCTGGTTGGCTTCCCGGTAGGTGATGTCCTTGCCCTCGAACCGCAGGAACACCCGGTTGGCGTGCTTCACGGCGCTCTCGGCGAAGACGCTGCCAATTGACGTGCGAGCGCCCGGTGTCGCCTTGGCGGCGCTGAGCAGACCTCGCACGATGATCGGCAGGTCCGGCAGCAGCGCAGGCAACCTGACCAGCACGTCGGCCAGTTGCACCCGTTCGCGGGCTGCAGCAGGAATGTCTTCGCGCACCACCATGTGTCCTCCGAGTTCGCCGAACCACCGTGTCCGGGCCTAACGAATCGTTGACGAGCGATGTGGATACGTCAAGCACTCCGGTGCTGGCGTTACCCCTTGGGGCGCTGACCTCCAGCCAACTCCGACGGGTACTCGGGATAGAACGGGACGTATCCCTCCGCGCGACCGGCCAGTACGTACAGCGGATCGGTCACGGTATCGCCGTAAGCCTGTTCGCGCAGTTCCACCTTGCGGCTCTTGAAGGTGGTGGTGTGCTCCAGCGTGTCCACGATCCGAATGAACAGCGGCAGTGCGTAGGCAGGCAGATGCTGATACACCGTGTCGCCCAGTGCCTTTGGATCGAGTTCGACACCGTCATGCAGTTTGATGGCGGCCATTCCTGCACGCCCGTCGGTGCCCGGCACCTGCACACCGAACACGGTCGACTCCTCCACCGCGTTGTTGTTATCGATCGCGGCCTCCACCTCGGTGGTCGCGACGTTCTCGCCCTTCCAGCGGAAGGTATCGCCGAGCCGGTCCCCGAACGCGGCGTGACCCCAACCGAGGTTGCGCATCAAATCGCCGGTGTTGAACCAGGTGTCGCCCTTCTTGAAGGCATCGTGTACGAGCTTTTTCTCCGAGGCGGTCGGGTCGGTGTACCCGTCGAACGGCGACATGCTGGTGACCTTGCTCAGCAGCAGGCCCGCCTCACCGGCACCCACCTTGGTCAGGTATCCCTTGTCGTTGCGCAGCGGTTCCCCCGTCTCGATGTCGTACTTGACGTACGCAAGCGGGTACGGGCAGATGCCCACGGTGCGATCGATGTTCAGGGCGTTGACGAATGCGGTGTTCGACTCGCTGGCCGAGTAGAACTCACACACCCGCTTGATACCGAACCGTCGGGTGAACTCGCCCCACAGCTCGGGCCGCAGCCCGTTGCCGATGATGACGCGCACCTTGTGCTGCCGATCGGTGGGCTTGGCCGGCTGGTTGAGCAGGTACCGGCACAGTTCCCCGATGTAAATGAAAGCTGTTGCGCGGCTCGCGATGACCTCATCCCAGAAGCGGGACACCGAGAACGACCGGCCGATGGCCAGGGTGGCTCCGGCATTGATGGTCGTCGACACCGCGAGGGTCAGCGCATTGTTGTGGTAGAGCGGAAGGCAGCTGTACAGCACGTCGCTGGACCGGAGCCGCAAGGCAAAGCTCCCGATGCCGTACATGCCGCGCAGCCACCGGTAATGGGTCATCACGCTGGCCTTCGGCAGCCCGGTGGTTCCCGAGGTGAAGATGTAGAACGCCCGGTCCTTGGCCAGCACCGCATCGGTGGCGCTGGGGTTGGTGGTGGGCGCCAACACCGACATCCGGTCGAGCTCATCGGCGGTCACCTGCGAGACCACGTTGACGCCGGATTCGCCGATGGCATCCACGAACTCCGCATCGGTGACGAGCATCTTGGAGTCGAGCAGGCCAATGCTGTGTGCCAGGACATGGCCGCGCTGGTTGTAGTTGAGCATGCCCGCGATGGCGCCCAGCTTCACGGTGGCCAACATGAGCAGCACGGTCTGCGGCGAGTTGCGCACCATGATGCCGACGACGTCGCCGCGGCCGACACCGTGCGAGGCCAGGGTTGCCGCGTACCGGTTGGCGGTGGCGTTGGCCTGCGCGTAGGTGATGTCGTTGCCCTCGAAGCGCAGAAACACCTTGTCGCCGTACTTGGCGGCACGCTCGGCGAATACCGCACCGATCGAAAGGCGCCCGTTGGGGTTCGCCTTGATGCCACCGAGGACACCGCCCGCCATGATCGGCAGGTCGAGCGCCAGCGAGGGAAGCTGTGCGAGCACCTCGGTCAGCCGCACCCGGTTACGGGCGGTGGACGGAATGGTGCTGCTTGCGGACATCTGGTTCTCCCTGTAGTCGGTCTTCCCGCTAGCGGCTCATCCTCGTTCTTACCGCCCAGTAGGCAATGGCTCACCGCATTGTTGACGAACGGTCAGGCCCCGTCAATCCGTTGGTTTACATGCGTCGAGCGCAGCACCGATATCGGTGTGCACCAACAGCCGGTCCCGGGCGGGGGCTGCGACGTAACCCTTGTCCTGCACTTCGTCGAGCCAGCGCAGCAGCCCGGTGTAGTGCCCGTCTGGGTCCAGCAGTACCACCGGCTTCTGGTGTAGTCCCAGGTAGCCGGCGGTCCACGTCTCGAAGACCTCCTCGAGCGTGCCGATCCCGCCGGGCAGGGTGATGAAGGCGTCGGACCGGTCCTCCATGATCTGTTTGCGTTCGCGCATGGTGGTGGTGACGATGAGTTCATCGGCGTCGGTATCGGCGACCTCCCGGTGCACCAACGTCTTGGGAATGACGCCGATGGTGCGTCCGCCGGCAGCCCGTGCGGCCTGAGCTATCGCCCCCATGGCCGAGACGTTGCCTCCCCCGGACACCAGGGTCCACCCGCGTTCGGCGATGGCAGTACCCAGACGACTGGCCAGATCCAGCAGTTCGGGGTGCCGCGGCCCGGAAGCGCAGTACACACAGACCGACCAACTCATGACCGTGCCCCGTTCCCATTCCCATTCGCCGCCGACGTGAGGATGATCTCCACGGCCTCTTCGACGCTGTCGGTCACCGAGAGCAGCGCGATGTCCTGCTCGCCGATCTTGCCCGCGGGCACCAACGTTCCCCGGATCCAGTCGAGCAGGCCCGACCAATACTCGGTGCCCAGCAGGATGATGGGGAACCGAGTGACCTTGCGGGTCTGCACCAGGGTGAGGGCCTCGAAGAGTTCGTCGAGGGTGCCAAATCCACCGGGCAGACAGACGAAGGCCTGCGCGTACTTGACGAACATGGTCTTGCGGACGAAGAAGTAGCGGAAGTTGATACCCAGGTCCACCCATTCGTTGAGGCCCTGTTCGAACGGCAGCTCGATACCCAGGCCCACCGAGTAGCCGCCCGATTCACTGGCGCCGCGGTTGGCGGCCTCCATGGCACCCGGTCCGCCCCCGGTGATGACGGCGTATCCCGCCTTCACCAGGGCGACGCCCAGCTCGCGCCCAAGCCGGTATTCGGGTGAATCCGGCTTCGTCCTGGCGGAGCCGAAAACCGTTACCGCTTTGGGTGTTTCCGCCAGAGCGTCGAAACCCTCAACGAACTCGCCCTGGATGCGCAGCACGCGCCACGGGTCGGTGTGCGTCCAGGTGGTGGTGTCGCGGGTGTCCAACAGTCGTTGGTCGGCGGTGATGTTCTCGCAGCGGTCACGGCGCAGCTGCACCGGTCCGTGCAGCTGGGGTTCGGTACTTTCTGGCACGCCGCCCAGCCTAGGGGCCGCGAGCAACTCAATTCCCGCGGGACAGTTCCCCCAGGAGCGCCAGGGTGCGAGCCTCGTCCTCCGGTCCGCCCAATTCGGTGTGACTCGCGAACACTTCGGTGGCTCCCGCATCGAAGTACCGCTGCAGTTCCTTGGCCACATGCTGCTCGTCGCCGATGATCGCCAGTTCTCCCGTGTGCTGAACACCCTCGGCGTCAAGCACTTTCCGATACGACGGGATGCTCTCGTAGAAGGCCATGTCTTCGATTGCGAGCGCACGGACCCGTTCCGCATCGGACGTGACGATGACGGCGACGCCCGCGATGACGCGCGGACGCGGACGCCCGGCCCGTTCGGCGGCCCCATCGATGACGGGCACGATGTCCCGACTGAGCGCCCGCGGTCCCGCGTGCAGCGGAATCGTGCCGTCGGCGAGCTCGCCAGTGGCACGCAACGCCTGCGGCGCCATGGCCGCCACCAAGACGGGGATGTTTTCGCCGCCGGGTTGCAAGGTCGTGAATTTCGGTGCGACCGTGAGAGTCTCACCGCGAAAATCGGCGGTTCCGGTGTCCAGCAGTTGTCGGAGCGTAGTGAGGTACTCACGCAGGCGACGTATCGGCTTGTCCACCTGCAGGCCGTAGCTCGGCCCCTCGATCACCGGCGCACCGAGTCCGAGCCCGAGCTGGAATCTCCCGCGGGTTGCGCCCTGCGCGGTCTGAGCGGCCGCCGATACCTCGATGGGATGGCGCGGATTGATGGGGATGACCGACACCCCTACGGCGCGGAGTTTTTCCGGAGGTATCGCTTGCCCCACCAACGCCGCCATGGTGATCGCGTCGTAGTGATACATCTGCCCGAGCCATAACGTGCCGACCCCGGCGTCGGTGACTCGACGCCCATGGGCGATGAACGCGTCGACCAGGTTGGTATCGCTCTGCACGCTGAGAGGTCGACCGATCGCCACTCCAAGTTCCACCTCTTGGCCAACCCCGCGCGTTCAGGCAGCTATTCCCGCTCGGGTCGCGGCAGCACCCGAGATTATGGATCTACGGCGTGCGAACATCCGATAAAATGCCGTCTTATGTTGATTAGCCGCCATCTGACCGGAGTGATGTCGGTCAGCGCCGGGCAGCGCATCAACCGCCACTGGCACGAGGTGCATCAGATTGTGTACCCCGCCTCCGGCGTCATCGCGGTGACGACGGACGACGGCACCTGGATCGCGCCCCCGAATCGCGCGCTGTGGATACCGGCAGGCGCCGGCCACGAACATCGCTTCTACGGCCCCACCGAGTTTCATTCCGTGGCCTTCGATCCCGAGAAATACGTGGTCCAGCTGAGGACCCCGACCGTCATCGCGGTGTCCCCACTGCTGCGTGAGCTGATCATGACCTGTTCTGTCCCCGGGGACTTACCCGGCGATGAGGTCACGCGGTTGGAGGTCGTTCTCATCGACCAACTGCGGCGCAGCCCGGAGCAGGCCCTGAAGTTGCCCACCCCGCGCGATCAGCGGTTGGTCGAGGCGTGTGCGCTGGTGGAAGACGACCTGACCCAGGTGTGGACCGTGACCGAGCTGGGGCGGCGCGTAGGCGCCAGTGAGCGCACGCTGACCAGGTTGTTCCGCACCGACATGGGCATGACGTATCCGCAGTGGCGCACCCAGATCCGGCTCCATCATGCGTTACGGCTACTCGCGGAGGAACGGCCCGTCACCTACGTGGCACATCAATGTGGTTGGGCCACACCGAGCGCGTTCATCGACGTGTACCGGCGCACCCTCGGTCAGACGCCGGGAACCTACGCCGCACCTGTCACGCGCTGAGGTAGCGCCGAAGCACCTCGGCCACATCGGTGATCTGCTGCACCGGAACGTGTTCGCCGCGGGTGTGCGCCAGGTTGGGGTCTCCCGGCCCGTAGTTGACCGCGGCAATCCCGCGCGCCGCGAACCGAGAGACATCGGTCCATCCGTATTTGGCACGTACCACTCCCCCTGCCGCGCCGACTAATTCGGCCGCCGCAGGACGGTCCAGGCCAGGCAGAGCCCCGGCGGCGGAGTCGGTGAGTTCAATCTCGACCTCCAGCCCATCGAACACCTCGCGTACATGCGCGAGCGCCTGCTCGGGGCTGCGGTCGGGGGCGAATCGGAAGTTGACGGTGACCGCCGCGGCATCGGGGATGACGTTCCCGGCAACACCTCCGTCGATCCGCACAGCGGAGAGCCCTTCCCGGTACTCGCACCCGTCGATGTCGACGATGCGTGCCCGGTATGCGGCGAGCCTGTTCAGGACGGCACCGATCTTGTGAATAGCGTTGTCCCCCAGCCACGATCGCGCCGAGTGCGCGCGGGTGCCGTCGGCACGGATCACGACACGCAAGGTGCCCTGACAGCCCGCCTCGATCAGACCCGCGGTGGGCTCACCGAGAACGGCGAGGTCGGCGTCGAGCCATTCGGGCAGTTCACGCTCGATGCGGCCCAGCCCGTTCGCCGAGGACTCGATCTCCTCGCAGTCGTAGAACACCAGTGTCAGGTCGACGCGGGGCATCACGGTGGCGGCCAGATGAAGGAACACGGCATCACCGGACTTCATGTCCACGGTGCCGCAGCCAAACAGAATGTCGCCGCTTTCCCCCTGTTCCCAATGGCTGGGCACGTTGTCGGCGGCGGGGACGGTATCCAGATGTCCAGCGAGCATCACCCGGGTCTTGTGGCCGTAATTGGTGCGGGCCAGTACCGCGTTGCCATTGCGGATGACCTCGAATCCCCTGGTCTGTTCCCGCAGGGCAACCTCGACGGCGTCCGCGATAACCGCCTCATGCCGGGACTCGCTGGGTATGTCTACCAGGGCAGCCGTCAGGGCTACCGGATCACCAGCGAGTTCAAGCACCACCGATTCAGGCTAGCGTGTACGGCGTGAGCGGAGCAGTAGCACTTGGCCTGGCGACCATCGCGGCGGACGGATCGGTACTGGATACCTGGTTCCCGGCGCCGGAGTTGACCGATGCACCCGGCACCCCGGGTACCGAGCGGATCTCTGCGGCAGACGCACCTGCCGAACTGTCCGCACTGGCCGGGTCAGACCCCGAGCGTGGTGTGGAGAAGGTGTTGGTGCGCACCACCATTGGCTCGCTCGCCGATAAGCCCGCCGACGCCTATGACGCCTACCTGCGCCTGCACCTGTTGTCACACCGGCTGGTCCAGCCCCACGGTGCCAGCACCGACGGACTGTTCGGCGTGCTCACCAACGTGGTGTGGACCAATTACGGCCCGTGCGCCGTCGAGGGATTCGAGACGGTACGTGCCAAGCTGCGCGTACGCGGAGTGGTGACGGTGTTCGGCATCGACAAGTTCCCCCGGATGGTCGACTACGTCGTGCCGACCGGTGTGCGTATCGCCGACGCCGACCGGGTACGCCTGGGTGCGCACTTGGCTCCCGGCACGACCGTCATGCACGAGGGCTTTGTGAACTTCAACGCAGGCACCCTGGGCGCCTCGATGGTGGAGGGCCGCATCTCGGCCGGTGTCGTGGTGGGCGACGGCTCCGATATCGGGGGCGGCGCGTCGATCATGGGCACCCTGTCCGGCGGCGGCAGCCAGGTGATCTCGGTGGGCCAACGCTCGCTGCTGGGTGCCAACTCCGGTGTGGGCATCAGCCTGGGCGATGACTGCATCGTCGAGGCCGGGCTGTACGTCACGGCGGGCACCAAGGTCGCCACGCCCGACGGCACGACGATCAAGGCCCTGGAGCTATCGGGCGCCAACAATCTGCTGTTCCGGCGCAATTCGCAGACCGGTGCGGTCGAGGTCGTGTCGCGCGACGGTGGCGCGTTCGAACTCAACGCCGCCCTGCACGCCAACTAGTTCTGGCGCCAGCCATACAGATCGCGCAGCAACGCGATCTCCGCACCGTGGTGCAGCAACTCGCGATTGATGTGTAAGGCCAGCGTCAGGAACGGCTTTTCGGCCCACGGACCTTCAGCTGGCCCGACCGGCAAGGCCAGTGCCGCATCGTCCTTGCTCAGTACCCCATCGCGCCATGCCGCGTACAGGATGTCAAGACGCTCCAGGGCGTCGGCTGCGGTGACCGGATAGTCGTAGGTCAGGTAATCGACGGGCGGTCCATCCCAATGTGCAGGGAAATGATGGGCAGTACGTGCCCCCAGTACGCCAACGAGGATGTGGCCAAGACGCCAGGCGATGGTGGTGACCGGTGCCGGCTCCGGCGGCGGAGCGGCGAACTCGATCACGTAGTCGCCCGATCCACCCTGCAGCGGTGTCGTCGCGGCGCCGCGTGGCCGCAGACTCCAGCAGCCTCGCACCGGTTCCCAGAAGTATTCGTCGTCGGTGAGCCCGTCGAAGCGGGGACGCAGTTGGTGGGTCCAGTGCCAGTTGATCTGGTCGACGATCTCCGCCGTCACGTCCATGTGATCAGCTCCTTCTTGAGGACCTTCCCCATCGAGTTTCGGGGTAGCGCGTCCACCCGGCGCACCTCGCGAGGACGCTTGTGCACCGAGAGTTGTTGCGCCACGAAGGCAATGACCTCATCTTCCACCACGTCACCGACAACGTAGGCGACGATGCGTTGCCCCAGGTCGTCGTCGGGAACCCCCACCACCGCGACTTCCACGATCCCGGGATGGCCCAGCAACACGGTTTCGATCTCACCGGCGCCTATGCGGTAACCACCCGATTTGATCAGGTCGACCGATTCGCGTCCGACGATGCGGTGCATTCCCCCGCCGTCGACGACGGCGACATCACCGGTGCGGTACCACCCGTCCCCGGTGAGCACCTCGGCCGTCTTCTCCGGCAGGTTCAGATATCCGCTGAACAGTGTCGATCCCTGAACCTGCAGCTGGCCAACGGTTTCCCCATCATGCGGGGCCGCCGTATCGTCCTCGTTCAGCAGACGGGTCCGTACACCGGTCAACGGGTGACCGACCCACCCCGCGCGGCGCTCTCCATCAGCGCGTGTGGACAGAGTGATGACGGTTTCGGTGGCGCCGTAGCGCTCGATGGGGGCATGGCCGGTGAGTCGGCGCAGTCCGTCGAAGACCGGCACCGGCAGTGGCGCGCTTCCGGACACCAGTAGTCGCGCCGAAGACAGTGCACGCGCACAGGATTCGTCGGCCACCACCCGTGACCACACCGTCGGCACACCGAAGTACATCGTGCCCGGTGTAGCGGCGTAGGTCTCGGGTGTCGGTTTGACGGTGTGCACGAACCGATTTCCCACCCGCAGGGATCCGAGCAGGCCGAGCACCAGCCCGTGTACGTGGAACAAGGGAAGTCCATGCACCAGAACGTCATCGGATGTCCACGCCCACGCATCCGCCAGACCGTCGAGGCTGGCGGCCAATGCGCGCCGGCTCAGCTGCACTCCCTTCGGCGCACCGGTGGTCCCCGACGTGTACACGATGAACGCCGTCGACTCAGGGCGCGGTTCGGAGTACTGGTGCCATGACCGCGCGTGCCGTCGCACCGGCACATGCGGTAACCCATCCGGCTCTTCCGGTGATTCGCCCAGCCACCCGATCGCACCGCTGTCGGTGAGGATGTGGCGGCGTTCCGCCACCCCGACATCTGCCGGTACGGGGACTATCGGGACCCCCGCGATGAGCCCGGCGATCACCGCCAGGACCGTGTCGATGCTCGGGCGGGCCAGCACCGCGATAGGACCCGAAGCGCCGCCGATACGTTCGGCTGCTGCCGTCGCAGCACCCACCAGGTCGCCGCGACCCCAGCTGTCCTCGCCGATACGAACCGCATCGGAGAGATCGGGCGACTTGGGGTGAAGAGACGTCAGCAGCATGAAGCCAGCCTAAAGCTAGCCTCCGGAAACGAGCGCACGCAGGAAGAAGGTCATGTTGACGGGCCGCTCGGCGATGCGCCGCACAAAGTACCCGTACCACTCCTCGCCAAAGGGCACGTACACGCGCACGTGATGCCCCTCGCCGGCGAGCCGGCGCTGTTCGGCATCTCGAATCCCATAGAGCATCTGGTACTCGTAATCGCCCGGACCCCTGCCCGTCTCGCGCGCCATCAGACTCGCGGCATCGACGATGGCCGGATCGTGTGAGGCCACCATGGGGTACCCGTCGCCCTCCATCAAGACGCGCAGACAGCGCAAGTAGGCGACATCGACGTCCTCGGAGTCTCGGTGAGCCACGGACTCGGGCTCGTCGTAGGCCCCCTTGCACAATCGAATACGCGAGCCTTTGCCTGACAGATCGGCGCAGTCGGCGTACGTACGTTTCAGATAGGCCTGCAGCACGGTGCCCAGCCACGGGAAGTCTGCGCGCAGCTCGCGCACGATACTCAGGGTCGAATCCGTGGTGGTGTGGTCCTCGGCGTCGACGGTAACCCACACCCCGGCCTGATCGGCCTTGGCACACAACAGCTGTGCGTTCTCCAGTGCTATCTGTTCCCCATCGCGCGGCAGTGCCTGCCCCAACGCGGAGAGTTTCAGCGAGATTTCCAGCGGGCGCACGCCGGTGTGCACGGTGTCGCTGCGCCGCGCCAACGCGTCCAGCAGTGACACATAGGCCGACACGGTACGGGTCGCCTGCCCGATATCGGTGGTGTCCTCACCGAGGTAATCAATCGAGATGGACCGCCCCGAATCAAGCAGCGCGGTACTGGCCGCAAGCACATCGTCCTGTGATTCACCGGGCACGAAACGACGCACCACCTGCCGCGTCAACGGCATCCGTTCGGCGGCGTGCCGCAGCCGCGCCGACCTACTGGCCGCCAAAATGGCGGGCCTGGCCGTTTTGCCGAACCACTCAGCCATCCTCGCGCTCCATATGGGCGTATCCGTATTCCGTTGGGGCGTCGAATGTTTCCTTGATAGATCGCGGCAGCAGCCAGCGCTGCAGATTGAGCGGCGATCCGGCTTTGTCGTTGGTGCCCGATGCCCGTCCACCGCCGAAGGGCTGCTGACCGACGACGGCACCGGTGGGCTTGTCGTTGATGTAGAAGTTTCCTGCCGCGAATCGAAGCCGGTCGCTGGCCGCCTGAACGGCCTGACGGTCGTCGGCGATCACGGCACCGGTGAGCGCGTAACGGGAACCGGTGTCCACGACGTCGAGGATGCGCTCATAGTCGCCGTCGGGATAGACGTGTACCGCCAGGATCGGGCCGAAGTACTCGGTGGAGAACGCCTCGTCGGTCGGGTCGTCCGAGAGCAGCACGGTGGGCCGGACGAAATATCCTTCGCTGTCGTCGTATTCGCCTCCCGCCGCGATGGTCACCCCGGCACTCTTGGCACGATCGATGGCGGCCGCGTTGCGCTTGAACGACTTCTCGTCGATGACGGCACCACCGAAGTTGGAGAGGTCTGTGACGTCCCCGTACGTCAGCGCGGACGCGGCATCAAGGAACTCATCGCCCATCTGTTGCCACACCGACCGGGCCACAAAAGCGCGGGAGGCGGCGGAACACTTCTGCCCCTGGTAGTCGAAGGCGCCGCGAATGAGCGCCGTACGCAAGACGTCCGGACGTGCTGAGGTGTGCGCGACCACGAAGTCCTTGCCGCCGGTCTCACCGACGAGCCGAGGGTAGGTGTTGTACCTGTCGATGTTGGTGCCCACTTCACGCCACAGATGCTGAAACGTCCGGGTGGAGCCGGTGAAATGGATGCCCGCCAGGCGCGGATCGGCGAGCGCCACATCGGATACCGCGATCCCGTCTCCGTTGAGCAGGTTGATGACCCCGGGCGGTAATCCAGCGGCCTCAAGCAGCTCCAGGGTGAAATGTGCGGCGAAGGCCTGGGTGATGGACGGCTTCCACACCACGGTGTTTCCCAAAAGCGCTGGGGCCGTGGGAAGGTTTCCCGCAATCGCGGTGAAGTTGAAGGGCGTGATGGCGTAGACGAAGCCCTCCAGCGGGCGGTACTCCATCCGATTCCACGCGCCGCCGCCGCTACTGGGCTGCTCGGCCAGGATGTGCCGCGCGAACTGCACGTTGAACCGCCAGAAGTCGGCCAGCTCGCAGGCCGAATCGATCTCGGCCTGGTAGGCGGTCTTCGACTGCCCGAGCATGGTCGCGGCGTTGAGGGTGGCCCGCCACGACCCCGACAACAGATCAGCGGCCCGCAAGAAGACCGCCGCTCTGTCATCGAAAGACAGTGCTGCCCAATCATTTTTGGCAGCGATGGCGGCCTCCACCGCATCACTGGCCTCGGCATGACCGGCGGTGGTGACGGTCCCCAGCACGGCGCGGTGGTTATGCGGCTGCACCACATCGACGCGTTCACCGTCACTCATCCGGCGAGCGCCGCCGATGACGTGCGGCAGGTCGATAGGCGTCGCGGCGAGGTTGGACAGTGCCGTGGCCAACCGGTCGCGTTCGGGACTGTTCGGAGCGTACGTGAGCACCGGCTCGTTGATGGGAGCCGGCACGTTGGTGATGGCGTCCATGTATCCAGCATCGCCCTGATCCCCCTCGGCTGTCGAGGAATCTGGAGATTGCGCAACGAAACCTCAGGTAACACCGAAATCCGGCGGGACGTTACGTGTGGTAGGCCGAGTCTTCGACGGTCAGCGGAACTAGTCGATGAGGCGCGCGACTGCGGCGTCGATGCGCTCATCGGTGGCCGTCAGGGCCACCCGCACATGTTCCTTGCCACGCGGTCCGTAGAACCGTCCGGGCGCCACCAGAATCCCGCGCTGCGCCAGATACACCAGCGCGTCATCGCAGGAGTCGCCCCGGGTGGCCCAGAGGTACAGGCCCGCTTCGGAGTGGTCGATTCGGAATCCATTGCCGGTCAAAGCCTTCGAGAGCCTGCCGCGGCGACTCTCATAGCGTGCGCGCTGGTCGCGCTGGTGGTCATCCTCGCTCAGCGCTGCGGTCATCGCCGCCTGCACCGGCCCAGGCACCATCATCCCGGCATGCTTGCGCACCGCGAGCAGCTCGCCGACCACGGACGCATCACCCAGCACGAACCCTGCCCGATACCCCGCCAGCGACGAGGTCTTGGACAACGAGTGCACAGCCAATAACCCGGCGGTATCGCCATCACAGACCCGAGGATCAAGTACCGACACCGGCTCTGCGTCCCACCCCAGGCCCAGGTAGCACTCATCGGAAACCACGAGGGCACCGCGCTCGCGGGCCCACTCGACGACCTTGCGCAGATGCTCGACCGGGAGTACCGCGCCCGTCGGATTGCTGGGCGAGTTGAGGTAGATCAAGGAGGGACGCTGCGGCCCCAACTGCGTCAGCGAGTCCGCCCGCACCGTCGGCACACCGGCCAGCCGTGCGCCCACTTCATAGGTGGGGTACGCCAATTCGGGGATGACGATCAGATCATCGGCGCCCAGCCCCAGCAGCGTCGGCAGCCACGCGATGAGCTCCTTGGTGCCGACGACCGGCAGCACGGCATTGTCGGCAAGCGCAACGATGCCGTATCGCCGTGACACCGCCTCGCGGATTGCCTGCCGCAATGCGGGTGTACCGGCGGTCGCCGGATATCCGGGAAGGTCACTGGCCGCGGCCAACGCGTCGCGGATCAGCGGTGCCACGCTGTCTACGGGAGTACCGACCGAAAGGTCAACGATCCCTTCGGGGTGCGCCGCGGCCGTCGCCTTCGCATGGGCGATGGTGTCCCACGGAAACTCCGGGAGCCGCGACGACACAGCCGACACCCGCGGACGGGACTCAGACGACGAGCTCAGTGTCCTTCACCCATGGGCGGAAGCTCCTTGACCGACGGCGGGTCGTACTCGGTCTTACCGACCTTCGCGGCGCCGCCGGGCGAGCCCAGGTCGACGAAGAAGTCAGCGTTCCCCTGGATGTAGCCCGTCCACTGATCCGGCACATCGTCCTCATAGAAGATGGCCTCCACCGGGCATACCGGTTCGCAAGCACCGCAGTCCACACATTCGTCGGGGTGGATGTAGAGCATGCGCCCACCCTCATAGATGCAGTCGACGGGGCATTCTTCAATACATGCCTTGTCCATAACGTCGACGCACGGTTCCGCGATCGTGTAGGTCACGAAGGTTTCCTCATTCCTGCGCTGATGTCCAGTTCATGCGTTGCGGCCAGTATTCCGGTCCCCAGATGCGCGTATTGACACAGGCTGTCCTAACTCGCCGAGGCGATCTAGCCGTATCCACCGGTTACAGGTACTGAGCTTAACGTTTAACTTGGTCTGCCGTCCAGCAGGCACGCTCAGCCCTTGAGCGGGAGTTGCGCGACAAGCGTTACGTCCCGGTCGATCTTGCCCACCCGGCGCGCGCCGTTCGGCGAATCGAGGTCGACGAAGAAGTCCGCGTTGGCCCGGATGTAGCCACCCCACTCGCCAGGTACGTCCTCTTCGTAGTAAATCGCCTCGACGGGGCAAACCGGTTCGCACGCATTGCAATCCATGCACTCGTCGGGGTGGATGTACATGGTCCGGGCGCCCTCGTAAATGCAATCGACCGGACACTCCTCCACACAGGCCTTGTCCATCACGTCCACACACGGTTCGGCGATCACATATGTCACGGGAAACCTCCTGGTGCACTCCGGCCAGTTACACGTTTCTAGCAGTTACAGTTACTGATGGCAACACGTAACTGAGTGCTATATGCAGACTGTTGCACTGCAACAAGTTGCATAGGGGTCCCGTTTCGTGTCAGCATGCTGCCGTGGCACTCACCCACGCGATCCTGTTGTCCCTGGCCGAGCAGAACGGGTCAGGTTACGAGCTCACGAGCCGATTCGACCGCTCGATCGGGTACTTCTACAGCGCCACTCACCAGCAGATCTACCGGACTCTGCGCCGCATGGAAGACGACAGCTGGCTGCACTGCCAGGTCGTCGACCAAGAAGGGCGACCGGCCAAGAAGGTCTACACCGTCGCCGAGCTCGGCTATCGCGAATTGTCCCGATGGGTCAACAGCACCGAGGGCACCGATATGCGCGATCTGGCCCTCAAGATCCGCGCGGGCACCTACGGCGACATCGGCATGGTGGTCGAACACATCCGCGTCCAACGCGACACACACGCCGTCATGCTCGACAACTACCGCGAAATGGAAAAGCGCCAGTTTCCCGCTCCGGATCAGCTCACCGGCGCGGCCCTGCACCAATATCTCGTCCTACGCGGAGGTGTCCGCATGGAGGAGGGATTCACCGATTGGTGCGACGAAATGATCACTTCCTTGTC
Source organism: Mycobacterium sp. D16R12 (assembly GCF_002013465.1). Classification (GTDB taxonomy): domain Bacteria; phylum Actinomycetota; class Actinomycetes; order Mycobacteriales; family Mycobacteriaceae; genus Mycobacterium. The sequence goes on along the minus strand of NZ_MAFC01000005.1, from coordinate 321,491 downwards.
CCCAGCCCGGACTGAAAGCGAGAATCATGAGTAATCCATATCCAACCCTGCTGTCCCCCTTGGACCTTGGCTTCACCCAGCTCAAGAACCGGGTGGTCATGGGATCCATGCATGCCGGCCTGGAGGACTTCCCCTGGGACACCCCGGCATTGGCCGCATACTTCGCCGAGCGCGCCAAGGGCGGGGTGGGCATGATCATCACCGGCGGGTACGCCATCAACCGCACTGCCTGGCTCAAGCCCCTCGCCGGCAAACTGACCACATCCCTTGAGGCGTACCGGCATCGCATCGTCACGAACGCCGTGCACAAAAATGGCGGCAAGATCATCGTGCAGCTGCTGCACGCCGGACGCTATGGGTACCACCCGTTTTCGGTGAGTGCCTCGGCCAAGAAGTCCCCCATCACCCCCTTCAAGCCGCGCAAGCTCAGCACCAAGGGTGTGTGGCAGACCATCGACGACTGGGCCCACAGCGCCAAGATGGCCAAGAAGGCGGGCTACGACGGCGTCGAAATCATGGGCAGCGAAGGTTATTTCATCAACCAGTTCCTCGCGCCCTACACCAACAACCGCACCGATGAGTTCGGCGGCAGCCCGGAGAACCGACGCAGATTGCCCGTCGAGGTGGTCAAGGCAGTCCGCAAGGCGGTGGGCCCGGACTTCATCATCTGCTACCGGCTCTCCATGGCCGATTACGTGCCCGAGGGCCAGACCTGGGACGAGATCGTGGCCCTGGCCAAGGAAATCGAGGCGGCCGGCGCGACGATCATCAACACCGGAATCGGCTGGCATGAGGCGCGCGTACCCACCATCGTCACCTCGGTGCCGCAGAACGCGTTCGTCGATCTGTCCAACAAGATCGCCCAAGAGGTCCGCATCCCGGTGATGGCATCCAACCGGATCAACATGCCGCAATCGGGCGAACAGATCCTCAACGACGGCCAGGTCCAGCTGATTTCGATGGCCCGTCCGCTCCTGGCCGACCCGGACTGGGTGAACAAGGCCTCAGCGGATCACGCCGACGAGATCAACACCTGCATCGCGTGCAACCAGGCTTGCCTGGACCACTCGTTCGTGAACAAAAAGGCCAGCTGCCTGCTCAACCCGCGGGCCGGTCACGAGACAACGCTCCAGCTCCTCCCGACCCGGCATACCAAGAAGATCGCCGTTGTCGGTGCCGGACCGGCCGGACTGTCGGCGGCCGTTACCGCCGCACAGCGCGGACACACGGTGGTGCTGTTCGAGGCCAACGCCGAGATCGGTGGCCAGTTCGACATGGCCCGCAGGATCCCCGGCAAGGAGGAGTTCAACGAGACCATTCGGTACTACACCACGATGCTCAAGAAGCACGGCGTCACAGTGCTTCTGAACAAGAAGGTCGATGCGCAGGAACTGATCGACGGCAAGTTCGACCACGTCATCCTGGCCACCGGCGTCAAGCCCCGGGTGCCCGCCATCCCCGGTATCGATCACCCGATGGTGCTCTCCTACCCGGAGGTCATCAAGGGCGGCAAGCCCGTCGGCAAGCGCGTGGCCGTCGTGGGCGCCGGCGGTATCGGCTTCGACGTGTCGGAGTTCTTGACCATCGACGAGTCGCCGACGCTGAACCTCAAGGAATGGCGGGCCGAGTGGGGTATCTCCGAAGATCACGAGTCCCGGGGCTCGCTCACCAAACCCATTCCGGCTCCGGCGGTTCGCGAGGTGTACCTGTGCCAGCGCAAGAAGGGCTCACTCGGCAAGGGGCTCGGCAAGACCACGGGCTGGGTGCATCGCGCATCGTTGAAGGCCAAGAAGGTCACCGAGCTGGCGGGCGTCAACTACGAAAAGATCGATGACGCCGGGCTGCACATCACCTTCGGCGAGGAGCGCAAGGACGCGCGAGTGCTCGAGGTCGACAATGTGGTGATCTGTGCCGGCCAGGAGTCGGTGCGCGATCTCGATGACGTGCTCAAGGAGGCGGGCATCAGTGCCCATGTGATCGGTGGCGCCGCAGTGGCCGGCGAACTCGACGCCAAGCGCGCCATCAGGCAGGGCACCGAGCTGGCCGCCAAGTTGTAACCGCTTCGCCTGCTATCGATATCCGTTGCACCAACGGTGCGGATGCATCTGGTGACACATCTTCCAGACATCGTTCGGGTCCGCTGGTGTACTGCTGGGCGGTGCGGTGGTTGTGGGCGTGGTCGCCGGTATCGGGATGTAGGTCGTTGCCGTAACCGTCTGCGTGACAGTCTCCGTCGGCACAGGTGATGGTGATGACGACACCGAGGACGTCGTCATCGAGGTGATAGGGACAAGTGGCGGCGTCGTCGGTTTCTGCGGACCAAGAAGCAGAAACCCCAAAGCGATCAGCACGGCCACCCCGGCAGCGATGGTCATACCGATGATCCAGACCTGCCGAGCACGACCACGGGACTCGGGGACAACCGGGATCAATCGGGTGGGGTCCTCTGCGGCATCGTCCCACAAGCCCCAGGCCCTCACCGTCTCTTCGGAATTGGCGGGCTCGCGTGGGGGCATTCCTTGGGCACCTCCGTGACTGTCATCGCTCGATCACCTACCGAGCCGATGGCGCCGGATGCCCGCGACGGTAGCGAGCGAACCTGAGGTACCGCTGGGATGAAGCTGCCAAACGCTTGGGCGCTATGCGGGCAGGTTACCGCGGTGGCGCGCCGGTCGGGCTTTCCAGCTTCCCGTCTCCCACCCCGACACCCGGTTTCACTCCGCCAGGCACCGCGACCCCATCCACACCCGCTGAAATCCTGGGACCACGCGACGGGCCCGACATCAGCACCGGTAGCTGAGTACCGCGGGAAGGTCGCAGCGCCGGCAGCTGACCGGGCACGAAGACCGGGTTATAGGGCGCCGGGTTCGGCGGAGGCGGAGCCGCCGAGGCGGGCACGGCGAGACCGAGGGCAATCCCCACGACAATCACTGCTACACAAAGTGTTCTGATCACGGTATTGCTCCTTCGGTCATGCCGCGAGGGTCCTCCAATTGCCCGGCGGTCATCCCGGCACCGATTCGGGCGGTATACCCGGAATCGACGCCGGCAGAGATCCGCGCTCCGCGTGGCGATGCCGGGGACAATCCGAAGGGTGGCTGTGAGGCAGTGGCCGCATAGTTGGGTGTCCCACCGGGTACTGCCACGGGCACGGCGGGCATCGGGTTCACCGGCGGCGGGTCTGCGGTGGCCACCGATGCCCCGCACAACGAACACATCAAGATCGTTGCTGCACAGAACAATTTCATCATCAGATCTTGATCGGTTCGCCGTAGATCGCGAACTCGGTGTGGCCGGTCTCGGTCGACGCGCGTAACGATGCGAACGACCGGATCGTCACATCGCCACCGCAAGCGTCGGCCTTCACATGCACGTTGTCCAGATCCAGCGCACCCGTACCTCCATGGGAGAGAACCATATTGGCCATCGGTAGATTGACGATGACACCCGGTTGCACCACGGTCTGTACAAACCCGCTGACACCCGCGCTACCACCGACTCCTACCGATGGTGTTGGCGCCACTCCGAGGCTTACCGACGGTGCGATGCCTGCCGACCCGCCCAGCTGCAACCCCGAGGACACATCGGACTGGCAACCGAGCTGATATCCGATGACGAAGAGGCTGTCGGTGATGGGATTGGTTCCGCCGGACGCGGTCGCGGTGCCCGAGAGGGTGATGAATGCCTCGCGTGAGTTGGTTGCCGCCGCTAGATTGGGCACCGCGTTGACGCGTTCATTCTCGAGCCGAATCTGCAGCTGCCAGCCATCCCGAGTTGTCCGCGAATACGATTGCGGCGCCATTTCTCTCGGCTCTGCGGTAGCCGGGACGGCCGCCAGGAGCCCAAGCATGGCAACGATCAAACTTGTCGCTACGAGTCGGGCAATCACGCACATCACGATGCCCAAACCGAACACCGGAGTTAACCCACCGCGATCCAGTCAGTCAGGTGCGGGCAGAGACCGTCAACTTAACGGAACCCGTCGCAGTCGCGGTGCGGGTGCAGCTCGTGGCACAGCCGTCCTTCCTCCGGACGCGTCGGCACCACCTCAGGCGGCGCTACCGGAGTGGGCGTCTCGACCACCACCGTGGTTTCGATGACGGTGCTGATCACTGTCTGAGGCGGCGGCGCTACCGGCGCCGAACTACCTGGCGCAGCAGGACGTTCGGTTGTCGACGTCGCCGGGGCCGGTGTCGCCGGCTCCTCGGCCTTGTCGACCACCAGCAGGGCCAGAATCAGCGTCACCACAATGGCCACGCCCGCCACCGCGCAGGCGATCCACACCCAGCGCCATGAGCGATTACCGACGGAAATCTCGGAATCGTCCGCCTCGGAGTACGCGGACACGGGCGGATCCAATGGCCGCTGGGTCGTCGGCGGCATCGACTCCTCGTCGGACGGGTTACTGGTCATCAGGGCACGAGGCTACCGCCATCAGAGGCAGCCGACAGCCGAAATCCACACCTGTCTAGGCAGCGGAAGGCCGCCGCGAGTACGTCGTGGTGCGTTCCACCGCGGGCCGTCCGATGCCTTCGGCGATCTCCTCCAGCTCGGCAATGGTCTTAGCGGATCCGTGTTCGGAGCCGGCCATCCGGGAGATGGTCTCCTCCATGAGGGTGCCGCCGAGATCGTTGGCGCCGCCTTCGAGCATCGCGCGCGTGCCATCGATACCGAGCTTGACCCAGCTGGTCTGGATGTTGTGGATACGCCCGTGCAGCATGATGCGCGCCAGCGCGTGCACCGCGCGGTTGTCCCGGTTGGTGGGCCCGGGGCGCGCGGCACCCGCCAGGTACAGCGGGGCGCTTTGGTGCACAAACGGCAGCGGTACAAACTCGGTGAATCCGCCTGTGCGGTCCTGAATCCCGGCGAGGACGCGCAGATGTGCCACCCAATGCTTGGGCGTATCGACGTGCCCGTACATCATGGTGGAGCTGGAGCGCAGCCCCACTTCGTGTGCGGTGCTGATGACATCGATCCATTCGGATGCCGGCAGCTTGCCCTTGGTGAGCACCCACCGAATCTCGTCGTCGAGGATCTCGGCAGCGGTGCCCGGGATGGTGTCCAGACCCGCGGCCCGCAGCTCGGTCAACCATTCGCGAACGCTCTGGCCGCCCTTGGATGCCCCATTGACGATCTCCATGGGGCTGAAGGCGTGCACGTGCATGCTGGGCACCCGCTTCTTGATGGCACGCACCAGATCGGCGTACCCGGTTGCGGGTAGCTCCGGATCGATTCCGCCCTGCATGCAGACCTCGGTGGCACCGGCGACATACGCCTCCCAGGCCCGGTCACCTACCTCTTCGGCCGACAGTGAGAAGGCATCGGCATCGCCCTTGCGCTGCGCGAAGGCGCAGAAACGGCAGCCTGTGTAGCAGATGTTGGTGAAGTTGATGTTCCGGTTCACCACATATGTGACGTCATCGCCGACCACGTCCGCGCGAATCGAATCAGCCAGTGCGGCAAGGGCTTCCATCGCTGGACCCTCGGCGGTCGCCAGCGCTAGGTACTCGTCGTCACTGCATCCGGCCGGATCTCGCTCGGCAGCACGCAGAGCCGCCAACACGTCAGAGCTCACCTTTTCCGGAGCCCGCGCGTTCAGTTCACGAACATGCTCGCGGATGGACTCCCAATCCCCGAAGGCGCTCGCCAGATCGCTACGGGTATCGGTGTTGCGGCCCTCTGAGTCGATCGCCGCGTGCAGGTCTACCCGGCCCGTCGACTCCCACGTCTCGTCGGGCTCCTGCCAGGGCGATCCGGTCGGCGAAACATCCAGGGCAAAACCGGTTTCCGGGTCGGCCAGGGCCTCCACATGTCCGCGCACCCGTGGATCGATCCACGCCGACCCGGCCTGCACATACTGCGGTTGCGCCGTGAGGCGTTGTACCAGGTCGTATCCGGCCTCGGCGGTCACCGACGCCAAATCGTCCAGATTGGGCCACGGCCGTTCGGGGTTCACATGGTCGGGGGTCAGCGGCGACACCCCGCCCCAGTCATCCACCCCGGCGCCGATCAGGGCCAAGCACTCGCTGCGAGACACCAGATTCGGCGGCGCCTGCACCCGCATCTTGGGGCCCAGCACCAGACGGGTCACCGCGATCGTCGCCAAGAAGTCGTCGATTTCGGCATCCGGCGCCGCCTTCATGGCGGTATCGGACTTGGCACGGAAGTTCTGCACGATGACTTCCTGCACGTGCCCGAATTCCTTGTGCACCTTGCGGATCGCGTGAATAGTCTCCGCACGCTCGGTCAGATCCTCACCGATCCCCACCAACAGGCCTGTGGTGAATGGGATCGACAGCCGGCCCGCGTCAGTCAGGGTCCGCAGCCGCACGGCGGGGTCTTTGTCGGGGCTGCCGTAGTGCGCTTCACCGCGATTCTCGAACAATCGCCGCGACGTGGTTTCCAGCATCATGCCCATCGACGGCGCCACCGGCTTGAGCCGCGCCAGCTCAGACCAGCTCATCACTCCCGGATTCAGATGCGGAAGCAGACCTGTCTCTTCCAAGACCCGGATCGCCATCGCCCGCACGTAGTCCAGCGTGGTGTCATAGCCGCGCTCATCGAGCCACTGCTTGGCCTCCGGCCAGCGATCCTCGGGCCTGTCCCCCAGCGTGAACAAGGCCTCTTTGCAGCCCAATTCGGCGCCGCGACGAGCGATGTCCAGGATCTCGTCGGGCTCCAGATACATGCCCTGACCCTGTGCCCGCAGCTTCCCCGGAACCGTCACGAACGTGCAGTAATGGCATTTGTCGCGGCACAGATGGGTGACCGGGATGAATACCTTGCGCGAATAGGAGATCGGCAGACGCCCGGTCGCACCGAGGCGCCCCGCGGACTCCAGCCCGGCATCACGCACCCGTGAGGCACTGGCCATCAAATCGGCCAGATCCTCTCCACGCGCGGTCAGGGCTAGGGCGGCCTCATCGACGTTCAGCGTCACCCCGTCGCGCGCACGACGCAACACCCGACGCAGCGCCGGCGATGAGCCGCCCGCGCGCCGGGCATCCGATACGGACGATGCCGCTTTCGGCGCGGGAAAGGCGGGATTCGGCAGCGGCGTTAGGTCGTCGGGCACATTTGTACAACCGTCGGTCACCCCCAGATCATCCGCCCGTTCCAAAAGCCCGACCACTCGGGGGTTCATCAACGGGGTCACGCTGCGGAAACGCGCGGGATCGCTAGGCTGATCTTCGTGAGTCTTACGAGAACCCTCAAGCAGAAACTTCCGTTTCTGCGGTATTCGTTTCTGCGTGCGGTGTTCGGCGGCCTGAACGTCATGCGCACCGGTCAGATGGGTGATGGCCGGGAAGAGGCCACCGCCGAGTACGTGATCGCGACCGCCCCTGCCGGGGATGTCGACGCCGCGATCGATGCCATCGACAATTTTGCGTACGACCAATCGATCCTGATGAATGTCGGCGACGAGAAGGGCCAGCTGCTCGATGCCGCCGTCAAACGCGCCAACCCCAAGATCGCCTTGGAGCTGGGTGCGTATTGCGGATACAGCGGCCTACGGATCGCGCGTGCCGCTCCCGGCACCAAGTTCTTCTCCATCGAGAAGTCGGGGGCCAACGCCTCGGTGGCACGCCGGGTATGGGCGCACGCCGGGCTGTCGGACCGCACCACCTGCCTCACCGGCACGGCTGACGACGGAACCACCCTGGACACACTGTCCAAGGACTACGGGTTCACCGCGGGATGTCTGGACTTCGTATTCATCGACCACTGGAAGGACGTGTACCTGGACGACCTACAGCGGCTGCTGGAACGGGGCTGGTTGCATCCGGGCACGATCGTCGTCGCCGATAACGTCGGATTCCCCGGGTCCCCCAAGTACCGCGCGTACATGAAGGAGCAGCAGGGCAAGCTCTGGCAGACCATCGAGCACGAGACCCATGTCGAATACCAGACCTTGGTGAAGGACCTCGTCCTCGAGTCGGAGTACTTGGGATGAGCGCCTGCGCGACGACCGCCGGCCTGGTTTAGTCGTTCGCCCGGCGCAAGACATAGGCCGCGGGCAGCACGCCGAACACCATCAGTAGCACGGGCCAAAAACCGGCGAAAACCACATCGCCGCCAGGCCCGCCGAATAAGAGCACCGTCGTGGTCGCCACGAATGCCCACAGCGGTGCACCCGCCCATCGTGACGATGGCGCCCACTGCACGGCGCACCACACCAGCACGACGTTGAGGACGGCGCTGATGATGAGCCCAAGTGGAACGAGAACCCCGCTGAAGCGTGTATTGAGCAAGGCAGCGCCGAGGATGGCGCTGATGATGCCGTCGACGATGAGCGCGGACAGCACGAACGCGCGCATGTAACCGTTCAGGCGTCTAGATCGGGACAGAGTCGAGCTGGGCCACGAGTGAGCCGACGACCCATTGGAAGTTGTCCAGCCGGTCTTGCCAGTGCTGCTGGTTGGGATCCTGGTCTTGATCGGGTGGCATGGATCGAGCTTACAACTCCACCCCGGCGAACAGATCTGATTCCCATCCGGTGTCGACGCCGGACACACCGTGCACCAGGACAAAATGCTCGGTGTCCGCGATGGGCAACGCGATCATGTTCGACAGCGCCAACGAGGACCCGTCCTCGGAGACGGTGAGCTGGGTGGCGTGCGCGCGCAGCGCCGCCGCCTTGGCACCGCGGTAGGCCGACACGTCGATGGCGGCGCTGATCTGCTCGTCGGCAAAGGTGGGTATGAGATCGAGGGGCGCCGGTTCACATCCCGGCGGCAGCTGCTTCAACGCCGCGAGTCCCGCGCTCAGGGCACTGGTCGCGATGACGGTCCAGTACAGCTTGGCCACCTTCCAGGAGGCCTTCTCCACCGCAGCGGTGGTCACCGTGTGTGCCTGGATGTGATCGGGATGCCCGTATCCGCCGAAGGGGTCGTAGGTGACGACGACATGCGGGCGGTGTTCCTCGATCAATCCCGCCAGCACCGCCGCCGCGTCCTCCACATCTGCACCCGCGAAGGCCCTCGGATGCAGCGGCCCGGTGTCCGCCATGCCGGAGTCACGCCAGTGCCCAGCACCACCGAGGAAGGTGGGCCGGTCGACGCCGAGGTGTCTTAGTGCGCTGGATAATTCGGCGATCCGGTATCCGCCGAGCTGATCGGCGTGATCGACGGCGAGCTGCTCCCAGCGGTCGCCGATCACCTCGCCTTCCTCCCCGAGTGTGCAGGTGACAACCCGAACGTCGGCACCTTCGGCGGCATACCGCGCGATGGTTCCCCCGGTCGTCAGAGATTCATCGTCGGGGTGTGCGTGGACCAGCATGAGTCGTCGGGTCATGGGCGTGTCTTCTTCCACTCTCCTGCCGTGGCGACGATGCCCACCGGCACCGCGCCGGCCAGCTCGACGTTCCGCACGCTGGGTCCGGCCGCGGCGATGGTGGTGTCCTGCATGATCGGCAAAACCGTTGCCATCTTCCACAATTGGGGCTCGGCCTGATCGACGACCTTGCCGACATCGGCCTGTCCGGTCAGCGCGGCATCGATGCCCGCCTGCAGTCCCTCATCACATAACCCGGTGAGATTGCTTGGGGCACGGACGGATTCCTCCCGCGACGGCGGCGACGGCGTATTGCTCGCCGGCGGCGGAGGGGGTGTGGTGGTGCGGGTATCGGGCACCCTGCCCGATTGCAGTGCCGGGCAGCCATACCGGGAGGCCAGCACGGTGGCCAGGTCACCGCCGGACTGATGCCAGCCGACGATGGCGTCCACGCGACCATCCGGAATCGCCTGGCCGTACAGCACGGGCGGATCGAGCGCGGCGACACTGGCCCGCACCCCCGCATTGCGCAGCTGGTCGGCGGCGGTGTTGGCGACGGCGACCGACGTCGGGTCGTTGGAGGCAGCACCGATGACCAGACTCAGCGGCTCGCCATCCCGGGTGATCTGCGGTGGACCCGCGGGGGCGCCGGGCGCCGGCGCCACCTCGACGGCTTCATACCCGGCCTCATTGAGCAATGCGAGGGCCGCGTCTCGGGTGAGAGCGGTGGGTGCGGTGGGCTTGTATCCGGGATCCGAGGGCGAACGCACCTGCGCCGCGGCCAGGGTGACGGCGTTGTCGTTGCCCGCGGCCACCGCCGCCAGCAGCCCGACATCGAGCAGTCCGAGCAGTCCGCGGCGCACCTTGGAGTCGGTGAGCACCGGCTGCCCGGCGCGCAGCGTCAGCTGCAGGGTGCGTGGTGCGACGATGCGCGCGGTACGCACCCCGGGGATGTTGGACAGCTGCGCGAAGGTCACCGCGCTGCCGTGCACCTGAGCCACTTGGGTGTCCCCATTACGGATGGAGTCCGCCAGCACCGTGGGGGCGCCCGCACGACGGAACAGGATCTCGTCGGGAACCGCGGGGGTAGCCCAGTACCGGTCGTTGCGCGCCAGCAGGATCTCGTCACGCTGGGGATCGATCGCGTCGACCCGGAAACGCCCCCCGGAAGCGGGCATCGACTTGATCAGCCCGGAGGCGAACCCACCCGGGATGTCTTTCACGATGTGCGCGGGCAGCAGGTCGGTGAACAGCTCGCGCCACGCCGGGTACTTGTGGTCAAACGTGACGACCACACGCTTACCGCCATCGCGCGACTGCACATCGGTGATGCTTCCGTAGCCCGCCGGGTCCACGGTCCCGGGCTGAATCAACATCTGTTGCCACAGGTACGAGAAGTCATCGGCGCCGATGGGTGCGTTGTCGGTCCACTGCGCCTCGGGACGGATCGTGTAGGTGACGGTGAAGGGTTCCTGACTTGTCTCCTCGGCGGAAACCAGCAGGGTCGGGTCCAGTTCCCACCGTGAGCCGGTGGTGGTCGCCGAGTCCGGTATCGGGCGGAACGCGCTGGGCAGCACCAGGGAGCTGATCGCGGAGTTCACCGGCGACTGGTCAGAGAGCAAGTGCGGGTTGAACCCCGCACCGATCGAGTCGATACCGACCACGATCTGCTCTTTCTTGGGCGGGGGCGGCGTCGTCGAGCTGGTTGTCTCGCTGCCCTGTACGGCCGGGGGCGCGCTGACGGAGCACCCGGCCAGGAGCACCACACCAAGCACTGCGCACAGCCGAAGGCGCTGGATCTCGGTAGGCATGGGGACCAACCTTATCGGTGGGGTGCTGCGGGTCGCCCGGGGCAACCGATCAGGGCGTCACGATCGCGAAGTTCGGATCGGGCTGATCGAGGACTGCGACCAATCGCGCGAATCCGGTCAGGTCGCCCTCCACGGTGATCTCGCCCGAGGCGACGAGCTGTGCCGGGTCCGTGCCGTCCAGCAGGACCTTGATCAGGGTTGGCCGAGTGAGAGTGAAGGTCACATCGGGCCGACTGATCTCTGCGGGCCGGTCGTAGTGCACCAGCACACCGTTGCGCAGCTCCACGCGGTGCACGCGATCCTCGTCCGTGAAGGCCCAATCGCTCACGAAATGCTCACTCCACGCCTTGGGTCCGTTGATCCGCAGCGAGAGCGCATCGAACACCTGATCCACCGTCAGCGCCGCCATCATCGTGGGCGAGCCGACCGCCATCGGGGTCCCGACGTTGCCGTGAGTCAGTTCGTAGGCACCCATCAAATAGAAATTGCGCCAGGTGGCGTTCTCCGCGCCATACCCAAGTTGTTCGAAACAGCTGGCCTGCAACGTCTTCGCGGTCTCGTTGGCCGGATCGGCGAAGATCACGTAGTTGACCACTTGGGCCACCCACCGATAGTCCCCTTGCTCAAAGGCGATGCGCGCCTTGCGTAATACCTCCTCGGCGCCACCCATGAACTCCACGTGCCGCTCCGCGTTCGCGACGGGTGGATGCTCCCAGAGGTGTGCCGGATTGCCGTCAAACCAGCCCATGTAGCGCTGATAGATCGCCTTGACGTTGTGGCTGACCGAACCGTAGTAACCGCGCGCGTGCCAGGCCCCGGCGATCGCCGGGGGCAGCTGCAGCGTTTCGGCGATCTCGGAGCCCACCAGGCCCTGGTTGAGCTGGCGCAGCGTCTGATCATGCAGATAGGCATACAAATCACGCTGTAGGGCAAGGTATTCCACCAGACGCTCGGTGCCCCAGGTGGGCCAGTGGTGCGAGGCGAACACCACATCCGAATCGCGGGCGTACAGGTTGATGGCCTCGGTGATGTACCGCGACCAGACGTGCGGGTCGCGTACCAGCGCGCCGCGCAATGTCAGCAGATTGTGCAGGGTGTGGGTGGCGTTCTCGGCCATGCAGAGCGCCCGGCGCTCGGGGAAGTGAAAGTTCATCTCGGCGGGCGCTTCGGTCCCCGGAGTCAGTTGGAAGACCATGTGCACCCCGTCGACCGTCTCCTCCTGCCCGGTGTGGGTGATGTCCAGAGTCGGCGGGATCAGCGTGACGGTGCCGATGGAATTGGTTTGACCAAGACCAGATCCCACCTGCCCCAGCGGTCCCCTCGGCAGCACGGCGCCATACATGTAGACGGCGCGGCGCGTCATCGCCGTCCCCGCGTAGACGTTCTCCGCCACCGCGTGTTCCAGAAATCCCGCCGGCGCAAGAACTGGACAGTGACCCGCAGTGACGTCCTCCTGGCTCACCACTCCCAGCGCGCCCCCGAAATGGTCGGCGTGGGAATGGGTGTAGATCAGCCCGGTCACCGGGCGGTCGCCCCGATGACTCCGGTACAGCGCCAACGCGGCCGCGGCGGTCTCGGCGGATACCAGCGGGTCGATCACGATGACTCCGCGTTCACCCTCGACGAGCGTCATATTGGAGATGTCGAGGCCCCGAACTTGGTAGATGCCCTCGGTGACGTGGTACAGCCCCTGTCTGATGTTCAGCCCGCACTGCCGCCACAGACTCGGATGCACCGAGGCCGGGCAGGACCCCCGCAGGAACGCATAGGAGTCGTTGTCCCACACAACTTTCCCTGATGCGTCTGTCACCACACCAGGCTCTAGCGCGGCGATAAACCCCCGGTCGGCGTCGTCCTGATCCGCGGTGTTGGCGAACGGGAGTTCCGGCACGGCCGCCGCGTTCTGTTCGATGATGCGGGACGTGGGCTGGGTTTGCTCCGGCATACCGCGATGGTACCGATCAGCGCGGGATCAGCGACCGTGAAAGCTGTTATCTCTCAGAAGAGTTCATTTGTCCGAGACAACCGCCGTTACCAGAGTCAGTCCAGGTCCACCCGGACGGTCAACAGCTCGGTGCCCACCGCTCGGACCACCGCACTGTTGGCCGTCGGCAGCTGCTGCAGCCGTGCGCGCGCATCATCCTCGGGCAGCAGGTGTGCGGTGCCGGTGCGCCACTGGTCGCGGATGCGCAGCCGCACCGCGGGGTTTGCCTTGATATTGCGCACGTAGTCGGAGTGTTCGCCGTGCTCGGAGACCAGCCAGAACTGGTTGCCGACCAGACGTCCGCCTATCGCGGTGCGGCGCGGTAGTCCCGATGTGCGCCCCGTGGTCTCCAGCTGCACCACCGGCAGCCGTCGCCCTACCGGATTGACGAGGTACCGCTGCGCATTGTGTACCACCAGGCGCTTGATGGAGTTGAAATCGGCCACGCCCTGCAGTCTGCCCCGATTCCGCCGACCGTGCGAGGCCGGCCGGCGCAATCCGCCATCTAGCTGTTGTTGGCAGCTGCCTTCGCGCGTGAGCGGTTACGTGCACGGGTGTTGGCATCCAGGTCGACCTTGCGCACGCGCACGATCTCCGGTGTCACCTCGACACATTCGTCGCCCGCGCAGAACTCCATAGCCTTCTCGAGGTCGAGTTCCATCGGCCTGGCGAGAGTCTCGAAGACATCGGCCGTCGCGGACCGCATATTGGTCAGCTTCTTCTCACGGGTGACGTTGACATCGAGGTCCTCGGCACGCGGGTTGATCCCGACAACCTGGCCCTCATAGGTTGCGTCACCCGGCTCCACGAAGAACTGGCCGCGATCGGACAGCTGGGTCATCGCGAACGGAGTCACCGAGCCGGTGCGGTCGGACACGAGTGATCCGGTGTGCCGTGCGCGGATCTCGCCCGCCCAGGGGCGGTAACCCTCGAAGACGGCGTTCGCGATGCCGGTGCCTCGGGTCAGTGTCAGGAAGTCGGTGCGGAATCCGATGAGGCCGCGCGACGGCACGATGAAGTCCATGCGGACCCATCCCGCAGCGTGGTTGGCCATCTCCTCCATGCGGCCCTTGCGGGCGGCCATCAGCTGGGTGACCGCCCCGACGAACTCCTCGGGACAGTCGATGGTCATGGCTTCGAACGGCTCATGCAGCTTGCCGTCGACCTGGCGCGTGACCACCTGGGGCTTGCCAACGGTCAGTTCGAAGCCCTCACGGCGCATCTGCTCGACGAGGATGGCCAGCGCCAGCTCACCACGGCCCTGCACCTCCCAGGCGTCCGGACGGTCGATATCGACGACCTTGATGGACACGTTGCCGATGAGTTCCGAGTCCAGCCGCGACTTGACCATCCGTGCGGTCAGCTTGTGCCCGGACACCTTGCCCGCCAGCGGAGAGGTGTTGGTGCCGATGGTCACCGAGATCGCCGGCTCATCGACGGTGATCCGTGGCAGCGCGTGGGCGTGATCAGGGTCGGCCAGCGTGTCACCGATCATGATCTCGGGCATCCCGGCGACGGCGACGATGTCGCCGGCGACTGCCTCGTCGGTGGGGCTGCGGTCAACGCCCTCGGTGGCGAGCAGCTCGGTGATCTTCGCGTTGGTGATGACGGGGTGTCCGTCGACTTCGCGCATCCATGCCACCTGCTGGCCCTTGCGCAGCCGCCCGTTGTAGATGCGGATCAGCGCGAGCCGGCCGAGGAAGGCGGAGGCGTCGAGGTTGGTCACCAGCGCCTGCAGCGGGGCCTCAGGGTCTCCCGCGGGCGGCGGGATGTGCTCGAGCAGCACGTCGAACAGCGGGTCCAGGTTCGCGCCCTCGGGATTCTCACCATTGGCGGGTTCGACCGTGCTGGCGATGCCGGCGCGGCCCGAGGCGTACAGGGTCGGGAGTCCGAGCGCGTCCTCGGCTGCCTTCTGCGCTTCTTCATCGAGGTCGGAAGCGACGTCGAGCAGCAGATCGTGGCTCTCGGACACGACCTCGGCGATGCGGGCGTCGGGCCGGTCGGTCTTGTTGACGACCAGGATCACCGGCAGGTGAGCGCTCAGGGCCTTGCGCAGCACGAACCGGGTCTGCGGAAGCGGGCCCTCGGAGGCGTCGACCAGCAGCAGCACCCCGTCGACCATGGACAGTCCGCGCTCCACCTCACCGCCGAAGTCGGCGTGGCCGGGGGTGTCGATGACGTTGATGACCGTCATGGAGCCATCCGCGTGCTGGCGGTGCACCGCAGTGTTCTTGGCCAGGATGGTGATGCCCTTTTCCTTCTCCAGATCACCGGAGTCCATCAGGCGCTCAACGGCGTCATCACCTCGGTGCGTGAGCGCACCCGATTGCTTGAGCATCGCGTCGACCAGGGTGGTCTTGCCGTGGTCGACGTGCGCAACAATGGCTACGTTCCGGAAACTGTGGGTCACGTCTGCCAATTCTGGCAGTTAAGGTCCCTGTTCACGAAACTGGCGTTATCACGTGTGACGCCCGACATAGCCCAAACACAGCCCCAGACACATTTACGACCCAGAAGTAGGACCCCAGTGAAGGCCAGCAAGGTCGCACGGCTCAAGCCCAAGAAGAAGTGCTGCAAAAGCAAACCACGCTGCATGAAGTGCCCTCTTGTCGTGCACAAAATGCAGAAGGCCGAGCAGCACGGACTCTCCGAGAAGGAGCTGAAAAAGCTGCTACACCGGGCGCGCGCCCACTAGCGCCGCCCGCAAGGCGGGGATCCATCCCCCGTCCGCGGGGACCCATTCCACCGTGTCGAGTTCGTCGGCGGTGACCCAGCGCAGCGCCAGATGCTCATGCGGGTGGGGGACGCCCCCGTCCAGCCGTGCGCGGTAGGCACGCAGCACCAGGTTCCCGACGACAACATCGGCACCGAGGCGGGAATCGACGGCGACCTCGATCCCGAGTTCCTCGCGCAGCTCCCGTGCGAGCGCCTGCGGCTCCGATTCGCCCTCGACGACCTTGCCTCCCGGGAGCTCCCACTGTCCGGCGAGTTCGACGGGTTTGGACCGCTGCGCAATGAGCAGCTTGTCCCCGTCGATCACCGCGCCCGCGACCACTATCGCCATGGTTCTCGACGCTATACGTTGAGCCCATGGCCCTGCTCACCGACGATCAGATCAACGCGGCGCTCTCCGGGCTTCCCGGGTGGACACGCGAGGGTGATTCCCTGCGCCGCGCCGTCAAATTCGACGCCTTCCTGGACGGAATCGACGCAGTGCGCCGCATCGCCGAGCACGCGGAATCCGTCGACCATCATCCCGATATCGATATCCGATGGCGGACAGTGACGTTCGTGCTTTCCACCCACTCCGAGGGCGGCATCACCGACAAGGATGTGGCACTGGCTCAGGCGATCGATTCACAGGTCGGAAGCTAGCGCCGGGGCGTCACAAAATCGCGGTGACATTGCCGTGCCGCATGACCCTGTCCTCACAGTGCCAGGCAACCGCGCGCGATAGCACCAGTCGTTCCACATCCGATCCCAGCCGCACCAAGTCCTCGACGGTGTGGGTGTGATCGACCCGAATCACGTCCTGCTCGATGATCGGCCCCTCGTCGAGCTCCCGCGTCACGTAATGCGCTGTGGCACCGATCATTTTGACGCCACGTTCCCGCGCACGGCGATACGGCATCGCTCCGGTGAACGCGGGAAGGAACGAATGGTGGATGTTGATCAGCGGGCAGTCGATCTCGTCGAGAAACTCCGGCGACAGGATCTGCATGTACCGGGCCAGGACCACCAGGTCGACGTTTCCCTGCAGCAGGTCCAGCTGCTTACGTTCGGCCTCCGCGCGATTCTCCCGGGTGGCGGGGATGTGCACGAAGGGCAAGCCGAACGAACGCACCTGCTCGGCAAGGTCGGGATGGTTCGAGATCACCATCGCGATCGACATGTCGAGCTCGCCGCGGCGGTTGCGCCACAGCAGATCCAGCAGACAGTGATCGGTGCGTGACACCATGATCGCGACTCGTTTGGGCTTGGCCGCCTCGCTGAATCGGTACTGGATATCGAATTTTTCAGCGATAGAGGCGAACTCCTTCTCCATGCCCTCGCGCGCCGCGGCGAGTCCGGACCGGTGGAACACGGTGCGCTGCATGAACCAGCCGCCCTGCGGTTCCGTCGAGTACTGCGCCAGCGAAATGATGCTCGCACCGGCGTCTGCCAGGAAGGCACTGACGGCCGCGACCACGCCGATCCGGTCGGGGCATTGCAGCAGCAATCTGCCGATGTCCTTGGAGTGGAAGGCATCTGAAGACCCGGTGGGGTGAGCCCCTTGGGGAGAGATGGGAAACATGCCCTACCTCGACTTCAGCCCGTGCATGCGCGCCAGGAACTTCAGAAACAGTCCGGCGGGCAGTAGCCGCTGTGCGGCCATGATGAGCGGAGCGTTACTGCCCTTGGCATACAAGGGCTTCGGGTTTGGGTTCAGTGCCACGTCGACAACCAGGCGTGCCAGCTCGTCGGAGGCCATACCGTGCTGTTCCCG
This sequence comes from Mycobacterium sp. D16R12, assembly GCF_002013465.1. Classification (GTDB taxonomy): domain Bacteria; phylum Actinomycetota; class Actinomycetes; order Mycobacteriales; family Mycobacteriaceae; genus Mycobacterium. The sequence goes on along the minus strand of NZ_MAFC01000005.1, from coordinate 303,937 downwards.
CGCGGCCATGGCCGCATCCACAGTCTGGAACGCGTCGCGGTAGGCAGATCCCTCGGCCACGACGCGGTTGCGCCGCGTTTCGATCCCGGTCGCGATGACACCGGGTTCCACGGTACTCACGGTGATCCCGAACGGTGCCACCTCGTAACGCAGGCAGTCGGCAACGGTGTGCAGCGCCGACTTCGCCGAACTGTAGGTCGATCGGAACGGCACGTGCAGAGTGCCCGCCATCGATCCCACCATCACGATGGCGCCGCGACGCCGTTCCCTCATCCCGGGCAGCACTGCCTTGGTAAGCGCAACGGGTCCAAAAACATTCGTGTTGTACAGCTTCTCGAAATCATCGATGGCGATATCTTCCAGCGCGCCGATCTGACTCTCTCCGGCGTTGTTGACCAGGATGTCCACCTCGCCCGCCTGCGCGACGCATTCGGCGATACTCGCCTTGTCGGTCTGGTCGAGCCGCAGATACTGCACCCCGGCGATGCGCTCGGTGATGGCATCAGGGTTGCGACTGGTGCCGAATACGCGATGCCCGCGCTCGGCGAAGATCCGGGCCGCGCTCGCGCCGATCCCGCTGGACGCACCGGTGACCAGGACGGTCCAATGTTCAGACATGACGGCAACGCTAGCCGGTGATCGGTACTGCCTTGCGACGTGACCTGGTTCCCGTGATCGCCATCCATGTCAGCGTCGCCATGGCCGCCACAATGTCGACCAGCCCGGCCCAGGCCAGCGGCCACGGCCGGTCGATACGCCAGATGTCGGGTTGGGCGAAGCTGAGTAGCCAGGGCACACCGACCAACAACAGCACCAGCCACCCGTACCCAAAGACTTTGGCGCCCAATTTTTCTCGCCACGGTCCGTGTAGCAGCCACACCATGAACGGAACCATCCACACCCAATGGTGTGTCCACGAGATGGGTGAGATGAGCAGACCGAACATCTGCACCACACAGATCTGGCCCAACCTGTCGTCCACGGCCCGCCAGGCGAAGAAGGCCAGCACCGCAGTGACTAGGTAGGCCGCCAACACCAGCGCTCCAGACCCGGCATCGTGTCCGAGGATCCTGGAGATCCCGCCCCGCCAGGACTGGTTGAACACCGTGGCGATCGGCCCGATCCGGTCCGGCTTACCCAATAGGTCGGTGAAGTAGTACCGCCCCTGCGCCCCGACGACGGCGATGCCGACGACCACGGTCAAGACAAAGACCACCCCTGCCCACAGAGCGGTCACCCAGCGACGCGCGCCCAGGAAGTAAAGCCCGGAGACCAACGGGGTCAGCTTCACCCCGCCCGCGAGCCCCACCAGCGTTCCGGAGATCCACCAGCGTGAGGAGGTCACCGCCAGCAGGATCAGCAGCATCAGCAGCACGTTGATCTGCCCGTAGTCCAGCGTCGAGCGCACGGGTTCGGTCCACATCGTGACGGCGGTCCACACGGCGGCCCCGCGGGCGTCGTCGAACCCGAGCAACCGCTGACTCAGCCGAACGACTGCGTACAGCGCGGCGATGGTGCCCAGAATCCAACACAGTCCGAGCAGGGTGAACGGCAGCAAGTGCAGCGGCCAGAACACCACGGCCGCGAACGGTGGGTAGGTGAAGGGCAGCGGGAAGTCGGGGGTCTTGTCCGCATACGTGAACTCGTAGAGATTGCCGTGCCCCAGCGTGGCTGGCCCGCTGGCGTATACATGCAGATCCACAAGGTCGGCGCCATGCGGAGTCAGGTATGCCCAGGCGATTCGCACCGCGACGCTCAGCACGAGCAGCCACGGACCCCATTCCCGGACACGCCGCCACGCCGCCGCGCCGCGTGTCGGCACCAGCGGCTTTGCATCCGCCCTGGTCGGCTCGGTACTCATCGGGGTTTCGATAACCTCACTCACTCGATTTGGTAACGGTTCCATCTACGCCACACGCGTCACTTGAGTAACACGCGTAACGGATTACCTTGGGTTTTAACACCGGCAATCAGGTCTAGCGAAACAGCATTGGAGTTCAATATGTCACGGTTTATGTCCCGGCTCCCCAACGTCTTCGTGGGCGCGTCGATCGCGGCCTTCGCGTCAGCCGGCCTGGCGCTGGGCATGGCGTCGACCGCTGGCGCAGACCCTATTCCCGGGCCGCCGCCGAACCCGACCAACCCGGCCGCGCTCCTGGGTCAGGCCGCCGCGGGCTTCGGTAACGCTCCCGCTGCCGCCCCGGTGGCTCCCGTGGCACCCGCCGCGATCGCCGCCCCGGCACCTGCCCTACCGGCTATCACGCCTGCCGCTCCTGCGGTCGCACCGGTTCCCGGTGTGGCGCCCGCCGCTCCGGCGGCTCCGGCTGTACTACCTCCGGCCGCCGCGCAAGCACTGAGCCCGGCCGCTGCCCCGGCACTGACACCGGCGGCCGCGCAGGCACTGACACCCGCAGCAGCACAGGCGCTGTCCCCGGCGTCGGTTCCCGCTACCAGCAGCCTGCCCGGCGTTGGGCAGATCCCCGGCGCAGATGGTGTCACGCAGACTGTTGATCTGTGGGCCACCAACCTGCCCAAGCTGCTCCCCGCGGGCGTGCAGCAGACCCTGATTCCGCCGGCCCTGGTCAATGGAATCCCCGCCGCAGCGGCAGCTCCCGTTGCCGGGCTGCCCGCTGCCACCGCACCCGGTGTTGGCATGGTCCCGTCGGCACCGATGTTCGCAGCACTGCCGTAGTTCCTACACAAGCAAGGCGGTCAGGGCGTTACGCCTTGGCCGCCTTTGCTTTGGCCGCAGCCTTCATTTCCTTCTTATGGGCGCGCACGAGACCGAGCGACTCGCCGTCGACAACGTCGGCCACCGACAGGTGCGTGTCCTTCTCGCCGTAGTTTCCGGCGGCCTTGCGCCAGTCCTTGGGCTGAACTCCGTATTGTTTGCCCAGTAGTGCCACGAAGATCTTGGCCTTTTGCTCGCCGAATCCAGGAAGCGCCTTGAGTCGCTTAAGCAACTCGGCCCCATTCGGATCCCCCGCCGTCCAGATGTTCTCCGCGCGGCCGCCGTACTCGTCGACAATCTCCTGCGCGAGTACCTGGACACGCTTGGCCATCGAACCGGGGAATCGATGTATCGCTGGGCGTTCGGAACACAAGGCGACAAACTTATCGGGGTCGTAGTCGGCTATCTGGTGCGCGTCGATACCGCCGATCCGGTCGGCAATCTTCTTAGGCCCCGCGAAAGCGACCTCCATAGGAATCTGCTGATCAAGGAGCATCGCTATCAAAAGCGCCAACGGATTCTCCTCCAGCAACTCATCGGCGGCCGGGTCCTGCGCTAGCTGCAATTTCGCCAATGTGACATTCCTTCCTTCTGAACTTTGACAACCCGAGCGGTGCTACGCTACGGCAACTTGGGCGACCAAGATCACAGTGTTCGGGGAGGCTGCCGCTGTCAGGCCAATTGGACGTTGATCTAGAGGCGTTGCGCAAGCTATCGCCGGAATTACGAGAACAAGCCCACAAGCTGTGCGGCAGGGCTGCCAACCCGACGAGGGTCGAAGCGGGGGATGCCCCATCTCTGACCGCAGTGAGACGGCTCGTGACCGAGGTCATCCCCGAATTGCAACGCATGTTTGCGGCTCGCTGCGTGAACATGGCCGACCTGTCCGAGCAAGCGCAGGCACGGTTCGGGGACACCGAAGAGTACGTGCGACAGACCATCCTTTCCGCCGCATCGTTGTCGAGGCCACAATGAAGTCGGAGTACTCGGCCAGAAGGTTGCTGACCAACCATCCCGAACAGTCGATCGTGCCGTTGCGCCAGGCGATGCTCGCCGCCACCGAATTGCAGCACCGCGCCCAGGACTACAAGCATTCGATAGACAGCCCGGGCGGCCTGCCCTGGGACGGTGAAACCGCCCGTGCGATCCAGGACACCGCGGCCAGCGATGAAAAGACGATCTATCTGGCCACCCAGGTACTACTCGATGACGCCCCGAAGGCCTTGGTCACCTTGGAATTCCAGTCGATCGAGTATCGCCGCGAGGCAGTTGACCTGTACAACGAGGCCACCGATCACGGCTACACCGTGGCAGAAGACCTCACCGCCAGCTGGATCATGCAGCCCCACACCAGCGCGGAGGTCATCGAGAAGGCGAACCAGAACGCCGTGAAGTTCACCCGGATGATGCGCAAGGCCTACGACAAGTGGTGGGCAGCCGAATTGGAAGCCCAGCAACAGATCGACGCCATTTGCGATGAGCTGGCGACCTCGTTCAATCCCTTCAGCGGTCTGACCTCCGCACAGGGAAATCGGGACGGGGAGCACTTTCAGGCGGACAGCCAGCGCGACCAAAGTGTGTTGAGCCGCGTCAACGCGGCATCGCTCCTGGACGATCGGCAACTCAAGGACCTCGCCGCGGGTAAGAGTGTCACCATCCCGTCCAACCAGCTGCAGTATCTGTACGAATTCGCGCAGTCCTTCGACGGTAAATCCGCCACCGAGATCGCCGCCATCAAGGCCGGTCTACCCGAGGAATCTCGCGACGCGATGACGCGGGCGTTCGACCTGGTGTCCAACGACCAGGTCAAATCCGGCGTGCCCTTCACCGATGGCGCCCTGAAGAACTTCATTCCCGACATCGGCTCCGAACCGCGCCTTCCGGATGGCATCGTCAGCGAAACCATCCACTTGCCTCCGGTCGAGCCCACCGATGCGGAGAAGTTCCTCCGCGCGGTCAACCAGCAGTATGGGGAAGAGTCGGCGCGCAGAAGCGTGTGAGCCCCGCGTCCCTCGACCCCAGGCCGGTCAGGTGAACACCTGACAAACCAGCGCGAGAAACCCCACGGCCATGGCTTGGCCCTCATTACGCTCTCCCAGCACCCTGACAGGTATCCATAAGGAGCCAGCGTTGACCGCTATCGATCCTACCGAGCTCTCCGCCGAACGCGCCCTGGAAATCCAGAGCAGCGCGGAATTTCAAGAACTCCGGAAAACATTGCGTCGCTTCGTCTTTCCCATGGCTGCGTTCTTCCTCGTGTGGTACGGCCTCTATGTGGTGCTGGGTGCATTCGCGCACGACTTCATGGCGATCAAGCTCCTCGGCAACATCAACGTCGGACTCGTGCTGGGCCTTGGCCAGTTCCTCACGACGTTCGTCATCACCGGCCTCTACGTCAGATTCGCCAACCGCGAGTTAGATCCGCGGGCCGCGGCCATTCGTGCCGAGGTGGAACAGGCATGACCACCCCATCGATACTGGCGGCCGAGACCGTCGGCAATCCGGCCACCAACATCGCGATATTCACCGCCTTCGTCGCCGTCACCCTCTGCCTCGTCATCCGCGCCAGCGGCAGTAACAAGACCGCGGAGGGATTCTTCACCGGCGGGCGCGCCTTCTCCGGTCCGCAGAACGGCATCGCCATTGCCGGGGACTACCTGTCCGCCGCCAGCTTCCTCGGAATCGCCGGCGCCATCGCGGTATACGGCTATGACGGCTTCCTGTATTCCATCGGATTCCTGGTGGCCTGGCTGGTTGCTCTGCTCCTTGTGGCCGAATTACTGCGCAACACAGGAAAGTTCACCATGGCCGATGTGCTGAGCTTCCGACTCAAGCAGCGTCCGGTACGACTGGCGGCGGCCACCTCCACGTTGACGGTGTCACTGTTCTATCTGTTGGCGCAGATGGCGGGCGCAGGAGGTTTGGTGGCGCTCCTCCTCAACATCCACGGCAAAGTGGGTCAGTCGATCGTCATCGGTGTGGTTGGCGTGCTCATGATCGTCTACGTCCTGGTGGGCGGCATGAAGGGCACCACCTGGGTGCAAATCATCAAGGCGGTGTTGTTGATCACCGGCGCCGCGCTCATGACGGCCGCCGTGCTGGCCAAGTTCGGTTTCAACGTCTCCGACATTCTCGGCGCGGCACAGCACGCCGTCTCCGACAGCCACACCAAAGGTGTTGCCTCCCGCGATGTTCTGGCCCCGGGCGCGCAGTACGGCGGTTCGCTGACATCAAAGATCAACTTTCTGTCGCTCGGACTCGCACTGGTGCTGGGCACCGCGGGGCTCCCCCACGTCCTGATGCGCTTCTACACCGTGCCCACCGCCAAGGAGGCCCGCCGATCGGTGGTGTGGGCGATCGCACTGATAGGCGCCTTCTACCTGTTCACCCTGGCGCTGGGCTACGGCGCCGCGGCCCTCGTCGGCCCCGATCGCATCCTGGCGGCGGCCGGTGGCCAGAACTCGGCCGCACCGCTGTTGGCCTTCGAGCTGGGTGGGGTGATCCTGCTTGCCGTCATCTCGGCGGTGGCCTTCGCGACCATTCTCGCGGTGGTCGCCGGACTGACGATCACCGCATCGGCATCATTCGCACACGACATCTACGCCTCAGTCATTAAGGGCCACAACGTCTCTGAAGCAGAGCAGGTCCGGGTGTCGCGGATCACCGCGGTAGTACTGGGCGTCATCGCGATCGGGCTCGGCATCTTGGCCAACGGGCAGAATGTCGCGTTCCTGGTGGCACTGGCCTTCGCGGTTGCGGCCGCCGCCAATCTGCCGACCATCCTGTTCTCGTTGTACTGGGCGCGATTCAACACCCGCGGCGCGCTGTGGAGCATGTACGGCGGGTTGATCTCAACCATCGTGCTCATCGTCTTCTCCCCTGCGGTCTCCGGGGCGAAGACGGCGATGATCCCCGACGCCGACTTCGCCTGGTTCCCGCTCGCCAATCCCGGCATCGTCTCGATTCCCCTGGCCTTCCTGCTGGGCATCGTCGGGACGCTGACCTCGCACGAGAAGGGCGACCCCGGGTTGAACGCGGAGATGGAGGTGCGTTCCCTGACGGGCATCGGCGCGGAAAAGGCAATCGCCCATTGATCCCGGCGGAATGAGACGGACCCGCCCGTGACTTACATTGGGTTGTGATTGCCCGTCTGCGCCGTTCGGCCGCGTTCATCCTGCTCGCGTTCAGCTTTTCGGCAGTCATGATCGGCACCACGATGCCCACCCCGATGTACGCCTTGTACTCGCAGCAGATGCACTTTTCCGTACTCACCACGACGGTGGTGTACGCCACCTATGCGGCGGGCGTGCTGTTCGCGCTGCTGCTGTTCGGCGGCTGGTCGGATGTTCTGGGTCGTCGCCCCCTGTTGCTGGCCGGAGCCGGATTCGCCATTCTTAGCTCGGTCATCTTCCTGTTCGTCGACTCGGTGCCGCTGCTGCTGATCGCACGCATCGTGTCGGGGCTGTCCGCAGGGTTCTTCACCGGCGCCGCTACCGTCGCCGTCATCGAGGCGGCACCCGAACAATGGCGGGGACGAGCGGCCGCCGTGGCCACCATCGCCAACACCGGCGGCCTTGGACTCGGGCCCCTGGTGGCCGGCATCCTCGTTCAGTACGCACCCTGGCCCACGCATCTGGCATTCATCGTTCATATCGGTCTCGTGTCGATCGCCGTAGTGGCTCTGCTCTTGGCACCGGAGACCGCACCGAGACACGGAAAACTTGGTGTGCAACGTCTTTCGCTACCTCCCCAGGTCCGTGCGACATTCGCGGCTGCGGCAACAGCGGGATTCGCGGGATTCGCGGCACTCGGATCCTTCACGGCGGTGGCCCCTGGATTTCTGTCCGGGGTGCTCGGCATCGACAACCATGCAGTCGCCGGGGCAAGCGTCTTCCTCACATTCGGATCCTCTTGTGTGGCACAGATTCTCGTCCGGCAGGTACCGGCGGCCAGGGCGCTGATCATCGGCTGCGCAGTCCTACTGACCGGGATGCTGCTCGTGGTGGTCGCCCTGCACACCTCGTCACTGTCCTGGTACCTGGCCAGCGCGGTGGTGGTGGGCATCGGACAGGGCATCAGCTTCAGCCGCGGTCTGGCCTCCATCGCCGACCGCACTCCGGAGGACAACCGCGCGGAGGTGACCTCCAGCTACTTCGTCGTCGCCTACGTCGGAATCGCCCTGCCGGTCATCGGTGAGGGCCTGGCCGCCCACGCATGGGGACTACGCACCGCGGGGATCACGTTCGCGCTCGCGGTGGCCGCCCTGGCGGCACTGTGCCTGATCGCGGTCATCTGGCAAGAGCGTCCACACCGGGCGGAATCCACACCGCCGGCGACCACCGGCTAATCAAGATCTGTTGCCGCTACACCCCATGACCACAGCTGCGGTGCTGAAACCATAGGTAGCGCAGCACAGTTCACACACTCCACTTAGACGCTCGGGCCAGAAACCGTTCATTTGATAAGGGTTGTCCGGGCCGTGGATCGGCGCTAAGTTGTCGGCGGCCCCTGCCTACTCCGGGGCCGTTACCGGTCTTTTCAGAAGGAGTCGATGGGTCGTGCCTGAAGTCGTGCCGGATGAGGGCGAAGCCCCAGTCATTGTCAGCCTCGTCGATGCGGCGGTGCACATGTACACCTCTGCCATCGACACCCTGCCCGAGCCCACTGACCCCGAGTACGGCGAACGCGTTGGCGTCGTCCTCAGCGGGTTGCGAAAGCTCGAAGGCGCGATCTCGAAGGCGGCCGGCCGCAGCCGCGTGACGCCCTCGGTCATCGTCGCGCTGAGCGGAGTTCGCCATCGGTACGACGATCTGATGAAGGACGCGGCCAACAGCCCCAGCGCGACATTGGGCCAACGTCTCTACACCGCGCGCCGGCGCGCACGGCTCACCGCGCAGGAAACCGCCAACGGCGCCGGCCTGAAGGTCGGATTCCTGACGGCAGTCGAATCCGAGGAAGCCGTCACCGAGGACGAGGCCGCCAAGATCAAGGACCTCATCGCCGCTCTCGGCGGCTAGTCCTACTCCCGAGGCCCAGGGGAAACTACCTAGCAAGGTCGCGTAGCCACGCGCTGTGCCGGTGATCGGCGCTCGGCGACGCTAGGTGCATGACGATGACTCTTGGCCTGCCCACCGCCGACGAGGTGGGCGCCGCCACTCCGACAACGCGCGACCGAGCACTCGACGTGATCCGGATCGTGTCGCTGGTCGGCGTGGTCCTCGGGCACACCATCATGGCGGTCAGTGCCATCGACAACGGCGTGCTGCTGTGGGGCAACCTGCTCAACGGCCGCCCCGTTTTCCAGGCGTTGACCTGGGTTTTTCAGATCATGCCGCTGTTCTTCTTCGCAGGTGTCGCGGCAAGCGTCGGCTCCTGGAAGCCGGGCACCAGCTGGGGGTCCTGGCTCATGCATCGCTGCACCCGGCTGTACCGCCCGGTCTTCTACTACCTGGGCTTCTGGGCGGTGGCGCTGCTGATACTTCGGCAGATCCTGCCGCTGCACGTCTACGAACCGGTCGCCGGTGTGAGCACCCAGCTGCTGTGGTTCCTCGGCGCCTATGTGCTGGTGCTGGCCGCGGTTCCGCTGCTGGCCCGCATCACGACGACACGGAGCATGTTCACCGCGCTGGCCGGAATCTATCTGGGTATCGCGGCGATCGACGTACTGCGGCTCGGGCTCGGGGCGCCGTCCGGCATCGGATACGTGAACTTCGTGGTGTGGCTGCTGCCGGCGGTTTTGGGCGTGGGGTACCGCCGGCAGCTGATCACCCAGAAGGCGGCATTGATGCTGGCCGGAGCCGTATTCGCGGTCAACATCGCGCTGGTGACGTTCGGGCCGTACACGATCAGTCTGGTCGGCGTGGCCGGACAGAAGGTGCCGAACATGATTCCGCCCTCGCTGGTATTGGCCGGGCACGCGATCATCCTGTCCGCACTCGCGATCGCGGCGATGCCCGCCATCAATCGATGGGCTCAGCGCCCTCGGGTGTGGTGGGCCGTGGCCATCGGCAACTCGGGCGCGATGACGCTGTACCTCTGGCACATGCCCGCGCTGCTGGGCATGCACCTGGTGTTCGATTTCCTCGGGTTCCCCCGATACAACACCGGGGCACCGGATTTCGTCGTGCTGTCGGTACTTCAGGTGATGACGATGGCCGTCCTGGTGACCGGGCTCTTCCTGGCCCTGCGACCGCTGGAAAACAACCCTCTGCCCGGCTGGGACGGCGGCTACGTCACGTACCCCGGCATGCGCAGTGCGGCCGTCGGGATAGCGCTGATGACGGCCGGAGGGTTCACCCTGGCCTCAGTCGTCTGGGGACTCAAGGGGTTTGGCCTCGTGTGCTGGGTGGTGGTCTTGGCCGGCTTGATCACCGCACGGGCACTGGCCAGTGACAAGAAGGGCGTCTAACCACCGCTCTTACGACGGAATTCGCGATGCGAGCCGGCCCGGCCATGTGCATGGGTCGGCTTGCTGGCGGTGTCCTTGTTGTCGGCGGCGGCGTTGGCCTTGTTGTTCTTACGGTCAAGAGCCTCGCGGAACCTGCGCTTGGCATCGTCCGCGGCCGAGTCGCCGCTCGCATTCGAATCGGTCATACCCGTCAGCCTAACCAAGGGGCAGACCGATCGTCGCACCATTTCACTAGCATCAGCTTCATGACCGAGTCTGATGCCCTTTACCCAGGTGGCTCATCGCGGATCAGCGGAGACAGCCTGGAGGGCGTCTCGGCTACCACCCTGTGGACACTGCACAACCGCGGCACCGAGGCCAAACGCCCGGACGGCGTGATTCAGGATCCACTGGCCGCCGAACTCTTCGACGCCATCGAGTACGACTACCGCAAGTTCGGCCGCCCGTCGCAGAGCCATGGCCTGCGGGCCCTGGCCTTCGACGCACAGGCACGTGTGTATCTCGCGACGCATCCCCGGGCAGCGGTTGTCGCGCTGGCAGAAGGCATGCAGACCAGCTTCTGGCGGTTGGGCGGCGCGGAATCCACAGCTCAATTCACGTGGTACTCCGTTGATCTGCCACCGGTGATGGAGTTACGCAACAAACTGCTGCCCAAAAACGATCGGATCGTCGAGCTGGCACAGTCGGCCCTGGACCTGAGCTGGATGGATCAGGTGGACGCATCAGGCGGCGTATTCATCACGGCCGAGGGTCTGCTCATGTACCTGCAGCCGGAGGAATCACTCGGGCTAATCGAGGCCTGCGCCAAGCGTTTTCCCGGCGGACAGATGATGTTCGACAACATCCCGCACTGGTTCAGCAGGCGAACCCTGCAGGGGTTCAAGTTGTCGGATCGCTACGTGGCCCCACCCATGCCGTTCGCGCAGACACCCGATGAAGGCGAGACGCTCACCTCCGTTCCGGGGGTGACGGCGGCCATCGATATACCGCTGCATCCGGGGCGTGGAATCTGGAAGTTCGTCAACGCCAAGCGCCTTGATCGCGGGTTTCTGCGTCGGACCCGCCCCTCCATGACGCTGCTGCAGTTCGGATAGACGTGCCCAGATATGCCGCCTTGCTGCGCGGAGTCAATGTCGGTGGCATCACGATGAAGATGGCCGAGGTCCGCGATGCTCTCGAAGCCGACGGATTTAGCGGTGTGACAACAATTCTCGCCAGCGGAAACGTGCTGTTGGACTCAACCGAATCCGCGTCCGCGGTCAAGGAACGACTGCAGCGGGTACTCGGTGATCGCTTCGGCTACGAGGCCTGGGTGCTGGTGTACGACCTGGACACCATTGGCCACATCATCGCGGCGTTCCCCTGGGAGCCGGAGATCGAGGGCGTGCATTCGTATGTGATGTTCTGCAGCGACCCCGCGGTGCTCACCGAGCTGACCGGCCTCGGCGGCGAGCTCGACGAGAGCGAACGCATCGCCGCAGGTGATGGCGTGCTGTATTGGCAGGTGCCCAAGTCGCAGACCCTGGGCAGCCCTATCGGCAAGACGACCGGCAAGAAGCGATACAAGTCGACGACCACCACCCGAAATTTGAGAACGCTGCACAAGCTCATTCGCTAGTACTGTGGCGTGCATGGCTGCCATCGATGCCCGCCACCTCGACGGGGTGTCCGAAACCGCGCTCATCACCTTGAACCAACGAGCCACCGAAGCGAACCGGCCCGATGGTGTGCTCGAGGATCCGATGGCCATCGTCCTGCGCGACAGCCTGGACTACGACTATCAGCACTTCGGCCGCACCCACCAGGGAATTGCCCTGCGGGCGTTGACATTCGACAACGTCTCCAACGAGTATCTGGCCGATCATCCGCGCGCCACCGTGGTGGCGCTGGCCGAGGGGCTGCAGACCAGCTTCTGGCGCATCGACAACGGCGAGCTGACCTGGTTGTCCGTCGACCTGGAACCCATCGTGCGGCTGCGCCAGCAGCTGCTTCCGCCATCGGATCGGCTCCGGTACATCGCACAGTCCGCGCTCGATCACTCCTGGATGGATCAGGTCGATGACTCCAACGGCGTGCTGATCACCGCGGAGGGGCTGTTGATGTACCTCGAGCGCGACCTGGTGTTTGACCTCATCGCCGCCTGTGCCAAACGCTTCCCCGGCGGGTGGATGGTTTTTGACACCATCCCGTGGTTGATGAGCGTGTACTCGCAGCGGCGCGGCTGGAAGCTGAGCGAGCACTACACCGTGCCGCCGATGCCCTTCTCGTTCACCGCCCACCAATACGGGGAGCTGCGGGCCCTCGACGGTGTTCGCGCAGTGCGCGAGGTGCGGATGCCTCCCGGCCGCGGCGCCTTCCTTCGGCTGGCCACACCGCTGTTCTACGACCTGCCCTTGTCCGACCGGATAAGGCCGGCAATGACCGTCGTCGAATTCGGTTGACCCGCAGCTGCTCTAGGCAGGTTTGACCGCGCGCCCGATCACGATCGATGAGGACGGCATGGGGACGCCGAACACCTTCAGCCAGTCGTCGCGCTGCCCCTCGATCTCGAATCCCGCCCGCTCGATCGCGGCCAGCGTGTCCCGGTGGGTATGGCAGTTCCCGAACAATCGGGGCCAGAACGTCGCGTCGACCGCGCGCTGCGCCAATCCGAGCGCACCCCCATGGGCGACGTGCTCGAAGAAACGCACCTCACCGCCGGGCTTGAGCACCTCGAATGCCTGGGCGGCGGCACGATCGGGGTCGCTGACCGAGCACAACACCAACGAGCACACCACCGCATCGAATCGGTCCTCACCGGCGACGGTGAGATCCTCGAATACTCCGGCAGTCACCGTCACCGGGATCGCGGCGGCAGCGGCCGCCTCCTCGGCCTGTGGACGCAGCCTGGATTCGGGTTCCAGGGCCGTTACCGATGTCACGGTGTTCGGGTAGAGCGGGAAGTTCGAGCCGATTCCCGCGCCCACCTCCAGGACGTGTCCCGTCAGGCCCCGCAGATTCTCGGCGCGCAGCTCCTTGATCTCTGGAGGTTCACGCCGCGCGATGGCGGACCACGTTGCCGAGAAGAACCTGTTGTCGAAGCTGACGGGCGTCGTCATGCCTTCAACTTAACCCCGCTGATGCAAACGGCACAGGAACTCTGGAACACTGGGGCCATGGCACAGATCACGTTGCGCGGAAACCCCATCAACACGGTCGGCGAGCTTCCCGCTGTCGGCTCTCCTGCCCCGGCATTTGAGCTGGTAGGCGCCGATCTTGGCCCCGTCACCAGCGACCAGTACCGGGATAAGCCGGTGATCCTCAACATCTTTCCCTCGATCGACACCCCCGTCTGCCAGGCCAGTGTGCGGACGTTCAACCAGCGCGCCGCCGAGGCGGGCGCGCCGGTGCTGTGTGTGTCCAAGGACCTGCCGTTTGCCCAGAAGCGGTTCTGCGGTGCCGAGGGCATCGAGAACGTGGGCACCGCGTCGGCCTTCCGTAGCTCGTTCGGCGAGGACTTCGGCGTCGTCATCACCGACGGCCCGATGACCGGACTGCTGGGCCGCGCGATCGTCGTCATCGGTGCCGATGGCAACGTCGCGTACACCGAGCTGGTGCCCGAGATCGCTCAGGAACCCGACTACGACGCGGTGCTCGGGGCACTGTCCTAAGCCCAGTGTCCAGCACACCCTTTGCCGACGAGCTGCTGGCGACCGTTCAGGCGTCGCCAGCCGCTGTCGGTGCACACGACAAGGACACCTGGGTTGGCCTGTTCGCCACCTACGGCCAGGTGAATGACCCGGTGGGTTCGCGGCCGCATATCGGCGAGGCTTCGATCAGTAAGTTCTACGACACCTTCATCGCGCCCAACACGATCGTGTTCGAGGTCGAAAACGATGTGGTCGCCGGGATGTCGGTACTGCGTGATCTGACGATTCATACGACCATGTCGACCGGCGTCACCATGCATATCCCAATGCATCTGCGCTATGACGTCGTAGAGGACGGGCCCGCCTCATCACTGAAGATCGATCGGCTTTTCGCGTATTGGGAACTGCGCGCCATGATCGGCCAACTCCTGGGCGCGGGCGGCGACGGATTGCTCGCGAGCGCCAAACTGGGACCGCAGCTGCTGAAGAACCAGGGCCTCAACGGCGTGCTGGGATTCATGCGCGGACTCAAGGGCGTACACGCGGCCGGCAAGCAGCGTGTCCAGGAACTGACGGCCGCGCTGGCCGCCCGGCACATCCCGACGGTCACCAGACTGCTCTCCCAGCAGGCCACCCTCTCGCTCGATGGCGTGACCGAGACCTCTGTGGATGAGTTCGCTTCGGCGACAAGCTCTTTAACCGTCGACAAGCTGTTGGCCGCGGGCTCCTCGATTTCAGCCACCGTGCGTCTGGGTGATCGGCGCGGGGTCGGGCTCTTCGAGTTCTCCGACAACTCGGCGGCACCGGGCACGTTGGCCTCGGTGCGGCTCTACTTCTGACGCGGCAGCACGCTGGTCAGATCGATATCGCTGACCGCCTGCCCCAGGCAGGCGACGCGTAACGCGTTGTCGGCGAACTCTTCCGCATCACCCCATGGCAGGTACGGTTTGGTGACAATCATCGAAGCCACCCCATGCGCTGCCGTCCACAGTTGCAAGGCCATCGCTACAGTGTCGCCGTCGGGGTAGAAGCCCTCTCCCACGAGTTCCTTGACTCCCTTGTGCAAGTGCGCGAATGCCGCACTCACCAGCGTCTCGTCCAGTTCGCTGTCATCACGGGGCGGCGCCGAAGTGGCCAGCCGGTACATCAACGGGGTCGCAACAGCAAAGCGCACGTAGGCCATGCCCTGCGCGTGCAAACGCTCCAGTGCGGTCGGCTGATCCAGGGCCGCGGTCACCATCTCGTCGTCCAGCCGTTGGTAGTACTGCCCACAGACCGCGTCCATCAGCTCGTCCTTGTCCGCGAAGTGCAGATAGATCGACGGCGGGGTCACCCCGATCTTGCGCGCCACCTCGCGGATGGACGGCGCGCGCAGCTCCTTAGCCTCCAGGACAAGATCGATTGCCGCGTCGATGATTTCGTCGCGCAGCTGGTCTCCTTCCCCACGCGACGAACGCTGACGCTTAGTCACTGAATCCGATTCGTTCATGCAGCTTGACCAAGGGCTTGGGTGCCCACCAGTTGAAGCGTCCGAGCATTCGCATGAACGAGGGCACCAGCAGCATCCGGATGATGGTGGCGTCGACCACGATCGCAATGGTCAGTCCGGTGCCGAACATGCGCATGAAGGACACCTGTGCGGCCATCAGAGCGGCAAAGGCAATGGTCATGATCATCGCCGCCGCAGTGACCACTCGTCCGGTACGGGCCACCCCGAGCGCCACGGCCTCGTCGTTGTCGGCGCGCGTACGCCCGGACGCCATCCAGTACTCGCGGATCCGCGAGATGAGGAACACCTCGTAGTCCATCGACAGCCCAAACGCTATACAGAACAACAGCATCGGCATGGTGGCGACGATCGTCCCGGTGACCTCGGTCCCGAATCCACCCAGGTGCCCCTCTTGGAATATCCAGATCAGCGCGCCAAAGGTCGCCGTCAGCGACAACACGTTGAGCACGAGCG
Organism: Mycobacterium sp. D16R12; assembly: GCF_002013465.1. GTDB lineage: Bacteria > Actinomycetota > Actinomycetes > Mycobacteriales > Mycobacteriaceae > Mycobacterium. The sequence goes on along the minus strand of NZ_MAFC01000005.1, from coordinate 288,206 downwards.
CCTTGAGAGGCAGTACCACCGAGCCGGTCAGCAGGAACAGCAGCGCGAAGGTGACGATCGCGATGATGGCCAGCACCAAGGGCAGCTTGTGCACGATGCCGTCGACGGCATCGCGGTCCAGTTGGGCTCCCCCACCGATCTTGACGGTGGTATCGCCTGGACCAGGAAGGGCGTGAATGGCGTCAAGCTGACGCTCGGCGGCGTCGGTGTAGGGCTTGGCACCGGTCTGGACCGTGAAAAGTGCTGTCCCCTCCTTGATCCCGGTTGCGCCCGACGGCGGACCGACCTTCATGCCGCGGATGAACGCACCGGTGGGCGCGGCCACTTCCTTGACATCCTCGATCTTCGAGAGCTCCGTGGCGTACTCGTCGATGTCGCGCGGCGGCACCGCACCGACGCTCTCGGCGATGACGGACAGGTTGGTCGAGCTGTTGTTGTTGAAGTTTCGGCGCATCTCGTTGCCGACCTGATGCGCCGAGGCAGATGCCGGCAACACCCGGTCGTCCGGGAATCCGAACGTTCCATTGAGGAACGGCAGGCCAAGAACCACCAGCGCCGTGACGATCACGATGGAGATCGGAATCGCCCGGGCCATAACCCGTTTGGTGTTTCGGTACCAGAAGGTCTCAGTGATCTCCTTGGCCGTGGGTTCCGGCCTGCCCAGGATCTTGCGAATGAGACGGCGTACGTCCAGGGCATCAATCCGGTCACCGAGCAGCGTGACCACCGCGGGCACGATGACAAGAGCCGCAATGGCGCCGACGAACACCACGGCAACACCCGCGTACCCGAAGGACTTGAGGAAGTACATCGGGAACAGGATCAGTGCCACCAGCGCCAGGGCAACCGTCAGCGCCGAGAACAGCACGGTGCGGCCCGCTGTGGTCATGGTCAACACCAGCGCTTCGTCACGCGGTTTACCGGCGTTCACCTCTTCGCGATAGCGACTGATGATCAGCAGCGAGTAGTCGATGGCGAGCGCCAATCCCATGGCGACAGCCAGGTTCAACGCGAACACCGACACGTCGGTGACATACGTCAGGCCGCGCAGGATGGACATCGCCCCGACGATCGAGAACACCCCGACGACGAGGGGCAGCAAGGCCGCGTAGAGACCGCCGAAGATCCAGACCAGCACCACGAAGCTGATCGGAATCGCGATCGATTCCATGACCAGCAGGTCCTTTTCGGACTGCGTGACGATCTGGTTGTAGAGGGTGGCAACGCCCCCGGCCCTGACCGAGACTCCGTCGCGATCGACGGCGAGCGACTTGATGAGGATCGCGGCGTGCTTCTGAGCGTCGTTCTCACCTCCGGTCAGTCCGGCGACGATCAAGCCAGACTTGCCGTCGGTGCCGAAGAGATCATCGGCGACCTGCGGCGGAGCCGTCCACGCCGAGGTCAGGTTGAGCACCTCGCCCGAGTCTTGGAGTTGGCGCTCTAGATCGGCTGCGACGGCGCGCATCTGCGGACTCTTGACTCCCTGATCGCTGGTGAGCATGAAGACCAGGGATTGGTCGCTGATGTCGAACTTCTGGGCGAGAACTCGTGTCACATGAGCGGACTCGGAATTGGGGTCCTGCTGTCCGCCCGCGGCGAGATGCTTGGTCACCGGTACCCCGAAAATGGCGGCCGCTATGGCGATGAGCAGCGCCGCGCCGAGTACGACGCGGGGTGCCGCGATAACCGATCGAGCCAAACGTTCCAGCATTGCAACGCCTTCCACCAGAGGATAACGGCGTTAAGTTATCAGCGATAACTTAGACCGGTCAAGGGCGGGTGGCCGCCCGCCGAGTGCATACCGTACGCAGGTGAAACGGCGGAAAGAGCTGCGTGCGGTATGCGCTCGGCGAAGGATGGGTCAGGGTGTCGGATGGTCCGCGATTCCCAGAAAATACATGGAACCAAACGCATCCCCCGGCGTCATCGGCGACTGGACCGAACATGAACGCGCCGAAAAGCAGCGCCGCGAGTCCGAGAAACGCCGCTACAAGTCCATGGGCTGGAACGTCGACTTCGGCGACGACGACTAGGGCTCGAGCGCAGGCTGCTGCTCGTCGACGGTCGATCCGTTGAGCAGCATCCGAAGCTGATCACGATGTTGTTCCAACAACTCGGCGAGCTGGCGCATATGGAGCAACGCTAAAACGGTGCTATCCGCACCCGGCGAATGTTGCGCCGCCATCTCACGCAACGCGGCGATCTGGCCCTGCAAATGATGGGCACGCGCCCGTTCCCGCTCCAACTCGCGCGCATGATCCGCAGGCTCCAACGCCCGGCTTGGAGGCGATGTGAGGCCTCCGTCCGCGAGGCCGGATTGCCATCGGGCGCGGCGTTCCACCCGCTCTTGCACAGCATGTTGCTGCGCCTGAACAACGCGATCCTCATGCCGACGCCGGTGTCTGGCGCATTTGGGGCAGCGACAACCGCGCGTGTACCCGATGCAACCCTCGACAGTCATCGCGTTCAGTGTATGAAGTTCCGGCAAACCGTGCCGCGCAAGATGCGCTGGCGCTAAGAGCTGGACTGCGCCGCGGCGACTGCCTCTCGGGCGACGGCCAGATCGAGCTTGCGCATGGTCATCATGGCCTGCATCGCCGCGTTTCCGGTCACGGGATCGGAGTGGAAGATCAGGTCGATCAGCTCACGCGGAACCACCTGCCAGGAAACCCCGAACTTGTCCTTGAGCCAACCGCATTGGGACTCCTCTCCCCCATCCGCCGTCAGCGCTTCCCAATAGCGGTCGACGTCCGCCTGAGACTCGCAGTCGATCTGAAACGAGACCGCCTCATCGAAAGTGAATTGCGGTCCACCGTTGAGCGCGGTGTATCGCTGTCCGTCGAGCTCGAATTCGACGGTGAGCACCGTGCCCTCCGGCATGGGGGTGTTCGGCCCGTAATGGGTGATCTCGAGGATCCGCGAGTTCGGAAACACGGTCACATAGAAGTTGGCGGCCTCTTCGGCGCGGGTGTCGAACCAGAGACAAGGGGTAATCGTCGGCATACCGGTATCGACCTGCGGCGAGCAGAAAACTCATCGCAAGTGGCGAGATACCTCGGTGAGCGCGGCGGCCAGCAGGCCCTCATAGTGATCGGCGTCCGGCATCACCGAGGCACTGGTGTGCACACTCACCGTCACGGTGTCGCCGATCCCGTGCACCCCGTGCGTCAGGCCCATCACCGGCGACAGCGCCGGGAACCCGGCGGTGAACACCACCTGCCCACCGGCGAGGGTCAGATCGGCCGCGCCACGAACGACGCTCGACACCACGGTGTTGCCCGCGACGGTGGGCGGCATCAGATCGGTGTTGAAGGCGTTGACACCCACCCACATCATGGGTGCGGGCAGTGCCGCACCACCGGCGCGTTGTGCGACCAGCACCGGGTGCGTGGCACGGCGTCGTCTGCTGTCGATGCCGTCGGCAATCCGTCGGGCACGGGTGCGTACATCCGGTTCACCCCAGCGCAGGTCGACTCCAACATTGCGGAAGTTATTGCGTGCCAACGATTCCCCGGACTCTGCGACGGTCACCTCGGCACCCAGCCTGTCCGGAACCCACTGACCGTGATCTCGCAGATACTGCGGCAACGCGGTACCGATCGCCGCCAGGACCGCCACGGTGACACTGACGTCGTCGGTGCGAAGTTCGTCGCGCGGCCGCACAATCATCCGGATCTCCCGGCGCTCATCCGGCCGGGCATTGAGCGAAATCAGCGGGAAACCTTGCGGTTCGGGCTCCAGCTCGCCCGCCTCGACGAGCTCTTGCTGCTGGCGGTAGGCCAGGTACCCAGCGCGGCTCGCACTCAGCAGCCGACCCAACTTCACCGGAAAACCTGCCAGCCCGCGCAGCGCCGCGTACCCGGGCACGTCCGGTAATGCGCCGCCCACCGCCACGTCATCGCCGAACAAGGCCCGCGCCGCCGCAGTGGCCCGCTGACCGTCAGCCAACGCATGCGATACCTGCAGTACCGCGACGAGCGCCTGACCCGATGTCTGCGGCGCACCGTGTACGTCGGGGAAAAGATGCAGATGCCAAGGGCTTTCGCGGATGTCGACGGTACTCGTGAGCAGCGCGGCAATCGCCGATCGGCACTGCGGCCAGCTGGACTCCGGTAGCGCGTGCACGGTCAACGGCACCTGGGATTCGTCGCGCGGCGCCCAGTACGGGTAGTCGAGGTGTCCGGCGACGTCAGCGGCCCGCACCCGCAGATCCGCGATGCGGGTCGCACGCTCGGCGATCATCTCTCGCACGGCGGCGACATCCGCCGTCGGCGAGTCGAAGCAGAACAACAGGAACTGATCGTTCGGGATTCTCGTCGACATCCAGTACATCTGGGCGTCGCGGGGCGCCATCTGTTCGACGGATGAGCCGCTTGAGCGAAGACCATTATCCGTTGTCATACGCCGCCTACTTGTAGGTGCGCCAGGTGTCCCACAGCTGTTGCCACGGTTCAATTCTGCCGTAGTAGCGGTAGACGTGTGCCTCGTCCTCACCGGGTGCGTGCATCAGTTCGATGCGCTGCACTCCCTGGAAACCTTGGGCAAGTTTGGGATCTGGATCGTCGACGCCGATGTACATCATGTCCGTCATGGATTCCGGCGGCGCCCCGAAGTAGTAGTACCCGCGGTGGAAACTGTAGGCACGGGAGAGCTCTTCACGTCCCGCCTCGAGGTCATAGGCGGCGGCCATGGGATAGATCTGCAGCACCAGTGCGGTGCGATGCCGCACACCCGGCGGCATCGAATCGTAGGTATCCCTGGCCACCTGGCGCAGACCCTCCGTGGAGCGATCGCCTCCGGCGAGCATCGTTGGTCCCATGGCGCCTGCCCAGGAAAACCAGCGCGCGGCAGCCGGTTCGGACACGATGGGCAGCCTGATGATCGCCATGATCACCGATGCGGCCGTCACCACCCCGATGAACCCGTAGACCACGCCCCGAAGCTCGGGCCGCGACGGGCGCAGCCGGGAAAGCCCCACCGCGCCCGCGGCAATCAACAAGGCGTACAAGCCCATGGCGTAGTAGGCGCGTCCATGGGACACGAACATAAATGCCCCCACCAACACCGCCGCCGCACCCAGGTACCGGTAGGGGCGCAAAGACGGCGCCGCCAACAGCGCCACGATCCCCGCCAGCAGCAGCACCAGTCCGATGAACACAGACCCGACGAGCATGCCCGCCAACAACGCCGCCCCACGTTCGGACTCCGCCGCCACAATCCCGGCCATCCGCAGGTACGGCCAGCCGTGAGTGGCCTGCCAGATGAGGGTCGGGACGGTGGCCACGACGGTGACAGCCGCGCCGGTCCACAACTGCTTGCGACGCAGCAGCGCGCGCGGCCCGAGCACCGCTGCGCACAGCAGCACCGCAAACCAGAGGGCCGGGATGAGGAACTTGGTCTGCATGCTGATCGCGGTGACGATTCCCGCCCACAGCAGCAGCCGATCGTCGGGCAGCCGCTCCCGGAGGCTGCGGGTCCAGCGCACCAGCAGCCAGCACACCACCGACCAGAGCGCCGGATCGATGGCCGGCGTCTGCAACCAGTGGGCCAAAATCTGGAACATCGCTGTGGCGTAGGCGATCGCCGACAGCGATTGCGTCAGGCGGCCTCCGCCAAGCTCCGCGGCGATCAATCCGCACATCAACGTCCCGATGGCCACCGCAGCGGTCGCCGCGAGGCGCAGCACCCACAACGACCCGGGCGCGATGTTGTCGGCCATGCCCGCGATGAACGGCACCAGTGGGGGCTGGTCGAAGTATCCCCACGACAGGTGGTCGCGTCCGGCGACAACGAAATAGGCCTCGTCGAAGAAGTACCCGTATCCCCTGCTGGCCCAGCCGAACACGAGGGCGGTAATCGCGGTGATCGCGGTCAGGTCGGCGCGCGCGACCCGCACGGACGGTATGCCGGGGATGTCGTTGCCGTCGTCGTACCGGGAATTGACCGCCGCCATAGCGGATTCACCATAGCCCCCATGCCATAGACTTCCGCCGTGCCGAGCACCAGCAAGTACAGCGATCCCTTGACCCGCAACGATATTGGACTCTTAATCCTGCGTGTCGCGGTGGGGGTGACGCTGTGTTGGAACGGGCTGAACATCGTGTTCGCCTCCGACCAGTTCACAGAGCTCGGCTCATCTCCGATCGTCGGGCACCCCGATCTGCCGGCACGCGTGCTCGCGGGTATCTACAGCATCGGCGGCGCCATGCTGGTCGCCGGACTCCTCACTCCCTTCGGCGCCAGTGCCGTGCTGGGTTCGATGCTCTACGCCGCAGTCCAGACCTATTCCGTGCGAAACGACCTCTTTCCATCCGGCCCCGCGCTGCAATTCCCCCTTATTCTTGGCGCCGCCGCGCTGGCGGTACTGCTGCTTGGCCCGGGACGCATCTCTGTGGACGGGCGTTTTGACCGCGATGAGTGGCCCTCAGCCGTCTCATCGGTGCTGGTCATAGCCGGAATCGGGGGCGCTATTGCGGCCTGGGTGCTCGTCAAGGGCACAAATCCGCTTTCTTAAGAGTTCAGCAAGGCCGGTCATGGTCTATGACCTGGGTCGATGCGTCTAGCGAAAATTGCCAGACTTTTCCGATTCGTGACTCAATGATTTCTTAATAGTGACCCCTACTGTTCAGTACATGACGAACGAGGAATTCGGTGCCACGGTCATCGAGATCGACTTCGAAGCCATCTACAGCGGCGAGATGCTGGTTGAGGGCGACAACTCGGAGCAGACCGATGAGTGGTTCCCGCTAGCCGTATAACGGCAGGTAGGCGAACCCCAGAGGGGGGACGCATCGGCGAGGCGCATAGCGCATCGCATGCCGGGCCCAGTCCCGGATGATTCTCACTCATCCATCAAGTTGTAGGCGAGGGCAGTCAAAATGACTGCCCTCGCTTTTTTATGAACGAGTTTGTTGAGGACCGAGCCGGAGCTACTCGAGCTCTTCGGCGAGCTCCATCCACTGCACCTCGGCCGCGGCCTTTTCGTTGACGACGGCATTGAGCTCTGCGGTCAGGGTCGCCACCCGGTCCGGATCGGTGGCGTGCTCGGCGAGCCGTGCATGCAGCGTGGCCTCGCGTTCGTCCAACTTCACGACGGACCGTTCAAGCCGGCCGAGCTCCTTCTGCGCGTTCCGCAGCGCGGCGCCATCCCGGCCGCGATCCGATACGAGTTTCGTAGGAGCGGCGGCCGGTTGGGCGTGCCGACGTAGGTACTCCTCGATGCCTCCGGGCAGGTTGGTCAGCTTGCCGTCGCCGAGTAGCGCCCACGTCGAATCACAGACCCGCTCGATGAGATACCGGTCGTGGCTGACCACGACCAGTGTGCCCGCCCAGCCGTCCAGCAGATCCTCCACCTGCTGCAGGGTTTCGATGTCCAGGTCGTTGGTGGGCTCGTCAAGAAGAAGCACGTTCGGCTCGGCCATCAGCACACGAGTGAGCTGCAGCCGGCGACGCTCACCTCCGGAGAGGTCGCCGACCGGGGTGCGTTGACGCGCCGGGCTGAACCCGAGCATCTCGGCGACCTGCGAAGCCGACATTTCCTTGTCGCCCAGCACAATCCGCAGAGCGATCTGTTCGATCGCATCGAGCACCCGGATGTCCCCCGGCAGGTCGTCGAGTTCCTGGCGCAGCCAGCCGATGCTGACCGTCTTGCCTTCCTTGCGATTCCCGGCCGCCAAGGGCACCGCGCCGGCGAGCACGCGCAACAGCGTCGTCTTCCCGGATCCGTTGACCCCCACCAGGCCGATGCGCTCGCCCGGGGCCAGGCGCCAGGTCAGATCGCTCACCAGCTCCTCACCGGTGGGTGTGGTGACCGTCGCATCCTCAAGCTCGATGACGATTCGCCCCAGACGTCGACGTGCAAATGCGCTGAGCGCCACAGAGTCTCGCGGCGGCGGCACATCCGCGATCAAGGCTTCCGCCGCCTCGATGCGGTAACGGGGCTTGGATGTGCGCGCGGGTGGGCCGCGCCGCAACCAGGCCAGCTCCTTGCGCGCGAGATTGCGGCGGCGCGCCTCCGCGGCGTCGGCCTGCCGTCCCCGTTCGGCACGCGCGAACGTCCAGTCCGCGTATCCGCCTTCGTACGATTCGACGCCGCCGTCGACGACCTCCCACGTTTGGGTGGCGACGGTGTCCAGGAACCACCGATCGTGCGTCACGACCACCAGCGCGGTGCGCCGCGCGAGCAGGTGCTCGGCCAGCCACTGCACGCCTTCGACGTCCAGGTGGTTCGTCGGCTCGTCAAGAATCAATAGGTCCAGATCACGAACAAGCGCGGCGGCGAGCCCCACGCGGCGCCGCTGGCCCCCGGAGAGCTGGTCCACACGTCTGTCGAGGCCAAGGGCCGCCACTCCGAGCCCGTCGAGAATCGAACGGATCCGCGCATCCCCGGCCCATTCGTGTTCGGCGACGCCCAGCGGCGCGATCACGACATCGAACACCGTGTCGCCGACAAGGTCCTCGCGCTGGGTGACGACGGCTTGACGCAGGTCCCCGGTGCGACTGACTCTGCCCTGATCCGCCGGCTCGACACCTGCGAGCACCTCCAGCAGCGTGGTCTTGCCTCCGCCGTTGAGGCCCACCACCCCGATGCGGTCTCCCGCCTGCACCCCCAGGCTCACATTCGAGAGCAACGGCTTGACGCCGTATGACTTCGAAACGTTCTCGAGGTTGACGAGGTTGATGGGCTTGGCAGGCGAGGTCATGGCCTCCACAAACTACTCAGGCACGGGCGGCCGGCGCCACTTCGCTGCCCCGGTCCAGGAGCCCCGCCCGCCTCAACGCGAACAATGCCACGGCACACACCAGTCCAATACCGGTGAGCGATACCCACAGCAAGGCGGGCTTACCGTGCTGCTGGGTGTAGCCGAATATCGACCCGGTCAGCAGATTCCCCGCCAGAATGCCGACACCGACGATCGTGTTGTACAGCCCGTAGTGAGTGGCAACCAACCGGTTACGCGCCAACCTGACCACGGTGTCCATCTCGAACGGGAAGGTCGCGATGGTGCCCACCGCCAGCAGGGCCGCCGTCAGCAGTAGCGCAGCGATCGCCGGGAGTTGCCCTGCCGACGCCGCTGTGGGCAGCAGCATCAGCGGCACAAAGGCCGCCGCGATGACCAGCATCCCGAGCACCAAGCTGCGGCTGGGGCCGAACCGTGCGGACAACCAGCCGGTGAGCCGCACCTGTCCGGCGATGGCCACCAACCCGGACACCACGAAGATGCTTGTCACCAAAACCGTTTCAGACTTCTTGTCGCTGGTCAGCAGTGCCGCCTGGAACGGCAACGCCAGGTAAACCTGAAACGTCAGCACGTACGAGCCGATCATGGCGCCGGAGAACAACAAGAAGGCCTTGTTGGACACCACCGAGCGCCAGTCGGCAAGCACAGGTTGCCTGTCCACAGCCTGCTCGACGCGGTTCGGCGGCAGAGCCATCAACTGGATCACCGTCAGGGCCGCGAAAACCGCTGCCGCGACGGCGCAGGTGATCCTGAAGTCCCAGGCCGTCAATGCCAGACCGACGATCGGGCCGAAGAGGATTCCCGCCTGGTAGAAGACGTTGAAGACCGCGAACGCCTGCACCCGACGCTCCCCCGAATCCGCCGCCAGGTAGGCACGCACCGCCGGGTTGAAGAGAGCACCTGCGAAACCCGTTGCCGCCGAGGCGATCAATATTGCCGGTAGGGAGCCGACAAAGGCCAACATCAGGAATCCGGCGGTGCGCAAAAGACATCCGGCCACGATCAGCGGCTTATATCCGAATCTGTCGGCCAGAGTGCCGCCGACCAGAAACATGCCCTGCTGGGAGAAGTTTCGGACGCCCAGTACCAGCCCCACCATCCACGCCGCCAAACCCAGTGGCCCGGCAAGGTATCCGGCGAGGTACGGCATCAGCATGTAGAAGCCGACGTTGATGGCGAATTGGTTCACCATCAGGATCTGGCTGGGACGATCGAAAGACCGGAACTGCCGGAAAGTCTCGGTCACGCCGGGCGTCCTATCGGGTCGATCACATGGGTCAGCCTGGTCCATCGGTCTACCACCCGATCCGACGGATCGTCGATCACATCGGGATCCTGCGCCGGTGGGCGATCCAACAGGTCGTGGTCACGGCAGTAATCGTCATCGTAGATCGTGCCGTGGTAGCGCATCGGTCCGTCGGGGAAGATGGCGGCGACGCGCGACTCGGGCGCCGACGTCCGCGCCACCCACCCCGCGACCAACGCCACCGCCCCGACGCTCCAGCCACCGCTGGCATGGTAGGTAGAGGCCAGGGTCCGGGCCGCCCAAACGGCCTCATTCGGTGCGACCCAATGGGCTTCGTCGAATGCGGGGTAATCGACATTGCCCGGATAAATACTCGACCCGAGGCCGCGCATCAGCCGCGAGCTGGCCGGCTGCCCGAATATCGTGGAGCCAATGGTGTCGACACCGACCAGTCGCAGGTTCGGATTATGTTCCCGCAGAACACGTCCCACACCTGCGGAGTGCCCGCCGGTTCCCACCGAGCAGACCAGGGTGTCCACGGTTCCCAGCTGGTCGATCAGTTCCTCCGCGAGCCCGCGGTAGGCGTCCACATTGTCGGGGTTCTGGTACTGGTCGGGGCACCATGAATCCGATTCGGCGGCAAGTATTTCGGCGACACGGTCCTTACGCGCCTGCTGCCACCCTCCGATCGGATGTGGTTCTGTGACGATTTCGACCCGAGCACCGTAGGCCGTCAACATGCTGCGCACGATGGGCTCCAGGCCTGGGTCGGCGACAAGGGTGACCGGGTGCCGGTAGATGATTCCGGCCAGAGCCAGTCCCAACCCCAGTGTTCCACTGGTCGATTCGACGACCATGGCGCCGGGCTTGAGTTCCCCGCGCGCCCTGGCCTGTTCGATCATGTGCAGCGCGGGCCGGTCCTTCATGCCGTTGGGGTTATGCCCTTCGAGCTTGGCCCAGAAGCCGGTGCCGGGCGTCGCGAACGGCTCCGACACCCACAACACCGGGGTGTTGCCCACCAGCGTGTTGGGGTCATGGAACTTAGGACCCAAGTGAGTGCAGCTACGACGAGATGACAGAGCAATGCTGTTGTTCATGGGGAATCCCTGCGTGAGGGCCGCGAGAGGCGGCCGGGAAGCTGATGGCGGCGTGTGGGCGCGGCGGAACCCCGCTTTGCCCGAGGTGCCGATCAGCGCCGAATGACGCAGAGATTGGTGAGAATGTCCCGACCCGTTCGGGCCGCGCGATAGCCGGCGGCGCGTGGTGGACCGCGCGAGAGATGTGCGGCCACGGGCTCGAACACCAGAGTGGCGAGAGCAAACGCGGCCAGCACGAGAAGGATCCGCAAGGGATTGAGGCTCCGGGTCAGCGCAATGAGCCCGTCCGCGGTCCGACATGCCATCTGATGCACCGCATTGTCGAGGTGCGCATGCGTAGCCGACGGTCCGTGCCCCTTGAGTGCGGCATGCGATGTCTGATGATGCGCCGCATCGGCACCGCCACGATCGGTAGTGGCGCAGTGCAAGATCGGCAGGCACGCGACCATGGCGACCAGGATCGCGACAAGCCACAGCCGACCACGGCGACTCGTGCGGCGCCCTCCGGTCAGCATGACGCGAGGTTAGCATGATTTTACATACCCTCATGGGGTATGTGACCTGATCGCTATCTAACTGTGGTCAGCACTCAACGCTGACGTGCATGACCCGATAGTCCAGTACTTGAACCAGCGGACTGGTGGGATCGGCCACCCGAACGCGCTGCCAGCGATACTCCGACCGCCCCTCACGTACGGAGGTCGCGACACACTCGGCCAGCGGCGCGCTGCCGCGGCGATTGACGACAACCCTGTCGCCCCGAGCCTTCAGGGAGGTGATGACGAGGTCGGCATTCCCATGGTTTCTGGGACCCGCGTCGGCGCGCGGAGCGCCCACAGCGATAAAGGCACCAGCGGCTGCGGCGGCCACACAGAGGCCGCCGAGGCGGTGGAAGATAAGGCGTCCGTACATAACGATTCCCAACGTCTGCGCCACAAACTGCTGTGGCGAGCCTTCAATGACGGCCGTGTGCGGCGGACAGACATGTCCACCACAGGGCATTCATCAGCGTCGACTCACGCAAATCTGTTGCAGACGGCCCCGACCACTGCCTGCCGCCAAAGACACAAGACGGCGCGGTGGCGCCCGGGGAGCCACCACCCGCACAAGGTGCAGCGACAAGAACAAGGGCACGATCAGCGCCGCCGCCCAGAGCATTCGGAATGCACCGACGGATCGAATCTTTCCGGCGATCACGTCAAAGATCTGGCCAGAGAAGTTCACGACCGCCCGCCCCATACGCTGCCCCACGTCCTCAACTGCGCCAGACACAGCAGCTGCAGCGGAATGATGCGAGACGACCGGGAGCGCGACGTCGGCCATCACCGTGCAGTGCAGAACTGGGAGGGCAGCGATCACGCCCGCGACGAGCAGTGCAATCCATCGCGAGTGGCGGCGACTACTCAGCACGTCAATGCCCGCGCAAGAACGGCCGACACGATGCAGCTTCGCCACACCGGTTGCAGTTCGCCATCGGACGGCAACACATCGTGACCGTAGCACGCAATTGCCTTCAATACCCCTACGGGGTATACATATGAACATGACACCGAGCGATTCACCACTGCTTGACCGCCGCGGGCTCTTCCGCCTGGGCATGACAGTTGCCGCGGCAGGATTTCTCGTGTCCTGCACCAAGAACTCGCCCGCAGCCGCCATAGCGCAACGCATTAACCCTGATTCGGCCCGGGTCGCCGCCGTGGAGGCGGCAAGACGGGCACAGGGGGCTCAGGTCAGACAGTTCGCTCTGAATGCCGGACCCGCCCAACTCGACCTTGCCGGAACCCGGGTGTCGACATGGGCATACGGAGGGCGGGTACCCGGTCAGGAGATCCGGGTGCGCAAGGGTGAAATCCTCCGCGTGCAAACAGTCAACAACCTCCCGGCGCCCACCACGGTGCATTGGCATGGGCTGGCATTGCGCAATGACATGGATGGCGTACCCGGCGTCACCCAGCCGGAGATCCCGCCGACGGGGGTATTCGACTACGAGTTCGCGGTGCCCCACGCGGGGACGTACTGGTTCCACCCACATGTCGGAACGCAAATCGATCGAGGGCTCTACGCGCCGCTCATCATCGAGGACCCTGACGAGCGTGTCGATTATGACGAGGAACTGGTCGTCGCCCTCGATGACTGGATCGACGGCACCGGCACCGACCCCGATCAGGTGCTCGAAGGGCTGCGCGCGAAGGGTATGCCGCCGATGGATCACTCGATGGGAGGCATGGGGATGGATCCGACGGCACCGCTGGGTATGGACGCCGGCGATGTGAAGTATCCCCACTATCTGATCAATGGACGGGTGGCCGCCGATCCGCAGGCCGCCACCTATCGCACCGGCCGGCGCGTCCGGCTGCGCATCGTCAACGCCGGCGGCGACACGGCGTTCCGGGTCAGCATTCCGGGCGTGCCGATGACGGTCACTCACACCGATGGCTTCCCGGTGCAGCCCTACAAGGCCGACACCGTCCTGGTCACCATGGGCGAGCGGGTCGACGCCGTGGTCACGATCCCGGGTTCATCGGTACCGCTCGTGGCCGTGCCCGAGGGGAAAGACGGCTTCGCGCAACTGATTCTGCGTTCGGGCGACACTCCAGTGCGCGGGCGCGCAGAAGACGCCGCGATGCTGATGAAAGCCCAGGTGCCGCTGGATACCGCGACGCTGACCGCCACCCCCGAGGTTCAGCTCGGGCGTCGCGACCCGGATGTCACCCACGATGTGCGCTTGGCCGGCCCGGTCGGTAAGTACACGTGGACCATCAACGGCAAGACCTATGACCCGCGCGATGGGCTGCCGGTGCGCGAGGGGCAACGAGTCCGTCTGCGTTTCATCAACGACTCCATGATGTTCCATCCCATGCATCTACATGGACACACCTTCTCGGTCCGAGATGCGAAGGGAGCCTTCCGCGCTCGGAAGGACACGGTTCTCGTGGCTCCCATGAAGACCGTCGAGGTGGACTTCGACGCTGACAATCCCGGGCAGTGGCTTACCCACTGCCACAACATCTATCACGGCGAAGCCGGAATGATGACGGTCGTGTCCTACGTACAGGACTAACGTGCGGCAGATTCCCCGACACATCACGACGTGCCCGGCTATAAGCGACAACTCCGGTTGATCGGTCAACAATGAGCTGGTGACGAATCGCTGGATGGGGCTGACGATCGACTGTGCGGACCCTGCGCGACTCTCGTCGTTCTGGGGTGCGCTGCTCGAACTCGCACCGTCCACCGAGCATGGTGATGATCCGGGGTGGGCCACGCTGGGCACGCGCACCGGCGATCAACCGCGGCTTACCTTTCAGCGTGTGCCGGAGGCGAAGACCTCGAAGGCGCGTCTTCATCTCGATGTTGAGGTCGATGACATCGATGTCGCGAGGGCTCAAGTGGAGCGACTCGGCGGATCCTGGTCGGGCGAGCGTCATGACTACGACGAGGGCATGGTGCTCGTCATGCTCGATCCGGAAGGAAATGAGTTCTGCCTCGTCCAGTTCTACGACCGACGGCAGGTCATACTCCGAACTTGGCGCGTGCCTCGTCGGTGACCGGAGTGAACAGATTCACGAGATTCCCGTCGGGGTCCCGGAACAACAGCGCGCGGTTCCCCCAAGGCATGGTCGTCGGCTCGGTGACCACCTCGGTGAGCTGCTCACGAAGCCTGGCGTATTCGGCGTCCACGTCATCCACGATGAACTCTAGAATGGCTGTGCGGTTGGCCGCCGGCTCAGCGGATCCTTGCCCGAACAACGGGACGGTTTTCTCGCTGCCGATCGCCAGGGTGCCGACCGCGGTCGGAATCTCCGCGAAGAGTTCGTTCCCCCAGACAGCCACTGCCTCGGTGACCATCTCGTAGAACGTGACCAATCGATCGACGTCGGCTGTGATGATTCGTGTCGAAACGAATCTCATGGGTAGACCTCCTGAGGGTGCCGCCAGTGATCGGTGGACTGCGTAGTGAGCCAGATGCTAGGTGCGCACCCCGACAAGTCCAGGAGACTGGAAGCATCTGATCGAAAGAAAGGCCACCATGAGTGACATGGATCTGCGAGGCGCGCTCGAAGCCCACTGGGCAGCCTCCGACGCGAACGACTTCGATACAGAACATCGTGTCTACCGACGTGATGCGGTTCTCGAGTACCCGCAGTCTGGCGAGCGAATCCGCGGCCGCGCCAACATTCAAGCCTCGCGCGAAGCGCAACCGAACAAGAAACGCTTCACCGTGCGACGAATCACCGGTGGTGGCGATTTATGGGTCAGCGAGCTCGTCACGACCTACGACGCGAAGCCCTTTCATGTTGTGAGCATCATGGAGTTCGACGATGGCGAGGTGGTCCGCGAAACGCAGTACTTCAGCGAGCCCTTCGAAGCCGGACCATCCCGCGCTCAGTGGGTTGAACCCATCGGATGAATTCGATCGTGCTCGGTTACGTGATCGCGGCGCGGACGATCTCGGCAACACGCCGCTCAGTGACGTCGTTCAATCCCTCGAAGTACCAGGCCGCAGGAATCAATAGTCCGTCCTCGCCCCCGGCCGGCTTGAGCGTGGCCTTTTCGCTCACCCCAAGGCTCATCAGGTCATCGTTGCGGAAGAAGACGAGGACAGGACTGCTCGCGGACTTGGCATAGCCCGGCATCCCGTACCAGATACGCGGTTTGAGTTCGGGTGCAGCAGCGACAATCACGTCGTGCATGCGCCGCATGACACTCCGCGCAGGCTCATTCATACCCGCGATTTTGTCGAGTACCTGCTGGAGGTTCTTGTCGTCCTTTGTAGCCATCGTCATGTCCTTTCGTCAGCCGTTGCGGTACCGGCGCAATGGAATTGGCGCGCCAGAAGGCGCAGCACTCCATTCGGACATGTCCTGATTACCTCAGGCCTCTCCGCAATGATTCAGGTGATCGTTCACCTGGAAGCGCGAATGTGGCGGGCGTCGCCACCACGGCACACACGTTAACACTCAGGTCAGACGTTGAAACGGAATTCCACCACGTCGAGCCTTATCGAACGAGTTTCCACCAGGTAGGCCGCGACCAGTAGAGGACGGTCATGTCGTCGGGCCAATCTGGCCTCGGCTCGGCTTCCCAAGCCTCGAAACGGTCACGCTCCTCGTCTATTGGCCGCCACCCGGCCTCGATCTCTTCGTCATCCCGCGGCAGGCGCACGTGCGGGATCAATCGGGATTCGCACGAACCGAACTCGCGATAGTTCGCTTGCCCCTCGATCAGCGACACCGTGTTCGCGCCGCCGCTGATGGCTGGCCAACGAAGCTGAACGGCATCGTCTTCCCAGAAACAAATCGGACAGATCTCGTAGTTGCCCGGCGGTTCCAAAGCCGTCAGGTGGCCGCAGCACACGCAGGGATACACCGACGGATGCCTACTTCTTCTGTTGCTTAGACGTTGAACCGGAACTCCACCACGTCGCCGTCGACCATGACGTACTCCTTGCCTTCCATCCGGACCTTCCCGGCGGCCTTCGCCGCGGTCATCGAACCGGCCTCGACAAGATCCTGGTAGGACACGACCTCGGCCTTGATGAAGCCCTTCTCGAAGTCGGTGTGGATGACGCCGGCCGCCTTCGGAGCGGTGTCTCCCTGGTGAATCGTCCACGCCCGCGCCTCTTTCGGCCCGGCGGTCAGGTAGGTCTGCAGCTTCAGGGTGTGGAAACCCGCATGCGCCAACGCATCCAGGCCCCGTTCGGTCTGCCCGATCGACTCCAGCAGCTCGGCGGCGGACTCCTCGTCCAGCTCCTGCAGCTCGGACTCGATCTTCGCGTCCAGGAACACCGCGTCGGCCGGGGCCACCAGCTGCCGCAGTTGGGCTACACGGGCGTCGTCGCCGAGCACCGACTCGTCGGCGTTGAACACGTAGAGGAATGGCTTGGTGGTCATCAGGTTCAGCTCGCGCACCACCGACCAGTCCTTACCCGTCGAGAACAGCGTCTTGCCCTCGTCGAGCACCTCCTGCGCGGCCTTGGCGGCATCGGCGAGCGGCTGGCGTTCCTTCTTGGTCTTGGCTTCCTTCTCCAGCCGCGGCACCGCCTTCTCCAGCGTCTGCATGTCGGCGAGAATCAGCTCGGTCTCGATCACCTCGATATCGGCCGCGGGATCGACCCGGCCATCGACGTGCACAACGTCGTCATCGGCGAACACCCGCACCACCTGACAGATGGCATCGCATTCGCGGATGTTGGCCAGGAACTTGTTCCCGAGCCCCGCCCCTTCCGAGGCGCCCTTGACGATTCCGGCGATGTCCACGAACGTCACGGTGGCGGGCAGCGTGCGCGCCGAGCCGAACACCTCCGCCAGCTTGTCCAGGCGCGGGTCCGGCAGCGGCACCACGCCCTCGTTCGGTTCGATCGTCGCAAACGGGTAGTTGGCCGCCAGCACGTTGTTGCGCGTCAGCGCGTTGAACAGCGTCGACTTTCCGACGTTCGGCAGACCAACGATTCCCAAGTTCAGGCTCACGAGATGGTGATTCTACGGACCCGGGCAGATAAGAATGCTCAGGTGACCTTTTCCACCAAGCGGATCTACGAGACTCCCGACCCTGCGGACGGTTACCGCGTGCTGGTCGACCGTCTCTGGCCGCGCGGACTGAGCAAGGCCGCCGCACAGGTCGATCTCTGGTTCAAGGACATCGCGCCGAGCCCGGACCTGCGGGTCCGCTGGCACCATGCCCCCGCCGAGGATTGGGGCACGTACGCCGAGGAGTACCGCGCCGAGCTGGCTGCCAACCCTGCGGTGGATACCGCGCATGAGCTTGAACGCGAAAAAGGCACCGTCACGCTGCTCTACGCCGCAAAGGACCCGGAGCACAATCACGCAGTCGTGCTGCTGGACATCCTTAAGGGCTGATGTCAGCAGGCGATGTCGACGTGCATCACCCGGTGATTCGACAGGATGGAGCCACCCCAGCTGGCTCCCGGCGCGTTGATCGAGGCACCCGGGGCCAATAGCCGACCGGGACGGACGGCGGTCGCCTTGCAGTCGGCCATGGGTCCGCTACCCACACGGTTGACGACGACGATGTTGCCGCGCGATTCCAGGTCGGCGATCACGTCGGCGGCGCTCTCCCCATCGGGGCCGGCGTGCGCCAACGGCGCGGTGAGAAGTGTCGCTGCGACCGCCAGCGCGGATACCGCAAAACGAGAATTCATGGATACTCCTGTGTAGAACCGCGATACCGCGGCATGACTGACTTGGGGTCGGATATCACCGACCCCGTCAGCACCGATTCACACAGCTCCTGAGCAACACCACCCGGCCGCCTCGGGCGATAATCCGTTGCGGCACAGGCGATCCACGCGTCGCCGTGAACAGCAAGAAGATCACCACGAACGCCAGCACCAGCAGCATGGCTCCCGCGGGGATACCCCGGCACATCTTGGCGATCTGCACGACCTGCGCGAAGGCATCCACCTGGGGCTCGTGCGCCGGCGAGGCATTCGCCCCCTCGTCATCGAGAGCGTGCACAGTCGACACCGATCCGGCCTCAGCCATGACGCTTCCCGGGTTCACCCCCACGAAGCACAGCACCCCGGCGACAAGAACCAGCACGGTAACCCGTAGGGGGTAATCGTATGGCCTCATGAGCGCACACTAGCTCACGCTTTGCCTCCACGCCGATACCCATACACCCTGTGGTTACGAAAAATTAACTTAACGCCCCGTCGTCGGGCTCACTGCTCCCGCGGAATGAGCGCCCACAACACCAGGTAGGCCAGCACCTGCGGGCCTGGGAGCAGGATCGACGCGACCGTGAGCACCCGGACGATGGTGACGTCCCATCCAAAGCGCTGGGCGATTGCCGCGCACACCCCGCCGATCATCTTCCCGGTCTGGGGACGTCGCAGTGCAGTAGTCATGTCATCACCGTAGGCCACCGAAACACCGTGGCGCATCGGGGAAGTCCCTGATCTTTCCCTGGTCTTCGCGACTCAGCATTTCAGGTCCACGTAATAGGTTCCATGGTCCAAAATCTTGGTGGGAATCGATTCGGAATCGGCTCCCACCGCCCGCTCGTACACGTACACCGAAGGCCCCTGCCGCACCCTGGTGACCATGCAACTCTCGAGAGGCTTGTTTCCCACCCGGTTCAGGATGACGTAATTTCCTTGCTCCTCAAGGGAACTGATCACGGATTCGGCGTCTCCGTAGCCCTGCGGCCCGGCATGCGCAACGGCCGCCAGCGCCACCGCCGCAATCGGGAGAACCACCATCATGGCGTCCAAAGCCGTTGCAAACCACGCTGTTTTGGTCACCTCTCGACGTTATGAATCAAGATCACGTGACACATCAGGGATGGCCCCGATCTTTCCCTGATCTTGAACAGAGGGTCGATGTACGACGGGGTCCGGCGGCGGGCACCTAAGGTAACGCGCATGGCCACAGATGCGGCGCAAGACCTGACTCCCCCACCCGGCGTCGAGCTGCTGCGCGCCGACCCCGACCTCCCGCCCGTGGGCGTCATCGATAACCGGGCGCCCTCACCCACATCGCGTGTGGTGCTCGTGTTGGTGGCACTGCTGGGAGCCTTCGCCTGGACGATGATCGCGCTGCTGCGCGGCGAGCACGTCAACGCCGTGTGGTTCGTGGTCGCCGCGATCTGCACGTACCTGATCGCCTACCGGTTCTACGCCAAGCTGATTGAACGCAGACTCGTCAGGCCACGCGATGACCGCGCCACCCCCGCCGAGGCACTCGACAACGGTAAGGACTTCGTCCCCACCGACCGGCGGGTGCTCTTCGGTCACCACTTCGCCGCCATCGCCGGAGCCGGCCCGCTGGTCGGTCCGGTGCTGGCCGCCCAGATGGGGTATCTGCCCGGAATCATCTGGATCGTCGTCGGCGTCGTCCTGGCCGGGGCGGTTCAGGACTACCTGGTGCTGGTCATCTCCACCCGGCGCGGCGGTCGCAGCCTGGGCCAGATGGCCCGCGACGAGATGGGCACCGTCGGCGGAGTCGCGGCGATGGTGGCGATTTTCGTCATCATGATCATCCTGATCGCGGTGCTGGGCCTGGTCGTCGTCAACGCCCTCGGCGAAAGCCCCTGGGGTGTGTTCTCCATCGCGATGACGATCCCCATCGCGCTGTTCATGGGCGTGTACCTGCGCTATCTGCGGCCCGGGAAGGTCAGCGAGGTGACCGTCATCGGCGTGGCACTACTGCTCGCCGCCATCATCTCCGGCCGCTGGGTCGCCGAATCTGGCTGGGGCGAAACCCTGTTCAGCCTGGACAAGACCACCATCGCCTGGCTGATGATGTTCTACGGATTCGCCGCCTCGGTGCTGCCGGTGTGGCTGCTGCTTGCTCCCCGCGACTACCTGTCGACCTTCATGAAGGTCGGGACCATCGCGATGCTGGCTGTCGGCATCCTGATCGCCAGGCCGGTGGCACAACTACCCGCGGTCAGCGAGTTCGCCTTCAATAGCTCCGGACCCGCCTTCGCCGGATCGCTGTTCCCCTTCCTATTCATCACCATCGCCTGTGGGGCGCTGTCGGGCTTTCATTCACTGATCGCCTCCGGCACCACCCCCAAGCTGCTCCAGAAGGAGAGCCAGGCCCGCTTCATCGGATACGGCGGCATGCTCACGGAGTCCTTCGTCGCCGTCATGGCATTGGTCACCGCGGCGATCCTCAACCAGCACTTGTACTTTGCGATCAACGCCCCCACCGCGGTGACCGGCGGCACCGCAGAGACCGCGGCCGCCTACGTCAACGCACTGCCGATCGGCGGGCCGGACATCACCGGCGCACAGCTGACGCAAACCGCCAAGGACATCGGCGAGACGTCGATCGTCTCGCGCACGGGCGGCGCACCCACCCTGGCCATCGGAATCTCGCATGTCATGTCGGACGTGTTCGGCGGCAGCGGTTTCAAGGCGTTCTGGTACCACTTCGCGATCATGTTCGAGGCGCTGTTCATCCTCACCACCGTCGACGCCGGCACCCGGGTCGCCCGGTTCATGCTGTCCGATTCCCTGGGGAACCTGGGTGGGCCGCTGCGCCGCTTCAAGGACGCCTCCTGGCGCGCCGGGGCGTGGATCTGCTCGGCGATCGTCGTCGGTGGCTGGGGTTCGATCCTGCTCATGGGGGTCACCGACCCTCTCGGCGGTATCAACACCCTCTTCCCGCTGTTCGGCATCGCCAATCAGCTGCTGGCCGCGATTGCGCTGACGGTGGTGCTCACAGTCACCGTCAAGCAGGGGCTCTACACGTGGGCGTGGATCCCGGGCCTCCCTCTTGCCTGGGACCTGATCGTCACCATGACCGCGTCCTGGCAGAAGATCTTCTCCTCCGACCCCGCCGTGGGGTACTTCACCCAGCACCGGCTCTACGCGGCGGCCCGCGACGCGGGTTTGACGACGTTCAAGACCGCCAAGACACCCGAAGCCATCGATGCCGTGATTCGCAACACGTTGGTCCAGGGGACGCTGTCGGTTGTCTTCGCTTCATTGGTGCTGGTCGTCGTCGCGGCCGGTGCCTGGACCTGTCTGCGCGCAGTCCGGGCCGGAGGTCTGCCCACGACCGAAGACCCCGAGCTTCCTTCCAGACTCTTCGCACCCAGCGGCTTCCTACCTACCGACGTGGAGAAGGAAGTCGAAAAACAATGGGTAGCGCGTGAACTCGCCGGGACCCGGACATGAAGGTGATCAAAGGGCTGCTGTGGTGGTTCACCTCCCTCATGGGCGACCACGACTATCAGCGGTACGTCGAGCACTTGGGGCGCCGCCACCCAGGGCATCCGGTGCCCACCGAAGCCGAGTTTTGGCGCGCGCGGTACGCCGACGCCGACGCGAATCCAGCCGCGCGATGCTGCTGACACAAGCGCGCTGACGGGCACCGTTACCGAACTTCCGGCCCGGCACCGGTACCTTTCAACATGTGACAGGTCAACGCGCCCGCTCATCGGTGGAAGCCGATCACCGGTCGGCGCACCCTGATATTCCGGGTGTGCCGTGGTGGGGCGCCATCCTGATCGCGGTCGCTGGTACCGCCCTTGGTTTTGCGATTGACGCGATGACCAATGGTGAGAAGCTAACGGGCGCATTTGCCGGTTGCTATGCGGCGGGATGCGTCGTGGCGGTTTTCGCGGTGCGGTACTCATCGATTTTCACCGCCGTCGTGCAGCCTCCGCTCATCCTGTTCGGGAGCATTCCCCTGGCCTACATGGTCATGTCGCAGGCACCACTATCCGGCGGAAAGTCGACGGCCATCACCATCGGGTACCCGCTGATCGAACGTTTTCCGCTGATGATCAGCACGGCGTTGGGCGTGCTGATCATCGGGGTGGTGCGCTGGTACTGGGGGATTTTCACCGGCAGGCCCACCAAGGAGAAGGTGGCCAAGCCCGCCAGGACGAAGACCACCAAGGCGACCAAGCCGAGGTCTTCGGCCCGGACGCGGGTGCAGGCGCTGGTGGACGCAGACGCAACCGGCAAGGCCGCGGGAGGTACCGCGAGGACCCGCCGACCCCGCGCCGCCGAAGAGACCGCCACGCGGACACGCCACGGGCGGCATGAGTCCGGAGTCCGCCGCCGCCCCACTCATGACTCCGAACCCGTCTCGCGTCGGACGTCAGGCGTCGGCACCCCGTGGGAGGACGAGCGTCCGATGCGGACCGAACGCCGTCCCGCACGTCGGGTCCGCGACGAATATGACGAATACGGGTACGAACCTCGATATGAGGAAAGGCCCCGCTACCGGGAGCCCCTCGCGGAACCCACTCGCGAACCGCACCGCCCTGCGGTCAGGTACAGAGACGAACGCCCGGCGGCGGCGCCGCGGCGCCGTCCGGACCGATACGACGACTCCTGGGACTACGACCGCTAGCTAGCGGCGTGCCGCCCGCAGCTCTCGCGGGAGCGAGAACACCAGCGTTTCGTTGGCGGTGGTGACCGGCTGGACCTGGCCGTAGCCGTACTCGGCGAGCCGATCCAGAACCCCGCGCACCAGTACTTCGGGCACCGAAGCACCCGAGGTGACCCCGACCGTCGTCACGTTCTGGAGCCAGGCCGGGTCGATGTCTTCGGCGTAATCCACCAGGTACGAGGCGTGTGAACCCGCTCCGAGGGCAACCTCGACCAGGCGCACCGAGTTCGACGAGTTGCGCGAACCGACAACAATCACGAGCTCACATTCGGGAGCCATCGCCTTCACCGCCACCTGACGGTTCTGGGTGGCGTAGCAGATGTCGTCGCTCGGCGGGTCCTGCAGCGTCGGGAATCGCTCCCGCAGGCGCTGGACCGTCTCCATGGTCTCGTCCACGCTCAGCGTCGTCTGAGACAGCCAGATGACCTTGTTCTCGTCGCGCACGGTGACCTTGTCCACGGAGCCGGGG
This sequence comes from Mycobacterium sp. D16R12, assembly GCF_002013465.1. GTDB lineage: Bacteria > Actinomycetota > Actinomycetes > Mycobacteriales > Mycobacteriaceae > Mycobacterium. Next base: position 264,774 of record NZ_MAFC01000005.1, on the reverse strand, counting down.
CCGTCGACCAACTGCACGTGATCGGGAGCCTCACCGGCGGTACCGACGACCTCCTCGTGCCCCTCGTGACCGATGAGCAGGATGTCGTAGTCGTCGCGTGCGAAGCGCTTGGCCTCCTGGTGCACCTTGGTGACCAGCGGGCAGGTGGCGTCGATGGTCTTCAGGTTGCGCGCCGCGGCGTCGATGTGAACGGTCGGAGCCACACCGTGGGCGGAGAACACCACGATCGCGCCCTCGGGGACCTGATCGGTCTCCTCGACGAAGATCGCCCCGGCCTTGGCCAGCGTTTCCACCACGTAGCGGTTGTGCACGATTTCGTGACGGACGTAGACGGGAGCACCGTGTTTCTCCAGCGCCCGCTCCACGGTTTCGACCGCACGATCGACACCTGCGCAGTAACCACGCGGCTCAGCCAGCAGCACTCGCTTGCTCGTCGCCGGGCCGACGACGGTGCTCACCATCCCCGGAGTGCCCATATCGACTGCAGCCATGCTCACCAGCTTACGGCCCAGCCTTTCGCTGCACGACCGATGTAAGGCAAGCTTGGACCCATGATTCGTCCTCCGTTCGGCGTCCGGTTGATTCTTGGGGTCGCCGCCACCGTTCTCGAAGAGACCCGCAAGCTGCCGCAGGCGGTACTGACCTATCCCATGACGGCCGCCAGCCAGACCGTGCAGAACTTCATGCGGTTCCAGCAGACGGTCACGGAATTGGCCATCAAGGGTGACGAGACCTGGGAAAACATCTTCCCGCCCACCGATGAGCAGCCGGAGTGGGCAACGTTCGACGAGGACCTCGACGAGCTCGACGCACCCGAACCCGACGAGACGCAGGCCAACGCCGTCTACGAGGACGCCGCCGAGCGGATGACACAGGGACGGTTTGCGCTGTACTCCTCGGAGCCCACGGCGCCGTCGGCTCCCGAACCCGAGACCGCGCCGGCACCCGAGGCCGAGCCCGAGAAGGTCGCACCACGCAAGGCGCCGGTGAAGAAGGCGGCCGCCAAGAAAGCCCCGGCCAAAAAGGCGGCACCGGCGGCGCCCGCCGAACCCGCAGATCCGAACGCTCCCGACATCGTCGTCGAGCTCGGCTACCACGATCTGACGCTGGCTCAGCTGCGGGCGCGGCTGCAGTCGCTGTCCGTGAGCGAGCTCGAAGAGCTGCTGAGCTACGAGGATGCGCACAAGGCACGGGCGCCGTACCAGACCCTGCTCGCGAACAGGATCACCCGCGCCGCTGCCCGTGGCTGATCCGGGAACCAGCCCCGAAAACCCCTGGCCGGTCCGCGCTGTCGCCACTCGGGTAGCCAAGTGGATCGACCGCCTGGGTCAGGTGTGGGTGGAAGGTCAGCTGACCCAGATCGACGTCCGGCCGGGCAGTAAGACCGTGTTCATGGTGCTGCGCGACCCGTCCGCCGACATGTCGCTCACCGTGACATGCCCGCCCGACATGGTGCGCAACGCGCCGGTGAAGCTGACCGAAGGCACCCAGGTGGTGGTGTGCGGTAAGCCCACCTTCTACACGGTGCGTGGATCTTTCTCGTTGCGGCTCAGCGAGATTCGTGCGGTAGGCATCGGCGAGCTGCTGGCCCGGATCGAGCGGCTGCGCCAGCTGCTGGCCGCCGAGGGATTGTTCGATGCCCGGCTGAAGCGCCCGGTTCCATTCCTGCCTTCCCGCATCGGGCTGATCACGGGCCGCGCGAGCGCCGCCGAGCACGATGTGACCTCCGTGGCCTTGGCGCGTTGGCCCGCAGTGCAATTCGCCGTCCGCAATACCCCGGTGCAGGGCCCACACGCGGTGGCCGAAATCGTGGCCGCGCTGCAGGCGCTGGATGCCGACCCCGCGGTGGACGTAATCGTGCTGGCCCGGGGCGGAGGCAGCGTGGAGGATCTGCTGCCGTTCTCCGATGAGACGCTGTGCCGCGCGATTTCGGCCTGCCGCACCCCGGTGGTGAGCGCCGTCGGGCATGAGCCGGACAACCCGTTGTCCGACCTGGTGGCCGACCTGCGCGCGGCAACACCCACCGATGCGGCCAAGAAGCTGGTGCCCGATGCGGCGGCCGAGCAGTCGCTGATACTGGACTTACGGCGACGTTCGGCCCAGGCGTTGCGCAACTGGGTGCAGCGCGAGCAGCGCGGGTTGGACCAGGTACGCAGCCGGCCGGTGCTGGCCGATCCGCTCCGCATGGTGACAGTGCGCCACGACGAAATCAACGTCGCCCGAACGGCGTTGCGCCGCGATATGAAGCGGCTGGTGGAATCCGAAACTCAACGGGTGAGCCACCTCTCGGCGCAGCTGGCCACCCTGGGACCTGCCGCCACCCTGGCCCGCGGGTACTCGGTGGTGCAGCGCGTGCGCGACGATGGCACCGTGGAGGTGCTGCGAACGGTGGCCGATGCGCCCGCCGGGGCATCGCTGCGTGTGCGCGTTTCCGATGGTGCCGTGACCGCGACCGTGACAGGAGAATCGTCATGACAAATCCCGCAGAACTCGGCTACGAGCAGGCGCGCACCGAGCTGATCGACGTCGTGCAGCAGCTCGAACAGGGCGGCCTGGATCTGGACACGTCGCTGGCCCTGTGGGAACGTGGCGAGGCACTGGCCAAACGCTGCGAAGAGCATCTGGCGGGTGCCCGCAAGCGCATCGAAGACGCGCTGGATTCCTGACCCGAACCGGCCTCCGTTAGTGTCACGGGCATGTCTGACACGACGGCACACGACGGACTGGACAGTCTCGACACTCCTTTCCTGGCTGTCGATTTGGCGGTGATGGACCGCAATATCGAACGGCTCGCCGGACGCCTCCGCGGCACCGGCGTTCAGCTGCGGCCACACGCTAAGAGCCACAAGTGCGTTGAAATAGCGCAGCGCCAGATCGACAGCGGAGCGATCGGCCTGACCGTCGCCACCATCGGCGAGGCCGAGGTATTCGCCGAGGCGGGATTCACCGACCTGTTCATCGCTTACCCACTGTGGCTTACCCCGCAGAAGGCGCATCGGCTGCGGCGGGTGGCCGCCCGCGCGCAGCTCCGTGTGGCAGTGGATTCCGTTGCGGGTGCCCGGCAGTTGGCCGAACACCTTGGCAATCTGCCCATCACCGTTGTCGTGGAGATCGATTCCGGACATCACCGCACCGGGGTCGACCCCGGCGAGGCAGGCGCGGTGGCGACAGCGGCGCGCTCGGCCGGGCTGAACGTCGTGGGTGTCTTCACATTCCCGGGCCACGGCTACACGCCGGGACAACGTGCGCGGGTCGCCGCGCAGGAATCACGTGCACTGGACGAGGCCGCCAACAGTCTGCGCGCAGCGGGGATCGAACCTTCGGTGCGCAGCGGTGGCTCCACCCCCACCGTCGACTCCGCCGACAACACCGTGCTGACCGAGGTGAGGCCCGGCGTCTACCCGTTCAACGATGCACAGCAGTTCGAATTGGATGTCTGCACGCTCGAGGACATCGCGCTCAGTGCCGTCACCACCGTGGTGCACACCCGGGACCGCACTGCGATCGTGGATGCGGGCAGCAAGATCCTGGGCGCCGACCGGCCGGGTTGGGCCACTGGTTTCGGGCGTCTGATCGACGATCCGGATGCCCGCATCGTCGCACTGTCCGAGCATCACGCGACCATCGAGTTCCCCGGCGCCGCACCATCTCCCGGTACCCGCCTGCGCATCGCGCCGAATCATCTGTGCAACGCGGTGAATCTGGTCGACTCCCTGGTGATTGACACGGCCGATGGTCCGCAGCACTGGGCGGTGGCAGCGCGCGGAACGAACACCTAGCCGATCAGCGCGGCAGTGGCTTGGCCGTCTGTATCGCGCGCGCGACGGTCTGGAAGGCCTGCGTGTTACCGGCCCCGGTGACAGCGACGGTCACCTTGTCGTCCAGTCGGGTAACCCAGAGCGGTTCGGTACCTTCGCCGCCCTCGTACGCAACCCAACGCACACCGTCGACATCCTCGGGCCCGCGCGGCACGAGTGCACTGTTCAGCTTCGGGACGAGCTTCTCTTCGGTGGCGGCGCTTTGCACCACCGCCATGTAGGCACCCGATGGGCTCAGGTACCCCACCTTGGTCAGCGGAAGTCCCTCGACACTGTCTCGTCCCCCGGAGTTGGCCCGCCACCCCTCGGGCAGCGAAGGCTCCCGAACCGGGAACGAGAACTGCCGGGCATCGGCCTGCAGCGCGGCGTGCGCGTCATAGGAGGGCGGGTCACCGGCCGTCGGGCCGTTGGGAGTGAAGGAGCACATTCCCAACAAGCCGGCCAACACAATGCACGCGACCACCAGCGGAGCCATCGACCAGAACATGTCGCGGCCATCTTGGAACAACCGCGGCTTGGCCGGCCTGGGTGCGGGCACGGCGATGCGATCGTCGGGTCCGGAATCTTGGTCCGGATCTGGTGCACCTCCCACGCCCCCATCCTTGCAGGCGCGCATGAAAGAATCACAACTCATGAGCCCGTCGCGCAGAGAAGCCCCGGACCGCAACCTGGCATTAGAGCTGGTCAGAGTCACCGAGGCGGGTGCCATGGCCGCGGGTCGATGGGTCGGCCGCGGTGAGAAGGAAAAGGGCGACGGCGCCGCCGTCGACGCCATGCGTGAGCTGGTCAACTCCGTTTCCATGCGCGGTGTGGTCGTCATCGGTGAAGGCGAGAAGGACAACGCCCCGATGCTCTACAACGGTGAGGAAGTCGGCAATGGCGACGGCCCGGACTGCGATTTCGCCGTGGATCCGGTGGACGGGACCACGCTGATGAGCAAGGGCATGCCGAACGCGATCTCCGTGCTCGCGGTCTCCGAGCGGGGCACCATGTTCGATCCGTCGGCCGTCTTCTATATGGAGAAGATCGCCGTCGGCCCCGACGCTGCCGATGTCATCGACATCACCGCCCCAGTCTCGGAGAACATCAAGCGCGTCGCCAAGGTGCGCAACTGTTCGGTCTCCGATATCACCGTGTGCATCCTGGACCGGCCCCGCCACGGCGAGCTCATCCAGAACGTCCGCGAGACCGGTGCCCGCATCCGCCTGATTTCCGACGGCGATGTCGCCGGTGCCATCTCGACAGCCCGCCCGAACTCGGGCACCGACATGCTGCTCGGCATCGGCGGCACCCCCGAGGGCATCATCGCCGCTGCCGCCATGCGCTGCATGGGCGGCGCCATCCACGGCAAGCTCGCGCCGCGCGATGACGAGGAACGTCAGAAGGCCATCGACGCCGGCTACGACCTGGACCAGATTCTCACCACTGAAGACCTGGTGTCCGGCGAGAACGTCTTCTTCTGCGCGACCGGCGTCACCGACGGCGACCTGCTGCAGGGCGTCCGATACTTCGGCGGCGGCTGCACCACCCAGTCCATCGTGATGCGCTCCAAGTCCGGCACCGTCCGGATGATCGAGGCCTACCACCGCCTCACCAAGCTCCGCGAATACTCCGCGGTCGACTTCACCGGCGACGACGACGCCACCCATCCCCTCCCCTGATCACTCCCTCATCGACGAGAAGGAATCACATGACTGACCAGCCAGGGCAGCAGTACCGCATCGAGCACGACACCATGGGCGAGGTTCGCGTGCCCGTGGAAGCACTGTGGCGCGCGCAGACACAGCGCGCCGTCGAAAACTTCCCCATCTCGGGGCGTGGCCTGGAGCGCACCCAGATCCGTGCGCTCGGCCTGCTCAAGGGCGCCTGCGCCCAGGTCAACAAGGACCTGGGCCTGCTCGCGCCGGAGAAGGCCGACGCGATTATCGCTGCGGCACAGGAAATCGCCGACGGCAAGCATGACGACCAGTTCCCCATCGACGTGTTCCAGACCGGTTCGGGCACCAGCTCGAACATGAACGCCAACGAGGTGATCGCCTCGATCGCCGCAGCAGCCGGCACCACTGTTCATCCCAATGACGACGTGAACATGTCGCAGTCCTCCAATGACACCTTCCCGACGGCCACTCACCTGGCCGCGACCGAAGCCGCTGCGCGCGACCTGATTCCAGCGCTGGAGTACCTGCAGCAGGCGCTGGCCACCAAGGCCAAGGCGTGGAAGACCGTGGTGAAGTCCGGCCGCACACACCTGATGGATGCGGTGCCGGTGACCCTCGGACAGGAGTTCGGCGGTTACGCCCGCCAGATCGAAGCCGGTATAGAACGGGTGCGCGCGTGTCTCCCTAGATTGGGTGAGCTGCCCATCGGTGGGACCGCCGTCGGCACGGGCCTCAACGCCCCCGATGGCTTCGGTTCGAAAGTTGTTGAGGTACTGAAGCAGTCGACGGGCCTCTCAGAACTGAAGACGGCCACGGACTCGTTCGAGGCGCAGGCCGCGCGTGACGGGCTGGTCGAGGCATCGGGCGCGCTGAAGACCATCGCTGCGTCACTGACCAAGATTGCCAACGACATTCGCTGGATGGGTTCAGGCCCGCTGACCGGTCTCGGCGAGATCCAACTGCCCGACCTGCAGCCCGGCAGCTCGATCATGCCCGGCAAGGTCAACCCGGTGCTGCCTGAGGCGGTCACCCAGGTGGCCGCGCAGGTCATCGGCAACGACGCCGCCATTACGGTGGGCGGACTGTCCGGCGCCTTCGAGCTCAACGTGTACATCCCGGTGATGGCGCGCAACCTGCTGGAGTCATTCACGCTGCTGGCCAACGTGTCTCGTCTCTTCGTCGACAAGTGCGTCGACGGCCTGATCGCCAACGAGGATCACCTGAAGACGCTGGCGGAGTCCTCCCCCTCGATCGTCACCCCGCTGAACTCGGCCATCGGTTACGAGGAAGCGGCGGCCGTGGCCAAGGAGGCACTCAAGCAGCGCAAGACGATTCGCCAGACCGTCATCGACCGCGGCCTCATCGGCGACAAGCTGAGCATCGAAGAGCTGGACAAGCGCCTGGACGTGCTCGCCATGTCGAAGGTGAAAGATTAAGACCCCGTGACCATGGGTGCCTAATACGACGGCAGGACGATGTCCTCCCAGGTGACGGTGATGTTCGGCGGCTCGATACCGACGATGTCGATGACGACTGCGGCAGCTCGCTTCCTCAGTGCGTCACCGTCATCGAGGTACGTGCGCTCACGATCGGCAGTACCGATGGCCACCAAGTTGATACGCAGTGCTGTCACTACCTGCCCGTCCACGGCCACGTCCACGGCAGCAATCGCCGCTGACGCCTCAGCGGCGAGCTCGGCCAGGCTTGCTGCCAGCGCTTTTGCCAAAGCAAGATGACTGACAGTGATCCCCGGGATTGCCGTGCTGATCGGCTTGCCCCTGCGTGGCAGTGCGGCGATCCGGTGCGCGACTGCGGTGCGCAGCTGCTCAAGGGCGGATCCACCTTCACTCCAGGATGCTGCCGGTGCACGGCCATCTGGTCCGCCGTCGAGCTCGGCCAACCGGCGGGTGGCATCGGCGATCCATGCCGTGGCGTCAGCAACGGCATCATGGTCATCCCCGGTTCTCGCGTCCATCAGTTCTCCAGTGTTACGCCATATGCCGGGAGCTGTACAGCTGGCGGACTCAATGTGGTCTCCGCGTTCACTCATGGGCGGAAATCCTTCAGTGCTTCCGCCAGTCGCTTGCGGGTGCGCTGCAAGTTGCCGCGGACCGATCCCTCAGTGGTACGAAGAACAGTCGCTATCTCCGCCAGAGGTAGGTCGTAGACCTCACGAAGCCACCAGGTGGCACGGGCCGAATAGGGCAGCTGCGATAACTCACGGCTCAACGCAGCAAGGAAATCGCCGTCCAGTGCTCGTTCACCAGGACCAGCGCTGATATCCGCGACTTCGGGCACGTCGTCGATATCCAACTCGCGACGGCGCCGCCGCATTGCATCCACGGTCTTTCGAGACGCAAGTGAGTACAACCAGGTGCGGAACTGCGACCGAAAGGCAAACGACGGCAGCCCTTTCCAGGCGGCGATGAACGTCTCCTGGACGATGTCGTCATACTCGGCACGCTCCGGATACGTGCGGGCAACGAATCTCAGCAGCGCGGGGCCATGCCGGACGACCAGAACATCGAACGCCTCCGGATCACCTTGCTGAGCACGTCGAGCAAGCATCTCGTCCGACAGCGACGCCAGTAGTTCGCCCCGCGGCAAGAGCGGCAGCACCACTGTGTCCCCTGTCGTCGTGAGCACGAACATGTGCGTTAGATCTCATCGGCGTGCGTAATACCCACCGTTGCCCGACGAACTCATTGTGCCGGACGGAAATGTCCGGAAGTTAAGACAAAGTCGAAGGAGACGCTGATGACCACGGCAACCCAAACCCACGATGTGAGTTCGTCGAAGCAAGTAGACAAGTCCGACAATGCCGTCGAGAAGGTCTCGAACCACGGCGTCACCACCATCGCCGACGTGGTGGTCTCCAAGATCGCTGGTATCGCCACGCGCGAGGTCGATGGCGTTTACGACCTGGGCGGCCAGGCTGCCCGCGTCGTGGGCAAGTTGCGTGAGACGCTGCCGGGTTCACCCAGCCTCACCCAGGGCGTGAGTGTCGAGGTTGGCGAACGTCAAGCAGCCATCGACATCGGAATAGTCGCTGATTACGGGATCGCCATCCACGATCTGGCGGACGGAATTCGCAGCAACGTCATCTCCTCCGTCGAGAACATGACCGGGCTCGAGGTCACCGAGGTCAACGTCACCGTGCACGACGTGCACTTCGCCGACGGTGATGACGACACATCCGACGCCGGAGAGCCACGAGTCCAGTGACGGATGCGACCGGCGAGCGGGTCGATCGTGTGGTGGCGGCGGTGACTGCCGTCGACGGCGTCATCAGCCTCTATTCAGGAGGGCTAGGAGTCCCCGCCACACATCTACCCGGTCGGACGGTGCGCGGTGTGCGGTTGGGGGCCGACGGCGGCGAGGTCCACGTGGTGCTCGACCTCCGGACGGGTCTACTCGATGTGGCGGCTCGGGTGCGCCAGGCTGCCAGCGAGGCCGCGGGTGTACCGGTTGTCGTCGTGGTGGATGACGTAGCCGTGGCCGACGCACAGGCCTGACCACCGTGCTCAACGTTGACCGGCAGGCGCGCCGCGAGGCCGTACGAAGGCATCACCCTGATGCCGGCGGATCGGCGGAGGCGCTCATTGCAGCACTCCAGAATCTGCCCGACGATCGGGCCCCGCGGCGCGCCACCGTTCGGGTAGGGCGGACTTGGCGCGGACGGTTTACGACTCTTACGAGCGCAGCTCGCCGACGGCGCATCCGGCGACAGCGCATCAAATATCTCGATAGGAGATGACGAGAATGAATGGAAATTACACAGTGATCGGGCTCTTCGCGGGTCTGCTGCTGGCGATCGCAGTCGTCACTGGTGGCCTGATCGGATTCCTTCTTGCCGTGGTGTTGGCCGGGGCCGGTGGCGCCCTCGGTGCGCATCTCGACGGCACCATCGATCTCACCGCGCTCGGCCGCCGCGACCGGAGCTGACGATGGTGACCACTACCGGGGTGGTGCCGGTGCGCGGTGCCACCCGCGTTCACGAGCGGGTACGCCATCGTTTGATTGAGCATGCCGTGCTGTCGGTGCCCGGGGTGGTTCGCCACGGGAGCATGGCTCCCGGTCGGGCATTGCCATCGATCTCGATCGCCCACGACACACGCCCGACGGTGACCGTGAAGATCGCGGCCACATGGCCCACTGACGGTGCGCGCGTTGTCAACGCAGTCCGGGCAGCGGTGAGCCAAGAACTGCACGAATCGCTCGGCGAAGACCCGGCCGGCGTCAACGTCCGGATCGCGCGGATCGACAGCAATCGCACGCCGGCCGAAGTGGCGGACGCCTACGCCGCAGGAGCGGGTGACCCGGAGGAGCGCGGCGCCGCGATAGACGTAAGCAGTAGATACCGAGGACCGCATCGTGTAGCCGGGTCGACCATCACCAGCATCCTCATAGCCATTGGCCTCGTTGCTGCAGGCGTGATCGTGCTGCGCGACGCCGCCATCGGCATGGGGTGGGTGGGCGGTTCGATGTGGACCGCCGCAGTGACCGGGTGGGTACAGCACGCGCACTGGATGTGGTGGACCTGGCCAGCAGCAGTGGTGGCGGGGATCGCGGGATTGACCCTGCTCGTCCTCACGGTGAAGCCGCGACGCCGCACTCATGTCGCGGTGGGCGATGGAATCTTGGTGCCTCATGCATCGGCTCGCCGCTGGCGCGACGGGCATCGCGGCCCACAAGGCGAGAAGGGCGGAACCAATCAGTGACGCGCACAACGCAATTCATCGACAGGTTACTCACGGCACTACTAGGCATCGTGTTGTTGACCAGCGCAGTCTGGCTGATCGGCTACGGCACCGACACCCGTCTGGCGCGCCAGGCGGCGACAGCAATCGACTCGCAGGCCCCGGCCCGCGCACTCGAATGGCCTTGGCTATCAGGCATTCTCGCAGGAGCCGGAGTCGCTGCCGTCCTCGTCGGCCTCTGGCTGTTGCTTGTCCATCTGCGCCCAACATCGGTCCGCGCTCTCGGCGACACCGACGGGGAAGTCGACCTGTCCCGATTGGCCGACGCTGCCGCGGATGACCTGGCGCGTCACCCCTCCGTACAGAACGCCCGCGCAGTGACACTGCGCGAGAAGGGCAGGCCGGTGGTGAGGGTCACCGTTGGCGTCTCCCCGCATACCTCGACCACCGAGATCCGCCGCCTCGCACGACAATGCGGCGCCGATATTCGGCATGCGGCAAACAACGATCTGGATTTCCAGCTCCTGGTCAAGGACGTATCCACGGACAGGGTTCGCCCACAGGTCGTCTGAGCACAGGATGACAAAGCTTGGGTGCAAACGTAAATCGCACGGCTGCCCCAGGATCAGGTAACGATCGAGCATCACCTCACGGAAAGGGTTCCACGACATGGGAATAACCGACGACGCAAAGAACAAGGCCGAAGACTTGAGAGGTCGCGCGAAGGAAGCCTTTGGAGCGGCCACCGACAACGATGACCTCAAGGCCGAGGGTCAGGCGGACCAGGGAATTGCCTCCGCGAAGCAGGCGATCTCTGATGCCGCAGACAAGGTGAAGGAAGGCGTAGAAGCGGTTAAAGACAAGTTGACCGGCAAGTAATTCACGCCCTGGTGCCAGGGCCGGCACGGTGAGTACACGCCCATGCCGGTCTTGGTGCCAATTAGCGCGGCCTCGATATCGTCACCGTGGTCACCGCCGCCTTGGCGACATCGGCGGCGGTGAAAACCAACGGACGCAGCTGCTCGGCGCTGAACGCCTGGGCCCCCGCGTAATACGCCGGGTTCCGTGGGTCATCCGGATTTCCGTAGACCAGAACACCTTTCGCATCCGGCCCATCGGAGCCGTACTGCAGCGCCATGATGAAGCTGTCCCCCTCTTGAACCGGGTAGCCGTTGAGCACCCCCGAGGCACCCGGGATGGCGCGCAGCTCCGTACCCGGTTCCAGGCGCTCGCCGGGATTGGTTTGCGGCTCGGAGCTGGTACCCCAAGAACAGCAATCCACGATATTGGCCGCGCCGTCGATATCCGTTCCACCGCCGATCGGCAACAGACGGCCGGTGTGCACTTCGCGTTGCACATCCCCCAATGGCGCGTCCACCGGGATACCGGCACGCTGCAGGAGCCGCACGGCGGCCGCCAATTCCGTGAGCCAGGGCTTGACGTCGGCCGCCGGAATCGATGGCGAATCAACGGGTCTGGCTGGATCAAATCCGTCCGCGAACAACCTGCCCCGGTCCTTGCGCTCGGCCGGAGTAAACCGGGAGAGCCATTCGCGGAACACGACGGCACCGCGCGCGGTCTTGGTGAACCTGCCGTCCCAGCCCGCCAGCGCAGCACACGCGGGCCCCAGATCGACGCCATCGACGACCTTGGTCGCCGTGCACGCCTGCACCAGCGGTACGCGCAGCTGATCGGCAAGGATCGCACGATCGGCGAACAACGCAGCGCTCACGTCGTCGGCGGTCCACTTGCCCCGGTTCTCGGCAAGCAGTCGCGCATTGGTCTTGGTCCGGGGGGACAACATCCAGCCCTCGCCGCCCTGCTGCGGCTGGTAGCCGGTGAGCAGCTGATCCGGATGAGCAAGCCACATGCTGTCATTGGCGTTGAAGACGTAGTCGCGACGCTCCAGCTGCGGCATGTGGTCATATCCGATGAGCCCGGGCGCGGCCGCATTCTCGTCGTCGGTCCAGTCGAAGAGCGACCGGGATCCATTGAGCACCACCATGCCCGCGGAGCGATACGCGTCCCTGATCAGCCCCGGCTTTTCTCGGTCGATTGCCCACGCGGCAAGGGCTTCCTTCGACAGGTTGGGGGTCGCGGAGGAATCGACGATCCAGGCGCGCCCGTCAGCACTCGTCGAGACGGTATTCATCCATGGCACACCGCGATTGGCCCGGAACACGTCCTGGAACTCATCCATGGAACCCGCGGTGGCCATGCCCAGGTATTGCGACAACGTGGTGTTGGTGTCGGCATTCGCATCGGCCATCGCCATGGCCTGCGCCGGGGTCCAGCCCACGGTATCCACATCGGCCACGGGCCCGTGGTTGGTGGAGTACAGGGTGCGGCTCATCGGCGCGATGCCGTGTTCGCCCGCCACATCAATGGTGATGGGATCGGGTGTCATCACCTGGCGCCGACCGTCGACGTAATACGCGGTGGGGTCCGAGGGATCCAGGTCGTAGCGGTACAGCGCGAAGCGGCGTCCGGCCGCGACGGTGGCAGTCCAGGCCACCGCATCGGTAAATCCGAGTTGCACCAACGGCATTCCGGACAATCCGACACCGTAGACGTTGAGCTGCCCGGGGATGCTCTGATGCGCCTCCCAGAGGCGGTTCTCGCCCGTCCACGGGTAGTGCGGGTTGGCCAACAGCAGGCCACCGCCGGTGCTGGAACGTTCCGAACCCAGGGCCCACCCGTTGCTACCCATCCGCGGCGGGGCGGGCAAGGCACCCGGGTGGGGTGCCGATGCGCCTGAAGGTGGTTGTGCCCTGCCGATTTCGGTGATCATGGAGATGCTGGACACCGTCATCACGACATCGGAGAAATGCGCGTACAGGTCCTGCGCGGTAATCGGCCCCACCCAGCCGGCGCCCTCGCACCAGCCGCCGTTCACGCCGTTGACCGACAACGACTCGTTGAACCCCGCGACGTATCCGTCGACCAGTTCACGCACTCTGACGGGCTGGTCGGCCCAGCGCTTGGGCGCGTTCTCCCACAGTTTCAGGTGGCGGTAACCGAAGTCCATATCGACGTTCCGATTGTTGACGCCCGGCCCAAGCCACTTGCTGCGTTCACCGCGCACCTTCACGATTTGGTCAATCAGGGTGCAGGCTCGGTCCTCACCGAACGCGTACCCGGTGCCGTAGCCCAGCGAGCCCCAGTCATCGGCGCTGACGTGTGGGACACCGCGTTCGTCTCGGCTGATCGTCGCCGAATAGCGCTGCGCGGTGGGCAGCACCACGCTGGCGGGTCCGACGAGCAGTGCCGTGATCAACGCCAATACGACGAGACGCACCCCTATTGCCCGACGGCCGGTCCACCCGCACCCTGGTTGGGCAGGTCGGTAATGGGGATATTGGTCGCGGGCAGCGGCGACGGGGTGTCCGGCAGTGGCGGAATCTCTGATGCCGGAATGTCTTTCAGGAGGTTCACAGGCGGACCGTTATCCCGGCTTCCGTAACTGCTGCCGGGGTCACGCGGGCCGAGTAACTTCGTGACGGTCACCGCGTGGTAGCCGTTAGCCCTGAGCACCGGGAGGAACTGCTCGACTAGATCCACTGTGCTCGAATAGGTGTCGTGGAAAAGAACCACGGATCCCGGTTTGATCTGTGACATCAGGATCGCCCGGCTGGCATCGGTGTTCGCGTCGTTGGCCCAGTCGAACGGGATGACATCCCAGTTGATATCGGCCAGGCCCTGCTTCTTGGCTTCGGCCAGCACCTGATCGTTGATCAGGCCACCCGCGGTGCGGAATAGCTTGGGACGCTCACCCGTGGCCGCTTCGATGGCGTCGCTGGCCTTACTCAGCTGGCCCGCGATTGCCTCCGGCGGAATCGTCGTCATGTTGGGGTGTTCCCAGGTGTGGCTGCCCAGCTCCATACCGGCGTCCACAACCCGCTTGGCGCCGGCCGGATCGCGCTGGACCTTGTTGCCGATTTCGAAGAAGGTCGAGTGCGCGCCATTGGCTCGCAGGACCTCCAGCAGCCGGTCGGTGAACGGGCTCGGCCCGTCGTCGAACGTCAGCGCCACACACTTTTCGCGTTGACAGTCCACCGGCTCGTCCAGGGCGCGCTGTTTGTCGGTGACGACGATCGCGGCCGCAATCAAACTTCCCACAGCGGCCGCGACCATCGTCCACCGAAAGACATCACGCTTGGATAGCACGTTCCACAGCGTAACTGTCAGTTCAGGGAGCGAGCCCGGGCCCGAACTCCTCCAGCATCTCTGTGACCAGCGCGGCGATGGGTGAACGCTCACTGCGTACCAGCGTGACGTGCGCGAACAGCGGATGGCCCTTGAGCTTCTCGATCACTGCGGCCACACCGTCGTGACGACCGACACGCAGGTTGTCGCGCTGCGCGACGTCGTGCGTGAGCACCACCCGCGACCCGCTGCCCAACCGCGACAGCACCGTCAGGAGCACGTTGCGCTCGAGGGACTGTGCTTCGTCGACGATCACAAAGGAGTCATGCAGGGACCGTCCACGGATGTGCGTGAGTGGGAGCACCTCGAGCATGCCGCGCGAGAGCACCTCTTCGATGACCGCCGGTGACGCCAGCCCTTCGAGGGTGTCGAAGACGGCCTGCGCCCACGGACCCATCTTCTCGCTCTCGCTGCCCGGCAGATAGCCCAGCTCCTGACCGCCGACGGCGTACAGGGGACGGAACACGACGACCTTGCGGTGGCTACGCCGCTCCAGCACCGCTTCGAGTCCGGCGCACAGCGCCAGGGCCGACTTACCGGTGCCCGCCTTGCCGCCAAGAGAGACGATGCCGACCGACTCGTCGAGCAGGATGTCCAGTGCCACACGCTGTTCCGCGGAGCGCCCGCGCAACCCGAAGACCTCACGATCACCGCGTACCAGCTGCACCCGCTTCTCGGCGTTGACTCGGCCAAGTGCGCTCGAGGTGCCACCGAGTAGTCGGATTCCGGTGTGGCACGGTAGATCTCGCGCCGCCTCCAGATCGACCTCGCCGGCCTCGAAGAGTGAGTCGATGACGTCAGGCGCCGTGTCCAGCTCGGCCATGCCCGTCCAGCCCGAGTTCACCACATCCTGGGCCCGGTACTCGTCGGCAGCCAAACCCACCGCACCGGCCTTGACGCGCAGCGGAATGTCCTTGCTCACCAACGTAACCAGCTTGCCCTCGGCGGCGAGGTTAAGCGCGCACGCCAGAATCCGAGAGTCGTTGGAGTCGGTGCGGAAGCCCACGGGCAGCACCGAGGGATCGGTGTGATTCAGCTCGACATGCAGCGAACCACCCTGTGTCCCAACAGGAATTGACTGATCAAGACGGCCGTACTCCAGCCTCAGATCGTCGAGCATCCGCAACGCAGTGCGGGCGAACCAACCCAACTCATGATGGTGACGTTTGCCTTCCAGCTCACTGATCACCACCAGCGGGATCACTACCTCATGTTCGGCGAATCGGTTTGTGGCCCAAGGGTCAGACAACAACACCGAGGTGTCGAGCACATAGGTACGGATTGTCCCAGGGTTCATTGAAGCAGTCACCGAGCGCTCCTGACATCCGTGCGGCACCACACGCGATCTGTCGTGGACGCGGTCGGTACCGTGTGTGGACGCCTCATGAGACCGTCCACATCAGGACCGGGGCCGGTCCTGTCGTTTTCGCCACGATCAGTACCTCCCGGATAGCAAAGCATGTCGCTAGCCATCGCTTTTGACGCTACTCGCACCTACACGCAGATGCCGCGCACCGGATCAAGCGTGTTGACTAACACCGGGTTAACGCACATTTCGCGCGAGTGTCGAGTTGTCACACAGAAGCACGAGTGCGCCCCTCCACAGGTCGACACTCGGCGAGAGATCAGAGCCGCTCGGTCACGCCCCACTTGTCGGTGAGTTCGCGAACCACGTCCTGCACGGTGACCTCGTCGATGATTCCGGCCTCGGCCACGGAGGCGACCTTGTCCTCGTAACCGTCGATATCGGCGCCGATAACCTGCAGTTCGGCGGCGCGGGCCTTGATGGCTGCGATGGTGTCCTCGGGGTGCAGACGCAGGCATTCGAGCACGATGTTGCTGTACATCTGCTCGTGACGGCGCTCATCCTTCTCGATGTTCGCGAGCAGGCCCTTGAGTATGTCGTCATCGGTCAGCGCGGCGAGGTTCTGTACGAACACCGCGTGCATCTGCTCGAAGAACGCGTTGAACACCAGCGTTTCGATCTGGGTGTACGAGTCGGCCCGGTAGCCCTTCATGACGTGAGCCAGCCGGGTGTCCTCGTCGCCGCTGGGGTCGGCGTTACGGGTCACCACGAGATACTCACGCAGCGTGATGGCGTGCAGGTTCTCCTCGGCGGTCCAGCGCCCGATGAAGTCCGCCCACGGGATGATCTCCAGCGAGAAATGCTCCACCATTTCGCGGTGGTAGCCCGCCAAGTTGTCCTTGGTGATCAGCAGGATCTGGATGGCATCGACGACGGCCTTGGGCAGCTTGACGTCAGAGGGCTCCCAGTCGCGTCCACCCAGGAAGGCGAAGTTCTCGCCCTCGTCGTAAGGGACGTGCTCATGGCAGTACCAAAGCTCCGCCGTATCGCGGTGGCGGTCGATGTTCTCGGCGACGACATCCGTCAGCTCAAGAGTCAACGCATTGGGTACAGGTTTCTGTGCCATGCGGTAACGGTAACCGGACGAGACTGAATTGTGAAATCGCCACGCGACCCTTAGCGAGCAGACGGAAAAGCCCCCGAAACACCAGCGTGCCGGGGGCTTTTACGTCTAGTCGTGGTGACTAAAGACTCTAGAGCGTGAGGCCCGGATACAGGGGGTTGGCGGCCAGCAGCTCGGCCGAAGCGGCCCTCACGCGGTCCGCGACACCGTCGGCAAGTGTGTACTTCGCCTTCGAGGTGCCATCGGCCTCCGTGTTGGAGAGCACGTCGACCACGAGCTCGGCCACCTTGTCGAACTCGTCGGCGTTAAATCCGCGGCTGGTGAGCGCCGGGGTGCCGAACCGGATGCCGCTGGTGTACCAGGCGCCGTTGGGGTCGGCGGGAATGGAGTTGCGGTTCGTGACGACGCCGGCGTCCAGCAGGGCGGACTCGGCCTGTCGCCCGGTGAGTCCGAAGGACTGCACGTCAAGGAGCACCAGATGGTTGTCGGTGCCACCGGTGACCAGGCGGGCGCCGCGCTTCAGGAAGCCCTCGGCCAGCGACTTGGCGTTATCGGCGACACGCTGGGCGTACACCTGGAACGAGGGCTGGCGTGCCTCGGCCAGGGCGACGGCCTTGGCTGCCATCACATGCGACAGCGGTCCGCCCAGCACCATGGGGCAGCCCTTGTCGACGGCATCGGAGTACTCGGCCGTGGCCAGCACCAGGCCACCACGGGGTCCGCGCAGCGACTTGTGGGTGGTGGTCGTGGTGATGTGGGCATGCGGCACCGGGTCCTCGTCGCCGGTGAAGACCTTTCCGGCGACCAGACCGGCGAAGTGCGCCATATCCACGAACAAGGTGGCGCCCACCTCGTCGGCGATCTCACGCAGCTTGGCGAAGTTCACCCGGCGCGGGTACGCGGAGTAGCCACCCACCAGCACCAGCGGCTTGAACTCGCGTGCCGCCGCGGCCAGCGCGTCGTAGTCCAGCAACCCGGTTTCCGGGTCGGTGCCGTAGCTGCGCTGATGGAACATCTTGCCCGAGATGTTGGGGCGGAAGCCGTGGGTGAGGTGGCCGCCGGTGTCCAGTGACATACCCATCAGGCGCTGATTGCCGTACTGATGGCGCAGCTCCTCCCAATCGGTCTCGGACAGGTCGTTGACGTTGCGCACACCCTTCTCGGCGAGAGCCGGAGCCTCCACCCGAGTGGCCAGGATTGCCCAGTAGGCAACAAGGTTGGCGTCGATTCCCGAGTGCGGCTGGGCGTAGGCGTAGGGCGCTCCGAACAGCTCGCGGGCATGCTCGGCGGCCAGCGCCTCGACGGTGTCGATGTTCTGGCAGCCGGCGTAGAAGCGGTGGCCGATGGTGCCCTCGGCGTACTTGTCGGAGAGCCAAGTACCCATGGTGAGCAACACGGCGGGCGAGGCGTAGTTCTCGCTGGCGATCAGCTTGAGCGAATCGCGTTGGTCGGCAAGCTCTTTACGGGTCGCGTCCGCGATCCGCGGTTCGATGGTCTCGATGACCTCCAGGGCCGCACGGTACGCGGCACTGGCGGTCTCGGCGTACTGCGCGCCCTGCGCAATGTCGCTGGAAGCTGAAGTCGTCATGCCCGTCAGCCTAGTAGGCGGCTATACCAAGGTGGAGGCCACCAGGGGCTCGTCCAGCAGCCGCCCGAAGCGGGTCGTGAGGGACTGCTCCGGCGGACGACGATCCAGCCACCCCTTCAACAATTGATAGCCCTCGACGTAGGTGGAGATGTACGCCCGCCACAGCGGCGAGGACAGGAATTTGAGCATGTGCCGGGCACGCTCGTCCGGAACCAGCAGCCAGCGTTTCAGGAATGCGATCACGTCTTCGACGTCGCGGTGCTCGTCATGCAGCATCAGCGCCGCGTCCTGGCGGACGTTGATCAGCCCGGCGCGCGCCCGCCCCATGGCTTGTGCCTGTTCCCCGTCGAAACGCAGCCCCAGGTCGGCGTAGATCTCTTGGGCCCACAGCCCCCAGTCCTCGCCGACGGCCGCGTAGAGGGCGAGGTCGGCGAGGCCCTCGGCCATCAGGCACTGCGGCGTGTTGACCAAGAAGATGGTTTGTTCCTGCTGGTCCCCCAGGTGCACCAGGCCGGCTTCCTTGCGGCAGTGCTCGGTGTGGTGGCCGGGATAGGACTCGTGGGCGATCAGAGCGGGCACGTTGTTCAGATACTGCTTGAGATCGGAATTGACGGCGACCGTCGAGCGGTAGTTGCCCTCGTAGTAGTTGAACCCCGACCAGGGTTTGTCGCTGACGACCTCGTAGGTCACCGTCTCGGCGTCGGGCAGCGGAAACTCCGCGCGCACCCGGTCACGCAGTGCGCTGGAGAACGCATCCACGCATTCCTGCAGGCGGTTCGGGTCGATCTCCTGGGACCGGTCATACGCGGTTTTCCGCTCCAGTAGCGAACCGCCCTCCGGCAGAACGGAATCCAGGGCCTCGTGCGCCTGCTGATAGCGCTCCTCGTCACCCTTGGCGATGCGCACATCGAAGTAGTCATGCACTTCGTCGACAAATCCGATGTCCTCGCCCGCGAACTTGCGCCCCGCACAGGCCAGTGCCTTCAGGTGCGTGTCGATGAACGCCTTACGCGCCTCGTCCAGGCCGCTGGCGGCCAACTCGCCACGCAACGCACTCGCCTGACGCGCAAGCTCGGCCGGATTGGGGGTGGGCTCATTCTCGACACGCTTCCGCAGCGTGGGGTCACCCGTGAACGAGTCGACGTATCCGCTTTCGATGCGGTCAAATCGCAGCCCGAGCAGCAGGTATTCAGTGACGACACTATTCTTCGATGCGCCGTTATCGCCCATGTCACACAACCCTAGTGCCGCGTTCACGAAGGGTTCCTGCAAGACTTGTCACTATGAGTGTTGGTCTTCGCGCAAGCGGCCCATCCACGCACTCTCTCTTCTTGCGAGCGGCGCATCGATGCCACGGCTGAGCGAGCCGAGTCCCTATGTGGAGTTCGACCGGAAACAGTGGCGCGCGCTGCGCAAGTCCACGCCGCTGGTCCTCACCGAGGAAGAGCTCATCGGCCTGCGCGGTCTGGGCGAACAGATCGACCTGACCGAGGTCGCCGAGGTCTACCTGCCGCTGGCGCGTCTCATCCATCTTCAGGTCGCCGCCCGGCAGCGCCTGTTCGCCGCCACCGCCACCTTCCTCGGGGACCAACATCCGGACCGTCTGGTCCCCTTTGTCATTGGGGTGGCGGGCAGCGTCGCGGTCGGTAAGTCGACAACGGCCCGTGTACTGCAGGCGCTGCTGGCACGATGGGACCACCATCCCCGGGTGGACCTGGTGACCACCGATGGATTTCTCTACCCCAATGCCGAGCTATCTCGACGGAATATTATGCACCGCAAGGGCTTTCCCGAGAGTTACAACAGGCGCGGGCTGCTGCGATTCGTTACCGAGGTCAAATCGGGGGCGGGTGAGGTCACGGCCCCGGTGTACTCACACTTGCTGTACGACATCATCAAGAACGAGAAACACGTTGTACAGCAACCGGATATCCTCATTCTTGAAGGCCTGAACGTCCTGCAGACAGGTCCGACCCTGATGGTCTCGGACCTGTTCGATTTCTCGATTTATGTGGACGCGCGCATCGAAGACATCGAGCAGTGGTACATCTCCCGATTCCTGGCCATGCGTTCCACGTCATTCGCAAATCCGTCTTCGCATTTCCACCACTACGCCAAGCTCTCCGATAAGCAGGCAACCCTTGCCGCACAGGAAATTTGGCATTCGATCAACTTGCCGAACCTGCTGGAGAACATTCTGCCGACCCGGCCACGCGCCACGCTGGTACTGCGCAAGGACGCCGACCATTCGATCAATCGGTTGCGCCTGCGCAAGCTGTAGACAGGCTTGCGCGAAGTAGACCGAATGGTATATTCGCCACATGATCAACGACGTGGTTGAAACCTGGCACGGCATCATTTCCGGCGCCAACCCGGAAGCGCTCAACGACCTGCTGGCAGAGGACGCGGCCTTCTACTCCCCCGTGGTGTTCACCCCGCAGCAGGGCAAGCAGGTCACCGCCATGTACTTGTTGGCCGCCTTCGCAACGCTTGCCGGACCCGATAACAACTTCCACTACACCAAGGAAGTCCTCGACGGGAACACCGCGGTACTCGAGTTCGAGTCGACCGTAGACGGCAAGTACATCAATGGGGTCGATATCATCACCTGCGACGATGCCGGGAAGATCGTGGAATTCAAGGTCATGATCCGTCCGCTGCAGGCCATCAACCTGCTACACGAAAAGATGCGTGCGGCTCTAGAAGCCGCGTCCTGATTTACGGTGCGTCATCGGCAACCAACCAGTAGGTTGACCGCATGGACTATGACTACGACGTAGTCGTCATCGGGTCCGGTTTCGGTGGGAGCGTTGCGGCCCTCCGCCTCACCGAAAAGGGCTACCGAGTCGGCATACTTGAAATGGGAAAACGCTGGAAACGTGAAGACGTTCCGCCCAACAACTGGCATGTCCGCAAGGCCATGTGGGCACCGGGGCTGGGCTGTTACGGCCCTCAGCGCATGACGGTGCTGGGTAAGACGTTTATCGCCAGCGCGGTGGGAGTGGGCGGCGGCTCGCTGATCTACGGCAACACGCTCTACGAGCCGCTGGAACAGTTCTATACCGATAAGCAATGGGCGCACATAACCGACTGGAAGACGGAGCTGGCGCCGTATTACGACCAGGCCCGCCGGATGCTGGGTGTCGTGCAGACACCGCACACCACACCACCGGACGAGGTGCTGCTGGCAGTGGCCAAGGACCTCGGCGTCGAGGACACCTACCACCCCACCAATGTGGGCGTGTTCTTCGGCGACGAGCCGGGCAAGACCGTTCCCGACCCGTTCTTCGGCGGGGCGGGGCCCGAGCGCGCCGGCTGTATCGGATGCGCACAGTGCTTCACCGGGTGTCCGCACAACGCCAAGAACACCACCGAGACCAACTACCTGTACCTGGCCGAACATGCTGGGGCACAGATCCACCCGCTGACGCAGGTACTCGACGTACACCCGCTCGAAGACCGCGAAGGGTACGTGGTCAGCACCAAGCAGACCGGCCGCCTGGTCCGGAAGAACAAGCGCGATTTCACTGCGCGGCACGTGGTCTTCTCCGCGGCGTCGCTGGGCACCCAACGCCTGCTACACAAGTTCAAGGACTCCGGCTCGCTGCCCGATCTGTCGGCACGCCTGGGCGAGCAGACCCGCACCAACTCCGAGGAGGTGCCGATCGTCTACTCCCCCAAGCGCAATGACTTCGCCCAGGGCGTGGCCATCACCTCCTCGATTCATCCGGAACCCAACACCCATGTCGAGGTGTGCCGGTATGGCAAGGGTTCGAACTTCTTGAGCATGCTGGGCACCGGCATGGCCGACGGCGGCCCATGGCGCTTTGCGCGGACCTGGCTCGCCAATGCGCGGCATCCAAGCTTGCTGATGCGCTCCATGTTCCCGCGCAATGCCTCGGAACATTCGATCATCGTGCTGGTCATGCAATCACTCGACAACTCGCTGACCACATATCTCAAGCGTGGGTTGTTCGGTAAGAAGATGACCACCAAACAAGGCTCGGGAGAACCGAACCCGGATTGGATACCGGTCGCCCACGATGTCGCCCGCCGGATGGCCGAGAAGGTCGACGGATACGCCGGGAGCACCCACCTGGACTCGATCAACATCCCGCTCACCGCGCATTTCATCGGCGGCTGCGCGATCGGCGACTCCCCCGAGACCGGTGTCATCGACCCGTACCAGCGGATCTACGGCTACCCGGGACTGCATGTCGCGGACGGGTCGGCGATATCGGCCAACCTCGGGGTCAACCCGTCGTTCACCATCACCGCACAGGCCGAGCGCGCCATGGCATTCTGGCCCAACAACGGTGAACTCGACCCGCGGCCGGAACTGGGTGCGTCCTACAAGCGCGTCTTCCCGGTACAGCCCAACCGCCCGACCGTTCCCGAGTCCGCGCCGGGCGCACTGCGGTTACCGCTGACACCGGTCTAGACATGTTGGTGCCGGGCCACCAAGCGGGTGGCCCGGCACCGCTCACCTCGGAACCGGGTGAGCATGTGGGCGGCTACGCGGAGCGCAGGCGCCGTAGTCTGCGTAATCCCAGGAACTGGATGTCCGCCATGACGGCGGTGTAGATGCCGAACACGATGGCGAGCATCACGCCGGCGGTGGTCAGCGGTACCCATTTCATGACGCCCGCCAACACGTAGAGCGCGGTGGCGAGCAAGTTGCCGGCGATGTAGACAACACCGATGGTGCCGAGCTTGGACCTGTCGGCCCGGCTCAAGACGAAGGCCAGCACCCCATATCCGATGAGCGCGGCCGCGTGCGCCACCTGAAATCCCAGCGAGGGACCGAGCGGCTCGACAAGCCATTTCGCGGCGATCAGGAGAACGACGGCCACCGACCCGGTGGCGATGCCGTCAAGGCCGATGCCGAAGCGCAGAAGCGCGTCGGGTTGGGCGAAGCGGGTGCGAAGTACCGAGGCGTTCTCTGAAGCTATGGACATTGGGGACTCCTTGTGAGAAAGCTCTGTGCGAAAGCTGACACCATCGACATTGCCGCTCATGCACTGCCATCTCGACATTCGGCGCTGCCAATTCCTGCCAATTCGTCGCGTGCTGTGCCATCATCGGAGGATGACAACAGTGGATGTCATCTCTACCGCGCCCGGTGCCCAGCTGGGCCGTCGATCACTGTTATGGCGCTGGGCTGGTGATATGCGTATCGCTCTCACCGGCGGCACTGCCGGGCTCCTGCAAACGATGGATCCCGCCATCGGCTATGCACTGATCGAGCACTCGAACTTCTTCGCAGACCCCGTGGACAGGGTGTTCCGCTCGCTGCCCCCGATCCTCGGCACCGTGTACGACGATCCCGCGGCCGGCACCGGCATGAAGGTGCGGGACTTTCACCGCGATATCAAGGGAATCCAGCCCGACGGCGTCCGGTATCACGCACTGAACCCGACAACGTTCTGGTGGGCTCATGCAACATTTCAGGTGATGGTCGAACAGACCATCGACAGATACTCCCGCTATCGACTATCCGAGACTGAACGTGAGCAGCTCTACCAAGAGGGTGTCGAATGGTATCGCCGGTACGCGATGAGCGAGCAGCCACTGCCACCGAATAGAGCCGCATTCCAACAGGAATGGGACCGATACTGCGAGGAGGTGCTCGCACCCAACCCCGCGGCCGACTATCTGATGAAGGTCATCGAGGGCCGAGCCGTCCCCGATATGAGCAAGTCCCCGTACTTACCGGTGGCGCCCTATCTGAAGCCGGCAGCGAGACTTGCCTTGCCCACGGCGCCGATGCGTATGGCCTTGGCACCGCCGCTTCGACTGACGATCTATGGCGGCTTACCACCCCAGGTACGCAAGCGTTTTGGGATCAGATGGAATCTGGCCGACGAGACGGCCTATCGCGCGCTACTGCGCGCCGTGCCGCTGGTGTGGCCGTTCATCCCGACATCGTGGAGATGGCACCCCGGCAGCCATGCCGGATGGCGGCGCGAACACGGACGACTACCGCGGAACTGGTGATGAGCCGTTGGTGCGAAGACCATTGGGCACAGCGGCGGTGTGCACACGCAGATCCGCGGCGATGAGTTTGGCCGCGGCATTCTGCCAGTTGTGCAACGAACGCTGCGGGACCTCCGTGACCAGCCACTGCCAGGCCTGACGCGATACCGGGTCCAGTCCCGCGGCCGTCGCGCCCTGTGCGTATGCCCGCACGCCCATGACGTACGGGAAGTACAGGGCGTTGTAGTAACGCCATTGATCGGTGGTGCCGAAATCCCCGCCCTCCCGGGGCTTGAGCCGTGAAATGGATTCGGCGAGCACCGCTCTGAGTTCGTTGGCCCGCTCGACGGGCTGATCAGAGGCGCCACGGCCGGTGAGCCGTTCATCGATGGCGGGTAGGGATGTCAGCGGGCTGGCGACCAGTTTGGCGAGATCTCCGTAGTGGCTCAGGGCCCGGCGGGTCAGGCGGGTGAACGTCTCGTCGTCGACGCCATCGATGGGTGATGCCGACTTCAGCGGCAGTGCCGCCTCGGTACTACGCAGCTCGGAACGCTCGTGACGCAGCTGCGGGGAACGCGAGAAGGCCAGCCGGTCAAGGAAGTTTGCGAAGGGGCCCGATTGCACCTGGATACAGATGGCCAGGGCGACGCTGGTGAACAGCAAGACCACCAGAGCGACCGATTGACCGACGACGGCGATGCCGACCATGGCCTGGGCGCCGAACAACGCTCCAACGAGGATGGAGGCGACGAAGGAGCGCAGCATGTCGCCACGCAGCGCCTGCCCCTCGTCGAAGGCGTCCCAGAGTGCAACACCCAAACCCAGTAGCACCAGATCGAAACCGGTCGACGCCAACGCCAGCCAGCTCGGCACGATGCCGAGCGGGATGATCAGCTGCGCATCGCCGAGGGTGAAGAACATGGTGGCAACCAGGACGACACCCCGCGCCGAACCCGGTATCGAGGCACGTCGGCGGAACAACAAGATGGCGGCCCCGATGGCGGCGGTCCCATTGGCGCAGAACATGATCCAGTGCCCGAGCTGGGCCGGACCCGCGATGGTGCCGGCCAGCGAGGCACCCACCAGCAGCACCACCGCCAGGACGGCGCCGGGGATGGCCATCGCGGCGCGATCACGCCACCGGTCGCCGGTGTTGGTGAGTTCAAGCAGCACCAACAGCCAGGCGACGCTCGGGATGATCGCGGTGAAAACCTCGATGCGGCCCAGGAGTTCGGCATCCGAGCCCGGGGTGACGCGGATGGCGTCGAGCGCGACGACGACGGAGTAGCCGATCAGCCCAATCGCGGCCAGGACCAAGACGGGCTTACGGGGATTGCGCGCGAGCAGATACAGACCCAGCCACCAGCTGAGTCCGAAAACCAGTGCCGACATCGCCACCATCACTAACAGTGTGACAGGTGCCAGGTTGACGAGTCACGCCCGTCCAGCCTGTGTCAGACGGACTCGTCTATAAGGCCAATCGGCCACCGCATGAGGCGGTGCCCAGCCAGGTGTGCGGATTGCGGTCCCAGCACCAACCGAGCTTCGGGCGCCGATCGGATATCCAGATCGCGGGCACCCGCTGCCCTTTCCCCCGCGAGGCCGCCAGCGAAAAACACTTGTTCTTGCGCAACATGTCCGGCCGCACCATCACCAGTGCGATGCCCTCGTCGATCGTCAGTGGGGTACGTCCACGCGCGGTGATCGCCTCCAGCGCCTTCTCCGGTGTCACATTGCAGAACTCGCTGCCGGTGTCGATATCGGAAAGCAGATAGACCTGATCCGGGATCTCCACGGTCGATCGATACACCTCGGTATCGCCGTCATCCATGACATGAAAACCATTACGCCCATTCAGACTCATCAACGGCGCCGTCTGCTCATAGCTGGTTTCGGTGATCGCAAGGACGAAGGGAACGTGATCGCCGGGATCGACGGTGGACGGCGGGAGATCAGCGACCCGAGCACGAAGCTCGACGGCGCGGTCGCCGACCGGGTACCCACGCTCGGTCAAAAGGGCGAGCTGGCGTTCGAATTCATGCTGAGCAGCTGGCATTGACCGTCAACGCAGCGCCCTGTCGGCAAGTTCCCGCAAGAACCGCTCAGGCTGCGCGGCCGATATCGCGCCACAACTCCCGCTGCACACGATGCGGATCCAGGTCGATACGCCGATGCTGGTC
This sequence comes from Mycobacterium sp. D16R12, assembly GCF_002013465.1. Taxonomy (GTDB): domain Bacteria; phylum Actinomycetota; class Actinomycetes; order Mycobacteriales; family Mycobacteriaceae; genus Mycobacterium. The sequence continues at coordinate 238,219 of NZ_MAFC01000005.1, read as the reverse complement.
GAACACCATGACGGCGTGCTCGGGCTCCGTATAGACCGGCCATTCGATGCCCGGTATGCCCGTCCGCGAGAAGGCGAGCCAACGGCTCTGGATGTCCTCGGTCAGCGCCAACGCCTCATGCATATCCCTTTTCCCAGCCAACGCGGGCCAGCGCTTGAAGAGGCCGAAAACCGCGAACAGTTCCGTCGCATGCGCGGCCCCCGGCCCGAAGCGCCGCAGCGGCCGCGGCGCGTAGTCGTACCGATAGAAGTAGACCGACGAGTGATGGCTGTGCGCCTGCGCCACCCGCCAGGCCTCCGAGCCGAACATCGCATCCCCCATGAGACGCACCAGGGCAGCCTTGGACGGGTAGCCCTCATAGGAATCGATCACCCGCTTCGCGGCCTCGGGGCTCAGCGCACCGAGGGTGCCCGCGACAGCACGTGCATCAATCCGGGACACCGACATCACCCTGGTCAGCAGTCGGTTGAACAACCGAACCTCTTCCGCGTTGTACCCGATGATCAGTGGGACCCGATGCGCCTCACCGCGTTCCATCATCGCGATCGGGTCATCGGGTACAACCTCACCATCGATGCTGGGGCCCACACCCAGCGAGAAGGCCGATTCCCGGGTTTTCGCAGCGAGCAGCCGGTGCGTCGCCCGCACGAGATCACGCGGCCCGGCATTGATGACCGCCGCGGCGGGGTCGCGGACGTCGGCACCGAGATACTCGACGAGCCGGCGCGCGTTGGCCGCCGCCTCGTCCCGGGTATGGATCATTCCGCTGGCCGTGCTTTGGCAGATGGCGCGCTGGAACAGCCCGGCTGCTGCCGGAACGGTCAACAGCATCTGGACACAATGGGCCCCGGCACTCTCTCCAAAGATCGTGACACTGTTGGGGTCTCCACCGAAGGCCGCTATGTTGTCGCGCACCCACTGCAGCGCCAGCACCAGATCGCGCAAGTACAGATTGCTGTCGATGGTGTGCCGATCATCGGACAGAGACGACAAGTCGATAGCCCCATACGCACCGACCCGATAGTTCACCGAGACGAAAACACAGCCTCGCCGCGCGAGATCGGCGCCGTCGTACAAAGTCAGCGCCGAACTGCCCAAAACATAGGCGCCACCGTGGATGTAGAACATCACCGGCAGAGGATCCGAGGACGGCTCATCCGGCATCGTCACGTTCACCGTCAGGCAATCCTCGCTGACCGCCTGGAACCTGTTGAGCGAGAGCGGCACGTAGATGCGTTTCTGCGGTGAGGCCGATTTCCAGGAATCACACGGCAGCACCCCAACCCACGGCTTCGCGGGCGCCGGGCTGCGCAGACGCAGCGCGCCCACCGGTGGCTCGGCGTACGGTATGGCTCGAAAGCGGCGCACACCTCGATCGTGGAACCCCTCCACCACGCCATTGGCGGTCTGCACCCGCACCGGAACCCGCACAACGTATTTCGAGCTCTTTGCCATCGGTACCTCAGACCACGGTCAGGGGCAGCGACTTGCGCGGCTCGAAGACGAACCGCGATCCCCCGCTGACATTGGCGATCATCACCTCGGGCAGCTGCTTGTCCTCACCCTCATGCTCGACGAACGAGGCCACCCATTCCTGCGCATCTCCCGAAACCTGCACGCCGATATGCGGATCGACCGCCGTGGCGATGGCCTGCAGCGGTCGAGTTTCCGCGGGCCCACACAACGAGATCCAGGCCTGATCCTGATGTGCGGGTGACCTCCACACATGGAGCTGGCCCCCGGAGATTTCGGCATTCACGTATCCGGCGGGATTCAACAGTGGGTGCACGTGGAGTACCTGCAGCACACCATCGATCCCGTCGGGGGCTTGCAACGCCTGCTTGATCCGTGCCGCGGCGACACCCGCCAGCCCGATCAACTGCTGCGTGCATACGGTGCGCGCCAGCTCTGCATCGACCGCCCTCTTACGTACTGCGATCGAAAACCCGAGAAACAGCAGATGCATCTGCAGACAGATCTCGTCGGCTATCCGCACCAGTGCCGAATGCGAGAAGGAACCGAAATCCAGGTCGGACAGCAGGGGGCCCGCGTAGTCGGAGGCCCCCACGTCGGCGGCATCGATTCCATCCAATTCCCAGCCGGCGGCCACAGAAGCACCCACCACATCCAGAGCGGGGATACCGGATACCGCCGGATACGACTCGTCGATGGTCACCGTCCACGCGCAGTGCGGATGCCGATCCGCAGGCGTGCGCGGAGGCCGGTGAATCGGGCGAACCTGCGCATGCGGGTTGGTGGCGAATGCCGTCGCATCGAATGTGGGGTCCTCGATGTCGTGACACATACCTGTCACGTAGTCAGGTCCGAGCGGTTCCACATCGAGTAGCGCGCCGCAGTGATCGAGATGAAACTCCCCGTGCCACTTGTCATGCACGGTGTACCGGAAGTCCATGAACTGTGGCGGAGCCCCGATGTCGAGCTGCATACCCTTGAAGATGGTGATCACATCGTCACCCTCGAAGCGCAGCGCCTTCTGCATGCGCCGGGTGTAGATCGGGCTGGATGACGCCCATTCCTCGATGGCGACCTGGAGCATCTCCTCCCTCCCGAAATGCTGTATGCAATAAGCCATTCCGGAACGGTCAATCAGCTGACCGATCAGCAGCAGCTCCGGAACCAGGACCGCCAACTGGCCCTGGGATAACCCGGAGAATCGGCTAGTCACCCTTGGATTCCTTGGAACGTTTCGCTTCATTGTTTTTTGCTATAGCCATTTCGACATGCTTGTTGACCCGCTGCCCCAGTGGCCACCCGACGTAGTGCGTGATGAACAGCGCAACCTCCCGCAGCTCGGCATCGGTGAGCTCACCGTTTTTGAGTGCGGCTCCCGTCTGGATCTCCAGGATCTCGTCGAGTCCCAGAGCACTCACCGCGCCGAGGAGCAGCAGCCGACGATCACGCACTGAAAGCTCGGGGCGATCCCAAATGGTGCCGAAGAGATGCTCTGCGGTGTACTTGAAATAGTCGCCGGGCAGGTCGGGCATGTCCCAGCCGTAGACCTCTTTCATCTTGTCCAGACCCTTGCGGCGCAGCTCATCCATTGCTCTCTCCCTCGGTAGACGGCACAGCATGTGGCACACCAAGGCTCGCGGCCAGGCGCTCGCGGGCCAACATCGCTAACGGCAGCTCGACTGACTGCTCTTCACCCAGTGCCAATGCCAGGCTCAGGTCCTTTTCGCCGAGACCACGCACATGGGTGAAGATGGGGTGCCAGAAGCTGTCCGATGTCACCGGTGCGGTGGTGTCTCGCAGCATGATGGCGCCCGGCCCACCGGTGATGGCATCGGTGTGACGCACCACCTTGCCCAGGTCGGTGATGTCGAGCCCACAACTCTCGGCCAGTCGCTGCGCCTCCCCCGCCGCGGTGAAGGCAACAAAATGTAGGAGGTTGCGCGCCAGCTTCATTCGAGTACCCGCACCCGGGACGCCGGCATGGATCACCAGCGACGCCCACTTCGAGAACGCCTCCTTGACTCGCGCGAATGTCTCGTCGTCGGCGCCGACCATGGTGGCGAGCTCGCCCTTGTGTGCACCCGGAGCGCCGCCGCTCACCGGCGCATCGATGATGTGGATGCCCTTGGGGGTCCAGTGCTGCGCCAGTGCGGCAGCAGTCGTGTCACTGATGGTCGAGTGAATCGCGATGATGGTGCCCGGCTTGACCTTCGGCGCAAGCTCCCCGATGACCTCACGCACCTGCGTGTCGTCCAGCACCGTGACGCTGATCAGGTCGGCATCCGCGAGATCGGCCAGGGCGTCGGCCGCGCGTGCCCCCGCCTCGACAAGCGGTGCCACGGCCTCGGCCCGCAGATCGAAGACAGTGAGCCCGCCGGGCCAGTCGACAAGTCGCTGGGCCATGGGCGCGCCCATGTTGCCCAGACCGATGTACCCAAGTTTGAGGGCAGACTGCGTCATGATCGGATGATCTGTCCGCCATCGACGTTGAACACCTGACCGGTGATCCAGGATGCCTTGTCCGACAGCAGGAATAGGCACATACCCACCATGTCGTCGACGGTGCCCATCCGGCTCAGTGGGATGTTTTTGACCAGTTCGTTGCGGAACTGCTCCGGCACGGTGCCGCGAGTCGCCTCGGTATCGGTGGGCCCGGGCGCGATGGCGTTGATGCGGATCTTCTGTCCCCCCAATTCGCGGGAAAGCTGCTGGGTGAGGCCGTTGATGCCCACTTTCGCCAATCCATAGAAGCCCGAGTACAGCCAGGCCGCCGTGGAGGACTGGTTGACGATGGCGCCGCCGCCGCGCCTGGCGATGTGCTTGTACACGGCCCGGGTACACACCAGCGCCCCGTCCTGGTTGACGCTCATGAACTTCTTGTAGTAATCCCACGGCACCGACAGCAGCAGATCGAGCTTCATACCGCCGTAGATCGCCGCGTTGTTCACCAGAAAGTCAATGCCGCCGAACTCGGCGACTGCCTTGTCCGCCATGGCTATTGCCGAATCCGGATCGGATACATCGACACTGACGAAGACAGCCTTGCCGCCATCGGCCACGATCTGTTTGGCGACGCCCTCGCCCAGTTCGGCGTTGATATCGGCGACCACCACCGCCGCGCCTTCGCGTGCCAGGGCATGCGCGTACGCCTCACCGATGCCTTGCGCGGCACCGGTGACGATGGCGACCTTGCCCTCAAACTGACCAGTCGAACTCACGTTGCGATCCTTCCTACTTCACTGCCGTTGCAATGACTTTGGTTTCGAGGTACTCCTCGAAACCGGCGACGCCCATTTCCCTGCCGATCCCTGATTGCTTGTACCCGCCGAAGGGCGCGTCGGCGGAGTACCAGACACCGCCGTTGACATTCACGGTTCCGACCCGTAGCCGCGATGCGACCCGTGCCGCGCGCTCGTCATCCCCGCTGAAGACCGTCCCGGAGAGTCCGTACGGCGAATCGTTGGCGATCCGCACCGCGTCGTCGTCGCCGTCGTGGGCGATCACCACGAGCACCGGTCCGAAGATCTCCTCGCGCGCCACCCGTGCGTCATTGGTCAGCCCGGTGACGACGGTGGGTTCGATGAAAAATCCGCGGTCCTTGCCCTCGGGCCGCCCGCCTCCACAGGCGAACGAACCGCCCTCGGCGACAGCCAGATCCAAATAGGACTGAACTCTGTCGCGCTGACGCGCCGAGATAAGCGGTCCACATACCGTTCCCGGCTTGTTGGGGTCGCCCGGTTTCAGGGAGCCCATGGTCGCCACCGCCGCCTGCACCGCATCGTCATAGCGTGCGCGCGGCACCACCAGCCGGGTGGTAATCGCGCAACCCTGGCCGGCATGCATGGCCGCGGTGAATCCGGCGACGGAGCATGCCCCGCTCAGCTCTGCGTCGTCAAGCACAATGAACGCCGACTTACCGCCGAGTTCCAGAAACACCTTCTTGACGGTGGCGGCCGCATCGGTCATCACCGCGCGCCCGGTCGCCGTGGAACCGGTGAACGACACCATGTCCACCCGAGGATCCGTCGACAGCAGCGCACCGATGCGGTGATCGCTGGCGGTGACGATATTGAAGACGCCAGGCGGAAAGTCGGTGTGCTCGGCGATGATTCGCCCCAATACCGCCGCGCACCAGGGGGTATCCGGCGCGGGCTTGAGTATGAGGGTGTTGCCGGCGGCCAGTGCCGGACCCACCTTGGCGAGGTTGATCTGATGCGGAAAATTCCACGGCGTCACCGCCCCGACCACGCCAACGGCCTCGCGCGCGAGCGTGCGTTGAGTCTTGATGCCCATCGGTGAGGCAATACCGAGGTCAGCGTTCCAGTCAAAAGATTCCGCAGTGTCGGCGGCGAAGCGCAGATCGTCCACCGGGCCTTCCAGCTGCGCACCGGCGGTCAGCATCCGAGGCGCGCCCACCTCGGCGATGGCCAGGTCACGCAACTCCTCGATATGAACCCTCATGCCATCCCGGAGCTGCCGGAGGCAGCGCACCCGCAGCTCCACATCCCGTGACCACTCGGTGTCGTCGAACGCACGACGCGCCGCCTCGATGGCATGGCTCATGTCATCCACGTCGGCATCGGCCGCGGTTCCGAGCACCTCCTCGGTGGCCGGGTTCACCGTCGGGAACCGTCCGGCACCGCCGGGAATCAACTTTCCGTCGATGAACAGATCACTGTCGCCATCGGCCAGAAGCGCCATGTCACCTCATTCCAAGAATCTGGACACATGTCCATTCCTTACCTCTGAACCATAACCACGCAACTCCTATCATGGCAAGACCGAGTCCAGAGAGGGCTTATAAAGTGGTACTGGACAGCCGTTTTCACAACACATCTTGCCCAGACGCGACGCACACGCTAATCTGGACAAGTGTCCAGTGAAGCTGTGGTGACCCTCACAAGTGAATCGCCCCGAAACCGGCGCCAGGAAGAGACGATTCGCAAGATCGTCACCGCGGGCCGGGAGATGCTCGGCGAGACCACCTACGCGGATATGACGATCCGCGGCGTGGCGGCCCGCGCCAAGGTCGCCCCCGCGACCGCATACACGTACTTCTCCTCCAAGAGTCATCTCGTCGCCGAGATCTACCTCGACCTCATCCATGAGGCGCCGTACTTCACCGATGTCAACGACGGTCAGTCCGCGCGGGTCACCAAGACGCTGCGGAGCCTGGCATTGGTGGTTGCCGACGAGCCCGAGATCGCGACGGGGTGCACGACGGCGCTGCTCAGCAACAACGACGAGGCGGTGCACGCCGTCCGCGACAAGATCGGGCTGGAAATCCACCGCAGGATCCGCTCGGCGATGGGGCCCGACGCGGATCCCCGCGTGGTGTCGGCCCTCGAAATGACCTTCTTCGGTGCCCTCATGCACGCAGGCAGCGGCACCTTCACCTATCACGAGATCGCCGACAAGCTCACTTTCGTCGTGGATCTCATGCTGGGAGGCAGCGAATGACCGCTGCCTCGATGTCCTCGTTGGTTTTGGACCCGTATGACTACGACTTCCACGAAGACCCGTACCCGTACTACCGGCGACTGCGTGATGAGGCACCGCTGTATCGCAACGACGAGCTGAACTTCTGGGCACTGTCGCGACACCATGATGTGTTGCAGGGCTTCAGGAACAGCGAGGCTCTGTCCAACGCCAACGGCGTCTCGATGGACAAGGCCTCCTTTGGGCCGCATGCCAAACTCGTGATGTCGTTCCTGGCGATGGACGACCCCGAGCACCTTCGATTGCGCACGCTGGTGTCGAAGGGGTTTACCCCTCGACGAATCCGCGAGCTTGAGGGTCAGGTCGTCGCGCTGGCACGCACACATTTGGACAAGGCGTTGCAGTCCAAGAGCTTCGACTTCATCGCCGATTACGCCGGCAAGCTGCCCATGGACGTCATCTCCGAGTTGATGGGCGTGCCAGAACCGGACCGTACCCGCATCCGGGAGTTGGCCGACGGTGTCATGCACCGCGAGGATGGCGTCGCCGACGTGCCACAGCAGGCCATCCAGGCCTCCATCGACCTGATGACCTACTACATCGACATGGTCAAAGAACGGCGGCGGGCACCTTCTGACGATCTGACGTCAGCTCTGCTGCAGGCCGAGATCGACGGCGATCGCCTCACCGATGAAGAGGTGCTCGCCTTCCTGTTCCTCATGGTGATCGCCGGCAACGAGACCACCACCAAACTGCTGGCCAACGCCGTGTACTGGGGCCATCGCAACCCCGACCAGCTCGCCGCCGTACACGCCGATCACGAACGGATACCGCTGTGGGTGGAGGAGACGCTGCGCTACGACACCTCCAGCCAGATCCTCGCCCGCACCGTGTCCGAGGATATGTCGTTCTACGACACCAAGATTTCCGCCGGTGACATCCTGCTGCTGCTCCCCGGTTCTGCCAACCGGGACGACCGGGTGTTCGACCACGCCGACGAGTACCGCATCGGACGCGAGATCGGCGCCAAGCTCGTGAGCTTCGGCAGCGGTGCCCATTTCTGCCTCGGCGCACACCTGGCACGCATGGAGGCCAAGGTCGCCCTGACCGAGCTGTTCACCCGAATCAAACATTACGAGATCGACGAAAGCAGCTCCGTGCGTGTGCATTCCAGCAACGTCCGTGGATTCGCCCATCTGCCCATCACCGTGGAGGTCTGCTGATGCCCCGCTTTGAGCCCCACCCGGATCGACGCCCATCGATCATCGCCGGAGCTTCCTCGGGCATCGGTGCGGCGACCGCGATCGAACTCGCGGGCCGCGGATTTCCGGTCGCGCTCGGCGCTCGCCGTGTCGACAAGCTGACCGAACTCGTCGAGAAGATCCGGGAAGACGGCGGCGAGGCCGTGGCCTTTCCCCTCGACGTCACCGATGCCGACTCGGTGAAATCGTTTGTCGCGGAGAGTATTGATGCGCTGGGCGAGATAGATCTGCTGGTGTCGGGCGCCGGCGACATGTCTCCGGGCCGGGTCCATGAAATGAGCGCAGACACCTTCGCCTCGCAAATTCAGGTGCACCTGTTGGGTGCCAATCGGCTCGCCACGGCGATTGTCCCCGACATGGTGACTCGGCGGCGCGGCGATGTGGTCTTCATCGGGTCCGACGTCGCGTTGCACCAGCGTCCACACATGGGCGCCTATGGGGCGGCGAAGGCGGCCTTGCTCGCCATGGTGAACACCATGCGCATGGAGCTGGAGGGCACCGGCGTTCGGGCCTCGATTGTGCACCCCGGCCCGACCTTGACCTCGATGGGCTGGCAGCTTTCCGCCGAACAGGTCGGCCCCATGCTGGAGGACTGGAAAGCCTGGGGACAGGCGCGTCACTCCTACTTTCTGCGCCCCTCCGATATCGCGCGCGCGGTCACCTTTGTCGCCGAAACCCCCAGGGGCGCACATATCGCCGAGATGGAAGTGCAGCCGGAGGCGCCGTTGAGGGACGCCCCGGCCGACAAACAGAAGCTTGAACTCGGCGAGGAGGGCATGCCGTCATGAAACAACCCCTGATCGGAGGGCTGGGGGTACCTCCCGCTTGCGGGGGCGAGCGCAGCGACTCGGGATCAAGCACCGTTCCGCGGGTCTCCGGCGGTGAGGATCAGTACGGCCATCTGGAGGAATTCCGCACCGATCCCATCGCGCTGATGAAACGCATCCGGGACGAGTGCGGAAACGTCGGCACGTTCCAACTCGCCGACAAACAGGTGGTGTTTCTCTCCGGCGCTGAAGCCAACGAGTTCTTCTTCCGCTCCAGTGACGAAGATCTGGACCAGGCAGAGGCATACCCGTTCATGACGCCGATCTTCGGTAAGGGTGTGGTTTTCGATGCCGACCCGGAACGGCGCAAGGAGATGCTGCACAACGCGGCGCTGCGCGGCGAACAGATGAAGGGGCACGCGGCCACCATCGAAAACGAAGTCCGGCAGATGATCTCGCGCTGGGGTGAAAGCGGAGAGATCGATCTTCTCGACTTTTTCGCCGAGCTGACCATCTACACCTCCTCAGCCTGCTTGATCGGCAAGAAGTTCCGTGACGAGCTCGACGGCAGGTTCGCCCATCTGTACCACCAGCTTGAGCAGGGCACCGATCCGTTGTGTTACGTCGATCCGTACCTGGAGATCGAAAGCTTCCGTCTACGCGATGAGGCGCGAGAAGGCTTGGTGGCTTTGGTTCAAGAGATCATGGACAACCGGATCGAGAACCCGCCGACCGATAAGAGTCAGCGCGACATGCTCGATGTGCTGATCATGATCAAAGACGACGACGGCAACCCCCGCTTCACCGCCGACGAGATCACCGGGATGTTCATCTCCATGATGTTCGCCGGGCACCACACGAGCTCGGGTACCGCCTCATGGGTACTCATCGAGCTACTGCGCCACCCCGATATCCAGGCACAGGTCGTCGATGAGCTGAACGAGCTGTATGCGGACGGCAGCGAGGTGAGTTTCCATGCACTGCGCCAGATCCCGAAGCTGGAGAATGTGCTCAAAGAGACGTTGCGACTGCACCCGCCCCTGATCGTCCTGATGCGGGTCGCCAAGGGCGAATTCGAGGTGGGCGGGTTCCCCATCCACGACGGAGACATGGTGGCGGCCTCCCCCGCCGTGTCGAACCGAATCGCCGAGGACTTCCCCAATCCCGACGGGTTCGTACCGGACCGCTACGAGAAACCACGGCAGGAAGACATCGTCAACCGCTGGACCTGGATACCGTTCGGCGCCGGCCGGCACCGCTGCGTCGGCGCCGCGTTCGCGACCATGCAGATCAAGGCCATCTTCTCGGTGCTGTTACGCGAGTACGAGTTCGAGATGGCGCAGCCCGCCGACTCGTACCACAACGATCACTCCAAGATGGTGGTACAGCTGGCCCAACCAGCGAAAGTTCGTTACCGCCGCCGGAGCGCCTGATGCCCTACAGGATCGACGTCGACCGCGATCTCTGCCAGGGGCACGCCATGTGCGAGCTGGAGGCTCCGGACTACTTCCGTGTTCCCAAACGCGGCACCGTCGAAATCCTGAACCAGGAACCGCCCGAGGACGCTCGCGACGAGATCGAGCGGGCCGTCGAGGAATGTCCCGCCCGAGCCCTATTCATCACAGAAAAGTATTAGGAGCCGACCGTGCCCGAATTCCCCCGCCAAGAACTCGATGACGTTGTCGCGGACTGGCTCCAGGCCAATCTAGATGCCGAGAAGACTGGCGACTGGAAACCGTTGGCGCGGTTCTATACCGACGATGCCACCTACGGCTGGAACATCGGCCCCAAGGAAGACGTGATGTGCGTCGGCATCGACGAGATACGGGATATCGCCCTCGGCCAGGAGATGGAGGGCCTGGAGGGCTGGACCTACCCGTACCAGAAGGTGATTGTCGACGACAAACAGGGCGAGGTCATCGGGTTCTGGAAGCAGATCGCCACGGACTCCAACGGCGGTGAGTCCGAGATCTACGGCATCGGCGGCAGCTGGTTCCGGTATGCCGGTAACGGCCAATGGAACTGGCAACGCGACTTCTTCGACTTCGGTCATGTGTCCGCCCTGTACATGGACCTCATCAAGGCAGGCAGGCTCAGCGAGGGAATGCAGAAACGCATCCAGCGCGGCCTGTCGGGCGAGAAGGTGCCCGGCTACTACCCCCTGGGTAAGACCCCGGTACCCCTCTGGTGACCGCTATGAAAAGTGCTGCGGAGCTTGGCCTTCCGGACGACTTCGATTTCACCGATCCCGGGTTGTACGGGGAGCGGATGCCACACGAAGAGTTCGCGACCCTGCGTCGCGAGGCGCCAGTCTGGTGGAATCCGCAGTCGCGCACGGTGGGCGGATTCGCCGACGACGGCTACTGGGTGATTTCCAAACACCGTGATGTGCGCGAAATTTCGCTGCACACCGACATCTTTTCCTCGGGCCGCAAGGGTGCCATCCCTCGCCTCGAGGACCACATCAGCCCTGAAGAGTTCCAGGCCACGCTGTCCGTCCTCATCAACAAGGACGCTCCCGAACACACCCAGCTGCGCGGGCTGGTGTCGCGCATGTTCACCCCACGCTCCATCGCGGCGTTGCGTATCACGCTGGAGGATCGGGCCGAGCGGATCGTCCGGGCTGCCCTCGAAGGTGGACGAGGCGAGTTCGTTCGTGAGGTGGCCAGCGAGCTGCCCATGCAGGCCATCGCCGAATTGATCGGCGTTCCCGAGGAAGACCGCGTCAAGCTCTTCGAGTGGAGCAATCAGATGACGGGATACGACGAGGCCGATGTTGAGATCGACCCGCGGGTGGGCGCCGCCCAGATCCTCGGATACTCGTATCAGCTGGCCGAGCAGCGCCGCGACTGTCCGGGCAATGACGTGGTTTCCCGTCTGCTGACCGGGACTGTAGACGGCGAACAGCTCACCCCGGAACAGTTCGGATTCTTTGTGGTGATGCTGTCGGTGGCGGGCAATGAGACCACCCGCAATGCGACCACCATGGGCATGATGGCCTTCCTGGAACACCCGGAACAATGGGAACTGTTCAAAAGGGACAGGCCGGCCTCTGCCGTCGACGAGATAGTCCGGTACACCTCGCCGCTGATCTCGCAACAACGAACCGCGTTACAGGACACCATGATCGGCGGCGTATCCATCAAGGCCGGTGAACGGGTGGTCATGCTCTACCCGTCGGCCAACTTCGACGAGGAGGTGTTCGAGAACCCGCACACCTTCAACATCAACCGCGACCCCAACCCGCATCTGGGCTTCGGCGGCACGGGAGCCCACTACTGCCTGGGAGCGAACCTCGCGAAGGTCGAGCTGGAGATCATCTTCAACAAGATCGCCGATCGCATGCCCGACATCTCGCGGATCGGGGAGGCGCCCCGATTCCATTCGGGCTGGATCAACGGCATCAAGAAGTTCGACACGGACTACTGCCCCGTCTCGCGCTGACCGTCCGGCGAGACGCGGTCAAACTGCACAAATACCAGGGTGAACAGGGCGAGCACTGAACACCGGAAGGCGACCTCTATTCCGGTCCACTGGGTGGAGCGCCACATCTGGAACCACTCACCGCCGACCACCATGAACCCGCCGAAGAACTGCAGGATCACCATCAGCAGACCGACAGTCGACGTCGCACGCGCCCGGGATGTGCGGCCAGTCAACCATTGCCACACACCCACGAGAAGAACGCCGCCCGATATCGCCTCCCACGCGATGATCAGACAGTACGTCGCGGTCTGCAACGCCGGCGAGCGAACGGCACGCCACATGATGTCGGCATCGAGCCCCTGGCCGGCGGCCTGGCCAAAGTTGTTGGTATCCATGGCAAGAACATGCTGAACGAACATCTCATTGGTGCGAAAGTCGGTGATGTTTCCGAACGCCAGCAATATCATGTACAACGCTGTCAACCCGACCAGCACGGTGCAGACCATCCGCGACGTGCCGCACCGTGCTAGCGCAGCCACAAGACGATGACTCAAACAACCTCCTCAGTAAGCGCCATCGCAATGGCGGTTACTGCCCGAACCGCCGGTTTCTGGCGGCGTAGTCGCGCAGCGCGCGCAGGAAGTCCACCCGCCGGAACTCGGGCCAGTACGCGTCGGTGAACCACATCTCGGAATAGGCACTCTGCCAGAGCAGGAACCCTGACAACCGCTGCTCCCCCGATGTCCGGATCACCAGATCCGGGTCCGGCTGCCCGGACGTGTACAGGTTCTCGGAGATGGCGTCGACGGTCACCGCCTGCACCAGCTGCTCGGAGCTGGCCCCATTGGCCAGCTCCTTGTTCAACAACGTGCGGACCGCATCGGTGATCTCCTGCCGACCCCCGTAGCCGACCGCCACGTTCACATGGAAGGCGGCATCGGCGGGTGCGGACTTCACCGCTTCACGCATGCGCACTGCCACTTCATCGGGCAGTAGGTCGAGGTCTCCGACGCTGCGCACACTCCACTTGTTCTGCGGGGCGCACAGCTCCTCGACGACGTCGGTGATGATCTCCAGCAGCTCGCCGAGCTGATCGGGGTCGCGGGTCAGATTCTCGGCCGACAGCAGGTACACGGTGGCCATCTCGACACCGGCGTCCTGACACCAGCCGAGCATCTCGCCGATTTTGCGGGCGCCCATCCGGTATCCATGGCTGACATCGGTGTACCCCGCCGACCGGGCCCAGCGGCGGTTTCCGTCGCACAGGACGGCGATGTGCCGGGGTTTCGACGCCTTGGCCAGCTCCTGGCGGAGCCGCATTTCGTAAAGCTTGTACAGCGGTTCCTTCAGCCTCGGCGGGATGATCTCCACGGACCCAGCCTAGCGAGCCGACCGCGGGCCGGAGCAGCAGATATGGATCTGCACACAACATTCACAAACCTGGTTCAGATAAGGAAGGGATACTGTGACGCATGCAGACCGATGAGCCGCTTGCGCGAAGAGGCACCGGCACCGATGAGGATCCCGCAACCGGGACGGACCCCGAAACCCAAGGCTCTGAGCATTCCCTGCCTATGGCCGCACTCGTCGGCGGTATCGAGACTCTCCCGATCAAGCCCAAGGCACGTGGCTGGATCCATTTCTACGCGTGCGTCACCGCCGTGGTCGCGGGAATCGTGTTGGTGTCGGTCGCCTGGTCGGTGCGCTCACCGCAGGCAGGCCTGGCCACCGCCATCTACAGCCTGACGGTGCTGGGCGTCTTCGGAGTCAGCGCCGCCTATCACCGGGTGAACTGGAAATCCGAGACCACCCGCACCTGGATGAAGCGGATGGATCATTCGATGATCTTCATCTTCATCGCGGGCAGCTATACCCCGTTCGCGATGCTGGCGATGCCGCCCTCGGAAGGCAACCTGGTGCTCGCCATCGTGTGGGGCGGCGCGCTCGCCGGCGTGATTCTCAAGATGTGTTGGCCGACGGCTCCGCGCTGGGTGGGGGTGCCGCTGTATCTGATGCTGGGATGGGTGGCAATCGGCTTCTCGTCGACGCTCCTCCACGGCGCCGGGGTGCCGGCACTGGTGCTGCTGATCGTCGGCGGGGCCTTCTACAGCGTCGGTGCGATTCTGTACGCCGTGAAATGGCCCAACCCGTGGCCGCTGCACTTCGGTCACCACGAGTTCTTCCATGCCGCGACCGTCATCGCCGCGACCTGCCACTACATCGCTGTGTGGTTCGCCGTCTTCTGACGGCGAACCACACAGGCGATGGAACTAGAGCTGCTTGATGTCGTCCTGAGTCCAGAAGGCCCGCATCGAGCTGATCTTGCCGTTGTCGTCGAAGGTCATCACGTCGATCGGCGCGATGACCATGCCACCGTTCTCATGCTTGATGGTCAGCTCGAAGTGGAACGCGGCCTCGTTGTTCGTGGCCCGCACCAACTTCAGCTCGCCATGACAATCCAGCGGCTCGATCGTGGCGTAGAAGCCCTGGATCGCCGCACGGCCCTTGAGGACATCCGCGCCCAGCGGATCCTCGACAGTCGCGTCCTCGGCGTACAGTTCGGCGATCTGTGCTGCGGTGCCGGTGGTCAGCAGGTCGCAGTAGCTCTGGACGACGGCGAGAACATCTTCGCGGGTTACGGTCATGCTCCCGGACGCTACCTACCCAACGCGGCGTCTAATTGTTCGGTCCCGGTCACCGGGAGATCGCAGACGGTACCCCGGCACACGTAGGCGGCGTCGACATCGCCCACTTGCCCCCTGTCGCGCAATAGCTCGCTCGAATCCTTAACCCCGCCAACCACAATCGCACCCCCGGGTGCCGACAGTCGCGCCCTTCGCAACAGCGGCGAGGTCGCGGCGTCACAGGCCACCGCGACCTGAATCGGACCCCGCACCGCGGCCTCGGCCACTGCCAGCCAATGGCCCGCCGATCGTGGTGCGCGTGCCAACGCCATGGATGCCGCCGACAGCGAGGCGTGCACGGCGTCCCGGTAACGAGAGTCCTCCAGCAGATAACCGCCGATAAGCAGCGCCTCGGTCACCGATGACGCCCCGGACGGGGTCGCGCCGTCCAGGGGATCACTCGGCCTGAGCACCAGCTGCTCGGCGTCGTCGGCGACATCGAACCACGCACCGGGCGATTCCGGATCGGTGAAGTGATCCAGCGCGGTATCGAGCAGCTGCGCGGCGGCCTCGCGCCAACGCCATTCACCGGTCACCTGATAGAGGGACAGCAGGCCCGTCGCGAGCGTGCCGTAGTCCTCGAGCACACCGTCCCCCTCGGACACCTGCCCGCCCAGACTTGCGCGCCGCAGTCGCCCGTCGCGCAGATGTAGCTTCAGCAGCTCGGCGGCGCAACCGGTTGCGGCATCCAACAGATCGTTGCGGTCCAGCGCGATCGAGGCTTCGACGAGCGCGGTGATGGTCAACCCGTTCCAGGCGGTGACGGCCTTGTCGTAGCGGCCGGGCTGCACCCGGTGCTGTCGCGCCGCCAGCAGCGCTTCACGCACCCGACGCCACCGGTCCACATCTGTGGTGCCTTCGGGGTCGCGCAACAGCTGCAGCACCGAGCTCCTGTGTTCGAAGGTTCCCGCCGAGGTCACCTCGAAAAGCGTTGCGGCCCAGTCACCATCTTGCGGGCCCAGGATCTCGACAAGCTGCTCGGGCGTCCACACGTACGTGGAGCCTTCCGAGCCGTCGGCATCGGCGTCCAGCGACGAGACGAACAGGTCACCCACCCGCAGCTCACGCAGCAGAAAATCGGCCGTCTCGGAGGCGATTCGCCGCGCCAGTGCATCGCCGGTGCGGCGGGCCCAATGCGCGTAGACACGCAGCAGAAGTGCGTTGTCGTAAAGCATCTTCTCGAAGTGCGGCACCACCCAGGCCGCATCCACGCTGTACCGCGCGAAGCCTCCGGCCAACTGGTCGTAGATGCCGCCGCGCGCCATCGCCGTCGCGGTGCGGGAAACCGCTCCGAGCACGGCGGCGTCGCCGGTTCGTTCGTATCCGCGCAGCAGCGCCTCCAGCAGAGACGACGGCGGAAACTTTGGCGCCCCACCGAATCCCCCGAAACGCATATCCTCGGCGGGCAAGATCGCGGCGATCGCGGTATCGCACAGCGCGATATCCACCCCGGGCCCGGCGGGCAGTCGTCCGGACATCGCCTGCAGCTGGCCGGTGATGCTCGATGCCGCCTCTTCCACCTCGTCTCGCCGCTGATCCCAGGTTTCACGGACTGCCGAAAGCAACTGCAGAAAACCCTGTTTCGGGTAGTAGGTCCCGGTGTAGAAGGGACGCCCATCAGGGGTCAGGAAGCATGTCATGGGCCAGCCGCCCTGCCCGTTCATCGCGACAGTGGCATTCATGTAGACGGCGTCCAGGTCCGGACGCTCTTCGCGGTCCACCTTGATGTTGACGAACCCGGCGTTCATGACGGCGGCGACCTCGTCATCTTCGAAGGACTCATGGGCCATCACATGGCACCAATGACAGGCCGCGTACCCGATCGACAGCAGGATGGGCACATCGCGAGACTGCGCTTCCTGTAACGCCTCTGGCGTCCACTGCTGCCAGTGCACCGGATTGTCGACGTGCTGGCGCAGGTAAGGACTGGTCGCCTCGCCCAGCCGGTTAACGGTCATCGCCTCGCTGATCGGCGGAACCCGAAGGTGTTTCGGGTTCCTCGGCGGAGGCTCCGACCGTGCCATCGTCGATGGCCTGATCGGGCTCGGGATGTTCGGGGTCGAATGTCTCGGGCAACTTGCGCAGATGCGCGTTCATCGACCGAACCAGGAAGAAGGTGCCCACCAGCAGCAGCACCACCACCGTCAAACCGAAGGGACCGGCCTTACCGAAATCGGGTCCGACATTCGTCGGGCTCTTCTCGTCGGCGAGTACCAGCACCGCGTCCATCAATATCATTTGGCTTCAACTCCTGCGAACAAGTCGTCCTCGGGGGTGCTCGTCGGCACGCGTGACTTCGCGAGCTCGAAGTCCTCGGTGGGCCACAGCCGTCGCTCGAACTCGCGCGGGACTGCGAAAAAACTACTGTCCGGCGGGATTTGAGACGCATGTGCACGCAGCGCGGCATCCCTGGCGTCGAAAAAGTCGGCGCAGGGCACGCGGGTGGTCACCCGGCGATCAAAGGTGTCGTCATCGGCGGGCCAACGCTCAAGCCATTCGTCGAACGGTCCCTTGTATCCATGGTTCTTGCATTCATCGTTGAGCAACTGCATACGCGCGCGCATGAATCCGTGGTTGTAGTAGATCTTGCTGACGGTCCACGGCTCACCCGCCTCGGGAAACTGCTCCGGGTCCGCCGCGGCCTCGAAGGCAGCCATCGACACCTCGTGGCACCGAATGTGATCCGGATGCGGATAGCCGCCGTTCTCGTCGTAGGTCGTCATGACATGCGGCCGGAACTCGCGGATCACCGCGACCAGCTTGGCGATCGGCTCTTCGATGGGCACCAGCGCAAAGGAATCACTCGGCAGCGGCGGCAGCGGGTCGCCCTGCGGAAGCCCCGAGTCCACGTAGCCGAGCCAGCGGTGTTGCACACCCAACTCGGCCGCGGCCTTGGCCATCTCCTCGCGACGGATGGTCCCGATGTTCGCGGCGACCTCGGGGCGGTCCATCACCGGGTTGAGGATGTCGCCGCGCTCCCCGCCCGTCAGAGTCACCACGATGACGTCGTTGCCCTCGGCGGCGTACCGCGCCGTGGTCGCGGCACCCTTGCTGGCCTCGTCATCGGGGTGGGCGTGCACCGCCATCAATCGCCATCCGGTCACCCGCGCGCCCGCCTCTTTCTGTCAGCCGTCACTGCTCTCGCGCCCCCATCGTTTCATCCCGGGTGTACCCGTCATACCGTTGACCCGTGCAGCGACCAGAGGACCGTTACGGGACCAAGCCCGCCAAGCCCAACCGTGGCCGCTGGATCGCGATGGTGCTGACCGGATTAGTCATCGTGGCCGGAGTGGGGATCGCAGCGATCGGATATGCCCGATTGGGCCCCGGGGATGTCAAGGGCGAACTTTCTGCGTACAAGCTCGTGGACTCTTCGACGGTTTCCGTCACCGCCTCGGTAGAACGGAAAGACCCGTCAAAGCCGGCGGTCTGCATCCTGCGGGCGCGTTCTCTCGACGGCAGCGAGACCGGACGGCGCGAGGTGTTGGTGCCACCGTCCTCTCAGCGATCCGTGCCGGTCACAGCGCTGGTGAAGTCGACCCGGCCCCCGGTGACCGGGGACGTTTACGGCTGCAGCCTGGCGGTTCCGTCGTATCTGATCGCGTCCTAACCCCAATTTCTCGAACATCGGCGACACGTGTCGGCGCCGGGGCCGGCAGAGACACGTCGGCAACGTTCACATCGGGCAAACCTCGCCCAAAAATAGGCTGAACATCACAGCGACAGTGGTATGCTGGCCGGATACACGGATCCCTGCTGGGACCGTGTATTGCTGCATTCTGGAGAGTCAATCCCGCAGCAATGCACCCGACCCGGCACCCGATAGAGGAGCGCCAGTGGACGTTGCTGGCCTGAGACAAGGAGTACCTGCACCATGACCGACACCCAGGTGACCTGGCTGACCCAGGAATCACATGATCGGCTCAAGGCGGAACTCGACCAACTGATCGCCAACCGCCCCATCATCGCCGCAGAGATCAACGAGCGCCGCGAAGAGGGAGACCTGCGCGAAAACGGTGGCTATCACGCCGCCCGCGAAGAGCAGGGTCAGCAGGAGGCGCGCATCCGTCAGCTACAGGAGCTGCTCAACAACGCCAAGGTGGGCGAGGTCCCGACGCAGTCCGGTATCGCGCTGCCGGGTTCGGTCGTCAAGGTCTACTACGACGGCGACAAGGACGACACCGAGACATTCCTCATCGCCACCCGCCAGGAGGGCGTCAAGGACGGCAAGCTCGAGGTGTACTCCCCCAGCTCACCGCTGGGTGGGGCGCTCATCGACGCCAAGGTCGGCGAGACTCGCACCTACACCGTGCCCAACGGCGCCGAGGTAAAGGTGACGCTGGTCAGCGCGGAGCCGTACCACGACTAAAAGTTCCACCTACCGCTCTTCTTGAACCGTCAGGCCGGCCGCGACGATTGCGTCGAGGACGGCCTGACGGTGTTCTGGCCCCCGCGTTTCGACGGTAGCCAACACGTCCACCTCACCCAGACGCAGACGCTCGCTGTTACGCCAGTGCGTCACGTCGACAACGCTGGCACCTGACGCCCGAAAGACGTCAAGGAGACCCGAGAGGCCACCCGGTGCGTCCGCGATGGTCACCCGCACCGTCAGGTAGCGCCCGGCGGCCCGCAGACCGTGAGTGATGACATGGGTGAGTAACAGCGGGTCGATGTTTCCGCCCGAGAGCACCGCACACACCGGGCCGGTGAGACCCAGCTCCTCGGCCGACAGCGTGAGCAGTGCGGCCACCGCGGCAGCCCCGGCAGGTTCCACCACCAACTTGGCCCGCTCCAGGCACAGCAGCAGCCCGCGCGACAGCGCCTCCTCACTGACCGTCACCACATCGTCGACCAGTGCAGCCACATGCTCGAACGGCACCGCTCCCGGCTTACCGACCGCGATGCCGTCCGCCATCGTGTCCATCGATTGCAGTGCCACCGGATGCCCGGCTTTCAGCGACAGCGGCCACGCGGCGGCACCCGCGGCCTGCACCGCGACGATCCGCACCTCGGGGCGCGCCGCTTTGACCACTGCGGCAATGCCCGCGACCAGCCCGCCGCCGCCCGCGGGCACCACGATGGTGCCGACATCGGGAAGCTGCTCCAAAATCTCCAGCCCGACGGTGGCCTGCCCGGCCACGACGTCCCGATGGTCGAAGGGATGGATGAGTACCGCGCCGGTCTCCGCCGCGAACGCCGTCGCGGCCAGCAGCGCGTCATCGATGGTGGTGCCGGTGAGGTGCACGGTCGCGCCGTAGGCGCGGGTCGCGACGATCTTGGGCAGCGCGGCCCCTACCGGCATGAACACCGTCGACTGGATGCCCAGCGTGGTCGCCGCCCAGGCCACGCCCTGGGCGTGATTACCCGCGCTGGCGGCCACCACCCCATTCACCCGTTGGTCGTCGGGCAGCAGACTGATCCGGTTGTAGGCGCCGCGCGGTTTGAAAGATCCTGTGCGTTGCAAGTTTTCACATTTGAGGCGCACCTCGTGCCCGCAGCGCTCACTGAGCGCACGGAAGGCCACCACGGGTGTGCGCCGCATCACAGGGGCAAGCCGCTCGGCCACCTCCTGGATCTCCTGGACCGTCACCAACCCTGTTGCTCCCGCCGCCTGGATGCCCATGCCAGGCATCATGTCACCAGTTCTGCCGCTATTGTCCCCTCATGCCACAGATTGCGGAGGACCTCCTGCTTCTGTTGCTGAACAATGCCTCCGGACGGCCCCTTCTGGACAAGGATCGGCGCACGCAGGCCCTCGCCGCCGCGGTCATTCTGGATCTTGCTCTGGCGCAACGCGTCCGACCGGCCACCCAAGGCGAACCGGCGAAGGCCGGCAATCTACTGGTGCTTCAGGCGCCCGATATCGGGGATCCGGTGCTCGACCGCGCGGTGCATCGGCTGCGACGACGGCCGATGAGCCCGGTCGAGGCGATCACCAAGGTTGGCCGCGGCGTGAACTCCCAGCTGCTGCACAGGCTGGAGATCACCGGGGATATCCACACGGTCCGCATGGGCAGCCGGCTCTTCCCGGAGAAGTACTGGCCGGTGACCAACAACGAGCGCGCCAATGCGGTGCGTCAGGGCGTCACGGATGTGTTGTTCCACTACGCCCCGCCCGCTCCCAGCACTGCCGCGATCATCGCAGTCCTGCACGGGGTCAACGGATTCGACGCGATATTGAGCCTCGACCCCGTCGGCAAGCAGCAGGTGTCCCGATGGTCGCAGACGATCGCCGACGGCGGATGGTCGGCTCAGATCCACGACAATCGCGGATCGGCGGTCAACCTCGCGGTGACGGCCGCGGTGATCTCGGCGGCCCTGCACTCGATGAACTAGCGGTTACCGCAGCGCCTGTTCTAGATCACCGATCAGGTCGCCCACCTCTTCGATGCCCACCGACAACCGCACCAGGTCCTCGGGCACCTCCAGCAGTGACCCGGCGGTCGACGCGTGCGTCATGGCAGCCGGATGCTCGATCAGCGACTCCACGCCGCCCAAGGACTCAGCGAGAATGAAAAGCTCTGTTCGCGAGCACAAATCGAGTGCGGCCTGGCGCCCTCCGGCCAACCGCACGCTGACCATCCCGCCGAATCCACGCATCTGCTTGGCGGCCACCGCGTGCCCGGGGTGACTGTCCAGGCCCGGGTAGATAGTGTGCGCGACCGCCGAATGGCCGGCCAGGAACTCGGCCACCGCTTGCGCGTTCTCGCTGTGCCGCTGCATGCGCAGCGCCAACGTCTTGATGCCCCGATAGGTCAGATAGGCGTCGAACGGGCCCGGCACGGCACCCGCCCCGTTCTGCAGGAACGCGAAGGCGGTATCCAACTCCTCGTCATTGGTCAGCAACGCGCCGCCCACTACATCTGAGTGCCCGCCAATGTATTTGGTGGTGGAGTGCAAGGCGATATCGGCGCCGAGATTCAGCGGCTGTTGCAACGCCGGCGATGCGAAGGTGTTGTCCACCAAGAGCTTCACGGAATGTTCGCTTGCCACCTGGGCAGCGGCCGCGATATCGGCGATGCTCAGCAGCGGGTTGGTGGGGGTCTCGAGCCAGATCAGCTTGGTGCTGGGGGTGATCGCCGCACGAATGGCGTCGACATCGGCCACCGGGACCGGAGTGTGGGTAACTCCCCACTGCGAGAACACCTTGTCGATCAGCCGGAAAGTGCCGCCGTAGGCATCGTTGGGGATGATCAGATGATCACCAGGGCGCAACAGCGCGCGCAGGACGCAGTCGGTGGCCGCCATTCCCGAGCTGAATGCCCGACCGAAATGGGCGTCTTCCAATGCCGCCAGCGAGGATTCGAGAACCGCCCGGGTCGGATTGCCGGTGCGTGCGTACTCGAAACCGCCACGCAGCTGACCTACACCGTCCTGGGCGAACGTCGAGCTCGCGTAGATCGGCACGTTGACCGCACCGGTCTGCGGATCGGCATGGAAGCCACCGTGGATGGCTCTTGTGGAAAACCCTTGCCACCGAGACGCGTCGGCGGCGCTGCGCTGCTCACTCATCGGGTCCGAGCCTATACGGACCCGTGGAAGTGAGACAGCCCAGCGCCGCCAATCGGGTTACTTCTACTTGGGAACGACGACGGTCTTCACTAGCATGTCGGCGATCGTCTGACGCTTCGGCGTGAACAGCGGCAGCAGGAAGCCGATGTAACAGATGATCGCGTCGACAACGTGCGCCAGCGAACGGACGACGGACATACCGAACCCGATCGGCTGGCCGGTGGCCTCGCCGAGCACCTGGATGCCGAGCACACCCTTGCCGATGCTTGAACCCGTGGTGCCCTGCTTCAGGCCCCAGTTCCAGACGAGCCATCCGACGCCCAGGAGCCAGAACACGACCAGTGCGGCAATACCCAGTCCGGAGTACCCGGCGCTGCAGCTGCTGAAGGTCATCCCACCACCACTCATGGGATCGCCGTACACCTCGCCCACGCACTCCGTGTCGGAGGTCATCGTCGCGCCGGCGATCAGCTGGCCGATGCCGACCAGAACGGCATAGGGGATGAGGTCGATGATCCAAGCACCGACACGCTTGATCCAGATCTCAAAATTGCTACCCGGCAGAGCTGGTGCACCGGCTGCCGGCGGAGGCGGCGGGTACCCGCCCGGATCCTGCGGCAAGGGTGGTGGAACTTCAGTCACGGTTGTCCTCCAGTTCGTATGGCACGCATCAGCGTCGAGCAACAGAGCACATTACGCTTTCAGTGTTTCCACAGGTTGGCTTCGGAGAAACGATTTGGGACCAAATTCAGTGCCGCACGCCTCTACCCGAGGAGACGAATCCGAGCAGGTCATGGCGGGTAATGACACCGACCGGCTTGCCCTCGTCGATAACCATCACCGCATCGGTGTCGCGCAACATGGATCCCGCGGTACTCAGCGGCTCGCCGGCACCGACCAGCGGCAACGGCGGACTCATGTGCTGGGACACGGCATCGGCCAGCTGTGCCCGGCCCTCGAATACCGCTGACAGCAGCTCCCTTTCGGACACCGACCCGGCGACCTCACCGGCCATGATGGGCGGCTCCGCACCGACGACCGGCATCTGCGACACCCCGTACTCGCGCAGGATCTCGATGGCGTCGCGCAACGTCTCGGACGGATGCGTGTGCACCAAATCCGGTAGCTCACCGGACTTTCCACGCAGTACATCGCCGACGGTGGGCTCGGACTTGCTGCCGTCGAGGCGGCTACGCAGGAACCCGTAGGAGGACATCCACGAGTCGTTGAACACCTTGGACAGGTATCCCCGGCCGCCATCGGGCAACAGCACCACGATCACAGCGTCGGGTCCGGCCTTCTCAGCCAATCGAATTGCCGCCACGACTGCCATCCCGCAGGATCCGCCGACCAGCAATCCCTCTTCGCGCGCCAGCCGGCGCGTCATCTCGAACGAGTCGGCGTCGGACACCGCGATGACCTCGTCGACAACGCTGGGGTCGTAGGCGGTCGGCCAAAAGTCCTCTCCCACACCCTCGACGAGGTACGGGCGGCCCGTGCCACCGGAGTAGACGGACCCCTCCGGATCCGCACCGACGACCTTCACGGCGCCACCCGAAACTTCCTTGAGGTACCGGCCCGCGCCGGTGATCGTCCCGCCGGTTCCCACCCCGGCGACAAAATGGGTGATCTTGCCGTCGGTGTCGGCCCAGATCTCCGGGCCGGTGGTCTCGTAGTGGCTGGCCGGCCCGTTCGGATTGGAGTATTGGTCGGGCTTCCAGGCGCCATCGATCTCGCGCACCAGACGGTCCGAGACGTTGTAGTAGCTGTCCGGGTGCTCCGGCGGCACGGCCGTGGGGCACACAACGACCTCGGCCCCGTAGGCCCGCAACACATTCCGCTTGTCCTCGCTGACCTTGTCCGGGCATACGAACACGCAGTGATAGCCCTTGCGCTGGGCCACCAGCGCCAACCCGACGCCGGTGTTGCCCGACGTGGGTTCGACGATGGTGCCACCGGGCTTGAGCAGGCCCGCCTCTTCGGCGGCCTCGATCATTTTGACGGCGATGCGGTCTTTCGAGCTACCGCCAGGGTTGAGGTACTCGATCTTGGCGGCCACGACAGCTCCCGTGCCCCCAGGACCCTGAGTCACCACCGAGTTGAGCTGGACGAGGGGGGTGTTACCGATCAGATCGGAGACATGCTGGGCGATGCGCATGCCGGTAACGCTATTAGACCCGCGACCGGCCCGCGCACAGGGGAGCTAACGGAGGGATCAAACCGCCGCGGGTGCGACGAACTCCGCCGAGGAAGTCTCGGGCACCGCGTCGCGGATGTACTGGCCGATCTGCGCCAGCGACCTCTTGGCCTCGGGCACGATCTTGGTGGCCACCTGGAAGACGTGCATCTGACCGGGCCAGATCTTGATCTCCACCGGCACACCTTGCTCGGCCAGGCGCTGTCCCAGCAGGCGCGCATCGTACAGCAGCACCTCCGACCCGGAGCAATGCACCAGCGTCTGCGGCATCCGTCCATCGACCTTGTCGATGATCTCCACCGGCGGGACCCCACCGCCGGCCTTGGTGAGGATCTTTTCCAGCGCCTCAAAGCAGTTGGGCGGCAACATCAGGTCGGTCTTGGCATTCTCATGCGCGACCTTGGGCGCGGGATCGAGCTCGATGAGCGGCGAGATGAGTGCCAGCGCGGCCGGAGCTTCGCCGTCCTCGGCCAGCAGGCGTTCGGTCACGGCCACCGAAAGAAACCCGCCGGCCGAATCGCCCGCCAGCACAATCTGATCCGCCGCATATCCCTGCGCGCGCAGCCAGCGGTACCCGTCCAGGCAGTCATCGACAGCCTGATCCAGAGAGGCCTTGGGCGGCATGCGGTAATCGACCAACAGACACGGCGCGTCGGCGTGCTTGGAGATCGTGGAAACCATGGCGCTATGGGTGTTTGGGCCACCCACGATGAACGCGCCACCATGCAGATACAGCACCACCCGGCCGGTACCGTCCACCGGCCCGACGCCCTTGGCGCGAATCAGGCGCGCGTTGGTGTTCGGCAGCGTGACGGTCGCCCTGACCGTGCCGCGCGGGGGAACCAGCACCCGGCCGAGCTCTTCGATCAGCCCAAACGGATAAGGAAGCGTGGGGGCGTGGCTGCCAATCTGCAGCACGGTGCGCACCGTCATCCGGACACCGAATCCCAGCAGCCGTGCGGCCAAGCTCGCGGCGTCCTCGATCACTTCGACAGCGGCGCCGTCGCTCATCGGGAGGGCGCGTACCAGCGTGTTCAGCGAGGATCCAGCAGATCCCGCATGCCCGTAATCGGGGGTGCGCTTCGGTGCGGTCATCTGTTCAGGCTCCTTTGCCTAGCCAGCGTCCTGCGTGTACTCAGGCTGCTAGCTGGGAGCTAGCGCCCGATGGACTATACCTACCAACAGGCAACAAACCGCTTTCGATACCGCATCGTCCACGCCTCATTTCGCGTGATGCTGGTCAGAGGACTGGCGCGGTGTGTCGCCTTCCGTGAAAATAGCCACCGTGAGCATCCTCGCCACACGCAGACGGACGATCTGGGCAGCCCTGAGTACCGGGGCCGCGGGCGCAGCGATGGGTACTGGGCTCTGGGGCGCGTACAGCTTCCTGAACTCCCAGGCCAGACAGGTTCGCCTGGTGATCCCGAAGACTCACGACGCTCCCCCGGTCGCCGACGGCGTGTACGAACCCGGCGGCGGTCCGGTCACCAGATACAGCCGCGGCGTGCAATACGACCTGCACCTGGCGATCTTCGGAGACTCCACGGCCACCGGCTATGGGTGTCACGTCCCCGATGAGGTGCCCGGGGTGCTGCTGGCACGCGGTCTGGCCGAAGAAGCCGGGAAACGAATCCGGGTGTCCACCAAGGCGATATCGGGCGCGACATCCAAGGGGCTGGCCGCGCAGATCGACGCCATGTCGATCATCGGTCCGCCGCCGGACATCGCCGTGATCATGATCGGCGCCAACGACGTGACCTCGCTCAACGCGGTGCGGGCCTCCGCGCAGCGGCTGGGTCTGGCCGTGCGGCGTCTGCGCGCGGCCGGGTCCGCAGTAGTGGTGGGCACCTGCCCCGATTTCGGGGTGATCACCGCGATACCGCAGCCTCTGCGCGCGGTGGTGCGCTCCCGCGGGCTACGCCTGGCCCATTTCCAGGCGGCGGCGGTGCGGGCCTCCGGTGGCGTACCCGTCCCGCTTGCTGATCTGCTCTCACCGGAGTTTCTGCAGGCACCCGAAGAGATGTTCGCCGACGACCACTACCACCCGTCGGCCGCCGGATATGCGCTGGCAGCGCGGCTGTTGCTACCGGCCGTCGCGCATGCCCTCGGCGAATGGACGGGTGGACCCATTCCGGATTTGCCATGGGTGTCCGCCGCCGCGGAGGCACAGACCATCGGCGCCCGGATGCGTGTGGTGGGAAGGATCTGGCGGCGCGCTGCTACCGAGATCGGGGTAGCGGTCGGCCAGCCCGCTGCCCAGCCCGACAATCTGCCCGTCGCGTCGCTGCATTAGATTCCAGGGGAGTAGAACGAGTACTAATTCCCCTATATCAGGAGTTTTCATGCCCGAAGCCGTGATCGTTTCCCTCGCCCGCTCCCCCATCGGGCGCGCCGGCAAGGGCTCGCTGGTGAGCATGCGGCCGGATGACCTGGCCGCCCAGATGGTGCGCGCCGCCCTCGACAAGGTGCCCGCACTGGACCCCAAAGACCTCGACGACCTCATCATGGGTTGCGGCCAGCCCGGCGGTGAGGCCGGTTTCAACATCGGTCGTACCGTGGCCGTGCAGCTGGGTTACGACTTCCTGCCCGGCACCACCGTCAACCGCTACTGCTCCTCATCGCTGCAGACCACCCGCATGGCGTTCCACGCCATCAAGGCCGGCGAGGGCCATGCCTTCATTTCCGCTGGGGTGGAGACGGTTTCGCGTTTTGCCAAGGGCACTCCCGACGGCTACCCGGATAGCAAGAACCCGCTGTACGACGACGCGCAGGCCCGTGGCGCCGAGGCCGCACAGGGTGCCACCGAATGGCACGACCCGCGTAACGACGGCCTGGTCCCCGATGTCTACATCGCGATGGGACAGACCGGCGAGAACGTGGCCCTGCACACCGGCATCAGCCGCGAGGACCAGGACCACTGGGGCGTGCGCAGCCAGAACCGGGCCGAAAAGGCCATTGCCGATGGCTTTTTCGAGCGCGAGATCACCCCGGTGACCCTGGCCGACGGCACCGTCGTGTCCAAGGATGACGGCCCGCGCGCCGGCACCACCTACGAGGCGATCAGCCAGCTGAAGCCGGTGTTCCGCCCCAACGGCACCATCACCGCCGGTAACGCCTGCCCGCTCAACGATGGTGCGGCGGCGCTGGTCATCCTGAGCGACACCCGCGCCAAGGAGCTGGGCCTGACCCCGCTGGCACGCATCGTCTCCACCGGTGTCTCCGGCCTGTCGCCGGAGATCATGGGCCTGGGTCCGATCGAGGCGGTCAAGCGTGCGCTGGCCCACGCGGGCAAGTCGATTGGCGATATCGACCTGTTCGAGATCAACGAGGCATTCGCGGTGCAGGTGCTGGGTTCGGCTCGTGAGCTCGGTATCGAGGAGGACAAGCTCAACGTGTCCGGCGGTGCGATCGCCCTGGGTCACCCCTTCGGTATGACCGGCGCGCGCATCACCGCGACCCTGCTCAACAACCTGACCACCTACGACAAGACCTTTGGCGTCGAGACCATGTGCGTCGGTGGCGGCCAGGGTATGGCGATGGTCATCGAGCGTCTCGCCTAACTAGCCCGTCAGCGCCGAAACCGAGGTTGTGGCGAGTTCGTCTCGCACGTTCCCGCCATAACCTCGGTCTCGGCGACACTAAGATTCAGTCGCGATGACCACTATCGGAACTCCCCTGTCACCGCGCGCGACGCGGGTCATGCTGCTCGGCTCCGGCGAACTGGGCCGAGAGGTGCTGATCGCCCTGCAACGTCTGGGCGTCGAGACCATCGCCGTCGATCGCTATGAGAATGCCCCCGGCCACCAGGTGGCCCATCATGCGCGCGTCATCTCGATGTCCGACCCGGAACAGCTGCGGGCGCTGATCGAGACGGAAAAGCCCGATCTCGTCGTACCGGAGATCGAGGCGATCGCCACCGCGACATTGGAAGCGCTGGAGGCCGAGGGCGTGGTGCGGGTGATCCCCACCGCCCGTGCCGCGCGGCTCACCATGGATCGCGAAGGCATCCGCCGCCTCGCGGCCGAGACACTCGGATTGCCCACCAGCCCTTACCAATTCTGCGACTCGCTCGCCGAACTGCAGGCCGCCATCGACGGCGGTGTCGGGTACCCGTGCGTCGTCAAGCCGCTCATGAGCAGCTCCGGCAAGGGGCAGAGCAAGTTGGACGGACCAGCCGACGTGAGCGCCGCCTGGGATTACGCCATGGCAGGCAGCCGGGTAACCAACACTCGCGTGATCGTCGAGGGATTCGTCGACTTCGACTACGAAATCACGCTGTTGACGGTCCGGGCACTGGGCGACAGCGGGGAGATCGAGACCAGCTTCTGCGCGCCGATTGGACACCGTCAGGCCAACGGCGACTACGTCGAGAGCTGGCAGCCGCACCCCATGTCGGACGCAGCCCTGCACAGTGCACAGCGAATCGCCCTCGCCGTCACCGAAAACCTTGGCGGGCAGGGAATTTTCGGCGTCGAGCTCTTCGTCAAGGGCGACCAGGTGTACTTCAGCGAAGTGAGCCCGCGCCCGCACGACACCGGCATGGTCACCATGATCACGCAGTGGCAGAACGAGTTCGAACTGCACGCCCGCGCCATCCTCGGGCTTCCCGTCGACACGACGTTGAAGACCCCGGGTGCCAGCGCGGTGATCTACGGCGGGGTCGACGCGGAGGGTGTCGTATTCGACGGTGTCGAGGCCGCGCTGCGCGTGCCGCGTACCGATCTGCGCCTGTTCGGCAAGCCGGAAAGCTTCGTCACGCGCCGTATGGGCGTGGCGCTGGCATACGACGAGCACGTGGAGACCGCGCGGCGTAATGCCACCGAGGCCGCCCACCGGGTCCGCGTTTCGCACTGACACGAAAAAAGGGGCGCCCCGGTCAACGGGGCGCCCCTTTTTATCTCGAGTACTAGTCGTTCTGGAAGTAGCTCAGCAGTCGCAGGATCTCGACGTAGAGCCAGACCAGGGTGACGGCCAGGCCCAGGGCGATACCCCAGGCGGCCTTCTCCGGTGCCCCGGCGCGAACCATCTGGTCGGCGGCGTCGAAGTCGATCAGGAAGCTGAACGCGGCCAGACCGATGCAGACGAGCGAGAAGATGATCGCGATCGGGCCACCACTGCGCAGGCCCATGTCGATGCCGAACAAACCGAGCACAATGTTGCCGAGCGCCAACACCATCACGCCGACCAGACCGGCCAGCAGCATCCGCTGGAACTTGGGCGTGACGCGGATGGCACCGGAGCGATAGACGAACAGCATGCCGATGAAGACGCCGACGGTTCCGAGCACCGCCTGGCCGATCAGGGCGCCGGCGTTGGCACCGGCCACCTGGAAGGTCAGTGCGAAGGAGATGGCGCCGACGAACAGACCCTCGAGCGCGGCGTAGCTCAGCACGATCGCCGGGTTGTCCTGCTTACGCCCGAAGCTCGCGATCATCACCATCACCAGGCCGCCGAGCCCGCCCACGAGCAGGAACGGCATCGCCAGCGCGGTGTTGGCACTGACGAGGAAGTAGGAGGCGATGGCGACAGCGACGATCACACCGAGGGTGATTCCGGTCTTGGTGACCACGTCGTCGATCGTCAGCGGGCGGGATACGCCGGCCTGTGCCTCCGGGTAAGCGGTGTACGGGTCCTGTCGCATCTGCTGGGCCGCCATGGCACCGGCACCTGCCGCGCCCGCCCCGAACTGCGCATAGCCGCCACCCTCTTTTCCGGGCAGCGTCCGAAGAATGGGATTGCTGGTGGTTCGCACCGTCGTGATCCTCTCCTGGAAGTGCGGTACCGCGAGGTGCGGCCTCCGCAGATGACGTTAACGAGTCAACTGGTGATTCAACGAGCAGGAAAGTGCAAGAGTTCCGCGCTTACGCCACTGGCCTCCGCGGCTGTCCGGCCACGTCTGAGCTCAGACTACCGCCCGGACTCCGCGGCTGTGGCAAATCCCTGTGAGATCCCTGTGAACAGTGGGGTTTTTAGCTGGAAGTCCTACTAGACATTACATGGATGTCCAACTAGATTCAGAAGCGCCGACCTCCCGGATTTCCAACCGCTTCCCAAGGGGCTACACCATGAGTTCGTTATCTGATTCCCTGCCCAAATTGACGCATTTCGTCGCCGGTAAGCGCGTTCCCGGCACCTCCGGCCGCTTCGCCGACGTCTATGACCCGACGCTGGGCAAGCCGGTACGACAGGTGCCGCTGGCGGACGTTTCCGAGGTCGAGGCGGTCATCGCGAACGCCGCGGAGGCTCAGCCCGGCTGGGCCGCCCGCAACCCCCAGCAACGCGCACGCGTGCTCGCCAAATTCGTCGACCTGGTCCGCGCGGAGATCGACGAGCTGGCCACGATGCTGTCCCAGGAGCACGGCAAGACCCATGCCGACGCCAAGGGCGATATCGAACGCGGGCTTGAGGTGTGCGAATTCGCCACCGGCATTCCCCATCTCATCAAGGGCGAGTACACCAGCGGAGCGGGCACGGGTATCGACGTGTACTCCATCCGCCAGCCCCTCGGCGTGGTCGCGGGCATCACCCCGTTCAACTTCCCCGCCATGATTCCGCTCTGGAAGGCCGGCCCGGCACTGGCGTGTGGAAATGCCTTCGTGCTCAAGCCCTCCGAGCGCGACCCCTCGGTGCCGCTACGTCTTGCCGAGTTGTTCCTCGAAGCAGGCCTGCCACCGGGCGTCTTCAACGTCGTCAACGGAGACAAGACCGCCGTGGACGCGCTACTGCACGATCCGCGCATCGCCGCGGTCGGATTCGTCGGATCCACCCCGATCGCGCAATACATCTACGAGACCGCCACGGCCAACGGCAAACGGGCCCAATGCTTTGGCGGCGCTAAGAACCACATGATCATCATGCCGGACGCCGACATCGACCAGGCCATCGATGCGCTGATCGGTGCAGGGTACGGCTCGGCCGGCGAGCGCTGTATGGCGATCTCGGTCGCGGTACCCGTCGGTGAATCCACCGCCGAACGGCTCGTCGATGGCCTGACCAAGCGCGCCCGCGAGCTGGTGGTCGGACCGTCCCTGGACGATGGCGTGGACTTCGGCCCGCTGGTGGGCGCCGACGCGCTCAAGCGGGTGCGCGACTACATCGATATCGGCATCGCGGAGGGTGCCCAGCTGGTCCTGGATGGCCGCGACCTCACGGTCGATGGCCACGAGGATGGATTCTTCATCGGTGCATCACTTTTCGACCACGTGACGCCCGAGATGCGCATCTACCAGGAAGAGATCTTCGGACCGGTGATCTCGGTGGTACGCGCCAAGGATTACGACGAAGCGCTGCGCTTGCCCTCCGAACATGAATTCGGGAACGGTGTCGCGATCTTCACCCGCGACGGCGACACCGCGCGTGACTTCTGCACCAAGGTCAACACCGGAATGATCGGGGTGAACGTGCCGATTCCGGTTCCGGTGGCGTACCACACGTTCGGCGGCTGGAAGCGATCCGGATTCGGCGACCTCAACCAGCACGGACCCGACTCGATCCGGTTCTACACCAAGACCAAGACGGTGACCCAGCGTTGGCCTTCGGGCACCAAAGAAGGCGCCTCCTTCGTCATTCCCACCATGGACTAGCGGTGTTTTCACTTACCGAAGAGCAGCGCGAAATCTGGAACACGGCGCGGGAATTCGCCGACATCCACATTGCGCCCCACGCCCTGGAATGGGACCGCGACAAGTACTTCCCGGTCGAGGTGTTCCCGAAGGCCGCGGCACTGGGCATGGGTGGCATCTACATCGACCCCGATGTCGGCGGCTCCGGGCTTACCCGCCTGGATGCCTCGTTGATCTTCGAGGCGATGGCCACCGGGTGCTCCGCCGTCTCGGCGTTCATCTCCATCCACAACATGGCCGCCTGGATGATCGACGAATTCGGCGATGAGGAGCAGCGGCAACGATGGCTGCCCTCGATGTGCACCATGGAGACGATCGGGGCCTACTGCCTGACCGAGCCCGAATGTGGCAGTGACGCATCGGCCTTGCGGACCAGCGCGGTCCGGCAGGGAGACGAGTACGTGCTCAACGGCGTCAAGCAGTTCATCTCCGGCGCCGGGGCCGCGGACCTCTATGTGGTGATGGCGCGCACCGGCGGCCCCGGCCCGCGGGGCATCTCCACCATCGTGGTGCCCAAGGACACGCCGGGGCTGTCCTTCGGGCCCCCCGAGCGCAAGATGGGCTGGCACGCTCAGCCCACGGCGCAGGTTGTCTTCGAGGACGCCCGGGTTCCGGTGACCAACCGAATCGGCGAGGAGGGCATCGGATTCACCATCGCGATGCGCGGCCTCAACGGCGGCCGGCTCAACATCGCCTCGTGCTCGCTCGGTGGTGCCCGCTCGGCACTGGAGAAGAGCATCGAGTACCTGCGCACGCGTAAGGCATTCGGCGACGAACTGATCAAGTTCCAGGCGCTGCAGTTCAGGCTCGCAGATATGGCCACCGAGCTGGAGGCTGCCCGCACCATGGTCTGGCGTGCGGCCTCTGCGGTACACGAGGGCGATCCGCGCGCGGCCGAGCTGTGTGCCATGGCCAAACGCATTGCCACTGACGTAGGTTTCACGGTGGCCAACGAGGCGTTGCAGCTACACGGCGGCTACGGCTACCTGGCCGAATACGGCATCGAGAAGATTGTGCGCGACCTACGGGTGCACCAGATTCTGGAAGGAACCAACGAGATCATGCGAGTCATTGTGTCCCGCAAGCTTATCCAGGAAGGGCTCCCGGCGTGACGGATCAGATCGAGACCCGGGTCGAGAAGGGCGTCGGTCTACTGACGCTCAACCGTCCCAAGGCCATCAACTCGCTGACCAACGACATGATCACCGCGATGTCGGTGGCCCTGTCCGAGTGGGAGGCCGATGACGCGGTGCGCGCGGTGGTGCTCTCGGGCGCCGGGGAACGCGGCCTCTGTGCGGGCGGCGACGTGGTGGAGATCCACAACAGCGCCAAGATCGACGGTGTGGTGGCGCGTCGGTTCTTCCGCGAGGAATACCAACTCAACGCCCAGGTCGGCCGGTTTCCGAAACCGTATGTGGCGCTGATGGATGGCATCGTGATGGGTGGTGGCGTCGGAGTGGCCGGGCATGCCAACATCCGCATCGTCACGGACACCTCCAAGGTCGGCATGCCCGAGGTAGGCATCGGATTCATCCCGGATGTGGGCGGAACCTATCTGCTCTCCCGCGCGCCCGGCCAGCTTGGACTGCACGCCGGACTCACCGGCGCCCCGTTCTCCGGTGCCGACGCCATCGCATTGGGCTTCGCCGACCACTACGTGCCACATGATCGGCTCGACAAGTTCACCAGGGCCATCATCGACAGCGACATCGCTACCGCGCTCGCGGTGCACGGCGCCATAGCTCCTTCGAGTGACCTGCTGGCCCAACGCAGCTGGATCGACGAGTGCTACGCCGGGGAAACCGTCGCCGATATCGTCGCGGCGCTGCAGTCGCACGGCGATGAGCGAGCCCGGGCGGCCGCCGATCAGATCCTGACCCGCTCGCCCATCGCATTGTCGGTGACGCTCGCTGCGGTGCGGCGAGCCCGCGAGTTGCCCTCGCTGGAAGCCGTGCTCACCCAGGAATATCGGGTGTCCAGCCAATCGGTGAGTTCCCACGATCTCGTCGAGGGCATCAGGGCGCAGCTGGTCGACAAGGACCGCAACCCGCAGTGGGATCCGAAGACTCTCGCCGCGGTCACCGAGGCCGATGTCGAGGCCTTCTTCCAGCCAGTCAACGATGATTTGAAGTGGTCATGACAAACATCGCCTTTATCGGCTTGGGCCACATGGGATTACCGATGGCGGTCAACCTCAGCAAGGCTGGGCATACCGTGGCCGCCTTCGACCTGTCCGACCAGGCACGCGCTGCCGCCACCGAGGCCGGTGTGCCGCTGGCGGAGTCGGGCGCGGCGGCCGCCGCGACTGCCGACGTGGTGATCACCATGCTGCCCAAGGGCGAGCATGTGCTCGCCGCGTATCAGAACCTGCTGCCCGCGGCGCGTCCGGGCACGCTGTTCATCGACTCCTCCACCGTCGATGTGGCCGACGCCCGGGCCGCACATGACGCGGCGACCACCGCGGGGCACCGTTTCGCCGACGCTCCGGTATCGGGCGGGGTTCCCGGCGCGACCGCGGCGACGCTGACATTCATGGTGGGTGCCGACGACGCCGTATTCGCCGACGCCGAACCGATTCTGACGGCCATGGGCAAGCGCGTCGTGCACTGCGGCGGCCCCGGAGTCGGTCAGGCGGCGAAGATCTGCAACAACATGATCCTGGGCGTATCGATGATCGCGATCAGCGAGGCGTTCGTGTTAGGCGAGAAGCTCGGACTGAGCCATCAGGCTCTTTTCGACGTCGCCGCCAACGCCTCGGGCCAGTGTTGGGCACTCACGTCGAACTGTCCCGTGCCCGGCCCGGTGCCCACCAGCCCCGCCAATCGCGACTACACCCCTGGCTTCGCCGTCGCGCTGATGGCCAAGGACTTGGGCCTGGCCGCCAGTGCGGTGCACGCCAACGGAGTTGATGCTCAGCTGGGACTGGCCGCCGCCCACATATACGACGACTTCAATTCCACCGGAGGCTCCGGCTTAGACTTCTCGGCGATCTTCTCGCGAATCCAAGGAGCATCATGACTTTCGAAACCATCCTCACCGAACGTATCGAGCGCGTCGCCGTCATCACGCTGAACCGGCCCAAGGCGCTCAACGCGCTGAACTCGCAGGTGATGCACGAGGTCACCACCGCCGCAGCAGAATTCGACGCCGACCACGGCATCGGAGCGATCATCATCACCGGCAGCGAGAAGGCCTTCGCGGCGGGTGCGGACATCAAGGAAATGGCCGACCAGTCGTTCAGCGACATGTTCGGCTCCGACTTCTTCGCCGCCTGGGGCAAGTTGGGCGCCGTACGCACCCCGACCATCGCGGCCGTGAGCGGATACGCCCTCGGCGGCGGATGTGAGCTGGCCATGATGTGCGACCTGATCATCGCCGCCGAAAACGCCAAGTTCGGCCAGCCCGAGATCAAGCTGGGCGTGCTGCCCGGCATGGGCGGGTCGCAGCGGCTCACCCGGGCCATCGGCAAGGCGAAGGCCATGGACCTGATTCTCACCGGACGCAACATCGATGCCGCCGAGGCCGAGCGCAGCGGTCTGGTCTCACGCGTGGTCCCCACCGAGAGCCTGCTGGACGAGGCCAAGGCCGTCGCCAAGACCATCTCGGAAATGTCGCTCTCGGCATCCATGATGGCCAAGGAAGCCGTCAACCGGGCCTTCGAGTCCAGCTTGACCGAGGGATTGTTGTTCGAGCGCAGGATCTTCCACTCCGCGTTCGGAACCGCTGACCAATCAGAGGGTATGGCCGCATTCGTCGAGAAGCGTCCTGCCAACTTCACTCACCGGTAAAGATTCATCGGAACCATGACCCTGCCATTCGATCCCGTCGACGATGCCCATCGCCATTGGGTTGAGAACGGCTGGGGTGAGGTCGCTGACGGGATGGCCGCCGTCACATCGGTGATGCGGGCCCACCAGATCATGCTGGCGCGAGTCGAAGACGTGCTGCGTCCGCACGGTCTGACCTTCTCGCGGTACGAGCTGTTGATGCTGCTGTCATTCAGCCGGGCCGGCTCCATGCCGATGGCCAAAGCCAGTGCGCGCCTTCAGGTTCACCCCACATCGGTGACCAACACGGTGGACCGTCTGGAGGAGTCGGGACTGGTGCGCCGGGTTCCCAACCCCGCCGACGGCCGTGGCACGCTGGTGGAAATTACCGATGCCGGACGCGATCTCGGTTCGGTGGCCACCGCCGAATTGAATGCAAAGGTGTTCGCACAGATCGGTCTCTCCCCCTCCCGCACCCGCACCCTGGTGTCGGTGCTGACGCACCTGCGGCGCGACGCGGGCGACTTCGGCTAAAGCCAAACATCCTTGGACCTATCGCAATTGGTGCCCGCGTCTATGCGACAGCTGCGGTGCGTGCCATGGTCGCGACGCCGAGTGACCCACGCGGGCCGGCCCTTGTCGCATAGAGGCGGGCAGTACGTACCTAAATCAGGATTCCGTTGTCCTTGAGGGCCTTGTATCCGCCGATGACGTCGGTGGCGCGGTAGAGGCCGATCTCCTGCAGGGAGGCGGCGGCCAG
The DNA here is from genome assembly GCF_002013465.1 of Mycobacterium sp. D16R12. Taxonomy (GTDB): domain Bacteria; phylum Actinomycetota; class Actinomycetes; order Mycobacteriales; family Mycobacteriaceae; genus Mycobacterium. Next base: position 201,310 of record NZ_MAFC01000005.1, on the reverse strand, counting down.
GCTGGACGTGTAGCCCTCCTGGCACAGGATGACCCATTCCACGTCGTGATTGCCTGCCTCCGGGATCCGGGCGTCACTTTCCGGATCGAGGCGCCACTCCAGAACGTTGCGCTCGATGACGAGGGCGTTGACCACCTCACCCTCCTCGGCGCGCTGCGCGGCGGGGCGTATGTCGACGAGGAATGCGCCACGGCCCAGCGCGGTCGGCACCTCGGCAGCAGGCAGACGGCGCAGGCGGCCGCGCGCCGAGGCCAGCAGATCGTGGACCGTCATGCCGCGGGTCCTTCGGGCTCGTCGGTGAGGATGGTGCGGCTCCGTCGCAGCGTCTTCGCCTGGGTCACTTCGTAGTACGACATCGCGGTCAGCGGCGGCGAGTACGCATGCACACTCAGCGTGGGTCCGGTGGCGATGCGCACGGGAGCCTCCGGTGCGCGCATCACGTCGTGCACCCAGCCCAGCGGAAATCCGCCCTGATCCCCGGCGTCCAGCCGACGGCGCACCAGTTGACTTCCATCCCAGCGGTATTCGTGCAGCGAACCGCTGAGCACGGTCAGCGCGCCGAGCGACCCGCAGTGGTCGTGCAGTTCGGTGGACTTGTCGGGCACCCAGCTGATCAGCCAGACATCGAGCTCGTCGTCGGCGTGAATGCGGGTGGCCCAGCGCTCGTCGACCGGGAGGCCGCCCTCTGGCAGCAGATGATCGAAACGACCGCGTAGGGCGTCGTCGGCACCCTCATCGGTGATGCGAAGCAGATCCGGCAGTCGCAGTCGGGTGGGAGAGGATCCGGCGGAGGACGGGCGGCGCAGATCCAGGACAGATGCAGTGGTCATGAAGGCTCAATCGATGGCAGGGGCAGGGATGGTGGCGGCTAGCCGCAACACCACCCCTGAAAACCCCTGTGTCCCATCACAGCTGAAATGGTACCGGCGTTTTCCAGCGGTTTTCCCCTCCGAGCAAAAGCTCTGAGTGAGTAAATGTTGTCGCTGGTAGGCACTTGCTACTTTGGAGTGGTGACCGCCACAACCCGCATCGCCGCGACCCTGATAGCCCTTTCTATCCCGTTGATCGGCGCGGCATGCACGTCGAAATCCGACGACAAGGCGGCCCCAGGCCCAACACACGGTTCCACCGCCCCAGTCGAGACACCCGCCGCTCAGCCCCCCGCCTCCGGCTCGGGGCTGTCCCCCGCGGGCGTCACGACGTCCGTGGACGCCGCACCCACCTCGCTGGAGGAGGAGTACTACCAAGCCTGCCGCGCGGCCGCCGACTGGATGACCGGGAAGCAGGATGGCCCCGCCCAGCTCGTGGAGGGGTACCTGCAATCCATACAGAGCAATGGGAACGTGGGCCCCGGGACTTTCCACAAGTCCTGGCATGAGCTGCCCGCAGACCGGCAAGCTGCGGTGATCGTGGCGACGAATGCCGCCGCCGAGCAGCAGTGCTAAGAACTGCCCGATAGGGCGTCTGTCGATATCCTTTGCGATTCAACAGAATTCGGAAAAATCTGACGCGATCGCATCACTCAGCAAACATCGAGTAACGCACGTAACCTCACCTTGGACGAACCCCCGCGCGGTGTTAGCATGCTCCGGTCAGTGCTCATGGGGTCACGGATGCAACGAATGTGTCCACTCACCGAACGGACGGTTACGACGTTGGCAAATTCAGATCAGCTTCCCCCGAAGCCCACGCTGGTTCATTGGACGATCGTCGGAGCGGCAGTTGCCGCAACCATCGTCGCAGCGGTCGTCGGCTTCACAGCGGGTGACACCGAACTCGTCCGATTCGTACAGGGCATCGTCACGCCACTGCTCGCGCTTGTCTCTGGAATCTTGATTGCCGATCTGTATCACCGCATTCAGCAGAGCAACAACCTCGACCGCAATGTCGGGCAGTCGGCGTACTCGACCATGGTGACGCTGCAGGGCATGATCGACGTGGACAAGCACCTCGCGAGCGCGTCGAATGACCTCAACGAGGGCAACAAGCAGTCCGCCTCCAGCGCCCTGAACCTGGCGCTGACGATCAGCCGTCTGACTTTGCGCCACGCCTTCCAGGCGCTGCGCGAGTCGGAGAACGTCTCGAGCACCGCGGTGGCCAAGGCCAAGACCGATTTCGCCACGGCCGAGACCGCCGGACAGCCGGAGCGGCAAAAGATCGAGACCGCGGCACGCCCGAACAACTACACCGTCGGCGTGGGCAATGCCTGAAGAGACCAAACCAGCGGAGCAATCGGCTGGTGACCTGGAACCAGAGCCCGTCGACCCGATCATCGGGAAGGTCGCCGATATCGTCGACCGCTACTCGGTGCTGGTCAACAAGGGTGATGACGCCGGCGTAGAGGTCGGGATGATCTTCTCGGTCATCGGGGCCACCGGGACCGCCGTGCGCGATCCCGAAACCGGCGATGACCTGGGCACACTGCCGATCGAGAAGGCGCGCATCCGGGTCACAGAGGTGTACTCGAAGTTCTGCCAGGCCGAGACCTACCGGGTCACCGAGCCCGCGGTCGCGGGCTTGATCAGCGACATCCTGCAAGAACAGTGGCCGGGAACCACCGACGACTTCGGCCGCGAGCAGTTCCAGCTGAACGTCGTGCCCACGCCCACCGTTCCGGATGCGGCCGAGGTACACATTGATGTCGGCGACTACGTCTGCGAGCTGATTCCCGTTTCGTAGTTCACCACGCTATTTCGGTGAATTTTCGGGCGAATAGCACCCGCATTTGCAATGAAATCGCTCAATGGCCAATAGGTGAACATCGACAAACTCACCTAAATGGCGCGTTTATGTTGTTACGTTCGGATCATGGATACCAATCTGATGAAACGAGCAGCAGGCGCGGTTTCCATCGTCGCCTTATCCGCGGCGGTTGTTGTCGCGTGTTCTCAAGATGACAGAAATGCCGCCAAGGAGTCGCTGTCCAGCGCGACAAGTGCGGCATCGTCGGCCATCAGCGCTGGTGGTAGCGCCGCATCGAGTGCCGCATCGTCGGCAAGCAGTGCGGTGTCCTCCGTCGTCGCCGGGGCGCCCTCCACCGTCAACGTGCCGGGTGTCGGCGATGTGACGCTGGAGCCGCCAGTTGCCGAGGCGTACACCAAGGCCGGCGGCGAGGCCAAACTCGGACTGCCGACCGGACAGCCCGAAAAGGTCGGCGACGGCACGGTGCAGGCATTCGCCAAGGGCACCATTTTCAGTTCGCCGGCCACCGGTGCTCACCTGGTACAGGGCGAAATCCTGAAGGTGTACACCGAGCAGGGTGGAGCGGGCGGCACGCTCGGCTTCCCGACTGCCGACGAGGCTGAGACGGCCGGCGGGCCCGATGTCGCCAAGGGCGGCTGGATCGGCGAATTCCAGAAGGGCTCCATCACCTGGCTGAACCAGGGCGACGGAACCTTCAAGGACACCGTCACCCCGAAGTAGTGATTGGCTGCCGCGGCGGGCGCTGACCAATCAGCGCCTGTCGCGGAACCAGCGCGGGTTCTCCGCTGGCGACCAACCCGGCAAGGTGAGATCCGGCCATGGCGGCCGACGGATCATGGCTGCCAGTCCCAGTACCGCCGAGACCAGGCCGGTGAGTATGCCCAATGTCGAGGCCAGGTCGGCGTTAAAAGAGGGCTGCCATTGAGCATTCCCGTCCTTGACGACGAAGACGCCCAGCGGTCTCGCCCGTGTTTCCAGGGGTTCACCGTCAGCGCCGCTGCCCCGGGTGCGCACCTTGGCAACCGTGATAACCATGGTGCCGTCAGCAGTTGTGTACGGTTCGCCGTAGACGATGGACTTACCGCCGTCGGTCACGAGTCCTTCAAATGAGCTAGGCAATTGCATGCCGCCCATTGTGGTCGCCGACGGCGTCGGTGGCGAGGAATTCTTTTAGGCCTCGGCGCCCGAGAACAGCAGCAAGTTCGCGTCAGGGTCCTTCACGATGAAGGTGACACTGCCCCACTCCTCGGCCTGCAATGGCTGATGGAAGTCCACACCCGCGGCCTGGTACTCGTCATGGAGCGGCCCCAGCTTGTACGTCGTGAGCGTGGCGGAAATCGGATTACGCTCCGTGGCAAGGAAATTACTGTCGAATGCCGGTCCTTTGACCTTGCGCAGATTCAGGCTCGCACCGCCGCGTCGCACCTGTCCATAGAACGGCGGCTCGCCGTAGGTGAAGGCCAGCTCGAATCCGAGCGTGTCGACGTAGAAGTCAATCGCGCGTTCGAAGTCGGTGACGAAGAGCTGTGGTTCTGCAGCCACAATGTCGGTGGACCCCATAACCAAAACGCTACCGCCGCGGCGGGCCCGGTGTGGGACTATCTGTAGGTGGAGCCGGATGGTGACCCCGAAGCGCGAATCCGAGAGCTGGAACGCTCACTGAGCGAGACGGCACGGAGGTCCGAACTGGGCGTCACAAACCCAAGCCCGTATCCGCCGCCGGCATCCAGTCCGTATCCACCGCCGGTATATGGCACGCCGTATCCAACCCATTCTCCCGTCCGCACGTTTCGCCGAACATTCATCGTGTTCTTCGCCGTGATCACAGCGGGAGTGGCCGGACTCGTCTTCTACGCCGCTAAACCCGCACTGCCGCATAATGTTCCGACGATCTCGGGTCCGTCGACCACCCGGCCCGCGAGGTCGACCGTGGTCAAGCTCCCAACTCGGACCGCTGCGACGCCGTCGACCACATCAGCCCCGGGCCCCACGTATGCGCCACCCGGTTCAACCTTCAGCGTCTCCGGCACGCACAAGCAGATAACGGTCAACTGCGACGACTGCTCGGTGAGCGTCAGTGGAGTGTCCAATACCGTTGATATCGTGGGTAATTGCGACACCCTGACGGTATCCGGTGTCGAGAACACGGTGACTGTCGAGGCCGCGCGCAAGATCGGCGCCTCAGGCTTCGACAACAAAGTCACGTATCAGTCCGGGGAACCGGATATCAGCAAGTCCGGTAACAACAACACCGTGGAGCAGGGCTGAGGAGACAGCACTCAACTGACCGGTGAGCGGCCATTAGACGCGCGTTCAGCAGCCGCCAACAGGGCGTCCCGGAACTGCGGGTGCGCGATTGCCGCCAGTGCTTCGCCGCGCTCCCGCACCGTCCTACCCTCCAATTCCGCTGCGCCGTACTCGGTGACGATCACGTCGACCTGGTGACGCGGAGTGGTGACAACGACACCGGGACCAAACCACGGCACGATGCGCGACTGCACCACGCCGTCCTTCTCGAATGTCGAAGGCAGACAGATCAACGAACGGTCCGAAAGCTCCAGCCCGGCCCCGGCCACGAAGTCCTCGGCACCGCCGATCCCGCTGAACTGCCCTCCGGCGATGGTGTCGGCGACAACCTGCCCCTGGATGTCGATCGCAAGCGCACCGTTGATCGAGATCATGTCGTTGTTGGCGCCGATCACCTCGGGTGCGTTGACAATCTCGACCGGGAGGAACGCAACATCAGGATTTCCGTCCAGCCACCCATAGAGATCCGGCGATCCGAAGGCGAAGGTCGTCACACTCACGCCGTCGTACTGCCCCTTGCCGGTGTTGGTGATCTTGCCGGCGCGGTGCAGTTGCATGCAGCCGTCGGTGAACATCTCGCTGTGCAGCCCATAGTTGCCGCCCTCCCCCTCTGCCAACAGGGTCGCAATCTGGTTGGGAATACCCCCGATTCCAGTTTGCAATGTCGACCCCGAACCAATGAATGCCACGGCATGTTGGGCGATGGCCCGATCGATGTCCGACGGCCCCCCATCGCCGCCGGGCAGTGCCAGCGGGGCATCCGTTGACTGCACCAGGATGTCGATCTCATCAATGTGCAGCGCGTGGCGGTGCTGCTCCCCGAACCCGAATGTGCGCGGATATCCTTCGGAGACTTCGACAATGAGCAGGCGCTCCGGATCAGCTCCCGCACGGCGCAACTCACCGATCGTCCCGCCCGCATGCAGCGACAGAGAACACCAGCCGTCCGCATCGGGCGGCGTGGCGACGGTGGTCATCACCCGCGGCGACTGGCGCTCAAGCAACGGACCGAACCGGCGGAAATCCGCGGCGGCGAATTCGATATCGGCGCCCATATCCCGCAGCGCGCGCTCAATCGGCCCGAAGAAGCCCGATAGATAGTGCACACCCGGGCGCGAGAACAGCTCGGTGCCGACCGCGAGCAGCGCGCCGTACACCCGTAAATCCGCCCAGTCCTTACGCACGCCCAGGGCACGCAGGAAGGCCGGTGGTTGGCCGGGGCCCAGCGGGATTCCCAGCGTATCGACGGGGTTCAACAGTGCAGCGGCTTGTTCTGCGGTGAGCTCCTGCGGCATGGCACCAATCTTGCATGAACCGGTGGGCAGTGCCCGGCCAACTGGGTTGTGGAGCTCACCTGAAAACCTCACGCAAGCCCGCATTTGGCAAGGGCGCCGGGAGTAGGCTCCGCATATCCCGACGGTGCTTCCGCGCGCCGGGCAACCCGGTCTCGCGGGAGGCCACCTTGAGACTGAACAACGCCGATACGACCCGGCGCAAACTGACCATCGAACTGCGCAATGTAGTGCGCGAGTACAGGATCGGTGGGCAGACGGTCCGCGCACTGGATGAGATCAGCCTGCGCCTGGCCGGCGGCCAGTTCGTGTCGGTCATCGGACCATCGGGGGCAGGGAAAAGCACGCTGCTGCATCTCCTCGGGGCATTGGACTCCCCCGACTCGGGGTCGATCACCTTCGATGGTGAGGAGATCGGCCGGCTCCGCGACGAGCAACAGTCGGAGTTCCGCCATCATCGGATCGGGTTCGTCTTTCAGTTCTTCAACCTGCTGCCGACGCTGTCGGCGTGGGAGAACGTGGCAGTGCCGAAGCTGCTCGACGGCATCCGGCTGGGCAAGGTCAAAGCCGACGCGGTTCGACTGCTCGACCGGGTCGGCCTCGGTAAGCGGACCGAACACCGCCCAGCCGAACTGTCCGGCGGCGAGATGCAACGCGTCGCGGTGGCACGAGCCATGATGATGGATCCACCGCTGATCCTTGCCGACGAACCCACCGGGAACCTGGATTCCCATACAGGTACCGCCATTCTGGCCCTCCTCGCCGAGGTCGCCCATGAAGAAGGCTCCGGCCGCCTGGTGGTGATGGTGACCCACAACGCCGATGCCGCCGCGGCAACCGATCGCGTCATCACGCTGCAGGACGGTCGGCTCGGTTCCGACGAGATGTCGGTGGCGCCGGGGTGAAAGGCCGCGGACGCGAAGAGCAGCACGGCCCCGGAGCCACCATCGCCGCCGCAGCGAGCAGGCTACGCGTGTTCAGTCTGCGCGAACTGACCGTACATCGTCGCCGCACCATCGCCTCGATCGCCGTAATGGCAGTTTCAGCAATGTATCTCGTGGCAATATTCGGCATCTTCGGGTCGATCACCGGATCGGTCAACCGGTTGGCGGACGGGGTCGCCGGCGTCGCCGCACTCGAGGTATCAGGCATCACCGACGCGGGGTTCCCCGAAGCGGTATTGGCCGATGTCGCCAAGATTCCCGGAGTCGCGACCGCCGCACCGATGATCCGGATGTCCGCACCCACAGATTCGGAACCGGTGCTGCTGTTCGGCGCCGACGATCGCAGCGCCGCGTTGGAAGGCGCCTTGAAAGATGCTGTCGGGGTAAAGGTTGACGCACCCTCGCGGACGGCCGCCGGTGTCCAGATCGGACCGTCCGTCGGCCATGCGAAAGGCGATACATTCCGACTCGGCTCAGGTTCGGTCACCGTCGCCGAGGTGCTCAAGGGCAAGCAACTCGCGGAGCTCAACGGCGGGCACTACGTGCTTGCCGCACTGCCGATGGCGCAGGAAGTCACCGGACGGCAAGGTCAGCTCGATTCGATTCTGGTCACCACGACACCGGGCGCCGACCTCGCCGCAGTTCGGGATAAGGTCACGGCCGCCGTGAACGGCCGGGCGATCGTCGCTGATCCGAGCCTGCGGGCGGTGCGGGCCGGGGACGGTGTCAAGCTCATGAACTACATGGCCCTGATGGGCGCGGCAGTCGCGTTGGTGGTCGGGGCATTCCTGATCTACACGACGATGACCATGGCGATCGCCCAACGCCGCCCGGTCATCTCGATGCTGCGCGCAATCGGCGGCCGCCGCGTGACGATCGTTCGCGACATGCTCGCCGAGGCCGCGATCCTCGGGCTGATCGGCGGTGCCATCGGTTCGGCGCTCGGAATACTACTGGGCCGAAAGGCGATTGGCCGTTTGCCGCCGACGGTAACCCAAGGGCTCGAAGCCCGCATCGAGTACTGGCTGCCCGACTACGCGATGCCGGCTGCCGTCGCTGCGACGGTACTCACCAGCGTGGCCGCGTCGGCGATGGCTGCGCGGCAGGTATACAAAGTGTCACCGATCGAGGCGCTGGCACCCGTCGGAGTTTCCGTGGCCGACAACGTGCCCCGTTGGCTGCGTATCGTCAGCGGAGCCGCGGCCGTGGCGGTGTTGGCAGCATCGATACTGACGGTGCTCTACCAACCAGGGTCACTCGCCTTCGTCGCGATCGCGGCACTGTTCGTCGCCGAGATCGCGCTGGGCTTCGCGCTCGCCGGACCCATCGTCAGCGCAACAGCCACAGTGGCTCGAATGTTCGGTTCACCCGGGGCGCTGGCGGCGCCGACGATCCAGCGCGCGCCGCGGCGGGTGTGGGCCACGGTGATGACCGTGCTCATCGCCGTGGTCACCACCGTGGTCATCACCGGGACAAACAACGACATGATCCGATCCGCGCGCGACATCTTCGCGCCCGTCGCCGATGTCGATATCTGGGTGAGCGCAAACTCACCCGACCGCTACCCCACCGATGCTCTGCCGCAAGGTCTTACCGAGAAGGTGGCGGCGGTGCCGGGTGTCGCGAACGTCGTCGAAGGCGCCTCCGGATTCGCCGTCGTCGGCGGCACACGCGTGATGCTCGATGGGTTCACCCCCGGCACCTACGATCCGCTTTTTCGTGCGCTCGACGCACCAGTACGTCACGAAGTACTCGCCGGCCGGGGCGTGGTGCTCTCGCAGAACCTGGGCAAGACTCTCGGCGTCCGGGTGGGCGACGAACTGCAGTTGCAAACACCCCACGGCCCACAGCACACGCCCGTGCTGGCCCTGGTGCCCTACTTCTCGACGGTCATCGGCACCGTTGGGATGAGCCTGGATCACCTGCGGGCGTGGTTTGACCGACCGGGCACGACGACACTGCAAATCACCGCCGCGGATGGCGCGGATCCGGGACGGCTGCTGGCCGACGTTCGCGCTGCGGTGCCCGCACCGAACTACGTGTACGACGGCCGCACCGCGTTGGCCGGTCTAGAGGCCCCGCTGCACCAGAGCATGCTGATCGCCAACGCCGTGTGGATCATCGTGGTGTTCGTCGCCGCGGTCGCGCTTTTGAACACGTTGACGCTCTCGGTGCTCGAACGACGGAGGGAGATCGGTGTGCTGCGGGCGATGGGATCCAGCCGCCGGTACACCTTGGGCATGGTTCTTGCCGAGGCCGCGGCCATCGGCGTGGTGGGCGGTGTCGTGGGGCTGCTGGTCGGTCTGGTCGATCAGTGGCTGTTCAGTCTCGTCAGCGGCACTGTCATGAACTTCAACGTCACCTTCCAGCCGAGCCCGATGGCGGTGGTCTTCGCCGTGGGCGCGCTCGCGATCAGCCTGCTGGGCTCGGTCCCACCCGCGCGGCGCGCGGCGCGGCTCAACATCATCGAGGCCATCAGCGTCGAATAGCGATGTCGAATAGCACTACTCGACTACGGTGGCGACGCCTTGCAGGTGCGGTGTGCACGGCGGCGGTACCAGGGTTCTTCGAACACTGCGCAGGCCGCTGGTATCGAATCCGGCTGCGGCAATCGCTTCGACGGTCCGGCGGTTCGGCTCGCACCCGGAGGCAAGCCATGACCATGGCTTGGCGATCAGATCCTGGAACCGCCCCATCACTCCCTCCCCGCGGACATGCTCAAGGACCACCAACCTGCCTCCCGGGACGAGCACCCGCCGGATCTCGCCGAGGGTTGCCGCCACGTCGTCAACCGAGCACAACACCAGCCCGACATGCACCGAGTCGAAACTGTTGTCCGGGAAAGGTATCGACTCCCCCACCCCATCCAGGATGTCGACGTCGACGCCGCAGCGGCGGGCAAGGGCGCCAGCCATCCGCCGCATCGCCGCCTCCGGCTCGATCGCCGCGACCGACGTCACCGCGGGCGGAAGGAACATGAGGTCGGTTCCCGGGCCAACGCCCACGATCAGCAGCCTGCCGGTCGCATGACTCATCGCCGCACGCCGGTATCGGCGGTAGAACAGTCGGTCGAACATCGGCATGCCGAGCCGATATACGTATGGGAACAACGGATTACGATGCTTCATGTATCACCGCCACCCAAGTCCATTCGGAATGGCGGATATTCGTCGCACATCAACGAGACGTACACCGCCACCCGGTAACGCCACCGCACGATTCCCATGAGGAGGTCGAACATGCCTTGCGAGACGGTGCCTCTGGCCAACAACCGCACCGCGGAAATCACGGACAGAACCTGCAGCAGTGGCTCCATGGCCCAGCAGATGATGATCTGCGGCAGCGCCAGCAACGGCTTCACCAGCACCGCCCAATGGCTGAGTTGTTCCGGATACTCGACGTCGAGTTCGCCGGGATAGTCGGGCCGCGCGGCGAGCGTGAAAGGCGGGTACTTGTCTGTGCCGTTCATCGGAAATCGGTAGTTCATCACCCGCCAGGACCAGCGCAACACCCCGACGTTGAAGTCGAAGATGGTCCGCGGATATCGACCGGTGCACAAGATTGCGATCCCGGCGACGACTGTCAGCACCGGATACATCACATAGAGGGCGATCAATATCGGGTAGTGCGGGACCGCCAGCACGCACCATTTGACGAGAATGAGCCAACGCGAGGGCGTGTCGATCGCACCCCGCACACGGACGGCGCCGGCCGACGCGGCCATCACGGCCGGCAGGCGGTGTCGGCGGCATGGCCCCGGGTGATGTCAGCGGCAATCCGACGATGACTGACCGACTGTAAGAACGTCGCCAGTGCCCACGTCATGAAACGGTCCGAGACCATCGCCGCCGTCCTCAGCACGGCCTCACCGTGCGAAACCTGAAGCGAGGCAACCCGGGACACTGCTGCTGCACGGCGTCGCCGGGTCTTCTCATACCAGCGCAGCGCATCGGGCAAGTCAGTGTTGTTACCGCGCTGGAACTCCGAAACCGCCTTACACAGCACCATCGTGTCGAGCAGTGCCTGGTTGGCCCCTTGCGCAAGCGTGGGCGGCATGGTGTGGGCCGCATCGCCGAGCAGGGTCAGCACTCCGTGGCCTGGTCGGGGAATGGGATGTCGGAAGTGCGGATAGGGCGAATGGGCCAGATCCTCGTTGGTGAGCGTCGCAAGCACCCGATCGACGGGCTCGGACCACCCGGTAAACGTGGACCGGATCATGTCGATCGGGCGTTCCGGCCTGACAAAGCCGGACGACCAGGGCAGGTCGAACCACCACTGCACCTCGGATCCTCCGGCCGGCCACAGACCAAGGCTTCCGTGCTCACCGATGACGACGAAGGCGACACGCTCATCGGCGCCGTTCGGGAGTGTTGTCAGCCCCTGCCAGCTGCACCAACCGGTCGGCTCCGCGTGGTCCGCGCCGACAATGTCGCGAACAAGCGAATGCCTGCCATCGGCGCCGATCACCAGATCTCCCTGCGCCACGCTGCCGTCCGCGAACTCGACCCGAGCCCCGTCGCCGTTGCCGTTGCCGACCACTGCGACGGCCCGGGCATTACACCGGATACGTTCCGCCGGAAAGTCTTTCAGCAGCCGCTCAAGCAGGACATGACGCGGGACCATCCGAACCGGTTCGCCCAGCCGGTCGGCGATCGTGGCCACGTCCAAAGTGGCCAGCGACTGCCCCGTCGATGTCATGACCCGCACCGTGGACAGCTGCTGGCCGGCCCTGTCCATGTCCACGCCCAGCTGCCTTAGCACCGTCGCGCCATTCGACCAGATGGTCACCGCGCCGCCACCGGCGTGCACATCCGGGCGTTGCTCGTAAACGGTGACGTCATGGCCGTCGCGTAACAACCCCCGCGCGATGGAGATTCCGCCGACACCGGCGCCGACGACCAGGACCCGCAACGACGGCGCCTTCGCTGCTGGCATCAGCTTCGTGGGTCGGCTGGTGAGCCGTTTTGGCTCCACGGCTCAATGTATGACCGCGACGAGCTCCCTGTACAGAGATTCGCGACTGGAGCGGCGAGCCAGGTCCCGTCGCTGGCGGGCTCAATCGCGACCAGCCGAGTCTTTGCACCCCATTCACTGGTGCCAGTGGTGGGGGCCAACATTCTGCATGGAGATCTGACTGCCGCGTATAGTTGCCGATGGTGGAGGTGTAGGTTGCTGCATCAAACTTGCAAGGGGTGTCGGGGTGGTAGATCGAATTAAGGCTGATTTGGACGCGTTGGGAAAGTTGCGTCCGCAGGTTCAAGAGCTAGCTCAAGCGATCCAAGGCGAGACAGCCTCCGCAGGGGCGTCCGACGGTACTGATCCGGCGTTGTCGGCGATTGCATCGTTGACGGGTAGGACGTTGCCGAACGCCCAGAAGGTTGTCGCCGGATGGATGAACGTGTTCGGCGAAGTATGCGAAGCTGGTCGGCAAGGCTTGATCGCGAATGAGGAGCACGGAGTGGCGCTGATGAAAAGCGTTCCGACCTTGGGCCGCAAGAGCTGACCTAGGGCATCCGCTATGTCTCCCACTAAACAGCTGATTCTGAACACCGACCAGAATGCTTACCTTGCTCCTATACAGGGCTGGAAACAGTCCGTGCAGAAATTGGAGTCACGAACGGAGACGTTCAAAGGCTATGTGGACAAGCCAGGTGGCACCTACTGGGAGGGGCAGTTCGCCGAGGCAGCCCAACAGAACGCCGGCGATGGCCTGAAAACTGTTGGTTCCATTCGCGACACGATCGATGGGCTCGCTGACGAAGTCACGTCCACGGTCACCTACAGTGTGTTGCCGCCGTTAACCGCCGCTAAGGCGATCATCAATCACGCCGAGCAGCAACAAGGTGTGACGGTCAACGATGATCTGTCCATGACCTATACCCCACCCAGCGGTATGAGTGATGAGGCGGTTGAGAAGAGCCGTCAGGCCGTGGCAACCATGGCTAAGGAACTTAAAGACAGCGCTGATAAATGGTGGGCAGCAACACAAACTGTCAAAAGCCAGATCGAGACCGGCGAAGCCAAGGTCGCGGGTGAGTTGAATCTGGCAGCCGCCACGTTCAACGTCAATAATGCCGCCGCCCAGACAAAACCTGCCGATGTTCCCGGTGCGAAAGATGCGAACTTCTATAAGGATTGGTATCCGCGGTCCAGCACACCGGCCAGCACCGAAGCCGCAGCCGCCACCGCCGTGGATCCGAACGCACCCAAGCTTGGCCCGCCCTCACCCGGCGACAAGCCGCTCCAGCCCGATCCACGGGCGGGCGGCCTAACAGGGAACTTGGGCGCACTGGGCATCAGGGACCCGAAGAGTCCATTGGAACAGCAGCCGCGCCCGGCTGATCCACGTCAGACCCCAGCACCGAAGCTAGATCCCAACAGTCCACAAGGCAAAGCCGCCATCGACCAGATGCGTGGATATTTGCAGAAGATCTACCCACCCGCCGAGGCAGAGCAGCGGCTTCAAGAGGCAATCAAGGGCGCTCAACAAGACCGCCCCATGGTCGCGGTGCCAGAACCCGGTCCACAAGAGCGAGTTAAGGAAACCTTCAAAGACGCCTACCGCGCTAGCTGGGACGAGGGCATCAAAGGCATCCAAGACATGGTGGGTGCCAACGGACTTGACGATTTCAAGGACGCCTGGAAGAACACTGGCGAAGGACTACTGCACCAGTTAAACCCGATCAACAACGTCATCGACGGAATCAACGAACTCAAAGGCGCTGTAGATAACCCGGAAGCCTTCCTCGGCCACAAATCCGCCATTGCCACCCAGATGGTTCCGGGCCTCATTCTGGGTGGCGAAGGAGCAGCTGTCAGGGCGGGGCTTCCTGCCGAAATCCTCACCGAAGGTGGAGCGCCGGCATCTGTGCTGCGAGGATGGAATCCGACTGGCGGTATGCCTTGGAAGGACTTTGAAAACCATTTCGGGACACCAGAAGCGCGGCACTACCCGACGGAGAACAACGGCTTTCCGCCCGGCTACGTCCCGAAGTCGGCTAATCTTCCGGCAGGCACGATCATCGACAGGTTTGGCTCGGAGTGGGGCCGCTATCTTGCGCCGGACGGTACCCCTGTCTCTGGCCGAGCAATAGCGCCTGAAACAGTAGGCGGCACATACACGCGGTACATGCTCACAGGAGAACCGCTACCTCCTGGTTGGGACATCGTCGGGGGGCCAGTCCAGCCATGGTTTGGGCAGACTCCCTCGCCCGGCGTCCCGCAGTACATGATTGTTGGTCCCGAAGGTGTCACGCCGAAGGTCAGGGATCTACTGAAGATGGGAATAATCGAAGAGGATGGACCTCCCCTTGGACGATAAGTCAAACCAACTTCAGGCCGAAATCAATCAGCTATCGGAAAAGCTGGGGGTGCATCCGATGGTCGTCGGACAGCGCACCAATGACGGGCTCAACATCTTTGTCGCAGAAGATGGTTCGTACCACTTCACATTCTATGAGAGAGGACAACTCGGCTTCGACCAAGCGGGCACCCTTGACGACCTTCTCTATTGGTACTGCGAAGACATCATCTCAAGTCAAGCTTCAAAGCGCGTTGGCGACCGCAAAGAGCGGTTCAAGTTCGAGTATCAATGGCTGAGTGACTTCAGTGTTGACTGGGCTAAACGGAATGTCCGAGAAACAGCCGCCATGTTTCGGAGATACGGTAAGCCACAGGATATTTCGCTACTTCCAGATATCGGCGAGCCGCTGTAGTGGTGCATCAGCGGGGAGAGTCCCGCCGCCTGGCCGGTGCCATAGTGAGTCCTTCTCGATACTGTGACGTTCGAACAACTGGTGGATCTTGGATGGCGCTCTGAGGAGACGCATTGCGCAACGACACCCGGCACTTCAGCGACCGACACTTCGAGCTACTTGTCGAGCAGGCTATGAGTTCCCTCCTCGATGTCGAGTCGATCGAAAGGGAACCTCGCCTCCTGGCCTAGTGACTCGTAGTCCAAAAACCGTCAAGCACATCATCGGAACCTTGAAACGCATTCTCGACACCGCGCAGGACGATCAAGCTACGCCGACTACATCAACGCAAATGAACTGGCAGCGCCAAAGGTTGGACGGGGAACGGTCGCTGCAGCTGCCAACATTGTGGAGCTACAGCGAATAACGCATTAGCCTTAGTCTCTGGGCTCCACATGCCAACTGCAACAACCTAAGACGCCAATCGCGGATTCTCAGGAGCGATGGCAGGCCAACCACTACGGTCAATCTGCTGGACGAATGCGTACAGCATGCCCATACGGTGCGCCACGTCCATCACGGTTTGGTAGTACGCGTTTACTCGGGTCGTTGGGAAGTGAGCTGCACTCTTCCTGGCGGCTCGGTCGAACGCTTCCTGGCTGGATCCAAGACTGCTCAGATAAGCGACTGTCCTCATAGCCGTAACCATGCTATCGGGTTGACCAGGCTGTCGTACATAGTGATCGTCGTGCATCTCGAACGCTGGGCGCATCGGGTGCCGGTCGGCGATCATCCGTTCCTGCAAGAGCGCGTCAAGCTCACGATGAAACCAGGGCAGGCCACGTTCAAGCCGTTGCAGTCTTACGTACTGATCCAACGTGTTCCAGTCCCGAACAGCGGCAAGCCATTGAAGCGTTAAGACCGACTGAGCCCCGATATCCGCCATTACGCTCTGTATCGCGTCGCCCCAAACTTCACTCTGCCGCTTAGCAAACGCCACCATTTGTTGAAACTCTTCGGCTGATTGCTTAACGATATCGACATTGAACCCGTGCCAAGTCTCGTCGTGGACGCTTTGGACGCGCTCGGCACCTACTCGTAGAGCTTCGGTGCGCTCTGGGCTACACAGAGTGGTAATCGCCTCGCGGAATTGGTTCCAGGCAATCTGCGATACCGCGTTGACGCGATCGGCAGCGGCCTTGTCGTCGCGTTGGCTAGCGAGCGTTGCGAATACAACCAGCGCGAACGGAACACCAATAAGAAAGCCAGTCAGCCCAGCCAGGATGTTCGGTATGTAGGCATACGTTTCCATCCACTCCGCGCCAGTCAGATCTGCAACGAGGCAGATGGCGAACAGTGCGAGGCCAAACACCAGCATCACCAAGATCAAGAGCTTGGTGGATCGCCTGAAGTCGCGGAAGGTATCGGCGACTCCTTCCACGGACTTGCTCATGGTTGCCAGCGTGCCACCACCCTCCTACGTCTTCGGCGTGAACGCGCTGCGGAGGTTGTTCACCGAGTGTGGACAAGATATGGACACAGACGCCTCTGCTGAAGCGGCACGATTCGGAAACGAACACTAAAAGCACCCTGCCTGGCCTAACTCAGTGCCCCCAGTCGGACTCGAACCGACACTTGGCGGATTTTAAGTCCGCTGCCTCTGCCAATTGGGCTATGGGGGCTTCGCAGGTCAGCCCTAGTTCTACCCGGCACCTCCCGGAACACCAACTTCATATCCGCACGGCGAACGCCTACGACAAAAATCACACCCTCGCGCGACACACCCCGGCGTCACATTGAATGTTTCCAGCAGATAGTGATACCCCTTGTACACCACCAGAATTCGATAGGGCTCTGGTGTGATTCGTCACCAGATCGCGCGATCGCCGACATTGACAGTTGCCGCCCGCTCCTCGCACGACGGGTCACCTGCGAACAAAGAGCTAGCTTACTTAGCGCAGGTAGTGTTTTCCATCGTGAGTCGGGAGTTGGATATGTCAGACGGAGTGGCCATTCGCCAGAGCGGAATCGAGGATTACCTCGACGCCGATGGCGCGATCGACCTCCCTGCCGGCAGCACCCTGCTCTCAAACTTCGAACACAACATCGCCGAGTTCGGCAGCACCGCCGCCTACCGCTACCTCGACTTCACACGTGATGACGATGGCGTGGCCATCGAACTGAGCTGGACCACCCTCAGCACCCGGATGCGGGCCGTCGGCGCTCGCCTGCAGCAGGTCACCCAGCCAGGTGATCGAGTCGCGATCCTGGCACCGCAGGGCATTGAATACGTCATCGGGTTCTTCGCCGCCATCCAGGCCGGAAACATCGCGGTCCCCCTCTTCGCCCCCGAGCTCCCCGGACACACCGAACGCCTCGATGCGGTGCTCTCCGATGCGACGCCGTCGGTCATCTTGACCACCGATGCCGCCGCCGAATCGGTAAACGCCTTCCTGCGCAAGCTTCCTCGTCAGCGTCGGCCACGGGTCATCGCGATCGACGCGGTACCGGACTCGGTGGGCGCGACGTTCATCCCCGCCGAGCTCGATACCGAGGACATCGCCTACCTGCAGTACACCTCGGGCTCGACACGCACTCCGGCCGGTGTGGAAATCACTCATCGCGCGGCGTGTACGAACGTTCTGCAGATGATCCTGGCGGGCGGCCTCGATCAGAACATTCGCAGCGTGAGCTGGCTGCCGCTGTACCACGACATGGGTCTGATCATGATCCTGTTTCCCCCGCTATGCGGCGGTCACATCACCCTGATGTCCCCGTTGGCCTTCGTGCGGCGCCCACGACGGTGGATCAAGCAGCTGGCCGCCGAGTCCGCATATGGACGGGTGTTCGCCGCCGCCCCGAACTTCGCCTTCGAACTCGCCGCACAGCGCGGCCGCCCACCGGCCGGCGAAACCTGGGACCTGTCCAATGTCGCGGGACTGCTCAACGGATCCGAACCGGTCACTCTCTCGGCGATCGAGAAATTCAACGAGGCCTTCGCCCCCTACGGATTTCCACCCACCGCCATCAAGCCGTCCTACGGCATGGCAGAGGCGACGCTCTCCGTGGCCACCATCGCCCCCGACGAACGCCCCAGCATGATCTACCTGGACCGCACCCAGCTCGCCGAGGACCGTGCCGTCCCGGTGTCCGCTGACGCCCCGACCGCGGTACCCCACGTCTCATGCGGTCAGGTGATCTCCAGCCAATGGCTGGTGATCGTCGACCCACGAACCGGAGCCGAACTGCCCGAAGGAGAGATCGGTGAGATCTGGCTCCACGGCGACAACATCGGCCGCGGCTACTGGGGCCGCGCCCACGAGACCGAGGCGACCTTCCACAACACGCTGCGCTCCCGGCTCGACCAACGCAGCCATGCCACCGGAACCTCGGCGGACAGCCGTTGGCTGCGCACCGGGGACCTCGGGGTGTACCTCAACGACAGCCTGTACGTCACCGGCCGCATCAAAGACCTCGTCATCATCGACGGACGCAACCACTACCCGCAGGACATCGAGGCGACCGCCTCGGCGGCTTCGCCCGCCGTCCGCTCCGGATATGTCGCGGCGTTCTCCGTCGCGGCCAATCAGCTCGCCGAGGCCGCCATCGCCGACACCAGCGAGCGCCTGGTCATCGTCGCCGAACGCGCGCCCGGATCCGGACGCGTGGAGCAATCACCGGTAGCCGAAGTCATCCGCGCCGCCATCTCACGCACGCACGCCCTGCCGGTAGCCGACGTCCGACTGGTCGCCGCCGGCGCAATTCCCCGCACCACCAGCGGAAAGCTCGCACGCCGGGCCTGCCAGGCGGAGTATCTCGCGGGCGTGTACGGCTAAATTCACACCTCAACTGTGCGTTGAATCACACTGTGAGTCTGCCCCCTCACGTTGAGGGCTCACGACATCGATGTTTGACTTAGTAGATGGCCACGACGAGCCCGCCGCAGGTGTCCCTTCAGGACACCAAATCCGCCGACGCGAACCTTGCTGATCGCATCAATGCGCTCTTCCATTCGCATCGGCGGCCCGATGGGCGCATGTGGACCAATGACGAGGTTGCCAACGGCATCAAGAAGTCCAGCCCCGGCATCAAGGTCGGCGGTGCCTACCTCTCGGCGCTGCGCACCGGTAAGCGCGCCCGTCCCGCCATCGACCTGCTCGGAGCACTGGCCGATTTCTTCCGCGTTCCGCTCTCGGTTCTCACCGATCCCGAGCGCACCTACTCGCTCGATGAGCGCCTCGGCGCCCTGGACGAAACCACACGGGACGAGGTGGAGCTGATCGCGTTGCGCGCGATCGGTCTGAACAAGCAGAGCCTGGAAACAGTCGCCGCGGTGCTCGACCACGTGCGCGCGTTGCAGGGCCTGCCCACGGTAGACAACTCGGTCAATAACGGGCAGTAAACATGCCGAAGATGCGTTGTCTCACAACCGATCTACGGTCGACTCGCGAACTTCAGGCCATCCACAAGCAGTGCACCCGCAAGCTCGCGGATCTGGGCCTGGATACGCTGACCACCGTCGAAGACATCCGCGCCCGGGCCAGTGAGATCAGCGAGCGCGACATCCAACTCGTGCCCTACGCGCTCTCCGGCAGCGGCGTGCACGGCCTGCTGGTCCGCACCGACGCCACCGACTACGTGGTGTACGACAGCGACACCACCACCATGCATCGCGAGCACATCATCCTGCACGAACTGAGCCACGTAATGTGCGGGCACACCGGTGCAAGCAGCCGCGAGCTAGCCGAAATCCTGTGCCGCGAAAGCTATCTGGACGACCAGGAAGTCGAGGCAGAGATGCTCGCCTCCATGATGGGGCAGCGCGTCAGTCCCGACAGCCACCGTCCCATCCCCGTCACGAACGCCAACCTCCGGCGCATCCTGGCATCACTCGTGCTGGAAGGCTCGCCGGCGGCACCGTGACCTCAGTTTTTGAAGACTCCGCCGCGGCGTATTCGGTAGCGGCCGTCTTCAGCTTTGCCGCTGTGGTGGTGGTCGCCGCCGCGATGCTGCGCTCGCGAGTCCGCCCACCCGCCTCGGTGGCACTGTTGTTGTCATTCCTGTTCAAGGGAATTGCCGTCACCTTGGCAACTCCACCCCTGTACGAGAAGTTCGACAACCTGGTCGGCGTACACAACATGGGCCGGCTCGTCTTGAACCTCTCGGGCGGCATGGCGTGGACCGCATGCGTTCTCACGGTCATCACCTTCTGGGGTGAATCCGGTCCACGTGCGGTTCAGCGCGCACGGCTCTGGGTCGGCATGGCAGTAGCCATCGGCGCTGCACTGGTTCTCTGCTGGTTTGTGGCACCGACTTCCGAGCTGCCACAGGACTTCTATGCCTCGCACGGCAACAAGCCCGCCTGGGTGCTCTACATGCTGATCTATCTGATCACCTACGGCCTGGGCGCACTCCTGATCACCGTCAAATGTCTGCAGTACGCCCGCTTCCACGATGTGGCGTGGCTGCGACGCAGCATGCTCCTCACCGCCGCCGGAGCAGCCATGTGCCTGCTGTTCTGCCTCATGCGGGCGCACTCGGCCATCTACGGCATGATCACCAACGACAGCTTCTCCTGGCAGCGCTTGGCTCCACTGGCCGCCACTATCGGGCAGATCCTCATCGTGATCGGCCTTGCGGGACCGTCCTTCTCACAGCTGGTCTCCTCGGCGCGCCAACGCATCCAGTCCTACCGGCAACACCGTCAGCTCGAGCCGCTATGGACCGCGCTGTACGAGGGCAACACCCAGATCGCGCTGGCACCGCCGCAGGCCGCGATCGGTGATCACCACTACCGGCTCTACCGCAGAATCGTCGAGATTCGCGACGGCCTGAGCGCCATCCGCCCCTACCTGGCCGAGAACACCTCGACCACATCGGCCGCCCACCAGATTCATTCGGCCATCGAACAACAGCGCACCGCGCCTCAGACCGACAAAAGCTCCGGCACCAAGATCATCGGTGAGCGCACGGGCGCCAATCGCAAGGAAGAACTGAGCTGGCTCCTCGATGTCGCGCGCGAGCTCCAGAAGATCAACCGCCAACACACACCTGAGAGGCCGACGCCGGACTTGGTTTCTTCGTCCCACGGTCTCGCGAACTCCTGACGGCTCGCACGATCTCACGAACCGCGATGAACACCAGGTAGGAGCCGAACACCAGCGCCAGCCAGCGCGCGTTCAACGCGAGCGCCAGCAGCGCCCCGATCACGGTGCCCGGCAACGCGAAAGCGGCCAGCCGGAAGCCGATAGGGGCATCGGCGGTGCCCTGCCGCAGATGGGTGGTCGACGCGACGAGCGCGTTGGGCAGCATCACCATCAACGAGGTGCCCTCGGCCACGTGCAGGTCCGAGCCGAACAGCACCAGCATCGCCGGAACCGTCAGCAGCCCACCGCCCAGACCCAGCGCGGCCGACCAGGCACCCACGACGAACCCGACTACCGCTCCGATCGCGATGACCGAAGGGACATGGGACAACACGGCCTCGGGAAGCAACGCCTCGCCCGCGGACGGGTCGATCCCCGCCGCACTCAGCAGCAGCTTGAGCGCCGTCGCCAGCAGCACAAACACGAACAGCGCCTTGAGGATCCACTCCGGGATGCGCGCCACCAGCTTGGCGCCCACCACCGCACCGATCACCCCGCCGGCCATCAGCCCGGCGCCCGCCACCACGTCAACCTTGGCCCCATGCAGCGCATAGACGATGCTGCCCGCCACCGCAGCGGACACGTTCGGCAGCGTCGAGGTGCCGTGAATGACGGCTCGGCTCAACGTCGTTGCCCGCGCCAGCGCGGGCACGGTGATGACCCCGGTGCCACCACCCAGTAGCCCGCCCGACAGGCCACCGAACACGCCAATGCGAGCCAGCGTCCCTAATCCAGGACGCTCGCTCACCCGGCCACCCGCAGCTTCTCGATATCGGAGAACTCGGACAAGCGGAAGAACGCCTGGGCGCGATCCAGAATGCGCTCGCGCATCGTCACCGTCTGGCCGTGGTTGCAGCCGTCCAGCAGGGCGAAGTAGGCACGCGGCATCCGGATCGCCGCCTCCCGCGATTCGGCCAGCCGCATCGGATCCTCAGAACCCGCGAAAAACAGTGTGGGCGTCTCGATTTGAAGTAGGACTTCTTCGGCGACGCCCGGCTCGGCATCCCACTGTCGCAGCAAGGCCGCCAGCCCTCGCTGACCGAGCGCCTCAATGGTCGCCCGGAACCCCGACCCCATCTGCTGACCGCGGTGCGCCTCCCAGCCCTCGACAAAGGCCTCCAGCCCGGATTCCTCAACCACGCGAACGGCATCCGGGAAGATCAGTACGTCCACCGCCCCGCATTGCGGCCGGTGCGAGGAACCCGCCACAACCAGCGAGGTGAGCCGCTCCGGGGCCGTGGCCGCGAGAGTAAGCCCGATGCGCCCGCCGAGTGAGTATCCGATGTAGTGGGTCCGATGGATGCCCAGGTGATCCAGCACCGCGCAGACATCCCGCACCGACGAGGCGATGGCATATCCACCGGGGTGGTCAGGCTTCTCACTCGCGCCGTGCCCACGCACGTCAATGGTGGTCACCCGATACTGCTGAGACAGCTGCGCGATGTAGCCGTGCTTGGACCACACCGCCGAGTTCTGCAGGCTGCCATGCACCAGCACCACATCGGCGACACCAGGCCGGGCACGTCCATATGTCCGGTAGGCGACCGCGGCACCGTCCGGGTCGGGCCGTCGCACGAAACCTGTTTCCGAGAGCCCAATTTCGCGTATTTCGGCGTTCGACATCAATCCGGACATTAGGAATCCAAACCTTCCGCACCTAATCAAACATCTGCTGATCCGGGCTCGTGCGCGACGCTGCGCTCCTCAACTGACCGTTTACCAGACTTCAACTGTCCGTTATCCGCTCGTGTTGATATATCAACTGTCAGTTGAATTGATCAACTTGTCAACTGGAGGAGGGGTTAGATTGTCAACTGTTATACAGGTCACAGGGGTGCGTGTTAAGACCCAGTTACCTGCGTAAGGACATCGCAATGCCGTCGAGGATGTCGTGCTCGCTGACCACCAGCTCGGTGATCCCTGCACGGCTGGACAATTCACGCGCCAGCTCCTGCACGACGATGGATCCACCGCCGATGACGTCGACACGCCCCTCGTGCATCGGCCCCAGGGCGGCGCGCTGCGCTCGTGGCATCGCGATCAACTCGGACGTCACCTCGGAAAGGCGCCCCAACGGCACCCGCGACAGATGGATCGCGGCAGGGTCGTATGCGTCCAGCCGATGCGCCAGCGCCGCCAACGTGGTGAAAGTACCCGCGACCCCCACCCACGTCCGCGCCTGCTCAACCCGCACCACGTCGAATGTCCGCGCCAACTGTGCCTGCACCACCTCGCGTGCCGCGGCGATCTCCCCGGCGGTGGGCGGATCCGAGTGCAGGCACCGCTCGGTGAGCCGCACACAACCGATATCTGCCGAGAAGCTGGCCTTCACCCCGCCGGTATCACCGATCACCGTCTCGGTGGACCCGCCTCCGAGGTCCACCACCACGTACGGCCCCGCCGTCGAGTCCAGCTCACCCACCGCGCCAGCGAACGACAGCGCGGCTTCCTCGGTGCCCGTGATGACCTCCGCCACCGCCCCCGGAACGACGGACGCGAGTAACTCGGCCGTCATCGCGAAAAATGTCTCGCGGTTCGAGACGTCACGCGCAGCCGAGGTGGCCACCATGCGGACCCGCTGCACCCCCAGGGAGTCCATCAGCTCGGCATACGCGCTGAGGGCCACCCGGGTGCGCGCGATGGCCTCGGGTGCGAACTCGCCCGTCGCGTCGACACCCTGCCCCAGGCGCACGATCCGCATCTCGCGATGCACGTCCGCCAATCGCCCGGAGTCGTCGATATCCGAGATCAGCAGACGGATCGAGTTGGTACCGCAATCCACGGCGCCAACTCGAAAGGTGGTCACCACACCTCCGGCAACACACCGGGCATGGTGCCCGCCAGCTCTCGAATCGCCTCGTCCCCCAAGGGATTGACTCCCGGCCCCACGGCAAGTGAGTGTCCGATCAGCACGTGCAGGCACTTCACCCTGTCGGGCATGCCACCGGCGGTCACCGTGGTGCCGAGCGGTTCGATGGCGTCGCGTTCGGCAAGGTAGCTCTCATGGGCCCGCAGATACGCGGCGGCCAGATCCTCATCGGAGGCAAGGCGATCGGTCATATCGCGCATCAGCCCACCGGACTCCAGACGGCTCGCCGCGGCCGTGAGGGCTGGGTGCGTCAAGTAGTAGAGCGTGGGAAACGGTGTGCCGTCGGGTAGCCGCGGAGCGGTCTTCACGACGGCTGGCTCACCGTTAGGGCAACGGTAGGAGACCTCCAGCATTCCTCGCGGCGCGCGGCCCAATTGCCCTGTGACTGCGGCGATGTCGTCGTCGGAGATCACGGCAGCGGAGCCGGTGACGCCGGCGGCGCAGTCGGTACGGCCGTGGGAGAGTCGGCGATGTTGTGCCACAGGTTGGTGTACCACGGATTGCCGTTGTCCACCGGCCCCTGCCCCTGGGGCCTGGCATCGACGGGAGTGTTCGGCAGCTGCACCTGGAACGGCACCTCGCCCGGCATCACGAATCCCAGCCGCTCGCGCGCCTGGGCCGCGATGTAGGCCGGATCCGCCAGCCGGCGCTTCTTGTCCTCGAGCAAGGCAATCTGGTCGCGCAGCTGGGCTTCGGCCGCTGCGAGCTGATTGCGTTGGGCCTGCTGCGAGAAATACGTGCGAACCGGACCGGCCACGGTCAGGGTCAGCGCACACACCACGGCGGCCAGAATGGCGGCCCGCCGCGCGGTGGATCCGAGGCGCTGCTCGGACTGATGCTCGGCGCTGCGTTCGATCGATTCGGCCACCGCGTCGGTGGTCCCGCCGGCCTTGGCGGTCGCCGCCGGACCACTCCGGGCAGGACCCCTGACGACCTTCTGCGCAGGCCGCTTGACCGGTGTCCGTTTACGGGCAGCCGGAGCCGGGCCCCGCGACCTACCGGACGCGGGGCGGCGTTTGGATTCAGCCATAGCTCGGCCTCAGCCCGTCGGCTTGTCCGCTAGTCGGACGTCTCGATCGAGAAACGCGGGAAGGCAAGGTCACCCGCAAAGCGGGCAGCGTCGCCGAGCGTCTCTTCGATGCGCAGCAGCTGGTTGTACTTGGCCACCCGCTCGCTACGCGCCGGGGCGCCGGTCTTGATCTGACCGCTGCCCACCGCGACCGCCAGGTCCGCGATGGTGGTGTCCTCGGTCTCGCCACTGCGGTGGCTCATCATCGTCTTGTAGCCGCTGCTGTGCGCCAGTGTCACCGCGTCGAGGGTCTCGGTGAGGGTGCCGATCTGATTCACCTTGACCAGCAAGGCATTCGCGGCTCCCCGCTCGATGCCTTCCTCCAGGCGCTCGGGGTTGGTGACAAACAGGTCGTCGCCGACCAGCTGAACGCGGTCACCGATCGCCGTGGTGAGCGCCACCCATCCATCCCAGTCGTCCTCGGACAGCGGGTCCTCGATGGACACCAGCGGGTAGGCGTCGAGCAGCTCGGCGTAGAACGCACCCATCTGCTCGGCGGTGCGCTTCTCCTTTTCAAAGCTGTAACCGTCTGCGGCGCTGTAGAACTCGGTGGCGGCGACATCCAGTGCCAGCGCCACATCCGAGCCCAGCTTGAGGCCCGTCGCCTCGATCGCGATGCTGATCAGATCCAGCGCGGCCCGGGTGCCGGCGACATCGGGTGCGAATCCACCCTCATCGCCGAGACCGGTGGACAGGCCCTGCTTCTTCAGCACGGACTTGAGCGAGTGGTACACCTCGGTGCCCCAGCGCAGCGACTCCTTGAAGCTCGGCGCACCGATGGGCGCCACCATGAACTCCTGGACATCCACCCCGGTATCGGCGTGTGCGCCACCATTGAGGATGTTCAACATCGGCACCGGCAGGATGTGCGCGTTCGGGCCGCCCAGGTACCGGAACAGTGCCAGTCCGGCCGAGTCGGCGGCGGCCTTCGCGACGGCCAGCGAGACACCCAGGATGGCGTTGGCGCCGAGGCGCGACTTGTCCGGGGTGCCGTCGAGGTCCAGCAGAGCCTGATCGATGAGGCGCTGATCATCGGCGCTCTCACCGATGATGGCCGGGGCGATCTCGTCGAGCACGGCGTTCACGGCCTTGGTGACACCCTTGCCGCCGTAGCGCGCGCCGCCGTCGCGCAGTTCGACGGCCTCGTGCTCACCGGTGGAGGCGCCCGAGGGGACGGCCGCACGTGCGAACGTGCCATCGGTCAAGGCAACCTCGACCTCGACGGTCGGATTGCCGCGTGAATCGAGGATCTCGCGGGCGCCTACCTGCTCAAGAATCGGCACTGTCTCTCCTTTGGGGTGCTGCGGTTCCGACGTCATACGGGGATGAGCCGCTGAGGGCGACGAACATCGGATACAGACTAGTGCTACAGCGAGCCGCCCTTGGCGTAGGCCGTGGCCCAATCCCGTACCTGCTCGGCATACACGTCCGACATGTTGTAGGCCCACAGCGCCTTGATCCAGCCCTCGGTGGTACTCAGGTCACCACCGCGCGAGCACAGGTACCCCGCCGCCGACAGCGCGGCATCGTCGATGTTGTCGGGGCTGGGCTCACCCTCACCGGCAGCCCGGACACCGTAGATACGCCAGGTCTCGGGGATGAACTGCATGGGTCCCATCGCGCGATCCTGGTTCGGGTCGCCGTCCATGACGCCCTTGTCCGTATCAGGAAGCCGCAGGTTTCCGTTGGATCCGTCCAGGCGCACCCCGCGGATCGGCGGCAGTGCGTCGCCGTTGGGTTGCAGCTGCGCACCGTGGTAGGTGCCGTTGTGGCTCTCGACGGTGCCGATTCCGGCCAGCGTCGTCCACGCGATCTTGCAGCGCGGGTTCTCCTGCTCGGCAACCTTGGCCGCGTACGCGTACGCCTCCAGCGCGATGACGGGGATTCCCGTCTTCTGGGCACGTGGAGTCGACCATTCACGGAGCTGGTCGGCGGGACGGCCCTGGATATGCGCGGGCGGCGTCGCGATGTCGGGCACCGGATCCCCGGTAGGCGGCGGCACCCCCTGCGGTAGCGGCGAGCGCCCGCCCAACTGCCAGGAACAGCCCGCTGCCAGCAGAAACATCGAAATGGAGACGACGAGCATAATTCGCACTAAGCGCGCCGACAGGGAGCGCACGGCGAGGGACGACACGACGGAACTCCTAGACGGTGCGATGGATTGCCCTCCATCGTTGCACGACCTGGACGCACTCGGACGCAGCCGATGCCATGCCATCGCCCGCGAGCACCGCGTTCGGGTAAGGTCAGCCGCACCTTGGCAAGCGTTGGCTAGCCAAAGTCACATGAGGGAAAAGGACCCTGGACATGCGCAGTATCGGCGTCCTAGCCGACGGGCCGACAAGCTTCTCGCAATACTTCAGCAGCGGCCTCATCGGTCTGCGTGAAGGCCTCGAATGCGGGATCGTCGTGATGATCCTGGTGGCGTTCCTGGTGAAGTCGAACCGCCGCGATGCGCTGCGGTGGGTGTGGCTGGGAGTGGCCGGCGCCATCGCGATGACCTTGCTCATCTTCGTGACGATCCATTTCGGCAGTAACACCATCAGCGATCTCGGAGCCGAAGCGATCGCCGGGGTGGCCTCGCTGGTCGCGGTGGCCATCGTGACGACCATGGTGCTGTGGATGCGCACCGCGGCGGCCAGCATCGCCGGCGAACTGCGCCACGGCATGGCCCAGGCATTGGAAACGGGCTCGTTGGCGATCCTGACCGTCGCATTCCTGTCGGTCGGACGTGAGGGTGTTGAGACCGCACTGTTCATGGTCGGGTACGCCAAGACCGGAACTGCCTGGCCCCTGGCCGGACTCGTTACCGGAGTCGCCGCCGCGGCGGCGTTGTCCTATGGCATGTATCGCGGTGCTATCAAGATCAACTTGAGCAAGTTCTTCAAGTACACCGGCGCCTTTCTGGTGGTGGTGGCCGCCGGCATCCTGTCCTATGGCATCGGCGCCCTCCAGACGGTCGGATGGCTTCCGGGTCTGTCCCACAAGGCCTTTGACATCACCAGCTGGTTCGACTGGAGCGCCTGGTACGGCGAACTGCTACGCGGGATCTTCAACGTGACACCGACCCCGACGGTGCTGCAACTCACGGGCTGGATCGCCTACCTGGTGATCGTGCTCGGCCTCTTCCTGCGCCCGGTCACCTTGCCGCCCAAAGAAAAGCCCCAAAAAATCAACACCACCGAACCCCAACCCGAGAGGACCGCTGGATGAGACTGTCACTCGCCATTGTGGCCACCGCACTTGCGGTGGCCACCGGTACAACCCTGGCGGCTTGCACCCCTAAGGAACCCGCGCAGGGCGGTGCTGCCGGCGCCGGTCAAGAGATCACTGTGACCGCCACCGACACCAGCTGCGAGGTCTCCAAGACCGAGGCCACCACGGGCCCCGTCACTTTCCAGGTGACCAACAACGGGTCGAAGGTCACCGAGTTCTACGTCTACGACAAGGGCGACCGCGCGCTCGGCGAGGTCGAGAACATCGGCTCGGGCATCAGCCGCAAGCTCATCGTGCAGTTCACCGAGCCCGGTACCTATCAGACCGCGTGCAAGCCGGGCATGATCGGCGACGGCATCCGCGGCGACTTCAAGATCACCGGTGCCGCGGTGAAGCTCGATGCCGACGGCAAGTTCAAGGACGCCACCGACCGCTACCGCGGCTATGTGATCACCCAGGTGGACGCCCTCAGTGAATCCGCCACCAAGTTCGTCGACGCGGTGAAGGCCAAGGACATCGCCTCCGCCAAGGCGCAGTACCCGACCAGCCGGGTGTACTACGAGCGGATCGAGCCGGTCGCCGAGGCCTTCCCCAATGACCTGGACCCGCGAATCGACCTGCGCGAGGCCGATCTTCAGCCCGGCGAGAAGTGGACCGGTTATCACCGGCTGGAGAAGGATCTGTGGGTGACGGGCCTGCAGCCCGATACCGACGCCATCGCCGATCAGCTGCTCAAGGACATCAAGGAGCTCTCGGACGGCGTGCGCGCCAAGGACTTCGACATCAACACCACCAAGATCGCGGGCGGAGCGCAGACTCTGCTCGACGAGGTGGCCAGGACGAAGATCTCCGGCGAGGAAGAGGCTTTCAGCCACACCGACCTGTGGGACTTCCAGGCCAACGTCGATGGCTCGCAGAACGCGATCGCTACCGTGCGGCCGATCCTGGACGAGCGCAAACCCGAACTGGGACAGGCAATCGACAAGCGGTTCAAGGAAGTCGACACGCTGCTCGGCAAGTACCGCAAGGGTGACGGATTCGTCTTGTACGACACCGTGACCCAGGATCAGCGCATCGAACTGGCGCACGCCATCGACGCGTTGTCCAAGGAGGTCAGCGAGGTACAAGGTGTCATCGCCGGACGGTAGCGGGTTCAACCGCCGCAAGCTGCTGGGCGCGGCGGGGGTCACCGCCGCCGTGGCCGGGGCCGCGGGCGCGGGGGTGTTGGGCGGTCGCGCGAGCGCGGCCGGCACCGGACCGGTAAACCTCAAGGTCCCGTTCCGGGGCGATCACCAGGCCGGGATCACCACCCCGGCACAGGACCGGATGCATTTCTGCGCCTTCGACGTGATGCCCAACGCCACCCGCGGCGAGGTGCAGGCCATGCTGCGCCAGTGGACCGACATGGCCGAGCGGATGTCCCAGGGCCAGGAGACCACACCCGGCGGTGCGGTAGACGGCAATCCCTATGCCCCACCGACGGATACGGGTGAGGCGCTGGACCTGGCCGCCTCCGCGCTGACCCTGACGATCGGGTTCGGGCCGTCGTTCTTCCGCAAGGACGGGGTGGACCGATTCGGCATCGCCGACAAGCTGCCGCCCGCGTTGCAGGACCTGCCGAAGTTCCGTAACGAGAAGCTGGACCCCGCTCGTTGCGGCGGCGATATCTGTATTCAGGCCTGCGCCGACGACCCGCAAGTCGCGGTGCATGCCATCCGCAATCTGGCCCGGGTGGGCTTTGGAACCGTTGCGGTCAAGTGGTCGCAGCTAGGATTCGGCCGCACCTCCTCGACCAGCCGGTCACAAGTGACGCCGCGAAACCTGTTCGGGTTCAAGGACGGCACCCGCAACATCAAGGCCGAAGACACCGAGAAGGTCGACACCAGTGTCTGGGTGGCCAAGGGCGACAACCCCCAATGGATGACGGGCGGCACCTACCTGGTGGCACGGCGCATCCGGATGCTGATCGAGAGCTGGGACCGCACCGTACTCAACGAGCAGGAACGAGTCATCGGGCGCGCCAAGGGATCCGGTGCGCCCATCGGTCAGGCCGACGAGTTCGCGACCATCGACTTCAGCGGTAAGAAATCCGACGGGGAACCGCTGCTCGACGTGGACGCGCACGTGCGACTGGCTTCCGCCGAGGAATTGGGCGGCATCGAGATCTTGCGCCGCGGTTACAACTTCACCGACGGGTCGGACGGCTTCGGGCATCTGGATGCGGGGCTGTTCTTCATCGCCTTCATGCGCAATCCGCAGAGCCAGTTCATCCCGATGCAGCGCAAGCTGGCCACCGAGGACGCCCTCAACGAGTACATCCTGCATACCGGGTCGGCCATCTTCGCCTGCCCCCCGGGACTGGGCCCCAAGGAGTATTGGGGTCAGGAGCTCTTCGGCTAGCCGAGCAGGGCCTTTCCATACCAGTCATTCTCATCGGCGACACCGGGCAGCGCGAAGAAGTACCCGCCACCGAATGGCTGCACGTAGTCGACGAGCGGCTCGTCGTTCAACCGGTTCTGCACGGTTTCGAACTGGCGCTCCAGATCTTGCTGGAAGCAGACGAACACATGGCCTGACTGCATGTTCCCGTTCAGATCCACGCCCAGGTCGTAGTTGTAGGAGCGCCGCACCAACCGCTGGTTGTCCGTTTCCGTGGTGCGCGGGTTGGCCAGTCTGATGTGCGCATCGAGCGGAATCGTCTGACCTGCGGGATCAGTCGCGTAGTTGGGGGTGTCGAATTCGTTGTTCCCGTCCAGCGGTGCGCCGCTGTCGCGCCGGCGCCCGAACATCCGCTCCTGTTCATTGATGGAGACACGGTCCCAGAACTCCACGAGCATCCGGATGAGGCGCACCACCATGTAGGTGCCATCCGCCGTCCAGGCCGGCTCACCCTCGCTCACCCAGATCAGCTTCTCGGCATCGTTGGACACCGGGTTGGCGGTGCCGTCTTTGAAGCCCAACAGATTGCGGCCTGTTCCCGACGGGCGGGGCGGCGAATTGTATCCCTCAATCCGCCAACGCATCTGCAGATCACCTCGCAGAGCGCGGGTGATGTCCCGCAGTGCGTGGTGCACCGTATCGGGATTGTGGGCGCACAGCTGAACCAACAGATCGCCGTGCGACCACGCAGCCTCGGGAAAGTCGTTGGGGAACACAGTCATTGGTTTGAGTTTGGCGGGCTTGCGTTCGGCCAGGCCAAATCTGGTATCGAACAGGCTCGACCCGACGGCAACCGTTACCGTCAGGCCATCCGCCTCGACCACAGGCCCGACCACCTCGCTGTCCGCGGGCGGTTGCCCCACACCCAGCTCCGGCGGAGTGCCGCCGGTACATAGGAATCGCGCACGCTCGGTCAGCTTCCTGAAGGCACCGGCCAGCGCATCCCTGTTCGTCGACGTCACGTCGAAAGCCACGTGGCAGGCGAAGTTCTGCTTCTCGGCGGGAACCGGGGTGAGGATTCCCGATTGCTTGGCCCCATGGAAGGGGTATCGATTCGGCGGTACGGCTACTGCCGCTGCGTTCGCATCGACCTCGGCACCGTGGGCGAGCACCGCACCCGTGACCGCGGTGCCGGCGGCACCGATCGCAGCGCCGCGGAGGAAATTCCTGCGGTTGACATCCATATTGCGCGGCTCCTTGGTCAACGGCTCGGCGGGAGTTCGATCAGCAGCGGTACCGAGGCAAGCGTCTCAAGCACTTGCCCCAGTGCGGCATCCACCGCCTGGCGACCGGCCAGTGGCACCTCGGCAAGCGGTCGCCAGTGACCGCCCTGCTGTGTCGCCTTGAGTGCCGCATCAAGAATATCGAGCTGGGAATTGCTTTTTCCCAACAGTTTTGGGTCGCGCGCATTGATCAGCCCGGAGAACTGACCCAGTACCGCTCGCGTGGCTTCGACCGCGGCCGCCGCCTCCGGATACTCGGTCCCCGCCCCCTGGTTCGTAAAGCCCATGAGCTGGAATCGCAAGGTGTCCTCAAGAATTTCGTGTGGGCGCTTCGTCTGATCGGCTGGTTCGATCATCACGTCCGCCAAATGCGCGCGCAGCGTGTCGACAGTGGTGACCAATTCGTCTGCCACCGGGACCAGCACCGACACGGGCCGCCCATGCCACAGCCCGTACTCCAGGCGGCGCAAGCCTTTGAAATCGGGATCGTGCACCCCGTCGGGGAGCCCGTGCGGCAGCCCGGCGATGGCATCCCCATAGTCCTTGAAACTGCCGTACGCCGCGCCGATCCGATTCCACGTCAGAATCGCAGGCACCCAATCCTTCTTAGCCGCTTCAATGTTTCCCGCGGCAAGGTCGGCACGAAGTGCCCGCGCCTGGGTTCCTAGCGTCGCCAGGAGGTTGTCGGCGTAACGCTGGTAGGCCTCCATGGGCGGCTTGAGGTCGTCCTCGGTCACCCTGACGACGGGCCGGGGCGCATCGGGGACGGCGTTCCCGCTGACCTGCAGGGCCGCGGAGTACCTGGCAGGTTGCCCGGCCATCAGACACGCGAACTTGTAGGTTCCGTCAGAGAGCGTTGCGGTGATCGTGGCGCTGGTCGACGGTCCGAGAGTTTCGATCTCGGCCACCACGCCGTTGTTGCCGTCCACCAGGTTGATCTCGCCGGTCTTGCCCGACTTGTTCACGACAGAGAATGTCTGCACTCCGGTACCGACGGACTTCCAGTCCTCTGCGCACCCGGTGGCAGTCACCGTCACCTGCGTACCGGTGTCACGGTTGGCGGACGGGAGGATCGCAATGACCGCAGCCGCCGCGAGTACGGGCACCACCACGATGGCCGCGGCAACCGCGAGCGGGCGCTGACCGATCAACCGGGCGAAGGCCGACGGCTCGCCGTCCGGCTCGGACGTGCCAGTGGGCGAATGGTTTTCGCGCGATACCCGCAGAAACGGGGGTATCACCAGTACCAAGTACCCAGCCCAGGCCACCACCTGCAGCACGGTCATCCGCGGCGTGAGCTGAGTGATGCCGGTGACGATGGTGACCCACCAGGAGTCCGCGGAAATGCGTTGACTCAGATCGAATGCGTACCAGGTCCGCCCGGGCAGCCAACCCGCGGTCTGCAGGTCGCCGATGCCGTACGCAAGGATGCCCGCGGCGATCACAATGAGCACCACCGCCGTCCGCGTGAAGAACACCTTGAGGTTGAGCTTGACCGCGCGGCGATACAGCAACCAGCACAGCGCCACCGCGATCGCCAGCCCGATGGCACCGCCGATCACCGGTCCAGTGGTCTCCCCCGCCGCCTTGGCCGCGGTCCAGAAGAACAGGGTTGTCTCCAGTCCCTCGCGGGCAACAGCCAAGAACGCCGTCAGGGCCAGCGCACCGGCACCGAGGATGAGGGCGTGCTCAACCTTGCCCGACAGCTCACCGGACAGGCTGGCGGCGGTCCGCGACATCCAGAAGATCATCGCGGTGACCAATCCAACGGCAAGGATGCTGAGTACGCCGCCCACCACGTCCTGGCCGTTCGCGCCGAGCGAGCTGGTCGTGGAGTTGAGCACCGCCGCGAAGCTGGCCGACACCGAGAGTGCACCGAGAACGCCCAGCCACACCGGGGCGGTGGCCCGGCGCCCGTTTGCCGCCAGCGGTGAACGATGGACAGCGGCAAGCAGAATGCTCACCACAAGCCCAGCCTCGAGGCCCTCCCGCAGGCCTATGAGCAGATTGGGAACCGCATCCGATAAGACCACACAGATAAGGTATGGCGTACCTAAATGCTGTGCAAATGCTGTGCGGACCATCGTCCCGCGATGCCGGGCACAAAGGCGCACCCGGCACAAACGTAGCTACCGTCTAGGTGACTGGGTCCTCAGCCGGATTCCGCAGCCAATGTTCGCGCCATTCCTCGCCGTCGACACCGCGCAGGTCGGTGCTGGCCAACCCCGCTACGACATCCTCGCCGCGACGTCCCGCCAGAATGGCCTTCTCGGCGCGGCGCACGGTGTCCATGAACTCCAAAACATCTGCACGCAGCTGGTTCTCAGCGTCACCCTCAAGTTCGATGGTCACCGACAGCAGCTGTGCCGGGATCAACTCTTGGGGCAGACCCGCGGCCGTCACTCTGCCCAGCACCTTTTGAGTGAGCGCGAGCGCAGGCTGGCTGCTGGACACGCCGTCCAGGCACGAGTCGCGATCCTTCTCCTGCGCCTTGCGCTCTTCCCATTGCGCCAGTTGCTCTTCCAACGAGATCGAGCTGGAATCCCCACCGGCACCGAGTATTACCGGAATGCGGTTACCCAACTTCTTCAGCAATGCCTCGGCGACGTCGTCGATGTTGAACGGATGCTCCGGGGCGTCCTCCGCGATGCGGGCGTGGAAGAGCACCTGCAGCAGTACATCTCCCAGCTCTCCGCGAAGCTCGTCCACGTCACCGGTGCGCACGGCATCGAACAGCTCGTAGGTCTCTTCGAGCAAGTACCGGCGCAGGGAATCGTGGGTCTGGGTGCTCTCCCACGGGCCGTTCGTCCGCAGCCGGTCCATCACCGCCACCGCGTCGATAAGCTTTTCGCCCTGGCGTGCCGGCGGCGCGATGATCTTGGCCCCGGCCTCGATCCGCGCCTTCACCTCCGGATGATCGCGGTCCGAGGACAACAGCGCGGGGGCATCCTCCCCGATGTACACCGGACGCGCGGTCGACAGCGTCCACGCCAGCCGGACCGGGAGCTCCTCGGTGTACTGCAGATCGCCGGCGAGCAACCCGACCGCCTCAACCGGGACCATCGACGGATGGCGCGGGTCCACAAGGATGACGGTCATTTGCTCACCTCCACTCGCGTGATATCCACACTGCCCGCGGGACGCCCCGACAATGCCAGCAGCAGATCAACAATCATATGCACGAGCTCCAGGTCACGGATCCGCTCCGAGCCCACACCTCCGTCGCCGGCGCGCGGGATGGGAACCTGGACAACGGAAGTCGTCGCCCGATATTGGGCCGCGGGGTGTAAACGTTTGAGCCTCAATTGCGCCGAATCCAGCAGCGGTAGCGGCTGTATCCGGATATTGCTACCGGCCACCGAAAGATCGGTGATTTCCATCTCGCGGCACAGCAACCGCAGCGAGGCCACGGCGACCAGGCGCTGCACCGGAAGCGGCAGCGGCCCGTAACGGTCGAGGAGCTCTTCCACGGCCGCATTGATCTGCGCGGCGTCCCCGGCTGCCGCCAGCCTGCGGTACGCCTCGAGGCGCAACCGATCGCTGCCGATGTAGTCCGTGGGCAGATGCGCATCGACAGGAAGATCGATACGCACCTCCTTGGGCTCCTCCGCGGTCTGCACCGTCTTCCCGTCGGCGGCCGCGCGGTATGCCTCGACGGCCTCACCGACAAGCCGGACGTAGAGATCGAAACCCACCCCGGCGACGTGACCGGATTGCTCGACACCGAGCACGTTGCCCGCACCGCGAATTTCCAGGTCCTTCATGGCCACGGCCATACCGGCACCCAGATCGTTGTTCTGCGCGATGGTCGAGAGCCTGTCGTAGGCGGTCTCGGTCAGCGGCACCTCGGGCGAATACAGGAAGTACGCATATCCACGTTCACGGCTGCGGCCGACGCGACCACGCAGCTGATGCAGTTGCGACAGCCCGAAAATATCGGCCCGCTCCACGATCAGTGTGTTGGCGTTGGAAATGTCCAGCCCCGTCTCGATGATGGTGGTGCACACCAGGATGTCGTACTCCCGGTTCCAGAACCCCTCGACGGTGCGCTCCAGTAATTCCTCGGGCATCTGACCGTGCGCCACAACCACTCTGGCCTCCGGCACCAGCTCACGCAATCGGGCGGCAGCCCTGTCGATGGTGCTCACCCGGTTGTGCACGTAGAACGCCTGCCCGTCGCGCAACAGCTCGCGGCGCAATGCCGCCGCCACCTGCTTGTCGTCGTGCGGGCCCACGTACGTCAGCACCGGGTAGCGCTCCTCCGGTGGAGTCAGAATGGTCGACATCTCCCGGATGCCGGCCAGGCTCATCTCCAGCGTGCGCGGGATCGGGGTCGCACTCATGGTGAGAACGTCGACATGGGTGCGCAGCGCCTTGATGTGTTCCTTGTGTTCGACGCCGAAGCGCTGCTCCTCGTCGACGACCACCAGACCGAGGTCCTTCCATCGCACCGCCGTCTGCAGCAGACGATGGGTGCCGATCACGATATCGACTGAGCCGTCGGCCATTCCCTCGATGACCAGCTTCGAGGTGGCGGGATCGGTGAATCGGGACAGGCCGGCCACCTTGACCGGAAACCCAGCGGTGCGATCGGTGAAGGTCTGCAGGTGCTGGTCGGCCAACAGCGTCGTGGGCACCAGCACCGCGACCTGCTTACCGTCCTGGACGGCCTTGAACGCCGCGCGCACCGCGATCTCGGTCTTGCCGTAGCCCACGTCGCCGCACACCACCCGGTCCATCGGGACCGGTTTCTCCATATCGGATTTCACCTCGGTGATGGCGGTCAGCTGATCGACGGTCTCGACGAAGCCGAAGGCGTCTTCCATTTCCCGCTGCCACGGAGTGTCCGGCGCGAAGGCGTGCCCGGGCGCCGCCTGGCGCGCCGCGTATAGTGCCACGAGCTCACCGGCGATCTCGCGAACAGCCTTGCGCGCCTTGGTCTTCGTGTTAGTCCAGTCACTGCCGCCGAGGCGGCTCAGGCCGGGTGACTCGCCACCCACGTACCGGGACAACTGATCGAGCGAATCCATCGGTACATACAGGCGATCACTCTGCCCGCCGGCGGCGGCTCCGCGCTTGCTCGACCCGTATTCCAGCACCAGGTACTCCCGACGGGCTCCGCCGACGGTACGTTCCACCATCTCGACGAATCGCCCGATGCCGTGCTGATCGTGTACCACGAGATCGCCGGCGCTGAGGGCCAGCGGGTCAACCTGGTTGCGGCGCTTGGCCGGTAACCGCTTGCCATCGGTGGCCGCCACCCGACTGCCGGTGAGGTCGGTCTCGGTGACGATGACGATGTTGGCCCCGGGCAGCACCGCACCGTCGGTGAGGTGACCGCGCAGCACTCCGACCACTCCCTCGGCGGGCTCGGCCCCGGGCTCCAGCAGTGTTGCAGGCGTTTCCGTTTCGGCCAGCTGCTCCATGATCCGGTGGGTGGTGCCCGCACCGGCGGCCACCACGGCCGCCCGTCCACCCGTCATCACATGAGCGCGCAGCATCGCGAAAATCTCCGCGGCGCCCTCCTTGTGACCGCGCGAAGATGGCGACTGGCGCACCGCGAGCTCGACAGACAGGCCGTCACCCATGCTCAGCGGGCTCAGCGACCACCATGGATGTCCGGCTTCATCGGCCGTGTGCTTGACGTCGTCAAGCTCCCTGAACCCCGAATCGGCCAGCGCGGCAATATCGATCGGCGCATTGGCGCCTATCGCGGCGACCGACCAGGAGGCCTCCAGGAACTCACGGCCGGTGCGCTCCAGGTCCGCCGATCGGGTGCGCACCTTCTCGGGATCGCAGACCAGCACGGGAGCGTTATCGGGCAGGTGGTCGACCAGCATGGTGAGCTCGCCCGAATGCAGCACGGGCAGCAGAGATTCCATGCCGTCGACGCAGATGCCGTCCGCCAGCTTGGCCAGCATCTCCCCCACCCCGGTCCCGATCCGGTGCTCATCGGGCACCTCCGCGGAGGCACTCGCCACCGCGGCGAGTTCGGCGGCACGGGCACGCACCTGTGCGGTGAGCAGCAGTTCACGACAGGGCATCGCGAGCACGGAGGTGACCTCCAGCTCGGGGATCGATCGCTGGTCGGCGACCGCGAAGTAGCGCATCTCGCTGACCTCGTCGCCCCAGAACTCGACACGCACCGGATGGTCCGCGGTGGGACTGAATACGTCGAGAATGCCGCCGCGCACCGCGAACTCGCCACGGCCCGCCACCATGTCCACCCGGGTGTAGGCGAGCTCGACCAGGCGGGCGATCAGTGCGTCGAATTCCGACTCGGCACCGACCGTGAGCTCCACGGGCTCAAGATCGAACAGCCCCGGAGACATCGGCTGCAACAGCGAGCGAATCGTGGTGACCACGACCCGCAGCGGTGGTCCCATCCGGGAATCTTCAGGATGGGCGAGCCGGTGCAGCACCTGTAGCCGTGCACCCACGGTGTCGACACCGGGCGACAACCGTTCATGCGGAAGCGTCTCCCAGGACGGCAGCAGCGTCACCGCATCGCCGTACACGTCACGAAGCTCGGCAGCGAGGTCTTGCGCCTCCCGGGTGGTGGCCGTCACAACCAAGACGGGCGCATCGCTCGCGTCGGCGATACCGGTCACGACGAATGCGCGAGCACACGACGGTGCCGTCAGATCAAGGCCGGTCTTGGCGGCGATGGCCGGGGCGAGAACATCGAATGCGGGATCCCGCAAGGCTGTCCGGATCACCCCGGCGAGAGGCGGGGCAGTCACAGTCATGGTCCCGCCATTCTACGGCGCCCAGATCTCGCCAATATCGGGCCCATCACCGTCAAGGCCACGTCAAGAAACTCCGCATGCGATCGCCACAGGCGCACGGTGGATGCATGACACTTTTGGACCTCCTGCCGTCCTTACATAACGTGGCGCGCCCCCGCGTCGACCCGGCCGTATGGCCGGTCACCACACACCTGGACGAGCAGGGCCGGATGTGCGTCGGAGAGACGGCGCTCTCGGAAATCGCCGACCAATTCCGCACCCCCGCGTACGTGCTGGACGAGGAGGACTTCCGCTACCGCGCCCGTCGCTATCGCAGCACCTTGCGCGAGGTCGAGGTCGCATATGCCAGTAAGGCACTGCTGACGACCGACGTCGCGCGTTGGGTGGCGCAAGAGGGCCTGTCGCTGGACGTCTGCTCCTCCGGCGAGTTGGCGACCGCGCTCGCGGGCGGTTTCGATCCGGAACGAATCATCATGCACGGCAACGCCAAGACCCCTGACGAGCTGAGCGACGCCGCTGCGGTGGGTGTGGGCCGGATCGTGGTGGACTCCTACACCGAGATCATGTTCCTGGCGACTCGGCTGTCCAAACGCCAGCGAGTGCTGGTGCGCGTGACCCCCGATATCGACATCCACGGGCATGCCGCGGTGACGACGGGTGTCACCGACCAGAAGTTCGGATTCCCGCTGCACGGTGGGCATGCCGTCGAGGCGGCACGCCGTGTTCTTGACCAACCCCTGCTGAACCTGGTGGGCCTGCACTGCCATATCGGCTCACAGGTCACCGACTGCGCGCTCTACGGCGAGACCATCCGCCGCATGATCGCCGCGATGGCCGATATCCGCGCCAAGCACGGCGTGATCCTGAGTGAACTCAACATCGGTGGCGGCCACGGTGTGCCCTACCGCTCGGGTGACCCCGAACTGGACCTCGCCGAACTGGCCGATTTCATCGACGACGCCCTCGACGCCGCCTGCGCTGCTGAGCGTTTCCCGCGCCCGCGCATCGTGGTGGAGCCCGGTCGCGCCATCTCCGCGCGCGCGGGCGTCACGCTGTACCGCGTGGTGTCGGTCAAGACCCAGCCCGGCGGACGCACCTTCGTGGCCGTCGACGGCGGCATGAGCGACAACCCCCGGGTGTCGCTATACGACGCTAAATATAGTGTGGCACTGGCTAATCGGCACCCATCTGCCCCGCCGCAGCTGGTGACCGTGGCCGGACGGCACTGCGAATCCGGCGACGAGATCGCCCGCGATGTCAGCCTGCCCTCGGACGTGCGACCCGGCGACGTGCTGGCCGTGGCCTGCACCGGTGCCTACAACCACAGCATGGCCTCGTCCTACAACCTGGTCGGACGTCCCCCGGTCATCGCGGTGCGCGATGGACGGGTGCGCGAGCTGGTACGCCGCGAGACGATCGCCGACCTGCTGTCGCGAGACTGCGGCGCGCACTAGGGCCGGCACCGGCCCCGGCGCTCATCCGTCTAGAGCGCGGCGCCGCTCTTTGTCGGGGCAACCGTCAACGGCGGTGCCGGGATGTGGGCCGTAGGTGTTGAGTGGAGCTCGGCGTCACCGGGCTCGGCGCAGACCTGCTCACCCGGTTTTGGCGCACTGCACTTTTCGTGCGCCCCCGCCGGTGGGACGACCGCGGTGGGCAGCGCGCAGGCGGCCGCGCCCGGCGCACACGGGGGGTCGGCGTGAGATACACCCAAAGCCAGCGGCACACCGATGGTGACACCGGCCGCCACCAGCAGCGCCGCACGCCGTACCAGCACAAACATCATGAGAAGACGATAGATCCGCCCGCCTCAAGTTGCCATCAGACCGGCATTTTCCCAGCCAGTTCACAGCCAACTGCCAACCACGCCATGAGTCAGGGGTGATTGCGCGCCTCTCCGGGGGCATTGATCATCTGCCAGGGCGGCATGCCGCTCTGGGGAGCTTGCGGGATATCCGCCGGATTGGGCTTCGAGTGCAATTCGGCGTCCTCGTGCACCGGAGCCGCAGGGGTCGGCGCCTGGCACATGGCCGGATCCGCGCACGGCTGCTCTGCCCCCGCCACCGGGGCCAGTACCGCGGGCGTGACGACCAGCGCGGCCGCGGCCGCGGCTGCCACCACCCATCGCATCACTATTGACGTCATGACAAACACCTCGCCTATCGATCAACCCCAGGGTTTGACTTTAGGCGCTTTTCGCACGTCATACAGCTAGTTCACAGCTTTTTCGAACCTGTTGGCCAGAGTTCCGCGCGCGCCTCCCCTGACAGCCATCTCAGAGATTGTCGGGACGCAACGGGACGTCAGGCGGCGTCGGCAGATCGGCCGGATCCGGCCACGACCGCAGCTCGGCGTCACCTGGCGTTATGCACACCTCGGAACCCGTCCGGGCCTGCTCGCAGTGCCCGTGCCCGCCGCGGGCGACGCTCGTCGGACTCGCCACCTCGCCACCAGCAGGAACCGCAGCAAGTAGACCCGCCGCCATCACCGCCACGGCATATCGAAGGCCAGGCATAGAACAACACCCCTTTAATGCTTAGGTTTCCTAACAAGTCAAAATTAGACTCGTTAGGATCCGAAAGCAACTACCAAGGGGTGTTGTCCGAGTTCCTACCGGTCAGTGGCCGCCCATACCGGGGTTACCGAAAACCATCCAGGGCGGAGTCTCGGCCTGCGGCACCGGTGGAATGTCTGCCGGATTCGGCGACGAGTGCAGTTCCGCATCCCCCGCACGGGTGCACACCATGTCGTCGGGTCCGCCGTTGCAGTTCTCGGGGTTGGGCGGCTCGGATTGACACATGGCCGGGTCCGCACACTGCGGATCGGCCGCGGCAACCGAGGCCAGCGACACAGGCAAGGCGCCCAACGCGGCCGCGGCAGCGCCGATCACTGCCCATCGCACAACTACTGACGTCAT
The DNA here is from genome assembly GCF_002013465.1 of Mycobacterium sp. D16R12. Taxonomy (GTDB): domain Bacteria; phylum Actinomycetota; class Actinomycetes; order Mycobacteriales; family Mycobacteriaceae; genus Mycobacterium. The sequence goes on along the minus strand of NZ_MAFC01000005.1, from coordinate 159,745 downwards.
GACTAACACCTCATCCTGTGGTCAACCCCAACAAGTTAAATTCTAGGTGATCGAGGCATGTCACGCACCGGTTCGGCCCGCCCGCGGGTTCCGTTATGGGATCCAGATACCCGAGCCGGTACCGCCGACGACGAGCCATGGCGATGCCTGCGGAACATCCGGGATGAACTCCCGGTTCGGCGTGGAATGCAACTCGGCGTTGCCCGGCTTCACACACACCTGCGCGGTCAGCGGGCCGCTGCAGTTGTCTGCGCCCGCAGTGGGAGCACCCAGCACAGCGACGGCGAAGGCAGCGCCCAGGCCGACAACGAGACGAATCCCTGTCACGACCGACCACCTCCCTGGCGAACCACTCGTTATGTCAAACGGTGCGCAGCGCGCAGATGTTCCTGCCCGGCGAGTCATTCCTCATGTAGCTGCGGATCTGCTTCCAGGTGCTTCAAGCCATGCCAGCACAGGTTGACGATGTGCGCCGCCACCACTTCCTTCTTGGGCTCCCGGGCATCGAGCCACCACTGGGCCGTCATCGACACCTGGCCCACCAGTGCCTGGGCGTAGAGCGGTGCCATCTCGGCGTCCAGGCCGCGGCGCTGGAAATCGCCCGCCAGGATGCTCGACACCTGACTGACCGCGTCGTTGAGCAGACTCGAATACGTTCCCGAGCTGACCCCGGGCGGTGAGTCCCTGATCAAGATCCGGAACCCGTCGGTGCGGTCCTCGATGTAGCTCAACAGGGCCAACGCCACCTGTTCGAGCCGCACCCGGGAGCGATAACTCGTCAACGACGAGGTGATGCCGTCGAGCAGCACCGACATCTCGCGGTCCACCACGACGGCGTAAAGCCCCTCCTTGCCGCCGAAATGCTCGTAGACGACCGGTTTGGACACCCCGGCACGTTGGGCGATCTCTTCGATAGACGTGGCCTCATATCCACGTTCGGCGAACAACGACCGCGCGACATCGATCAGCTGGCGGCGGCGCTCAGTGCCGGCCATCCGGACGCGAGGAGTCCGCCCGGGGCCATCCGGCCTACTAGGTACCGCCATGTGCCATCACTTTCCTCGGTCACATAACCGAGCTTGTGGACCTACTGTCGCTCGGGCAAGCCTCGCTACATGGTCGACTACAGTCTTCATTCTGTAACAGTCCGTCGTGGTGTAATCGGCAGCACCTCTGATTTTGGTTCAGATAGTTCAGGTTCGAGTCCTGGCGACGGAGCAGTAGGGAGTAGGAAATGCCAGGCAATTCCGCTGGGACTGCAGTAATCGTGCTGGCCGCGGGTGCCGGTACTCGTATGTGTTCGGACATCCCCAAGGTGCTGCATACCCTCGGCGGCCGCTCGATGCTGGCGCACTCGGTGCATGCCGCGGCCAGCGTCAATCCCGACCATTTGGTGATCGTGCTGGGACACGACCGCGAACGCATTGCCACCGCAGTCGACATCCTCGCCGAATCGCTGCACCGTGAGATCGGCATCGCCGTGCAGGAACAACAACTCGGCACCGGACACGCCGTGGCGTGCGGTCTGCAGGCGCTGCCCCCGGACTTCGCCGGCACCGTCGTCGTCACCTCCGGCGATATCCCGCTGCTCGACGGGGACACCCTTGCGGGGCTGATCAGCCGGCACAAGTCCGAACCCGCTGCAGCCACCCTGCTGACCACTACCCTGGTCGATCCCACCGGCTACGGACGCATCCTGCGCACACAGGATCGCGAGGTCATCGCGATCGTCGAACAGACCGACGCCACCGACAGCCAGCGCGCCATCGGTGAGGTCAATGCCGGCATATACGCCTTCGACATCGGGCCGCTGCACGCCGCGCTGTCTCAGCTGCGCTCGAACAACGCGCAGCACGAGCTGTATCTCACCGATGCCGTGTCGATTATCCGCCAGGGCGGAAAGGTGGTGCACGCCAACCACGTTGACGACAGCGCACTGGTGGCCGGCGTCAACGATCGCGTGCAGCTGTCCGAGCTGGGCGCCGAGCTGAATCGGCGAATCATTCGCTTCCACCAGCGCGCAGGGGTCACCATCGTCGACCCGTCGAGCACCTGGATCGATGTCGACGTCCGGATCGGTCAGGACGCGACCATCGCGCCCGGCACCCAGCTGCACTCGCAGACTGTCATCGGCAGCCACTGCCACATCGGCCCCGACACCACCCTCATCGACGTCACGGTCGGCGACTCGGCCACCGTCATCCGCACCCACGGCCAGGGCTCCACCATCGGTGCGCGATCGGTCATCGGGCCGTTCACCTACCTGCGGCCGGGCACGGTGACCGGCGAAAGCGCCAAGCTGGGCGCGTTTGTGGAGGTCAAGAATTCCACCGTGGGCCGCGGCACCAAGGTGCCGCATCTGACCTATGTGGGCGACGCCGACATAGGCGAACACAGCAACATCGGAGCCTCCAGCGTGTTCGTCAACTATGACGGAGAAACCAAGCGGCGCACCGTGATTGGCTCGCATGTGAAGACCGGTTCGGACACCATGTTCGTGGCCCCCGTGAACGTGGGCGATGGGGCGTACACCGGCGCTGGGACGGTCATCCGCGAGGACGTGCCGCCGGGCGCGCTGGCCGTGTCGGCCGGTCCGCAGCGCAATATCGAAGGCTGGGTGGCGCAGAAGCGCCCAGGAAGCGATGCGGCCAAGGCCGCCGAGGAAGCGTCCAAGAACTCCTGACCGCCGGGGCTGAACACCGCTGCTCACGCTCGGCGAATACCGGGTTTGGCCATCTCGCGTTCAAATTCCGGCAACCCGCTCCCAGTCATCGGGGAAAGGTCCGTACGATTACCCCGACGGGCCGGTACCCGGCCCCGTCGTTTGCAAAAGCCCAAAATCACCAACCCAAGAGGACTAGCTGCGCCGTGAGCACCGACTGGACGGACAACCGCAAGAACCTGATGCTGTTCGCGGGTCGCGCGCACCCTGAACTGGCCGAACAGGTGGCCAAGGAACTCGATGTCGAGGTGACCGCTCAGACCGCCCGCGATTTCGCCAACGGCGAGATCTTCGTGCGGTTCGAGGAGTCAGTGCGCGGCTGCGATGCGTTCGTCCTGCAATCGCATCCGGCACCGCTGAACACCTGGCTGATGGAACAGCTGATCATGATCGATGCGCTCAAGCGCGGCAGCGCGAAGCGGATCACCGCGATCCTGCCGTTCTACCCGTATGCGCGCCAAGACAAGAAGCACCGCGGCCGCGAGCCGATCTCGGCCCGTCTGGTGGCCGACCTGTACAAGACCGCCGGCGCCGATCGCATCGTCACGGTGGACCTGCACACCGACCAGATCCAGGGCTTCTTCGACGGACCGGTGGACCACATGCGCGCCCAGTCGCTGCTGTGCGGATACATCGCCGAGCACTACGTGAGCAATGGCGAAGATGTAGTCGTCGTGTCGCCAGACTCCGGTCGCGTGCGCGTCGCCGAGAAGTGGGCCGACTCGCTCGGTGGTGTGCCGCTTGCCTTCATCCACAAGACCCGTGACCCGCGAGTGCCCAACCAGGTCAAGGCCAACCGCGTCGTCGGTGACGTCACCGGCAAGACCTGCGTGATCACCGACGACATGATCGACACCGGCGGCACCATCGCCGGGGCCGTCGGGCTGCTCCACGAGGCCGGCGCCAAAGACGTCGTGATCGCCGCGACCCACGGCGTGCTGTCCGACCCTGCCGCCGAACGTCTGGCCAACTGCGGTGCCCGCGAGGTACTTGTCACCAACACGCTGCCCATCGGCGACGAGAAGCGGTTCCCGCAGCTGACGGTCCTGTCGATCGCACCGCTGCTGGCCAGCACCATCCGCGAAGTTTTTGAAAATGGTTCGGTAACAGGACTTTTCGACGGGAATGCGTAGCGCCGCGCTGGTCGCCGGGTGCCTGGTGGCCCTCGCGACGGCCGGATGCGATTCGAAACAACCCGAACCACAAGCCAGTTCGTCAAACAGCTCGGCATCAAATAGCGCGACACCAACAAGTAGCTCGACGTCGAGCAGCACGGCGTCGAGTAGCTCCGCGCCTCCTACCGCCACGTCGCTCTCGATGAACGAATACCTGCAAAGCGTCGGCGTCACGGTGGTCCCGGTGTCGCCGGCGAGTCCGGCAAACGTACGCGTCGAGATGCCGCTGCCCGACGGCTGGGAGAATCTGGGCTCGCTCGATCCCGCCTACCTGATCACCGATAAACCCGGCGGGGCCGATCAGGGCAGAACACCGAGTGCGGTGATCTACCTCATCAAGCTGGACGGCCCCTTGGATGCCCGCAAGGCGCTCACCGAACACGGGTTCTCCGACGCGCAGAACACCCAGAACTTTCAGAAGATCACCTCATCCCTGGACGACTTCCAGGGATATCCGTCGGCTGCCATCGAGGGCACCTACGACAACCAGAACGTCCGAGTGCACGCATGGAACCGGGACGTCATCGTGCCGGACGGGCCGCTCAACTACCTGGTGCAGCTCACGGTGACGACCACCGAGGCGCAGGCCGCGGCACTGTCCAAGGATGTCGCCGCCCTCACCGAAGGCCTGAGGATCACCAAGCGGTAAGGCTCCGAACGAACGCGATGGCGTCCACGCCTTCCAGGCGGGCGGGATCGATCGGGTAACAGCCGGTCTGCGGCGGCACGTCCTGCCGGGGCGGCAATCCATCGGGAATCTCGTTGACGGGAAACAGGATTCGGTCGGGTCCCCAGCTCCACATCCAGCCATGCAGGGTGGCAGCGTGCGGCACACCGATGTCGTTGGCCTCATGGGTGCCGAAATCGCCCGCGATGACCGCATACGGGACGCGACCGGCCGAGGCGACCAGCGCTCCGGCACACCACCAACTCGCCTGCGCAGCGCCCATGAACACCGTGCTCTGATGTCGCTGCAGGTGCTCGTTGTGGGCGAACACCAATGTTGGGCCCCTATGCATTTCGGCCTCGGCGATGGCCTCCAGATTCTCGGCCATGAGCGCATCGCGGACACCCAACATGGTGGACATGCGGGACGGACCAGGATCGGCCATCGCGAAATGTGCCCGCAGCAGGCTCACTGCCGCACGGGCGACGGTGCGCATCCTCCAGAACTGTTGCGGCGAGGTCGAGGCACGCAACGCGGGGGCATGCATCTCCAATGCGATCACGAGTTCATCGGCGATCAGCCGCAATGCGCGTGCCGGAGCCGATCGTCCGATCGAGGCGGCGGCATCGAACATGGCGTCGGGATGAGACCACGCGCCGTCGTCGCCGACCAGATCGGTGATCACGTCCTCCGCATACGGCAGGGCGGCACCACCCGCCGACAGATACCGGTGCACCGCAAGGAGGGTGGCGCGCGGGCTCGGCGCGGCCATCATCTCGGTGGTGGCGTCGAAACCGTAAAACCGCACCTGCTCCCCGGGGTCTCGACCGCTGTTCCAGTCGCGCAGCCACCCGACGAGCTCGCGGCTGGCCGGGTAGGCACCGAAGCCGTGGCTGAACCCGGCGTCGAGCACGTCCTCGATGGTCCCCTCCCCTGCCGTCACATACCGATCGACTGCGAACCCGGCCACGGCGTCGCTCTCCAGCGCGATCGACCGAAAGCCGCGCTCGGCCACAAGGTGACGAAGCAGCCGATTGCGCAGGTACCCGAACTCCTGCGGCCCATGGGTGGGTTCTCCGATGCCGAGCAGCCGGGGCGGGGTGCTCAAGCCCGCAAGGAAGGCGTCGACGTCTGCCTCGAAAGTCACACCCTCGACGGTATCGGCCTTGGCCATTAGGGTCAGCACCCGTGACCAAGTCGACTACCAGATGGACCGCCACCGAGCTGCCTTCATTCGAAGGCCGCACCGTCATCATCACCGGAGCCAACAGTGGACTCGGCCTGGAAACCGCACGCGAGCTGGCTCGCGCGGGCGCCCATGTCGTCATGGCCGTACGCAACACCGAGAAGGGCAAGGCCGCCCAAGCAACCATCACCGGAAGCACCGAGGTACGTCAGGTCGACGTGGCCAACCTGGCTTCGGTGCGCGCCTTCGCCGACACCGTCGAGGCCGCCGACATCCTGGTGAACAACGCCGGCATCATGATGGTGCCGCAGGCCAAGACTGTCGATGGCTTCGAAAGCCAAATCGGCACAAACCATCTCGGCGCATTCGCACTCACCAACCTGCTGCTGCCCAAGATCACCGACCGGGTGATCGCGGTGGCATCCGTCGCGCATCGTGCCGGGAAGATCAACCTCGCCGACCTCAACTACGAGCGCCGCGGGTACACCCGCGCGGGGGCGTACGGCGCCTCCAAGCTCGCCAATCTGCTGTTCACCAAGGAGTTGCAGCGCCGCCTGAACGCGGCCGGATCGTCGGTCCGCGCGCTGACCGTCCATCCGGGCGTGGCCGCCACCGAGCTGCAGTCGCACAGCGGGAACCCGCTCTTCGAGATCGCGCTGAAGACCGGCAATCTCTTCGCACAGGACGCCGCCCATGGCGCCCTACCCGCGCTGTACGCCGCATCCCAGGACCTGCCGGGTGACACCTACATCGGGCCGGACGGGCCGTTCGAGGCCAAGGGCTACCCCAAGCCGGTGGGCCGCAGCCGCCGAGCCCAGGACGCCGAGAGCGCGAAGGGCCTATGGGACCTGTCCGAGCAGCTCACCGGGGTTTCCTTTGCGCTTTGACCAGCACTGACACCCGAGCTGATTGGCCTTTCGGGTTCGTGCTCGGCTACTCTGAGCGGGCTGTCACGGCGAGGGTGGGTCTTCCCACCGTTATCGACGGGAATCTTGTACCTCTCGGGGCCTCCGTCCCGAATGTCCTCCCTGCGCCGTGCCTAACGAAACGCAAGGAGTAGACCAAATGTCCAAGAAGAACAGCTCCACCAGCAATAACCTCACCGTCACCGTCCGCACGGACACCGGCAAGGGCGCCTCGCGCCGCGCGCGCCGCGACGGCCAGGTTCCCGCGGTCCTGTACGGCCACGGCACCACCCCCGAGCACCTGAACCTGCCGGCCCGCGATTTCGCGGCCGTGCTGCGCCACACCGGCACCAACGCCATCCTGACCTTGGACATCGAGGGGCGCGAGCAGCTGGCCCTCACCAAGACCATCGAGATTCATCCCCTGCGCCGCAATCTGGTGCACGCCGACCTGCTGGTCGTGCGCAAGGGCGAGAAGGTCACCGTCGAGGTGAACGTCCACGTCGAAGGCGACGCCGAGAGCGGCACCCTGGTAACCCAGGACGCCAACACCCTGGAGATCGAGGCCGAGGCGCTGTCCATCCCCGAGTTCCTCACCGTGTCGGTTGAGGGCCTTGCCGCCGGCACCCAGATCACCGCCGGATCGATCGAGCTGCCCAAGGGCTCCACCCTGATCTCCGATCCCGAGACCCTGGTCGTCAACGTCGTCGCGGCACCGACCGCCAGCGAGATGGACGCCGAGGGTGGCGGCGGCGAAGGCGCCGAGGCACCCGCCGCGGACGAGGCCGCCGAGGGCTCCACCGAAGAGTAGGCGAAGTAGTCCGTGCTCCTATCCGACGATGCCGTGCTGGTGGTCGGCCTGGGCAACCCCGGGCCGACCTACGCCACGACCCGGCACAACCTCGGATTCATGGTCGCCGACCTGCTGGCGGCCAAGGACGGCGCAACATTCAAGCCGCACAAGAAGTCCGGCGCCGAGGCGACAACGATTCGTCTCGGCGGCCGGGCCGTGAATCTGGCCAAGCCGCGCACATTCATGAACACCTCGGGCCCGCAGGTGGCCGCACTGGCCAAGTTCTTTTCGGTTCCCCCGGGGAACGTCATCGTGATACACGACGAACTGGACCTCGATTTCGGCACCGTGCGGCTCAAGCTCGGCGGCGGCGAGGGCGGTCACAATGGGCTGCGCTCGGTATCTCAGTCGCTGGGTACCAAGGACTATCTACGGGTTCGCCTCGGTGTCGGGCGTCCTCCCGGCCGCAAGGATCCGGCCACATACGTGCTGGAAAATTTCGCCAAGGCGGAGACCGAACAGGTCCCCCTTCTGTGTGAGCAGGGTGTCGATGCCACCGAGCTCCTGATCCGCCTCGGCCTGGAGGCGGCACAGAATCAGGTGCATGCCTGGAGCTGACCGCCGCGAGCCGATATGGCCCGATAAGGTCTGTCTATGACCGATATCGCGGAGACCACCGGCGTCAACAAGATCGGCTTGCTCAGCCTGGGGGCGTACCGCCCCGAGCGCGTGGTCACCAATGAGGAGATCTGCGAGCGCATCGAATCCTCGGACGAGTGGATCTACACCCGCACCGGGATCAAGACGCGCCGGTTCGCCGCCGACGACGAATCCGCGCAAACCCTGTCCATCGAGGCCGGACGCAAGGCCATCGCCAACGCCCTGCTGACCGGCGCCGAAATCGACGCCGTCATCGTCGCCACCAGCACCCACTACTTGCAGACGCCTGCATCCGCCCCGGCCGTCGCCACCGCATTGGGGGCCCAGGGTGTCCCGGCGTTCGACCTGTCCGCGGGCTGCGCCGGGTTCGGGTATGCGGTGGGTGTGGCGGGCGACATGATCCGCGGTGGCAGCGCCAGCAAGGTGCTGGTCATCGGCTCCGAAAAGCTCTCACCCGCATTGGATATGACCGACCGGGGCAACTGTTTCATCTTCGGCGACGGGGCCGGCGCGGTTGTCGTCGGCGAGACCACTGAACAGGGCATCGGACCCACGGTGTGGGGCAGCGACGGCAGTCAGGCCAACGCTATTCGTCAGGACATCGACTGGATGGACTTCGCGGCGGCGCCCGACCCGGAGGGCCCGCGGCCCTACCTGCGCATCGAGGGAACCTCGGTGTTCCGTTGGGCCGCATTCGAAATGGGCAAGGTCGGTCAGCGCGCCCTGGAGGCAGCCAAGGTGGGTCCGGAGGATATCGACGTCTTCGTCCCGCACCAGGCCAACAGCCGGATCAACGAGTTACTCGCCAAGAATCTGCATCTGCGTTCGGATGCGGTGATCGCCAACGACATCGAGCACACCGGCAACACCTCCGCCGCGTCGGTTCCGCTGGCCATGGAGGGACTGCTGTCGACCGGAGCCGCCAAGCCCGGCGACCTGGCCCTGCTCATCGGATACGGCGCCGGACTGAGCTACGCCGCCCAGGTGGTCAGGATGCCACCCGTGCCATTTGAGTGATTAGCGTGCCCGCATGGCGATGCCATCGAGCAGCATGGCGATGCCGAGCTCGAATTCGGTTGTAGGGCTGGTCCGTTGCGCCACCTCGGCAAGCGCGGCCACATTCGGGTAGTCGTCGCCGGCCACTGCGCCGATCCGCGTGGCCGCTCCCTGAGGGTCGGCCCCAAGACCGGCCTGTGCGGAGCCAAGCGCAAAACCCAGCACCGCCCGGAAGGCGGCCAGCCGGTTTTCCCCATCGAGCCCGCCGCGTCCCAATGCGGCGACGAGCGCGTCGATCACGACGAACCCCGCCGGCGAGGACACCCGGCGCGTGAGCACCAGCGGGATGGCCGCAGGGTGCTTACCCACCGCCATCCAGATGCCACGGGCGATCCGTTCGACATCAGCGCGCCAATCTGCCGATGACCCGGGTGCCGGGACAGTGTCCAGCACGGCCGTCACCACCAACTCTTCCAGGCCTTCTTTGTCCGTGACGTAGTTGTAGAGCGTCATCGGTCCGGTGCCCAGTGCCGTCGCCAATGATCGCATGCTCAGCGCCGACAGCCCCCTGGCATCCACGAGTTCCAGTGCAGCAATGGCTATTTCATCCCGCGTAAAGCGCGCTTTCATCGATCCCCTTGACAAGTACATCGTACGTATTGCAGTCTCATCATACACGTACATCGTACCTATGAAAGGTCTTCACGATGACCACTTCAACCACAGAGCGCCTTCAGTTCTACTCCGGTGGCATCCGGTGCGCGGGGTGGCTCACCCTGCCCGCGGGACCCGGCCCGCACCCCGCGGTGGTGCTGGTGCACGGCCTAGGCGCCACCCACGACATGATGTTGCCGCAGTACGAGCAGCATTTCGCGTCATCCGGCATCGCCACGCTGGCATTCGATTACCGATACACCGGCAGCTCGGAAGGATCTCCGCGTCAGCAGTTCTCGATGCACGGCCAGCGCCACGATGTCGAATCGGCCATCGCCGTCCTGCAGGCCCACCCGGACATCGACCATGCACGCATCGCGCTGTGGGGCACCAGTCTTGGTGCCATGCACGTCACACTGGTGGCTGCCGCCCGCAGCGACCTCGCCGCCGCGATCATCCAATGCCCGATCGTGCACGGGCCCGGTGCTGCAGGTACCTCCAGCCTCTGGTCGACGCTGCGGCTGGGACCGCCGATCGTTGAGGATCTGCTGCGCAAGGCATTCGGCCGTTCGAGACGATATGTGCCGATCGTCGGCCTGCCGGGAAGCCTCGCGCTGGTGAGCGCACCTGGCGCCTTGGCCGGTTGGGAGTCGACCTGTCCAGCTGGTCACGAATTCGATAATCGGATTGCGGCCGCTGATGCCTTCACACTGGTGTTCACCACCGCGCTGGTGCGGTCGCGTGAGATCGCCGCACCGCTGATGGTGTGTGTCTGCGACCACGAAGGACTCATGGATCCCCGATACGCCGAGCAAGTGGCCCGTCGCGCACCTCGCGGTGTCGAGATCCACTACGAATCCGACCATTTCGATATCTATCACCCGCCGGTGTTGGAACGCGCTCTCGCCGACCAAACCCTGTTTCTTCGGGAGCATCTGCATGTCGGCCGCTGACCTCTTGCGCGACAACGACCTCAGGTTCCTCGACGCCGCGCAGGATCTCACCATGGAGGAATGGTTGCGTCCCAGCCTGTGCACCGAGTGGTCAAATCACGAAGTACTGGCGCATTTGGTGGTCGGGCGCAGTGCATCGGTGCGCGATATCACCACGGGCATGATCCGCCAACGGTCATTCGATCGGGAAAACACCCATGCAGCCAGCACTCTGGCCGCCGATCGGACACCCGCAGAACTTCTGAACGACTATCGCGGCTTCATCGACGAACCCATCGGAATCGGCAAGGTGTTTCCGCGCACCCTGCTACTGGGCGATCATGTGGTCCACGAACTCGACATCCTGTTCGCGCTCGGGCGCACATCCTCGATACCCGCCGAGACTCTCGCAAAGGTGCTCAATACCCAAGTAGGGCTGCCGAATCCGTTCGTGCCCGCATTCTTCACGGCACGAGGGCTCCGATTGCGTGCGACGGATGCGCACTGGGCTCACGGAAGATGGGGACCGGTCGTCGAAGGCGCGGCCGCAGCGCTCGCATCAGTTCTGGCAGGCAGGCCACAGATGCTCACGCACCTCGGTGGCGACGGAACCGCAGTGTTAGCGAAACGGCTCGGCGCACGAGCAGAAGCGCCACCGCCTAGATGACGAGGGCCACCGAGGTCGAACGGCGCAGCTTGCCCGACGGGGTCTTCGGGATGCTGCCAGGTCCGAGTACCACCACATTGCGCGGCCGCACATCGACCTCGGCAACGACCTCGTGGGCAACCTGCTGCTCGATCCGGCGAACCTCGTCGGCATTCTCGAATGCGTTGGACTCCACCACAACCGCGAACGTCTCGCGCTGATTCTTGGGGTCGACTCCGGCCTCCAAGCGCACGGCGACCGCACAACCCGGCCGCACACCCTCGACGCGACCGGCCGCACGCTCGATATCGGTCGGGTAGATGTTCCGGCCCGCCATGATGATGACGTCCTTGACGCGACCGCAGACCACCACGTGGCCCCTCTCGGTCAGATAACCGAGATCACCCGTGTTGTACCAACCGTTTTCATCCTGCGCCGCCAGGAATCCACCCATGGTGACGTAACCGGGGGTCACCGACTCGCCACGCAACTCGATGACGCCGACACCGCGCGGGGGCAGCACATTGAGGTCCTCATCGATGACACGCGCCTCGATGCCGGGCAGCAGCGGGCCGAGCGTCGCCAGGTGGCGCAGGTTTCCGCGGGTGGCGGGAACGGCTCGACGCAGCGCGGCCAACAGGTCGGCATCAACCTCGTCGACAATCAGACCGGAGGCCTCAACCTCCGAGAAAGACACGGCCAGAGCGGTTTCCGCCATACCGTAGGCGGGGACCATCGCAGAGGCTTTGAACCCGAATGGCTTTCCGGCATCACACAGGTCGTGGACCACTGCCGGGTCCACCGGCTCTGCACCGGAGAGTACGAACCGCAGCGTCGACAGGTCGAAGTCGCCCGACTTGGCCTGATTGCGCAGCCGCTTGGCGAACAGCGAGTAGGCGAAGTTCGGGGCGGCCGTCATGGTGCCCTTGTACTTGTCGATCAGCCTGCCCCACAACAGAACATCACGCATGAAGTCCAGCGGGGTGATCTTCACCAGCTCGGCACCGAAGAACATCGGCACCGTGAGGAAGCCGACCATGCCCATATCGTGGAACAAGGGCAGCCAGCTGACCATCACGTCGGACTCGGGCTTGTACTTGGAGGCCACGTACATGCCGTGCGCGTTGGCGTACAGGTTGCGGTGGGTGATCTTGACAGCCTTCGGGGAACCAGTGGAGCCAGAGGTCAGCTGCATGAGCGCGACGGCGTCCTCGTCGGCAACAACGGGCTCAATCGGATCGGCATCCCACAGATCCTTGATTTGGACGACGATGACGCCCTTTTCCTCGAGCACCGGAGCCGCGGCGTCAAATGGCGCGGACACAATGACGGCCTTGGCGCCGATCATGTCGACGACTTTGAGGGTGTCCTCGGCCCATACCGCGAGGTCGGTGCGCGGGGTCGGCTGGTGCAGCATCGTCAGCGAGGCACCACGCATCCACACGGCCTGGATCGCCGGGGCGATCTCGACGGGCATGCCCACCAGCATGCCGATCGCATCGTCCGGCCCGAGGCCCGCGGCGGCCAGGCCACCGGCCAGCTGCTTGGCGCGCTCGTGCACCTGCTTCCAGGTGTGCCGCACAGGAGTGTCGGGCTCGCCGGTGACCATCCCTTTGGAGCTGGACAGCGCGTTGGCGTACAGCTCGTCGGTAAACCTGCTCACAGTTCCTCCTGGCCTAGGCCTGTTGGGCGAGTCACGCGTCCTTATCGGATGTTCCGCCACAGCTGCCGCGACGCGCAGTAGGCGCGCGCAGGGCCGTTAGCAGCGGATTCATATCGTTCAGGTGACAGTCCGGGTGCCTTCTTATGGTCCCGTAGCATCTTAGGCTTTTCTTAATCGACGACCAAACCCACTGTGATCTGGGCGTTCGGCGTGTTGCGTTACTCGGCGTGTCTAGCCGTCGCTGCGGCCCTGAATGACCTGCGCCCCGTGCACGGGTCCGCTGGCCACTCGGACGGTCCGGCACACACCCGCACCGGCCAGTTCGGCACCGACCTGCACCGCATCCTCGGCGGACGTGCACAAGAACGCACAGGTAGGTCCGGAACCGGACACGATGCCCGCGAGAGCGCCCGCGGCCTCCCCGGCCCGGAGCGTGCGCCGCAGTCCGGGATTGAGGCTCACCGCGGCGGCCTGCAGTTCATTGCCCAACAGCGGCGCCAGCCGGCGCGCATCGCCGGCGGCGAGTGCACCGAGCAATTCGTCGGACTCGTCAAGCCGCGGCGGATTACCGATCTCGCGCAGCCGGTCAATCTCACGGAACACATCCGGCGTCGACAATCCACCGTCGGCGAATGCGAACACCCAGTGAAAGACGTTGCGCGCCAACACAGTGGCCAGCTGCTCGCCCCGACCCGTGCCCAGGGCGGTGCCCCCGTGCAACGCGAAAGGCACATCGCTGCCCAGCTGGGCAGCCAGGTGATGCAGATCGCGGCGCGGCACACCGGCGCGCCACAGCTCATTCATCGCGACCAGCACGGCGGCCGCATCGGCAGATCCGCCGGCCATACCTCCCGCGACCGGGATGTCCTTGTTGATGAGGATCGAGACGTCGGGTGCGCGGCCGACGTGATCGGCGAAGAGCTCGGCGGCCTGCCAGGCAAGGTTGCGCTCGTCGGTGGGCACCGTCCCCTCGCCCTGTCCGACGACATCGACGGACAGCACATCGGCGTCCCGCACCGTGACGTCATCGGCCAACGACACAGCATGAAAAACGGTGGTCAGCTCGTGATAACCGTCCTCACGCAGGTCTTCGACGGCGAGGTACAAATTGACCTTGCCGGGCGCCCGAACGGTCACCGCGCCAGTGGGCACCCAATCGGAGACGGTCTCGGACACGCCCATGAGGGTACGTTCTGGCGGCGCAATTGGCCGTTACCCGTCGAACAGCACAGACATCGCGGCTTTATCTGACTAAAGTCAGATAAATGACGGATGCCCTGGTCGACGGCCTACGCAGCTTCAATAGAACCGTCACGCAACGAATAGGCGTCCTCGAGAGCGAATACCTCGCTCGGGACCGCCCGCTCGGACAGTCGCGGGTGCTGTGGGAGATCGGCACCCATGGCTCAGGGCTTTCGGCGGGATGCGATATCCGCGAGCTGCGCGCCCGTCTGGGCCTGGACTCGGGTTACCTCAGCAGATTGTTGCGTGCGCTGGAGGGCGGCGGGCTCATCGAAGTGATCGCCGCGGACGGCGATACCCGGGTGCGCACCGCACGCCTGACCGGCGCAGGCCACGCCGAACTATCCGAGCTGGATCGCCGCTCGGATGATCTGGCGCGTTCGATCCTGGAACCGCTCAACATGAATCAGCGGCGACGGCTCGCCGACGCCATGGCCGAGGTCGAACGGCTCTTTGTCGCCTCGCAGGTGCAGATCGCCGTCATGGACACCCGCTCACCGGAGGCCCGGTACTGCATTCGTGCCTATTTTGAGGAGATTGCCAACCGGCTCGAAAACGGATTCGACCCGGCACTGGCCTTGCCCGCCGGCGATGCCGAACTCTCCGCCCCCGCGGGGCTGCTCCTCGTCGCGACCCTGCACGAGGAGCCCGTTGGCTGCGGTGGGCTGAAGCTGCTCAGGAACACCGGCCACATGATCGAAGCAGCCGAGGTCAAACGGGTATGGATCTCCCCCAACGTCCGCGGCATGGGTCTTGGGAAACGAATTCTCGCCGAGTTGGAGCGGCTGGCGATAACGCACGGTGCCCGCACGATTCGCCTGGACACCAATCGGGCGCTCACCGAGGCGATCGCGATGTACCGCTCGGCGCGTTACCGCGAGGTCGCCGCATTCAACGACGAAAAGTACGCACACCACTGGTTCGAGAAGCTCCTCGACGCCTAAGGCGTTTTCACGGCCCCGATGCATGTGGCGGTCAGCAGCCGGGTGAGCGTGCTGGCGAAATCGGTGTCCCAATCCTCCGGAAAGCCCGGCTCTTCACTGAAGTCGTGTTCGAGGCCCTCGGGAGGATGCGTGAACTGCCACAGCATCCCGGCGAACGCAAAGGCCGATGTGACGATGTCCAACGCACTCTCGCGGCCGAGCTCCGGCACCGTACGTTCGATCGCGTCGACAATCGTCATCGCGGCCATCTGGTTGACACGCTGGGCCTCTCGAACATGGCCGAGTTCCACCTCGTGCTCGAGATGCAGATAGTGGCTGCCCAGCAGATCGCAGAACAGCGGCGCCTCGATGAGAGACCGTGACAGCACAGCCCCGACGTCTGCGGGCGACCGTGCTTGCAAGCCGTCCAATGCCGAGCACACCGACTCGGCCAGCGCGGCCATGCCTTCTGTCGAGAGCCTCAGCAGCACCTCTTTATGGGAGCTGAAGTAGCGGCGTACCGCGGAGTGATGAACACCCGCACGATTGGCCAAACCGGTGAGGGTGACCGACGCGACACCGGATTCCAACGCCAGCGAGCGCGCGGCTTCGACGATCGTTGCCGCACGTTGACGCTTGTTCTCCTCAGAACGCGCGCGCCGGAAACCTAGATGTGTCATCAGTCTCAAGATAACGCACGGCGTGTGACTTGCGGGCACACTTACCCGCTGGTAGGTTCCCTGTAACGCACACGTTATGCGTTATGCGCGAAGACGTGAACGCTTCATACATTTTCCGGTAATCGATCTGGTCGGCAGCTACGGGTGAAGGGGTCCTTCGATTCTCAGCGCACTGAAGCGGGCGTGGATCCCGGTGGTGATGGTGCTCGTCCTTGCCATCGCGGGCTTCGCGGTATGGCGGATTCGCGGCATTTTCGGCTCATATCAGCTGCCCACGTACGCCGGCAGCATGACCGACGACAAAAACAACTCCAAGCCCAAGCATGTGGTCTACGACATCTACGGGCCGCCAGGAACCATCGCGGACATCAACTACATCGACAAGGAAGGGGAGCCCCACCAGATCAACGGGGCGACGCTACCGTGGTCGATTGAGATCGTCACGACGGCGCCGTCGATGACGGGAAACATCCTGGCTCAAACCCGCAACGCTGATCAACTGGGCTGCCGCATCACGGCAAATGGCGAGATAAAAGACGAGAGGTATACCAACGAGGTGAGCGCCTACGTCTACTGCTTTGTGAAGTCCGCATGAGCGGGGCCCACGCCAACGGAGAGCCCACCTTCCTGGCCAAATGGATTCGGCGCCTGTCGGTCCCCATCATCATCGGCTGGGTGGCGGTCGTCGTCATCCTCGCTCTCTCGGCGCCCCAGTTGGAACAGGTGGCTCAAGCGAACACCGTTTCGCTGAGCCCGAACGACGCGCCGTCCATGAAGGCGATGAAGAACATGGGGCGGCTCTTCCAAGAGTCGGACTCCAACAGCGCGGCCATGGTCGTGCTGGAAGGCGACCAACCGCTGGGCCCCGGCGCACACAAGTTCTACGACGAGATGGTGTCGCAGCTACGCGCCGACACCACACATGTTCAGCACGTGCAGGACTTTTGGGGCGATCCCCTCACCGAGTCCGGTGCGCAGAGCACCGACGGCAAGGCCACCTACGTCCAGCTGAACCTCGCCGGCGACATGGGCGAGACGCTCGCGAACGAATCTATCGAGTCCGTCCGCAACGTCATCAAGAAACTGACGACGGATGAGCACGGCAACCCGAAGCCGATGCCGGACGGGCTCAAGGTCTACGTCACCGGTCCCGCCGCCCTGCAGACCGACTTGGCCCATGCCGGCGACAGCAGCATGATCAAGATCACCGGGCTGACGTTCATCGTCATCATCGTGATGCTGATGTTCTTCTACCGGTCGATCTTCACCGTGTTGATGGTGCTCCTCATGGTGGGCATCCAATTGGGTGCCGCACGCGGAATGATCTCGGTACTCGGCGACAACCACATCATCGGACTGTCCACCTTCGCGGTGAATCTCCTTGTAGTGCTGGTCATCGCGGCGGGAACCGACTACGCCATCTTCCTGATCGGGCGATATCAGGAAGCCCGGGTCAAAGGGCTGGATCGCGAAGCTGCCTACTACGAGATGTTCCATGGCACGGCGCATGTCATCGTGGGCACGGGATCGACGATCGCCGGCGCCATGTACTGCCTGAGCTTCACGCGCATGCCGTACTTCCAGACCATGGGCGTGCCCTGCGCCGTGGCGGTCCTGACAGCCGTGGCCGTCGCCCTCACTCTGGGGCCGTCGCTGATCACGATCGGCAGCAAGTTCGGGCTGTTCGAACCCAAGCGTGCCATGCGAATTCGCTCCTGGCGTCGTATCGGCGCCGCGATCGTGCGCTGGCCCGGCCCGATCTTGGCCGCTTCGATGGCGATCGCCATCATCGGTCTGGCCGCGCTTCCCGGCTACCAGACCAGCTACGACGACAAGAAGTACATCCCCAAGGACATCCCGGCAAATCAGGGCTTCCAGGCCGCCGACCGGCACTTCGACCCGGCCCGGATGAACCCGGAAATGCTGGTGCTGGAGTCCGATCACGATATGCGGAACTCCGCGGACTTCCTGGTCATCGACAAGCTGGCCAAGGCCGTGTTCAAGGTGCCGGGAATCGCACGTGTGCAAGCGATTACCCGCCCACAGGGCACCCCGATCGAACACAGCTCCATCCCCTTCCTCATCAGCGCCCAAGGCGTCGGCCAGATTCAGAACCTGAAGCTGATGAAGGACCGGATGGCCGATATGAAGGTCCAAGCCGACCAAATGGGCGTCATGGTGTCCACCATGAAAAAGATGCTCGCCAACATGACCGAGCTCACCGGTGTGATGCACCAGATGATCGGCGACATGCATCACCTGCAGGGCACCATCCATGACATGCGGGACAGCCTCGAGAATTTCGACGACTTCTTCCGCCCCATCAAGAACTACTTCTATTGGGAGAAGCACTGCTTCGACATCCCGATCTGTCAGGCGTTCCGCTCGATCTTCGAGGTGCTCGACAAGATCGACGAGCTCACCGAGAACATGGACGGCATGGTCCTCTCCATGGAGAAAATGGACGTCATCATGCCCCAGATGGTGGCGGACATGCGGGACATGATCCCGCTCATGGAATCCATGCAGACCATGATGTTGACGATGCACAGCACCATGGCCGGCATGTACGACCTCCAGGACGAGACGAGCAAGGACTCGACCGCCATGGGCAGGGCCTTCGACAAGGCGAAGAACGACGACTCCTTCTATCTACCGCCGGAGATCTTCGACAACCCGGATTTCAAACGCGGTCTCAAGATGTTCCTGTCCCCCGACGGCAAGACGCTGCGCATGATCATCTCGCATCGCGGTGATCCCACGTCGCCCGAGGGCCTTTCACATATCGAACCCATCAAGCTGGCCGCGATCGAGGCCGTCAAGGGCACACCCCTTGAGGACGCCAAGATCGAACTGGGCGGCACCGCAGCGACATTCAAGGACATGTCCGACGGTGCGCGATACGACCTGATGATCGCCGGTATCGCCGCGCTGTGCCTGATCTTCCTGATCATGCTGCTCATCACGCGAAGCTTCGTGGCCTCCCTGGTGATCGTCGGTACCGTGCTGCTGTCCCTGGGCGCATCGTTCGGCTTGTCAGTCATCATCTGGCAGTACATCCTGGGCCAGGAATTGCACTGGATGGTCATGCAAATGGCGATCATCGTGCTGCTCGCCGTGGGCTCCGACTACAACCTGCTCCTGGTCTCACGACTCAAAGAAGAACTGCCGGGCGGCTTGAAGACGGGCATGATTCGGGCGATGGGCGGCACCGGCAGTGTGGTGACCTCCGCCGGTCTCGTCTTCGCCTTCACCATGATGGCCATGGCGATCAGCGACCTGACAATCATCGGCCAGGTGGGTACCACCATCGGTCTGGGCCTGCTCTTCGACACCCTGGTGGTGCGCTCGTTCATGACACCGGCCATCGCAACCCTGCTGGGCCGCTGGTTCTGGTGGCCGCTGAATGTGCGCGCACGGCCGCTGCCCCCACCAAGAACACCGCGGGCCACGACAGACGTACCGCCACCCCCCGCACCGGTCGGTGCGGGACCAGATCCAGCGTCTGGGGTGCCATCGGAGTTCCCCAGACACGCGTACTAGGCCGAAATCCTCCACCACGCTGGGTGACTCGTGACACCCTCGGTGCATGCCTGTACCGGGTGGCGCATTCAACGGCTACGTCATCGACGCCCTTGTGGGCCGTGGCGGAACGGCACAGGTCTACCTCGCACACCGCGCCGATGACGACGACGGGCCCACGATCGCACTGAAGGTGCTGGATCAACGGCATCGAAATCCGGAGAACATCGACCGGTTGCACCGAGAATTCGAGTTGGCCCAACAGTTCTCACATCCCCGCATCATCACCGTCTACGAACGCGGTGAGGACTGGCTGACCATGGAGGCGCTCACCGGCGGCTCGGCGAAGGACTTGGTGGGCACGAATCAGAGCTGGATCACGCCCATCAAACTATCTGCCCTGCAACAGATCGCTGGAGCACTCGACTACATCCACGAAGCCCAGGTGGTGCATTGCGACGTGAAGCCGTCCAACATCATGCGCAGGCACTCGGGCAGCGCCGTACTCACCGATTTCGGCATCGCCCAGGAACTCGTGCTTGCGGACGGGCCGCGCCGGCCCCTCGTGCAAACCTCGCTGCCCTACGCCGCGCCCGAGGTGCTGCGCGGACAACCCGTCACGGCGGCCACGGATCAGTATGCGCTGGCCTGCACCGCGGTTGAGCTATTCGACGGCAAACCGCCGTTCACCGCACGCACCGCGATGAAGCTCGCCGACCTGCATCTCAACGCCACGCCCTGGCCTATTTCCTACCGCCATAAGCACATCCCACGAGCTTTCGATTCCATCGTCGCCAAGGCCATGGCCAAGGATCCGTTAAACCGCTATCCGACATGTACGGAGTTCATAACACTTTTGACACACGCGATGACCTAATCCCCGGTACCGTCGCCCCATGGCATCTCCAGCTAATTACGATACGTCGGGCCTTGCGCGCGAGGACGAGGGATATCACAAGGGTCTGAAGAACCGCCAAGTCCAGATGATCGGCATCGGCGGTGCCATCGGCACCGGTCTGTTCATGGGGGCCGGAAAACGTTTACACGAGGCCGGGCCAAGCCTGTGGCTCGTCTACGCCGTCTGCGGCGTGTTCGTCTTCTTCATGCTGCGCGCCCTGGGCGAGCTGGTGCTGCACCGCCCGTCCTCAGGGTCCTTCGTGTCGTACGCGCGCGAATTCCTCGGGGAGAAGGCCGCTTACGTCGCCGGATGGATGTACTTCGTCAACTGGGCGGCCACCTCGATCGTGGACGTCACCGCCATCGCCCTCTACATGCACTACTGGGGCAGCTTCAAGGCCATCCCGCAGTGGACCATCGCGCTGATCGCCCTGGTCATCGTCCTCACCCTGAACATGATCAGCGTCAAGCTGTTCGGCGAGATGGAGTTCTGGGCCGCACTCATCAAAGTCATTGCACTGGTGGCCTTCTTGATTGTCGGCATCGTGTTCCTGGCGGGGCGGTTCACCGTCGAGGGTGCCACCACCGGGCCCTCGATACTCGCCGACAACGGCGGGCTCTTCCCCACCGGGCTGCTGGCCCTGGTGGTAGTCACCTCCGGAGTGGTCTTTGCCTATGCCTCAGTGGAATTGGTGGGCACCGCGGCGGGCGAGACGGAGAATCCCGAGAAGGTCATGCCGAAGGCCATCAACGCCGTGATTGTCCGCATCGCGGTGTTCTATGTCGGCTCATTGATTCTGCTGGCGCTGCTGCTGCCATACACCCTCTACAAAGAGGGCGAGAGCCCGTTCGTGACGTTCTTCTCCCGGGTGGGCCTGCCCTACGCCGGTGACATCATGAACTTTGTGGTGCTCACCGCCGCGCTGTCGAGCCTCAACGCCGGCCTGTACAGCACCGGCCGCATTCTGCGATCCATGTCCATGAACGGCAGTGCACCACAGCTGTTGTCCCGCATGACATCCAACGGCGTTCCCTTTGCCGGCATCGCGCTCACCGCATGCTTCACCGTGGTCGGCGTCTTCATGAACATGGTCATCCCGGCCAAGGCCTTCGAGACCGCGCTGGATGTGGCCGCGCTCGGAATCATCGCCTCGTGGGCAACCATCGTCATCTGTCAGCTGCGGCTGTATCAATGGTCGCAACGCGGCATCCTGCAACGCGGCAAGTTCCAGATGCCCGGGGCCCCCTACACCGGATACTCGACGCTGGTCTTCCTGGTGGTGGTGCTCGCGCTCATGTGCTACGAAAACTATTGGAATCTGGTGGCTCTGGCGATCTTCACGCCGCTGCTCATCATCGGCTGGTATCTATCCAGGGAACGCGTCTTGCAGCTTGCCCGTGAGCGAATCGGCTACACCGGGCAGTACCCGGTGATCGCGGAGACACCGATGATGGACGACCCGCCCAACCTCGGTGACAAGTAGAACCTAGACGATCGCCGAACGCTCCAGCAGGCGGGCGAAATCGGCGACGTCCAACGTCTCACCGCGACGCGCCGGGTCAATGCTGGCGGCCAACAGTCTGCGCGCCGACTCGTCACCCGAGCCCGCCCATTCGGCGAATGCGTTACGAGAAGTCTTGCGGCGCTGAGCGAATGAGATGTCGATGAGATCGAAGAGCTCCTTGCGGAACCCGGCATCGGAAGGCCATATGGCGTCCGGATGCCGATCGATGCGCACCAGACCCGAGTACACCCGCGGAATCGGCCAGAACACCGCCGGAGACACCGTGCCGAGACGCTTCACCTTGCCGAAGTAACGCACCTTGACGCTGGGTACACCGTAGATCCGGGAACCCGGCTCAGCGGTCAGCCGATCGGCAACCTCGGACTGGACCATCACCAAAAGGGTCTTCACCGAGTCGAATTCGGTAAGAATCCGCAGCAGTGCAGGCACCGCGACGTTGTACGGCAGATTGGCGACCATCGCCGTCGGGGGTTCCCCTGAGATATCGGCGGGGGTGAGTTTCAGAACGTCCTGGTGAATCACCGAGAACCGGTTGAACTCGCTGTGCGAGTGTTCCTTGATGGTGGCCGGAAGACGTCGCGTCAATACCGGATCCACCTCGACCGCGGTCACCGTGCAACCCTTGTCGAGCAGCCCCAGCGTCAACGAGCCCAGACCGGGCCCAACCTCGATGACGTGATCGTTTTTACCCACACCCGATGCCGACACGATCCGGCGAATGGTGTTGGCGTCGTGAACGAAGTTCTGGCCCAGCGTCTTCGTCGGTCGGAAATCGAGATCCTTGGCCAGTTGTCGGATCTCGGTGCGGCCGAGCAGCCTGATGGTCAGCGGGCACCGACCCTCGCGCTGCACACTGGCCAAGCTCCCCAACCCTGCACGGCCAGCGTCTTCTCGGCGATGGCGATCTGCTCCTCGCGCGTCGCGAGATCGGCACGCGGCGCGTACTTGGCACCACCGTGCGCCAGCCAAGTGCCGTAGTCGAACTGCACACCGCCGTAGAAGCCGTTACCGGTGTTGATGGCCCAGTTGCCACCGGCCTCACACGAAGCCAGGGCATCCCACGCCGATCCACGGGTCACCGTGGGTACCTCGGTGCCCGGCTTGGCGCCGACCCGAAGCACCGAGTTACGAGCGGGTGCCAGCACGTTGTTGGACACCGGCATCCGTCCGGTCTCGCGGCCATTGACCGACAGCACCGAGTACACGATGTCCTGGGATCCGGGAGCGCCCGGGTCTTCGACGACCGAACGACTCATGTTCATTTCGGCGTCTTCGATCTTCTGCGGTGACGGGGCCAGCGGGGCCTGCTCGGTCACCTTGGTGACCCGGATGCGCGTCACGGTGATCGGCATGTCGGCGGTCACCGGGGTACTCGGTGACGGATCGACGGTGTCGAACTGCTGCAGCGGGTTACCGGTGGCCTCCAGGAGCGCTCCCACGGTAGGAGCGGCGATGCGCGGGGTGCTGATCGCTCCGCCGTCGTTGAGCTGGACGGTCTTGGCGCTCACCACAGCCAGCGACATGCCCTCCAGCGGGAGACGGCTGCCGCGGGTGGCGGCGGTCGGGGCGGTGTCGGTCATCGACAGCTGAGACAGCGCGTCGCTCACCGTGTTGGCGGTGGTCCAGACCTGCTGGGTGCCCTGCCCGTCCACGGAGATGTCCAGCGGACGCGAACGCTTGAGAACAATGGTGTCCCCGTCGCGCACCGCGTCGTGTTTGGCGGGAGCGACATCGTCGCGGTCGGACAGCGCGTATCCGTAGTCGGCGAGGACCTCGGACACCTGCGACTTGACGGTCGTGACCGTCATCGCGTTTCCGTCGACGTTGAGAGTCAGTGTTTTATGCGCAGCGATGGCGTAGCCACCGCCCGCGCCGATCACCACCAGCAGGGCGGCCACGAGGGCGCGTAGCAAGGGCGATCGCGTTGCGTTGAGCTTCGTCAGTGCATTCACGAGTAGGAGATTCCTGCGTTCGTTTCGGTGCGTCGATACCGGATGTCAACGGTGACCCAACCCGGCGATCTGATCACGACACGGTAACGAAAGCATCGCACGGAGGCAACTCATCAACAATCTTGAACACCCGCAATGCCGTCGCGGTGGATGCCGCCGCTAGTCGCTCGGGGTGTTGCCCGGTTATTTCCGCGAGGGCCCGGACGGTGTACGGCAGGCAGTACGACTCATTCGGCGCACCCCGGTAGGGATGGGGTGTCAGGTAGGGCGCATCCGTCTCTACCAGCAGTTGTTCGTCGGGAATGAGCACGGCGGCCTCCCGCAGCGCCCGCGCGTTCTTGAAGCTCACCGTCCCCGACAAACTCAAGATCCAGCCTTCAGCGACACACTTCTTGGCCATCTCGGCGTCCGACGAGAAGCAGTGGAAGATAACCGTGGACGGCGCGCCCTCAGACGTGAGCACATCGAGCACTTCGGCGTCCGCGTCACGGTTGTGAATCATCAGCGGCTTGCCCGTCCGCTTAGCCAGCTCAATGTGCCAAGCAAATGCCTCGCGCTGAACTGACGGCTCCGCGCAGCCCTCCAATCGGCCCGGCCAATAGAGATCCAAACCGGTCTCCCCGATCGCGACGACACGGGGATGCGCGGCCAGCTTTTCCAACTCCATGCGCGCACTGTCGGTGAGGTCGCCCGCGCGGGTGGGATGCAGGGCGACAGCGGCGTACACCCGCGGATCTCCGGCAGCGGCCGACACCGCCCATCGTGCCGACTCGATGTCGTCGGCCACAGTCACCACGCGCCCCACGCCGACGGACTCGGCACGGTCGACGATGACACGCACGTCCTCGGCGGTGACCGCACCGCACGCATCCAGATGGGTATGGGCATCGATGAGGGGTGCGAGCGGCTCGGGATTGGGCGGGGCTTGCCTCTTATTGCCGGGCGTCATCAGAACACCAGTCTATAAAGTTGCTCAGACCATGCCTGAATCATCTGTTCCGAACACTTCTGGTCCGAACTCGTCTGGGCCCTTCTACATCACCACCGCCATCGCGTATCCGAACGGTGAACCGCATATCGGGCACGCATACGAGTACGTCGCGACCGATGCCGTCGCCCGTTTCAAGCGGCTGGACGGCTTCGACGTGCGGTATCTCACCGGCACTGACGAGCACGGTTTGAAGGTGGCGCAGGCGGCCACCGCGGCAGGAGTTCCGACGGCGCAGCTCGCGCGGCGCAATTCCGATGTCTTCGAGGCATTGCAGCGCAAGCTCAACATCTCCTTCGACCGGTTCATCCGCACCACCGACCCCGATCACCACGAGGCATCCAAGGCGATCTGGCGCAGGATGGCCGACAACGGTGACATCTATCTGGATACCTACTCGGGCTGGTACTCGGTGCGCGACGAGGCCTACTACGCGGACGGCGAGACCACGGTGGCCCCCGACGGGACCCGCACCGCCACCGAGAGCGGTACCCCGGTCGAGTGGACCGAGGAGCATTCCTATTTCTTCAGGCTGTCGGCGTACCAGGACAAGCTGCTGGCGCATTACGAGGCGCACCCGGAGTTCATCGGCCCGGTGGTACGGCGCAACGAGGTCGTCAGCTTCGTCTCGGGCGGTCTGCGCGATCTGTCCATCTCCCGCACCACCTTCGACTGGGGGGTGCAGGTACCCGACCATCCCGACCACGTCATGTACGTGTGGGTGGACGCCCTCACCAACTATCTGACCGGTGCCGGTTACCCCGATACGGAGTCAGAGCTGTTCCAGCGGTACTGGCCGGCCAATGTGCACATGATCGGCAAGGACATCATCCGGTTCCACGCCGTGTACTGGCCGGCGTTCCTGATGTCGGCCGGAATCGAGCTGCCGAAGCGGGTTTTCGCGCACGGCTTCCTGACCAATAAGGGCGAGAAGATGAGCAAGTCGATCGGCAACGTGGTCGATCCGATCAACCTCATCGATACCTTCGGGCTGGACCAAGTGCGCTACTTCCTGCTGCGCGAGGTTCCATTCGGGCAGGACGGCAGTTATACCGAGGACGGCTTGATCGGGCGGATCAATGCCGATCTGGCCAACGAGCTGGGCAACCTGGCGCAGCGCTCGCTGTCGATGGTGGCCAAGAACCTCGGCGGAATCGTGCCGGAGCCGGGCGAATACACCGCCGAGGACACCGAACTGCTCGCGGCCGCTGACAGTCTGTTAGAACAGGCGCGCACACACTTCGAGGTGCCCGCGATGCATCTCGCTCTTGAGGCGATGTGGCAGGTGCTGAGCGCGAGTAACCGCTACTTCTCCGCGCAGGAGCCATGGGTGCTGGGTAAGAGTGAGGACGCCGCCGACCAACAACGATTCGGCACCGTCCTGTACACCACGCTGGAGGTGGTGCGGATTGTCGCGCTGCTGGCGCAGCCGGTGATGCCCGAGTCCGCGGCCACACTGCTGGACCTGTTGGGCCAGTCCGAAGATCAGCGGGACTTCGCCGCCGTCGGTACCCGGCTGAAGGCCGGCGTGAGCCTGCCCGCGCCGACGGGCGTGTTCCCGAAGTATCAGGTGCCCAAGTAGGCCACACGTGATCCCGGTCACGGTATGTCACAGATTTCATCGCGCCGGTGTCTTAAGGGCATCAGCGACTGAAAGGAAGTCACCGAAATGACCGAGAACACCCATGTGACCGTGATCGGCGGGGGCTACGCGGGAACCCTGGCGGCCAACCAACTGCTGGCCAACAAGAACCTGACCGTGACCCTCGTCAACCCGCGACCGCACTTCGTCGAACGGATCCGTCTACATCAGCTGGTCGCCGGTAACCGGGGTGCGACGGTCGACTACGACCAGCTGCTCAATCCGGCCATCCGACTCGTGGTCGACAAGGTCACCCACATCGATGCCGGCGCTCAAAAGCTGGAACTCGCCTCGGGCGCGGTGCTGCCCTACGACTATCTCGTCTATGCCGTGGGCAGCACCACAACAACTCCCGACATTCCGGGCGTGGCGGAACATGCGTTGTCCATCAACGAGTTGGAACACGCCCAGCAGGTGCGGGCCCGATACGAGCGGTTGGCACCCGAGGCACCGATAGTGGTCGTCGGTGCGGGCCTCACCGGTGTGGAGCTGGCCGGAGAACTCGCCGACGCGGGCCGTCGGGTGACCCTGGTCTGCGGTAAGCAACTGTTGCCCTCGATCGGCGAACCGGCCCGGCGCGCGGCCGCCAAGCAGCTGGAAAAGCTGGGCGTCGAGGTGCTGGCGCCCGCCACGGTCGTCGGGGTCGACGAGGACACCGTGACGCTGTCCGACGGACGCGAGCTGCCGAGCGCGCTGACGGTGTGGACCGCGGGATTCGGCGTACCGCAGCTGGCCGCCGAGAGCGGACTGCGGACGGATGCACTGGGGAGACTGCTCACCGACGAGACGCTGGTCAGTGTCGACCATCCCCGCATCGTCGCGGCCGGTGACGCGGCCAGCCCCTCGGGCGTGCCGCTGCGGATGAGTTGCCAAGCCGCCGGACCGCTGGCCTCGCGGGCGGTCAAGACGGTGCTGGCGTTGGTGGACGGACTGCAGCCGGTGGAGAGCGGACAGATCTTCGTCGGACAGAACGTCAGCATCGGACGCCATGCCGCCGTCATTCAGACCTCACGTGCCGACGACACGCCGCGCAAGCTATTCATCGGCGGCCGAGCTGGTGCAGCGATCAAGGAAATGGTCTGCCGCGGAACGGTTTACTTCCTGAAGCAGGCCGCCAAGCATCCGAAGGCCTATTACTGGCCGCAGGGCGGCAAGCGCGCCGAAGCCCTCAAGGCGCAGGCGTAGCGGTGTCCGACGCCGCTCACGCCGAGCTGTTCACCCACCTGCGCCCGCTGCTTTTCACCATCGCGTACGAAATGTTGGGCTCCGCCACGGAAGCCGATGACGTACTGCAGGAAAGCTATCTGCGGTGGGCGCAGGTCGATCTGGGCACGGTTACCGACACCAAGGCATACCTGGCGCAGATCGTCAGCCGCCAATCGCTGAACACGTTGCGCGCCAATAGTCGTCGGCGCGAGGAATACGTGGGGCCATGGCTGCCCGAGCCCGTGCGGGTGACCTTCGACGGTGACGCCGCGGACGCCTCGAGCGACGTGGTCCTGGCCGAGTCGGTGTCGATGGCGATGCTCGTGGTGTTGGAGACCCTGGCACCGGACGAGCGGGCGGTGTTCGTCATGCGGGACGTCTTCGGCTTCGACTACTCCGAAATTGCGTCCACCGTGTGCAAATCGGAGTCCGCGGTGAGGCAGATGGCGCACCGCGCCCGCGAGCATGTGCAGTCACGCCGGCGCCGGTTCACCCCCACCGGCGAGCAGGCCGAGGAACTGACCACCAAGTTCCTGCTGGCCGCTGCGGGTGGCGATGTCGAAGCGTTGGTGGAAATGCTTGCTCCCGATGCGGTGTGGACATCTGACGGCGGCGGAAAGGTCAGTGCCGCACGGCGTCCGGTCTACGGGGCCGACAGAGTGGCACGCGTCGCCATCGGACTTTCACGGGCCGCCGCCTCGTTCCCCGATGTCCGCATGGAGCTGAGCACCTACAACAGCACGCCCGCCCTGCTGATCTACAGCGAAGGACGTCTCGATGCCGTGCTGGCCGTCTCGATCGCGGACGGCAAGGTGGCGCACGTTTTCGCGATCCGCAACCCCGACAAACTGGCCACAGCCGAAACAGCGCGTCACATCAGCAGATAACCCGGTGGCGGTCCGGGCTGTTCATCGGACACAATCACCGGCGTGTTCTGTGATATCGATACCGCCGCGCGCATCGAACGTGCCGAAGCCGACACCATCGCCGCGGGCACCGCGAGGTGCGACGGCGCTCTGGTGATACCGCTGGCCGGGGGCGTCGCGTCATACGCCGGACCGAACTCACCGATGAACAAGCTCGCCGGACTCGGGTTCAGCGGTGTGCCAACCGAATCCGAGCTCGACGCCATAGAGCGGGAGTTCGCCGAACGCGATACCCCGGTGCAAGCAGAAATCGCGAGCCTGGCCGATCCCGCGATCTGTGAGCTGCTCACGGCACGGGGCTACCTGCTGGTGTCTTTCGAGGATGTTCTCGGCCTTCCGCTGGTCGATGCCCCAGCGCCGGTGATTCCCGACGGTGTCACGGTGCGTCACAGCGGCACCGACGAGCTGGCCAGCTGGCTCGACGTGGTTGTCGACGGGTTCGCGGTGCCCGATGACCAGGGCGTGGCCTCTCACGAATCATTTCCGCGCGAGGTGCTTTCCCGCGCGATCACCGCACTGTCCACGGTGCAGGGCGAGCAGCGGTACATAGCCCTGCGCGAGGGCGCTGTCGCCGGGGGCGCGAGCATGCGCATGCTCGACGGGGTGGCCCAGCTCAACGGCGCCGCGACCGCCGCCCAGCACCGCCGGCGCGGTATCCAGACGGCACTGCTGACCACCCGGCTTCACGAGGCCGCCCGCGATGGCGCGGACCTGGCGGTGGTGACCACCCAGCCGGGGTCTAAGTCCCAGCAGAACACCCAGCGCCAGGGCTTCTCACTGTTGTACACCCGTGCAATCCTGGTGAAGGGTCTGCGAAACTAGGTCGATGAGCCGCTTGCGCGAAGAGCACTGCACCGTGCGCGTACAGCAGCTCGGCAACCTCGGTGTCCCGTCTGCCGTGCTGCGCGCCCTTGCCGGTGCCACCCGCGCAGCGGGACGCCCGGCACCCGCCGCATTGATCGGATCCTGGTTCGATTCGCGGGCGATCATCTCCCCGTCGCTGTCCGCGCACCCGGTGCCTCCACGACAAGCCTTCAGCAGCAATGTTTCTCATGCGGACTCTGTTCCGCCGGGCGTGGTGGGCGGCGGCTGGATCGGCTTCCTCGGATATCCGGACCTGTCCGCCGACGACAAGGCTCGACGGCTCCCGGCCGCCGCCGGCGGCTGGACCGATGCGGTGCTACGGCTCGATGATGACGAATGCTGGTGGTACGAAAGCCTTCTGGACGAGGAATGTCCGGAGTGGATACTCCAGGCACTGACCCACCCCCGCGATCCTGCGCCGTGGTTCATCGACTGGACGGCCCCCGACCGTGATCATCACCGCGTTGCGGTCGGCCGCTGCCTGGAGGCCATAGCGGCCGGGGAGGTCTACCAGGCCTGTGTGTGCACCCAGTTCCGCGGCGCACTGGCCGGCGACCCGTTGGAATTCTTCGCCGACGCGATCACTCAGACCGCACCGGACCGCGCCGCATTCGTCTCCGGCGCCTGGGGCGCCGTGGCCTCGTTGTCACCCGAATTGTTCTTGCGGCGCAACGGTGCCGACGTCCGTTCCAGCCCCATCAAGGGCACCCTGGCCGCGACCGAGGACCCGGCCGCGCTGTTGACCTCGGTCAAGGATGTCGCCGAGAACGTCATGATCACCGATCTGGTGCGCAACGACCTCGGGCGCATCGCCATCACCGGAACCGTCACCGTTCCCGAGCTACTCGCCGTCCACCCGGCGCCCGGTGTGTGGCATCTGGTGTCCACCGTGGCCGCCCAGGTGCCCTTGGAGGCCACCGCTGGTGACCTATTGGCCGCCACGTTCCCGCCCGCCTCGGTGACCGGAACACCCAAAACCCGTGCACGCCAATTACTGCGCCAATGGGAATCGCATCACCGTGGGGTGTACTGCGGCACCGTCGGCATGATCTCTCCGGTGGCCGGTCTGGAACTCAACGTTGCGATCCGGACCGTGGAGATCGCACCCGACGGCACTGCGGTGCTCGGCGTGGGGGGCGGTATCACCGCCGACTCCGATATCGACGCCGAGTGGCAGGAGTGTCTGCACAAGGCGGCCGCCACGATCGACCTCACCGCGATCGCGGCACTCAAGCCCGTGCTTTGACCACCGCGTCGTAAAGATCGCGCCTCGAGAGCGTCGCGCCGGATTCGCCGATCGCCATCGCACAGGACTCCCGCAACCCCATACCGTCGTCCATCAGCTCCTCCACCCTGGCCACCAGTGTTTCGATCTCGGGGACGGCGGGGCGACCGCCGTCGAGCACCACCGTGATCTCCCCGAGCACGTCACCCTCGGCCCAGACGGCCAACTCGCGCAGTGTGCCACGCAACACCTCTTCATGAGTCTTGGTCAGCTCACGGCATACCGCGGCGCGGCGTTCCGGCCCCAGCACCTCCACCGCATCGGCCAGGGTTTCTCCCAGCCGTCGCGGCGACTCGAAGAACACACACGTACGGGGTTCGGTCGCCAGCTCGGCAAGCCATCGCCGCCGTGCCCCCTGTTTACGGGGTGCGAATCCCTCGAAACAGAAACGGTCCACCGGGAGCCCCGAGACGGCCAACGCCGTGGTCACCGCCGACGGCCCGGGCAGACACTTGATCGTTATCCCCTTTTTCACGCAGGCGGCCACCAAGCGATACCCCGGGTCGCTGATCGAGGGCATCCCGGCATCGGTGACCACCAGTACGTCGTACCCGGCTTCCAGATCGGCCAGCAGCGGCTCGATACGGCTGGCCTCGTTCTGGTCGTAGAAGCTGATAATCTGCCCGCTGATCTGCACATCCAGCGATTTGGCGAGCGCCCGGACACGACGGGTGTCCTCGGCGGCCACCACTGCCGTCTTGGCCAGCGCCTCACGCAATCGGGGCGAGGCATCGCCGGGCTCCCCTAGCGGTGTCGCCGCCAGCAGCAAGTTCCCCATCCGGCAAGACTAAGTCCCTCGTCGCTGCCGCTCGCCCCCGCATGCTGGAGATGCCCCGGCCCGCCGCACCAAGATGCCAGTCTCGGGCCCTCCCCTACGATCGAGCGTGTGACCGTGCCCGCAACCCTGCCGCCGACCTCGGCAGCCGAGTCGGATCTCCAGTCGCCAGGGCCCCGGGTACCGCCCGCGGACTTCGGACCCACCGACCGGTTCCAGGGCTGGGTGATGACCGCCGTCATCACCGCAATCGCGGCGCTCACCCGGTTCATCAATGTCGGCGCGCTCACCGATCGCGGTACCCCCGTCTTCGACGAAAAGCACTACGTGCCGCAGGGCTGGCAGGTCGCCACCAACGGCGTCGAGGACAATCCCGGCTACGGGCTCGTCGTGCACCCGCCCGTCGGCAAACAGATGATCGCCATCGGCGAATGGCTCTTCGGATACAACTCTTTCGGCTGGCGGTTCGCCGCCGCGCTGTCGGGCACCATCCTGGTGTTGCTGGTCGCCCGAATCGCCCGGCGGATCAGCCGGTCGACCATGGTGGGCGCCATCGCAGGAGTGCTGCTCATCGCGGACGGGGTCAGCTTCGTCACCGCACGCACCGCTCTGCTCGATGTCTATCAGGCGCTCTTTGTGGTGGCCGCCTTCGGCGCGCTGATCGTCGACCGGGATCAGGTTCGGGAACGGCTCTACAACGCGTACCTCGACGGGCGAATCGGTGACACCTCATGGGGTCCGCGTCTGGGCGTGCGCTGGTGGCGTTTCGGTGCCGGAATTCTGCTCGGATTGGCCTGCGGCACAAAGTGGTCGGGGCTGTATTTCATCGCGTTCTTCGGAGTGCTGTGCATCGCCTTCGACATCGCGGCGCGGCGCGCATACGGGGTACAGCGGCCCTGGGCCGGTGCCGCGGTACGCGATCTGGGGCCGGCCCTGTATGCCCTGCTGGTCATCCCGTTCGTCGTGTACATGGCCTCGTACTGGTCGTGGTTCGCCTCCGAGACGGGGATCAACAGGCATGCCGAGGGACGCCAAATCGGGGTCGGCAGTTGGGTGCCCGATGCCCTCCGATCGCTCTGGTACTACACCCACAGCGTCTACACCTTCCATTCGACGCTGACCAACGCCAACGGCAATCACCATCCGTGGGAGTCCAAGCCGTGGACGTGGCCGATGTCGCTGCGCCCGCTGCTCTACGCCATCGAGGACAAGAACATCCCCGGCTGCGGCGCCAATTCCTGTGTGCGCGCGGTGTTGTTGGTGGGCACCCCGGCCATCTGGTGGCTCGCGGTTCCGGTGCTGCTGTGGGCCACCTGGGCGACGGTGGTTCGGCGCGACTGGCGTTACGCCGCGGCACTGGTCGGCTACTGCGCGGGATGGCTGCCCTGGTTCGGCAACATCGATCGGCAGATGTACTTCTTCTACGCCACCCCGATGGTGCCGTTCCTGGTGATGATGATCGCGTTCATCATCGGCGACTTCCTACGCAAGCCGGTGGCCAACCCGGAGCGAAAAACATTGCGAATGTTCATCGCAACGTTCTATCTGGCGGTGGTGGTCACCAACTTCGCGTGGCTGTATCCGATTCTCACCGGCGCGGCAATCTCTCCGTTCATGTGGAACATGGAGATGTGGCTGCCCAGCTGGCGCTAGCCCGTTTCGCCGACACGCCGTGACACGCCGAGCGGAACGCACACAACGCGGCGTGTCGGCGGGCAGGGCTAGAGCAGATCGCGCGATACCGGACAGGACATGCAGCGCGGCCCGCCGCGGCCGGTACCCAACTCTGACGCCGAGATGGCGAGCACCTCAACACCCGAAGCCTCCAGGCGCGCATTGGTTTCCACATTGCGTTCATACGCGACGACCACACCGGGGGCCAGCGCCAGAGTGTTGTTGCCGTCGTCCCATTGCTCACGTTCGGCGGTGACCGGATCCAGCCCGGTATCAATGACCCGCAGCTTGCCGATGCCCATCGCATCGGCCGCAGCCTCCACGAATGGATTCGAACCCGAGATGCTGACCCCACTGTCGGAGCGACGAATGGTGAATGCCGACAACGAATCCTGAATCGCCGGATACATCACGACGGCATCGGTGTCGACCATGGTGCAGACGGTGTCCAGGTGCATGGACGCACGTTCCTGCGCGATCGGCACCGCGAGTACGGTGTGGGCAAGATCGTCGTCGAACAGGCTGCGCGCCAAGGCTTCCGCACCGGCAGGCGTGGTGCGCTCCCCGACGCCGACTGCCACCACCCCGGGCCCCAGCAGCAGCACGTCGCCGCCCTCGACGGGGGCCGAATGCGACTCATAGGCCCGTCGCACTCCGAGGAATCGCGGATGATGGGCATAGATCAGGTCGGTGAGCGAGGTCTCGCGCACCCGCGCCGGCAGTGCCAGCGAGGTGATCGCGAATTTGCGGCCGATCCAAAACGACGAATCGCGGGTGAACAGCAGATTCGGCAACGGCTCGATGACGAAATCCGATCCGTGGTGCATGGTCCGCACCAAGGACGGCTGCGCCACCTTGCCACCCACAGGCAGCTCGTCGAACGTCATCCCGCACATCAGCACGTAGGCAAGGTCCGCGGCCTCCAGCGATCGCAGGTACTCCGAAAGATCTTGCGCCAGCGCGTAGCCGAGCCTGCGTGCGCTGACCGCCGCCGATATGCCCTGCACTCGCGCGGCGCCACTGGCCAGCGCCTCGCGCAACAATTCGGAGAGCAGCAGCACCTCGACACCCCGGGAGCGCAGCACCTCGGCGAAGGCATCATGCTCCTCCTGGGCACGCGCCACCCAGGGCAGTCCGTCGAACAGCAGCTGGTCGTTGTTGCGCGGAGTCAGCCGCTTGAGCTCGTCACCGGGACGGTGCAACACCACGGCCCGCAGCCGTCCCACCTCTGAATTGGCACCCAGCACTGGAGCATCCGTCATGAGAAGACGCTAGCTTGCCGTGCAATCGAACATGTGTGCGATACCATGAGAGTGTGACGGCCTCTCCACACGCTGTGCAGGCATCCCTGTTTGGCGCACCACCGGTCCCGCGCCGCGAATTGGCGGGCGGCGCTTGGCTTGAGGTACACCATGAATGGCTTGGCCGCGCGGACAATCTCCTGGGTCAGCTGTTGGCCCAGGTGCCATGGCGCGCCGAACGCCGCCGCATGTACGACCGCACCCTCGACGTGCCCCGACTGGTCAGCTTCCATGATCTGACCGCCGGCCCACCGCCGCACCCGGTATTGGAGAGCATCGGCGAGCGCCTCAACAGCGAGTACACCGCAGAGCTCGGTGAGCAGTTCACCACGGTGGGTCTGTGCCAGTACCGCGACGGCACCGACAGCGTCGCCTGGCACGGCGACACCATCGGTCGCGGCCTACGTGAAGACACCATGGTGGCGATCGTAAGCATCGGTGCGACACGTACTTTCGCACTGCGGCCGCGGCTCGGCGGCGACTCGATCCGCATCAATGTGGGCCATGGCGATCTTTTGGTGATGGGCGGCACCTGCCAACGAACGTGGGAACACGCGATCCCCAAGACGTCCAAACCTGTGGGCCCGCGCATCAGCCTGCAGTACCGGCCCCGCGACGTG
This sequence comes from Mycobacterium sp. D16R12, assembly GCF_002013465.1. Taxonomy (GTDB): domain Bacteria; phylum Actinomycetota; class Actinomycetes; order Mycobacteriales; family Mycobacteriaceae; genus Mycobacterium. The sequence goes on along the minus strand of NZ_MAFC01000005.1, from coordinate 124,723 downwards.
CGTTAGGAACGGACGGCGGCAACCGCCTTGACCAGCAGGTCCGACGCGCGCTTGCCATCGGGTGGCGCGGGCGGAACCTTCCCCACCACGACCGGACTGACCGTGACCACCACCATGTAGCGACCCAGATATGCCGAGTAGTTCAGCACCTCCTGGCCGATGGCCCTGCCCGACGTGCCACTGAGCACGTCACGCTTCATGCCGAGCGTGCGCGCCCCGTCGATGGCGGGCGCGTCCACCACCTCGGTCTGTCCCACGATTCCGTTACCGCGGAAACCGACCTTCTTGCATTCCTGCGACACGGAAGGATCGAAGGGGACCTCCTGGGAGGTCTCCACCGCAACCGCCACATACTGATTTCCCGCACCGGTGGCGGTGAGCGCGGCCATGTTCCCCTTGAGCCCGGCAGGCACCGCACTGCCACCGCTGTACTTGGCACAGCCCGCGGGGTCCACCGTCATCCCCGGCGGCAGCGGCGCGGGCGAGAGCAGCCTGGGGTCCATTCCCGCTGGTTCCATCGTCCTGATCGCGAACTCCGGCCCGAACTGACTCTTCAGTGCGGCGATGTTTCCGATCTTGACGTTGTGATTGACAGGATCCTGGACGGTTCGACTACAACCCGGCACAACGAGCGCAAGCGCGCAGCTGGCCCAGATTCCCCAGCTCTTGGCGGTCACCGGCTTCAACACCCGGCCACTGTATCGATTCGTACCGAAAAATCGATGGCACCTATAGGGAACAATGTCTGTGTGGCCAAGAGTTGAAAACTGTGAGGACGGTGCGAGATGAAGACGGTGGTTAGGCTAAGTCGGTTGTGTCTGACGGCAGTGGGCGTCGGAGCGCTGATGGCCCTCACCCCCGGGACGGCACTCGCCGATGACGCACAGTCGGTCATCAACCAGTACCAGTCGCAGGGCTATCAGGTCATCATCGACAGGAACGGTTCCGCACCGACCAACAAGTGCACGGTGTCCAACATTCGCAACGGGCAGGATGTCTATCGCACCGAGTATCAGCGCACCTGGATGCCCAGCGGCAAGTGGCTGGTGCTGCCGGTCCGGGTGCTTGACCACAAATTGGTGTACATCTCCCTTAACTGCAACGTCTAGTTAGCCTTACCTAACCTGATTTGCCAGTTCGCTGTGTGGTGTGCACCCGCGAGTCGCGTTACGCCCTTCATCTAAGAGCCCGCGCAGACCTTCCTATGAATTTGGCGTTAATTTCGCCGAGCGGGAATCATTCCGAGTATTACCACGTTGGACTGGACAGATTCACGAACGCTGATGATTCAGCGAGTCGAGAATTCGGTCTTTGTGTGCTATGCGGAAACATTCGCGTAACACGCAGGCCACGAGGAACGAGGCGAGAGGAGTGAAATCGTGAAGAAATTGTTATTTGCAGGTATTGCCGCAGCTGGCATCATCGGTGCATCGCTAGGATCGGCAAGTGTCGCGCTCGCCGGACCAGCGGGATCGGGCGATGCCAGTGCCGTCATCAATGACCTCAAGACCAACGGGTACCGAGTGATCGTCTCCAAGACAGGCGCCGCCGACCTGAGCAAGTGCACCGTCGAATCGGTGACACAGGAGTCGCCCGTCAACAACGTGCAACCGGCACGTGATGTGCGAAACAACCCCACCACGGTGCCGACTGTCGATCGCAAAGTCGCGCATGTCGCGCTGAGCTGCTGAACACAGCGCTAATCTGACAATGCCCCGGGCCACAAGCCCGGGGCATTGTTGTCTCTACTTCAGATGGTCGACCAAAGTGCCCTCGGCACCGAAGAGTTCGGCGCGCCACTGGTCCAGCAGCGCATCGGTGTCGAGATCGTCGGGGTGGAAGTCCTTCTTCATATAGACGGCCAGCTTGCCGATCATGCCGTCGTTCAGCAGAGGTCCCCGGACCAACCCGACCGTTTCGCGCAGCACCCGTCCGGGCTGGCGACGGCCGTCCGGATCACTCCACACGATGGAGAACCACGAGCCCGCGGTGGCGAACGGCACCGTCCCTGTCCAGATGACCGCCATCACGGCACGCCGTAGCCATTCGGGTCCGCCGACCGCGCGGTAGACGTCGAAGGCCACCGATTTGTGCTCCAGCTCCTCGATTGCGTGCCAGTACAACAGATTCCGCACCTCGTCGTCTGTCACCATGTCTTGCAGCTCCCCGCTTTCCAGCAGGCGCTCGGCCAGCACCGCGGTGTAGTGCTCGAGCGCGGCAGTAGCGGCCAGCATGGTCAGCCGGACGTACTTGAGGCGGTCCATATCGGGCAGGTACTTGTCGACGAGGTCTTCGACCTTGCCGGAGCGCCGACCTATCGTCTCGACCATCTTGCTGCGATAGCCCATTTCCGTGAGCTTCTCGTTGAGCTCGCGATGGTGCAGACCGTGGGTGACCTCCTGACCAATGAACCCCGCGACGCGTTTCTTGAGCGTCGGTTCGGTGATCCTGCCGGCGTAGCGACGCACCGATCGGACGAAGAACTCCTCCCCCGGCGGGAACACCGCAGAGGCGCCCGCGAGTACATGGCTCAACGCGATGTCGTTGTCGGCGAAGTGCCTTCGCATGGGGACCGGGTCACCAAACCAAAATCTGATGCGTCGTGTCTTCGGGTATGAGGCCGTTACCGGAGCAGCCATATCGCACCACCTCCACATTGATCGTGTAACTCAGTGTTACACGAATCGCTTACGTTTTGAAGTAGTGCGTAAAAGTCAGGGCTTAGGTCCTTACAGCAGCCCGGGAACGATGGCCTTACGCTCACGCGGGTACTCGTCGGTGAAGGTCTCGCGGTACCACCGATGGATCGACAGCGCCCTCGGCAGCAGATTCGCAATCGAGAACAGCACGAAAATCAGCCCCGGCAGCGTCCACGCCATCAGCGCCCAACCTGCCCAGAGGATGATCTCGCCGAAGTAGTTGGCCGCCGATACCCACCTGAACGCGCCGCCGTACGGAATGCGGTAACCATCGAAACCGTCGGCCCGCAGATTGATCAGAATGCGGTCGGCCTGGAAGTTCACGAGCCAACCGGTGACCGCGACAAGCACGCCGAGGACGAAGCGCGGGTCGGTGAACCAGGCGGAGTTCTGCAGATGCGCGGCGAACGCGACGGCGTATCCGTTGGCGAAGCCGTTGACCGCGTTGAAGACGAAGCCGAACGCGATTCCACTGTAGGGGAAGCGTTTTCCGCTGCCCTTTCGGGAGAGCGGATAGATCAGTCCGCGATACAGGTAATGAGATTGCCACAGGCCGTACAGCACGAGCGCCGGTGCGCCGTGGTCATGCGCGACGATCCAGAAGGTGACGATGAACGCCCACCACTGCGGGCATTCGAAGACCAGCCAACCGATCTTCGCGGGGGCGGTGAACCTCTCGTCCGGTTTGGCGAACCGGCCGTAGGGATTGGTGAACCAGAAGCCACTGACGAAGGTGACGACAGCCAGGACTACCAGGAAAATGATCGCACCGCGGTACAGCTCTGTAAGCACACCGGGACAGTACCGAGTGCACGGTGGTTCTAAGCAGGGTCGATGATGTTCGTCTTCAACTGGTTGGCGACCTGACCGGCGACCTCGGCGTTGTCGGTGGCACCCGTGGAGGTGACCCCGTACACCACATTGCCCGTGGTGTGGATGCGCGTGGCGCCGGTGCTGTCGGCCCACGTGATCGTGATGGGGTTGCGCATGCCGAAGGTGTACGCGTTCGGCGACTGCGCCCTGCACTTGGTGAATGCCTCTGACAGTCGACGGAACTCCGATTGGGCAGCGGGCTTGTCGGGATAGATCGCGACGACCTCATGCAGCATCTGATGCGGGGCGGTCGTGCTGCCGACATTCAGCTGACGGAATGCCTGCCACCCATCGCCCAAGTCGCCCTGTGACGTCGCATGCAACAACCCACACGGGTCCGCGGGGTCCAAGGCGGGCCCATAGAGCGGCTCGGAGTCGGTCTGTGCCTTATCTGCCGTCGGGAAGCCCAGAGACTTGATCTCATCGAGCCCCGCGAACAACGAATCTGCGGCAGCGGCACTGACTTTGAGATCGGTCACCTCAGGAGGGGATGTCTCCGAGGCGACCGGACTGACGGAATGAGAGCAGCCGGCAACCGCGACAAGTGCGAGAAGGCCCGATCCGACCCATGCTGTCCGCGCCATCTGAAGATTGTGGCCGGTGAACCTGGGAAATCCCTGGGTATTTGGGGACGATCAGGTGAAGTCTGGTGCGAGTACCAGCGAGTGTGCGCTGAGTCGCCGTTTCCCTGAGAAGGTCTCGCGACGGGCTCGGCGCGATGGCGCGCACAGGCGCGACTGCCACAGTCTCCTGAACATTCAACGTTGCCCAGTCAAGCATCCGATGACCTAGAGTTCACCGCTATGAGCCGGACCGCAATCATCATCATCGTCGGCGTTGTCGCAGCACTGGCGTTTCTTGTCGTCGGCGCGCTGGTCAAGAAGATCGGCATCCAGACTGCCCTCACGCACTTCCTGGTTGCCTGGGCCGGCGTTGCCGTGTTCAACATGGGCGTGGGCGTCTTCGAGGCCGGGTACGGCTTCGCGGAGGAACTCCCCGTGTTGCTGGCGGTGTTCGGGGTCCCGGCGGCGGTGGCAGGCATCGGCTGGCTGGGCGCGCGGCGCCTCTCGCGGTCCTGAGATCCCCGCACTTGCCTGGCGATGCAGGCCGCCGCAGAACGATACTGTGGGGCGTATGACGACAACGTTCGTCGGGATAGCAGTGATCGTGGCGATGACCTTTATCGGCATCGGCATGAACGCTGGGCTCTTCAATACCCGCAGGGCACGACAGGCGATACCGCCATTGGTGGCCCGGGCGGCAGCTCCGGTGTATGCGCTCAACCGCCGTATCGGCAATCCGGGCCGCACTGCGAAGCCGCGCGACAAGCCCGAGTCCCCCGAGGAATCCGCGGACTGAGCTGAGCTCCGTCGCACGCGTCTACCGGTAAAGAAAAACCCCCGCCAGGCGGGGGTTCATGGTGGAGCTAGGGAGAATCGAACTCCCGACCTTCTCGATGCGAACGAGACGCGCTACCAACTGCGCTATAGCCCCAAGACGCTAAGACCTTACCAGCCGTCCCGCGTCAGACCGAATCAGATACCTACTGGCCGACAGCATGCGGCATGCGGAACTGCCGCGGCTCGTCGTAGTAATCCAGATGCTCGAAAACCGGGTCCTCGTCGTCGATTTCGAGGACCGCCGCTCCCGGACGGCGCAGACGCTGCGGAACCACATCAAGCTCGCGATCCGCCACGTTCTCCACGCCGACCACACGCGCTCGCTGGTATCGCGCCGCACGACGACGACGCAGCTGCTCCTCGATGCGGGTCTGACGGCGCAGATAACCCAGGTACAGCACCGCCATCACGGCCAGCGCGCCACATGCCCACCACGCGGTGGTGGTTGCCGTCGCGGCGACCACACCGGCGATCGTCATGGCCGCGACCAGACCGATCAGCACACGCTTGCGGAAGGCGAACTTGCGTGCGTTCTCCTTGGCCATGGTGTCCGGGTCAAACCGGCGGCGACGCGATGAGCTGTACGTCGGCGGCGTCTGATGGCGTTCCCGCGTCGGCTCGGCGGGAATGGCCAGACCTGAGGTGTCGTCGACGTACTCGTAGGTGCCCGAATTGGTTTCGGCGACGGGCGCCTCCTCCAAATCCTCAAGGTCATCGGACAGCGCAGCCTCGCCTGCCGGCAATGCGGTCGCACCCTCGTCGACGACATCAACGTCGACGGGCTCTTCGCTCTCGATCTTCTCGGGACGAACCTTGCGCACCGCCATGGCCTTCACGGCCCGCGCGGCGTCCTTGTCTTCCTCGGTGGGCGCACTCGCGATCACTCCGGTCGAGTCTTCGTCGTCCTCGTCCTCGAGTTCGTCGATGTCCTCACGACGGAAGTCCGGATCGCTGCGGTGACCGGCAGCGGGACCGGTGCGGCGCAGCAGCTTGGCGGCCTTTCCGTTGAGGACCCGTGTCGCCAGGGCGACGTCACTCGTGCGCTTCACCACGTCACGCTTGTTGATCAGCATCGGCACCAGGACGAACAGCCACAGCACGACCAGTCCGATCCACAACACCGATTGGGGGATGCTCGGCATGTCGGCCTGCTCCTTTCTGCGCGCGTCAGGTGTGCCTTCCACCTAAGCCTCAGGTCAAGGCTAGGTTGGCGATCTGCGCACGCTATGAGGCGCGCCGATACCAATTACACACCTGTAATTCTACAGGGGCAAGCATCACAGGCCCCAATAGTCACATCTGTCTCACAAATATCTGCCGAGCCTGCGTCTCCCGACGGTTTTCCCCCGAAAGCGTCGTGAGGCGCAGACTCGGCGCAAGGGTGGGTGTCGGCCGACTCGGCAGGAACGAGCTCAGGCCCAGGCGGCGTTTCCGGAACGCACCAGCATCGCAGCAACCGAACCTCGCACCTCTTCGACCGTCATCGCCACCAGTAGGTGATCACGCCAGGCGCCGTCAACGTCGAGGTACCGCCTGAGCAGTCCCTCCTCGCGAAAGCCCACCTTCGAGAGCACCGCACGGCTGGCCCCGTTCTCCGGCCGCACCGTTGCCTCCACCCGGTGCAGGGTGACGGGCCCGAAACAGTGATCGAGCCCCAGCGCGAGCGCCGCGGTCGCGACTCCTTGCCGGGTCACCGTACTGACCACCCAGTACCCGATCCATGCGGAACGCAGGGCGCCGTGCGCGATGTTGCCGATCGTCAGCTGCCCGACGAAATTCCCGTTCAGCTCGATCGCGCACGGAATCATCCGCCCCTTACGGGCCTCACCGCGCAGACCCGAACACAGCGCGGGCCACGACGACACGCCGTGGCGCGCCATCCAATCCACCTCCGAAGACGGTTCCCACGGTTGCAGATGGGTCTGATCAGCCAGCCGCGCCCGGCTCCATGCCATCCCATCTCGCAACCGGATGGGCCGCACCGACACCACCCCCGCGGGCACACGCAGTTTCCCGAGCGGCATCGGCCAACCGGGATGTGCACTCTCCTGACGCCAGACGCTCATGCGGGCTCCTGGTCTTCGCTCCAGACGCTCATCCGCGCTGTGCCAGGAACGCGACCTCGACGATCTCCCCGGTACGAACCTGCTCCACTTCGGCGGGCACGATCACGAGGCAATTCGCCTCCGCGAGCGTCGCGAGAAGATGCGAGGACGCGCCCGGCGCACCCAGTATCTGCACCAGATACTCGCCGGTGTCCTGGTCACGCATCAGCTGACCGCGCAGAAAACCCTTGCGCCCAGCAATAGAGGTAATAGGAGACACGGTGCGCGCCCGCACAATTCGGCGCTGCGCGTGCCGGCGGCCCAGGGCCAACCGGATCAGCGGCCGCACCATCACCTCGAATACCACCAAGGCGCCGACCGGGTTCGCGGGCAGTAGGAAGGTCGGCACCGCGTCACGGCCCAGCTGACCGAAACCCTGCACCGAACCCGGATGCATGGCGACCCGCCCAACCTCCATTTCGCCCAGCGCCGAGAGGGCCTCACGAATTCCCTCAGCAGCGGCGCCGCCGACAGCACCGGAGACCACAACAACCTCTGCCCGGTTCAGCTGCCCCTCGAGTACCTCGCGGAACGCCGCAGGATCCGCGCTGACGATGCCGACCCGGTTCACATCGGCGCCCGCATCGCGGGCCGCGGCCGCCAGCGCATAGGAGTTCACGTCGTACACCTGACCGTTGCCCGGCGTGCGGTCGACGTCGACAAGCTCGCCACCCACACTGATCACCGACAGCCGAGGTCTCGGATGCACCAGTACCCGATCACGTCCCACCGCAGCCAGCAGCCCCACCTGGGCTGCGCCGATGATCGTGCCCGCCCGCACGGCGACATCACCGGGTTGCACGTCATCACCGGCGCGCCGCACGTAGTCACCCGAACGCACCGCGCGCAGCACCTTGACCCGCGACTCGCCGCCCTCGGACCAGCGCAACGGCAGCACCGCATCCGCCAAGGTCGGCATCGGCGCACCTGTCTGCACCCGCACCGCCTGACGGGGTTGCAGCCGGGTCGGCGTGCGCTCCCCTACCCGCACCGTGCCGACGACGGGTAGCTCCACCGTTCCGATCTCGCCGCTGGATTCCTCAACGTCGTCTTCTTCGTCGGGACCACCGCCCTCACCCGGGCTGATCACGCGCACCACACCACCGGCGGCCTGCACATCTACGCTGCGCACGGCATATCCGTCGATGGCGGCCTGGTCGAACCCGGGCAATGGCCGAACAGTCACCACTTCCTCGGCGCACAACAAACCCTGGGACTCGGCGATCGCCACCCGAACCGGGCGCGGCGCGACCGCAGCCGCCGTCACTTTGGCCTGCTGCTCCTCGACCGAACGCACTGGTGCCTTTCTTACTCCGATTCCGGCAGCGTGGTCGGTCCCAGACCCAGCCGTTCGACCAGCCACTTCCGCAAGCCCGGACCGTAATCGTCGCGGTCCAACGCAAAGTCAACAGCAGCCTTGAGATAGCCGCCGGGATTTCCCAGGTCGTGTCGGGATCCGCGGTGCACAACGACATGCACCGGATGTCCCTCATCGATCAACAGCGCGATGGCATCGGTGAGCTGTAGCTCACCACCCGCACCCCGCGGGATCCGCTTGAGCGCATCGAAAATCACCCGGTCCAGCAGGTAGCGTCCGGCCGCAGCGTAGTTCGACGGGGCATCCTCGACCTTCGGCTTCTCCACCATCCCCTTGACGCGCAACACATTTGGGTTGGCAGCATCGGGGACGATCTCGACGTCAAACGCACCGTAGGAACTGATCTCCTCGGGCGGCACCTCGATGGCGCAGAGCACCGATCCGCCACGCTTGGCCCGGACCTTGGCCATCGTCACCAATACGCCCCGCGGCCACACCAGGTCATCGGGCAGCAGCACCGCGATGGCGTCCTCGTCGTCGTCAAGAACCGACTCCACACAGCCCACGGCATGTCCGAGGCCAAGCGGCTCGGCCTGAACCACCGATTGCACCTTGATGAGGCCGGGCGCCCGGCGCACCTTCGCGAGCATGGCGTGCTTGCCGCGGTCCTCGAGCGTGCCCTCAAGCACCAAGTCCTCAACGAAGTGCGCGACGACGCCGTCCTTGCCCTCCGAGGTGACGATCACCAGACGTTCGGCGCCGGCCTCGGCAGCCTCCTCGGCCACCAGCTCGATCCCCGGGGTGTCGACCACCGGCAGTAGTTCCTTGGGCACGGTCTTGGTAGCCGGCAGAAACCGGGTGCCCAGACCTGCAGCGGGCACCACGGCGGTGCGCGGGATGGACACGTCAGGGGCCGTCATAGCCACTCACCCTAACCACTGACCACGGGATTGCGCGGGCAAGGCGGTACCGTCGCGGAATCGGCGATCCCCAGAGCACCCCAGAGAACACCAAGAACGTCCTGCGGCAACAGATTGTGCAGGCACGACGGGCGATGTCGCGTGCCGACCGCGAAATACAGAACGACGCGCTCACCGCGCATGTCGTGACGGCGGCCTCGGGGCTTTCGGTGATCGCCGCGTACCTGCCGGTGGGATCTGAGCCCGGGTCGGTAGAGATGCTCGACACCCTGACAGCCCACGGCATACGGGTTCTGCTGCCGATCGCACGCAACGACGAGACAGGGATGCCGACGGCGCTGGCCTGGGGCCAGTACCGACCGGGAGAGCTGATGGACGCCCCCTTCGGCCTGCGAGAACCGGCACCGCCGGTGTTCGGTCCGGCCACCCTCGCCGACGCCGAGCTGGTGTTGATCCCGGCGCTCGCCGTGGACAAGCGGGGTAATCGGCTGGGCCGGGGTGCCGGGTTCTACGACCGATCGTTGGGGTTCGCCGCATCCTCGATCGCCCTGGTCTCGCCGCTTTACACCGGCGAGATACTCGATGACATCCCGGCAGGGCCACACGATGTGCCGGTGACTCACGCGCTGACCGCCGACGGATTGGTCACACTCGGCTGAATCCCCAGGTCGCTCGGTGGCGGCCCTGGCACTCCAAGCGGTAGAGTGCCAGTGGCGTTTCATGTCTTGTCAGTTCCTGGAGGACCCCCATGCCCACCTATTCCTATGCGTGTGCCGACTGTGGCGACAAGTTCGACATCGTCCAGGCGTTCACTGACGATGCGCTGACCGTGTGCCAAAAGTGCTCGGGCAAGCTGCGCAAGCTGTTCAACTCGGTGGGCATCGTGTTCAAGGGCAGCGGCTTCTACCGCACCGACAGCCGCTCGGGCAGTGTGGATGCCGCCGCTAAGAGTGATTCCGGCGCCAAAAGCGAATCCAAGTCCTCGTCATCCGAGACTTCGGCCAGCAGCTCGTCGTCGACGCCGAGCTCCTCCAGCTCGACCTCCACCGCCACCGCCTCTGCCGCCGCCAGCTGACGAGTTATCCACAGCGGCGCATTGCCTACTGACGCGAGAACACATGTCGTCCTAGCGTGAGGCATGGCTCGTTCGCCCCTCGATCCCACTGTGCTGCAGCGCATATCGACAGCACTTCGCCCCGATTGGGCACGGACAGCACTGGCCCGGCGGCTCACCGCGGCGATCTTGGTGCTGTTCGCGGCGGTCTTGGCATTCCGTCCCGACCCGGCCAACGATCGCACCGACGTGGTGGTAGCCGTCCATGACCTCCCGCCCGGCACGATCCTGACCGGCGACGATGTCCGACTTGAGAAGCGTTCCACGACAATTCTTCCGGACGGCGCAAGCACCGATACCGGAACCGTCGTGGGCGCGACGCTGGCCGGACCGGTTCGTCGCGGGGAAATGCTGACCGATCTACGGGTGTTGAGCCCGCGATTGGCCGAGTCGGCCGCCGGCAGGGATGCGCGCATCGTTCCGATACCACTGGGCGACGCCGCGACCCTCGACATGATCCGCACCGGAGATGTTGTCGACATCCTCACCGTGGCCGACCGCGGACCGGGTGCGGCAGACGCCACGTCACCCGAGCCCACCGTGTTGGCTACCGGCGCCGTGGTCGTGTTGGTGTCGCCAAAAACCACCACCAAAGGCGTTGGGACGCAGCGGGTGGTAATGGTCGCATTGCCGCCACAGCAGGCAAATCGTGTCGCCGCGATCGCGTTAGTGCAGGCGGTAACGCTGACCTTGCGTTAGTGTCAGACCATGCTCAAAGGATTCAGAGATTTCCTGCTGCGCGGCAACGTCATTGATCTCGCGGTCGCCGTGGTCATCGGCGCGGCCTTCACCGCACTGGTCACCAAGTTCAGCGACGCCGTCATTCAGCCGTTGATCAATCGGATTGGCACCGGGCCCAATTCGGATCACCCCGCGCTCAGAGTCAGCATCGGCGGCGGACAGTATCTGGACTTCAACGTCTTGATCACCGCCACCATCAACTTCATCCTGATCGCGGCGGTCGTCTACTTCCTGGTCGTGCTGCCGTACAACACGCTCAAGAGTCGCCTGGCCAAGTCCGGTGAGGACCCCGCGGCGGCCACCGAAGCAGAGCTACTCGTCGAGATTCGCGACCTGCTGGCCGAGCAGAAGAAGGCGTCCTAGCCCTTCTGCCCGGCCCGCCGGGGCGACTACTTCATGTCCCAGGTTTCGCCGTAGGTGGTGACGCTGTCACCCGCGGAGCTGATCAGTCGTGCGTATGGGCGTAGCAGCACACCGCCGGCGGCGCCGGTCACCGTGCCGTGAGCGTTACTGACCGCGACCGCACCCTTGGGGCCCGCGATCGCCACCGAGAAGGTAGCCACTTCCTGAATGCCTGGGCCGTTACCCAGGTCGACGTTGATACCCGCCGAGGGCAGCAGGTTCGTCGTCTGGATGTACGAGGCTTCCGGGCCGCCACCGAAGGCGTTCGGAATACCGTAAAGAATCGAGGTATTGGGCGTCGTGTAGTTGAAGTTCAGCCCCACGCCCAGCGACCACGGGTAACCCACCTGGTAACCCAGCTCCAGGGTGCCCTCAAATGTGTCAGCCGCCGGACCGGTCACCTCATAGGCGGCCCGCCCCGAATGGAACCACTCACGGGTCAGGCGGTTGCGGTCCAACGGGAACACACCGTTCAAGAAGGTGTCCCACTGCTGAATCCGCAGTGTCCGCCCCTTGCCATCAACCAGGGTCAGCTCATCATCCAAACCTGCATTTGCGGTACCCGCCCCGATGACCGCCAGGCCAACCACTCCAGCGACGACGAGTACCAATCGCATGAGGGTGTTGTGCATGACCTTCCAGATGCCAACTCTTCTCATTCAGTTCCTCAATTCTCAGGGCGGATGTACGCCGCGGCAAATGCCTACTTCGCCAGGAACACATTGTTGCTCAGGCGGGCCAAACGTAACGACCAAATCATCTCTGTGAGTTTCCCGAATGTTTCTGGGAGGCTAACTCACAGCAGATACACAGCTGTTTTGCTGCGCGACGCCCATTACTGTGCATGGCGTCCAATATTGTGCGGTGTCCCGCGTCAGCGCACCCATCAAGCGATAGCGACAACCGCATATCCCAGGTCTCGCCACACGTGGTGACACCGTCTCCGGTACCGCCTATCAAGCGTGCAAAAGGACGCAGGCGGTTGCGATCGAGCGGAAACACACCATTCAAAAAGGTGTCCCACTGCCGAATCCGCAGCGGTCGCCCCTTGCCATCAACCAGGGTCAGCTCATCGTCCAAACCCGCGTGCGCGGTCCCCACGATGGTCAATGCCATTGCACAAAGAGCTCTCCCTGACGGCTCGACCTACGTGAAGCCGTCAATCTAGCAGGAGAAACACTTATGTGGAAACGCTCGTTGCCCAGATATCAGCGGAGATCGCTACTTCATGTCCCAGGTTTCGCCGTAGGTGGTGACGCTGTCACCCGCGGAGCTGATCAGTCGTGCGTATGGGCGTAGCAGCACACCGCCGGCGGCGCCGGTCACTGTGCCGTGAGCGTTACTGACCGCGACCGCACCCTTGGGGCCCGCGATCGCGACCGAGAAGGTGGCGACTTCCTGGATGCCGGGGCCGTTACCCAGGTCGACGTTGATACCCGCGGATGGCAGCAGGTTGGTGGTCTGAATGTACGAGGCTTCCGGGTTGCCACCGAAGGCGTTCGGAATACCGTAGAGAATCGAGGTATTGGGGGTCGTGTAGTTGAAGTTCAGCCCCACGCCCAGCGACCAGGGATAGCCCACCTGATAGCCCAGCTCCAGGGTGCCCTCGAACGCGTCGGCGCCCGGGCCGGTCACCTCGTAGACCGCGCGGCCCGAATGGAACCACTCACGGGTCAGGCGGTTGCGGTCGAGCGGGAACACACCGTTCAAAAAGGTGTCCCACTGCTGAATCCGCAGTGTCCGCCCCTTGCCATCAACCAGGGTCAGCTCGTCGTCCAGACCCGCATGCGCCGTCGCCGCCGTCGCAAAGAGAGCAACCAGAGTCATGACTAGGGCGCCAACCGCCAACAGACCGTGGCGAGCCCAGCCCGATACCTTGCTCAACAGCTTCATTCTGTTCCTATCAGTCTCCTCATGGCGAACATGAGAAATTCCTAAGCGACGGACAGAAGGACGATATCGGCACGGTGACGGCGCGGCAATCTGAACACCCGTTCTGTTCCAGGTCGACTCACTCGGCCCCGGGCGCGCTTGTGAACCGGGAGTTAGCCAAACCCAAGACATCTCCGGGTTAACAATTGGGTGAACGAGCGATTTGCTGGGAAACATGCGGGCACCGCCAGGGAACCGACACCCCGAATGGGTATCCAGGCTTCGCGACCTGCCGGATTTACACGTTCGATATGCGGTAATTCCTTAGCCGTGATGGGGCGGAACGTTATCGCGCAACCACTGATCACTTTCGTGCATGCCGCGCGAATCGTTCACATCGCGTTCATCTGGACCCAGGGACGGCTCGGCCTGACCGAAGATCCGGTCGATGTCCGCATTGCTAGCACTTGTTCCTTCCTCGCCACTTTTGTGGCGAAGGTCACAATCGCGACCCTCTGGAACCGGCACCCGATCAAATCTCCAGGCTGGATAGCTGCTCGATGATCTGAATCGCCATCGGCGTCACCGTGGCCATCCCATCGCGCACCGCGGCGCGCGTGCCCGCGATGTTGACCACCAGGGTGCTGCCCGAAATACCCGCCACTCCGCGTGACAGTCCGGCCTCGGTGACACCCGCAGCCAGCCCGGACGACCGGATGGCCTCGGCGATGCCGAGCAGCTCACGGTCGAGGAGCGGCGCCGTGGCCTCGGGAGTGACATCGCGCGGGGTGACACCCGTGCCACCCACGGTCACCACCAGGTCCACACCGCCGATGACCGCCATATTGACGGCGTTCTGGATCTCGGCCAGGTCCCCCTCGACTGCCACCACACCGTCTACGACGATTCCGGCCTCCGAGAGCAGCTCGGTAACCAGCGGACCACTGGTGTCCTGGTCGCCGTGGGCTGTCCTGTCGTTGACAATGACGACCAGAGATCGCCCCACCGGTCCCACCTCAAGCTCAGTCATGGAAGCAACCGTAACGGCTCGCAGCGACATCTGGGTCATCGGGCGACCTCACCGAGTATCACGTCGCCGGTCTTCTCTGGTCCACCGTTGCCGTCGGTATACGTCAGCGTCACCTTGTCTCCCGGCGCCTTGGAACGCACCGCCGCCACGAGGCCATCGGCGCTGTTCACTGGGCGGTTGTCCACCTTCGTGACAACCGCACCGTTGGGTATCCCGGCCTTCTCGGCAGCACCACCGGCGACCACCTCGACGATCCTGGCGCCCTGGATCTCCTTATCGTTGCCAACCCGAACCCCCAGGGAGGCGTGGGTAGCGTGGCCGCTGGCGATCAGCTGATCGGCGATCCGCTTGGCCTGGTCAACCGGAATCGCAAAGCCCAGGCCGATCGATCCGCCCTGCGTCTCGCCACTGGAATCGCCACCCATGGTCGCAATGGCGGAGTTGATTCCCACCAGCTCGCCGTTCAAGTTGACCAGCGCACCACCGGAGTTACCCGGGTTGATGGCGGCATCGGTCTGGATCGCGTCCAGCACGGTGTCCTGATTACCCGCCTGTCCCGCCGTGAACACCGGACGATTCAGCGAGCTGACGATGCCGGTGGTCACCGTGCCGTCCAGGCCCAGTGGCGAACCGATCGCGACAACCGACTGGCCCACAACCAGATTCGCGGACGACCCGAGCGCGACGGGCGTCAGGCCTGAGGCACCGGTGATCCGGATCACTGCGATGTCGGTGGCGGGATCGATTCCGACCACGGTGAAGGGTGAGTTCTTGCCTCCCGCGATGGTGGCGGTGGTCTTGGCGCCGGGTTCCCCCGCCGCCTGGACGACGTGCGCGTTGGTGAGCACCAGACCATCGGCGGAGAGGATCACTCCAGATCCTTCTTCGCTCGAACGGCCCATGATCGTTTCCAGCTTGACGACGCTCGGAAGCACCTTGGCCGCAACCTGTTCTACCGATCCCGCGGGCAACGAGGCGACCGGCTGGGCGGCAGACGAGCGCCCCGGCGAGATGGGGGTCAGACCGGTGCTGCCACTGGTGACGACGGGTGCCCGGTGCTGACGGTCGGCGACGACCGCGCCCACCGTCCCGCCCAGACCACCGGAGACCAGAGCCAGAACGACGGCACCCACCACGAGCCCGCCGCTGCGCCTGCTCCGCGGCGGCTGAGACTGCTGCGGAGCGGGGCGCTGTGGGTTCGGCGGCGCAGACGGGTAGCCGTACGCCTGTCCCTGGTACTGGTGACCCGGCTGGGCATGGTGCGTCGGAGCTTGGTGCCCATGTTGCCCGGAGTAAGGGCCGGACGGCCGGTAGGACCAGCTGCCGTGGGGGTCGTTGGTCATAGGAGCTTCCTCACCCGTCCTTCATAGGCGTTCACGATCGACTAGCTCGGGTGCCACGCTGCCGGAGGGGACTGAGAATCCACTGAGATCTCCCTCTCGTTTGGCACAGAGTTCCGGCGACCGGTCGTGGCCCCCATACTTGGCGACCTGACGGGTCCCGGCCTGCCCGGAAGCAACACGTGCATCGAGGTACCCGGGGCCGGGTTACCGTCGATGACCGCACCGGACTCCGTCTCCTCGACCTTGATGGCGCCACCATGTTTGAGCACAACCTGTTTCACGATGGCCAACCCCAAACCCGAGCCCGGCATTCCCCGGGCCGGGGTGGCGCGATAGAACCGCTCGAAGACCAGATCCCGTTCGGCGGGCGGGATCCCGGGGCCGCGATCGGAGATCACCAGCTCGGCGTGCGCAGCGTCGACCTGGGCCAGCCGCACCGACACCGTGGTGCCCGATGGGCTCCACTTCGCGGCGTTGTCGAGCAGGTTGAGAACCGCCCGTGAGAGTCCCGCCGCATCTCCGTAGACCTGCCACGGCTGCATGACGACGTCGAATTCGATGTCGTTGCGGCGGCGTCGAACTCGTTCCAGTGCGCCCTCCACCACCTCGACCATGTCGACCGGCTCGTGCACGATATCGGCGCCATCACCTCGCGCCAGATCAACCAAATCACCCACCAGTGTGGACAATTCTTCGATTTGGGCGATCACATCGAGTTGCAGCGCCTCCATCTCCTCGTCTGGCAGACGCGGGGCCCCCGGTTGCATGGCGGCCATCAGCAGCTCGGTATTGGTTCGCAGCGAGGTCAGCGGGGTACGCAGTTCGTGGCCCGCGTCAGTCACCAGCCGCGCCTGGCGGTCTCGCGACTCTGCCAGGGCTCGCAGCATCGTGTTGAAACTGATGGTGAGTCGGGCCAATTCGTCACTGCCCGTGACGGCAATGGGTCGCAGGTCGTCGGTTCGGGCCACTCGTTCAGCGGCGTCGGTGAGCCTGGCCACCGGCCGCAACCCGGTACCGGCCACCACTGCGCCGGCCGCGGCGGCCACCGCGACGCCCGCTCCACCGACGATCAGCAACACCCAGCCCAGTCGCCGCAGCACGGTATCGGTGGGGTCCAGCGATTTCGCCATGATCAGCGTGCTGCCGTTGTCCAGCCGAAGCGCAAGCACGCGTTGGTGATTGACGGTGCGCAGCGACTGCTCCAGCTCGCCGCGGGTCACCGCCTGCTCGGGTGCGCCGTAGGGAATGGTCTGTCCCTGCTGGGTCGCCGAGAAGGTGATCAGTCCCGGGAAGATCAGCTTGGCGTTGACATCGGCCGAGTACGCCGTGCCCTCGATGGCGCGACGCGGATCCACCGACAACAGTCCACTGCCGATCAGCAGGTTGGCGCGATCATTGAGCTGCTTGTCGACATCGCGATACAACGCGGTGGATACCAACAGGTACGACGCGACGGCCATCAGCACCACGACCATCGCCACCATCGACATCGCGAGCAGCATCACGCGCCAGCGCAGCGATACCGATGAGCTGGTTGCCCGCAGCGGAGAGAACAGTGCAGAGCTAGGTCTGCGCATTCGTAGTGTCGCCATGGGGATTACGGAGGGGTCTCCCGGAGCACATAGCCGACACCGCGGACCGTGTGGATGAGCCTGAGCTCCCCCTCGGCTTCCGTCTTGCGCCGCAGATAGCCGACGTACACCTCAAGCGCGTTTCCGGATGTCGGGAAGTCGAACCCCCACACCTCTTCGAGGATGCGGCTGCGCGTCAGCACCCGACGGGGGTTGGCCATGAGCATTTCCAGCAGCGCGAACTCGGTGCGGGTCAGGCTGATCGACCGAGTGCCGCGGAACACCTCGCGGGTGATGGGGTCGAGCGTGAGGTCACCGAAGCTCAACGTGGCGGCGTCGGCCGACTCGTCGATGGTGGTCCGGCGCAGCAGAGCACGCATCCGGGCCAGGAGTTCCTCAAGCGCGAAGGGCTTGGGGAGATAATCGTCCGCACCCGCATCGAGGCCGGCCACTCGCTCCGAGACCGAGTCCCGCGCAGTGAGCACCAGGATCGGCAGATCGTCTCCCGTGCTGCGCAAGCGTCGGCAGACCTCGAGGCCGTCGAGCTTGGGCATCATCACGTCGAGCACCAACGCATCCGGCCGGTCGTTGGCGATGACGTTCAGCGCATCGACGCCGTCCTCGGCGAGATCCACCGAATACCCATTGAAGGACAGGGACCGTCGCAACGACTCGCGCACAGCACGGTCGTCATCGACTACAAGAATTCGCACAGGCACCAGTGTTAACCGTGCGGCTGAGATATTACTGAGGAAGCCTGAGAATCAGGTCTCTCAGCGTTCAGCGACGGTCGAAATCGATGAGCCCGAGGCGGGCAGCCTTGAGCAGGCGACGGGGAACCTTGTGGTTCTGTCCGCCGACAGTGACATTGACCAGCTCAGTGGCGGTGGCCTTCCACTGCGCGCGCCGGCTACGGGTGTTCGAGCGGGACATTCTCCGCTTGGGGACGGCCATGGTCGCGCCCTCTCCTTATTTCTCAGGTTTCTGTGTCATTCGCACGCGCCGCGCCAGCATGTTGGGCGCAGCGAGCGACAATCAACACACGATAGCCGGTGGCTCACCTGAGCTGCAAATTTGCCCCGATCGATCCAGGCGACATGCCGCGTAGTGGCGGTTTCGTATCGCATCGCGCCACCAGAACGCGTCGTATGGAGGCGGCAATCCAGCTCGGCCAACCACTTGGTTGGCCCCACAGATTGACGTTTCGGCGGGTGGGGTAATTTAGCAGCGCACGAGCAGTCGACGCCGACCTCGAGAGGACCACTGTGACCGCTGCGCCGGTAAAAATTGGGAACTGTTCAGGCTTCTACGGCGACCGAATATCGGCCATGCACGAGATGCTCACCGGCGGTGAACTCGACTATCTGACCGGCGACTATCTGGCCGAACTGACGATGCTCATCCTCGGCCGCGACCGCGCCAAGGCACCCGAACGCGGCTACGCCAAGACCTTTCTGCGCCAGCTCGAGCAGTGCCTTGGCCTGGCTCAGGACAAGGGCGTCAAGATCGTCACGAACGCCGGCGGGCTCAACCCCGCGGGTCTGGCGGACGCCATCCGCACGCTCTCAGAAAAACTGGGCATCACGGCCGCGGTCGCCCATGTCGAGGGCGACGATCTGCTGCCCCGCGCCGCAGAGCTCGAACTGGGATCTCCGCTCACCGCCAATGCCTATCTCGGCGCGTGGGGCATCGTGGAATGCCTCAACTCCGGTGCCAACATCGTGGTCACGGGTCGCGTCACCGATGCTTCCGTGATCGTCGGTCCCGCCGCCGCACACTTCGGCTGGCGCCGCGACGACTACGACAAGCTCGCCGGTGCAGTCGCGGCCGGGCACATCATCGAGTGCGGCACCCAGGCCACCGGCGGCAACTACGCCTTCTTCACCGAGATCCCCGACCTCTCGCATGCCGGGTTCCCACTGGCCGAGGTACATGAAGACGGATCGTCCGTGATCACCAAGCATGCGGGCACCGGCGGCGCGGTCAGCGTGGGCACGGTCACCGCACAGCTGCTCTACGAGATCACCGGCGGTCGGTACGCCAACCCGGATGTCACCACCCGAATCGACAGCATCGAGCTGACCCAGGAGGGTCCGGACCGGGTGCGTGTCTCGGGCGTGACGGGCGAGGCACCCCCACCGGACCTCAAGGTGTCGCTGAATGCCTTGGGCGGCTTCCGCAATCAGATGACCTTCGTACTGACCGGGCTGGACATCGACGCCAAGGCCGACCTGACCCGTAAGCAGCTTGAGTCTGCGCTGTCCTCCCCGTCGGGGCCGCCGCAGGACATCCAGTGGACGCTGGGCCGCACCGACCACCCGAACGCCGACACCGAGCAGGCGGCCAGTGCCCTGCTCCATGTGATGGTGCGTGACTCCGACCCGAACAAGGTCGGCCGTCAGTTCTCCAATGCCGCGGTGGAGCTCGCCCTGGCGAGCTACCCGGGCTTCCACGTCACCTCACCCCCCAAGGACGGCGAGCCGTACGGCGTGTTCACTCCGGGATACGTCCCCGCGGAAAAGGTTCCGCATGTCGCGGTCCTCGCCGACGGTTCCCGGATCGATATCGCACAGGCGTCGCAGACGCTGCCACTCGCCGACGCCCCAGCTGCGGCACTGCCCGAGCCGCTACCGTCCGGGCCGGTACGCCGCGCTCCCTTGGGCACCCTTGCGGGGGCCCGCAGCGGCGACAAGGGCGGCAGTGCCAACGTCGGCGTCTGGGTGCGCACCGATGAGGAATACCGTTGGCTTGCACATGCCTTGACAATCGATGCGCTGCAGGAGCTGCTGCCGGAAACAGAGCAGTTGGAGGTGGCACGCTACCTGCTGCCCAAGCTGCGGGCCGTGAATTTCGTCATCCAGGAGATCCTCGGCAAGGGCGTGGCTTATCAGGCCCGGTTCGACCCGCAGGCCAAAGGTATTGGCGAATGGCTGCGTTCACGTGAGATCGACATCCCTGAAACCCTGCTGGAAGGCACCAAATGAGTCAGTGGAACACCGCGGAACGCAAGGCGCTCCGGGAGACGGTGCGTGATTTCGCCGAGCGCGAGATCCTGCCGCATGTCAACGAGTGGGAGCGCGAGGGACTGATCCCCCGCGAGTTGCACCGCAAGGCCGGCGATCTGGGACTGCTCGCACCGGGTGCCCCCGAGGAGGTCGGCGGTGGCGGTGGCGATGCCATCGATCCGGTGATCGTGTGCGAAGAGCTGCACTACGCCGGCGTGCCCGGCGGCGTATTCGCCTCCCTGTTCACCTGCGGCATCTCCACGCCGCACATCATCGCCTCGGGTGATCAGCGGCTGATCGACAACTACGTAAAGCCCACCCTGGCCGGCGATCTCATCGGCTCGCTGGCCATCACCGAACCCGGTGGCGGATCCGACGTCGGGCATCTGACCACCTCGGCCAAACGGGACGGCGATCACTACATCGTCAACGGCGCCAAGACCTTCATCACCTCCGGCGTGCGCGCCGACTATGTGGTGACCGCGGTGCGTACCGGTGGGCCGGGCGCGGCAGGGGTCTCGCTGCTGTTGATCGACAAGGACACCCCGGGATTCGACGTCACCCGCAAGCTCGACAAGATGGGCTGGCGCTCCTCGGATACCGCCGAGCTGTCCTTCACCGATGCGCGGGTGCCCGCCGAGAACCTGGTAGGCGCCGAGAACACCGGCTTCGCGCAGATCGCCGGCGCCTTCGTGTCAGAGCGCATCGGCCTTGCCGCCCAGGCATATTCGAGTGCTCAGCGCTGTCTTGACCTGACAGTGGAATGGTGCAGGAATCGGGAGACCTTCGGGCGCCCGCTCATCTCCCGCCAATCCGTGCAAAACACTCTGACGGAGATGGCGCGCAGGGTCGACGTCGCCCGGGTGTACACACATGTCCTGGTGGACCGCGCTGTCGCGGGCGAAACCAATCTCATCGCCGAAGTCTGCTTCGCCAAGAACACCGCCGTTGAGGCCGGCGAGTGGGTGGCCAACCAGGGAGTCCAGCTGTTCGGCGGCATGGGTTACATGACCGAGAATGAAATCGAACGGCAGTACCGCGATATGCGCATCATCGGAATCGGTGGCGGCACCACCGAGATCCTCACCTCGCTGGCCGCCAAGCTTCTGGGGTTCCAGTCGTGACGATCCTGCGCACAGCCGTCAACACCAACTCTCCCGAATACGTCGCCGCCGCCGAGGCCATGGCGACCAAACTGGCGGAGGTCAACGCCGAAACCGCAAAGGCGCTCGCCGGTGGTGGCGACAAATACGTTGCCCGCCATCATGAACGCGGCAAGCTACTGGCACGCGAGCGCATCGAGCTCCTGATCGACCCCGACTCCCCGTTCCTGGAGCTGTGCCCGCTGGCGGCATGGGGCAGCGACTTCACCGTCGGCGCCTCGCTGGTCACCGGCATCGGC
Source organism: Mycobacterium sp. D16R12 (assembly GCF_002013465.1). Taxonomy (GTDB): domain Bacteria; phylum Actinomycetota; class Actinomycetes; order Mycobacteriales; family Mycobacteriaceae; genus Mycobacterium. The sequence goes on along the minus strand of NZ_MAFC01000005.1, from coordinate 102,928 downwards.
GTCGTGGCGGGCGTCGAGTGCATGATCGTGGCCAATGACCCCACCGTCAAGGGTGGCACCAGTAACCCCTGGACACTGCGTAAGGTGCTGCGGGCGAACGATATCGCCTTCAAGAACCGTCTCCCTGTGATCTCACTGGTGGAGTCCGGTGGCGCGGACCTACCTACCCAGAAGGAAGTGTTTGTTCCCGGCGGGCAGATGTTCCGTGATCTCACCCGGCTTTCGGCAGCAGGCATACCGACGATCGCCCTGGTGTTCGGGAACTCGACCGCCGGTGGCGCATACATCCCCGGCATGTCGGATCACGTCGTGATGATCAAGGAACGCTCGAAGGTGTTCCTGGCGGGTCCCCCGCTGGTCAAAATGGCGACCGGGGAGGAGTCCGACGACGAATCCCTGGGTGGCGCGGAAATGCACTCCCGCGTATCCGGTTTGGGCGACTACTTGGCCGTGGACGAACAGGATGCGGTACGGCTCGGGCGACAGATCGTGTCCCGCCTGAATTGGGTCAAGAAGGGTCCCAAGCCCGCTGCGGTGGTCGAGCCAATCGCCGACCAGGACGAGCTCATCGGCATCGTCCCGGGAGACCTGCGCATCCCGTTCGACCCGCGTGAGGTCATCGCACGCATCGTCGATGGTTCGGAGTTCGACGAATTCAAGGAGCAGTACGGATCGTCACTGGTGACCGGCTGGGCACGGCTACACGGCTACCCGATCGGCATCCTCGCGAACGCGCGAGGCGTGCTGTTCAGCGAGGAAGCGCAGAAGGCCACCCAGTTCATCCAGCTGGCCAACCAGACCAACACGCCACTTCTGTTCGTGCACAACACCACCGGATACATGGTGGGCAAGGAGTACGAGGAGGGCGGCATGATCAAGCACGGGTCGATGATGATCAACGCCGTGTCCAACTCCACCGTGCCGCATCTGTCGCTGATCGTCGGCGCCTCATACGGAGCCGGTCACTACGGCATGTGCGGACGCGCTTACGACCCCCGTTTCCTGTTCGCATGGCCCAGCGCCAAGTCGGCGGTGATGGGCGGTACTCAGCTGGCGGGCGTCATCTCCATCGTGAGCCGCGCCGCCGCGGTGGCACGGGGCCAAGCCGTCAACGAGGACGCGGACGCAGCGATGAAGGCAGCCATCGAGGCGCAGATCGAAGCCGAGTCGCTACCCATGTTCATGTCCGGCCGCCTGTATGACGACGGGGTCATCGACCCCCGCGACACCCGGGCCGTGCTCGGTATGTGCCTGTCCGCCATCGCCAATGGACCAATCGAGGGGACGTCGAACTTCGGCGTCTTCCGGATGTGAGGTAAGAGTTAAGTGACTATCACCTCTGTTTTGGTGGCCAACCGCGGCGAGATCGCCCGCCGCGTCTTCGCCACCTGCCGCAAGCTGGGGCTTGGCACGGTCGCCGTTTACTCCGACGCCGACGCCGACAGCCCGCACGTCTCCGAGGCCGATGCCGCGGTGCACCTGCCCGGCACGTCCAGCGCCGAGACCTATTTGCGCGGTGAGCTGATCATCGCCGCGGCCAAGGCCACCGGCGCCGACGCCATCCACCCCGGCTACGGATTTCTTTCCGAGAATGCCGATTTCGCTCGCGCCGTGGCCGATGCCGGTCTCACCTGGATCGGCCCGCCGGTCGCGGCCATCGAGTCGATGGGTTCGAAGATCGAGTCCAAGAAACTCATGGACGCCGCCGGCGTACCGGTGTTGGGACAGCTCGACCCGGACACCGTCACCGCCGAGCAGCTCCCGGTGCTCGTCAAGGCCTCCGCCGGTGGCGGCGGCCGCGGCATGCGGATCGTCTCAGAGCTCGACAAACTCCCCGCCGAAATCGCTGCCGCACAACGGGAAGCCCAATCGGCGTTCGGGGACCCGACGGTCTTCTGCGAGCGCTACCTGGGCACCGGTCGACACATCGAAGTGCAGGTCATGGCCGACACCCACGGCACAGTGTGGGCAATCGGTGAGCGCGAGTGCTCCATCCAGCGCCGCCACCAGAAGGTCATCGAAGAGGCACCCTCCCCCTTGGTGACCCGAATCGGCGGGATGCGGGAGCAGCTCTTCGAGGCATCACGCACCGCCGCGGCGACCATCGGCTATGTCGGCGCGGGGACCATGGAGTTCCTGGCCACTGAGAACGGCGAGTTCTTCTTCCTGGAAATGAACACACGCCTGCAGGTGGAGCATCCGGTCACCGAGTGCACCACGGGTCTCGACCTGGTCGCATTGCAGATCCAGGTGGCAGAGGGCGGCGCGCTTCCCGTCGAACCGCCTGCCATTCAAGGCCATTCGATTGAGGCGCGCCTGTATGCGGAGAATCCCGCGGCCGGGTGGCAGCCGCAGAGCGGCACCGTGCACACCTTTGACATCCCTGGCGCCCCCGCGGAATTCCATGTGCCCGGACACCCGGGGCGCAACGGGGTGCGTCTGGACTCGTCCATTGTCGACGGCAGCGTGGTGTCGGTGCACTACGACCCGATGCTCGCCAAGGTCATCACGGTGGCGCCGACGCGCACCGAGGCTTCCCGGCTGTTGGCGTCGACATTGGAACGCACTCGCCTGCATGGGCTGACCACCAATCGCGACCTACTGGTCAATGTGTTGCGGCATCCGGCGTTCCTCGCCGGCGACACCGACACATCCTTCCTGGACAAGCATGGGCTCGACGTCCTTTCGCGGCCCCTAGCCGACGAAGCGGCGCACCAGTATTCGGCGCTCGCGGCGGCACTTGCCGATGCCGCCGCCAACCGGGCACGTGCCGTCGCCTGCGCGGATCTGCCCAGTGGATGGCGCAACCTGGCATCTGGCTACCAGACCAAGGAATTCGCGGTGGGCGAGGCGGTCCATAGCGTGCGCTACCGCTTGACCCGCGCCGGGCTGGAACTCGATGGAGATTGGCCCGCCATCGAACTGGTCTCGGCGACATCGGATCACGTGGCACTGGTGATCGACGGCGTCCGGCGGGGCTTCGACATTGCACGCTACGGCGACACCGTCGACGTCGACTCACCGCTGGGTCCGGTGGCGCTGACTGTGGTGCCCAGATTCACCGATCCCAGCACCGAGGTTGCGGCGGGCTCGCTCATCGCGCCGATGCCGGGTGTGGTGCTGCGACTGGGTGCCGCGGTCGGAGACGCTGTCACAGCGGGGACGCCGATCGTCTGGTTGGAGGCCATGAAGATGGAGCACACCATCGTCGCCCCCGCTGACGGCGTCATCGAGATCCTCAATGTCGAACCGGGACAACAGGTCGAGCTAGGTACCGTACTGGCCCAGTTGGCCGCCAACGAAGGAGAGTCATGACCGTCACCAACCCGTACGTCGAGTCCGATGAGCGCAAGGCGCTGCGGCAAGCGGTGGCATCGCTCACCGGCAACTACGGCCACCAGTACTACCTGGAGAAGTCCAAGACTCACGCCCCCCTGACCGAGTTGTGGGATGAGGCAGGAAAGCTCGGCTTCTTGGGAGTGAACATTCCCGAGGAGTACGGCGGCGGCGGTGCCGGCATGTACGAGCTCGGGATCGTCTTCGAGGAGCTCTCGGCGGCCGGGTGCCCGCTGCTGATGATGGTGGTGTCCCCCGCCATCAACGCCACCATCATCGCCCGCTATGGCACCGACGAGCAGAAGAAGAACTGGCTGCCCTCGATGGCCGATGGCACCTTCACCATGGCGTTCGCCATCACCGAACCCGACGCGGGCTCGAACTCGCACAACATCATCACCACCGCTAAGCGCGACGGTGGCGACTGGATCCTCAACGGACGCAAGGTTTTCATCTCCGGTGTCGACCAGGCCAACGCCGTGCTGGTGGTCGCGCGCACCGAGGAGGCCAAGACCGGCAAGCTCAAGCCTGCGCTCTTCGTGGTGCCCACCGACACCAAGGGGTTCGAATACACGCCCATCGATATGGAGCTCACCCTTCCGGAGCGACAGTTCCAGGTGTTTCTCGACGATGTGCGGGTACCGGGTAATGCGCTCGTCGGCTCCGAGGACGCCGCGCTCATGCAGCTGTTCGCCGGTTTGAACCCCGAGCGAATCATGGGTGCCGCCAGTGGAGTTGGCCTCACCCGGCTCGCGCTGAACAAGGCCACCGACTACGTCAAGACCCGCCAGGTGTGGAAGACCCCGATCGGCGCGCATCAGGCCATCGCGCACCCGCTGGCGGAGATCAAGGTCGAGCTGGAGCTGGCCAAGCTCATGATGCAGAAGGCCGCCACCCTGTACGACTGCGGCGACGACTGGGGCGCCGCGGAGGCGGCCAACATGGCCAAGTACGCCGCGGCAGACGTGGCCTGCCGCGCCGCCGACCGTGCCGTGCAGTCCTTGGGCGGCAACGGATTGACCTCCGAATACGCCGTGGCACCCCTGCTGAATCTGTCGCGCTTCGGCCGCATCGCCCCCGTGAGCCGGGAGATGATCCTCAATTTCGTGGCGCAGACGTCCCTCGGCCTACCCCGCTCGTACTAAAGGAAAGGTCCGCCTCATGGCGAAAGAATCCGAGACTCTGGTCCAGTACGAGGTGGAGGGCCGCGCCGCCCGCCTGACGCTCGACTCACCGCACAACCGCAATGCGCTGTCCAGCGGGCTGGTGCGGCAACTGCGCGAAGGACTGCAGCGGGCCGCTGCCGACCAGACGGTGCGCGCCGTAGTGCTCACCCACACCGGCAACACCTTCTGCGCAGGCGCCGACCTGTCGGAAAGTTCAGCGGCGTCGTCCGATCCCCAAGATGTCGCCAAGGATCGGGCCGGCCAACTCACCGCGCTCTTGCGCGACATTCTTGAGCTGCCCCTGCCCGTCGTCATCGCCGTCAACGGCCACGTGCGCGCCGGCGGCTTCGGTCTGGTGGGTGCCGCGGATATCGCAGTGGCGGGACCCGACAGCACCTTCGCACTGACCGAGGCACGCATCGGAGTCGCGCCGTCGATCATCTCGCTGACGCTGCTGCCCCGGCTCACCGGCCGGGCGGCCGGACGCTACTTCGTCACCGGCGAGAAGTTCGACGCGCGGGTGGCCGCGGAGATCGGTTTGGTGACCAAGTCCGTCGACAGTCCCGAGGCGGTCGAGGCCGCGGTCACATCGTTGGTGGACGACATCGCGCTCGGTTCGCCGCAGGGGCTGGCCGAGTCGAAGAGACTCACCACGGCGCCGATCCTCGCCGATTTCGATGCGCGTGCAGTCGAGTTGACGGAAACCTCCGCGCGTTTGTTCGTGTCTCCCGAGGCGCAAGAGGGCATGCTGGCGTTCCTGCAGAAGCGTCCTCCCGCCTGGCAGGTGTGAACCAGACAGCACTACGCGTGTAGTGCGCTGAGCAACACTAATGAACCGCGTGCCTTTAAGCGCCGTTCGTCGTAGGCTCGGCGGTGATGAGCAACCTCCCTGAGCGGGTTACCGCATCGATGCGGGCCGCCGACGCCGATCGCATGCGCGTCGCACAGCTGTTATCCGACGCTGCCGCGCAAGGTCGGCTGGAGCTCTCTGAGTTCGAGGAGCGCCTGACGAAGGTGTACTCGGCAAATACATACGGTGAGCTTGATCAGCTCAGTGCGGATCTGCCCGCGGTTGCCACTTCTCAAGTCCGCGGTCAAGACAGCAAGCCAGCACCATCGACGGTGCTGATGGCGATCATGAGCGGATTTGAACGACGCGGCCGCTGGAACGTGCCCAGCAAGCTCACCTCATTCGCGCTCTGGGGTGGCGGCGTGCTGGACCTGCGCTACGCCGACTTCACCTCCAACGAGGTGGAGATCCGCTCCTTCTCCATCATGGGCGGCCAGACGATCCTCGTACCGCCCGAGATCAACGTGGACGTCAAGGGTATCGCCGTGATGGGCGGCTTCGATCACTCAGCGAGCGGCAGTGGCGTACAGGGCGCCCCGCACGTGACGGTCAAGGGGTTCTCGCTGTGGGGAGGCGTGAACGTCAAGCGGAAGCGGCGGAAGCGGCGCGAGTCGATGGAAGAGCGCTAACAGGATCCAGAGCACCGAAGCGCCACAGTGCATTCACAACCTGATGGCGCCGGTCGATATCCAGTTCTGCCGCAAGAACTGCATCAAGATCAGCCACGGTGAATTCCCCGGCGAGTGCTAAGAGTCCGTCAAGGTTCACCACGCCGCCGAACGCGATATCGCGACCACGGGCCACCAGGTGGGTCCGATCCGCACCGGCGATCGATTGCACCACTCCCGGATACGCCCAACCGAAGGTCGCACCAACGGGAGGATCGCAGGCGCGCAAGGCAGCCACCTTCGGTGCCCGCAGATACCCGGCGGTGCGCTGTTTCGCCGCCGCCAGTTCCATGGTTGTCGCCAATCCGGACATCGCCTCGGGGTCGCGGAGCGTCTCCATCACCAGCTGCTGGACATCGTCGAAGCTGCCCGGCTCACCCACCGCATCGAGCCGGGCGCCGAAGTGGTCGATCATCACGTCCGAAAATGATTTTCGGACGTTTGTCGGAAAGAGCGTGACACCCAGGAACACCGAGGGGCCCGCGTTACGGAAAAGGTGGTAGCGCCCGCGGGGAATGCACACGAAGTCACCCGGGCGCAGGGTGTAGCGACTCGCGCCGGGAAGCAAACGGTCGAACTCAAACGAGACCTTGCCCAATGACGGGTTCTCGAACAACAGATGTTTGTCGATTCCATCGGCGGGCCACACCCAGAGTTCCTTGACACCCGGCCCCAGATGGAAGATCAGCGATGGCTCGTCGTCCTTGTGAACTCCGAAGGGTGTCCATTCCACATCGGCGATGAAGGTGTAGATATCCGCACCCGACACCAGGTCTCGGTCCGGGACAAGGCTGCGCACCACGGCCTGAGCCAACGCGGCAAGACCCAGATCCCATGAGGAGACGTCGTTGATGGCGACGCATGCCGGACGATCGTCGGCGTTATCGGCGAGCCACTCGGTCAGGGGCTGCTCGCCTCGCGGCGCGCTGCGCGAGAGCCGCTCGGTGAGCTTGAAGTCGAACTCGCTGCCCCGGAATGCGCGCAGTCGCAATCCTTTTCCGTTGGCGGCGATCGCTGAAATCACCGCCGCTGCTATGCGTTCAGTGATCGCGCTCTGGTCCGGCACCAGCCCGGGAATGAAGACCGTCTCCTCATAGTGAGGGGCCTGGTCCGCGACAAACTGGCGCCAACGTGGGTCATGGACGAACACTGTTACGCCTCCGTGCTTGCGTCCGGGCGTGCGTGGTCGGGGGGACGGCCACGCACGCCCGACGTCCACTCTTAGTGGCTGGCAACCATTTCCGTCGCGGTGACGATTTCATCGTCCTCAACAACGATCTCAACAGCGATATCGCGCATGGCGGTTCCTTTCATTCAACGGTTAACTGCCCAACTCATCAGAAGCACCGTGGTGGCATCCGTCGCGTGGAGCCACCGCGGTGGACGCACGCCCAGCCCGCAGGCGCCGTCACTAGATCAGTCGTACGGTCGTATCCAAAAGTTCCCACCCACACCTTCCCCTGCTACCGCCGACTCTGGGCATTACTTGGGAAGCGCGACGAGCTCCCATGCACCGCTACCCGTCAGCTGCAATCGCGACTGGTGGTGGCGGTCGATCGTTGACCTATGTCCCACGCTGAACACGACACAGTCGGGTAGCCGTTCCCGCACCAGCGCATACATCGCATCTTCCAGCCCCTCATCCAGGGCCGAGGTCGACTCGTCGAGGAACACCACCGCCGGGCGCACCAGCAGCACCCGCACGAAGGACACCCGCTGCTGCTCCCCCAGCGAGAGCACGGCCGCCCAGTCGGCCTCTTCGTCCAACCGCTCGGTCAAATGCCCCAGCGAGACATCGCGCAAAGCCTGCGTCAGCTCCTCGTCCGAGACGTCCTCCACCGGAAGCGGATACACCACGGTCTCGCGCAGACTGCCCAACGACAGATACGGCAGTTGCGGCAGGAACAGCGTCGCCCACCCGTCAGGACGCGCGACCAAACCCGTGGCCTGCGGCCACAGCTGCGCCAGGCTGCGCAGCAGGGTCGTCTTCCCGCATCCCGATGGGCCCTTGACGACGACACTGCCACCCGCGGTCAGCTCGAGGTTCAGGTTCGCGATCATGTCCAGTCCCTGCAGATCCCGCACATCGACATCGGTGAGAATCAGGGCGTCATCCGCGCCGGTGACGTCGATCCGCGGCAGCTCGCGGGCACGGTGATCGCTGTCGAGCATCTGGTCGATGCGCATGAGCGCGGCCCGATAGACGGTGAACTCGTCATAGCTGTCCCGGAAGAAGGACATCGCGCCGCAGACACTTCCAAAGGCCGCGACGGTCTGCAGCAGGTCTCCCACCTTGATCTGCCCGGTAAAGAACCGCGGCGCCTGCACGATGTACGGGATCATCCCCGTCGTCACATCGCCGACACCACGATTCCAGCCGTTCAGTCGCAGCTGTGCGAAGACGATCTTCCACATGTTGGCGATGATGTCGGCGAAGCGCGCATGCAGCAGTCCGCGTTCACGCTCGCCGCCACGGTAGAACGCCACCCGCTCCGCGCTGTCGCGCAAGCGCACCAACGCGTAGCGGAAACTCGCGCCGAATCGTTCGTTCAAGAAATTCAGCCGCACCAACGGCCGGCCGATCCAGAAGGCGCACACCGTCACGGTGATCGAGAAGACGAACGCGATGAACACCATGGCACGCGGGATCTCGACTCCCCACAGCAGCAATGGACCCGAGAGCTGCCACAGCACCCCGGTGAACATCACGATCAGGAGCGTCTTGTTCACCGCGCCGAGAACCAAATCCACCGACTTGGTGGTGTGCGTCTCGATATCGATCTGGATTCGCTGGTCCGGGTTCTCCACCGGGGTATCCAGAAAACGGTTGCGGTAGAACGCATCCTTGCTCATCCAGTCGTCGACGAGCCGCGTGTTGAGCCACACCCGCCACCGGATGGCGAGAACCCTCCGCAGGAAGAGATCCACCACCGTGTACGTCACAGTGAGTACTACCAACACTCCACTGATCGCGAATGACGTGAAAAACGCCTGACGCGCGTCCGCCAGCAGTCCGGAGTTGTGCGTGACAAGCGCCTCCGAACCAACTTGCAACGCATTCATCAGGTCCTTGTACTGGTACGTGAAGATGACCGTCACGCGCGCCATGTACACGGTGTGCCACATCATGAACGCCACCAACGCCCACGTGCGCCAAGTGTCGCGCCCCCAGAAGAAGGGTGCGTTGACCCGCCAGAACTGTTGTCCCCATTGAGTAAGACGGGCGATCATAAAAGCCACGGCAAGGAAGACCACCATGGTGATCACCCAGGCCTGCAGCGTCCACACCAGCGAGCGCAATGGCTCGCCCGGCCAATCCAAACTGGGCTGAACCATTGGCTCTCCCTCTTAGTGCACCCTAGTGGGCAAAGTGGCGTGCTCCGGTGGTGTACAACGTGATTCCCGCGGCCTTGGCTGCATCGGAGACCAGCTCATCGCGCATCGACCCACCCGGATGCACGATCGCACGCACTCCGGCCTCCGTCAGCACCTCCAGGCCATCAGGGAAGGGGAAGAAGGCATCCGAGGCCGCGACTGCACCGGAGACTCGATCCCCACCCCGTGAGACCGCCAATCGTGCGGCGTCAACGCGGTTGACCTGCCCCATACCGACACCGATGGTGGCGCCGCCGGAGGCGACGACGATCGCGTTGGACTTGACGGCCCGCCCGACCTTCCAGGCGAACACCAAGTCCGCCAACGTGTCCGCGTCCGCGGCGGTGCCAGCCACCAACGTCCAGTTGGCGGGGTCGTCGCCCTCCGCGTGGAGCGCGTCGCGCTCCTGCACCAGCAGACCACCACTGATGTGTCGCCACTCGGTGCGCCCGGACTGCGACGGGGCCACCCGCAGCAGGCGCACGTTCTTCTTGCGGCTCAGCACCTCCACCGCGCCATCTGCATAACCCGGCGCGACAATCACCTCGGTGAAGATGTCGGCGACCCGTTCGGCCATCTCCACACTCACCTCACGGTTGACGGCTATCACCCCGCCGAAAGCACTCAACGGATCGCACTCGTGGGCCTTGAGGTGCGCGTCGGCAATCGATATGTCCGACACCGCGATACCGCACGGGTTGGCATGTTTGATGATTGCCGCACAGGCCTTGTCCTGGTCCCACGCAGCACGCCAGGCGGCGTCGGCATCCGTGTAGTTGTTGTACGACATCTCTTTTCCGTGCAGCTGCTCTGCCTGCGCCAAACCGTGCCCCGTGGCACCGGTGTACAAGGCTGCCTGCTGGTGCGGGTTCTCGCCATAGCGCAGCACCGCCGAGCGGTTCCACGTCCCGCCAAGCCATGCGGGCAGCTCCGCGCCCTCGGGCTCGGCGACGGCCGACAGCCAGCCGGCGACGGCCACGTCGTACTCGGCAGTGTGACGGAATGCCTTGGCCGCAAGCACCTTCCGTGCATCCAGGGTGAACCCACCGGCATCGACGGCAGCCAGCACCTCGCCGTATGAGGCGGGGTCGACGACCACCGCCACGCTCGGGTGGTTCTTAGCCGCAGCGCGAACCATCGAGGGTCCGCCAATGTCGATCTGTTCGACGCATTCGTCCTCGGAGGCACCCGAGGCCACCGTGGCGGCAAACGGGTACAGGTTGACCACCACCAGTTCGAAGCCCTTGACGCCCAGCTCCTCGAGTTGGGTGAGGTGTTCCTCGCGGCGGGTATCTGCCAAGACGCCGGCGTGCACGTGCGGATGCAAGGTCTTCACGCGGCCATCCAGCACCTCCGGAAACCCGGTGACCTCTTCCACGGGTGTCACCGGAATTGAAGCGGCCGCAATGGTTTTCGCGGTGGATCCGGTGGACACCAGTTCCACACCGGCGGCGTGTAGACCGCGTGCGAGCTCTTCCAATCCGGTCTTGTCGTAGACGCTGATCAATGCCCGCCGTACGGGTCGCTGCGTGCTCACTTGATGGAGGCCCTTCTTCCGTTCCATGTCAAACCTCTGGTGGCCACCGCGGCCAGCACATCTACCAGCAGCGCCCGTTCCACCACTTTGATGCGTTCATGCAGGCTCGTCTCGTCGTCGCCCCCGTGAATGGGGACGGCCTGCTGCGCGAGGATCGGGCCCGTATCCATCCCGGCGTCGACCAGGTGCACCGTGCAACCGGTGACCTTGACCCCATGCGCCAGGGCTTCGGGCACGGCGTGCGCGCCGGGAAAGGACGGCAGCAGCGCAGGGTGGGTGTTGATGACCCGGCCCAGGAACTGCGAAAGAAACTGTGGTCCAAGAATCTTCATGAATCCGGCCGATACCACCAGATCGGGCCGGTGTGCGGCGGTGGCCTCGGTGATCGCGGCGTCCCAGTGTTCGCGGGTGTCGTACTCACCGAGCCGCACGGTGTAGCTGGGCAGCTGTGCGCCCGCGGCGATACTGACGGCATCGCATGGCCGGTCGGTGCCCACGGCGACGATCCGCGCGGGGAAGTCACCCGTGGCCGCGTCGAGCAGCGAGCGCAGGAGGGTGCCCGTACCGGAAGCCAGGACGACAACGCGCGCGGGAGCAGACGGGGCAATCTCAACGACCTGCTTGGGCTCCGATGAGCCGCTCGCGCGAAGAGAATCCGACACCGACACGCCGCTGAGCGTAGCCGGGCTGGTCACTTGGTCGGTTCCGGAGGGTCGCTGGAGTCCCCCTCGGGGACGGGCTCCGGTTCTGTTTCGGGTATAGATTCCGATTCCGATTCCGATTCCGGCTCGGGTTCGAATTCCTCTTCCGGTTCCGGCGCGGGCTCTGGTTCCGGCACGGGTTCAGCTTCCGGCTCACGTACCGGTTCCGACCGCGCCTTGGCGGGGAGACGGGTGGCTCCGCCCAACATGAACACCGTCAATAGGCCGATGACCAGGAACCAGAAGAACACCCCGGGTCCGAACGTGCCCTGGTCGATGCCCAGCCGTCCGAAGTTCCCCAGCTGTCCACCGGCGAGCTTTCCGACGATCGCCAGGAAAGTTGCGGCCAGAAGTGCCGCCGTGACCACTTTGTGGATCGCGGTGGGCCATGGCGCGGGTCGGCGTGCGCATTGCTGGCCGACGGCCACCCCGGACACCGCACCGATGATCATCAGCGCTACCCAGGCGGGGCCGAGCGGTGGTGTGGGAACGGCCGCGAGGATCGGTACCGCGGGCAGCTGGCCGCCGAACACGGCAAACGCACTGAAGGCCGCGGTGCCCACATTTGCGCTGGATCCGACCGCCAGTGCGCACGCACCCAGAATGACGTTGGGTGCGTAGAGGAGCGCCAACAGCGTCAGACTCAGCTGACCTACGAAGTCGTTGGTGACCGAGTACAGCTGATCCATCGTCGCCCAGTGGACCACCAACGACCCCGCCGTCACGGCCGCCGATAGCCCGAATAGCGCGAGTACGCCGGCGACGGCGCCACGGGCGGCCTCCGTCGGCCAGGACGGCAGCTGTAGGACCACCACAAGCCGCCTGCCGACCCGCAGTAAGACACCGGCGATTGCACCGGTCGCGTGAACACCGAGGACAGAGCCGAACGCGCGCAAGGCATTCGGCGATTGCAACTGCGTCAGCACCGTCGATGCGTCATGGATGATCGCCAGCGATATCGCCGTCATGAGGAGCGGGCCTGCCAGTGCCGAGGCGATCACCCACCGGATCACGTACCAGGAAGCGGTGGGTGCGAGCGTCGAGGCGACCGTGCGGGCAACACCCCACACCATCGCGGCCGTCGGCAAGAGCGGCAGCACCTCGATGACTCGCCCACCGATTGAGATCGGTACCAGATGCGTGCCCAGCCACATGCTGGCCACCGCACCGAACGTTCCGGTCATATCGCTGTTGGCAATTACCAACTGCACCAAGACGATTGCCGCAATGATGACCAACGCAACTGCTGACGGGCCAAAGGCAACCGTCAGCAGTGCGCGAGCCTGTGCGGGATTGGCGCGCGGGGTTTGATTCACGCGCCGATCACGGCAGTAAACACCGTCTAGTTGGAGGGACGAGAGGTGCCGAACAGATCGTCACCGCTGGCAGCGGCCGAGCCACCGCCGGTAGCGGCGCCCTGCTGCTCACCACCGGGAGCCTGACCGCTGCCCGCACCGAAGGTGGGGTACTGCTGGGTCGGCTGTGACGATCCGGCCTGCTGGGTCGGCTGTGCTGACGGCGGGGTGAACCCGGTGCTGCTGAAGCCCTGCGGCGGAGTCGGAGGCGCCGACTGAGGCGGCTGCTGGCCGTAGCCACCGTACGACGGCGGCGCGGCGGGGGCCGGCTGCTGCTGCTGGCCGTAGCCCTGAGCACCGGCCTGGCCGTAACCCTGAGCGGCCTGCTGGCCATAGCCCTGCGGCTGGCCGTAGCCCTGAGCACCGGCCTGGCCGTAGCCCTGCCCCTGCTTGGGAAGCTGCTGCTGCGACTGCTGAGGCGGGGTGTAGTACTGGCTCTGCTGCGTCTGGTACTGGCTGCCGAACGGGTTGGTCGCCGGAGAAGCAGTCTTGGCCTTGACGACACCCACCTCGCTGAGCAGGGCGTAGACGGCGGCCGCGGCCTGCAGGCCGGACACCACCGCGAGGGTGATCAGGCCCCACCCGATGCCGACCTCACCGAAGGCGGCCGCGAACGGGTTGCCGAACAGTCCACCGAGCACGAAGAGGAATCCGACGATCGACAGGATCGCGACGGGAGCCTGCTTGTCGTCCTTGCCGGAAAGGAGAGAGACACCCGCGGTCAGACCGGCGATCAGCAGAGCGAACTGCGCGAAGCCGAAGACCGGCGACAAGGCCAAGAGGTCGAACCCGCCGAAGCTTCCCGACGTCCCCGAGCTGGCCTTCCCGGTGTAGAACGGCCCGAAGCCAGCAATGAAGCCGATCAGGCTGAGTACCAAGACACCACCGGGCAGGTAAACCCCCAGCGCGCCCGTGTTGGGCTCGGCCACAAAGGACGGGGTGCCGTACGGATTGGACGGCTGCGCGGGCTGGTATCCGGGCCCACCGGTCGAATACGTCATTACATCTCCTACATCACGGTTTCGGTCGTGGTCTCGGGGTGGATCGCCTCCACGCTACTGCACCCGGCGCCGGTACGGACGCAGACAAGGCCAGACGCGGCCGAGGCGCATCGGTTAGCTCAAAACCGGTACGCGATATTCGCTGTGGGTTTCCTGAACGTCGGCTGCCTCGATCTCGCGGACCAGTGGCAGCACCTTGGCGCCGAAGTATTCGATCTCCTCCTGGAAGTGCAGGAAGCCACCCAGGATCAGGTCCACGCCCCGCCGCCGGTAGGCGACAATCCGCTCGGCGATCTGTTCCGGGGTACCGATGAGCTGGGTGCGGAATCCGTCGTTGTATTGCACGAGGTCCTCGAACGAGGAATCCGCCCACATTCCCTTCTTATCGCCGGTCGCCGAGCCTGCCTGCTGAACGGCCGCGCGGAAACCCTCGACGGCGGGGCGGTTGGCCTTCGCGACAATCTCCCGCAGCACTTCGCGCGCTTCGGCCTCGGTGTCTCTGGCGATGATGAAACCGTTGAGCCCGACGTTGACCTCGCGGCCGACCGTTCGGGCGTGATCGCGGACCTCCACGATCTGGTCGGTGATACCGGCGAAGTCCTTGCCATTGGAGAAGTACCAGTCGGAGTACAGGCCGCCGTTGCGGCGCGCGGCCGTCGAGTTGCCGCCCTGGAACAGCTCCGGAGTGTGCAGCGGCTTCGGTTTCAGCGTGAAGTCGTGGATCCGATAGAAGTCGCCCCGGAAGTCGACGTCATCCTCGGTCCAGATCTTGCGCAACACCTCGAGGAATTCGCCGCTTCGCCGATACCGCTCGTCGTGCTCCAGCCAGGGTTCGCCCAAGTGGGTGAATTCGTCCTTGAACCATCCGGAAACCACGTTGACGGCGAAGCGACCGCCCGACAAGTGGTCAGCAGTCGCGCCCAGCTTGGCGAGCACACCCGGCTGCCAGAGCCCCGGATGAACGGCGGCGATCACCTTGAGTCGCTCGGTTGCCAGCAGTAGCGCAAGGGAGAAGCTGGTGGATTCGTGTTGGTACTCGGCGCCATAGCTGGCCTCGTAACGCACCTGGGTGAGCGCATATTCGAAGCCGTTGTTCTCTGCCGCGCGCGCCAGGGCGACGTTGTAGTCGTAACCCCAGTCCGTGCGCTGCTCAATGGTGCTGGTGACCAGCCCACCGCTGACGTTGGGGACCCAGTACGCGAATTTGACGTGGTCAGATATCCGTTCGGTCGTCATGGGGCTATGCAAACAGCGAACCCTTTGGGCGGTCATCCGTCTTACTCACCGTGATCCGTTCCTGCGACGATTTGGCCCCCACCCTCGACAACAAAACTGGAACACGTTCTAATTGGTGGATGGACTACGGGCTCGTTCTGTTCACCAGTGACCGCGGCATCTCGCCGGACATTGCCGCCAAGGCGGCCGAGGACGGCGGGTTCAGCACCTTCTACGTTCCAGAACACACGCATATCCCGGTCAAGCGGGAGGCCGCACACCCCGGCACCGGCGGCGCGGAGCTACCGGACGACCGCTACATGCGCACCTTGGATCCGTGGGTGTCCCTCGGTGCTGCATGCGCGGTGACGTCAAAGATCCGGCTGGCCACCGCGGTTGCGATCCCCGTCGAGCACGATCCCATCACCCTCGCCAAATCGATTGCCACCCTTGATCACATGAGTGGCGGCCGGGTCACCGTCGGCGTCGGATACGGCTGGAACACCGACGAGCTGGCCGATCACAACGTTCCCGCCGGCCGTCGCCGCACCATGCTGCGCGAGTACATCGAGGCGATGCGCATGCTCTGGGAGAACGAAGAGGCAAGTTACTCAGGCGAATTCGTCAACTTCGGCCCCAGCTGGGCGTGGCCCAAGACGGTACAGAAGCACGTGCCGGTGATCGTGGGCGCGGGCGGCACCGAGAAGAACTTCAAGTGGATCGCGAAGAACGCCGACGGCTGGATGTCCACCCCGCGCGACGAGGACATCACCGGCAAGATCGTGGCACTCAAGCAGGAATGGGCGGCGGCAGGCCGTGCGGGCGACCCGCTGATCTACGTGCTGGCGGGCAAACCGGACCCCGAACAGCTCGCCGCATGGCGCGAGTTAGGCGTCACCGAGGCCATCTTCGGGATGCCCGATCGCTCCGAGGACGAGGTACGGGCGTACATCGAGCGGTTGTCCGGAAAACTGGCAGCATTCGCCTAACGCAGGGAGAACGGCGGCAAAGCAGCGAATTTCTGCCCCGCCCTGATGGTTGGTGTAACCCTTGCCACCCATCGACGTAGACGCGACAGCGGATGGTCAGGAAACCTATCGTCCCAACGTATTTCATCGGCGATGTTGTATGGAATACCCGGCTCAAGATCGGGCGCGTACGGGTGCGGGGGCCACATGCGCGATGACGGATCGCCAACCGCCAGCAGCTCTTCCAGCACTTTCGCCTCGCGCACCCCGGTCACCGGCCCCTCCGCGAATGCCCCGCAGACCATCGCGTATGAATGCGCGCGCGGAACGACTATCGATGCCATAAATGTGAGCCCTTGCGGGGCATCAGCTTTCGGAACTTTCACTACGTACAGCAGGCCTGGAAGCGTGTCGACGCCAACGATGTAGGCCTCGATGACACCTGCCCGTCGGGCGAGCACAGTCTCGACGAGCGCACGGCGCACCACGCTCAGATCCTCCAGCGGCACCGACAGATAGGGGCCTCGCGAATCCGAGACCCAGAACTGATCGCCGGTCGCCGGGTCGTACCAGCCGTCAGCGCTCGGCACCAGCCCGGAAGTGTCGAACGAGAGGCCCACGAACCGAGAAGGTAGCCGGTCACCAGCGGCGCCGATGCCCCGTCATCCGATTGTTCATGCGTAGGTCACACAATCTCACTGAACGAAACCCGATATCGCCTGACAGTAGATTCGGCGGCTCCAGAGAGACGAAAGGTGCTACCGGAGGCGCGATTTCGGCCAGGATGCCGGTCGCACCGAGTGCGAGCATCAGCCGCGCGACACGACAACGGGCGATACGACAAGGGCCCCAACCGGAAGTCCGGTTGGGGCCCTTGCGTAAGTAAGCCTGTTACAGGCTCTGCAGGATCTCGCGAGCCAGCTTGGCGGTCTCGGACGGCGTCTTGCCGACCTTCACACCGGCGGCCTCGAGGGCCTCCTTCTTGGCCTGAGCGGTACCCGAGCTGCCGGACACGATGGCACCGGCGTGACCCATGGTCTTGCCCTCGGGGGCCGTGAAGCCCGCGACGTAGCCGACGACCGGCTTGGACACGTTGGCCTTGATGTAGTCGGCCGCACGCTCCTCGGCGTCGCCACCGATCTCACCGATCATCACGATGATCTTGGTCTCCGGGTCCTTCTCGAACGCCTCGATGGCGTCGATGTGGGTGGTGCCGATGACCGGGTCGCCACCGATGCCGATGGCGGTCGAGAAACCGAAATCGCGCAGCTCGTACATCATCTGGTAGGTCAGGGTGCCGGACTTCGACACCAGACCGACCGGACCGGTGCCGGTGATGTTGTTGGGCGTGATGCCGACCAGCGCCTCACCCGGGGTGATGATGCCGGGGCAGTTGGGCCCGATGATGCGGGTCTTGTTGCCCTTCTCCAGGTTGTAAGCCCACGCGTATGCGCTGTCCTGCACCGGGATTCCCTCGGTGATGACGACCAGCAGCGGGATCTCGGCGTCGATGGCCTCGATGATCGCGTCCTTGGAGAACGCGGGCGGCACGAACGCGATCGACACGTCAGCGCCGGTCTTCTCAATGGCCTCGGCCACCGAACCGAATACCGGGAGCTCGACGTCGTTGCCAGCGGAGTCCTTGTGCGACACCGTGGTTCCGGCCTTGCGGGCGTTGACGCCGCCCACGACCTGGGTGCCGGCCTTGAGCATCAGCGCGGTGTGCTTGGTGCCCTCACCGCCGGTGATGCCCTGGACGATGACTTTCGAATCCTTGTTCAAAAAGATAGACATTGATTCAAGCTCCCTTACTTGCTCGCCAGCGCGGCGGCCTTGTCGGCACCGGCGTCCATGGTCTCGGCCTGGATGACCAGCGGATGGTTGAACTCGGCCAGGATGGCGCGTCCCTCGTCGACCTTGTTGCCGTCGAGACGGACTACCAGCGGCTTGCTGGCCGTGTCACCGAGAGTCTTCAGGGCGCCGACGATGCCGTTGGCGACCGCGTCACACGCGGTGATGCCACCGAATACGTTCACGAAGACGCTCTTGACCTGTGAATCACCCAGGATGACGTCGAGACCAGCGGCCATGACCTCGGCCGAGGCGCCACCGCCGATGTCCAGGAAGTTGGCGGGCTTCACGCCGCCGTGGTTCTCGCCGGCGTAGGCGACCACGTCGAGAGTCGACATGACCAGACCCGCGCCGTTGCCGATGATGCCGACCTGACCGTCAAGCTTGACGTAGTTGAGGTCGTGCTCCTTGGCCTTGAGCTCCAGCGGATCGGTGGAGTCCTTGTCCTCGAACTCGGCGTGGCCGGGCTGACGGAAGTCTGCGTTGCCGTCCAGGGTGACCTTGCCGTCCAGCGCCAGGATCTGATCATCGGGGGTGCGCACCAGCGGGTTGACCTCCACCAGGGTGGCGTCCTCACCAACGAACACCTCCCACAGCTTCTGGATGGTTACCGCAGCGGCATCCAGCACCGCGGCGGGCAGCTTGCCCTTCTCGGCGATCTCACGAGCCAGAGCCAGATCGACGCCCTTGACCGCGTCGACCGGCACCTTGGCCAGCGCGTCGGGGTTCTCTTCGGCGGTCACTTCGATCTCCACGCCACCCTCGACCGAGCACATGGCCAGGTAGGTGCGGTTAGCGCGATCCAGCAGGAAGGAGATGTAGTACTCCTCGGCGATATCGCTGGCCTCGGCGACGAGGATCTTCTTGACGATGTGGCCCTTGATGTCCAGGCCCAAGATGTTCTGCGCGTGTGTAAGAGCGTCATCGGGGGTGGCGGCGTACTTCACACCACCGGCCTTGCCACGTCCACCAACCTTGACCTGCGCCTTGATCATCACCGGCTTGCCGATTTCCTCGGCGATCGCCTTGGCATCCTCGGCGGTGGTGGTAACCCGGCCCGGCGTCGTCGGCACGTTGTGCTTAGCGAACAGCTCCTTGGCCTGGTACTCGAAAAGATCCATCTACTAGCCCTCATCTTCGATCGGCACTATTGCACTACGGACTGTAGCCAAGGCCACAGCGAGGCCCCTCACTACTTCTGAGTAAGTGGCCGAATTCACCACCTGGTCACTCATAGAATTCACCAGTTGGCCACCCGCTGGCAGGACTCGAACGCGTCTGTAACGGGTTCCAGTTCGGTCACGAGGGGTCGCCATACGGCCGTGATCTGTGGTGAGGTAGCCCCGACGAGATTCGGCAACGATGCCGGGGCTTGGGAGCCCTATCAGGGGCTTCGTGACACAAGTCACATTTATATGCGTTTCCGCGCATTGAGTTGCGACTCCCCTTGCCCAACCGTTACCTTCTCTTGGGTTAGATCACGTTTTGGTCACGCTACGTCGTGACGCCGAACGGAAGACTGGCGAGGTTTTGACACAGCATCGAACGACACGCACGCGTGATGATCGAAGCGCGGCACCGAGTGCGAACGAGATCACCAACATCGTGCCGATCGACGAGTTCGGCCTGAAGGACGCGTTGGAACGGCCCGAGCTTGAGGATTACGACGTCTACGAGGACGCCCCCGAAGAGGGCGCCGAGACGGAGCACCAGGCCGCTCTCGCCCAGATAGAGCAGGACTGGGAAGAAGACACCGACGAGTCCGACCGGATTCGCGCCTCCATCGAAGCCACCGCGGACTGGTTCGCCGCTTCTGCCGCACGCACCAGAGATCCCCGCGACACCCCCACCGACAGGCTGCCCAGGATCAGCAGCGGAGGCGCACACCGCCGCCGCGAGATCGGTCAGATAGGCAAGACCCGCATCGCTCTGGCAGCCATGGCCGCCGGCGCTGCTGCTGCCGCCGGGTACACCGCGCTCAGTGAGCATGATGCCGCGACGTCCGCCGATCGTCACAGCCTCGCGTTGGGTACCTCCGCAGCGGTGATGGCCACTCACGGACCGCAGTTGATCTCCGCTCCGCTGGCCACCGACACCTCGATCACCGACGAGCAGCTGGCGAAGGCCACCGCCTTCGCTTCCGAGCGTGCGGACCGCGAGAAGCGTCTGTTGGCTCCTCGGTTCGTGATGCCCGCGAATGGCACGTTCACCTCCGGCTTCGGTTACCGCTGGGGTGCCCTGCACGGTGGCATCGATATCGCCAACAGCATCGGCACTCCGATCGTGGCCGCCGCGGACGGCGTCGTCATCGCGACGGGCCCGACGGCCGGTTACGGCGCCTGGGTCAAGATCCGCCACTCGGATGGCACCGTGACCCTTTACGGCCACATCAACACGTGGGAAGTATCGGTGGGCCAGCGCGTGATGGCGGGTGACCGCATCGCCACCATCGGCAACCGTGGTAACTCGACCGGCCCGCACCTGCACTTCGAAGTGCTGCTGGGTGGTTCGCAGCGCATCGACCCGCAGGGCTGGTTGGCTAACAAGGGCATCACCTTCAGCCGGTTCGGCGACTGATCCACAACTTTCAACGCCGAGTGTGAGCAGCGCTGCTCACACTCGGCGTTTTTGTTCTAGAGCTTCTGCACGGGCGCGAAGTTGTGCATCAGCTTCACGCGTCCGTCGCTGCCGAAGTCGATGAGCGATGTGGCGCTCTCGCCTACACCGGTCACCTCCATGACCTTGCCCAGCCCGTACTTGTCGTGGCTCACCCGATCGCCGGGCTCCAGTGACAGCAGCGGCTTGGTGCGCTTTTTGGACGGAGCACCCAACGAGCCGCCGCCTCCGCGTGATCCACTGGACCCATAGCCCCCGCCGCCGTAGCTTCCGGCGCCGGTCGCGATACGCCCCGGTAACGGATCAGTGCGCCGCCATTCGATCAGGTCTTGCGGAATCTCTTGTAGGAAACGCGATTCCGGGTTCATCATGGGCTGCCCCCACGACGAGCGCACCTTGGCCCGACTCAGGTACAGCCGCTGACGGGCCCGCGTGATCCCGACGTAGGCAAGTCGGCGTTCCTCGGCCAGCTCCACCGGATCACCGAGGGCACGCATGTGCGGGAACATGCCGTCTTCCCAGCCGGTCACGAAGACCACCGGGAATTCCAGCCCCTTGGCGGTGTGCAGCGTCATCATCGTGACCACACCGGCGGTCGATTCGGGCAGCTCGTCGGCATCGGCGACCAGCGACACCCGCTCCAGGAACGCCTCCAGGCTTCCCGGGGGCGCGCCGACATCCTCGTCGTCGACCGGCAGATCTTCCCCAGCCGCCTGAGCATTCGCCGCATCTGCACTGAATTCGTGTGCGACGCTGACCAATTCGTTGAGGTTATCGAGACGCGCCAGCTCCTGCGGGTCGCTGCTGTTCTCCAGTTCGTATCGATACCCGGTGTGGTTGAGCACGGCGTCGACCACATCGCCGATATCCGGTAACGCCCCCGGGTCGGTGCGCAGGGTCGCGCGGATCACGTCGAGCATGTCCATAAACGCCACAATTGCCTTCTCGGAGCGAGAGTTCAGCAGCGCAACCTTGCCGGCGGCAGCATCGGCGAGCGCCTCTCCGAATCCGATGCCATTGGTTTCGGCATGGACGGCCACGCACGCCTCGGCCCGATCTCCGATGCCGCGACGAGGCGTGTTGAGGATCCGCCGCAGGCTCACCGCGTCACCTGGATTGGTCAGCACCCGCAAGTAGGCGACTATGTCGCGGATTTCCTTGCGCTCGTAGAACCGCACTCCCCCAATAACTTTGTACGGAATACCGGTTCGGATGAAGATCTCTTCCAACGACCGGGAGCTGTTATTGGTGCGGTAGAAGACCGCGACATCGCCATAGTTGGCGTCACTGCGATCGAAGAGCCCGTCGATCTCGCGAGCAATGAAGGATGCCTCGTCATGTTCGTTGTCCGCGACATATCCGACGATCAGCTCGCCTTCACCGGAGTCAGTCCACAATCGCTTTTCCCGGCGGTTCGTATTTTTGGCGATAACAGAGTTTGCAGCGCTCAATATGTTCTGCGTAGATCGATAGTTCTGTTCCAGCAGAATGGTTTTCGCGTTGGGGTAGTCGCGCTCGAATTCCTCGATGTTGCGGATGGTGGCACCGCGGAAGGCGTAGATGGACTGGTCCGCGTCACCCACCACACACAGTTCCGCGGGCTCCGGGCTATCCGGATCGACTGTGCGATCCACGTGGGCACCCGCCAGCTCTCGCACCAGCACGTACTGAGCGTGGTTGGTGTCCTGGTACTCGTCGACAAGGATGTGCCGGAACTTGCGGCGATAGAACTGCGCGATCTGCGGGAATTGTTGCAGCACCGCCACGGTCTCGCCGATGAGGTCGTCAAAGTCCAGGGCGTTGGCCGCACGCAGACGCCGCTGGTATTCGCCGTAGACGTCGGCGACGATGCGGCGCAGTTCGCCGCCCTCGTCATCGACAGTGAGATTGGCGACGGCCTGCTCAGGCGAGATGAGCTCGTTCTTCAGGTTGGAGATGGCGGTGGCGAGCAGTCGCGGCGAGTAGCGCTTGATGTCCAGGCCCATGTCGCGGCCGATCATCTGCAGCAGCCGCCGCGAGTCATCGGAGTCGTAGATGGAGAAGTTGGAGTTCAATCCGGGCAGCAGCGCGGCCTGGTTTCGCAGGATGCGCACGCAGCTGGAGTGGAACGTCGACACCCACATCGAGTTGGCACGACGGCCCACGAGGTTCGCGACGCGCTCGCGCATCTCGGCGGCGGCCTTGTTGGTGAAGGTGATGGCCAGGATCTGTCCCGGGCTCACGTCCCGCGCGGCCAACAGGTACGCGATGCGACGGGTCAACACCGCGGTCTTGCCGGACCCGGCCCCGGCGACGATGAGCAGCGCCGATCCCTCATGTGCGACGGCAGCCCGCTGTTGCGGGTTCAGCCCCTCGAGCAACGCATCGCTGTGAGAACTCGAGGTGCTGGGCATATCGAAGAGCGCGGGCTCGGGAAGGGCCGACGAGCCGCTTGGGCGAAGAGAATCAGGTATAGCCATGACCGATCTAACTTACCGCTGACGAGGGACAATCTCGGCCTGACGCACTTCCCGCAAGCGTTCATCGCACGTCGGCTAGACTCTTCGATGTGCTTGACCACCAGCAGCGATTTTTTTACGGGTACCGGACTCCGGTGCCCGTGGTCTAGCCGATCCACGAGCCCCGCAGTCCGCTATCGGACTCCGGGGCTCCTCTCTTGTGAGGCCGGATTCCGGGGCGGCATTGCGGATCGAACCGCTCCAAGAGAAAGTGTGAGACAGAATGACTACTCAAATGACCGAGAACGCCAGCCCAAAAGATGTCGACAACGCTGCCGAGCCAGCGTCCGATATCGATGAGCTGCGCAAGGAGATCGACCGGCTCGACGCGGAGATCCTTGCCGCGATCAAACGCCGCACCGAGGTGTCCCGCGAAATCGGTAAGGCGCGGATGGCCTCGGGTGGCCCGCGCCTTGTCCACAGCCGCGAGATGAAGGTTCTCGAACGCTTCAGCGAACTGGGCCAGGAAGGCCATACTCTCGCCATGCTGCTACTGCGACTGGGCCGCGGCAGATTGGGACACTAGTCCCGGCCGGAACCGACAAGCGAGGAATCCGTTGAGCGACCAAGACAAGGCCGAGGGCAACCCCGATTCCGCGGGTGCCGACTCCTCGGAAGCCGAGGGCAAGAACGTTCCCGCCCCGGACGAGGTCGCAACGGAGCACGGCGACGACGAGTCGGTGGACTACGACCTGGAGGCCGCCGTCGCCGCCGAACCGACGTCGACGCGCAGGTTCGTTGCTCGGCACGCCACCAAAATCGTCATCGCGGTGCTGGCGGTCTGCCTGGCCGCGGTGACGGCGGTGGCCGCGGGGCTTTGGGTTGAGAACAGCCGGACGATCGAAGACGCACCTCAATCGCGTCCTACCGTGAAGCTCGGCGTACCGCTCGTGAACCCCGAGGCACCGACAAGCAGTACGACAACGGCCACGACAAAGTCACGGACCAGGACGAGCACCACCACCACGACCACCAGCTCTTCCGGTACGCCCACCAGCACCGGACACTCCACCACGGCCACGACGTCGAGCACGGGGCCGGCCACCACCAGCATCTCGGTGCCGGGCCCCACCACCTCGTCGGTGCCCCGTGAGGCGAACAAGGAAGAGGAGCGCGAGCTGACGAACGTGCTCAAGGCGTTCTATGCCGCGCTGAGCGCCAAGAACCTGGACGTACTCAACGCACTGTCCTGTGTCAAGATCGCCGACGAGGACCTCGAGGGTCAGCCCGATGATCTGAAGATCAACGTGGACAAGGTGGAAAAGTCGGTCGTCAACGGCGATACCGCCTCGTCGCGGGTGACGATCACCGCGTCGGCGGGCGGGAAGACGGAGACCAAGACAGGTATCGCCGGGTTCGCACGGATCAGCAGTCGATGGGTCACCTGCGCCAACCAATAGGCAGCCCTGCAGCCTCCGAGCGTCACTACTAGGCTCGGTCGCATGACACTCGCAGCGGCGTGGCAGGCACTGGAAACTCATCACAAGCAGATCGCCTCCACCCACCTTCGAGAATTCTTCGCCGACGACCCGACTCGGGGAAGCGACCTGACCGTCACAGTCGGTGACCTGCATATCGATTACAGCAAGCACCGCCTGACCCGCGAAACCCTGTCGCTGCTAGTCGATTTGGCCAAGGCGGCCAATCTCGAGGGGCGCCGCGACGCCATGTTCGCCGGGGCGCATATCAACACCTCCGAGGACCGCGCGGTGTTGCACACCGCGCTGCGCCTGCCCCGCGACGCACAGCTGGTGGTCGACGGGCAGGACGTGGTCGCCGATGTGCACCAGGTGCTCGATGCCATGGGCGACTTCACCGACCGGCTACGCAGCGGCGAGTGGACCGGGGCCACCGGGCAGCGCATCACCGCCGTGGTCAACATCGGGATCGGCGGTTCCGACCTGGGACCGGTGATGGTCTACCAGGCACTGCGTCACTACGCCGACGCCGGGATCTCGGCGCGATTCGTCTCCAATGTCGACCCCGCGGATCTGGTGGCCACACTCGCCGATCTGAACCCGGCGACAACGCTTTTCATCGTCGCCTCGAAAACCTTCTCGACGCTGGAGACACTCACCAACGCGACGGCGGCACGGCGCTGGCTCGTGGACGCACTCGGCGAAGATGCCGTCTCCAAGCACTTCGTGGCCGTCTCCACCAACGCGAAGCTGGTGTCGGAGTTCGGAATCGATACCGCCAACATGTTCGGCTTCTGGGATTGGGTCGGCGGTCGCTACTCGGTGGACTCGGCGATCGGCCTCTCGGTGATGGCGGTGATAGGGCGTTCGGCATTCGGCGAATTCCTGGCCGGGTTCCACACCGTCGACGAGCACTTCCGCACCGCGCCCCTGGAAGAGAACGCGCCCGCGCTCCTGGGCCTCATCGGTCTGTGGTACTCGAATTTCTTTGGCGCACAGTCACGCGGGGTGCTTCCCTACTCGAACGACCTGGCAAGGTTCGCGGCCTATCTGCAGCAGCTGACCATGGAATCCAACGGCAAATCGGTGAAGGCCGACGGTGCACCCGTGACCGTCGATACCGGTGACATCTACTGGGGCGAGCCCGGAACCAACGGTCAGCATGCCTTCTACCAGCTACTACACCAGGGCACCCGGTTGATTCCGGCGGACTTCATCGGCTTCAGCGAACCCACCGATGATCTGCCCACCGCCGACGGCACGGGCAGCATGCACGACCTGCTGATGAGTAACTTCTTCGCACAGACGCAGGTGCTGGCCTTCGGCAAGACCGCCGAGGAGATCGCCGCCGAGGGCACCGCACCAAGTGTTGTCCCCCACAAGGTGATGCCGGGAAACCGGCCCAGCACAACAATTCTCGCCAACAAGCTGACACCATCGACGGTCGGTCAGCTGATCGCGCTCTACGAGCATGAGGTGTTCACCGCAGGCACGGTGTGGGGTATCGACTCCTTTGACCAGTGGGGAGTGGAGCTGGGCAAGAAGCAGGCCGTCGCCCTGCTGCCCGTCATCACCGACGACGCCTCACCGGCACAGCAGACCGACAGCTCCACGGACGCGCTGGTGCGCTACTACCGCGCAGCACGCGGAAGAACCAGGTAATCGCGAGGTCTTTCGAGCGGGTCGCGGGCGGCCTACTCTGGAACTATGCAGCACTGGCTGCCTTCGACCGCTGCTCCGGCCCTCACCCGACGGCAGCTACTCGCCGGTGTGGCAGCACTGTGCGCTCTGACCAGCCGGGGTGCGCTCACTACCGCGGCCGCCGATCCGACGACGCCGCCATCACCGAATCCGGCGATCTCACATACCGACGCCGAGTGGCGCCAGCTGCTGACCCCCGGCCAGTACCAGATCCTCCGGCAGGCCGGCACCGAGACCCCGTACAGCAGCACCCTCAACAACGAGCATAGGGCCGGCGTCTTCAGCTGCGCCGGTTGCGGTTTGGACCTGTTCTCGTCAGCCACCAAGTTCGATAGTGGCACGGGGTGGCCGAGCTTCTGGCAGCCACTGCCGAACGCCGTATCGGAAAGACCGGACAACAGCTCGGGGATGACTCGTACCGAAGTGCTCTGCCGCCGCTGCGCGGGACATCTGGGCCATGTCTTCGACGACGGCCCCAAGCCCTCGGGGTTGCGTTACTGCATGAACGGTGCCGCGATGAACTTCCGCGCCACGTAGTTTCCGAAAAGTCGAACGGAAAGTCACTAGGTCGCGGCGATGATGACTACCAGCGCCGGCGTCTTCGACGTGCGGCGAATCCGGTGGGTTCGGGTGGCGTCAAGGTAGGCGCTGTCCCCTTCGTCGAGGACATAACTGACGTCCTCGCACTGCAACTCGATGGACCCGCGGTGCACGAACACGAACTCCTGTCCTTCGTGGGAGGACCTGTGCTCCGCGAATTCCGTGGACGGGCTGGCCAGGAACGGCGTCATGATCTTGCCGAGCATCTCGGTGCTCAGCGCATGAAACTTGCTGTCATCCCATTCATCCGCACCGCGATCCACCACCACCCGGGACTCATGGGCGTCGTTGGTGAACAGTCGGCTGACGTCGACTTCGAGGGCCTGCGCAATGCGTATCGCCACGGACACCGACGGCGTACTGTGCTCGCGCTCGACTTTCGATAGATAGCTCTTGGTCAGGCCGGTACGGCTGCCCAGTTCTTCCAAAGTCAGGCCACGTTCCCGGCGCAGGGCGCGCACCAGCGATGTCATCAGGTCAGTGTGACACGAAGGTTCCCATCGGCCACTTATCGTGACATGCATACAACAATGTTGACTATATGACACAGTGTGTCCTATGGTGGCTATCGAACAGCCCGAGATCAGAAAGGAGCACGGAAAATGGCCAGCACACTTCACGACACCAAGTCCGAATTGATGGATCGCGCCGAGCGCAGCATGGAGACGCACTTCTCCGACTCGGAGTGGACCACACGGCAAAAGGTCGCGCTCACATGCCGCGCGCTCTTCGACCGCGGACACGATTCCGGCCTCGCCGGACAAATCACCGCACGCGCGGAGGAACCCGGCACCTTCTACACACAACGACTCGGACTCGGGTTCGACGAGATCACCGAGGAGAACCTGCTACTCGTCGACGAGGACCTCAACGTTCTCGAAGGGTCGGGAATGGCCAACCCGGCCAACCGCTTCCACAGCTGGATCTACCGAGCTCGTCCCGACGTGCAGTGCATCGTGCATACCCACCCGTTCCATGTCGCGGCACTGTCGATGCTGGAGATACCGCTCGTGGTGTCGCAGATGGACATCGCACCCCTGTATGACGACTGCGCGTTCCTGCCCGATTGGCCGGGCGTACCCGTCGGAAACGAAGAGGGTGAAATCATCTCGGCCGCATTGGGAGACAAGAAGGCGATACTGCTCGCCCACCACGGCCATGTCGTCGCCGGTGCCTCCGTCGAAGAATCCTGCTCGCTGGCGGTATTGATAGAAAGAGGTGCGCGGCTCCAATTGGCCGCCATGGCGGCGGGAACCATCGCCCCCCTTCCAGACCGGCTGGCCCGCGAGGCCCACGACTGGACGCTCACACCCAGGCGCAGCATCGCCAACTTCGCGTACTACGCCCGCACCGCGTTCGCCCATCACCCCGAGACCCTGAGACCCTGAGGAAAACCACATGATCTCCACACCCCAGTTCCACGGAATCATCGCCTACCCGGTGACCCCCTTCTTTCCCGACGACACCGTGGACACCGATCGGCTCGCCGAATTGGTGTCCCGGCTCGTCGAGGATGGGGTTCACGCCATCGCGCCGCTGGGTAGCACCGGCGAATCCGCCTATCTTGAGGAACGCGAATTCGACTCCGTCGTCGATACCACCGTGGCGGCAGTGAACAAGCGGGTGCCCGTCATTGTCGGGGCCTCAGATCTGACCACCGCCAACACCATTCGGCGGGCGCGTCACGCCCAGCAGGCCGGAGCCGACGCGGTGATGGTGCTGCCGGTGTCCTACTGGAAGCTCAGCGACCGCGAGATCGCACAGCACTACGCCTCCGTGGCGGCAGCCATCGACATTCCCGTGATGGCCTACAACAACCCGGCCACCAGCGGCGTGGACATGAAACCCGAACTCCTGGTGTCGATGTTCCGTGATATCGATAACTTCACCATGGTCAAGGAGTCGACAGGCGACCTCAACCGGATGCTCGGCATCCAACGACTCAGCGACGGACAGCTGCCCTTCTACAACGGCAGCAATCCACTGGTACTCGACGCGCTCAACGCGGGTGCATCCGGATGGTGCACCGCAGCAACATGTTTGGCACCACAGCCGTGCCTGGATCTCTACGAGGCCGTACGTGCCGGCCGCCACGACGACGCCGCGTCTATCTACAAGGGGCTCAAGCCGCTGCTGCAGTTCATCGTCGCGGGCGGGTTACCGACCACCGTGAAGGCGGGACTGGAATTGCAGGGACGTGCCGTCGGCGACCCGAGGCGCCCGTTACTCCCGCTGGATTCCGAGGGCCGCGAGACTCTGAAGGGCATCCTGGCGTCCACTCCTTAATGATAATGGTTATCATTACCATGTGACCACAGCCCAGCTCTTACCCGTAACCGTGCTCTCCGGATTCCTCGGAGCGGGAAAAACGACCCTTCTCAACCACATTCTCGCCAATACCGAGGGACGCCGCGTCGCGGTGATCGTCAACGATATGAGCGAGGTGAACATCGACGCCGCCCTCGTTGCGGGCACCGGACACCTGGACCGCACCGAGGAACGGCTCGTCGAGCTCACCAACGGCTGTATCTGCTGCACCCTGCGCGAGGATCTGATCGAAGCCGTCGGAGACCTGGCCCGGCAGAACCGATTTGACCAGCTCGTCATCGAGTCGACGGGGATCTCCGAACCCATGCCGGTGGCCGCCTCGTTCACCTGGGAGTTCGAGGACGGAACCAGCCTCGGACAGGTCGCCAAACTCGACACCATGGTGACGGTCGTCGACGCCTCCACCTTCCTGCCCGAGCTGGCCCGTGGCGAGGCGCTGGCCGACCGCGATATGGCCGCCGCCGACGGCGACGGCCGGTCCATCGCCGATCTGCTCACCGACCAGGTGGAGTTCGCCGACGTTCTGATCCTCAACAAGGTGGATCTGGTGAATGAACGGACCCTCGGGATGGTGGAGACGCTGCTGCGCCGCCTCAATCCGTCGGCGACGATCGTGCGGTCCACCGGCGGCGCCGTCGACCTGGATCTCGTGTTGCAGACGGGATTGTTCGACCCCGATCTGGCCGCCCAAACGCCCGGCTGGGACGAGGAGATCGCCGACGGGCACACACCCGAAACCGAGGAATACGGCATCAGCAGCATGACCTTCCGCTCGGACCGGCCGTTTCATCCGCAGCGTCTCAACGCGGCGCTGGAATCTCTGCAAGGACTGTTGCGCAGCAAGGGATTCTGCTGGATCGCCAGCCGCCCCGATATCGCCGCGATCTGGTCGCAGGCGGGACCGAACCTGACGATCGAACCCGCCCAGTTCTGGCACGGCACTGAAGTCGCGCCGGGCCAGGAGGTTGTCTTCATCGGGGTACGGCTGGACCGGCCGCGCGTGCAGCATCTCCTGGAATCCGCGGTGCTCACCGACGAGGAGCTCGCGGCCGGAGCGCAGGCCTGGCGCAACTACCCCGATCCCCTACCGGCGTGGGGTGTCATGCACGCCCACTAACCCCGGCGGCTCATCGGGTTCAACGCTCTTCGCGCAAGCGGCTCATCGGGTTCAACGCTCTTCGCGCAAGCGGCTCATCGCAGCCTTTTTGGCCCTGTTCCCGCAGGTGTTCATGTTGCACCAGCGCCTGTTGTTAGCGCGGCTGGTATCGACGTAGAGGCCGTGGCAGTGCTCATCCGAGCATGCCTTCACTCGATCACGATCGGGCCCGCCCAGTGTCTCGATCGCATCGGCGGCGATGAGCGACAGTGCGTCCGCAACGCACTCGCCCTGCCAGGTTGCCTCGCCGTTCTCGAACAACCGGTGCGCATTTCCGTTTCGGGAGAACGCATTCAACGTCCGGACCGCTGTCGGCGCGATCCTGCCGCCCCCAGCGACCGCAGCACCAGCACGGTGGATGGTCTCGCGCAGCTCCGTGGCGGCGGCCAGATCCAACTCGGTCAACAACGCATCCGAGAAACTCAGCCCATTGGCCTGTAACCACAACCCCAACCGCCCGGGGTCGGTGAGCCGTTCGTTCGCCGCCCCAGCGCGGTCGAAAACGGTCGCGGTGAAACGGAACGCCAGCACCGCGTTGTCCAGCCGGAAGATCGTCCCCGCATCCGGCGACACACCCTGAGTCATGCGAACCATCTTAGCCGGTTCGACAGATCCCCAGGGATGATCTACGGTTGAACCGTCCAAACCAGTTCATTGGAGGAGAGATGTCCGTCAACCACGTCGGGATCACCGTTCCCGATATTGCAGCGGCAATAGATTGGTATCGCGGGGTGTTCGGATTTGAATGCATCATGGGTCCGCGCACGCTCGAACCCGGCCCGGCCGGGGAACTGCCGCCGGGACTGGATGCCCGATTCGCTCAGGCCCGAATGGCCGGTCTGCAGACGGACAATGGCGTGGGTGTGGAGCTCTTCGAATTCGTCGATCCCGTGACCGACCCGGCGCCGGACCTGCCGGTCGACTACACCCGGCGCGGCACCTGGCATCTGTGCCTCACGGTTCCTGATGTGCAGGAGCTGACGTACGCCGCCGCTGCCAGCGGTGGACGCATCATCACTGCACCGCGACCGGTCGTTGCAGGTAGACCGTGGACCATGTCCTATCTCACCGATCCATGGGGCACCGTCATCGAACTGATGAGCCATGACTACACCGAAATATTTACCAACTGGCCCACCGAATCAGGAGCACATCAATGAGCACAATCGCCGTCGTCGGACTCGGCGCCATGGGAAAGGCAGTGGCGCACAATCTTGTTCAGGCGGGACATGAGGTCTCCGTATGGAATCGGTCTCCCGACCCCGTGGCAGAACTCGCGGCCCTCGGCGCTCGCCCACTTCAGTCGGTCACGCAGGCGTTCGAGTCAGGGGTGGTGTTCTCCGTACTGGCCGACGACCGCGCCGTCGACGAAACCTTGTTGACCCCGGAGGTTCTCGCGGCCGCGTCGGGTGCCCTGCATGTCAATCTCGCCACCGTGAGCACTCAGCTGGCCGACCGTGCCACGGCCCTACACGCCGAGCACGGCGTGGGATACGTTGCCGCACCGGTGTTCGGCAGGGTTCCGGTGGCACAGGCCGGACAACTACAGGTGCTGGCCGCGGGCGACACCGACCAGCTCGACAGAGCACAGCCATTCTTCGATGTCATCGGGGCACGCACCTGGCGATTGGGTGATGTGCCGCGACAGGCCAACGTCGTCAAGATCATCGGGAACTTCCTCATCGCATCGGCCATCCAGTCGTTGAGTGAGGCTGTGAGCATGGCCGAGCGATCCGGCATCGACTCCGGACTGCTGGTCGACTTGCTCACCAGCACGTTGTTCCAGGGCCCGGCGTACAGCAGCTACGGCAAGCTCATCGCCACTTCCACCTACCAACCCGCCGGGTTCACAACCACACTGGGCCGCAAGGACGTTGGGCTGGCGCTCGATGTCGCGGCGGACACCGGCCTGCGGCTGCCGTTCGGCGAGGTACTACGAGCTGTTCTCGATGAGGCGCTGGCCAACGGGCAGGGTGACCTGGACTGGTCGTCGATCGCCGATCTACAGCGGGCGCGCGACGCGGGCTGACTATGGCATGATGTCCGCAGGAAATGCCTCACGTACACAGGCGAATCGCACTGTCCCGTATGGAGGTTTCCTGTGGCTACATCATCTCTCGAACTGGCGGTAAGTCGCCCCTTTCCCCGTCGGCTAGGGCCTAAAGGCTCTCTTATCTACCGACTTGTTTCCACAACCGATCACAAGCTGATCGGAGTCATGTACCTCGTCACATGTCTCGCCTTCTTCATGGTGGGCGGCCTGATGGCACTGTTGATCCGCGCCGAACTCACCATGCCGGGGCTGGCGTTCCTGTCCAACGAGCAGTACAACCAGCTATTCACCATGCACGGCACTGCCATGCTGCTGTTCTACGCGACGCCCATCGTGTTCGGCTTCGCCAATGTGGTACTGCCGCTGCAGATCGGCGCGCCTGACGTGGCCTTCCCGCGTCTGAACGCACTATCCTTCTGGCTCTTCCTGTTCGGCGCACTCATCGCGATGGCCGGCTTCATCACCCCCGGCGGCGCCGCCGACTTCGGCTGGACCGCCTACACCCCACTCTCTGATGCCATTCACTCCCCCGGAGCCGGGGCCGACTTATGGATCCTGGGTATCGCGGTGGGAGGCCTCGGCACGATCCTGGGTGCGGTCAACATGATCACCACCGTCGTGTGCATGCGCGCCCCCGGCATGGTGATGTTCCGGATGCCGATCTTCACGTGGAACATCCTGGTGGTCAGCGTGCTGGTGCTGCTCGTGTTCCCGCTCTTGGCCGCGGCGGCCATTGGGCTGGCGGCCGACCGGCACCTGGGTGCGCACATTTTCGATCCCGCCAACGGCGGTGTTCTGCTGTGGCAGCACCTGTTCTGGTTCTTCGGGCACCCCGAGGTGTATGTGTTGGCCTTACCGTTCTTCGGCGTGGTGTCGGAGATCTTCCCGGTGTTCAGCCGCAAGCCGATCTTCGGTTACACCACGCTGGTCTTTGCGACCCTGGGCATCGGGGCGTTGTCGATTGCGGTGTGGGCGCACCACATGTACGCCACCGGCGCCGTGCTGCTGCCGTTCTTCTCGTTCATGACGTTCCTGATCGCGGTTCCGACCGGTATCAAGTTCTTCAACTGGATCGGCACGATGTGGAAGGGGCAGTTGACCTTCGAGACCCCGATGCTGTTCTCGATCGGATTCCTGGTCACCTTCCTCTTCGGTGGTCTGACCGGCGTGCTTCTCGCGGCTCCCCCCATTGATTTCCACGTCACCGACTCGTACTTCGTGGTGGCACACTTCCACTACACATTGTTCGGCACCATCGTGTTCGCCAGCTTCGCCGGCGTGTACTTCTGGTTCCCGAAGATGACGGGCCGCCTGCTCGACGAGCGCCTCGGCAAGTTCCATTTCTGGTTGACGTTCATCGGCTTTCACGCCACGTTCCTGGTGCAGCACTGGCTGGGTAACCAAGGCATGCCGCGCCGGTATGCCGATTACCTGCCCACCGATGGCTTCACGGGGTTGAACATCGTATCGACGGTCGGCGCGTTCATTCTCGGTTCATCGATGCTTCCGTTCGTATGGAATGTGTTCAAGAGCTACCGCTACGGCGAGGTCGTCACGGTCGATGATCCGTGGGGCTACGGCAACTCCCTGGAGTGGGCCACCAGTTGCCCGCCGCCACGACACAACTTCACTGAGCTGCCCCGAATCCGTTCGGAGCGACCGGCGTTCGAACTGCACTACCCGCATATGGTCGAGCGCATGCGGGCCGAGGCGCATGTCGGGCACTAGCCCGGAACGTGGCCGCCGTCCGGCTCGTGCCCGAAAACGAAGCGGCGGCCGGTGATCTGCGCCGGGATGATCCGCACATAGTGCAGCTTCACGGTGGGTATCCACGGGTACAGGCCGCCCCGGTCTGCCTCGTCGATGTCGGCCGACGAGTTCAGTACCTGTGCCGCGCCGCGCACGACGATGCTCCAGCCACCGATATCGTTGTGATCGTCGGCCTCGAACAGCACCTCGTCGCTCACCACTGCACCGAAAAGCTTGGTGCCCTCGGCTGTCCGGAACAGCACGGTGCCTCGTTGGGTCACGAAGTTGATCGGGAAGATCTCTGGTCTGCCATCGATCACCACCACCAATCTGCCCAGCTTGGCGCTCGACAACAGCGTCCAGCTTTCATACTTCTCGAGCAGGGTCACGGGTTGCGAATCGGGCGTCATGACGCCGATGATCGCCGACCGCAACATCCGAAACTAGATGCGAAGGTCCCTAGGTGAGGGCTGCGATCAGCGAATGAAAATCCTTGAGTCCACGTGGATCTACGCCCATGTACGTCAGATAGGAGATGCCCGCCTCCTCACGAAGCGCGAGGACTCGCTCGATGAGCTCCCTCTTGGACCCGTGCAGCAAGGTGGGCGACGCGAGTAACTGATCATCGGAGTCATGTGGCCGGTAGACGCGCATGAGTCCCAGGTCCGGTGAGCGGTCGATCGCGACATCGAAAATCCCCAGGTTCAGCTCCGGTGTGTCGGCACGATCACCGGCCGCGGCGAGGACGTACGCGGCACGTTCGGCGAGGTCGGCGCACGTCTTCGCATCGGAGATCGCGACGATATCGGCGTGCTGCGCCGCGAGTCTTAGGATCTTGTCACCCTTGCCGGCGATCATGATCGGTACGGGCGACTGAACCGGCCGCGGCCAATGATGCGGGCTGGAGAGCAGCCCGCGCAGCGCGCCGACGGCATCGGCGAGCTGCTGCACACGTCCAGCCGGACTCAGGAATGGCACTCCCGCTGCCTCGTATTCCTGCTGGACATATCCGGCCCCCAATCCAATCTCGACACGACCGTCGGTGAGCCGATCAACCGTCGAGATATCGCGCGCAAGTAGACGCGGAGAATAGAAACCTGTGGTCAGCACAAAACTTCCCACCCGGATATTCGTCGAAACGCTCGCGGCGGCAAGCATTACCGGAAAGGGCGCACCGACACCGAGGTGGTCGGGAACCACGATGACGTCAACACCGCAATCCTCGGCCTGCCGCACCTGATCACGAATCTGGCCAATATCCCCATGCGAGATCAGATTCGTGCCAAACCGAAATCCGTGTCTAATCACCGAGATTCCCACCTCTCAAGATCTGGACCAAGCACTTGTTTGGTGTTATGCAGGTCTGAGGTTACCGGTTGCGAGGAGGCAATGACATGGTCTATCGGGTGGTCCAATGGGCGACGGGCGAAGTGGGCAAGGCCGCCATTCACGCGGTGCTCGCACACCCCGAACTACAGCTGGTGGGGTGCTGGGTGCACTCGCCACAAAAGACCGGCGTCGACGCCGGCGAGCTCATCGGTCACGCACCCATAGGAGTCACAACGACCAACAGTCTGGACGACATCCTTGCCCTGGAGGCGGACTGCGTGATCTATAGCCCGCTGCTCCCCAATACGTCTGAGGTCGCAGCATTGCTCACCTCAGGTAAAAACGTGGTCACCCCGGTCGGTTGGTTCTACCCTGACAGCTCCGGCCATGACCTGGATGCAACTGCCCGCGAGGCTGCAGTGACGCTGCACGGCACAGGAATTGACCCCGGCGGTATCACCGATCTGTATCCGTTGATCTTCTCATCCATGACGTCCGCCGTCACCTATGTGCGCGCCGAGGAGTACTCGGATATCCGCACGTATGGCGCGCCGGATGTCATCCGGCACATCATGAAATTTGGTGGCACACCCGAAGAAGCAATCAGCGGACCGATGCCGAAATTGTTGGGCGGGGGCTTCAAACAGTCCCTACGAATGATCCTCGATGGCATGGGTTTCGCCGAGGTGGAGATCCGACCCAATCTCAAGGTCGCCGTCGCCACCGCAAATATCGAGTCTCCGATAGGCGTGATCGCACCCGGATGCGTTGCTGGTCAGCAATTCTCGTGGGAGGCATTCGTTGGGGATGAGGCGGTCGCGCGAATCGCCGTGAACTGGCTGATGGGCGAAGAACACTTGGAACCTGCCTGGTCCTTCGGCCCGAGTGGTCCGCGCTACGAGGTCGAGGTGCGCGGCACCCCCTCGTCATCGTGCACCATCACCGGCTTTCATCCCCACAGCGTCGAGGCGGGACTCATCGCCAACGAGGGCGTCGTCGCGACGGCAGCACACTGCGTCAACTCGGTGCCCTATGTCTGCGAGGCCGGGCCGGGACTCAAGTCATACCTGGACCTTCCGCTCATCGCGGGCAGAGCGCACCCTCGGCTCCACCGGTGACCGGCAGAGCCGAGGATCACTCGTCAGGCAGCGTCCTTGTGGGATGAACCGCTAGTCCCGGTTCCCTCGGACCCGCCGCTCTTCGATGGGCTGGAGGTGGCAGGTTTGGCGGCCTTCGACTCCGCACCCGCCGGTTCACTCTTGTTGCCTGTGCTCGCAGCAGGTTCGGGCTTCGACGGCGTGCCGGTGATCTTCTGGACCGCGTCGGAGGCCTTCTGAAGCGCGGCCGAAAGGTGATCCTTCACGCTCGGCACGCCGTGCGGCGCCTTACCCGGTTCGGACTTGTTGCCGCCGCTCAGATCCGTCGCACCATTGGCCTTCACCGGCTTGCTCGGCAGCGCAATGACCTTCGCCGACGTGGTGGCCTCCGGAGCCTGAACAGCAGGATCCTTCGCTTCCGGCGTATTCGCTTCTGACGCCTTGGCTTCGGGAGACTTCGCTTCCGGCGCAGCCGACTCATCTGCCTTGGCAGTCGGCTTGGCCAATCCGGCCGACTTCTCCGCCACCCCCTCGACCACCGTGGCGGTCGTCTTTGCCTCGAGGACCTTTCCGTCGGCGAGCTTCGGCCCATGGGGCTCGGCGTTGACCTTGGATTCGCGCACGGCAGTCGACTTGCTTTCCGTCACGGCGGCATCCGGCTTGACGGATTGATCCAGCGCCTTCGGCAATGTGCCGCGTACCTCATTGATGACGTCGCGGGCCACCGCCACCGGGAAGTGCACCGTGGCCTTCACGACGTCCACGACTCCCTTGGCAACCTCATCGGCCACCTTGGAGATATCGCCGGTCGCGATCGCCTGTTGAATGCGGTACGCCGTCGTCTGGGGCTGCACGAAAAAGTTGCGGAAATCTACGAACAACTTGGTCGGTAACGAGGGATTCTGGTTGACGGGCTTGCCATTCCACTCTTTGAGTGTCCAGCCGCCCTCGGGTGTCCCCTCCACCTTCACCACCGACGTGTTGCTCAGCGGATCGGACAACAGCAGGCTGGGATCCGGGTTGTCGACGTTCATCATGACCCAGAACATGATGGTCGCACCGTGGGAGTACACCACCGCATTGCGGTCGCCGTTCTCGTAGATCGTCTTCACCGAGTCATCGACACGTGCGTCAAATGCGTTGCCGTCCTCACCTCCGGGCACGGGCACGAAGCGAGCTCCCAATGTCCACAACAAGGGCGCGGCGATGTATCCGATGCGGCCGATGCCGTCCTTCTCCGACTGCCCTTCGAAGATGCCGGCACCGATCTCACGCAGACCGCCTAGGACCGTGGCCTTCTCACCGAGCTTGTCCTCCATGGGCTTGGCGGTCTCCTGGGTACGGATCATGTCCGACGCATAGATGCCGTCGAAGCCGCCACCGAGCTTGTCGGCGACATCCTTCGCCTGCTGTTGCCCGGTCGGCGTGAGATGGGGTCCGGGGACCGAGGTGTCAATCTTCCCCGACGCGTTGCCTTCTGACTCACCGTGTCGGACAAAGGTAATGGTCATCGGATCGGCCGCCCAGGCAACAACCGCGGTGACGATCGAGAAGACGACGGCAGCAATCACCGTCGTCAGGGCACGCGACATTGCTCGCGTTTTCGATTGACGCATCAAGAATCCCCATCCATAGGTCATGTGAGTGCGCTCACATTAGCGATGCCTGATCCGAGTTAGGCAATGTTTCATCCCACTGAGCGGACCATATGGATGTGACCAGATGTAGAACGATATATTACGCGAAAATCCTTGCAGGGCTGAATATTCAGTGCTTCAATGCTTCGCTCGGCTAACGCGAACCGGCCTTCTCTCCTTCTTCGAAGATGGCCGAGGCAGGTCCGACGATCAGCGGGTCCGGGGCACCCACGATCTCCACGTCCTTGTTGTCATAGTCGAACTGCGAGAGCACGTGGCGCATCGCCTCCAGCCGGGCACGTTTCTTGTCGTTGCTCTTGACCACCGTCCAGGGCGCACTGTCGGTATCGGTGTAGAAGAACATGGCTTCCTTGGCCTCGGTATAGGCATCCCACTTGTCCAGCGACGCGAGGTCCGTTGGCGAGAGCTTCCAGTGCCGAACGGGGTCGGTGCGCCGGGCCTCGAAGCGCGCCAGCTGTTCCTTGCGGCTCACCGAGAACCACAGTTTGATCAGGTGCGTCCCCGAATTCACCAGCATGCGTTCGTATTCCGGCGCCTCGCGTAAGAATTCAGCGCATTGCGCGGGAGTGCAGTAGCCCATCACGCGCTCGACACCTGCCCGGTTGTACCAGGAGCGGTCCATCAGCACGATCTCCCCGCCGCTGGGCAGGTGCGCGGTGTAGCGCTGGAAGTACCACTGCGTCTGCTCCACGGAGGTCGGCTTCTCGAGTGCCACCACGCGGGCACCGCGGGGATTGAGATGCTCGGTGAACCTCTTGATCGATCCGCCCTTACCGGCGGCGTCTCGACCTTCGAAGATGATGCAGATCTTCTCGCCGCGCTCCTTGACCCACAGTTGCAGCTTGAGCAGCTCGATCTGCAGCTTGCGTTTGCTCTTCTCGTACTCCTTGCGGCTGAGCTTCTCGTCGTACGGATAGCCCTGCTTCCAGGCGTCCTTGCCCTCTTTGGTGCGACTGATACCGCCGCGCAGGCTCGCGAGTTCATCGAGTTCAGCGGCGTAATCCACCGTGACTGAGGCGTTCGGTTTTTCTTGGTCGGCCATGGGTTCAGCATCCCACGTGGGCACAAAGTCCCACGTGGGAAACCCCTAGCCGGTTAAGCCAGGCGTCCCGCCAGCCGCGGGGGGATCAGGCGCATGATCAAGGTCACCGGGGCCCACGGCCAGCGCGGCACCGCAGCACGTCCGGGCTCCCTCTCGATGGCGTCCACCATTGCGGTCACACCGGTCTTGGTATCCACCATCATCGGCGTGGTCGGCGATTTGGCGCTCAGATCGGTCTGGATATAGCCGGGCTCAATGGTGCTGACTTTGATTGGGCCGCTGGCGTATTCGGCACGCAACGACTCCCCCAGCGAGGACAATCCAGCCTTGCTGGCCGCGTAGGCAGCCTTGGTGCCGGGCAGCCCCTTCGCCGCGGTCACCGACGAGATGAGCACCAGGTGCCCGTGACCCTGCTCTTTGAACAGCGCGAGCGTCGCCTCGATCTGCACCAGCGCACCAATGAGATTGGTTTCGATGGTCTGGATGTTGGCCCACGACTTGCCGCCGCCCAGATGCCAGCCCTTGGCTATGCCGGCGTTCACGACTACGCGATCCAGACCGCCGAGCTCCTCGCGCAGCTCGCCGAAGACCACCGGCACCGAGTCATGGTCGTTGACGTCCAGGGACCGCACAGCGACCGTGATGCCCGGGTTGGCAGCCAACAGCTCGGCCTTGAGTTCTTCCAGCGCCTCGGTGCGCCGGGCGCACAGCGCCAGGTCGCGTCCTTTCGCGGCGAACTGACGGGCCATCTCGGCGCCCAGGCCGGAGCTCGCCCCGGTGATGAGGATCTTCTGTCGCGTCACGTCGCCACTTTATTTGAGGAGCCGCGAGAGTCGACGATCGGCCAGCACTTTGCCGCCGGTCTGGCATGTCGGGCAATACTGGAACGACTTGTCGGCGAACGACACCTCCCGCACCACGTCGCCACACACCGGGCAGGGCATCCCGGTTCGGGCATGTACCCGCAACCCGGATCGCTTCTCCCCCTTGAGAGTCGCCGCCTGTTGCCCCACACTGCGCTGCACCGCATCGGTGAGAACCGACTGCATCGCCTCATACAACGCGGTCCGTTGGCCCTCGGTGAGCGCCTTTGCGCTGGCGAAGGGGGACAGCTTGGCCACATGCAGGATCTCGTCGCTGTAGGCGTTGCCGATCCCGGCGATCATTCGCTGGTCGGTGATCACGTTCTTCAGACGTGCGGTGGTGCCGGACAAGATATCGGCCAATCCGGCGGCGGTCAGCGAGAGTGCATCGGGTCCCAGGGAGGCGATCTGCGGCACGGCAGCCGGGTCCGCCACGACCCACACCGCCAACCGCTTTTGGGTGCCGGCCTCGGTGAGATCGAATCCCGCTGCCTCACCTGGTGTTCCAAGATGCACCCGCAGCGCGATGGGGCCCTTGCCCGGCTTGAGCGGCGCCGCTGCCAGCTTGTCCGACCAGCGCAGCCACCCGGCTCGCGACAAATGAGTGATGAGGTAGTGACCGCCAACCTGAAGGCCCAGGTACTTGCCCCAGCGCGTCGCACCCGTGACCGTCTGGCCGTACAGGGCGGTGATCGGCGGATCAAAGGTCTTGAGCACCGAGAACGCCGAGACGTCGATGCGGGCGATGGTGGTCCCGGTGGCGTGACGGCGCAGGTGATCGGCGAGCGCCTCGACTTCCGGCAGTTCGGGCATGAGCTCAGTCTGCCTCTACTCGCCGACACTCCGCAGCAGGTAGGTATCCATGATCCATCCATGTTCGGCGCGGGCCGAGGCACGAATCTCGGCGATTCGGGCACCGACCTCCCCGACCGCCCCCGACACCAACAGTTCGTGTTCGGTGCCCAGGTAGGCACCCCACCAGATCTGCGTTGACGGCTCCAGCTGAAGGAACGCGCAATCACCGTCGAGCATCACCACAACGGTTCCGGTGCGGGGCCACTCGTCCAGCAACCGGCGCCCCGTCGTGATGAGCACCGGTTCGCCGATACCGTTCAACACAATCCGGTGCCGTGCGGTGAGCACGGAAATCGCCGTAATACCCGGCAGCACGTCGTACTCGAATGCGTGAGGTTCGTCGACCAGGATCGCATCCAGAATCCGCAGGGTGCTGTCGTACAGAGACGGATCACCCCAGGCCAGAAAGGCTCCGACTCCGTTCTCGGGTAGCTCGGAAGCAACTGCTTCGCCCCACAAGGCAGCCCGTTCGGCATGCCATTGCGTCACCGCACCCCGATACTCACCCTTGCCGCGCACCGGGTCGGACAGTTCGACGAAGCGATAGTCCGGGTCGGTGATGTACCGCTCGCAGATATGGCGACGCAGTTCGACCAGATCGCCCTTGGTGTCGCCTTTGTCGGCGACGAAGAAGACGTCTACCTCGTTGAGCGCCGCGATGGCCTGCACGGTCAGGTATTCGGGATGGCCGGCGCCGATCCCGATGACGCGAATCCGTCGCATCGCGACTTAAGAAGCAGCCGAATTGGGAGTCAACACCGCCGAGATCTCCTCGGTGATCGCCGATACGGTGAGCAGATTGCCGATGAAATCGCCCAACTGCTCATCGCTCTGAGTCTCGACAACACCGGGAGTCACCAGCAAAGAGGCGGCGATCCGGAAGCTCCACTCGGCTGCGGCCTTCACGTTGATGCTGGCCAGCTGCTCCTCGGTGAGCAACTTGCGGAAGTATGGGGCCAGCAACACGGTGGTCTGGTCGATGAACGGACGCGCTTTGACGGTCAGGTACGGCAGCACCTGCTCGGGGTTCTCCTTGAGACCCTTCTGCAGCAACGGATGATGACGCCCGTGTTGAACGATGCGCACGATGGCATCGATGAATCCGGTGCGCGGTGTCTTGGCCGTCGCGAAGACTGGTTCCAGAATCTCCCCGAAACGCAGAAATTCGCGATGGAACAGCGCCTCGATGATCGCTGCCTGGTCACCCACGTGTTTGTAGACGGTGGGCCGTGACAGGCCGGCCTTCTTGGCGATCAACGCATGCAGGCGCGCCTCGTAGCCATGTTCCAGCAAGCATTCTTCGGCGGCATCGAGGATACGACGGCGAATCTCGCCGTGATCGCGGGTGCGGCCACGATGGCTCGACCGGCTCACTTTCATCGGTGCCTACTTTCGTTCGCCACAAAAATTACGTGGCACTTCGCGTCTCACTTGACGCCCCAACCTGCAACGTTTACGTTTGACATCCTAACGGAAAGGACGGCCAACGGTGACCGCAACCCTCAATAACGGCCCCACTCGCGAGGAGTACTCAGACCGGCTTCTCAAAGGTTCCGTCCGCCGGTCCTACCAGCCGATGGTCGACCTGGACTGGGACGCACCGTTAGATCCCGACAAGTACTTCCTTCCCCCGAAGGCTATCTCGCTGTACGGCACCGACATCTGGAACAACATGTCACGCGCCGAACAGATCGAGCTGTCCAAGCACGAGATGGCCAACGTCCTGTCGGTCGGCATCTGGTTCGAGAACATCCTCAATCAGAGCCTGTTGCGTGCCCTCATGCATGCCCGGCCGAACAGCAGCGAGACCTTCTATTCGCTCACCGAGATCGGCGACGAAACCCGGCACATGACGATGTTCGGTAAGGCGATATCGCAAGCCGGGGTCGAGCCCTACCGGCTGCCGCTCTACCAGCGGTGGCTGGCCAACGCGCTGCCCCTGGTGCTCAAGGGCCCGATGCTCTGGGTGGCCGCCCTGATTGGCGAGGAGATCTTCGACGCCATCCAGCGCGAGATGATGGACGATCCCGAGCTGCAACCAATGGTGGCGCGGCTCATGCGAATTCACGTCACCGAGGAAGCCCGGCACATCCAGTTCGCCCGCGACGGCCTGCGCCAGCGCGTTGACAAACTGCCGTGGTACGCGCGTTTCATCGTCCGGCAGGTCAACGGCTTCGGTGGTCCCATCTTCATGTACCTGTTCACGAATCCGAAGATGTACCGCAATGTCGGGTTGCCCGGATATCAAACCCAACGGATCGCCTACCGCAACGAGAACTTCCGCGAGACGCAACAGCTCGGTTTCGCACCGCTGTACAACTTCCTCAGCGGTATCGGCCTGATGGGTGCAACGTCACGCTGGTTGTGGCGCAAAGCAAAGTTCGTCGCATGATGGATGACGACGACCTGTACGACGGCCCCGCGGTCATCACGGCGGGCGAATTCACCGTCGAGTCCCGGGTGCGGCTGATCGGGTTCTTCAACCCACTGGATGGCAAGTTCCACTGGCAGGGAACGATTTACGCCAAGCCGGAGGGCGGGGAGCTCAAGGGCGGTACCCAGGTCACCATCGCCGTGGGCGAGACCAGCGCGCCGGGGCGCATCACCGAGCAGACCCCGTGGGGCCACTACTCGGTGGCGGGTGTCGGCGCACCGCCGTACCCGCTAGCCCCCGTCGAGGTCGAGATCGCCAACTGACTTATCGGTGCGCAGACCACGCCAGCTGGAATGCTTGAGAATCCCGCCGGGCGTACGATCTCCGTAGCGAACCTCGGCGACCAGTACCGGTTCGACGAACTGTACATCCTTGGCTTCGACCGCAGAAAGCGTTGCACTGAAGGGTGATTCATCGCGGTGCAACGGCTTTAGCTGCTCCTTGAGCGATGCCAGCTCTTTCTCCGTGAAGCCGGTGCCCACCCGCCCCGCATAACGAAGCCCGCCCTCGTCGGGTATCCCCATCAGCAACGCCCCGATCCCGCTGCTGCGTCCGCCCTGCCCCTTACGCCATCCTCCGATGACAACCTCGTGGCTGCTCCAGTTCTTCGCCTTGATCCAAGACTGAGTGCGCCCCGGCGCATAACTGGAATCCAGCCTCTTGGCGACGACACCCTCCCACCCTTGCTCATGCGAATACGCCAGCGCCGCAGCGCCATCGCCGTTCAGCTGTTCCGGCACCGCCATCGCCTCAGTGCCTGAACCGAGCACGTCGAGCAGTCGGCGCCGATCACGGTACTTTGTGCGCAACAAGGATTTTCCATCCAGATACAGCAGATCGAAGGCCCAGAACTGAGTCTCGGTGCCTGCCGTCCGGTTTTGCAGCAGCGAGAAGCTCGGCAGTCCCTTCGGATCGAGCACCACTACCTCGCCGTCCAAAACCACACGGTGATCGGCCAACTCGTGGGCGAGCCGCTGCAGGGCCGGAAACTCCGCGGTGAGGTCACGCCCGCTGCGCGCCAAGGCCCGCAACTGGCCGTGGT
Organism: Mycobacterium sp. D16R12; assembly: GCF_002013465.1. Lineage (GTDB taxonomy): Bacteria > Actinomycetota > Actinomycetes > Mycobacteriales > Mycobacteriaceae > Mycobacterium. The sequence goes on along the minus strand of NZ_MAFC01000005.1, from coordinate 58,466 downwards.
CGCATTCGAGAATGAGGCGGTAGCCATCCCATTTACCTTCGAAGGCCCACTCATCGGCCGTCAGGCCCGCCACGGATCCGGTAGTCGGCAGCATCGGCGCGAGGCCGGCCGGCATCGTGGCGGGCGATCGCTGATCCTTCATCCGGTGCGCCAGCCACTGCTTGCCATTGGTTTGGATCAGTGCGTATCGCCCCGAAATTCGCTTGCCATGCAGGGTGACGATGACCTCTCCTCTTGCGCCGCCGGGTTCGGAATCGTCGCGTGGATCGATGAACTTCTCGGTGTCGTACGTGCCCGAGTCCCAGATGGTCACCTCACCCGCGCCATACTCCCCCTTCGGAATGGCGCCCTCGAAGGTTCCGTACTCCAGCGGGTGATCCTCGGTATGCACCGCAAGATGATTGACCGAGGGTTCCGTGGGCAGATTCTTCGGAACCGCCCACGAGACCAGCACACCGTCACGCTCCAGCCGGAAGTCGTAGTGCAGTGCAGTGGCGTGATGCTCTTGGATGACAAACGAACTGCCGGGGCCTGCCTGCGGTTCGACGGCAGGCACCGGTTCGGGAGTACGCGCGGGGTCGCGCATGCTGCGGTACGTAGACAACCTGTCCTCGATAAGCCGCTTACGCGACGAGGATTCGGCACCGATGATCTCGACATCGTCAAGACCTGCCAGTAGGTCACCATCGCGTTCGGCACGCGCCAGCACTTCGTCAAAGCGCAGCTGATGCAGCTCCGGATCGTCCAGTTCCGCCCACGTGCGCGGCGCGGCCACGGTCGGCGCCTCGCGGCCGCGCAATGAGTAGGGGGCGACAGTCGTTTTGGAACCGCTGTTCTGACTCCAGTCAACGAACACCTTGCCCGCACGCAGCTCCCGGGTCATCGTCGCGGTCACCAGATCCGGCATCGACTGCTCCAGCTGGAGCGCGACCTTTTTGGCGACGGTCACCGCACCGGATGAGCTGACCGGCTGTACCAGCGGCACATACAGGTGAAGGCCCTTGCTGCCACTGGTCAGGGGGAAGGTAGTCAGACCGATATCGTCGAGTACATCGCGCACGGCGCGCGCGACCTGCGCCAGCTGCGGCAGGCCCACCCCCTCGCCCGGATCCAGATCGAATACCAATCGTGTTGCCGGGCCTGGATTTTCACCAGAGAATCGCCACTGAGGCACATGCACCTCCAGTGCCGCCTGTTGGGCTATCCAGGCCAGCGCCACCGAGGTGTCGATCAACGGGTATGTGACGTAGCGGGATTTGTGCTCGATACGCCGCCGCGGAAGCCAATCCGGGGCCGACGACGCCAGGTCCTTCTCGAAGAAAGATGGCTGGCCAACTCCATTGGGCCAGCGCTTACGGGTGACCGGGCGCCCCACGATATGCGGCAGCATGAAGGGCGCGATGGCGGTGTAGTAGCCGAAAATGTCGGCTTTGGTAGTCCCGGTATCCGGGTACAGCACCTTTTCTGCGTTGGTAAGGCGCACCAACGCAGTTGACGCCGAGCCGGATGTCGCCGACTGCGCGGCTCCGGTGGGCCATACTTGGGATATGCGTTCCATCTGGAAGGGCTCCCTCGCCTTCGGGCTGGTGAACGTCCCTGTCAAGGTATACAGCGCGACCGAGGACCACGACCTCAAGTTCCATCAGGTCCACAACAAGGACAACGGCCGGATCCGCTACAAACGCACCTGCGAAGAATGCGGTGAGATCGTCGAGTTCCGGGACATCAACAAGGCCTACGAGGCCGAGGACGGCCGCACCGTCGTCATCACCGATGAGGATCTGGCGAGCCTGCCCGCCGAGTCCAGCCGCGAGATCGAGGTGCTGGAGTTCATTCCGGCCGCCGAACTCGACCCGCTGCTGTATGACAAGAGCTACTACCTGGAGCCGGACAGCAAGTCTTCGAAATCGTATGTGCTGCTGGCACAGACGCTCGCGCAGACCGATCGGGTGGCGATCGTGCATTTCGCGCTGCGCAACAAGACACGGCTCGCGGCCTTGCGGGTCAAGGACTTCGGCGAGCGTCAGGTGATGATCATCCACACGCTGCTATGGCCTGACGAGATTCGTGAACCCGACTTCCCGGTGCTGGACCAGGAAGTGAAGATCAAACCGGCCGAACTGTCGATGGCGGGGCAGGTTGTGGAGTCGATGGCCGACGATTTCGATCCGAGCCGATACAACGACACCTACCAGTCTCAGCTGCTGGAGATGGTGGAGGCGAAGCTCGAAGGTGGTGAGGCGTTTACCAAAGAAGAGGCACCCACCGAACTGGACGCCACCGATGTCTCGGACCTGCTGGCCAAGCTCGAGGCCAGCGTCAAGAAGCGTCAGGCGGAGAAGGCCAGCACCAACTAGTCACCGGGCGACGCTTCCGGGGGACCTCGCCGCATCTTAAAGTTTCGGGTACTCTAACTTTTCTATTCGGTGTACTTGAAATCAGGAGGCGTGGGTGCTGGAGCGGCAAAAGCAAGCGCGACCGGTGCGCGGGTTCTATCTACTCGGGCCCGCCTTCGTCGCAGCCATCGCCTATGTCGACCCCGGAAACGTCGCCTCGAATGTCAGCGCCGGCGCCAAGTACGGCTTCCTGCTGGTATGGGTGATCGTCACCGCCAACGTGATGGCCGGGCTCGTGCAGTACCTCTCGGCGAAGCTCGGCCTCGTCACCGGACAGTCGCTACCGGAGGCCGTAGGCGATCGCATGTCACGGCCCACCCGAATCGCGTTCTGGCTGCAGGCCGAATTGGTGGCCATAGCAACAGATTTGGCCGAGGTTGTGGGCGGCGCCATCGCACTGTATCTGCTGTTCGACCTGCCGCTGCTCATCGGCGGTGTCATCACCGGAATCGTCTCGATGGTGCTACTTGCGGTGCAGGACCGGCGCGGACAACGCTCTTTCGAATACGTGATTTCAGCGCTGCTGGCGGTCATCGCGATCGGATTCCTCGCCAGTGTCGTGGTGGAACCGCCGCCACTGGCCGCGACGGCCGCGGGACTGATCCCACGCTTCCAGGGCGCCGAAAGCCTGATGCTGGCGACGGCAATGCTGGGCGCCACGGTCATGCCACACGCGGTCTATCTGCACTCCGGCCTGGCCCGGGACCGGCACGGGCATCCCGAAGCGGGCGAGCCGCGACGCAGGTTGCTGCGCATCACCCGCTGGGATGTGAGCCTGGCGATGCTGTTCGCCGGCGCCGTCAACATGGCGATGCTGCTGGTGGCGGCCACGAATCTGCAGGGTCGCGACGGCGTCGACACCATCGAAGGCGCACATGCCGCCGTACGCGACAGCCTCGGCCCCACCGTGGCTCTACTGTTCGCGATCGGCCTGCTGGCATCCGGGCTCGCATCGTCCTCGGTCGGCGCCTATGCCGGCGCGATGATCATGCAAGGACTGTTGCGCCGCTCCATCCCCATCGTGACGCGGCGGCTCATCACGCTGATACCTGCGCTGGTGATCCTCGCGGTGGGCATCGACCCCACCCGAGCACTGGTGGTGTCGCAAGTGGTGCTGTCTTTCGGCATTCCCTTCGCCCTCATACCTCTCGTCCGGTTGACCAGCGATCGAGGGCTGATGGGCACCGATGTCAACCATCGCGTGACGACGATGCTCGGCTGGATCATCGCCGCCCTCATCACGCTGCTGAATGCGGTACTGATTTTCCTTACCCTTGCAAACTAGTTTTGTCTGGCAGTAGGCTGTGAGTCATGAAACGAATCCTGCCGTCAGCCTTGGCAATTGGAGTCGTTGCTAGTGGTTTGTTCTTTGGAGGTATCGCCTCCGCAACCCCGGCAAAGGCAGACCCAGACATTTGCGGCTCCGTGGACACCTACCCGCGAGTGACCGTGTGCGCGGACGGCAACTGGGATCGCGGCTGGCGCGGCGGACATGGCAACGGTTGGGGCAAGGGCCACTGGAAGCACGGCGACTGGGACTGAGTCAGCGCCGCTAACCGACCCGCGAAACGCCCTACCAGCGTGAAATGCTCAGCATCTCTGGATGTTTGACGCGGCGCGCTAGATGGGACCGCTACTGGAGTAGCCGTCGCCCGAACGCGGTCCGTATCGCCGCGCGTAGTCCTCGTGGATCCAGGCGTCCTTCTGACGCTTGAGCACATCGACCAGGCCCGGGTCCAGATCATGCTGCACCAACCGGTGGCGGCGCCACACCTTGTTGAGGGCGTGCGCCATGATCAATACCCACACATAGATGGGCACCGTCATCTCCATATGGACATATAGCGAGGCGGGCAACAGCCAGAACGGCGCGAGGATGAACAGCGGCGGAATCGCACACCGCAGAATGTGCCGCCGCACCGCACCCTTGCCCGCCAGATCATTGGCGACCCAGTCCTTCATCGAGTCAGGCAGACGTCGCCCGTAGCAGTAGGCGATGTACTGAAGAAGATTCGGGCGGTCGGCGGCCATAACTAGATTGTAGACTAATAATTAGTGCACTAACTAATGGTTAGGATAGTGAGAATGACCGCAGTCTCACCCGATGTAGACCCGCTGGCCCTGGAACGACAGGTGTGCTTCGCGCTGGCCGTGACCAATCGCGCGGTGCTCGCGGTCTACCGACCCCTGCTCGCGCCCCTCGGGATCACGCATCCGCAGTATCTGGTGATGTTGGCGCTCTGGGATCACGCCAAGAGCGGCGGCGAAGACGCGCGGGAGGCCTTGTCCGTCAAGCAGATAGCCGCCCTGCTACAAACGGATTCGGCGACCATCTCCCCCATGCTCAAGCGGCTCGAGACGTTGGGGCTCATCACTCGCCCGCGCAGCGCCGCCGACGAGCGCACCACCCACGTCACCCTCACCCCCCAGGGCGCCCAGCTGCGCCAAAAGGCACTCAAGGTCCCCGCGGCAGTAGTGGAACGCCTGGGCGTCAACCTCTCTGAACTTGAGCACCTGCACGCGGTGCTGACCAGGATCAATAGTGCCGCGCTGGCCGCCGGAGCTTTGGACGCGGAGTAGTCCGCAAGACTGCCGTGTGGCGTCCGCCACACTCCCCTGTACACCGATCGGTATACGTGCTGCACTCAGGGGTAGACCGATCGATATACCAAGGAGGTCATCATGTGGAACGACACAATGGTGCTCGTCGCCATCACGCTCGTCACCCTGGTCATGCTCTGGACCGCGAGCGGGGAGAACTCGATGAACTATTACCAACGCGATGCCCAGAAAGATCTGTGGCAGCGCTAGTTTGCGCGGGCAGCGGGCGTCTGTTTGTCTGACGTTATGACCAAGGACGAAGCCGCCGAACTGATCACCACTCGCCGCCTCGAGAAAAACTTGACGTGGCAGCAGATCGCGGAAGCGATTGACTCACCGCTGATTTGGACCATTGCCGCGCTCTTGGGGCAGCATCCCGTGCCTGAAGCAAAGGCCGCCAAGGTGGCCGAGCTCCTCGAGCTGGAGCCGCAGGTCACCAGCGCGCTGCGCGCACAGCCCTATCGCGGCACGCTGGACGGCGGCGCTCCGTCCGACCCGACGATCTACCGGCTTTACGAAGCGCTGAGCGTGTACGGCCCGGCGATCAAGGAAGCCATCCACGAGGAGTTCGGTGACGGCATCATGAGCGCCATCAACTTCAAGATCGACATCGCGCGACGCGCCGATCCCGATGGCGACCGCGTGGTCCTGACCCTCGACGGGAAGTTTCTCGACTACCGCTGGTGATCACTCACAGCAGGCTGCGGATGTTACGGCCTGTGATGGCACCCCATTTGGTGTCCAGGGCGTTCATGAGCAGCTGCCAGTACGGCGCCCACAGCGTGCGCTGCGCGGTGGCCGGGGGCATCGTCTTATAGGTGGCCGCCTGCTGGGTCCACCGCCACGCCAACCCGCGGGCCACATCGTCGATGCACCAATAGATCAGCTCGTTCGGGTTGGTCGTGGTCTTCCACACGAAACCCGTTTTCGGGTCACGCGTGTGGTACCAGAACTGTGCGCCATCGAGCACATACTGCGGAGCGGTGTTGGAGTGCCGCTCGTTCTTGGCCAGCTCAGTCGGCACCGGCACTTCGGAGATCGCAACTTCCCCTGCCAGACGGCCGAGCACTGCGATACGAACGTCGAGCTGCTCGCGGATCCACTCCGAACTCCCCGGGCTCCCCGGCTCGGGCACTGCCGCCACCGGACCGGCCGGCGGTGCGGACTCGGCGATCGCCTGCTCATCCGGTGCCCCCTGGGTTACCTGCTCGGCCGGCACCTCTCCGTCGACATCGATGATCGCCCCACCCGCCCAGTCCACCTTGGCAGGGTTGAGCACTCCGTCTTCTTCCAGCGACAAATCGACTACATAGGCGACATCGACGAGGACGTCGCGGGCGCCGGGCGCGAGGGAGACCCCGGGGCGGCGGGGCCCCAGCAGTGCGACATGCACCATGAAGAACTCGCCGCCGTCGTCCCGGTCGCAATACTCGCGCTCATACCGGGCGGCATCGGAAGTATCGAACCGGTGCTTGACCGGCGGTTCCAGGAGCACGCTGCAGAACTGCACGGGGTGGTTGGCATCTCCGTCCAACATGCCGAGTTCTGTTGCGGTAATCGGCAGTTCAGCAGCCAGGCTCGGCGCGGCATCGTCCGCCGCGGCGCGGATGGTGAACGTGCGTGCGTCGGGTGGCCAATCGTCTGGCTCCGGCGCGGCCCCCTGGTGACCGGTGGAATCAACCGTCATGTTCTTAACCGTATGGCAATCGTGTACTTCGGGCGACGATGGTGCACCCAGACCTGTTAGTTTTACGACAGACCGTCCCCGCTGGGGGGAGCATTCAGGACGTCAAGGAGACCACCATCGTGAAGATCAACGTGCCCATCACAGCCGCCGTGGCGGCCGCCGCAGCGGCGGCCGGACTGGCCCTGATGCCGACCGCCGGAGCCGACACCACGCTCGGCCAGCAGGGTCGCCTCACCAACGGCGACGTCGTTCAGGCGTGGACCATCAGCGACCTTAAGGTTAGTGCCGACCAGCTGCCCTACCAGGCCAAGGGCACGCTGTGGGAAGCCACTGCAACCGACGAAGCCGTCCAGGGCAGCGTCATCCCGATCGTCGCCAACTTCAACGCGAAGACCAAGGATGGCGAGACCTACCGCGTGCTGTACGGCGTGCCCACCGAGCAGGGCGTGAACCCGGGGACCCTGTCGCAGGGCGAGAAGACCAGCGGCAAGATCTACTTCGACGTGACCGGTGCCGCCCCCGAGACGGTGACGTACACCTCCGGTGACGAGGATCTGCTCACCTGGAAGGCGGCTCCCGTAGCTGCGGCACCGCGTTCGGGTGGTTCGAGCCAGTCACACGGCACCAACCCCGCGCCGGCGACAAGCGCCGCGCCCACCACCTCAGCGGCGCCCGCTGCTGTTCCCGCGGGCAGCCAGGGCACCCCGTTGCCCGCCGGCAGCCAGGGCACCCCGGTAGACGGTCAGCAGCCCGCCGCGACTCCGACCCCGACGGTGGCACCGGTGACCGCGACCCCGGGTCCGACACCTGCCACCCCGGCACCCGCCGCCGAGGGCACGCCGCTGAACAACACCGCGGTGCCTGCTTCCCCGGCTCCCGCATCGCCCGCACCTGCCTCACCGGCTCCCGCGGCTCCCGCACCCGGTGTCGAAGGCGCCCCGCAGACCGCCACCCCGCCGGTGGCCGCGGTTCCCGCCGTTCCGGCCTCGGACAGCACCCCGCACGGCCAGCGCGCAGCCGGCAGCCAGGGCACTCCGGTTCCCACCGAAGGCTAGATAAACGTTTCGGCATTGACCGCCGGCCGCCTCGTGCGGCCGGCGGTTTTTGTTATGAGTGCGAAGACCACCAGGCGTACAACTGGTCGAGAGTCGGACCGGTAGCACCCGAACGCGTCTCGCTGAGCAGAAGCCGCTCTTCGTCGGTCCAGCCGACCACCGGGTGCCCCTGATTGCTGCCGCAGAACACCGTGCCGCTCACCTGATCCGGCGTGGCGTTACGACGCCAAGGCCCCGGCGACTGGATACGGCCGGGGCACACCACCACCGCGTTCCGTTTCGTAAGACGACCCAGCCCCGCCGCGAGCGCCGACTTGTCCTTCACCAGTGAGTAGCTCGCCTCCACGGGCCCGTCTGGATCGTCACTGCGGCCGCACTTGACCTGTGCCACTGCCTCATTCGCGGGTTCGACAGCCTTACAGGCCGACAGCCCGTATCCCGTCGGGAGCATGGAGAGCAAGCGCGTCTCCGCATCGGAGTTCCTGCTGGACACCGTTGTCGTTGAGGCCGCGCTCGGTTCGACGGGAGCGTCATCGTCGCCGCTGCCCGCGAACGCCGCGACCACACCACCGATGACAACCACCACGGCCGCCAGCACCGCGCCACCAATCACCAACGGCCGCTTGCTTCTTTCAGGCTTGTCTTCCCAGGACGAGAAGTCGACCGGAGCCGTCGGCTTAATAGGTCCCGGGGCGCTAGGCGGCGCGGTATTGAAGGCCTCGTGGCCCGGCCACTGCATGTATTGATTACCAGGCTCCACCGCGGGTGGGCGCGGTTCGGTGAATGCCGGGTGCGCGATGAACGGAGGTTGATCAAACTCGTATTCCGACGGAGCGAACGGACCGGGTTCGGACATCCCGGGAAGCGCATTGAGGACCGGCAGCGGCGCGGTGTCCGCGGCGTCAGACGAATCCTCGGCCGCCGGTGAGCCCGCTCCGATATCCCTGTCCATCCACTACCCCCAAAATCTCGTCGTTACGTCCCCGGCCGTGGTCAATGCACAAAGATTACTTGGCCCCGCCGGGCCGACGGCCGAAAGCGCGCACAGTGGCCGCCTCAGATGCGAACTAGCTCGCCGAGAAGCTCCAGCACGAGGCGTTAACGGACCACCTTGCTCGGCTCCCGCACCAACGCGCGCGCGATGGGCAGTATGTACTGACGGGCGTACCGTTCGGCGTCTTCCCTGGTGGCAAGCTCCCGCCGTGGGCTGGGTGCGAGTATGAGCGAATGCGTCAGGCGCACAAATACTTCCGCGACACCGTAGGAGTCGTCGACGAGGTCGCCGGCACTTCGGCTCACATGACCGGCCAGGTATGTGGTCGCCATATCCAGGGCTGGACCCGCCCCGCTTGTGATGACCGGCAGCACCGACTCCGGATCGGTCTCCACCGCCCGCTGCATCAGCGAATGGGTGCGCACATGCCAATAGATCCCGGTGAAGCCCGCCACGAGCTTGTCCTCGGGACTCTCCAGGGCGGCGATTTCGCGGTCCACCGCGGAGAACATCGTCTGCGCCTCTCGCATCAGGACAGCGAGCACAAGTTCTGTCTTGTTGGACCAGCGGCGATACACCGTCATATGCGATACACCCGCGCGCCTTGCGATCTCGTCGACTGTGGCACGACGGATGCCGAAGCTGAGCATGGTCTGCAGCGCAGCCTCGAGGATGCGCTCGCCGGTCGGATCCGGATCTGCAGACACAACTCAGTCTCTCACGCACAAGTCCTTCCCAACCCGATGTTGCAATGTTAGTGTTCAACTAAGTCACTAACACCGACGGAGGATGCAATGACGCATGTACTGCCGCGCGACATCACGCACGATGGCGAATCGGATGGCAATTCCCACGAGGACGGCCTGAGCTTCCTTCGCGCGGACGGGGTGCGTCCACGTGTCATGGACGCATTCCGCAAGCACCTGGGCAGTCCCCTTGTCGGCGTCTTCGGCGGGGTGCTGTTCGACGAGGTCGCCCTGATGCCGGTAGCCGCATCCGTCGATCGCACGGGACGGTTCCGGGAAAACTTCACCGACCGCGGCATCCGGAGCGGACTGAGCGCGCTGTCGCTGTTGTCCGGCAATCAGCGGCAGCGGGCCGACACGGCGCAATGGCTCAAGGAGCGACACCGCGATGTGCGGGGCACCGGAGTTGGAGAGTACGAGGGGATTCGTTACAGCGCATTGGATCCCGAGCTATGGATATGGATCGCGGCCAGCGCGATGAACGCCACGATGGAGGCCTTCCCCTACTGCACGGGCTACACGATGACCGCCGCAGAGCAGGAGGCCGCGTATCAATATCAACGCCACCTGTTCAAAGACCTCGAACTGCCCAGCGCCAAGGGGAAATTCCCGGAGACCTACGGCGCCTTTGTCGACTACTACGACGACATGGTGGAAAACAGATTGCAGTCCAACGGCTTTCTGCGCGAGCAGTTCGCCGGTTTGATGCGACTGCCGCTGCCGACGCTGCTGCTCCCCGCCGCCCTGCGCCCAGCCCTGACGCCGCTATGGCTCGCGATTCGCCCCATAGCGGGCCGGGTGATACAGGTGTGTTCGGCCAAGGCAATGCATCCCCAGATACGCGAGATGATCGGATTCCGGCTCAAGCCCCGCCACAACGTCGAGTTCGCACTGTACACGCGAGTGTTGCAGCTGGTATGGCACGTGACACCCGAGCGACTACTGGTAGAACCCATGCTGTACAACAATATTCGCATCGATACGGCGCGCTCCCAGCTCGACGGTTCGCGTAGTGCACAGCGCAAATTCGACAGGGTCTCGCGTTCCCTGACGCGGCGCAACGAGCGGCTGGCCGACTTCTACCACAGCTACCGGCTGGACAGCTTTGCCGTTCCGGAGCGGCTCACCGGCACCTGCCCGTTCGGGTGAGTGCCGAGGCTACGGCGGTCCAGGGACGAATGTGCAGCGCTGACCCGTTAGAGTTTGATCAGCTATTCACAGCTCCCCGCCCTCGTAGCTCAGGGGATAGAGCACGGCTCTCCTAAAGCCGGTGTCGCAGGTTCGAATCCTGCCGAGGGCACTCTCATCATCGTGGGACACACGCACCGGCTGTCACTGCGGCCTCACTATTACTGTGTCCGCAATACTCAGTTCCGTATCCGCAACACTCAGTGCGGCCCTTTGCCACACACTTAGCCCATGCCCAGCAACCGAAGACTCCGGCCACGCCGCAGGCGTACCCCCGAACAGGAATACCGGTTCGTCACAAGCGCCCTCGGCCCGCGCAATCTACGGCATCTAAAGGGCGCCATCGGGTTGCTGTGTATGTCCATTCTCCCCTTGGGAACCATCGTCAATATGCATCCCCTGGGCCCACAGGGCACCGGACGCACCATCCACCAATCGCTCATCGCCGTCTTGTTCCTGGTGGGTGTGTGCTGGATCGTCCGCCCGTGGCCAAGTAGACGCTGGGCAATCTCCTTTGTGATGTGGGCTGACCTCACGTCCGCGGTCTCCGGCTGGGTGTACGCCGGGCCGATGATGCGACTCGCGCCGATTCTGTACATGAGCACGGTCGGCGTGTTCGCCGCGTTCCTGCTGGGTTGGCGGGTGCTGGCCGTGCACTGCGTTTTCGCTTCGGCCGTACTCGGCTCGATCACGCTGTGGAACATCCATACCGGTGCGGCGACCTTCCTGGACCAGTTCCTCTACAACGCTCCGGCATTCACCACCGTGGTCGTCCTGCCAATGCTCATCCAAGCGGTGATCGAAGGGGGTAGACGCTCGATCCGGGCCGCCGTTACTGCCGCCAACCGAGACCCGCTGACCGGCCTGCTGAACCGCAGGGGCGTGCAATCCACGTTTGAGTTCGAGCTGCGTAAGCGGCCTGGCCCGGCGACGGTCGTCGTGATGGTCACCGATGTCGACAGATTCAAGGAACTCAACGACACCTACGGCCACGAGGCCGGCGACAGGGCATTGCAGGCCATCGCGGACGCACTATTCGCAAACATCCGCGAGGGCGACATCGCCGCGCGTATCGGCGGTGACGAGTTCATGGTCGTCGCGTTCGTTGACAACCCCGACGACATCGCCGCCATCAACGCACGAATCCGCAACGCACCGATCCGCTCCGATACTCCCGAGACTTCGATGAGCATAGGCATCGCCTGGTCATCTACCGACGCAGAGGACTTCAGCTTCGAATCCCTCACTCGGGAAGCAGATTTCAGGCTCTACGAAGCCAAACGCGACCGGGCACCGCGCGGATCCACGGCCTGATGCAAGACGCGTCTAAGGCCGCCACGAGCCATCAAATTAATCGTCGTTGATTTGATAGCGTCTTTCTAAAGCCACGATTCCTACCAGCAGCGAGCCCTTGTACATCCACCAATCCGCATAGTCTGGCTCCTTCTTCCGCGACACCATCGAACAGTGATGATCTGCCGCGAACGCGGCTGCAAGACCTTGTCCTTCGTCCCAGTTGGCTACATATACGGATGTATCTCTATTCATGCCGTAATCTGAGATGCACAGTCGATAATACGCGCTCAATTCATTCCTCTGCCCTGTACGTGAGACGTATCGCTACACGGAAACGAGATACATCCGGGTGTTTTACCCTCAGCCGTAGATTCAACTCGTGGAAACAGGAAGGCGAATAGACCTCCGTCGTAAAAGGCACCGCAGTGCCCTTTGTATTTTTCGCCCGAGTCGACATGGCCGCAATAATTGTTGGCGCACCGCCCGGTACCACGTCTCTTTCAATCAGCCAAGTGTCTCCCGCCATACGGATATGGGTGCCCTCGGGGATCCGTAGACCGAACGTCAAACCCTCGGGTTCACGTTCCTGAGATAAGTGCATGACGACCTCCAGTCCTGCAACCACCGTCGGCATATGCACGCCATCCATGACCAAAGGCGAGATCGTAGCGCTGGCCTGTCGATACCGCTGCTCTAACGGCGCACCGGATTTCGGAGCCAAATCGCTTAGTACATCGCCTTCGATTTGCGTATTACCGACGTCAACGGCACTCGCCAAACTTCCCGATTGATCTGCCGAGTACTGCAACGGTGAGTTCGTCTGATCGGGATTAATCCATGCGCTCCCCGTGACAGTATCCGTTGATAGCAGAGGGGCAATGAGGAAGAACACGACCAATGAAATCCAGAAGAGTAATTTCATCACCTCAGACCAGTGAGGTGATGCAGTACCCCATCCTAGTACTGTACTAATCATCGAAATCCGTGCGCCATCAGGCCGTTTCCTGACACAGCGCTGCACTCGATCATGCAGTTTATTATTATTGCGTGACGCACATTCTGCATCAACCTTTACAGATTAACGCCATGACTATCCATAGGTTGCCATCCGCGTCCACTTACTGCCACATGAATCAGGGGCATCCAATCGATATTTAAAATTTGTGTGTGGGTCGCCGCGACTTCCCGAACTAGAGATATTGACCGTTTCAGATCAGCACGCGTTTCAACACTCGGTGCCAAGTTCTACGATTACAATCGCGCGGAATCTACATCACGAGATAAATGGAAGACAGCGACTTTGTCACTCATCACCGACGACGAATCTGGCGCATCGACGGGTATATGACGATCAATAGCGTTCCTGCGCACACGGCGACGGTCGCGAGTAAGAACACGGAGACGATTCTCCACGTTGGCGCCGGAGTAATTCTTTGGGCGCCGCTCACTACATTTTCCTGTCGGCGCGCAGCATCACACCACAGCTTACGGAAAGCCTCCACGTCGCCGTTGAGCTGGCGTACAACCAGATCGAGGATCTCCCATGACGGCAAGGCTCCCGGCGCGAAGGCCTTGGCGACTGTCGTATGACTGCACCCGATAGCCCGACTGATACTGCGAAAACTGGGCCGGCCGGCCATAAAACGCAGTTCAACTAGCTCAGCATTTAACGGGTCGACGTGAAGGTCAGGCATTGTGCGAAAATTTCTTCCATACATCTCCAGGGCGGTACACCACTGGTTTCGTGGACGAGGGCCTTATTGCCATCGTCGAGCTGCCCGGGGTGAATCAACTAGCACGGCGTTCAGGCCGATCTTGCGGGCGAGACGAAAATCATCTTCGGTGTTCACTGCAAATCCAATTGTCTTCATACCAGTCTGCTGCGACCTGAAGCACTCAATAGAGCCGGGGTCCCAGAGCTCGGCGTCAACTCGAGACACGCCCGTACCCAACGTGAATTTCTCGGTCACAACGACAGCGCGATGGAGCTCAAAGCCCGCCCATCTCCCGATGTCAGGCACGGGTTCACATCGATGATTTAGCGCCATGTTCAAGAGCCGCTGACGAGTCATATCGCGACTTTCGGCGACTTCTAGGCCACTCCGAGTCGCTAATGCAGTGACTTCCGAATCCGTCGAATAGATAATTGATCGCTCAACAGCGGCCGCCTTGACTAATACCCCGGAGACCGCATCTACCAGGGGCTGAGCCGGCGTCTGCTTCAGGTCGAGGAACAGCGGCATACTCGGCGGGATCGCGGCAATCGCTTCCTCTAGCGTCGGTATCTGCACGGCCCGCCGGCGGTAGGGGTTGTTATCACCTTTGATGAAATTCCATCCCGCATTCAGTTCTTTTAATTGTTTTAGCGTCTTCGCATTTATCCGCCCGTTCCCATTTGTCAATGCAGACAGATCGAGTGGACGATACAAAACCGGTATCCCATCACTACTGACCTGGACCGTTACCCACATCCCGTCGGCACCAGATTTTGCAGCATTGGTTATTGCCAATACGGTATTCTCCGGGTAATCTCCGGCGCCGCCACGATGCGCAATCAGCATTGGCCTGGAAGCTGCATCCGAGGGGAACCCCTCGTCAGTTGATGGCGCTACAGTCTCCGCAAATGTCGCGTGCCCATTTTCGTCGCTGGGGTAATGCCCGCATCCGGCCACTGCCAATGCCGCCACCACAAAACCCGAGGTCAACGACCAAGCACCGAGCATTTACAACTCACCTCATTAGGATGCGGCGCAGTTCGTTCAGCGCTACGTAAGGAAAACACTTACAGGAAGAATAGGACACGAGGTGTCATGATGTCAACATCGTGTTGTCTATGTAAGTCTCTTACGCACTCCGAAACCTCAGCGCATTGACTACGCGCTAATTCGGATCGACCGATTGAATGCTGAAACCATTCGGTCCGCAAAGGGATGCTGCTGATTGAGGCGATGGATGGTCGAATGCCTTGTTGGAACGCGTGAAGCGTCAGTAAGCGCCCTCGCTGCGCACCACCGCGCCGACGGTCCGAGAAATGATGCGGATGTCGAGACCCATGGACCAGTTGTCGACATACGAGATGTCGTGGCGGATGGACTCGTCGACCGAAAGGTCGTTACGGCCGCTGACCTGCCATTGCCCGGTGACACCCGGCTTTACAAGTAGTCGCCGCCGCATCGTCTCGTCGTAGGCATCGACCTCCCGCTGCACCTGAGGTCGCGGCCCGACAACGCTCATGTCACCGAACAGCACGTTGAAGAACTGGGGAAGTTCATCGAGGCTGTACTTCCGGATGAACGCCCCTACCGGGGTGACGCGCGGGTCTTCCTTCGCCTTGAAGAAGACGGGTGTGCTCCCTGCCGAGTCGATCATCGCCGCGGTATCACGATCGGCGCCCGTGTACATGCTGCGGAACTTGATCATCCGAAATGGCATACCGTCCAAACCAATCCGCTCGGACACATAGAACACCGGTCCGGCGCTGGTGAGCTTGATGGCCGCGGCAATCGCGAGCATCACCAGCGCGGTAGCCATGATGGCCGCAGCGGCGAACACCATGTCGAATGCTTCCTTGGACATCGAACGCGCACGGCGATGGCCTGGGGCCAGCATCTCCAACATGTGGACCCGCTCTAGGCCCCGGTCCGCTGTGGTTACGACGGCCTCGTCGACGTCCCCCGGTGAGACCGCGAGCTCAATTCCCAGATCTCCGAGTTCGGATGCCAGGCGGGAAAGCTCCTTACGCCCAAGGCTATCCGTCATCGCGACGGCTACGATCTGAGCAGATGTCCGCTGCGCCGCCTCGACCACATCACGGTCGTTGCCGACCACCGGCACGCGATAATCGCCCACCTCGATTGCCGATTCGCCGAGCCATCGGTCAGCTCCCGGGGTGCACGCACCGACAACCTCGAATCCACTGTCCCGGTGTCGGCTGAACACGGTGACCATCTCGCGGACGGCGTCGTGGTCGCCCGCCAAAAGCACGGAAGTCTTGCCCTCCGATCCCCAAAAACGCCGCAGCACATATCGGGCACCGAGTATGCCGAGCAATCCCAGCGGTATCTCGATGACGAGATGCCGCATGTCGAGCAGCTCGATGCGTGAGATGAGGTAGGTAAGCAGCACGATGGTAAACAGCTGGAACGTGACACTGACCACCGTCTGCCATTGCTGGAGCACCGCCCGCAGCGCCTTACCGGGCCCCACTGTGTGCAGCGATAGCGCAGCAAACCAAACGACTGCGATGGCGACATCCGTCGTCACGTACCAGCCGCCCAGGTCCTGCCTCCCGGACACAAGATGATGCGCCAGCTGGTACGACACCAGGGAGGTGAGCGCGATAGCCACCAAGTCGGCTGCCGGCGCCCATCGTCGGTGCAGGTAGAACAGTCCTCCAGGACGTGTTTCTACGCTCCGTTGAATTCCGTCACTAACGATGCTCTTTAAAACCATGAGTGCACTTGACCCGTTCGTTCATATCGGCTGATTCATATGGACGATTTCGGCAATTGAGCCCGACCTATTTACGTGTTGAGGTTTCCATAACGACCAAAAACACGCTACGTGATGACAGTCACGCTACTTCACACTGCAGGGCCACAAATGAAGGTTTTATTGCCGGGAAATAAGAATCATCTAACAAACATCTCCGACCGTGGGCCTTTGCTAAGTTTTACGCCAATCACACAACGCTCACCGGCAAGTAACATTTTTATAACATGACCAGGTCAAGCTGCATCTAGCAACGTGGAACTCGCCAGCTTCCGCCAAGTACAGCGCTACCCCCCGTTACTCCCTCCATGGTGGCGGGCAAAACCGTGACGTGCTCAGATCCGACCGTGAATGAGCGCGGCATCCGTACTCAGGTTGCGGACCATGCACCATGTGTTGCAGGCTAGAGATGGGTTGGTCGTCTGGCGATGAGAGCTGGGCGCATCTAAACATCGGTGCGCCGAGAATTTCAGATCTGAATGGTACCGCGATACGTGCGAATGCTATTTGGCCTACTCAGGCAATGCGAGTATCCATGGATCATGAATCCACCGCCGACCACATACACGCGTGCTGTGGGAGGTGGAGTGTTGAATAAACATGAGACACGGGGGCCGAGCTCCCGACCGAGGACGCGCGCGGTAGCGAGGGCGTGGGCGGCGGTGGTTGCCGTGCGACGCCGCCCTGGTGCCGCGCCGATCATCGATAGCAAAGACTGTCAATAGCGGAGGCGAGGTCTGACATGCCGCCCATCAGAGTGCATATGACCGGATCCGAGTGGTTCTCATCGCTGCCCGGCGGGCTGAATCGCTACTTCACCGACCTCTTCACGGCGCTGCGCCACCGCGACAACATCGAACTGTCGGCCGCCGCATTCGGGGTACCTTCCGACGGCGGACGGTCCTGGGGCCCCACTGGCGGGTCCACCCGTTCCCGGGTTCTCACCGCCTTCAACGATCGATCCGCGCCGCGGCGACCCGACATTCTGGATCGCCACTTCTGTCTCTATGGGCCGTCGGCCACCGGATGGAGCACCCGCAGCCGGCTGGTTGTGCACTTTCACGGACCGTGGGCAGCCGAGAGCAGGCTGGCGGGGGCCGGTGCCCTCCGCTCACACGCCAAGTACGTCGTCGAACGTCTCCGGTACGCCGGCGCCGAGCGGTTGATTGTGCTGTCGGATCGATTCCGGGACGTGCTGATCGAGGACTACCGGATACCCGCGCACCGCATCGAGGTCATCGCGCCCGGTGTCGACCTCGACAGATTCGACCTGCTGCCACGACTGGACGCACCGACTGGCCGACGGACGGTGCTGTGCGTGCGCAGACTCGAACACCGGATGGGCATACACCGTCTCATCGAATCGTGGCAGGCAGTCGTATCCGCGCATCCGGATGCCTGCCTGATGATCGTGGGCACGGGCACTGCCGAGAGCGACCTAAGGGCACAAGTCGCTGCCGCGCGTCTGGACGACAGCATCCAGTTCACCGGACGCGTCGACGACCTGACCCTGACGCAGCTCTACACGCTCGCCGATTTCACCGTCGTGCCATCCGTAGCTCTTGAGGGTTTCGGATTGATCGCACTCGAATCCCTGGCCACCGGACGGCCCGCCGTGGTCACCGACTGCGGCGGGCTTCCCGATGCGGTGCACGACCTTGACCCCTCGCTGATCGTGCCCTCCGACAATGCCGAAGCACTTGCGGCACGCCTTATCTCGGCGCTCGATGGCGTGCTCCCCACCCCCCAGCAGTGCCGTCGACATGCGGAGACCTTCTCCTGGTCCACTGCCGCGCAGCGCCACCACGCCGTCTACTCGGAGCTGAGCGCATGATCCGGGCAGTATTCGTCGCCCACACCGCGGCCCCATCGGGCGCGGAATTGGCGACCTCGCGATTGCTGTCGGCGCTACGCAACGCACCTACCGAGTACACGATCGAGCCGTCCGTGATCTACACCGAGGACGGTCCCATGGTGGGCGCGATGAGGTCGCAAGGCATACAAACTTCGTTATTGGCCAACACTTTTGATAGCCGAAGCGTCACAATCCGCGGTTCCGGATGGCTGCGTCGGCTCATCGGGGCCGTGGCACTGATTCGCCTCGGGTGGGATCTGGGCGACGCCGTACGCGAACGCGGAGCCGACATACTGGTCGCGGGGAGCACGAAGGCGCTCATCATGTCCGCCGTCGCGGCCAAGCGAGCGCGAATCCCCTTGATATGGCACGTTCACGACAGGATATCCGCCGAATACTTCGGTGCCGCACTGGCGTTCCTTCTCCGCACACTCGGCATGATCGTCGCCGATGGGTACATCGCCAACAGCCGGTCCACCGAGGAGTCCTTGGGACCACGGCGCCGCCGGGGTGTCGTCGCCTACCCCGGACTGGACTTTCTGCAGACTCCCGACACCGAACACGTGCCGCAGCGACCTCCCTCGGAAACCGTTATCGCCGTCGTCGGCAGGCTGACGCAGTGGAAGGGACAAGATGTCTTCCTGCGCGCCCTCGCCAACACCAAGATCCGGCCCCACCGTGCATATCTCGTCGGCGGCACGTTCTTCGGTGAGGAGCTCTTTCGAACCGAATTGGAAGACCTGGCAAGCGAACTACAGCTGCCCGTGACATTCACCGGCCACCTCGACAACCCCACCGAAATCCTGTCCATTGCCGACATCCTGGTGCACTGCTCAGTTATCGCCGAGCCATTCGGACAGGTTGTCGTCGAGGGTCTACGGGCGGGCTGCGCAGTCATCGCCACCCAGCCCGGCGGCCCCGCGGAAACGATCGAATCGGAGGTTCACGGGCTACTCGTCGACGCAGGCAACACCGATCAACTCACTGATGCCCTCGATCGCCTTATCGAAGACCGCGAACTTCGAATCCGGTTGGCCCATGCCGGACGGTCCCGGGCCAGAAGGTTCGATATCGCCGATTCGGCGCAGACCGTCGCTTCGTTCCTCTCGGAGGTCCTCAGCCGCCACACGGCGACATCGACGGAAGAGCGCCGTGTCTAAGGAACCTCGAAGTAGCGCAACGCTCCCCCGGATACTGAGATTGGCCAGGGATTTCGGGGCCGTCATCTTCGGCAAGTACGGCCAGTACGTGGTGACATTCGCAACGGTGCCACTGCTCGCCCGAATTCTGGGCCCAGCGGGCATGGGTCTGTTGGCGATGGGGATGGCCGCGTACTTCTTCGGCTCCATTCTCGTCGACTTGGGCATGACACCATTTCTCGCCGCGCGCCTGCCCGCCTTGCGCAGGACTCCTGCCGAACTCCAACAGGTCCGTACCGACTATCTGGTCTTGAGGCTTCTGACCCTGGCCATACTCGGCGCCGCGTTCGGCGCGGGGTCGATTGCCGGGGTTCCTCCGTACGTCCACATGATTCTGTTGGGGCTCTTCGCCGGTGGTCTCTGGGCAACCTCCGAAGACTGGCTGCTCATCGGGCAGGGGCGGTTTGTCGCGTCGGCGATCTACCAGGGTTCAGGGCGCATCGCCTATCTCGTGCTCCTCATCGTGCTGCTACCGCACTCCCCCCATGCCTCCACCGCAGTCCTGTGCCTGCTGGGCTCCTCCATCTTGACGGTCGCGGGCACGTGGTGGGACAGCCTGCGGACCTTCGGCGCCCTATGTCGTCCATACACACCTGGTCAGATCCTCCGCACCAGCTGGCCGATCGTGACCTCACGGCTTCTCACCACTGGGTACGGGCAAGGGGCGCCGGCGATCTACTCCGCCATGCTGGACGCCGTGTCGCTGGGCCTGTTTTCGGCGAGCGACCGTCTTGTCAGGGCCATGCAATCGCTTCTGGACATGATCGGATTGGTCCTGCTGCCGCGGATGGCCAAGCGCAGTGGGCACGAGCACTTCTGGCGCAGCGGTTTTCAGGGATTGCGCGGCGCTGTCGCGGTGGCCGTGCTGGCCTCGGCCCTGCTCTGGCTGTTGGCCGCACCGATCGTTCACGTCGTCTTCGGAAGTGAATTCCTCGGGGCCGTCGGTTTGTTACGCGCCGAGCTACTCATTCTTCCGGCGAGCACCATCAGTTCATACATCAGCACCGCGCTGCTGCCGGTGCGTCAGGACACGCATGGAGTTCTCATCGCGTCGCTGGTGGGGACGGCCGCCTCGGCGGCGGGGCTGATCACTGCCGCCTGGAGCCACTCCGTGTGGGCATTGATCGGCGGTGTCATTGGCGCCGAATTCTGTGTCGCCATCTGGTATCTGGTCCGCGTCAGGCATCTGGCAGGGCAGGAGCGGAGCGTGGACGTCGAGGCCGACATATCGCAAGAAGGTGTTCCGCGATGAAGATCCTCTTTATCGGAGATGACTGGGTGGGCAGTAACGCTCGGTCGATGGCAGACGGATTCCGCCAGGCCGGCCATGACGTAGTCGTCGTCGACACCACGCGGGTCACCTTGCCCACCCGGTTGTCGCCGGCGTGGGTGTATTCGAAGGGAATGCGTCGGCGTGCCCCCTGGCTACAGAACTCCGTACACGACCATATCGACGATATTGCACGAGATTTCGGCCCCGACCTGCTCTTCGGGTTCAAGTCCATCCATCTGGACCAGGCCCGCCTGCTTCAGGTTCCGGCAGCCGTCCGCGTGCATTACAGCCCGGATGATGTCGGGAACCCCTACAACACGACGACCGATTACCTAACGCACGAAAGCGCGTGGGATCTGGTGGTCACCACCAAACGCCACAACATGCCCGAGTTGCAGGCGCGGGGTGCGCGCCGGGTGAAGTTCGTACGCAGCGCCTATGACCCCGCATGGCATCGTCCCTGCGCCAAACGAGTTGCGCAGCAATACCTTGTGGGATTCATCGGAGCCAGGCGCCCGGACCGATCCGGCCTCATCTCTCGACTCGGCAGCGAGCACGGGAAGGGCCTGCTGGTTCGTGGTCCGGGCTGGCGACGGATGCCCTCACTGAAAACCACCGGAGCCACGATTGGCGGTGCCGTCTACGGCGATCACTTCGCGACCACCGTGGCATCGGTGACGGCGAACCTGGTCTTGCTGAACTCCGACAACCGCGACACCCACACCTGCCGAACCTTCGAAATACCGGCGTGCGGAGGGCTGTTCGTCGGGGAACGTACCGACGAACACGGCGAACTGTTCAACGAGGGAACCGAATGTCTGCTGTTCTCCGACGAGGCCGAACTTCGCGAGATTCTGCACTGGTGTGCACGCCACCCCGCGCAAGCCACCAAGATCGCAGCGGCGGGCCACCTTCGCGTGACGGAGGAGCCACACCGATATGTCGACCGCGCCAGGGAGATCATCGATGAGCTTGAGTGACGCGACGGAAGCACCCCGCAGACCGTGGTGGCGCAGGCGGATCCTCTTGGCCTGCATCACGATCACGGTGCTCATCGCGGGGTTCGTGACAGCTGGTTGGCGGGTGTACATGAATCCGCAGACCGATCCGCTACGGTCGGCTGATGCCATCGTGGTACTGGGCGGCACCCCCTACGAGCGCTTTGATGTCGGGCTGGACCTCGCGAAGCGTGGGTACGCGCCATACCTGCTCATCGCGCAGTCAACCGGGGCAGACGACCGCAACATGGACAAATACTGCAAGGGCCATTTCACCTTCACGGTCAGTTGTTTCATCCCCGATCCCTGGACCACCGAGGGCGAAGCACAGGAAATACGCTCCAAAGCACAGGAATTCGGCTGGCATCACATCATCGTCGTGACCTTCACACCACATGTTTCACGTGCCCGCTACATCGTCGGAAAATGCTTCGATGGGGAAATCACCATGGTCGCCAGTCCCACACCTTCCGGAGTTGCCTTCTGGTCGTGGATGTTTGTCCGCCAGTCGGGAAGTTACGTGAAGGCCTTTTTGACCCCCGGATGTTGAGGAGCAACTCATGAACTCGTCGCGTATCGCGATCGTCCACGAACGCTTCACCGAGTTCGGCGGCTCGGAACTGGTGGTCGCCGAGTTCATGAAGACCTGGCCGCGGGCCAAAGTCTTCGCGCCCATCACCGAACCCCAGTGCCTCCGACAGGTGATGGAGGCGGCGGGCTGGCTGGACGACGCAGTGCACGAGCCGATCCACGGGACCTGGCTCGATGGTGCATACGCCCTCACCGGACGCAGGTCGCACGCACCACTGCTTCCCCTGGTGCCCAGCGCCCTGGGGAGACTGCCGATCGGCAATGATGTGGATGCGGTGCTGATCAGCCATCACTCGTTTGCCACCCAGGCAGCATTCGCCACCGAGGCCCCCGTTGTCGCGTATGTGCACAGCCCGGCACGCTGGGCATGGGATCGCACTTTCCGCGATCACGAAATGGCAAGCCGTCCCGGACGAATCGCCCTGTCCGCGTTGGGAACACTCGCACGCCGGGGAGAGCTACGCGCCGCACCTCGACTATCGCACGTCATCGCCAACTCACACGCGGTTGCCGACAGGATTCGAGATTGGTGGGGGCTGCCGTCCACCGTGATCAGCCCGCCCGTGCGCATCGACCGGTTCTCTCCCGATCTTTCGATACCCAGGGAGGACTTCTACCTATGCGCAGGGAGGCTGGTCCCGTACAAGCGCGCGGACCTCGCCATTCGAGCGGCCCAACGGGCCAACTGCCGCCTGGTGGTGTTGGGCGAGGGACGCTTCCGCGATCACCTTGAAGCCATCGCCGGACCCGAAACCACCTTCCTCGGCACCGCATCCGATGAGGTCCTGCTCGACATGTACCGGCGATGCCGCGCCTTGCTGATGCCCGGCGTCGAGGACTTCGGGATCGTCCCCGTCGAGGCAATGGCTTGCGGAACACCGGTTCTGGCGTTAGACGCGGGGGGAGCCCTGGACACGGTAGATCCGGGTGTCACCGGTGAACACGTACAGGCCGGCCCGGATGACGCCGTCGTAGCACAACTCGCCACGCTGATGCGGAACTTCAACCCCGCCGACTACAACACCGACGCCATCCGGGCACAAGCATGCCGATTCTCGCCCGAGGCGTTCCGGGCCCGGATCGCCGACACCGTACTGGGAGCCGTGCGCGCCTAATCGCCCGCCGAGTGCTTCCCTCCGCTCGAACCGGACCCGCCATGAGAACCCGAACCATCCGAGCCACCAGCAGCGTTCGCCCCATGAGAGCCGCCATCGGGAGCACGATGCCTACCACCCGAATCGCCGGACGCCGCACCCTTCACCTTACTGGAGTTACCAGTGGCCCCATCGTCGTGATGTGCCCCAGAGGCGTTGTTCTGCTTGGCTTTCGTTCCCTTCGACGCATCAGCCACACTAGCCGACTTCGCGCTGTCAGACGTCGCCGACGTGGCAGATTCGTCGCGGTTCTTACCAGATTCATTGTCCTGCTTGGTTTTCGTTCCCTTGGCCGAACCGGACGCATCAGCCACACTAGCCGAGATCGCACCGTCAGTCTTCTTTGACACCACGGTTTCATCGGTATTGGTCACCGTAGAGGTGATCGCACCCCTCTGCTTGATGGTGCCCTTCGCCGAGTCCGCGAGCGACCGGTTCGCCCTGTCGACCTTGTCCTGCAGCTTCTCCTTCACCACCGGTTTGGCGGGCTTGTCTTTACCTTTCGAGCCGTCAAGATGCTGACCAGAATCATTGTCCTGCTTGCTCTTCGGATCCTTTGATGCATCAGTCGCAGGAGCCGACTTCGTACTGTCCGTCTTGGTCGACGTCGCGGATTCATCGGTGTTTGTCACCGTGGAAGCGGCGACACTGCCGGTGTTCGTGGTGTCGTTCACCTGCTTCTTGAGTGACTGGCCGGCCTGATCTACCTTGTCCTGCCGCCCCTCCCGCACTCCCGGCTCGATAGGCCTGTCTGCACTCGTCGCGTCATCCTTCGGCGCAGCCTTGAGATCTTCCTTCGTGGTGTCCTTGGCCGGTTCGGCAGCATTGACAACGACCGCTTCCTTTTCCTTGTCTGGTCGGCTACTGCCCAGCAGGTGCGACACAAGATCCGGTGGTCCAGCGGTGAGCTGCTTAGGCTCGGGCAAAGCTTCCGGCAGCGCGATCAGGGCGGCCGTGGAACGCGCCGCCAGCGCATGAGCACCCGCATTCTGCACTGCTCCAAGGACACCGTTGTCCAACGACTTGGTTGACTCGTTGATCGCGCGATTGGCGTCAAACAGCGGCTTGCTCACGTCGATGTTCAGGCCCTTTACCGCGGCGCGTCCCTGATCGATGACCTTGTTCACCCGAACTGTGGCGACGTCGAGTGCGTCGGCCACCGGCTTGAGCATGGCCTGCATCTGGTTGAACATGGGGTTCGCAATGCCCTTGAGCTGAGCCAGCCCGTCTCGCACCGCGTGAGCCACCGACATGACCAGCGCGTTCTTATAGATGGCATCCCCGAGTGCACTGTTACCGAATAACGTGAGCCTCTGCTTCTCCGGGCTCAGCAGATTGTCACTGAACCCGTCGATCAGCGCATTGAACACCGTCTGCGGGACTTCAAAGCGCTGCGCCCAGTTGATGTTTGTCGGGGCCCTGAAGACATCCGCTTGCACACCTGCCATATCCATACCGCGCGTAAAGGTCATCACGCCATTGGCGTCGGTGGTGCCCTTGACATCTTGATAACCAAGCGCAACCAGCTGAGTAAGCGCATTCTGAAATGAATCGGCAACGGGCGTGGTGATATCCGCCAGACCCGCGTATCCGAGCAGCCGAGGCAGCATGTGGAAGGGCTCCAGCAGCGGAAGATTGCCCGAGTCATAGGTGACGTAGGTGGAGGTGCCCTCTACCGGGAATTTGAAGTCAGCGCCGAGAACCGACTGGAAGACCGGCCCCAAAACCGCATTCAGCGCAGTGTTCAGAGGGCCGTTGACCGCGTCGAGGATCGTGCCCTGGGTGATCAGGTGAAGCCCCTGTCCGCCCGTCGGATCAGTAGTGACCAGCCCTGCGTTGATGAGCCCAGGAAGCAACTGGCCGACCAGGTTGGCGACCACCGGCACTGCCTTGTCCTTATCGGGGATCAGGTAGGTAGGCATGACCACACCCGCGACAGAATTCGCCCAGGCAAGTGGGTTGAGCGTCGACGGAGCATCCGATAGCAAGTCGTACTTCCACCCGACATCGGTAACGGAAATGTTGAGAACCTTGGTGGCAAGACCAGCGGCCCCCGCATTCGTGTAGCTGCCCGCGTTGGGATTACTGAGGTTGAGCCCAAACAACTCCGAGATGGGAGTGACCATCGCCATCAGGCCGCCGCCAGGGCGGGACGTGTTACGGAAGAGTACGGCGACAACCCCGGTCACACCGTGCTTGTCGTCGCCCCACAGGGCACCATCGGACTCGACGTCTTTGATCATCTGGCGTAGCGCGAGTGCGCTATCGGTGCCGCCGAGACCATCGCCGAGAATGAACGCGCGCCGCTGGTTGAGGAGTGTCAGTAAATCGTTGCTGATCGCGCCGATACCGGGAATCCAATTGATCCACGGGCTATTGATGGTGTCGACAACGCCTTCCAGCCCACTGAATGCGCCCATGCTGTATCCCAGCTCGTTCACGGAGTCGTAGACGCCTGCCGGTCCAAAACCGGGCACCTTGGCTTCGAGAGGGCTCACCGTGTTGAGCACGTCGAGCAGCGTTTTCACCGCCGAAGACAGATTGGGATTGTTAAGCAGCCCAACCGCATTGGTCAGGACCGCATCTGGGCTGCCGACCCCGGCGAGGCGCAACGCCTGAAAGACAGGCCCCACCCCGTACATGCCCACCATCGAGGCAAGTTGAACGTCCAGATTCACCGCGCGTGGAGCCAGCGTTGCGACCGCTTGGGGCTCGGGGCGCGGGAAATTGGCGGTGGTGGGCGCCGCCGCACTGACCGCCAGTGCCGTCGCGGTCACCAACGCCGTCGTCGCCAACATCGCCCGCGAGGTGGGAAGTCGCAGGCGGATAGGCGCCGACCCGCCACCCGCCGCCGCGATCACACTCACAGACCCCAGCCACGTACCGCCGGGGAAGCGCTTCCTTGACCGATTGGGAACATCTTTCGACGACCGACTATGCCGACGCGACATGAGCACACAACACCTCTCCTTGGGAACTTGAGCAGCACTGTAAGCGGGCGACCCAACTGGTAGTTGAAAAATCGACACCGTCTACCCACAGTGAATTTGCAGGAGCTCCCCGCGCCCAGATGCACGACTTATCCTTACCTAACTAAGTCCCACGCCTTCCGAAGTTGCCTTCTGGTCGTGGATGTTTGTCCGCCATTCGAGCAGCCCAACGGGCCAGCTGCCGCCTGGTGATGTTGGGCGACGAGGACTTCGGGATCGTCCTCGTCGAGGCAATGGCCTGCGGGACAACGGTTCTGGCGTTAGGTGCCGGAGGATCCCCGGACACGGTGTCGGCGTTCCGGTTCCGGATCGCCGACACCGTGCCGGGGGCCGTGCGCGCCTAATCGCCCGCCGAGTGCTTCCCACCATTGGAACCGGATCCGCTATGAGAACCCGAACCGTCCGAGCCACCACCAGCGTTCGATCCATGAGAGCCGCCATCGGGAGCACGATGCTTACCGCCCGAATCGCTGGGTGCCGTGACCTTGTTCGAAGTACCCGAGGAGTCCTCGTGGTGCTTTCCACTGTCGGAGTCGCTCTTGGCCACGGAGGGCTTGCCGGAATCCTTGTTCACCTCGGCGGCCTTGGATTCGGTCTGAGCGGATGTCACGGATTCGACGGTGTTGGTGACCGTTGAGGTGATCGCACCCCGGGTCTGTTTGATGGCACCGGTCGCCGAATCCTTGAGCGCACTGTTGGCCTTGTCGACCTTGTCCTGCAGCTTCTCCTTGACCACCGGCTTGGCGGGCTTGGCGTCATCCTTCGTCTCGGCCTTGGGGGCTTCCTTGACGGCTTCCTTCGCGATGTCCTTCGCGGGATCGGCGGCGGGTTGAACTGCGGGCTCACTGACCGGGGACGCACTCAACTCCAAAGCGCTGGGTACGTGCGCAGAAAGTGGCGCAGGCGTGGCCTTCTCGACGACCTTGTCCTTGGCGGTGACGAGGTTCGACGAGAGATCCAGTTTCGGGGCGTCGAGCTGCTTGACGTCAGGAACCGTCGGGGCGCCCAGGTCATTGGCGGTCGGCGCGGCGGCCTCAATGTGTTTGGCCGCAGGCGCGGGTGTATCTGCGGCCGCCAGGGCACTCGGCGCCGGAGACGAGAGCGGCGCCGGGGCCGCGCCGACAAGGCTGCCGAGCTGCGTCATCACATCCTTGTAGAACTTGGAGGCCTGCAACGTATTCGAGGCCGCACCGTTGAACAGGTTCCCGTATTGCTGCGTGAGCAGGTCCGAGATTGGTGTCATGACGGGCGTGACCAACCCCTTGTAGAGCGGGGTGAGTGCCTTCGCGAGTTCGACCGTCGGATCAGGGATCCCGAGCGCCGTGCTGATCAAACCAGAGACGGTGATGAGCTGCGTCGGCACAATGCCGCCCGTCGGAATCAGGTTGGGCGGGATGATTCCGAGTGACGTGTTGGCTCCAGGCGCCGTTCCGAGCTGGAACGTCGGCATGAGACCCACACCGAAGAGCGATGGCAAAGTGAAGCCCATCCCTTCGGTCCCCATATTGAACCCACCCAATGAGTAGACGAGCGGAATCGGCAGCGCCCCGGAGAACGGCGTCTGCAACACCATGACGTTCTGCCCGTTATTGATGTTGAATCCGTTGGTACCGAAATAGTTTCCGGTCGTCACATTCAGATTCGTCATGCCGAGGCCGAGCATCGGAATGGAGAAGTTCGACAGCGTCGTACCGATCGGCGAATAGATGCCGTTCTGCGTCGGGATGAGAACGTGCGCATTGAACTGACCGGCCTGCCCCAGTCCGAGCGGCGCCTTGATGCCGTTGGCCCACATCGGAATCGACAGCACCGTCTGCGGAACACCCACGGCCCCGCCATCGACGACCAGGGTGGGCGCGGTCGCCCACCACCCCGTCTCCATTCCGAGCGGGAATGTGTAGTTGCCCGCGCCCATCGGGACCCAGGCCGTCACGTTGGGCAGGGTGCCATCGGGCAAGATTCGGACCGAATCAGGCAAGATGTGCAGGGGGTCCAGCGAGGCCGGGATTTTGATGTTGAGCCCACTCGGCGTCTGCACAAAGGTATTCGTGATGGTCGTCAGACCACTGGCCTGCAACAGCGGCCAGTTATAACCCGCCGTGAACTTGTCCTGCTCCGCGATCAGCCCGTCGACGATGTCGCTCAAGGGTGGCAGCTGATTGACGATTGGCCCGATGATCGGGTTGTTGAACACCGTGTCCAGCGCGTTGGCCAGACCATTGAGCAGGTTCGCGCCCGGGATGGTCGTCGGCAGCGGGAGGTCCACGAAACCCTGTCCGGGAATCTTGATCGCCGGAATGACCCCCGGAACGGCCGTGGGGAGTGGAGTGCTCGCGAGGTTCCGCAGGACATCGGGAAGATCGGCGATCTTGGTCAGATTTGAGTGCGTAAGGCTCGTCCCGAACGTGGGGAGCAGCCCACCGGATCCCTGGGCGAGGGGATTCCAGACGCCCCCGGCCGCCGACCCGATCGCATTAGTCCCGGATAAGGAGTTATTGAGCGCGTCCTTATAGTCCGTGACCGCACCCTTGTAGTCCGGCGCCGCAGCGGCGGCCTGCGCGGTTGGTCCTGCGAAAGCCAAGCTGGCAGTCGCGGCGACGGCCCCCGCCGCCGTGACGGTGCGTTGGACAACGACCTTTTTAGATGACTTCCGATGTCGCTTAGACAAGACCGCAACCCTCTCCTTTGAGGAAACCTACAAACGTGAGCAGCACTGTAAACGTGTGACCCAGCTCATAGCGAACATTTGAAAATCGTGTCTACCAGCGATTTGTCTGGTAACACTGCGTGCCCAGAGTCGCCTCGGTCGCTGCGCTCAACGCCAGCAGGGGGTCGTACTCACGCAAAGTGATTGACGAAAGTTTGCTAGATGCGTCAACAAGCGTTTACGGCGAGCAACTAAACGCCTAAAGCAAACACTCGAACCGGCGGGCCAACGGGGTACTACAAGCCCAGTAGACGACCGTCAATTTACGTTCACGCCTGAATCCATTTTCGCGATTCGTGTGCATCCAGGAACCGGATAGCCCATGATGGCCGAGACGTACTCGTAGATTGCTGGAATTTGTGTTCCAGGTCACACAGGGAGCTGTATTGATCGCCGTAGCCGCAACCACTCTGAGCTGCATCTGTGTGGGCCGCCTGCGATGACCACACAGGACGAGCGCCACGCCACCACTGATGGCGTCGCGGCCATCCAGGATTGGACCACCGGATACGTCAAGCGTCACCCTCTTGAATCACTCAAGACCGTCGGTGAGCAGTTCATGCTCGGCGTGCGCACCATTCAGTGGTTCTTCATCGACCTGTTCACCGGCCAGTTCCAGTGGCAGGAGTTCGTGAGACAGGGTGCCTTCCAGGCCGGCACGGCTGTCGTCCCCGTCATTCTCGTGACTCTGCCCATCGGTGTCACACTCTCGATCCAGTTCGCGCTGCTCGCGGGCCAGGTCGGTGCGACTTCCCTGGCTGGTGCCGCCAGCGGCATCGCGATCATCCGGCAGGCCGCCTCGCTGGTGGCCGCGGTGCTCATGTCCGCCGCGGTCGGCTCGGCCATCACCGCCGACCTGGGCTCGCGCACCATGCGCGAAGAGACCGACGCCATGGAGGTTATGGGCGTCTCCGTCATCCGCAGGCTCGTCGTCCCCCGGTTCGCCGCCGCCATCATGATCGGTATCGCCCTGACCGGCGTCGTCTGCTTCGTCGGCTTCCTCGGCGCGTACCTCTTCAATGTCTACTGGCAGAACGGCGCCCCGGGCAGCTTCGTCACTACTTTCTCCGCCTTCGCGACCCCCGGCGACATGATCCTGGCCCTTATCAAGGCCGTCATCTATGGCGCCATCGTGGCGGTGGTGGCCTGCCAGAAGGGCCTGTCCACCAAGGGCGGCCCGATCGGCGTCGCCAACTCGGTGAACGCGGCGGTGGTCGAATCGATCCTGCTGCTGATGACCGTCAACCTCGCCATCAGCCAGCTCTACATCATGATGTTCCCGCGGACGGGGCTCTGACATGACCGCATCAACTTATGTACCCCCGATTGCGCGGCCGTTCGTCGGTATCTACAACAAGGCGCAGAAGCCGATCACCCGGCTGGGCCACATGGTCGCCTTCTTCTTCCGCGCGATCGCCGGCGTCCCGATCGTGCTGCGCCACTACCGCAAAGAGTTCCTGCGGCACCTGTCCGATGTCGCCTGGGGCAATGGCTCCCTGGTTGTCGGTGGCGGTACCGCCGGCGTCATGATCGTCCTCGGCATCATCGCCGGCGGACTGGTGGCCATCGAGGGCTATAACTTCCTGGATCTGCTGGGCCTGGGACCGGCGACCGGCATCATCTCGTCCCTGGTGAACACCCGCGAACTCGCCCCGATCATGGCCGCGCTCGCATTCGCCGTACAGGCCGGCTGCCGCTTCACCGCACAGCTCGGCGCCATGCGCATCTCCGAAGAGATCGACGCCATGGACTCCATCGCGATCCGCCCGATCCCCTATCTGGTGACCACCCGGCTGATGGCGGCCACCGTCGTCACCATTCCCCTGTACGTCGCATGCCTTGCCATCAGCTACCTGTCCTGCCAGATCATGGTGGGCATCATGAGCGGTGGATCCATCGGCTCGTACCTGCACTACTTCGGTATCGGCGTGAGTGGTATCGACATTGTCTACTCCATCATCAAGGCCATCATCTTCGTGTGGCTCGCATCGACCATCCAGTGCTACTACGGCTTCTACGCCAGCGGCGGTCCGGAAGGTGTGGGCGTCGCCGCCGGGCACGCCATACGCGCCGCGATCACGATCGTGATCATCGTCAACATGCTGCTCACTATGGCGCTCTGGAGCGTCGATGCCGGTGCGAGGTTGGGTGGCTAAATGGCGGCCAATTCCTTTGAGACGGATGGCCGTGGCCCGTCCGAGAAGCTCCTGCTGGGTACCGGCGTCGCCATGATCGTGGTGGCCGCACTGGTCACCGGTCTCATGATGCTGAAGTCCACGGGACGTCTGAACGATTTCATTCGCGTGGTTGCCGACCTCAACAATGTCGGTGACGGCCTGCCGCAGAAATCCGATGTGAAGTACCACGGCGTTCTCGTCGGCGAGGTCGACGGCGTCACGCCGGCCTCTAACGGCCAACCCAACTTCGTGCACATCAACCTCAAGCCTGTGTACGCCAAGTCCATCCCCGGCACCGCCACTGCCCGCGTGGTCCCCAGCAACGTGTTCGCGGTCTCCTCGGTGCAGCTGGTGGATCGAGGGCCCGGCGCTCCCATTCGTGCAGGCGCGCACATCGCCGAGGACACGCAGCTGCCGACCGTTCTGTTCCAGACGACGGTGAGCAAGCTGCGCGATGTTCTGACCGCGACCGGCCGTGGCCGCGACGACCACTCCACCGGCATCCTGGCCGCGCTAGGGGCCGCGACCGACAACCGCCGCGTCAAGCTGCTCACCGGCGGTGCACAGCTGAACCGCCTCATCGACCAGCTCAACGGCATCGTGGTGACCGATACCGGCCCGTCCACCGTGAAGGCTCTGCTCGATGCCACTGAGGGCCTCAAACAGACCGCACCCGAGCTGCTGGACTCGCTGCATCAGGCGGTTAAGCCGATGCAGACCTTTGTCGAGAAGCGCGAGCAGCTGACCAGCCTCATCAACGGCGGCCTGACCACGGTGGGTACCACCCGGCAGGCGTTCGACAACCACACCGATCAACTGATCGGCATCACCACCGAGATCACGCCCGTCCTCGGCACTTTCGCGAACAACGCGAGCAAGTTCCAGATGATCTTCCAGAAGATCACCCAGATGAGCCAGCGGTGGTTCGAGAATCCGTGGCTGTCCGATGTCGACACCGGCAACATGCGGGTGAACCTGTCCCTGACTCCCGGATACAGCTACACGCGGGCGGACTGCCCACGGTACGGCGAGCTCAAGGGTCCGAGCTGCTTCACCGCACCCGAGCTCGTAGTACGTCCTGACCTGCCCGAGGAACTGCTGCCACAGAACTACAAGGTGCCTCCGGACCTGCAGCCGCCGCGCGGAACTGTGGTGGGCCCCAATGGAAATCTGATCGCAGTCGGCCCGCCGTATGTGGTGCCGCCCGGCGGTCCCAATCTGACGGACCCGAACCCGCCGCTGCCGCCCTGGCAGTCGGTGCCGGTGCCACGCGTCCCCGGGACCGCGGATCCCGACAATCTGGAACCACCGCCGGCGCCACCGCCACCGCTACCGGCCGCACCCGTGGCCCCCGGCGCACACGACGGCGGCGGTGCACCGATCGCGCCGGCATCGTTCGGCGGAACTGTGGGCCCGGTGGGCAGCACCGTGGAACGCGCTCAGCTCAGTGTCATCACCGACAAGCCTGCTAGCTCCTCCACGCAGCTGCTGCTCGGCCCGGTCGTGCGGGGCACCACGGTCTCGCTCGCGAAGGAAGGATCCAGATGAAGTTCCGTGGTCCGTTGATCGCGCTGGTCGTCTTCATGGCGATCGCGATGGTGTTGACGTGGCTGGTGTACGCCACGTTGCGCCGCGATGTGGCGGGCGGGACCACGCCGTATTCCGCGGTCTTCACCGATGTGTACGGGTTGCGCGACGGCGACGACGTACGCATGGCCGGTGTGCGCGTGGGGCGCGTCGAGCAGATCGAACTGGTCAACAACAACCAGGCCAAGGTCAACTTCGTCGTCCAGAACGACCAGAAGCTGTATGGCAACACCCTTGCCTCGGTGACCTATCAGAACATCGTCGGTCAACGGTATCTGGGCTTGTCGCTGGGCAAGACGGGAGACACGAACGTACTCGCCGGTGGATCCACGATTCCCCTGGAACGCACCGATCCCTCCTTCGATGTGACCACGCTGCTCAACGGATACGAACCGCTGTTCAGCACGCTCTCGCCCGAACAGGCCGACAACCTCACCAAGGGTGTCATCCAGTCCCTGCAGGGCGATCAGGCCTCCATCACCTCGCTGGTCGATCAAACCTCCACGTTGACAAAGACATTCGCGGGCCGTGACCAGGTACTGGGCAATGTGATCACCAGCCTGAGCACGGTGACGGGCAACCTGGCGCAGCAGAACGACAGCCTCGACAAGGCCATCACCAACACCAGGAAAGTGGTGGCGGACTTCGACTCTCGCCGTCCGGAGCTCGTCAACTCGGTGGGCTCACTGGCACAGACCCTGCGACGGCTATCGAAGGTCACCGACGAGGTCTATCCGTCGCTCGACGAGCTCATCACTCGCCAACCCGGTTTCGCCAAGCACATGGTTGAGATCGAGCCGAAGCTGGCCTTCCTCGGCGGTAACCTGCCGCTGCTACTCAAGGGCCTGGCCCGCCTCACCGGCGACGGTGCATACGGCAACGCCTACATCTGCGATCTGAACATCACCGGCTTCTTCCCGGGTCTCAACGACGTGGTGCCGATCATCGTCAATGCGGCGACCCCGGGCAACGTCACCCAGCACACCCCGCGATGCAGGAACCTGGCCGATGGCTGAGCAAACAAGATGGCAGAAGATCAAGAACCGGCCGGTCGAGACCTACAACAAGACCTGGCTCGGGTTCATCGCTATCGCCGTGATCGGCGCACTTGTCGGCGGGATGCTGCTCGTCAAGGCCATCGGCTTCGGCTACACCACCTACACCGCTGAGTTCGTACAGGCCGCGTCGTTGCGGACGGGTCAGCCGATCACCGTGGCGGGCATCCCACTCGGAACGGTCACCGGCATGAAGCTGATGGGTGATCACGTCGAGGCCAAGCTCTCGATCAGTGACGACGTGAAGCTGGGCAAGGACACCAAGGCCGCGATACGGGTGACTACCATCCTCGGTTCCCGGTACCTGGATCTGCGCCCCGAAGGGCCGGGATCGTTGCCCAACAAGACAATCGACCTCGCCCACACGGAAGTCCCCTACGACTTGCAGGCGACCCTGAAAGACATCACAAACACTTTCGACCAGGTCGATTTCGACAAGGTGGCGCAGTCGCTGAGCATTCTGGGTAAGCAGCTCGACGGGCTGCCCGAGGTGGTCCCCCAGGCCATGCAGAACATCCAGACGCTGTCGGGGATCATCGCGGAACGGCGCGACCAGCTGGGCACGCTGCTCAAGAGCACCGAGAAAGTCACCGACACGCTGCACCGTCAGCAGCAGGGCGTCGGCACCCTGATCAACCAGGGCCAGAGCCTGATCGGTGAATTCGTGGTCCGTCGTGGCACCTTCCACGCGATGATGCAGTCGCTCACCGACCTGGTCGAGCAGCTCAGCAAGATCGTCATCAAGAACCGGCCGCAGCTCGACGACATGCTCAAGACCCTGCATCAGCTCACCGACATGCTCGGCCAGCACGACGACCTGCTGCGCAACATCCTGCAGGTCGCACCCGTCGCGCTGCGCGGCGTGACCAATGCCACCGGCACCGGTAACGCCATCGAGTTCAATGCACCCAACGGCCTGGCGGTCGACTCCTGGATGTGCGCAATCAGCGGGCGGGCCAAGCAATTCGGCATGATCCAGTACTTCAAGGACTGCAAATGAGTAGCGGCAAGAGTGCCGGAAAAGGCAAAGCCATCGCCGTCATCGCCGCGATCGCTGTAGTGGCCGCGGCGATTGTCGGCGCCGGTGCGTACTACGTGAAGTCGCAGTTGGATCACATCACGCTGACCGCCCAGTTCGATAATGCCTCTGGGCTTTACGAGTCGAATGTTGTTGCGGTTCTGGGTATGCCGGTCGGAACGATCACCAAGATCACGCCCCGCTCGGGGTATGTCGATGTGGAGTTCACCGTCGACAAGGACGTCAAGATACCCGTCGACGTGCAGGCCGTCACCCTCTCCACATCGATCCTGACCGACCGCCAGGTCGAACTGTCCCCGCCTTACCGCGGGGGGCCGACGCTCAACGACGGCGACACCATCGGGCTGGACAAGACCAAGACACCGGTGGAGTTCGATCGGGTGCTGGGCATGCTCGACAAGTTGTCGGTATCGCTCAAGGGCGACGGCAACGGCCAGGGGCCAGTGGGCGACATCATCAATGCGGCCGCCGGAGTCGCCGACGGTAATGGCGACAAGATCAAGTCAGGTCTTGACGAACTGTCGAAAGCGCTGCGGCTCAGCTCAGAAGGCGGCGTCACCACCCGCGAGCAGATGACCACCATCATCAAGAATGTCAGCTCACTGTTCGACGCCGCGTCCGCCAACGACGGGAAGCTGCGCGAGTTCTCCACCACCATTCACCAACTCAGCAACATCATCGACGACGAGGCCCTGGGGACCGGCAACACCGGCCGCAAGCTCAATGATCTGGTCAAACAGGCCGGTGACCTCCTGGAGGCCAACCGCGACCACATCAAGGCCGCGGTCCTCAACGGCAACACCGCCCTGAAGACGGTCTCGGACAACCAGCGTGAACTCGCGGAGACCCTCGACATCGCGCCGCTGGCCGTGGAGAACCTGTACAACATCATCGACCAGGACAACGGGTCGCTGCGTGCGCGGTTCCTCACCGACAAGCTGCTGTTCGAGAGTCAGACCGCCAAGGAGATCTGCAACCTGATGGGCCTGCGCCAACTGGGCTGCAGCACAGGAACATTGCAGGACTACGGGCCCGATTTCGGCCTGTCCTACGTGCTCGACGGACTCGCGGCGATGGGGCAAAAGTGATGGCTACACGCAAGCGATTGGCAGCGGTGGGGACGGCAACGATGCTGGCCGCCACCGTGCTGTCGGGATGCGGAACCAACGGCCTGGGCGACCTGCCGCTGCCCGCCCCCGGCGTCGGATCGGGCGGCTACCACCTGACGGCCCTGTTCTCGAACATCCTGAACCTCCCGAACAACGCCAAGGTGAAGCTGGCCGGCGCGGACATCGGCCAGGTCGACGACATGCGGGTGAGTAACTACACCGCCATCACCACCTTGCGCATCATCCACGGAGTCCGGCTCCCCAAGGGCAGCACCGCCGAGTTGCGTTCCGCCACACCGCTCGGCGATGTCTTCGTCTCGATTCGCCCCCCGGCCGGTGCGACATCGGATTCGCCCGTCCTGAGGGAGGGCGACACCATCGGCCTTGATTCGACGATGGCGGCGGCGACGGTGGAATCAGTGCTCAGCTCGGCGGCGCTCGTCTCCAACGGAGGAGCGGTGCGCAACCTGACCAACGTCATCAATGGTTTCGGTAAGGCGACCGGCGATCAGGGCCAGGCTTTCGGCGATCTGATCAAGGACTCCAATCGCCTACTGGGAACGTTGAATACGCGATCCGCACAAATCTCCGATGCCCTCACCCAGACCGCGCAGTTGGCCGACCAGCTCGACACCAAGAACCAGACTCTCGCTGACATCGTGAAAGAGGCCGATCCCGCCACCGAGGCGCTCGCCGCCAACACCGCGCAGCTCTCACAGCTGGTTCTGCAGATCGGCGCCACCACCAAGCAGCTGCAGAAGTTCCCGTCGATTGCGGGCACCGATACCAGCGGACACAGCCTGATCAAGGACGCGAACACGATCGCCAAGTCGTGGAACGACATCGCGCAGGACCCCACAGTCGATATCAACGGCCTCAACCGGCAGATCACCACGCTCATCAAATCCACACCCAGCAACGCCATTTCGGTGCGAGTCAGCATCGACAAGTTGGTCCTGGGGTCGATACCAGATGCCGGGTTCAAGGGCGACGTCGGCTCGCATGGGCCCAAGCGCTACAACTGGGCGCAGCTGGTCGGCTCGTTCAAGTACACGCTGTGGCGCCTACAGGAACGCGTCGTGGGCAAGGGTGTGTACGGCGATGACGTGCCGATGCGGCCGAGCCCGACCGAACCGGGTGTGATCGAACGCGTGCCGGGTCCGCCGCCGGGCGCTCCCGTACCGCCGCCGCCCGGTCAGGCCGATCCCGCATCGGCGCCCGCTCCTGGCGCCGCACCCGCACCGGTGCCCGCTCCCGCGCCTGGCCCCGCTCCCGCGCCGGAGGTGATGGGCCAGTGATCAACGCTCTCGCCAATGGCATCGTCGGCACCGTTCGTGCCGGGCACCGCAAGAAGATGGTGCTCTCGGGCATCGCGCTGGCATCCGTGCTCTTGATCGCGATCGCCTACCTCACCGTCGGCGCCCTGCGCATCAGCCCGTTCTCGGGCACCTACCGCGTCAAGGTGCAGCTTCCGGAATCGGGCGGTCTGCTGCCCAACCAGGATGTCGCGCTGCGCGGCGTGAAGATCGGCACAGTGCAATCGTTGGCGATCACCCAGCAGGGTGTCGACGCGGTGGCCGAGATTCAGTCGAAGTACAAGATCCCCGTCACCGCCAAGGTGCGCGTCACCGGACTGTCCCCCGCCGGCGAGCAGTACATCAACTTCGAGGGCGTCTCGGATCAGGGCCCGTTCCTCAAGGACGGGGCCGTGATCTCCGAGGGCGCCACGGTGCCCGTGACGCTGGCCAAGCTGCTCGCCGACGCGGACGGCCTGCTCGCGCAGATTGACCCCAAGAAGCTCGAGCTCATCAAGAAGGAACTGAGCCTGAGCAAGGAGGGGCCACGCAAGCTCACCGAGATCATCGACGGTGGCACCTTCCTGCTGAGCACCCTCGATTCGGTGCTTCCGGAGACCACCAGCCTCCTCAAGACCAGCCGCGTGGTGCTCACCTTGGCGGCCGACAAGAACTCCGGTATCAAGGCCACTGCGAACGAACTGGGTCGGACACTGCGCGGTATCGAGAAGATGCAGAACGGCTACCGAACGCTGGTGGATCAGACCCCGAAGACCCTGGGCGCGGTGGACAACCTGTTCGCCGACAACTCGGACACCATGGTGACCCTGCTGGGCAACCTGGCGACCGCCTCACGACTGCTCTACCTGCGCGTTCCCGCCCTCAACGCACTGTTCCCCAACTACCGGGCCTCGGTGTTCGACGCACTGATGAGCATCATGCACGACGGCGGCATCTGGGCCACCGCCGATTTGTACCCGCGCTACGTGTGCGACTACCCGACGCCACGGCTGCCGCTGTCGGCCGCCGACTACCCCGAACCGTTCCTGTATTCCAACTACTGCGCGGACGAGGATCCGGCGGTCCTGATCCGTGGTGCCAAGAATGCGCCGCGACCAGCGGGGGACGACACCGCCGGACCGCCCAAGGGCGCCGACATGGGGAAGAGGTCCGATCCGACACCGAAGGGCCGGTTCCAGGTACCGACCACCTATGGTGGACCGACACTGCCGATCGAACCCCCGCGTTGACGCCTGACCTGCGAATCAGATTCAAGGAGCTACTACCGTGGTCACCATGACCAAAGAAGACGTCGACCCCACAAGCGACGCCGACACGGACAAAGTCGACGAGAAGGAAGCCGCGGACACTGCTGCGGAGACCGACTCGACCGACACCGACGAGACCGATGATGCCGAATCGACAGCTGTGTCTGATTCGGATACTCCCAGCCTTGACGACGAGGAGAGCTCGCCGTCAACAGTGACGTGGGTGCGCTATGCCATCTTCGGAGCCGTCGCGGCAATCCTGGTGGGCGCTCTCGTGTTCTCCGGTGTCGTGGGCTGGAAGGTCTGGCAACAGCACCAGATTGACGCGGCCGGCGAGCAGGCACAGGCGATCGCCGTGCCCTACACGGAGATCCTGACCAGCATCGACACCAACAGCGTGGACGAGAACTTCCGGCAGATCCTCAACGGATCGACCGGCGATCTCAAGAACGAGTTCACCAAGGCCAGCGTCCAGCTGCGTCAGCTGCTGGTCGACAACAAGGCCGCCGCGCACGGCAAGGTCGTGAACTCGGCGATCCAGTACAAGTCGCCGGACAAGGTCGTGTTGCTGATGATGGTCGACCAGAGCATCACCAACACCCAGCGGCCCGATCCACGGATCGACCGTAGCCGGATGAAGATCACCATGGAAAAGATCGATGGCCGTTGGCTAGCGAGCAAGCTGGAGTACCTGTAAACCGCCGGAAAGGTCATCATGCGGATTTCTAAGCTCTTCACCGGGCGGGTAGCCCGAGGGGTTACGGGAGGGGCAGCCGCTGCCCTGGTAATCAGCGCGGCGATCAGTAGCGCACCGTTGGCATCAGCGTCAGCGCAGTCCTTCTGCGGTGAGCTCGGCGGTAACTTCGACGGCCTGTACTGCCGCACGGTGGTGAGCTCACCACGCAAGGCAGATCGCGATATCAAGGTCGCCATCCCCGAGTTGGTGGACAGCAACCCCGCGATCCGTGAGTACCTGCGCAATCTGTACAACAACTGGAAAGCCAAAGGCGCTGACATGATTCAGGACAGCTATGGCGAGGAGAACTTCCAGATCTTCAACCACGGCAGCACCACGTCCATCGTGTTTCACGAGGACTACCACGCCAATGGCCCGCAGGTGAACAACGCGTACCGGACCTTCAACTACGACGGCGGCAAGCGCATCATGCTCGCCGACATTCTCAAGGGCGGCGATTTGAACGCCATCCCGCCGATCGCCGAGCCCTTCATCATCGAGGCACTGGACCGGTCGGCGCCGGGACATACCCCACAGACCTATCCGTTCACGCCCGACCGATGGACTCCGGACAAGGTGTATTCCGGCGCCTACAAGGCCTGGGCGCTGACGCCGGATGAGCTGATCATCTACATGCCGGATTACCCAGTTGCCCATGACTATCCGATCGATTACTCCCTGGGCCAGCGGGTGTACTCGATGGACGGCGGCAGCGTGGAAGCGCACATCCCGATTGGCGCCATCGCCCCGATCCTGAAGCCTGGGTACGGCGGCTAGAACGCAATGGGTAATGCCCGCCTACGAGCGACAACGCTTGTAGGCGGGCATTTTCCGTTTACGGAGGTTTACTCCACGCGTTCGAGCACGGCGCTGGCACCGTGACCACCGGCCGCGCAGATGCCCAGCAGCGCGGTGCTCTTCCCGGTGAGCGCGAGCTCGTTGGCCATGGTGGTCACCATGCGGGCGCCGGTGGCGCCGAACGGGTGACCGATCGACACCGAGCCGCCGTGCACATTCACCTTGTCGATATCGGGCGTGCCGACGGCCTCCGAGCGCCCCAGCCGGTCGGCCGCCCACTTTTTCGAGCCGAGGGCCTCCAGCACCGAAAGAGTCTGCGCGGCAAAAGCTTCGTGGATGTCGATGTAGTCAACGTCGGCGAGGGTCAGTCCCGCCTTCTCCAGCGCCCGCGGCATCGAGATGGCCGGTCCGATGAGCACCTCGTCGGCGGGATCGACGCTGACGTAGCTCCAGGACCGGAACGCCGCCAACGGCTGCAGACCGAGCGCACGCGCCTTCTCTTCGCTCATCAGCAGCACCGCGGCGGCACCGTCGGTTAGCGGACTGGCGTTACCGGCGGTCACCGTGCCGTCGCGATTGAAGACAGGCTTCAGCGTGGCCAACTTCTCCACACTCGTGTTCTCACGGACCAGTCCGTCACGGGTGACGCCGTTGACGGGCACCACCTCACGATCGAAGCGTCCCGACTTGATGGCGGCGGCCGCGCGATGGTGCGAGCGCACCGCGAATTCGTCCTGCGCCTCGCGGGTGATGCCGTGGATCTTGGCCATCTTGTCGGCCGACTCCCCCATCACCTCGCCGGTGGTCCGCTCTTCGATCTTGGGGCGGCGCGGCAGCAGTCCGGTGAACGGCGCCAGGCTCAGTGCGGCCTCGAGATAGTCCTTCGGCTTGGGCTTACCCAGAGCGAGCGGGGCCGCGGCATGAATGAGCTTCTGCGGCAGGTTTACTCCGGCATTGGAGGTGGAATCGGAGCCACCGGCGATCATGACGTCATACTCGCCGCGCTCGATCGCTGCGGCCGCGGTGGTGATGGCCTGCAGACCCGACGCGCACGCGCGGGTGACGGTGTGTCCCTCGACGCCGTGGCCGAGCTTCAGATCGAGCGCGATCTCACGAGCGATATTGGGCGCACCAGCCGGCAGGATGACACCACCCCACACGATGGCC
Organism: Mycobacterium sp. D16R12; assembly: GCF_002013465.1. Classification (GTDB taxonomy): domain Bacteria; phylum Actinomycetota; class Actinomycetes; order Mycobacteriales; family Mycobacteriaceae; genus Mycobacterium. The sequence continues at coordinate 17,014 of NZ_MAFC01000005.1, read as the reverse complement.
TCGATCTCATGGGACGAGATCTTGGTGCTGTCCAGCAGACCACGCACGGCTTCGTCGGCCAGAGCGATGGTGTCGATGCGGGTGAAGTCGCCGAAAGCCCGGACGAACGGAGTGCGTGCGCCCGCGACGATGACGGCGCGGCGCTTGGCAGGAGCGGTCATGGCGGCGAGCTTACTCGCGGGTCAGTTGTCTGTTTACGCCGGTGCATCAAGCGTAAAGATTCGCATCGATCCCACCGGTCAGGACCTCCAATCGCTCGCAAGCTTGGACGCACCCAGCGCCATGAAGCCACCGGTGAATGTCGCCCAGAAGACCGCCGCCGGTCGCGGCAGATCCCCACGCACCACGTGGGCGACGCCGTGTGTGGTGTCGATGGTGTCGACCATCAGCGCCAATCGCTGCCATCGTGGCCGCTCCGACTCGGGACATGTCAGGTACCCCACCCCCAGGGCTATCGCTCGTGCACCAAATATCCTTGTCACATAGGACAATTCAGGGGTGGCCGGCACGTGACTCAACCGTGCCATCAATCGCGGTGCCGCCAGGCCGACGATTCCCGAAGCGACACGTCCGACCGCGATTCCTCGTAGTGCTCTATTGAGACTCATATCGTCACGTGTTCGATCGCTCAGTGAGCGCCGCACCCGCGGCCAGCTCCACCGCCGCGAAGAAGCCGGTGGGCCACGGCCGCACCCGTCGCTCAAACCCGCCCGACAACAGTCGCGTAAGTCCCATGCCATAGCTGGCATAGCGAACTGCGGCACGTAGGCCGGTGGATCGCGGGCCGTCGTCTCCGGCCCGTGCCAGGGCCAGCGCGAAGGCCAACGGGATGCCGCCGTACACGGCGCGAATCTCGGTGCGGGACTCGCTGGTCGGTGCGTCGCCGCCGAACATCTGCGGCACCAGTGCGGGTTTCACGAGGGCGAAGATGCCGATTCCCGCGTAAAACCCGGCCGCCGCTTTACGCAGTGCTGTGTTGTGGCTCATGAAGGCGATGCTGCCAGGACCAGGAGGCCCTGACACTGCCAATCGGTGCCAGATCTCGCCGGATCCATGCCAACTGTTGCTGAGGTGCATCGGGAGGCCAGGCCGCTGTCAGGCAATCAGCTCCCCCGACAGCGGCCTCTGACTCCCTCTGTGGCGTTTAGGTGCCCGCACCGGGGCTGGCCGAACCATCCGCGGTGTAGGACTTGGCTCCGGTACCGGCCAGCTGGCCGCCCTCGACAATCAGGTACTCGTCACGGATGGACTGTCCCTCAAAGAAGTCTTCGAGGATCTCCCGGGTGCCGGCCGCGTACCTGGCCTGGGCCGACAGCGTGGTGCCGGAGACATGCGGGGTCATCGCCTCGTGGGGCATGGTGCGCCACGGGTGATCGGGGGCCGGCGGCTGCGGGTACCAGACATCGCCGGCGTAACCGGCGAGCTGCCCGCTGCGCAGGGCCTCGACCACCGCATCGCGCACCATGATCTCGGCACGCGCGGTGTTCACGATGTACGAGCCGCGGCGCATGGAGTTGATGAGATTCGCGTCGAACAGGTGATAGGTCTGCGGGTGCAATGGGGCGTGGATGTCGACGATGTCGACGGAGCTGACCAGGGACTGCACGTCTGGGTGATAGGTGAGCCCGAGCTCCTGCTCCACCTCGGCGGGCAGCCGGCGGGTGTCGAAGTAATGCAGCCGCACATCAAATGGCTTGAGCCGACGCATCACCGCCTGCCCGATGCGCCCGGCCGCGATGATGCCGACATCGAATCCCTCGAGGTCATAGGCGCGCTCAACACTGTCGGCGATGTTCCAGCCGCCGTCGACGACCCACTGGTGCGACGGCAGGTAGTTGCGTACCAAGGCCAGGATCTGCATGACGGCATGCTCGGCGACACTGATGCTGTTGCAGTACGTCACCTCGGCGACGGTGATACCAGCCTTGATGGCCGCATCCAGGTCAACGTGGTCCGAGCCGATACCCGCCGTCAACGCCAGCTTCAGCTTGGGCGCCTTGGCAATCCGCTCCGCGCTGAGATACGCGGGCCAGAAGGGCTGGGAGATCACCACATCGGCGTCGGACAGCTCCTTCTCGAACACCGAGTCCGGGCCGTCCTTATCCGAGGTGACCACCAGCTGGTGTCCCTGCCCCTCCAGGTAGCGGCGCAGGCCCAGCTCCCCGGATACACACCCGAGCAGTTCACCCGGGTTGAAATCGATATCCGACGGTGTCGGCAGGCTCTGCCCGTCGGGGTAATCGCCGATGACCGGAATCGAGTCCCGGGCGTACAAGGGCGGATAGCCCGTCACCGGATCGGGGTAGAGCACACACAAGATCTTCGCCATGACCACTCCTCTGCGGCGGTCGGGTGGCCGCCAGTTATGTTGATGCAGATTGCTTTTCAGCTCTGCGATACGCCCCTATCGACGTATCCTCAGTGTCCGGTGCGCAGAGGTGCAGTGTCCAAGACCAAGTTCCGACCGCCCCATAGGCGGAGCCGATCAAGGCTGGTCGAGCGGGACTGCCGTCTTCGCCAGCGCGCGTGCCAGCAGCGATGCGGGCTCACCCGCGCTGTGCACCAAGGCCACCGGCGAGCCGAGTGTCGGCGCCTGCAGCTCCACGGCCACCGTGCCTGTCGGCGCAGGCACGGTGGCGAACCAGGTCCGCGCGACAATCGCCGCCCAGCGACCAGTGCCGACGAGGGCCAGCAGTGTCGCGACAGAGTCAGCCTCCAGACGAGGCGACACCGTCAGCCCGTGCTCTGCGGCCGCCTCGTCAATCCGGTCACGGTCACGCATACCCTTGTGTAACAAGCACATCGGCAGGCTCAATGCCTCTGCCCAATCGATCGGGTCGGGGGCATCACGCAACAACCCCTCGCCCGCCACCAACACGTAACGCTCCTCGTACAGTCGGGTCAGCTCGAGCCCTTCGGTCTGCAGCCCGTCGTCATAGACCACGCCCGCATCCAGTTCGAACCGGCGGATCCGCTCCAGGATCTCCGCGGACCGCAGGCTGGACTCGATCCGTACCCGCACCAGCGGGTGTTCGGCGCAGAACGCGTCGGCGATGAGTGCCACACGGGTGGCCGCGCCGGGCACCACACCCAGACGCAGTTCACCGGTGAGTCCGCTGCGCAGCGCCGTCACCTCATGCTCCAGCGCGTCACGGTCCGCGAGAATCCTTCTCGCCCAAAGGACCAGGCGTTCCCCCTCAGGAGTCAGGCCCTCAAAGTTTGATCCGCGCAGCACCAATGGCACGCCCAGCTCGTGTTCGAGCTTGCGGATCGCCTCCGAAAGTGCCGGCTGGGACACGTAGCACGCCGACGCCGCCCGAGCGAAGTGTCGTTCCCGCGCCAACGCCACGAAATACTCAAGCTGACGGAACTGCATAACTCGTTCTACCACTAGCGATCGGTGCTGCCTATCGACTCAGCGGCAGTGTCTCTTGGACAGGCACGCTGCTGCGCTCACACACTGGCCCCCATCGTCATCACCCGAGATTGGCGTCGCCGCCGGAGTGTGTGCCGCCATGCTGGTGGGCAGACGGGGAGCTACAGAATCTCGTCGATCGCCTCGGTAGGGCGTGCCATCCGGGTTCCGTTGGCAGTCACCACGAATGGCCGCTGGATCAGCCGCGGGTGGGCAATCATCGCATCAAGGAGTGCGTCATCGGAGGCCTCGGCAAGCCCAAGCTCCTTGTACTCGGCCTCACCGGTGCGTGCTGCCTCGCGCACAGTCAGGCACGCATCCTTGATGAGCGCCTTGAGCTGCGCCTTGGTGAGCACATCGTCGAGGTACTTCACGACGGTGATATCGGCACCGGCCTCTTCGAGCCTGGCCAGCGCCTGGCGCGACTTGGTGCACCGGGGGTTGTGGTAAATGGTTGCGTCCACGATGCTCAACTTACAGGTACGTGCCGTATGCCACGAAACAGACTCTGCAGCAATAATTTCTGCGGCATGTGATCTTCGGTAACCCGATACTTAGGGCGGCCCCAATCGACCCGGTCTATGGGCTTCGTCCTGGGTCTGCATAGGGTCTGAGCGATGAAGGTGTTTATCACCGGTGCAAGCGGTTTTATTGGTCGCGTGATCGCTGCCAGATTGCGCGAGCGCGGGGATGAGGTCAGTGGTGTCGACTTTGCCGCGGACCCAGGAAACCGCATTGTCGCCGGTGACATCAGCGCGCCCGGCGATTGGCAGAAACACGCGGCGGGATGCGACCTGGTCATACACACGGCGGCCATCGTGTCGAATTCCGAAGGCCTGCAACCCCAGTGGCGGGTCAATACGGTCGGTACGCGCCATGCACTTGAGGCCGCAGTCCGCGGCGGGGCGTCACGGTTCCTGCATGTGTCCTCGGTGCGCGCATTCTCCGATACCGGATTCGCCGATGGCGTCGCCGAAGACTGGCCGGTGCGCCCTGATGGCAACCCCTACGTCGACACCAAGATCGCCGGCGAGCAGGTTGTCCTTCAGGCGCATGCGGCACAGGAGATTGCGGCCACTATCGTGCGGCCGGGCGATGTGTACGGGCCCGGGTCCCGGCCCTGGACGATCATCCCGGTTCAGAAGATCAAACAGAACCAATTTGTGCTGCCCGCCAGGGGAAAGGGCATCTTCAGCCCGGTCTATGTTGACGACCTGGTGGACGGCCTACTGCTGGCCGCCGAACATCCCCGTGCGGCGGGGCACGTGTTCACCATCGGCGGTGGTGCCGGGGTGTCGTGCAAAGAGTTCTTCGGGCACTACTACCGCATGCTCGGAAAACGTGGTCCCCTCTGCGTGCCGACCGCGGCCGCCCTTGCCCTGGCGCAAGCGGTCTCCACCACGGCCAAGCTCGCGGGCCGCAAGACCGAGATCAACCCGGTGTCCGTCCGCTACCTCACGCGCACTGGCACCTACTCAATCGACAAAGCACGCCACCTGCTCGGGTACGAACCAAAGGTCAACTTAGGTCAGGGAATGGCCCAAACCCGGGAATGGCTCACCGAACAAGGACACATCCCATAGATCAGCGTGTCAGAGCTTTCGGGTCAGGCTGGGCATGATGACGTCGTTCACCAGCGTGCGCACGGTGTTGACCGTCGGCGATCGCACTGGCATCAATGAACGGAACACCAAGTACCCCGGTAACAGATCCCAGAGCTCCTCGTTGATGGCCGCCGCCTCGATCTCGCCGCGTTCGACGGCGGCGGAAAGTACGTCGTCGAGCAACAACTTGCGCTGATCGATAAATTTCGTCCGAAATGCCTTGGTCAAGTCGGCATTTCGCTCGATCTCAATCAGCAGACCACGCATGACAGGCGTATTACGCCGTACGTCTTCGAGCGCGTTCATCCCGATCTGCAGCAGATCCTCACGTAGCGAGCCAGTGTTTGGCCGGATCAACTGCGCACGCGTGCCCTCGATGAAAGCCGCCAACACCAGCTCGGCCTTCGACGGCCAGCGCCGATAGATCGTCGCCTTGCTCGCCTTCGACTCCGCGGCGACTTCGTCGACCGACAGGCGGTCGTATCCGTGCTGCTGCAGCAATCGCAGCGTGACAGCGAGCAGCTCCACCTCCCGTGGGGTCCATTGGGAGGCCTGTTGCTTCTTGGTCGCCTTAGTCAACCCCGTTGACACGCCACTCACCATGGAAGTACGGTACCGTACCGTTCTACTTAGGTCGGTCAGCGACTATCGAGAGGGCGTGGGCGCTGGTGCAAGGCTGGATGTGGATTCTGCTCAAACGATGGTGGACGGTGCTCGTCGCGGCCGCAGTGATAGCGGTAGTGGCCTTCGGTGTGACTCGACTACACGGCATTTTCGGCTCGAACATCGAACTGACCCGCCCCGGCACCGAGGCCATGGAGAACACCAACTACAACCCCAAGCGCGTCCTACTCGAGGTCTTCGGTACGGCCGGGAGCACCGCGACCATCAACTTCCTCGACGAAATGGCGCAGCCGCATCGCGTCGACAACGCGCCGCTGCCGTGGTCGCACGAGCTCGTTACCAACGATCCCACCCTGTTCGCCGACCTGCGCGCGCAGGGCACCGGTGACGCAACCGGCTGCCGCATCACCGTGGACGGCATTGTCAAGGACGAAAGGACCGTCGCCATCGTGAACGGCTACACCACCTGCCTGGACAAGTCCGCATGAGCAACGGCCACACCCAAGAGTCCCGCACAGCCACGATCATCCGTCGGCTCGCGGTGCCGATCATCTTGTTCTGGGTGGTCATCGCGGCGGTAACCAACGCCACCGTGCCGCAGCTGGAAGTGGTTGGCGAAGAACGTTCTGCCCCACTGAATGCCGCCGATGCACCGTCCACCATGGCGATGCGGCATATCGGCAAGGTCTTCAACGAGTTCGACTCGGACAGCTCCGCCATGGTCGTGCTCGAGGGCGATAAACCCCTTGGCGCGCAAGCACATGAGTTCTACAACACGCTGGTGCAGCGGCTGAACGACGACCGCGAACACGTGCAGCACGTCGCCGACTACTGGGGCGATCCGATCACGGCAGGCGGCTCACAAAGCAAGGACGGCAAGGCCGCATACGTGCAGGTCTACGTCGCCGGTAATCAGGGCGAGGCACTCTCCAATCAATCCGTCGACGCCGTACGCCGCATCGTGGCGGACACACCCGCCCCGGATGGGGTCAAGGCCTACGTTTCCGGTGAGGCCCCGACCATCACCGATCAGTTCGAGGTAGGCAACGCGGGCTCTGCCCAGGTCACCCTCATCACGTTCGCGGTCATCGCCATCATGCTGCTCATCGTCTACCGCTCGCTGACGACCACGGCACTGGTGCTGGTTACAGTTCTTGTCGAACTATCAGCAGCGCGTGGAATCGTTGCGGCACTGGCACATACGGGCGTCATTGGGTTGTCGACCTACGCCACGAATCTTCTGACCATGCTCGCCATCGCCGCCGGTACCGACTACGCGATATTTTTCGTCGGCCGCTACCAGGAGGCGCGCTCGGCCGGTGAGGATCGGCTGGCCGCTTACCAGACGATGTTCAAGTCCACCGCTCACGTCATCATCGGATCGGGTCTGACTGTCGCGGGCGCGCTACTCTGCCTGTCGTTCACACGGCTGCCCTACTTTCAGACCCTCGGGGTGCCCGCGGCTCTCGGGGTGCTGGTGACACTGGCCGCCTCGCTCACCTTGGCCCCGGCCGTGCTGATAATCGGAAGCCGCTTCGGACTACTGGACCCCAAACGCGCGATGCGCACACGCGGTTGGCGCCGGATCGGCACGGCCATCGTGCGCTGGCCCGGCCCCATTCTCGTCGTCTCGTGCGTGGTGACACTCATCGGACTGCTCGCGTTGCCCGGATACAAGACCACCTACGACGGGCGCATCTATATGCCCGAGTCGACTCCCTCCAACGTGGGCTATGCCGCAGCCGAACGGCACTTCTCGGTCGCACGGCTCAACCCCGAGCTTCTGATGATCGAAACCGATTTCGATATGCGCAACCCCGCAGGAATGGTTCTGCTGGAACGCGTCGCCAAGTCCGTTCTCCATGCCCGCGGCGTGGCCCTGGTCCAATCGATTACCCGGCCCCTCGGCACTCCCATCACCCACTCCTCCATTCCCTTTCAGATCAGTGCATCAAGCGCGAGTCAGCTGATGAACCTGTCCCAGCAGCAGAACCAGGCCCTGTATCTGTCTCAACAGGCCGACCAGATGACGCAAACCATTGCGGTGCTGAAAAACCAACTGGCACTTCAGAAACAGAGCGCCGCGATCACGCACGAACAAACCCAGGGGTTTCAGCAGACCGTGGCGGTCGCCCAGGACTTACGCGACAAGATCGCCAACTTCGACGACCAGTTCCGGCCCATACGCAACTACTTCTACTGGGAACCTCACTGCTTCGACATCCCCTTCTGCGCGGCGCTGCGATCCCTCTTCGATGCCCTGGACGGTATCGACGAACTGGTCGATGCACTCCAGACCGTCACCGGGAGTCTTACCAAGCTCGACGCACTACAGCCCAAACTCGTCGATCTCATACCGCCCCAGATCTCGATACAGGAGAAGAACCGCGACCTGACCCAGTCCAACTACGCGATCAACAACGGCACCAATACGCAGAATGAGGAATCCACCCGCACCGCAACGGAGCTGGGCAAGGCCTTCGACGACGCGAAGAACGACGATTCCTTCTACCTGCCACCTGAGGCATTCGATAATCCCGCGTTCAAACGCGGCATGAAGCTGTTCATGTCCCCGGATGGCAAGGCCGCGCGCATGATCATCACCCATCAGGGAGATCCGCAGACCTCCGAGGGCATCGAGCACATCAATGCGATCAAGGAAGCAGCGTTCGACGCCGTCAAGGCAACGCCGCTGGCCGATGCCAAGATTTATGTGGCAGGAACCGCCTCGGCGTACAAGGACATCGCTGACGGCCAGAAATACGATCTACTGATGGCCGCGTTGGCCTCCCTTGGCCTCATCCTGCTCATCATGATGTTCCTGACGCGCAGCATCGTGGCGGCCCTGGTCATCGTGGGGACGGTGGCGCTATCGCTGGCGGCATCCTTCGGGATGTCGGTGGTGGTGTGGCAGTACATCTTCGGAATTCCGCTGTACTGGGTCATCTTCCCGCTGGCGGTGATCATCCTGCTGGCGGTCGGGGCGGACTACAACCTGCTATTGATCTCCCGATTCAAGGAAGAAACCGGCGCCGGGTTGAAGACGGGCATCATCCGCGCGATTGCCGGCACCGGCGGGGTCGTCACCGCCGCCGGCCTGGTCTTCGCGGTGACGATGTCTTCCTTCATCTTCAGCGATCTGCGCGTTCTCGGTCAGATCGGCACCACCATCGGCCTCGGGTTGCTCTTCGACACCCTGGTGGTGCGGTCGTTCTTGACGCCGGCGATAGCCACCCTGCTGGGCCGCTGGTTCTGGTGGCCCCTCAATGTGCGTTCCCGTCCATTACCGAAACCATTTGGGCCCAAACCTGTTGGGGCCGATGACGCTACCGGACCGATCCCGGCGGGCGGGTAGCGCCTACTCGGGCCGCACCCAGGTCCGATAGGCATCCGGGCGCGACCTACACACCGTCGTCGGCGCCGCGCAGGGAACGAATCATGTTTTGCAGGATCCGGAACGCGCCGGACTGCTCGGTATCCGTCATGCCGGACAGCATTCTGACCTCGACGGACCGTACGGCGACAGTCGCCTTCTCCAGACTGCGTCGGCCGCGAGGCGTGAGCCGCGTGGGAAGAACCTTCCCGACGGGCGCGTCCGCGGGCCTGATCACGTAACCCTCTCGTTCCAGGTTCTGGAGCAGCACATTCATCGACTGCCGTGTCACGAACGCGCCCCGCGCGAGCTCGGAGTTCGACAAGCCCGGGCGTTGGGCCAGCAGCTCGAGGCAGGAGTAGTGCGTCACGCTCATCCCGAGCGGCCGCAGCACCTCCCCCATGGCTGCACGCAGGACGCTCGACGCCTCTTTCAGCAGGTAACCCAATGACGTATCCAGGTCAACGCCGACACCGTCTTGACTCATGTCAGTATTCTGACATAGATTGTCGCGTGTCAGTAAACTGACACGAAAAGAAGGAGCATCGTCATGCCCGTCATCGGCCCGGACTTCATCTCACTTCAAGCAAGCGACCTCGACGCTTCGCGGGTGTTCTACGAGCGGTACCTCGGTCTTGTCCGCTCGCAGGCCGGACCTCCACACGCCGTGGTCTTCGAGACGAAGCCGATCGCGTTCGCACTCCGCGACCTCGTCCCGGGCACCGATCTCGCGTCCGTTACTCAGCCCGGCATCGGTGCCGCGATCTGGCTGCACGCCACAAACGTCCAGGCCATTCACGATGCTCTCGTCGCCGACGGTCACACCATCGTCTCCGCGCCGATCGACGGCCCCTTCGGCCGGACATTCACCTTCGCCGATCCGGACGGCTACCAGATCACTCTCCACAACCGCGCCTGATCGGCACACGCCATCGGATCGGTCTAGACGGGCGGGTAGCGCTTACTCGGGCTGCCCCCATGGCTCCGTAGGCAGCGGGGCCCCAGTCTCCAAGAACGACTTGAGGTTTGACAGCACCGCGGCCCACCCACCGCTGGCCTGGGCATACTCCGCCGGGTCCGCAAGGTCGGCGTGCGTGACGGTCAGCCGCACGATGTCTTGGTATGGCTGAATCAGGAAGGTGACGGTCGACGTGGGACCGTCGGCCCCGCCAGCCGGATCGGCCCAGGTGGTCACGAGTTTGCGTGGCGGATCTGCCTCCACCACTGTGCCCACCACATCGGCGATACCGGAGCCATCCACCCGCTGATGCTCCCAACACGAACCCTGTTGCCAGTCAGACACATTCGCGTGCCCCCAGTACTGGGTACTGAGCCCGGGGTCGGTGATCGCCTGCCACACCTTCTCGGGCGTGCTGTTGATATAGGTGGTGTAGACGAAAGTTGGTTGAGACATCTCCGGCTCCTCCGCTCGCTGCTTGATCGCACTCAGCGCCCGCAGCCGCGGGCGCTCGAACTTGTCGATCCACCGTTCCTGAATCTCATGCAGCGGAACCGGATTGAGATAGTGCAGCTTTTCTCGGCCGTGTTTCACCGCGCTGATCAGGTTGGCGGATTCGAGCACGCCCAGATGCTGAGTCACCGACTGACGCGCCAGTCCAACGCCGTCGCAGAGCTGACTCAGGGTCTGGCCGTTGCGTTCATGCAGCCGGTCCAACAGCTCCCGCCGAGTCGGGTCGGCGAGGGCCTTGAAGACCATGTCCCCATGAGAATGGCCGGGTGCTGACTGCACCCGGCCATTATGCAGGTATTTACCTGCCTATTGCAACGGGTGCTTCATGGGAGGCCTTGCCCCGGCCGGACGTCGCCGACCCTGCACCTCCGCGGCTGAATCGGACGCCCTTGTCGGCGACCTTCCCGTACTTGAGCACAGGCAGCTCACGGAAGTAGTTCTGATGCGACCGCCACGGGGCCAGCGGCACCTGGTGCGGCACTGCGCTCTCCGCGCGGGCGACATACCCCGAGACCAAGTCCTCCAAGAACGGCAGTCGCTCACTGGTCGGGGGCTCGACCGGCCACACAACCGTCTGTCCCGTCTTAGTCATGTAGTTGAGCAGACGGCAGGTGTACTGCGACACCAGATCGGCACGGAGCGTCCACGATGCGTTGGTGTACCCGAAGGTGAAGATGAAGTTCGGCAGGCCCGTCAGCATCAAGCCCTTGTAGCTCACCGAATCCGCGGGGTTCACCTGCACACCGTCCACCACAGGCCTGAGCCCACCGGCCAGCTGAACATTCAAACCCGTCGCGGTGACGACGATATCGGCCTCGAGCTCTTCGCCGGACTCCAACAGGATGCCCTTGGGCGTGAACCGCGCGATCCGGTCGGTGGCTATGGAGGCAGTGCCCTTACGCAGGGCGCGGAACAGGTCCGAGTCCGGCACCACGCACAAGCGCTGATCCCACGGGTTGTACTTCGGGGTGAAGTGCTTGTCCAGGTCGAAGTCGGGCAGCTGCCGCTTCAGGAGCGCCCGCAGGATCCCCTTCATGCGCTCCGGGTCACGACGGCTCGTCTGGTAGCTAATAAAGCTGACCATCTGGTTCTTCCACTTCACGATCGGGTAGGCGATCGAGGCGGGCAACTTGCCCTGCAGTGCCACGGCAAGTGCGTCGGTGGACGGCAGCGACACCACGTAAGTGGGCGAGCGCTGCAGCATGGTGACGTGCCCGGCGGTTCCAGCCATCGCGGGAACCAGCGTCATGGCTGTCGCCCCACTGCCGATGACAACGACCTTCTTGCCGGCATAGTCCAGATCCTCCGGCCAGTGCTGCGGATGGATCACCTGGCCGGTGAAGTCGTCGATGCCCTCGAACTCCGGCGTGAAGCCATTGTCGTAGTTGTAGTAGCCGGTGCACGCCAGGAAGAACCGCGTCGTGAACTCGACGATCTCACCCGCGTGCTCCGCCCGCACTGTCCAGAGTCCCTGCTCGGAGGACCACTCGGCGCCGACGACCTTGTGACCGAAGCGGATCTTCTTGTCCACACCGAACTCACGCGCGGTGTCGGTGACGTACTCGCGAATGGAGGTTCCGTCAGCGATGCCCTTGGTGCTCGTCCACGGACGGAAGTTGAAGCCCAAGGTGAACATGTCGGAGTCGGAGCGGATGCCCGGGTAGCGGAACAGATCCCAGGTACCACCGATGCGCTCGCGCGCCTCAAGCACCACGAAGTCCTTGCCCGGCACGTCACGGGCGACATGGCAGGCCATGCCGATCCCCGAGATTCCGGCGCCCACGATGACAATCTCGACATGTTCGGTCATGAGAGCTAGGCTATCGACGCAGTGTCGAGAAAGTCAACAGTGTGTCGATAACTTTATAGAATGCGCAGGTAGGCGTGACAAAACCGACGACGAGAGGCCGCAAGACCACGCGCCCCTCCGGGGACGAGCGGATACAGGCCATCCTGACCAACACCGAGGAACTGCTCGGGCAACGTCCACTGACGGATATCTCCGTCGATGACCTGGCGCGTGGAGCCGGCATCTCGCGCCCCACGTTCTACTTCTATTTCTCCTCCAAGGAAGCCGTCCTCCTCACGCTCGCCGAGCGGATCATCGAGGAGGCCGACGCCAACGTCGCCGGCATCGACCTGGCCGCCATGCCGAGCCCCGCCGAGTACTGGCGGGCCGTGATCAAGGCCTACTTTGACGCCTTCGGCTCCCACCGGGCCCTCACGGTCGCGTTGTCCAGCATGCAAGGAACAAGCCCCGAGCTGGATCAACGCTGGTCCGAGGTGACGGAGAACTGGGTCGCCAACACAACGCTGGGTATCGAGGCCGAACGCACTCGCGGCGCCGCGCCGGACACCATTCCCGCCCGCGATATCGCCATCGCACTCAACCTCATCAACCAGTCGATGATGCGGGCGACCTTCACCGGTCAGCAACCCGCCGTCGCCGACGACGACGTTGTCGATACGCTGCTCCACGTCTGGCTCAATGCGATCTACGGAGGGGTCTGTGCCTGAGAGTCTTCGCGAGAGCGGCTCATCCATGCGCATTCGTGCTGCGGTGCTACACGCGGCACCGATCGAGCGGCCATACCGCGATACCCACCCGCTGAAACTCGTTGAACTGGAGCTCGACCCACCTGGGCCCGGTGAGGTACTAGTCCGCATCGAAGCCGCTGGGCTGTGCCACTCGGATCTGTCGGTGGTCGACGGGAACCGGATACGCCCGGTGCCCATGGCGCTAGGACACGAGGCAGCCGGTGTCATCGCCGAAGTCGGCCCCGGTGTTCGCGACGTCTCCCCCGGCGATCACGTGGTGTTGGTGTACGTGCCGAGCTGCGGTGCCTGCAGGTACTGCTCCTCGGGCCGCCCCGCGCTATGCCCGGACGCCGCGGCGGCCAACGGCCGCGGTGACCTCATCCGCGGCGGCACCCGCCTGCGCGATGTGGACGGCGCCGAGGTGCGGCACCACCTGGGCGTCTCGGGTTTCGCCGACCACGCTGTGGTGGACCGCAATTCGGTGGTCGTCATCGATCAGAACGTTCCCTTGGACACGGCCGCACTCTTCGGCTGCGCCATGCTGACCGGCTTCGGGGCCGTCACCCACACCGCCTCGATGCGCCCCGGCGACTCGGTCGCGGTGCTCGGGCTGGGCGGCGTTGGACTGGCCGTCGTGATGTCGGCGGCCGCCGCGGGGGCCGGCGAGGTACTGGCCATCGACCCAGTGCCTGCCAAACGCGAACTGGCCCTTGAACTCGGAGCCACACGAGCCTGCGCCCCGGAAGAAGCCCCCGGCGGTCACGATTGGGTGTTCGAGGTCGTCGGCTCGGCGGCGGTACTGGAACAGGCCTACGCGCTCACCGGCCGTGGCGGAGGCACCGTTTCGGTGGGACTGCCGCACCCCGATGCACGAATTACCCTGCCCGCGTTGAGCATTGTCGCCGAGGGCCGCAGCATCCTGGGCTCGTACATGGGATCGGCGCAGCCGCAACAGGACATCCCGGCAATGCTGGCGCTGTGGCGGGCCGGGCGACTGCCGGTGGAGAAGCTCAAGTCCGACGACCTGCCGTTGGAAGACATCAACATCGCGCTCGACGCCCTCGCCGACGGCCAGGCTGTTCGACAGATCCTGCGCCCCAGCGCGGTGAGCGCATGACCAAGCCAGAACTACCCACCAAAGCAGACTTTCCGGTACACCGCCTGCACCAAACCCGTTGGGCCGATAACGATGTGTACGGACACGTCAACAACGTCGTCTACTACGCCTGGTTCGACACTGCCGTCAACGGCTGGCTGATGGATGCCGCCGGATGCGATATCCGCGACCTGCCCGCCATCGGCGTCGTCGCCGAAACCTCATGCAAGTACCTGGCGGAGGTGTCCTTCCCCGACGAGCTGTCCATCGGCCTGGCCCTGGAACACCGCGGCCGCAGCAGCGTCATCTACAAGCTCGCGGTGTTCACGGTCGTCGACGGCGTCGTCGAGGACACTCCCCGCGCCCTGGGCCGGTTCGTTCATGTCTACGTGGACTCCGATGCCCGCACCCCCGTACCCATCCCCGAGCAAGTAGCGACAGCTCTCGAACAGTTGAGGTAGCCACACATGCCAGCACTGCAGCGCTCCGAAGGCATCCACATCCTTGAGCTCGGCACCGACGAGAACCGTTTCACCACAGCGAATATCGAGCAGATCAATGCACTGCTCGACGAGGTGCTCGCCGATGGCACCCCGTCCGCGCTGGTGGTCACCGGCAGCGGCAAGTTCTTCTCCAACGGGCTGGACGTCGACTTCCTGGGCGCCAACCCCGACAAGCTCGGCTGGTACATCACCGAGGTTCAGAAGATCCTGGCGCGCTTCCTGGTGTTCCCCACACCCACCGTGGCCGCCGTCAACGGTCACGCCTTCGGCGCCGGAGCCATGGTCGCGCTGGCCTGCGACTACCGGGTGATGCGCACTGATCGCGGCTTCTTCTGCCTTCCCGAAGTCGACCTCGGCATGCCGTTTACGCCCGGTATGTCAGCGCTGTGTCAGGGGAAGATGACACCCCAGGCGGCATCGGCCACCATGCCCAGCGGCCGTCGACTCGGCGGATCCGAATCCCTGAACTACCAGATCGTCGACGCGGCCGTTGCCGAGGATCAGGTGCTCTCTACCGCAACGAGTTTCGTGTCACCGCTAGTAGGAAAGAACCGCGACACGCTCGGCACCGTCAAGTACGGGATGTACGGCTCAATCGTGCCATTGCTGCTCGCCGGCCTGGGGTCGTGACAGCAGCGCAACGATGGCCAGCGCGACGGCGATAGCCGACGCCGCGATCGCTACCCAGAACCCATAGCCCGTCACGATCGGGGCCTTGATGTTGGTGCGGTAATACAACAGTTCCAGCCCCAAGAGCACCAGCGCCAATACACCCGCGGCGATCGGGGCGATGCGGTGCAGAATGTGCTGGCCCACCATGCATCCAGCCACCACGAGTAACGCCGAAACCAGCAAGATCATCTGGCCCGCACCGAATCCCGGTGGCAGCACCACTGATCCGGTGGCGCCGCCAATGGCGTTGGCCCTGCCCCCGCCGCTGGCCGACGTTCGCAACCACGGCAGCCAGACACTGAACCCGATCACCAGACCGGTGAACGCGATCAGCCACCCGGCGCGTCTCATGGCAGTTGACTCGGAACGCATTTGGCCAGCATGGCCTTCAACGCGCGGCGCTCGTCAGCGGTCAGTTTCTCCATGACCTCGTTCTCGGCCGCGGTCACCGCCTCGGCCGCCTTCTCAAGCTGGGTGGTGCCCCGCCGGGTCAGGCGAGCGGGCAGCGACCGCCCGTGGTCCGCGTTCTCCGGGCGGCTGATGAGGCCCTCCTGCTCCAGCCGATGCAACACCGCGTTCATGGCCTGGCGGGTAACCATCGCCTGCCGTGCCAATTCGGAGTTGGACATGCCGGGGTAGGTGCGCAGGATGTGCATGCAGATGTACTCGGGCAGGCTCAGCCCCATCGGCTCCAACCGGGCCGCCACCTTGCCGCGCAGTGATGTCGCGGTACGGGTCAGCAAGTACCCCAGGGTCGCGGTTCCGTCGATATCCATGTCAATGATGTTGACTTATGTCAGTGCCGCTTACAAGCAGGTCCCCGCACCATGTCTGGCGCGGGGACCTTTGAGCTTGCTACCGGGGACTAGTCAGACGACGCCTTGTGCGAGTCGCTGTGCGAGGAACCGTTCGAGGCGCTCGAGTGTGAGTCGCTCGATGAGGAGCTCGAAGCGGACTCCGACTTACCGGTGGTCGACGCGGCACTCTCGGGCTTCTTCGCAGCTGAAGAGTCATTTTCGGATTTCTTCGGTGCGGACCCCTTATCGGACTTGGCGTCCTTGGAATCGGCCTTCTCGCTCTTGTCTGCCTTGGCCGAGTCTTCGGTCTTCGGCGAAACTCCGCCGCTGACCTCGCCGACCTTGGTGACCGGTGTGGGCAGTTTGACCTTCGGCACGTTGACCTTCGGCTCCGCAGGCTTGGCAGCATCAGCGGGAGTCGCAGGCTTGACGGCATCAGCCGGGGTGGCGGGCTTGGCAGGCTCTGCGGGGGTGGCCGCTTCCACAGCCTTGGCCGGCTCCGCCGGGGTGGCGGACTTGACCGGCTCGGCCGGAGTCGCAGGCTTGACTGCCTCCACCGGAGTCGCAGGCTTGACAGCCTCGGCAGGCGTAGCCGCCTCGGCCGGGGTCGCCGGCTTGGTAGATCCAGCCTTGGCCGGCTCAGCTTCGGCAGCAGCCTTCGAACCAGCGACCTTCGACTCCGTCACCTTCGACGCATCGACCGTGGTCGTCTTGCCCAGCGCCGAAAGAATCGACGTCGGCGCCTTGGCGGCCGCGGTGTTCGCGGTCGCCGAGGGCAGGAGACCCGAAGGCAGGAGCGATGCCGGATTCTGCGTCAGAGCCGTCACCACCGCGATCGTGTTCGTCACGTACGCGCCGGGCAGACCAACCAACAACCCGAACGCCTTCGTCTCGGCGTTAATCAGGTTCTGGATCGTCGGT
>NZ_MAFC01000004.1 GCF_002013465.1 Mycobacterium sp. D16R12 | reverse complement strand
CTGCGAGTTGTTGTTCGGCGGCCTCGCGGGTCGGCGCATCCACCACCACCGGTAGTCGATCAAAGAACTGCCGCACGATTCGCACATGCTCGTCCCCGATATCGCCGCGCCGTAAAGCCTCGGCCACATTCGGCAGCTGCGGCGCCAACACCTCACCGGTCAGTCCACGCCTGGGCGCCAACTGCTCGGCATCGCCGATCCGGCGGCGGGCCGCACTCTTGCTGATATGCAACCTCCGCGACAACACATCGGCATGCGAGGTGCCCCCGAGTTCGATCGGAGCACCGCGCTGCACAAGCTGGGCCGTGCCGGAGAGCGAGACGGACATGAGCCGGCGTTGAGCCACTTCAAGGCGAGCAAGCACCGCAAGTAGTTCGGGGTTAGCGAGTCCATCGAAGATGTCCGAGCACACGGCATCAACTGCCGCCTCCAACACTTCAATCGAACTCATGTTCGAATGCTAACCGCACCCACCGACAAGTAGCCGCACCCTGAAACAGCTGTGACAGAAGTGAATTCAGTCGCGCGGTGTCAGCCCGCTGACCTCGGCCACGATCTCCAACGACCGCAACTGCAGTTTCCGGTCGGGTGCGTTGGGGACCACGATGAGCTCGTCGGCATCGGCCACCTGCGCGAAGTCGTCGAGGTATGCACCTACATCGTCGGGCGTCCCGACGGCGAAGTACTTCGTCATCGCCTGAATCTGTTGTCCAGCAGGGGACTCGAGAGCGGCGAGGGCCTCGTCATCGGTGAGGCGGGGGCCGCCCCCGCGATGTAGGAAAAGCTTGGCGCGTTCGATGAGTGCCGCTCGATACTGGTCCTGTGCGGTCGCTTCATCATCCGCGGCAATCACATTGACCCCGGCGATGACATACGGCTCCTGCAACTGTTCAGAAGGCTGGAACTCTCGCCGGTACAGCGCCACCGCATCCTGCAGCGCAGGGGGTGCGAAATGCGAGGCGAAGCCGTAGGGCAGGCCCAGTACCGCCGCCAGCTTCGCGCCGAACAGCGAGGAGCCGAGAATGTAGAGCGGCACATGCGTCCCGCGTCCCGGCGTTGCGGTCACGCCCGGGACCCGACTCTGCTCACCCAGGTATGCCTGTAACTCGATGACGTCCTGGGGGAAGTGCTCGGCGTCGGCGGGGGAGTGCCGCAATGCGCGCAGAGTCACTTGGTCCGTCCCGGGGGCGCGGCCGAGGCCGAGGTCGATGCGTCCCGGGTGCAGGGTCTCGAGCGTGCCGAACTGCTCAGCGATCTGCAACGGCGAGTGGTTGGGCAGCATGATGCCGCCCGCGCCCAGTCGGATGGTGGACGTCTGGGTGGCCACATGTCCGATCAGGACGCTCGTCGCCGATGAGGCAATGGACCGCATGTTGTGGTGCTCGGCGTACCAGACGCGGTGAAACCCCAGCGCCTCGGCGTGCCGGGCGATCTCGACGCTCGCGGCGAAGCTCTCGGCCACGCTCTCGTCCGGCCCCACGCGCGCCAGGTCCAGAATCGATACCTGTCTGGCCGTGCCTGACAGTCTTCGCACGAGCGGCTCATCCACGATGTACAGCAACTCCTGGTGTTTCTCCGCTATTCCCGCGAGGAACGCACCATAGAAGGTACAAACGGGTGGTGCCCTACATTCCGACCGCTGCGGAACTGGCGGGTGCGCTCGCCGAACTGCTCGATGATCTCCAATCCGAGCTGCCTTCGTCTTCGGTGCATCGCGCTCGTGTTGGTGCCAACATCGCCAGGATTCTGCAGCGAGAACTGACCTTGCCCGCGTCGCCGCCCACCGACGATCCTTCGTGGGACGATCTGGTCGAGGTGGTGCGCAGTGACCTCGCGGTCGTCAAGCCCGGGTACGACGCCTGGGAGGGGCAGTGATGGATCTGAGTGACGGGCTGACCCGCTACCTGCAGGACGAGTTCGGCAAGAAGTTCGACGTGTCCGGTGTCGTCGGCGTATCCGCTGGCGCGCGGCGGCGAAATGTGCTGCTGGACGCCACTTCCGGGGGTGAAACCCTTGAGCTGGTGGCGACCATTGTGCCCGCTGTTGTGCAGCAGGTTCCGGTGAGCAGTGAGGCTGCGGTGCGTGAGCTGGCGCGCAGCCACGGTGTTCCGGTGCCGCGGGTTCGCGGGGTCTGTTCCGAATCCTCTTATTTGGGTGCGCCGTTCATGATCTCCGAGCGCATCGAGGGGGAGACGGTACCGCGTAAGGTGCTTCGACTGGTGCAAACCACGGGGATCGGCGACCTGGTGGCGGAGCAGCTCGGAGCGGCTATGGGACGACTGCATGGGATCGATCCGGAGATGGCGTCGCCCGACCTACCCGGCGACCCGGAGACCGAGCCCGCGGTTGTCCTGTTGGAGCAGATGCGTGAGGGCGTGGCCGGGTTGCTTGCGGATCGGCCGGTGTTCCAGCGCACACTGTCCTGGCTGGCCGAGCACATGCCCGGTCCTCCGGCGCAGCGATGCTTGGTGCACACGGATATTCGCAACGGCAATGTCATCGTCGGCGAGGACGGATTGCGTGCCGTGCTCGACTGGGAGGGCACCACGCGCTTCGGGGATCCCATGCGCGATGTGGCCTGGACGGCCCTGCGGATGTGGCGGTTCGGCGAGGACGAGCGCGAGTTCGGTGGGTTCGCGGGCCGTGACGTATTTGTGCGCGCGTACGAGAACGCCGGTGGAACATTTCACGTCGACCGATTCCAGTGGTGGAAGGTCCTCGGCACCCTGTGGTGGGGCGTAGGTCTTGCCGCGCAGGCGAAGTCGTATCTGGACGGGAGCGTGCGGGACATCGTGATGGCCGCCAGCGGTCGCCGGATACCCGAGATCGAGTGGGACCTGCTGATGTTGACGAAGCCATCGATAGAGCCATAGGTACCGGAAGGGACCAGATGAATTTCGAACTACCTCCCGAGCTCGTCGACTATCTCGCCGAGCTCGACGAGTTCATCGACCGGCAGATCGTGCCGCTCGAGCAGTCCGATGACAACGTCCGATTCTTCGATCACCGCCGGGAGGATTCCCGAACCGATTGGGACCGTGGCGGACTGCCCAACGGGGAGTGGGAAGCACTGCTCGGTGAGGCGCGTCGGCGGGCCGATGCCGCGGGTCACCTTCGCTACCCCTTCCCCGCGGAGTTCGGCGGACGTGATGGGTCCAACCTGGGTATGGCTGTCATTCGCGAGCACCTGGCTCGACGCGGTCTCGGACTGCACTGTGATCTGCAGAACGAGCACGCCATCGTCGGCAACAATGTCGGGCTGCTACTCATGCTGGAATACGGCTCAGTGGAGCAGAAGGCCGAATGGGTGGAGGGACTCGCCAGCGGTACCAAGTTTTTCGCGTTCGGTATCACCGAGCCGGAACACGGCTCCGATGCCACCCATATGGAGACTCGTGCGGTGCGCGATGGCGACAGCTGGGTTATCAACGGCGAAAAGACTTGGAACACCGGTGTGCACATCGCCGATGCCGACCTGATCTTCGCCCGTACCTCGGGCGATCCCGGTGATGGACGCGGTATCACCGCATTCCTGGTGCCCGCGGACGCGCCCGGGTTCAAGGTCGAGGAATACCTCTGGACCTTCAACATGCCCACCGATCACGCCCGGGTGTCGCTGACCGAGGTGCGGGTTCCCGACTCGGCGATCTTCGGCGGAGAAGGACGCGGGCTCGGGGTGGTACAGCACTTCTTCAACGAGAATCGGATCCGGCAGGCCGCCTCCAGCCTGGGTGCGGCCCAGTTCTGCATCGACCGATCTGTCGAGTATGCCAAGGAGCGCAAACCATTTGGAAAACCGCTGGCATCGAACCAGGCGATCCAGTTCCCGCTCGTCGAGCTGCAGACTCAGTGCGAGATGTTGCGCGCGTTGATCCACAAAACGGCGTGGTCAATGGACACCTATGGTCCGTTCTCGGTCTCCGAACAGGTCTCGATGTGCAACTACGTCGCAAACCGGCTGTGTTGTGAGGCCGCTGATCGTGCCATGCAGGTCCACGGCGGGATGGGGTACTCGCGGCATATGCCGTTCGAACACATCTATCGCCACCACCGGCGGTACCGGATCACCGAGGGCGCCGAGGAGATTCAGATGCGCCGGGTGGCCGGGTATATGTTCGGCTTCATGAATCAGAAGGCGCCCAAGGGGGTCTAGTGGCCGAAACGTCTCCACCTGTCGTGGTGGTCATGGGTGTGGCAGGGGTCGGCAAATCGACCGTGGCGCAGGCGTTGGCACAGCGCCTCGGTGCGCTCTGCGCGGAGGGGGACGACTTCCATCCGGAAGCCAACATCGCCAAGATGTCGGCCGGTATCCCGCTGGACGACTCCGATCGATGGCCGTGGCTGCAGCGGATCGCCGAATGGATGTCGGAGCGTGGACGGGAGGGGGTCGGTGCGGTGGTGACCTGTTCTGCCCTCAAACGCAGTTACCGCGATGTTCTCCGTGCGGGATACCCGGATGTCTTCTTCGTGCACCTGTCCGGCGACCGGGCGCTCATCGGTGACCGAATGTCGCATCGTGCAGGACATTTCATGCCGACGTCGTTGCTGGATTCGCAGTTCGAGACTCTCGAACCGTTACAACCCGATGAGAAGGGTGTCGTGCTGGACGTGGGGGTCGGGCCAGAGGAACTGGTAGCGGAGGCATTGAGGCAGCTCGGCGCATGAACGCCAACCTGCTGCTGTTGGCCGAGCCGGCGAAGATCCCGCACACCACGAGCGATGTTCGGCTACTGGCCGCGGTGGTGCTGAGCATCGGCGTGATCATCCTGCTCATCACCCGGCTGAAGCTGCATCCGTTCCTGGCGCTGCTGTTGGGGTCGGGAACCCTGGCCGCCGTCGCGAGCGTACCGTTCGACAGACTGCTCGGATCCTTTGTGACGGGGTTCGGTTCGACCATCGCCGGTGTGGGACTGCTCATCGGTTTGGGGGCGATGCTCGGTCGCCTGCTGGCCGATTCCGGCGGAGCCAATATCGTCGCCGATGCCGTGCTCGCGCGGTCCAGCCCGCGCATGCTGCCCTGGGCGGTGGCCCTGATCGCGGCGGTGCTGGGGTTGCCGTTGTTCTTCGAAGTGGGTGTGGTGCTGCTGATTCCGATCGTGCTCTTGGTGGCACGCCGGGGAAATGTGCCACTGCTCCGGGTGGGCATTCCCGCGCTGGCAGGCCTGTCCGTATTACACGGACTGGTTCCGCCGCACCCGGGTCCGTTGGTGGCGGTGGACGCGCTGAAGGCGGATTTGGGTGTCACTCTGGCGTTTGGCCTGCTGGCCGCGGTACCCACGTTGATTGTCGCGGGGCCGCTCTACGCGCGGGTCGCGGAACGCTGGGTGGGGCCGTTGACGATCCCCACCGCGACGGCGCCCGAGGCCGAACGCAAGGGGCCCGTTCCGAGTGTTGTCGCGGTGGTGGCCACGATCTTGCTACCGGTGACGCTGATGTTGGCCAAGGCACTCTCCGATGTGGTGATCGACAATCCGAAATCATTGGTACAGAGGATTTTCGACACCGCCGGCACGCCACTTGTGGCGCTGTTGGCGGCGACTCTGGTGGCGATGGTGACCTTGGGGAGGGCTTCGGGGCTCGACCGCATGGGTGTCTCGGGAGTCATCGAGAAGTCACTCGGCCCCATCGCGGGAATCGTCTTCATCGTCGGTGCCGGAGGCGGATTCAAGCAGACCCTCATCGATGTGGGTGTCGGGGATGCCGTGAGCACCTGGTCAGAGAAATGGCAGATCCCCGCACTGGTACTGGGATGGCTTATCGCGGTACTCATTCGGTTGGCCACCGGGTCCGCGACGGTGGCGACCATCACCGCCGCCGGTATCGTCTCCCCGCTCGCGGCGGACATGTCTACCGCACACGTGGCGCTGCTAGTGCTGGCGATAGGTGCGGGGTCACTGTTCTTCTCCCACGTCAACGACGCCGGATTCTGGTTGGTGAAAGAGTATTTCGGGATGACCGTGGGGCAGACCCTGAAATCGTGGTCGGTGATGGAAACGGTGATTTCGGTCGTCGGATTCGCGATGGTGCTGCTGCTGAGCGCCTTCGTCTAACTCTTTGTCGCACTCACGAATTGTGACAAGCCCCGAACTTCCTGTTCGATGTCCCGGAATCCCGCGTTCCGCAACACCGACGTGATGTCGGACCGATCGAACCCGTGCAGGCCACCGAGGGCCGCCAGTTTGACGGATGTTGACCGAACTAGCGCGGGGCCGCGCGTGCAGCTGGTCATGACTGCGATACGGCCGCCCGGTGTCAGCACCCGAATCATCTCGTCGAGGACCTTGAACGGTTCGGGTACCAAATACAGTGCGGCAAAACAACACACCGCATCGAAGCTCCCGTCGTCGAACGGCAGAGTGCGCGCGTCCGCACGCAGGTAGCCCACACCGTCGGCGGCATTGGTCCGGACCGCGCGCCGCAGCATGGGCTCGGAGAAATCCAGCCCGACCGCCAGTGCTTCGGAGTCCTGGTGTTGTCCCAGATACTTGGTGAAGTTTCCCGGCCCGCAGGCAACATCGAGCAGCTTGTGGGCCCCGTTGATTCGCAGCGATTCTGCCGCGCGGCGTCGTTCGGCCGCCGGGGTGATGCCGGTGTAGAGCACCGTCTGACCCCACCGCCACGGCCCTTCGTAGACCGCGGCGACGGCCGGGTTGTTCATGGCACGCTGTGCGCCGCGCTGGGGCTGATCCGAGGGCGGCGGGAGTAGATCCAGGTATCCGGCCGACGAGTGCGCATCATCGCCGAGCGCGTCGGGCTGGATCAGTTCGCGAATTCGGTCCAGTGTCGTCGTGGTCGTCATCGTGCCTCCTGTAGCCGGTCATCATCGCGAAGATGCTGAGCGAAGAACGTGTAGACCCGTTGCCAGGCATCTGCTTCGGCTTCGGGGGAGTACCCGAATCCGGCGATCCGCATCAGCGGTTGCATGGGCAGTTGGTTGGCGAAACTGTGGCCCGCGTCGTACTTCTTGATGTCGTGCTCAATGCCGTGAGCGTCCAGCGCCTTGCGCAACCGGGGCTCACCCCGGATCACGAACGGGTCCCGCGTGCCGAGGCTCGCGACGATGGGGCACGATCCCTCGAAGTGGTCTCCGTAGGGGCCGGGCATCGCACCGTAGAAGGGTGCGGCGGCATCGAATCCCTCGGTCGCGGTGATCATCGCGAATCCGCCGCCCATGCAAAAGCCGGCCACTCCCACCGAAGAGGTGGTGTAAGGCAACGTTTGGACGTAGTCACGGGCGGCCAGCACCTCCTCGACAGCCCGCCCGCGACGAGTGGCGAGATTGGTCAAGACCCTGGTGATACAACGGATCCGGCCGCGTGAGTACAGATCGGGTGCCAGCGCCACGTAGCCATTCGAGGCGACGTTCTTGGTGATGCGGCGCAGGTCTGGAGTCGAGCCGTTGATGTCGTGGAGGACGATGATCGACGGCCAGGGTCCGTCGCCGTCGGGCGTCTCCAGGATGGCGCTGATCTCGCCGTTCGGGGTCGGGATGTGGATGTCGGTCATGCCGGGCGGGCCTCCGTGACATAATTGTTTAACGCTGACGTCAAATTAAATGAAAAGGTAGGCTGCGTCGCGATGTCTGTCAATCCCCGGAGGTCTAGAGGGCGCCCGCCCCAGACCGATGAGCAGCGCGCCGGAACGCGCGCTCGCATCCTGGTCGCGGCCGGCGCGGTCTACGCCGAGCACGGCTACCGGGGCACCACGGTCGCACGTATCGCCGAGCGTGCCGAGCTGTCGAAACCCACTTTCTATACGTTCTTCGACGGTGTGGCAGAGGTGATTACGGCGTTGGTGACGGAGAGTCAGCAGCAGATGCTGACGCAATGGGCGCCGGTGGTGAATGCCGGCGGCGCCCTGATGGAACAGCTCAGTGCGGGCCTGGACGTGTACCTCGATACGGCCGAACGCGGCCGCGACTCATGGCTTGTTTTCCATATCGAACAACACGATCCATCGTCGCCCGCTCGCTTGCTGCGGGCCACCTACGAGAACCGGCTCATCGAGGTCATACAGCAGGCGCTGGTCGCGAGCGGCAGGCCCGCACCCACGACGGCGACCTTGGGCGTGCTGCTCGCCAGCATGCAGGCGGGCTGTTATCGGTATCTGTCCACCCCTGGCGACGGTAGACGGGCGGTGCGCGCCGCGATGCTGCGCAGTGCGTTCGCGCTGTTAGGCACGCCGCAGGACTGGCGCCAGGCCGCCGGGCATCCAGAGCTGTTCGGTGAGGGCTAGATGCTCAGGTACTGGGGTGCCAAGACAATGGAATACAGGATGGTTCGGTAGGCGCGCGTCGGATCGGTAACCCATTGGCTCACCAGGAAATACAGCGTCTGGGTGCCGTCGGCGTTCATGGTGACGCTGACGACCTGGGGCCCGTACGGCTGCAACAGCTTGTGCGGATCCCGGGAGATGAACGGGTCATCCGGCCGTGGATCGGACGGATCGTTGCGGATCAGCACCGTCATGGGCTCGCTGACCAACTCCTGCGGGGTCCGGAACAGCTTGAGCCCGATGTGCGCGTCGCCGGAGCCATTGGAATCCAGCAGCCCGAAACCGCCGGCGGGCAGGGCGAACAACTGATTTTCGCGGTCCCCGCCACCCGCGATCTGACCGACCTTCTCCCAGGCCGACGAGTCCAGGAACGCCGGATCGTCGATCGGCGGTGTGAGCCAGGCGAACCGCGGCGCCCAGGGCCCGGTTCCGACATTGCCTGCCACCAGCATCCGGCGACCGGGCACCGAAACCCCGCTGGGTTGCGAGATGCCGACCATGACTCCCATCGGCCGGTAGGACGACTTACCCGGCTCGCTCACGTCGTACACGGTGGTGTCGGCCGATACGAAGGTGCTGCATCCCGGCGACGGAATACACGAGGCGAACAACAGCGAGCGGCGCGCCAACTCCGCCGATCCGGTGGGCAGTAGCCGGGCACCATCCTGTGCATCCGAGGGCAGCGCAAGGGGTTTGGAGCGCCCACCCAGCGCGACAGAGGGGCTGGCAGGGTCGACGGCGATCAGCTGGATGCCATCGCCAGTATTCAGGTAGTCGCCGGTCCACAGGCAGGCGCCGCGGTTGGTGTGCACACCGAGGTCGAACGAATCATCGCTGCAGGCAGTTTGGAAGCTGGTATTGACCGACGGCATGTGTGGAATCGGGTTGCCGTGCGCGTCCCTGAATTCTTGCTGTTGGGTTGGCCCGATCATCACGAGCGAGTCGAACAGCGGCACCATGCGAGGTGGCAGTGGGGCAACCGTGGGCGTGTCCGGGTGAAAAGGCTTTGGCGGCATGTGTTTAACGTGGCCGACCCACAATGACGAGGCGGGTACGCCGAGCTTGTCCAGCAGCCGCCCGAGCAGCGGCACGCTGACACCGATCACATTCGATGGATCGCCATCGATGCCTTCGACGAACCAGCTGCCCAAGCCGTCGAGCGTGAATGCACCCGCTACCTGTAGGGGCTCGCCGGTGGCCAGGTATGCCTCGAGGTCCTCTGCCGATGGCGTGCCGAAATGTACTGTGGTCGAACGTGTTTCACTGACACGCGCGACGGGTTTACCATCGATGACCCGCACCAGGCAGTGTCCGGTCAGTAGCTCGGCGGAGCGTCCGGCCATCAGACCCCAGCGGCGGCGTGCTTCCTCGACGGTGCCCGGCTTGCCCTGCAACGTGCCATCGAGAAAGAGCATCGAATCGCAGCCCAGCACCACCGCGTCGGTGGCCACCGCGCCGGCCAATGTCGTCGCGACGTCAAAGGCCTTGGCGCAGGCCAGCACCTCCACGGCGCGCGTGGGCGCGGTACCCGAAGGCTGCGTCGCCATGACGAGATGTTCGTCGACGTGCGACACGATGACTACCGGGTTGAGGCCGGCCTGCTCCAGGATCCGTTCGCGTGCGGGGGACGCGGACGCGAGGACAAATGCGGTCACGGGACCTGTGATGGCTGTCTAGAACGTGCCCTGCGGACGCGCCAGTTTCGCGCGCTCGAACAGCGTGACTCGCTGCCAGCTGTGCGGGCTGTAGCGCAACATGTCGATCGGCTCTGCCCAGAGGTTTCGGGGCTTGAGGCTCTCGGTCTCCGCCTTCGAGGCCAATGCGCTCAACGCCGCGACCAGAGCCGCGATCTCCGCGTCGGTCGGGTTGCCGCTGAGCACCTGTACATCGGCAGCCCTAACCTTTCCGGAATCGCCTTCAGCGGTAACGGTTTCGTCGGTCTCGGTGCCTTCTTCAGTCACGGCCGCACCTTCTTCGTTCGTCACAGCGGGATGTTTCCGTGCTTCTTCGGTGGGAGCCGCACGATCTTGCGATCGAGCAACCGCAGCGAGGTGGCGATGTAGCCGCGGGTGTGCGACGGCGGGATGACCGCGTCGACGTATCCGCGCTCGGCAGCCATGTACGGGTTCACCAGGGTGTCCTCGTACTCCGCTTGCAGCTGCAGGCGCAGGGCGTCCACATCGTCGCCGTTCTTGGATGCCTCGGCCAGCTGCGAGCGGTACACGAATCCGACCGCGCCGGAGGCGCCCATGACGGCGATCTGCGCGGTGGGCCAGGCGACGTTGACGTCGGCGCCCATGTCCTTCGAGCCCATGACGCAGTACGCGCCGCCGTAGGCCTTCCGGGTGATGACGGTGATCTTCGGGACGGTGGCCTCGCCGTAGGCGTAGAGCAGCTTGGCGCCGCGCCGGATGATGCCGTTGAACTCCTGCTCGGTGCCGGGCAGGAATCCGGGCACATCCACCAGGGTGATGATCGGAACACCGAAGCAGTCACAGGTGCGGATGAACCGTGCGGCCTTCTCGGAGGCGTTGATGTCCAGGCAGCCCGCGAACTGGGTGGGCTGATTGGCGACGATGCCCACGCTGCGGCCGTCCACGCGGCCGAATCCGACGATGATGTTCTGTGCGTATCCGGCCTGCACCTCGAGGAACTCGTCATCGTCGAGGATGCGGGTGATGACCTCGTGCATGTCGTACGGCTGGTTAGGGGAGTCGGGGATCAGGGTGTCGAGCTCGATGTCCTCGTCGGTGAGGTGATCCTCGATGGCGCCGTCGGTGGGCTCCGGACCCGGATGGCGCGGCGGCTCCGAGGCGTTGTTCGACGGCAGGTAGCTCAGGATGTCGCGGACGTAGTCGAAGGCATCCTGCTCGCCGGAGGCGACATAGTGCGTGGTGCCGGATTTCGCCTCATGGGTGTGCGCACCACCCAGCTCCTCCATGGTGACGTCCTCGCCGGTGACGGTCTTGATGACGTCGGGGCCGGTGATGAACATCTGGCTGGTCTGATCGACCATGACGATGAAGTCGGTCAGTGCGGGCGAGTAGACGTGGCCACCGGCGGCCGGACCCATGATGAGCGAGATCTGCGGGATGACGCCCGAGGCGATGATGTTGTTGTGGAAGATCTGGCTGTACAGGCCGAGGGAGACCACGCCCTCCTGGATGCGGGCGCCGGCGCCCTCGTTGATGCCGACGAGCGGACGGCCGGTCTTGAGGGCCAGCTGCTGCACCTTGACGATCTTCTCGCCGTAGACCTCACCGAGGCTGCCGCCGAACACCGAGACGTCCTGGCTGAAGATGCACACGTCGCGGCCGTCGATGGTGCCGAAACCGGTCACCACGCCGTCGCCGAGCGGGCGCTTGTCGCCCAGGCCGAAGTTTGAGCTGCGGTGCTTGGCCAACGCGTCCAACTCCACGAACGAGCCTTCGTCGAGCAGCGCGTGGATGCGCTCACGGGCTGTCAGCTTGCCCTTCGCGTGGATCTTGTCGACGGCGGCTTCACCGACCGGGTGCAATGTCTCCTCGCTGCGCCGACGCAGATCGGCGAGCTTGCCCGCGGTGGTGTGGATATCCGGCTCGGTGGTCGTCATGGGTCCCGATGTTATCGCGCCCCACCCGGCAGAACACGCATGGGCCTTAGAGAGTTCTCAGAAATTTTCTCGAATGGATGTTCACCGATAGCGGTAGATAGAAGGAGATGGACGAACAGCCTGCGCTGGGCGCCGACCTGGTGTTCACGATCGTGTCCCGTTTGGACCAGCTCGACATCGCAGACGCCGAGGATCTGATGGGTGCATCATCGGCGATATGACCGCTGCGTCCACCGCCCGCGCCGGTGAGCCCCGGGCCGATATCGCGGGCATGCTCCTGGACCGTGTGGGCGACTGTCATCCAGGGCTGCGTACCCGTGATCGCGACTGGACGTGGGATGACGTTGTCAATGAGTCCGCCGCGCGGGGCGCACTCGCGCGGAAGCTGAGGGCCGGCGGGCCCTTCCATATCGGGGTCCTGTTGGAGAACATCCCCGATTTCGTGTTCTGGCTCGGCGCGGCCGCACTGGCCGGGGCCACCGTCGTGGGTATCAACCCGACCCGTGGGCCGGCGGACATGGCCGCCGAGATCCGTCATACGGATTGTCAGCTGATCGTCACCGACACCCAGCATCTCGACCGGTTGCGGGGTCTGGATCTCGGTGTGACGGCAGACCGGTTTCTGGTGATCGACAGCCCTGGGTACCTCGCACTGGTCGACGAGAACCGCATCGTGGCGGCGGCTTCGGAGGGGGTGGGCGCAGACTCGCTACTCCTGCTGCTCTTTACCTCCGGCACGACCGGTGCCTCCAAGGCGGTGAAATGCAGCCAGGGACGGCTTGCGCAGATTGCCCACCTGGCCACCGAAAAATTCGGGCACAACCGCCGCGAGGTCGACTACTGCTGCATGCCCCTGTTCCATGGGAATGCGTTGATGGCGTTGTGGGCTCCCGCACTGGCCAACGGTGCCACGATTTGTTTGACGCCTACTTTCTCGGCGTCGCGCTTCCTGCCCGACGTGCGCTACTTCGGTGCGACGTTCTTCACCTATGTCGGCAAGGCACTCGGATACCTGTTGGCCACCCCGGAGCAGTCCGACGATGCCGATAACCAGCTGGTGCGCGGATTCGGCACCGAGGCCTCACCGGAGGATCAAGCGGTGTTCCGGCGACGGTTCGGCGCGGAGCTGTTCGAGGGCTATGGGTCCAGCGAAGGCGGGGGAGTGGTCGCACTGGACCCCGATACGCCGACGGGCGCGCTGGGGCGTCCGGCACACGAGGGTGTGTCGATCGTCGACCCGCAAACGCTAAACGTTTGTGTCGCAGCCATTATCGATGAGCACGGGCGTGTACTCAACGTCGATGACGCGGTGGGGGAGATCGTTGACAAACAGGGCAGGCGCGGCTTTGAGGGCTACTACAAGAATGACGATGCCGACGCCGACCGCATCCGCAACGGGTGGTACTGGACCGGCGATCTCGGCTATCTCGATGCGGCCGGGTTCATCTATTTCGCGGGCCGGCGCGGCGACTGGATACGTGTCGATGGGGAGAACACCTCGGCGCTGAGCATCGAACGAGTGCTGCGGCGCCACCCCGCGGTGATCGCAGCAGGGGTGTATGCGGTGCCGGACCCGCGCTCGGGCGATCAGGTGATGGCATCCATCGAGGTCGCCGACCCGGACGCGTTCGATGTGGACAGCTTCACCGAGTACCTGTCACGGCAGGAGGATCTGGGCAGCAAGGGAATTCCACGCTTCCTGCGGGTGTCGGCCAACCTGCCGGTGACCGGGTCCAACAAGGTGCTCAAACGCGAGCTGCAGCAGCAGCGCTGGCATACCGACGAGCCGGTGTTCTGTTGGGAGGGAAGGGGCGCCCCGGTGTTCCAGCGGATGGGGCCACCGGACAAAACCGCACTCGATGCTCAATTCACGGCATATGGGCGACAGCGGCTGCTGTAGAGCGCAGTATTGACAACAAGTCAGCGAAAGGACAGCCTCCCCATGACTGACGACATGATCCGCGAAATCGATAGCGGCACAGTGATGACCCGGTTTGCCCGGGGATGGCATTGCCTGGGATTGGCCGAGTCGTTCCATGACGGGCAGCCGCACGGTATCGAGGCATTTGGCACCAAGCTGGTGGTGTTCGCCGACTCTCACGGCGATATCAAGGTGCTGGACGGATACTGCCGCCACATGGGTGGTGACCTGTCGCAGGGCAGCGTCAAGGACGACAGCATCGCATGTCCATTCCATGACTGGCGTTGGGGCGGTGACGGCAAGTGCACGCTGGTGCCCTACGCCAAGCGCACCCCGAAGCTCGCGCGCACGCGTAGCTGGCCCACTCTCGAGGTGAACGGCCAACTCCTCGTATGGCACGACGCGGAAGGGTCCACGCCGCCCGCCGGGCTCGCCCCGCCGACGATCGAAGGCTACGAGGAGGGCAAATGGTCTTCATGGCAATGGAATTCGATCCTTATCGAGGGATCGCACTGTCGTGAGATTGTTGACAACAATGTCGACATGGCGCACTTCTTCTACATTCACCACGCCTATCCGACGTACTTCAAGAACGTCATCGAGGGGCAGACCGCCAGCCAGTTCATGGAGTCCAAGCCACGGCCGGACTATGTTCCCCATCCCGAAAAGCTTTGGGAAGGAACGGGTGTACGGTCGGAGGCCACTTACTTCGGCCCGGCATACATGATTGACTGGATCCACAACGACCTTGGCCCCGGATTCACCGTCGAGGTGGCGCTCATCAACTGCCACTACCCGGTAACGCACAATTCCTTCGTGCTGCAGTGGGGTGTGGCCATTCAGGAGATGCCGGATCTACCCGCGGAGAACGCGCGCAAGCTCGCCGCCGCGATGGCCACCTCATTCGGCGATGGATTCCTGGAGGACGTCGAGATCTGGAAGAACAAGACACGCATAGACAATCCGCTGCTGACCCAGGAGGACGGTGCGGTCTACCAGCACCGCCGCTGGTACGAGCAGTTCTACGTGGACTTGGCTGACGTCAGGCCGGATATGACGGAACGCTTTGAGATCGAGGTGGACACCACGCATGCCCACGGGGTGTGGGTGCACGAGGTCGAAGAGAATCTCGCCGAGCGCGCCGCTGCCACCTCGCACTGATACTTCAGGTGCTGCCGAAGCCCTCGGCCAGCTGCGAAGTCCCGACCACCGTCAACAGGGTCACCATGATCTGCCACCGGTAGGTCCGCACCCAGTTGTGCAATCGTCGCAGTGCTGCCTCGGTTCGTGCGGGTGCGGCCAGATAACCGACAAGGATCATCTCGACGACGGCGTACATCACCAGAATGAAGGCAAGCGAAGCGCTGAGCTGCGTAACGATCGCGGCCCGTGAAGCCACGATGATCGCGAGGATGATGAGGATGCCGTCAATCGGCACCGACACCAGGCCGACCATCCACGCGACCCACAACGCCCCGTTGTCCCAGGCGTCGTGGATGCGGTGCAGGACGCGCCGGAACCCCGATGTATTCGTGGGTGAATCGTCTTGTCCACGGCGTAGCAGGCGCGGAATTGTGAACTGCGTGTTCAGATCTGCTGCCGATTCCTGCTGCCGAGTGAGGGATCGCACGAGGAGCACCCCCGCAATGGTCAATCCGAGCACGCCGACACCGATCTGGATGTGCCCGAGGGTGGCGCTCCTGGTGGACGCGGCCGGAGCATGCGCAAAAGATCCGAGCAGGGGTGTGAAGTGCAGCAGCAGCACGGGAACGAGCAGCTCCGGAACGCACACGGTAAGACAGCCGATCCAGTATGCGAACAGGTTCGGACCGGGGCGTGGCCGGGAGATCATGAGGAGGGCGAGGCCTAGGCGCACAGGATTGAGTGCCGCCAGCATCGCCAATCCAAGCACCGAACCCCACATAGCCGAACTAGTGCCCGTCCTCGGGGTAACCCGAGTGCCGATATTCGCGAATCATGGCCCCAAGCATAATCATCGAGTCATTTTCCGCGAGTGCGAATCCTGCCGCTGCACAACAGGTTCACCCAACTCTCGCGCCAGTAGACAGCTCGCTGGGAAAGCGGCATTGCGATGTAGCCCATCGTGAGCTTGTGCCGGCGGTAGCCTGTCGAACAAGGCGGCGCTGGATATGGGCCGCGCTTCGGGCAGCTACAGCTCGATGTCGTTCGGCAGTCGGCAGCCATGGCGTCAACCTTGGCGGGGCACGCATTCGTATGCCCTTGGCCTCCGCTACGGCGTGTCCGGTACTTAAGTGGCGCACGCCCTTTCCCAAATCCAACTGGTAGGCGAATGGCCTGGCTGCCGGGTAGGTGAAAGGCTGCCTACGTCATATCCCGCCGCGGATATCGGGGCCGACGTAGTTCGCACCGGCCGGGGCCGCTCGTGTGCCGCAAGAATCTGGGGTTCTCCGGCAACCTTCGAAGACTCGCCCCGTGGCAAACAATTCTTCGACGCCACATGAGGTGCTGCTGGTAACTCTGCTACCAGTGTGACGGCATGGGTCTTCTCCTCATTGAGAGTCGTTGTTTTGCTGGTCTGTGAGACACCACAAGATTCTGGGAATCTATTACGTGAGAACGGAATTCTGGGCATCTTCGATTGCGTCAATGATCCGTTGAATGTCTGCTGAACGGGCCGCTTGGCGGGCCCGGATTGGACCTCGGTGGCTGGGATGTAGCATCGAATTAACTGTAGCTCGCCTGAAAGTTTCGCAAATTTCTGGCGGTGTACAACAAGGCGTTGTTAGATCGGCAGATGAGACATCAAGATCCAGAGCTGAGCGCATTGTGTCAGTGAGCCGGTCGGCGCACCGGTCCGTCTGAGTATTAATCATGCAGTGCTGCAACTGTATTCGGGTCGTGTAGCGCTACCGAGTTTGCTGTCTAGTGATGAAGGGTGATCGGCGAGAGTTCGACCGTTCGGGGATGGCAGGTGCAGGACGGTGCGTGCCGGACCAGCGACGCGCAGTCCGTCTGGGCATGAATGACGCGGTAAAGCTGGGAGGACTCAGTGGAACTCGACAACCGGACGCTCCCGTTGACGCGAGAACAACTAGAAATATGGCTTGCGCTACAGACGGGTCGCTTCGACACGGCGTGGCAGTTGGGCGTGCTGGTTCGGATCGAGGGTGCGGTCTCGCGCGGGTTGCTGCAGCAGGCAATTCGTCATGTGGTCGACGAGGCCGAATCGTTGAGGGTCTGTATCACCGAGGTGGACGGCACGGTCTTTCAGAAGGTTGTCGATGACCCCGATGTCGATATGGCCTTCCATGACCTGAGGGATTCCGGCGATCCGGCCCGAGAAGCGCGAGACATGGCGGCAGTGATCCAACGGACGCCGATGCCGCTCACGGGCCCGCTTGTGAGATTCGCGTTATTGCGTACTGCGGATAACGAGTACTACTGGTTCGCATGCGCCCATCACATATCCATTGACGGGTTGGGTATGGCCTTGGTGGGTAGACGCATTGCCGCTGTCTACTCTTCACTTGCCGCGGGCACACCCATTTCTCCCGCCTTCTTCGGCTCACTGCACGAGCTCGTCGGCGGTGAGTCGGAATACATGACGTCGGCCGGCTACCGGGAAGATCACGACTATTGGGCCGCGAACCTTCCCGCGGAGGGGGAGACGGGCTATCGCTCGCCGGAGATCACCGGCGAGCAGGATCCTTACGCGCCCTCTGTGCCAGTGAAATTGGACCCGTCGGTGATCGTGCGGGTCAAGGAGCTGTCCAAGGCGTTGCGCGTCCGCAGGTCATCCTTGCTGACCGCGGCTTGCGCGCTCATGGTGCGTGGGTGGAGTGCCGACGGTTCGGATGAGGTGGTGCTGGACTTCCCGGTGAGCAGGCGAGTGGATCCGGAGTCGAAGGTGCGTCCGGGCATGCTCGCCGGGGTGGTGCC
The DNA here is from genome assembly GCF_002013465.1 of Mycobacterium sp. D16R12. Taxonomy (GTDB): domain Bacteria; phylum Actinomycetota; class Actinomycetes; order Mycobacteriales; family Mycobacteriaceae; genus Mycobacterium. Next base: position 254,467 of record NZ_MAFC01000004.1, on the reverse strand, counting down.
GCTGGTCTTGCGCACGAGTCCGCGGGTCACCGTCGCCGATTTCTGCCGTCAGGTCGACGAGAAGTCTCGAGAGGCATTGCAGCATCAGCGGTTTCCGGCGCATACGCTGACCGCTGAGGGTGACTTTCGGGGCCCTAGGCAGGCGCCCAATCGGGTTGTCGTCAACTTCGTACCGGCAAGACTCACCTTGGATTTCGGCGGTGTGCCGGCGACCGCAACCTATACGACCTTTGGTCCGGTGGGTCATTTCGGTCTGTTCTTCCTCGGGTTCGGCGATGAGCACTTCTTGAGCACAGTGGGTGCCGGGCAACCTTTCTCAAACTTTGACGCCGCCGATCTGGTAGTACGGTTGGAGAGGCTGCTGGTGGCCATGGCGGCCGCACCGCAGCGGCTCTTGTCATCGGTGGATCTGCTGGGCGAAGGGGAGCGTGCCCAGTTGGATCGGGCGGGTAACCGCGCCATGCTTACCGAAACGTGGCCGGAGCCGATGTCGGTTCCCGAGCTGTTCGCGGCGCAGGTGGTTCGCATCCCGGATGCGGTGGCGCTGACCTCTCGGGCCGGCTCATGGACGTACCGGGAGTTGGATTGCTGGGCTAATCGGTTGGCGCACTTACTGATCAGCCGGGGTGTGGGTCCGGGGCAGTGTGTGGCGATGATGTTGCCGCGATCGCCGGAGGCGGTCACGGCAATCCTGGCAGTGCTCAAATCGGGTGCGGCGTATCTGCCGATCGATCCGGCACTGCCCGCCGAGCGAGTCGCGTTCATGGTTGCCGACGCCGTGCCGACTGCGGTGGTCTGTACCGCAGATCTGGCCGACCGGTTCGGTGGGCTAGATGTGCCGGTGATAGATGTCGACGATCCTGCGGTGGACGCTCAGCCCGAGACTGCGCCTCCACCGCCACGCTCCGATGACTTGGCGTACCTCATCTATACCTCTGGCACCACGGGAGTTCCCAAAGGGGTTGCGATAAAACACTGTAACGTGACGCAGTTGTTCACGTCGTTGGATGTGATACTTCCGCCCGCGGGCGTGTGGTCGCAGACTCACTCCTATTCATTCGACTTCTCGGTGTGGGAGATCTGGGGCGCGCTGCTGCGCGGCGGACGTCTCGTGGTGGTGCCGGAAGAGGTGACCCGCTCACCAGAAGATCTTCACGCCTTGCTCATCGCCGAGCAGATCACGGTTCTGAGCCAAACGCCCTCGGCGGTGCAGGTCCTATCGCCGCAGGGGCTGGATTCGACGGCGTTGGTGATCGGGGCGGAGGCGTGTCCACCCGATGTGGTCGATCTGTGGGCGCCCGGCCGGGTGATGGTCAACGCGTACGGCCCCAGCGAGACAATGATCTGTGCGTCGATCAGTGCTCCCCTGAACGCGGGGTCGGGTGCGCCGCCGATCGGCTCCCCGGTGCCCCGGGCTGCGTTGTTCGTGCTGGACGGGTGGTTGCGGCCGGTCTCCGCCGGGGTAGTTGGTGAGCTGTACGTGGCCGGGGCCGGGGTGGGAGTCGGATACCTGGGCCGGGCCGGGCTGACCGCATCTCGGTTCGTGGCCTGTCCCTTCGGGGAGCCGAGCGACCGGATGTATCGCACCGGGGATCTGGTGCGCTGGCGTGCCGACGGACAGCTGGACTACCTCGGCCGCGCCGACGAGCAGGTCAAGATTCGCGGATACCGCATCGAGCTCGGCGAAATCCAGACCGCGCTGGCCGAATTGGATGGGGTGAAGGCGGCGGTGGTGATCGCCCGCGAGGACCGTCCCGGCATCAAGCGTCTGGTCGGTTACATCACCGGGTCGGCGGAACCGGCCGAAGCGCGTGAAGCACTGGTCGACCTGCTACCGGACTACATGGTGCCGTCCGCGGTCGTGGTGCTGGAAACGCTCCCCATGACTGTCAATGGGAAGCTCGACGTCCGCGCGTTACCTACCCCGGAATACACGGCAGGTGAGTATCGCGCCCCGGGAGGCACGGTCGAGGAAATCCTGACGGGCATCTATGCCGAGGTACTCGGACTCGAGCGCGTTGGCGTCGACCAGTCCTTCTTCGAGCTGGGAGGCGACAGCATCTTGTCGCTGCAGGTGGTGGCCCGGGCGCGGGCAGCCGGTCTGGCGTGCCGCCCGCGGGACGTCTTCGTGGAGCAGACTGTCGCTCGGCTGGCCAGGGTGACCAACGCGCTCGGGGGGGAAGCACAACCCATCGACCGGGGCGTGGGGCCTGTGCCGGCGACCCCCATCATGCGCTGGCTGCAGACGGTGGATGGGCCCATCGACGAGTTCAATCAGACAGTCGTGATGCAGGCTCCCGCGGGGGTCGGCGAGGCCGATGTGGTGACCTTGTTGCAGGCCTTGCTCGATCGCCATGCCATGTTGCGGCTACACCTCGGCGACGACGGCACCGGCGGGTGGTCGCTAGAGGCGCCGGACGTGGGCTCCGTGGATGCCCGACACTGTGTGCGATCGGTGCAGGAGCTGTCCGATGAGGTGATCCACGAGGCGCGGTCACGGTTGAACCCCCGTGGCGGCGTGATGCTCAGCGCACTGTGGATCGAGTCGGCCGGCGAACTTGTGATGATCATCCACCACCTCGCCATCGATGCGGTGTCGTGGTTGATCCTCTTGGAAGACTTGAACATCGCGTGGACACAGCATCGCCTGGGGCAGCCGGTGGCGCTGCCGGCCAACGGGACATCCTTCGCCCGGTGGGCGGCGGTGCTGTCCGAACACGCGCACGACGCGGAAGTTGTCCAGCAAGCAGGCATCTGGAAGCAGGTCATAGCGACATCCGCCGCGGTGACCGCGGCGCGCTCCACTGCGGATACACATATCACCGGCGGGCGTCTGTCGGCGGAGTTGGACGCCGAGACCACGGGCATGCTGCTCGGTGAGGTTCCCGCTGCGTTCCACGTTGGGGTGCAGGACATTCTGCTGATCGCCTTCGGACTGGCCTGCGGCGAGTTCCTGGACGGTGCCGGAACCGCGGTCGGTATCGACGTCGAGGGCCACGGACGTCATGAGGAACTGGACCCCGACGTGGACCTGTCGCACACGGTGGGGTGGTTCACCAACAAATACCCGGTCTCGCTGCCCTTTTCGGATCTGCGCTGGGCACAGGTGATGGCCGGGGAGGCCGCGCTGGGGTCGGCGATCAAGGAGGCCAAGGAGCATCTTCGGAGGCTGCCGTACGGATTGGGTTACGGGCTGTTGCGTTATCTGAACGACGATGTCGCCCTGGACGGGCCCGACCCATCGGTCGCATTCAACTACCTGGGGCGCCTGGGAGCAGCGGCCGGTTCCTCCGGCGATGGCTGGCGAATCGACAACGATCGGTTGGCGATGATCGGTGCCGCCGAGTCGATACCCATGCCGTTGACGCACAGTGTCACGCTCAACGCGGGCGCGATAGACACCGGTGTTGGACCGCAGTTGCGTGCCGAGTGGAGCTGGGCGACATCGGTTTTCGATGAAGATCAGATTGCCCGGTTGAGCCGGCTCTGGTTCGAGGCGCTGGCCGGCATCTGTACACATGTGCGCTCGGGCGGAGGTGGCCTCACGCCGTCCGATATCGCCCCCACCCAGCTGAGCCAGCAGCAGATCGACGAGCTGCAACGGCAACACGACATGGCCGACATCCTGCCGTTGACGCCGCTACAGCAGGGGCTGCTGTTCCACACCAGCAGCGCGCGGGCCGGGAATGACATGTACGCGGTTCAACTGGATTTCACCCTGACCGGCCCCCTTGACCCCGATCGTCTCCACGACGCGATCCGCGCCGTGGTCGTGCGGCATCCACACCTGGCGGCCCGGTTCAGTGAACAGTTCGATGCGCCCGTCCAGATCATTCCGGCCGACCCCGTGGCACCGTGGCGATACGCCGACCTCGGTGAGGGCGACGACGAAACCGATGACCTGATCGAGCAGCTGTGTGGCGCCGAACGTGCCGCGGTGTGCGACCTCGCGAATCAATCGGCATTTCGGACGGCGTTGATCCGCATCACAGCGGACAAACACCGATTCGTCTTGACCAGCCACCACATCCTGCTGGATGGGTGGTCACTGCCCATCGTGCTCCGAGAGATCTTCGCCGGCTATTACGGGCAACGGCTGGCCGCGGCCGGTTCATACCGTGCCTTTCTGACCTGGCTCGCCAATCGGGATCTCGACGCGGCCCGCGAGGCGTGGGGTGTGGTGCTCGACGGCCTTGAGGGGCCCACACTGGTGGGGTCCAAGGATCGATTAGAGCAGGGGCGCAGGGAGTTTGCGTCTGCTCGGGTGTCCGACCAGACCACGAAGGCTCTTGGTGAATTGGCGCGCTCCCACCGCACCACTCTCAGCACGGTGCTGCAGGGCGCCTGGGCCATGGTGCTCACCTCGATCACCGGTCGACACGATGTCGTCTTCGGCACGCCCCGGTCACGTGTGGGTCAGCTGGAGGTCGCGGACGCGGAGTCGATGGTTGGTCTGCTGATCAACACCGTGCCGGTGCGCGCCAACATCACGGCGACCATGACCACCGCAGATCTATTGGCGCAGTTGCAGAACGCGCACAACGACACGCTGGAGCATCAGCACTTGGCGCTGGCCGAGATTCACCGCGTCACCGGTCACGAGCAGCTGTTCGACACGCTTTTCGTGTACGAGAACTATCCCATCGACAGTGGCACGTTGTTGGGCACAGACGGGCTTGCCATCGCCGGGTTCACTAACCGCGAGTACAACCATTACCCGCTGACAGTCGAGGCCCTGCCGGGCCGTGAACTTGGCCTGCGCGTCGAGTACGACGCCGATGTGTTCGACGCCGCCGGTATCCAGACGCTCGTCGGCCGATTGCAGCGGGTACTGACCGCGATGGCCACGGATCCCGCCCGGCGGTTGTCATCGGTGGATCTGCTGGATCGTGCCGAGCGTGACCTCGCGCTGTCCGTACTGCCCGGGGCGAGTGCGCAGGCGCCGCGCGCGGTGGCCCCGGAGCTGTTGGCCGCCGCGGTGGCAGCACACCCGGATGAGCCGGCAGTGCTCGAGGGTGCGCGCACGATGTCGTATCGACAGCTTGATGACGCGTCGAATCAGCTGGCGCACAGACTGATAGAAGTGGGAGTGGGGCCGGAGCGTGCGGTCGGCGTGGCGATGGATCGGTGCGGCGAACTGGTTGTCGCATGGTGGGCGGTGCTCAAGGCAGGTGGTGTCTATGTGCCGGTGGATCTGGACCATCCCGCCGAGCGGATTGCCACGGTGTTGCAAGCCGCGGGGGCGGTATGCGTATTGACATGCGGTGCAGGCGAAGTGGCTGCCGCCACAGCGCTCCCGGTCCTGCGGGCCGACGGCGCCGATGTGTCCGAGTACCCCGTGGCGGCCATCACCGACGCCGATCGGCTGTCGCCGCTGAAGGTGGATGACACCGCGTATGTGATCTTCACGTCGGGGTCCACCGGCACCCCCAAGGGTGTGGCGCTCAGTCATGCGGGCTTGCTCGGATGGGCTGCGGCCCAGTGTGATCGGTTTGCCTTGGGGCCGGATGCGCGGGTCCTGATGGTAGCCGCACCGACATTCGACGCATCAGTGGGCGAGATGTTGTTGGCAGCCGGTGCGGGGGCGGCGCTGGTGATCGCACCGCCGCAGGCGTACGCGGGTGAGGCCCTGACTTCGCTGCTGCAGAACCAGAAGGTCAGCGTAGCCATCGTGACACCCACGGTGCTCTCGACGCTGGATCGCGCCAGGCTCGACGCGCTGCACACGCTGATCGCTGTCGGAGAGGCGGTCCTGCCGGAGCTGGTCGATGCCTGGGCGCCGCAGCGGCAGATGTTCAACGGGTACGGCCCGAGCGAGACCACCATCTGGGTGACCTGCGCGCGGCTGCAGGCGGGGCGCCCGGTACGCATCGGCGCACCGATTGCGGGGGTGCGCGCGCTGGTACTCGATGCGTGGCTCAATCCCGTGCCGGTGGGCGTGCAGGGTGAGCTGTACCTGAGTGGTCCCGCGCTGGCACACGGCTACGTGGGCCGGGTGGAGCTGACCGCGGAACGGTTTGTGGCCCATCCTTTCGGGGGATCGGATGGCTCTGCGGGCGAGCGCATGTATCGCAGCGGCGACCTGGTGCGTTGGACCGCCGAAGGAACCCTGGACTACGTGGGCCGCGCGGATGGCCAGATCAAGTTGCGCGGGCAGCGTATCGAATTGGGGGAGATTGAGAACACCCTGCTGGCCTGCCCCCAGGTGACTCAGGCCGCCGTCACCGTACAAGCGAGCACCACCGGATCTCAATTGGTCGCTTACGTGACTCTCGACCACAGCGCGACCACACCCCACGACGCCGGAGACGTCGAGGAGTGGCAGCACCTGTACGACAACCTCTACGGCGCTGATATCGAGTCCACGTTCGGCGCCGACTTCCGCGGCTGGAACAGCAGTTACACCGGTGAGCCGATTCCACTTGACGAGATGTCCGAATGGCGCAGTGCCACAGTCGATCGCATCATGTCGCTGCGGCCGCGGCGCGTGCTGGAGATTGGCGCCGGGTCGGGATTGCTCTTGACGGAAATCGCCCCGCGATGTGAAGAGTATGTGGCCACCGATTTTTCGGCGGTGGCCATCGATAACCTGGCGCAGGCACTGGAACGGCTGCAGGTGCCATGGCGTGATCGGATCCAACTGCTGACCCGGCCCGCCCATGTCACCGAGGGGCTACCCCGGGAACACTTCGATACCATCGTCCTCAACTCGGTCGTCCAGTACTTTCCCAATGCCGGATATCTCGCCGAGGTCATCGACACGGCGATGGACCTGCTGGCTCCTGGCGGTGCGGTCTTCATCGGTGACATTCGCAACCACACACTGCAGGGTGCATTCCAAACCGCCATCGCACTGCGTCATTCCGCCGCCACTGACACGGCCGAGATCCGTCGGCGAGTCCGCCACGCCCTACTCGGCGAGACCGAATTGCTTTTGGCACCGGAGTTTTTCACCACCTGGGCCAACTCGCGGCCCTATGTGGGTGGGCTGGACATCCGAATCAAACGCGGCTGGGCCGACAATGAGCTGAACCAGTACCGCTACGACGTCGCCATCCACAAGACCCCCACGCCCGCACACTCGGTGGCGACGGAACCCACCTTGAGATGGGAGCAGTGTGCAACCCTGGACGGGCTGCGCGACACGCTGATATCCGGTCGCCCCGCCTCTGTTCGTGTCGTCGACATCCCGCGCGCCGGACAGATCGACGATGTCAGGCTGGATGCCGCACTGGCGGCCGGGCTGCCCGTCGCCGACGCACTGGCCCCGGCCGATGACACCCTCGAGGCGGTCATCCCGGAGGAACTGCATCGCCTCGGCGCATCTTCCGGATATCACGTCGCGGTGACCTACGGCGCCGAACCCGGCACTGTCAGTGCAGTTTTCATTGCCGATGACGGGCAACCCGCCCCGATACTGACCGATCTCTATGCGCCCTTAGCGGTGCCTTCGCCAGGGGTGCGGCAGCGTCTACGTCACGCCAACGACCCGCGCACCAACACCAAGGTCGGTGAGATCCGCGACCGGCTGGGTGCCTGGTTGCCCGACTACATGATGCCCACACACATTGTGGCGCTTGATGAATTTCCCTTGACCTCCTCAGGCAAGCTCAATCGCAAGGCCCTGCCGGCACCCGAGCACCAGGATGCAGACAGGTACCGGGCCCCGGCCAGCGCGGTCGAAGAGATCCTCGTCGGCGTCTACGCCCAGGTGTTAGGGCTCGAACGGGTAGGAGTTGACGACTCGTTCTTCGATCTCGGCGGCGACTCGCTGTCGGCGATGCGGCTGGTCTCGCTGGTCAATAGCAGCCTGGGTGCCGATCTCGGGGTGAGGGCCATTTTCGAGGCGCCCACGGCAGCCGAGCTGGCGAGCCTGGTCGGCGGCGATGGGCGGCGGACCGAGCCGTTGGCGCCGGGGGAGCGGCCGACGGTGCTCCCGTTATCGTTCGCGCAGAACCGATTGTGGTTCATCGATCAGTTGCAGGGGCCCTCGCCGATCTACAACATCGCGGTGGCGTTGCAACTGTCCGGCCACCTCGATGCCGATGCCTTGCGTGCGGCACTTGCCGATGTGGTGGCCCGTCACGAAAGTCTGCGGACGGTGTTCGCCGCTGTTGACGGGGCGCCTCGGCAGGTGGTGATTCCGGCGGAGCGGGCCGGCTTCGTCTGCGAGGTCATCGATGCCGCTGGCTGGCCGGAGGAGCGGCTGCGGGCGGCCAGCGATGTGGCGGCTCGCTACACATTCGATTTGGCACGTGAAATCCCGCTACACACGGCACTGTTCACAGTATCCGCCGAGGAGCACCTGCTGGTGGCGGTGGTGCACCACATTGCCGCCGACGGCTCGTCGATCACCCCGTTCGCACGCGACCTAGGGGTAGCCTATGTCAGCCGCTGCGCCGGGCGGGCACCCGACTGGGCGCCCTTGGTGGTGCAGTATGCCGATTACACGCTCTGGCAACGTGCGCATCTGGGTGATGTGGATGACCACGACAGCCGTATCGCCGCGCAGCTGGACTTCTGGCAAGAAGCCCTCGCCGGGCTGCCGGAACGTTTACAGTTGCCCACCGACCGGCCCTATCCGTCGGTGGCCGATCATCGTGGCGCCCAGGTCGCGCTGGACTGGCCTGCCGACCTGCAACAACAGATACGCCGGGTGGCCCGAGAGCACAACGCGACCAGCTTTATGGTGATCCAGGCGGCCTTCGCCGCGCTGCTTTCCAAAATGACTTCGAGTTCCGATGTGGCAGTCGGGTTCCCGATTGCCGGGCGCCCGGACCCGGCGCTCGATGAGCTGGTCGGATTCTTTGTCAACACCCTGGTGCTGCGGGTCGAAATGAGCGGAGATCCGACCTTCGCCGAGCTGTTGGCCCAGGTGCGACAACGCAGTCTCGCCGCTTTCGACCATCAGGATGTGCCCTTCGAACTGCTGGTGGATCGACTCAACCCGACCCGTGGCCTGAGCCATCATCCGTTGGTCCAGGTGCTCTTGGGCTGGGAGAACTTCGCCGGACAGGGCAACAACCCCGCTGCCACGATGAACCTGGGGGATCTGCGGGTCACGCCGATACCGGTCCGTACCGACACCGCCCGTATGGATTTGGCGCTCTCACTGGCCGAGCGCTGGACAGAGAACGGCCAGCGCGCGGGGATTTCGGTGACGGCGGAGTTCCGCACCGATGTCTTCGACGCGGCCAGTATCGAGGCGTTGGTCGATCGGTTGCGGCGGGTGTTGACGGCGGTTACTGCCGAGCCGCAACGTTGTGTGTCATCGGTGGATCTGCTCGACGCGGCCGAGCACTCCCGGTTGGCAAGGTGGGGTAACAAGGAGATTCTGGCCTGCCCGGCGATACCGGCGACGGTGTCGGAGCTGTTCGCCGCGCAGGCCGCGCGGACCCCGGAGGCGGTGGCGCTGACGTTCGGGGACGCATCGATGACCTATCGAGAGCTCGATGCGGCCGCGAACCAGTTGGCACACTTACTGGCTGATCATGGAGCCGGCCCAGGTGAGTTTGTGGCGCTGCTGTTTCCACGTTCCGCGCAGGCCATCGTGGCGATCTTGGCGGTGCTCAAGTCGGGGGCGGCATACCTGCCGATCGACCCGGCGCTACCGTCCGCGCGGATCGAGTTCATGCTCACCGATGCGGCCCCGATGGCCGTGGTCACCACGGCTACGTTGGCCCATACGTTGGGCGAATTCAACATTCTGGTCCTGGATGTCGACGATCCGGCCGTCGAATCCCGCCCCAGTACGTCGCCACCCGCGCCGGCCCCCGAGGATCTGGCGCACATCATCTATACCTCGGGAACCACCGGCGTGCCCAAAGGTGTTGCAGTGAACCAGTACAACGTGGTCCAGCTGTTCGATGCGCTGGACATCGGGGTGGAACTGACGCCCGACCAGGTGTGGACGCAATTCCATTCCTACGCGTTCGACTTCTCGGTGTGGGAGATTTGGGGCGCGCTGCTGCACGGTGGTCGACTGGTGGTGGTACCCGACTCGGTCGCGCGCTCCCCTGAAGAGTTCCATGCGCTGCTGGTCGGTGAGGGTGTCACGGTGTTGACCCAGACCCCGTCGGCGGTCGGCATGCTCTCACCCGAGGGACTGGAATCGGCATCGCTGGTCATCGGCGCCGAACCCTGCCCGCCGGAGTTGGTGGACCGCTGGGCGCCCAACCGGGTGATGGTAAACGTCTACGGCCCTACCGAAACGACGATGTGGGCATGCAAGAGCGCGCCGCTCACGGCCGGGTCCGGGTTTCCGCCGATCGGCTCGCCGGTGTCGCGGGCGGCCTTCTTCGTGCTTGATGAGTGGTTGAAGCCCGTGCCGGCCGGGGTGGTCGGCGAGTTGTATCTGACGGGTGCCGGTGTCGGTATCGGGTACTGGCGCCGGGTGGGGTTGACGGCGTCGCGTTTTGTGGCGTGTCCTTTCGGGAATCCGGGGGTGCGGATGTATCGCACCGGGGACTTGGTGCGCTGGCGTGCCGATGGTCAGCTGGACTATCTGGGGCGTGCCGATGAGCAGGTGAAGATTCGTGGGTATCGCATCGAGCTCGGCGAGATCCAGTCGGCCCTAACTGGATTGGAGGGGGTGGGTCAGGCGGTGGTGATCGCCCGCGAAGACCTGCCCGGTGACCGGCGACTGGTTGCGTATGTCACCGGCGCCGCGGATCCGGCGAAGTCGCGTGCCGCGCTGGCCGAGCGGCTGCCGGCGTACATGGTTCCGGCGGCGGTAGTGGTGTTGCGGGCCCTGCCGGTGACAGTCAACGGAAAACTCGACACCCGTGCCCTACCGGCTCCGGACTATGGGCATGTCGACGATTACCGCGCCCCAACTAATCCGACGGAGGAGATCCTCTCGGGTATCTACGCCGATGTGCTGGGCGTAGAGCGCGTCGGTATCGACGACTCGTTCTTCGATCTGGGCGGCGACTCGTTGACCACGATGCGCCTGATCACGACGATCAACTCCGCACTGGAGGCCGACCTCGGCGTGCGCGCGGTGTTTGAGGCGCCCTCGGTCGCCCAATTGGCACCGCGTATCGGTGCTGGCACTGGACGCGTGGAGCCGTTGGTGGCCGGTGCGCGGCCCGCGGTGGTGCCGTTGTCGTTCGCGCAGAACCGGCTCTGGTTCATCGATCAGCTGCAGGGTCCCTCGCCCCTGTACAACATGTCGGCGGCACTGGGGCTGTGCGGGCAACTCGACGCCGACGCGTTGGCTGCCGCATTTGCCGACGTGGTGGCCAGGCACGAGAGCCTGCGCACGGTATTCCGGGTGTACGAGGGTATGCCGCAGCAGATCGTGATTCCCTGGGAGCTGGCCGATTTCGGTTGGGAAACGGTGGATGCGACCGGATGGCCGGCAGCTCAACTGGACGAGGCGGTCACGGCGGCCACACGGCACGCCTTCGACTTGACAATCGAGATACCCATGCGGGCAAAGCTATTCGTTGTCGGCGAACGTGAACACGTGCTGGTGATCGTGGTCCATCACATCGCCGCGGATGGCCTGTCGCTGGCCCCGTTGGGGGCGGATCTGCGGGTGGCCTACGCGAGCCGCAGCGAAGGACAGGCCCCCGGCTGGGTGCCGTTGGCGGTGCAGTATGTCGACTACACCTTGTGGCAGCGTGCCCAATTCGGTGATCTTGAGGACAGTGCCAGTCGCATCGGCGCACAGCTGGCCTATTGGCGCGATGCCCTGGCCGGGATGCCCGAACGCTTGCAGCTGCCCATCGATCGGCCCTACCCGCCGATGGCTGATCAGCGCGGTGCCACGGTGGAGGTCGATTGGCCGGCGGAGTTGCAACGACAGGTTCGGAGGGTGGCACGCGAGCGCAACGCGACCAGCTTCATGGTGATGCAGGCCGCGTTGGCGGTGTTGTTGTCGAAGGTCGGCGCCAGCAATGATGTGGCGGTTGGTTTTCCGATCGCGGGCCGGCGTGATCCGGCGCTGGATGCGTTGGTGGGCTTCTTCGTCAACACCTTGGTGTTGCGGGTCGATCTCACCGGCGACCCCACCTTCACGGAACTGCTGGCACGGGTGCAGACGAACAGTCTGGCGGCTTTCGAGCATCAGGATGTGCCGTTCGAGGTGCTGGTGGAGCGGTTCAACCCCACCCGGAGCCTGACCCATCACCCACTGGTCCAGGCGATGCTGGCCTGGCAGAACTTCGCCGGACACGATGACCCCGCCGCCGGTCTGGCATTACCGGGCATCGAGGTGGCGTCTTTGCCTCTGGAAAACCATTCGGCTCGTATGGATGTGGTGTTCGCCCTCGCCGAACGGTGGAGTTCGACGGGTGAACCCGCGGGGATCGGTGGGCACGTGGAGTTCCGTACCGACGTGTTCGACGCGAGCACGATCGAGGTGTTGATAGGACGATTGCGGCGCGTGCTGCAGGTCATGACCGCCGACCCGGACCTGCGGGTCTCCTCGGTCGATCTGCTCGATGACGCTGAGCGCCTTCGGCTGGACGGTCTAGGGAACCGGGGTGTGTTGACTCGGCCGGCGCCCACGCTGCCGTCAGTTCCGGAGTTGTTTGCGGCGCATGTATTACGCACCCCAGAGGCCGGGGCGCTGGTGTGCGAGGGCCGATCCTTGACGTACCGCGAGCTGGACGAGGTCTCGAACCGGTTGGCGCATATTCTGATTGGTGCGGGCGTGCGCACCGGCGATCGAGTGGCACTGATGCTGCCACGCTCGACGCAGGCGATTGTGGCAATTCTGGCGGTGCTCAAGTCGGGGGCGGCATACCTGCCGATGGACCCGGCATTGCCCTCAGAGCGCATCGACTTCATATTCGCCGACGCCGCACCGGCTCTCGTGATCAGCACTGTAGCCCTGGCCGATCGGTTCGACGATCATAAGGTGACCGTCGTCTACGTCGACGACCCCCGGATCGACAGCCTGCCGGGCGCTGGCGGCCTCGTCATGCCGGATCCCGAGGATGTCGCCTATCTGATCTACACCTCGGGCACCACCGGTGTTCCCAAGGGGGTGGCAGTCACGCATCGCAACGTGACCCAGCTGTTGCAGTCCCTGTGCGCTGGCCTACCGGTCGCGGGAATCTGGTCGCACAGCCACTCATTGGCGTTCGACGTTTCGGTGTGGGAGATCTTCGGTGCGCTGCTTCGTGGCGGGCGGGTGGTCGTGGTGCCGGAGTCGGTGGCGCGTTCACCGCAGGAGTTCCACGCCCTGTTGGTTGCCCACCAGGTCAGCGTGTTGACTCAAACTCCTTCTGCGGTATCGGTGCTCTCACCCGAGGGACTGGATTCGGTGGCGCTGGTGATGGCCGGTGAGGCCTGCCCGGCGGACGTGGTGGATCGATGGGCGCCCGGGCGGGTGATGGTCAACGCCTATGGCCCTACCGAGACGACGATGTGTGTGGCGATCAGCGCGCCCCTGATGGCGGGTTCGGGCGCACCGCCGATCGGTTTCCCGGTGCCTGGTGCGGCGCTGCTGGTGCTGGACGGATTCCTGCGCCCGGTACCGCCCGGTGTGATCGGTGAGTTGCATGTGGCCGGAGACGGGGTCGCCGCCGGGTACGCCGGTCGCGCCGGGTTGACGGCGTCGCGTTTTGTGGCGTGTCCTTTCGGGAATCCGGGGGTGCGGATGTATCGCACCGGGGACTTGGTGCGCTGGCGTGCCGATGGTCAGCTGGACTATCTGGGGCGTGCCGATGAGCAGGTGAAGATTCGTGGGTATCGCATCGAGCTCGGCGAGATCCAGTCGGCCCTAACTGGATTGGAGGGGGTGGGTCAGGCGGTGGTGATCGCCCGCGAAGACCTGCCCGGTGACCGGCGACTGGTTGCGTATGTCACCGGCGCCGCGGATCCGGCGAAGTCGCGTGCCGCGCTGGCCGAGCGGCTGCCGGCGTACATGGTTCCGGCGGCGGTAGTGGTACTCGATACCTTGCCGCTCACCTCGAATGGAAAGCTCGACATCCGTGCCCTACCCGCACCCGAGTACACCTCGGAGCGGTACCGCGCTCCGGAAAACCCCACCGAGGAGATTCTCGCAGGCATCTATGCCCGGATTCTTGGCGTAGAGCGCGTCGGGGTCGACGACTCGTTCTTCGACCTTGGGGGCGAAAGCATTTCGGCCATGCGCTTGATCGCCGCGATCAGTAGGAGCCTGAGTGTTGGCCTTGCGGTCCGCACCATCTTCGAAGCTCCTACGGTGGCTCAGTTGGCGCCGCGGATCGGTGACGGCACGGCGGGGGCGGAACCGCTGGTGGCAGGGGAGCGACCCGTCGTGGTGCCGTTGTCGTTCGCGCAGAACCGATTGTGGTTTCTCGATCAGCTGCAGGGACCCTCGCCGGTCTACAACATGGCGGTGGCGCTGCGGCTGGATGGGTCTGTTGATGCCGAGGCGCTCGGTGCTGCGCTCGCCGATGTGGTGTCCCGGCACGAGAGCCTGCGCACCCTTTTCGCGGCCCCCGAGGGGACGCCGCGGCAGGTCGTCGTACCGGCCGAGTTGGCGGACTTCGGTTGGGGCGTTGTCGATGCCCAGGCTTGGAAGACTGAACGGCTCGGCGAAGCCATTGGTCTTGTGGTCCATCATGCGTTCGACCTCGAGAACGAGATACCGTTGCGGGCCAGGCTATTTCGCATCGCCGAGGACGAACACATGTTGGCGGCCGTGGTGCACCATATCGCCGCGGATGGAATGTCGATCACGCCGTTGGTGCGCGATCTGGGAGTCGCCTACGCCGCACGAAGCGCAGGCCGCATTCCGGACTGGGCGCCGCTGCCCGTGCAATACGTCGATTACACCTTGTGGCAGCGCGCGCAGTTCGGGGATCTCGAAGACGAGGCGAGCCCCATCGGCGCGCAACTGGCCTACTGGAGCGATGCCCTCGCCGGGATGCCGGAACGCCTTCAGTTGCCCACGGATCGGCCGTACCCGTTGGTTGCCGATCAGCGTGGCGCGACGGCCGAGGTGGATTGGCCGGCCGAGGTACAGCAGCGGGTCGCCCGGCTGGCGCGTGAGCACAACGCGACCAGCTTCATGGTGATGCAGGCCGCGCTGGCCGTGCTGCTTTCCAAGATCGGTGCCAACTCCGATGTTGCGGTGGGCTTTCCGATCGCAGGCAGGCGAGACCCCGCGCTCGATGAACTTGTCGGGTTCTTCGTCAACACCTTGGTGCTCAGGATCGATGTTGCCGGAGATCCGACGGTTGCCGAGCTGCTGGCACAGGTGCGGCGGAGCAGTCTGGCGGCCTTCGAGCATCAGGATGTGCCATTCGAGGTGCTGGTGGAGCGGATCAACCCGACTCGATCACTGACGCACCACCCACTGGTGCAGGTGACGTTGGCGTGGCAGAACTTCGCCGGGCAGGCCGATCCCGCGGCCGGGCTGTCCCTGGGTGATGCTCGGATCACTCCGCTTCCGGTCGATACCCACACCGCCCGGATGGATTTGGTGTTCTCACTCGGAGAGCGCTGGAGCGATTCCGGTGATCACGCCGGAATCGGCGGGACTGTGGAGTACCGCACCGATGTGTTCGACGCGCGAACCATCGAGGCACTGATCGCCCGGCTGCGGCGGGTATTGATGGCGATGGCCGCCGACCCGGACCTGCGGGTCTCCTCGGTCGATCTGCTCGACGACGCCGAACACGCGTATCTGGATGCCATCGGAAATCGGGCGGCGCTGGCCGGCCCCGCGGCGGCGTGGACGTCGGTTCCGGAGGTATTCGCCGAACGGGCCGCGTCCACTCCCGATGCGATGGCGCTGACCTTCCAGGGCCGATCCATGACGTACCGGGATCTCGATGAGGCATCGAACAGACTGGCACGCTTGCTTGTTGAACAGGGCGCTGGCCCCGGTCGGTGTGTGGCCCTCATGTTGTCGCGTTCGGAGCGAGCCATCGTGGCGATCATGGCGGTGCTCAAATCCGGAGCGGCCTACCTGCCCCTGGACCCAGGTTTGCCTGCGGCCCGGACGGGGTTCGTACTCACCGACGCCGCGCCCGTCGTGGCGATCAGCACCGCGGATCTGGGCGACCGGATCACGGTGCACGGCGTGGCCGTCATCGACCTCGACGATCCTTGCATCGATGCCCACCCGTGCACGGCCCTGTCTATACCGGCGCCCGATGACATTGCGTACGTGATCTACACCTCCGGCACCACGGGTGTTTCCAAGGGGGTTGCGGTCACGCACCACAATGTGACCCAGCTGCTGGCGGCAGGGGACTCCGGCCTGCCCCCGGGAAGGGTGTGGTCGCAGTGGCATTCGCTGTCATTCGACGTGTCGGTGTGGGAGATATTCGGTGCGTTGTTACACGGTGGGCGACTTGTCGTGGTGCCCGAAGATGTCACGCGTTCGCCCGATGATCTTCACGCATTACTGGTTGCCGAACAGGTCAGCGTGCTGAGCCAGACCCCCTCGGCGGCGGGCGCGCTCGCCTCGACGGGCCTGGAGTCAATGGCCGTGGTGGTCGCCGGTGAGGCCTGCCCCACGGAGGTGGTGGATCGGTGGGCGCCGGGACGGGTGATGGTCAATGCCTATGGTCCGACCGAGACCACGATGTGTGTGGCGATCAGCGCACCGCTCACCGCGGGCTCCGGAACACCGCCGATCGGCGCACCGGTCCCCGGAGCCGCGTTGTTCGTACTGGATGAATCGCTGCGACGGGTGCCCGCCGGGGTCGTCGGCGAGCTGTATGTGGCGGGCGAAGGCGTGGCCGCCGGGTATCTCGGTCGCGCCGCGCTGACCGCCTCGCGTTTCGTGGCATGCCCGTTCGGCCAAACCGGGGTGCGGATGTATCGCACCGGAGACCTAGTGCGCTGGCGCGCCGATGGTCAGCTCGATTACCTGGGACGTGCCGACGAGCAGGTCAAGATTCGTGGCTACCGTATCGAACTCGGCGACGTGGGGGCCGCGCTTGCCGGGCTCGACGGTGTGGATCAGGCGGTCGTCATCGCGAGAGAAGACCGGCCGGGCGACAGGCGTCTGGTCGGCTACGTCATCGGTAACGCCGACCCCACCGCGGCACGCGCCGCGCTGTCCGATCAGCTTCCGGCTTACATGATCCCGGCAGCGGTCGTGGTGCTCGATGCGCTGCCGCTCACCCCGAACGGCAAGCTCGACATTCGCGCGCTGCCTGCACCGACGTATCAGGACCTCGATCGGTATCGCGCTCCTGACACCGCGATCGAAGAGGTTCTGGCAGGCATCTACGCGCAGGTCCTCGGGCTCGAACGCGTCGGAGTCGACGAATCCTTCTTCGAGCTCGGCGGGGACAGCATTTCGTCGATGCAGGTGGTGACGAGGGCGCGCGCCGCCGGTCTGACGTGTCGGCCGCGGGATATCTTCGTCGAACAGACCGTCGCCCGGCTTGCTCGTGTGGTTGACGCGGCACAGGGGCCGGCAGCTCCGATCGATGAGGGCATTGGGCCGGTGCTGGCCACTCCGATCATGCGCTGGCTGCAGGCCTGCGATGGGCCGATCGACGAGTTCAACCAGACGATGCTGGTGCAGGCTCCCACTGGGGTCGGCGAGGCCGATGTGGTGATGATGTTGCAGGCCTTACTGAATCGACACGCCATGTTGCGATTGCGTGTTGAACAGGACGAGAACGACTGGATACTGACGGTGCCCGAGGCCGGGTCAGTGGACGCCCGGGACTGCCTGCAATCGGTGGACCAATTATCCGATGATGCCGTGGTGCAGGCACGTTCGCGGCTGAATCCGCAAGCCGGTGTGATGCTCAGTGCACTGTGGGTCGCCCCCGCCCGGCAATTGGTGGTCATCATCCATCACCTGTCCGTCGATGCCGTGTCCTGGCGGATCTTGCTGGAGGACCTGAACGTCGCGTGGGTACGGCACCGCGCCGGTCAGGCGATGACCTTGCCCGTCGCGGGCACCTCATTCGCTCAGTGGGCGTCGCTGCTCGCCGAACGCGCGACCTCTCCGGAAGTTGTTGGTCACGCGGGCATCTGGAATGCGGTAGCGGCCACGCCGCAGGCGCTGCCCGCGCTGCATCCCGAGACAGACACTTTTGCCACCGCCGGGCACCACGCCGCCGAGTTGGACGCCGAGACCACCAGCATGTTGCTCGGCGAGGTACCCGCGGCATTCCATGCCGGGACGCACGAGATTCTGCTGATCGCTTTCGCCTTGGCCACCGCGGAATTCGTGGAAACCGGCGGGGCGATCGGCATCGACGTCGAGAGTCACGGGCGCCAGGAGGAACTCGCCGAGGGTACTGACCTGTCCCGCACGGTGGGGTGGTTCACCGCAAAATATCCTGTATCGCTTACGGTTTCCGGCCTGGACTGGGCGCAGGTCGTCGACGGACAGCCTGCACTCGGTGGCGTGATCAAGGGCGCCAAGGAGCAGCTTCGCGCGCTTCCGCATCCACTGACCTACGGATTGCTGCGCTACCTGAATACCGCCGCCCACGTGCAGGGCGCGGACCCGACGATCGGGTTCAACTACCTGGGGCGCCAGGGCCGCGCGGCCGAACTCTCCGAGGACCTGTGGCGGCCCGGACCACAGGACTGGTCAGCCACCAGGGCGGTGAACGCGATACCGATGCCGCTACCGCACACCGTGGAACTCACCGCGGTCACCATCGACAGCGACACCGGCCCGCGGCTACACGCGAATTGGACATGGGCACCGTCGGTTCTCGACCACGGACAGATCAGTCGGCTGAGTCGTCTGTGGTTCCAGGCCCTGGCGGGAATCTGCGCTCATGTCCGGGCTGGCGGCGGTGGACTGACCCCATCGGATATCGCACCGGCCCGGCTGAGCCAAGCGCAGATCGATGAGCTGGCGCAGCGAGACCGCGTGGCCGACATTTTGCCGCTGACTCCGGTGCAGCAGGGCCTGCTCTTCCACGCCAGGACCGCGGCGGGCGGCGACGATCTTTATGCGGGACAGCTGGACTTCACCCTGACCGGTCCCCTCGATACACAACGCCTGCACGATGCGGTGCGGACGATGATTGCTCGGCATCCGCATCTGGTGGCCCGATTCTGCGACCAGTTCGACGAGCCGGTGCAGATCATCCCGGCAGATCCCGCGGTGCCCTGGCAATACCTCGAGTTCGACGGCGATGTGGACACCCGGATCCCGTTGTTGTGTGCGGCCGAACGTGCCGCGGTGTGCGACCTGGGCAACCGGTCGGCATTCCGGGTCGCGTTGATCCGCACATCGACGAACAGATACCGGCTCGTGCTGACCAACCATCACATCGTGCTGGACGGGTGGTCGTTGCCCATCCTGCTGGGAGAGATATTCGCCGGGTACTACGCGGAGCGGTTGCCCCCGCCCGCGCCCTACCGACGCTTCATCACCTGGCTCGGCGCCAGGGATCGCGATGCCGCGCGCGTGGTGTGGGACGAGGTGTTGGCGGGCTTTCACCATCCGACGCTGGTTGACCCACAGGATCGGTCCACACGCGGAATGCAAAGAGCCGAACTGATTCAGCTGCCCGCCGAGCTTTCACATGCCATCGGAGAGTTGGCGCGCTCGTGCCACACCACGGTGAACGTCGTACTGCAGGCTGGCTTCGCGCAGCTGCTGTGCTGGCTGACCGGACGGCACGATGTCGTGTTCGGGACCACCGTCGCGGGCAGGCCGGTCGAGGTGCCCGGAGCCGAATCAATGATCGGCCTGATGATCAATACGGTGCCGGTACGTGCCAACATCGGCGCGACCACCACCACCGTGGATCTGTTGGCGCAGTTGCAGAAGGCTCACAACGACACACTCGAGCATGAGCACCTGGCCTTGGGGGAGATTCACCGCATCACCGGGCACGAGAGGCTCTTCGACACCCTCTTCGCCTTCGAGAACTATCCGATCGAGAAGACCGCCTTGGAGGGTGGGCGCGAGCTGTCCATCACCGATATCGCCAGCCGGGAATCCACGCACTATCCGCTGACCTTCCAAGCACAGCCGGGCGAGCAGTTGGGCCTGCGCATCGAATACGACACCGATGTCTTCCATCCGGACACCATCGAAACGTTGGTGCAGCGCTTCCAGCGCGTACTGGCGAGCATGACGACGGACCCGGGACAAAGACTTTCCACCACCGATGTGTTGAACGCCGCCGAGCACGCACGGCTGGACAGTTGGGGTGCCCGCGCCGTGTTGTCGGAGGCGTCGACCGAGGTGTCGATCCCCACCTTGTTCGGTGAGCAAGTGGTCCGCGCCCCGGGGGCGGTGGCGATCACCTTCCGGAACCGGTCCATGACTTACCGGGAGCTGGACGAGGCCGCAAACCGGCTGGCGCACTTGCTGATCAGTCATGGTGCTGGCCCGGGCCGATGTGTGGCGCTGCTGTTTCCCCGCTCGTCGGAGGCGATCGTGGCGATCTTGGCGGTGCTCAAGTCCGGGGCGGCGTACCTGCCGATCGACCCCGTGTATCCTTGCGCGCGAATCGATTTCATGATGGACGATGCGGAACCCGTTGCCGCAGTGACCACGACGGCGCTGGCCGATCGGTTCACCGGACACGGGCTTCCTGTCGTCGATGTCCACAGCGCCACCGAGGGCGCCCAACCCCGCACCGCGCCGCCGGTGCCGAATCCTGATGATCTTGCCCACATCATCTACACATCGGGCACGACGGGTGTCCCCAAGGGCATGGCTGTCACCCACCAGAACGTGACGCGGATGTTCGACGCGCGCGCTGTCGGCGTGGAGTTGACTCCGAGTCAGGTGTGGGCGCAGTTCCATTCCTATGCGTTCGACTTCTCGGTGTGGGAGATCTGGGGTGCACTGCTGCACGGTGGGCGGCTGGTCGTGGTGCCCGACGCCGTGGCGCACTCGCCGAAGGACTTCCACGCGCTGCTGATCGCTGAAAAGGTCACTGTGCTCAGCCAGACTCCTTCGGCGGTGCGGATGTTGTCTCCGGAGGGGCTTGACGCGGCCGCGCTGGTGATGGGTGGGGAACCCATCTCGTCGGAGTTAGTGGCTCGGTGGGCGGCGGGGCGCGCCGTGTTCAATGGCTACGGGCCCACCGAGACAACGATCTTCGCATCGATGAGCGCACCTGTGGCCGAGGGCCCGGGCGCGGCACCGATCGGTTCCCCGGTGCCGGGAGCGGCGTTGTTTGTGCTCGACGAATGGATGCGCCCCTTGCCGGATGGGGTGATCGGCGAGTTGTACGTGGCCGGTCGCGGTGTCGGTTGTGGGTATGTGAACCGGGCCGCGCTTACCGCGTCGCGGTTTGTCGCCTGCCCGTTCGGCGCACCCGGGGTGCGCATGTACCGGACGGGGGATCTGGTGCGCTGGGGCGGAGATGGGCAGCTGCAGTACGTGGGCCGAGCCGATGAGCAGGTCAAGATCCGTGGGTACCGCATAGAACTCGGTGAGATCCAGGCCGCCCTTGCCGATGTGGACGGAGTGCAGGCTGCGGAGGTGATCGTTCGGGAAGACCGGCCCGGTGAGAAACGATTGGTCGGTTACGTCACCGGATCGGCGGATCCGGGCCGGGCACGGGCCGCGCTGGCCGAGCGACTGCCGGCCTACATGGTTCCGGCCGCAGTGGTGGTGCTGACGGAGCTGCCGGTGACCCCTAACGGCAAGCTCGACAAACGGGCATTGCCGACTCCCGAGTACAGCGCGGGTGAGTACCGTGGCCCCACCAGTCCTACCGAGGAAATCCTCGCCGGCATCTATGCCCACGTGCTCGGAGTCGTGCGGGTTGGCATCGATGAATCGTTCTTCGACCTTGGTGGCGACAGTATTTCGGCGATGCGCCTGATTGCGGCGATCAATACGGCCCTTGACGCCGATCTTCCGGTCGGCGCGGTGTTCGAGGCCCCTACGGTTGCCCAGCTGGTGCCTCGTATCGGTGCGGGTACGGGCGGACTGGAGCCGTTGATGGCCGGTGCGCGGCCCGAGGTGGTGCCGTTGTCGTTCGCGCAGAATCGGTTATGGCTTGTCGATCAGTTGCAGGGGCCGTCGCCGGTGTACAACATCGCGGCCGCGTTGCGGCTCAATGGCCCCCTTGATGCCGAAGCGTTGGGTACGGCACTTGCCGATGTGGTGGCCCGCCATGAGAGCCTGCGTACGTTGTTCGCGGCGTCCAACGGAACTCCACAACAGCTGGTGGTGCCGATAGAGCGTGCCGATTTCGGCTGGGGGGCCGTTGATGCGGTGGGCTGGTCGACCAGCAGATTGACTGAGGCCGTTGCGGAGGTAGCATCCCACGCGTTCGACCTGGAGTCCGAGATTCCGCTGCGGGCCAGGCTTTTCCGTATCTCCGAAGATGAACACGTGCTGGCTGCGGTGGTGCACCATATCGCCGCAGATGGTTGGTCGATCACTCCGCTGATGCGTGACATGGGGGTGGCCTACACGAGCCGGTGCGCTGGGCAGGCCCCGGGTTGGGAGCCGCTGGCGGTGCAGTACATCGACTACACCTTGTGGCAGCGTGCGCAATTCGGTGCCGTCGATGATCGCGGTAGTCGTCTCGCGGCGCAACTGTCCTATTGGGAGGACGCGTTGGCGGGGATGCCGGACCGGATACAGCTACCCACGGATCGGCCCTACCCACTGATGGCCGATCAGCGCGGTGCCACGGTGGAGATCAACTGGCCGGCAGAGCTGCAGCGGCAGGTTCGGCAGGTGGCACGCGAACACAACGCGACCAGCTTCATGGTGATACAAGCCGCGTTGGCGCTGCTGCTCGCGAAGATCAGTGCCGGTGATGATGTCGCGGTGGGCTTCCCGATCGCCGGCCGGCGTGATCCCGCGCTCGATGAGTTGGTGGGCTTCTTCGTCAACACCTTGGTACTCCGGGTAGACACAGCCGGAGACCCGACCTTCGCCGAACTGCTGGCCCAGGTGCGTACACGCAGTCTGGCCGCTTTCGAGAACCAGGATGTGCCTTTCGAATTGCTGGTGGAGCGACTCAACCCCACCCGATCACTGAGTCATCATCCGTTGGTTCAAGTGATGTTGGCCTGGCAGAACCTGCCCGGAAACTCCGCCGATCCGGCGGCCCGGCTCTGTCTGGGCGATGTTCAGGCCACACCGCTACCGGCGGATACACAGTCGGCCCGGATGGACCTGACATTCTCGCTGTCCGAACGCTGGAGTGATACCGGCGATCCCGCCGGAATCAGCGGCAGAGTGGAGTACCGCACCGACGTCTTCGAGGCGAGCAGCATCCGGGCGCTGGCCGATCGGCTGCGGCGAGTACTGGTGGCCATGACCGCAGATCCGACCCGATCGCTGTCGTCGGTGGATCTGCTCGACGACGCCGAACACGTGCGGCTGGATGAGATCGGGAACCGCGCGGTACTGGCCGAACCGTCAATGTCGAAGTCGATTCCGGCACTTTTCGCCGAACAGGCGACGCGCATACCCTCGGCAGTGGCACTGACCTGCGCCGGTCGGTCCATGACCTACCGGGAGCTGGACGAGGCCGCAAACCGGCTGGCGCACTTGCTCATAAGCCATGGTGCTGGTCCTGGACAGTGTGTGGCGCTGCTGATTCCGCGCTCGGCAGAGGCCATCATGGCGATCCTGGCGGTGCTGAAGATCGGTGCGGCATATCTACCGATCGATCCGGGGTTGCCGGGGGCCCGTGTCGAATTCATGCTCGATGACGCCGCGCCGTCGGTGGTGATCAGCACCGTAGATCTGGCCGAGAGGTTTGACGGCCGGGACGTGGTCGTCGTCGATGTCAACGATGTCAGCGACGGCACAGTGCGGACGCAGCATGGCACGGACTTGCCGGTGCCGTCCTCGAGTGACATCGCCTACCTGATCTACACCTCGGGCACCACAGGCCTGCCCAAAGGCGTTGCGGTCACGCATCAGAACGTGACGCAGCTAGTGGCATCGACCGGCATGTGCCTGCCGCAGGCGGGCGTGTGGTCGCAGTGGCATTCGTTGGCCTTCGACGTCTCGGTATCGGAGATCTTCGGTGCGTTGCTGCACGGCGGGCGGCTCGTGGTGGTACCAGAAGAGATGGAGCGATCTCCCGAAGAGTTCCACGCGCTCCTTGTCTCCGAGCAGGTCACCGTGCTCAGTCAAACCCCCTCGGCCGCCGGAATGCTCGCCGCAGAAGGCCTGGAATCGGTGGCGCTGGTGGTGGCCGGTGAGGCCTGCCCCGCCGAGCTGGTTGACCGTTGGGGTCGGGGACGGCTGATGCTCAACGCCTATGGGCCCACGGAGGCCGCCATCTATGCGGCTGTCAGCGCGCCCCTGAAGGCGGAATCGGCGGGACCACACGGTGTGCCGATCGGGTCGCCGGTACCAGGGGCGGCGCTGTTCGTGCTGGACGGGTCGATGTGTCCAGCGCCCGCTGGAGTGGTCGGTGAGCTGTATGTGGCCGGGGCGGGTGTCGGGGTCGGGTACTGGCGCCGGGCCGGCTTGACGGCGTCGAGGTTCGTGGCGTGCCCGTTCGGCGGCACCGGGATGCGCATGTATCGCACCGGGGATCTTGTGCGGTGGCGCGCGGACGGGCAGCTGGACTACTTGGGCCGCGCCGACGAGCAGGTCAAGATCCGCGGATATCGCGTTGAACTCGGCGAAATCCGCGCTGCCCTGGCCAGTCTGGCCGGGGTGGCGTCGGCCGTGGTGATTGCTCGCGAGGACCGGCCGGGCGACAAGCGGCTGGTCGGCTACATCACCGGCACCGCGGATCCGGCCGAGGCGCGCGTCGCGCTGTCCGACCGGCTGCCGGTCTATATGGTGCCGGCCGCGGTGGTCCATCTGGATGAAGTGCCGCTCACCCCCAATGGAAAGCTCGATACACGCGCGTTGTCGGCACCCGAGTACATCTCTGGGCAGTACCGGGCCCCGGAGAGCCCGGTCGAGGAACTCTTGGCCGGTATTTACGCCCAGGTGCTCGGGCTCGAACGGGTCGGTGCGGACGAGTCGTTCTTCGAGCTCGGCGGAGACAGCATTCTGTCGATGCAGGTGGTCGCGCGCGCACGTGCCGCCGGTCTGACGTGCCGCCCGCGGGACATCTTTGTCGAGCAGACCGTCGCCCGGTTGGCCCGGGTCGTCACCTTGGACGACGGCACGAAGCGTCCGGTGGACGAAGGCATCGGACCGGTGAACCCGACCCCGATCGTGCGTTGGTTGCAGGGCGTGGACGGCCCGGTGGACCAGTTCAACCAGACGATGGTGGTGCAGGCTCCGCCCGGCGCAGGCGCGGACGACGTATTGATCATGTTGCAGGCCTTACTGAATCGTCACGCCATGTTGCGCCTCCAGATCGACCAACACGAGGGTGGGTGGTCGCTGGCGGTTCCCGAGGTGGGTTCGGTGGACGCCCGCGACTGCCTGCAAACGGTGGATGAGCTCTCGGATCGGAGCGTGGTCCAGGCGAGATCACGGTTGAACCCGAAGGCTGGGGCCATGCTCAGCGCGCTGTGGGTTGCATCCACCGGTCAGCTGGTGGTGATCATTCATCACCTGGCGGTTGACGCCGTGTCCTGGCTGATCCTGTTGGAAGATCTGAACATCGCATGGGCGCAACACCGCGGCGGGTATCCGGTGGACTTGCCCGCGGGCGGGACCTCATTCACGCGGTGGTCGGAGCTTCTCGGTGAGTACGCGCGGATTCCGGAAGTTGTTTCCCAGTATCAGGTATGGCAACGGATTGCGAGTGCTCCGCCGGCGTTCCCTGCCCTGCAACCCGCCACCGACACCTACGCCGGCGCCGGGCGTTTGTCGGTAACGCTGGACGACGCCGAGACCACCCGGGCGCTGTTGGCCGAGGTGCCCGCAGCGTTCCACGCCCGGGTGCACGAGATCCTCTTGATCGCTTTTGCCCTTGCCGCAGCGGAATTCGTGGGTGGCGAAGCGGTGGTGGGCATCGACGTGGAGGGCCACGGACGCCAGGAAGAACTCGCCGCGGATATCGACTTGTCACGCACTGTCGGGTGGTTCACGGCTAAATACCCAGTATCGCTGTCAGTTTCCGGTCTCGACTGGTCGCAGGTCGGTGCAGGGGAGGCCCCGCTCGACGCGGTGATCAAGGATGCCAAGGAGCAGCTCCGTGCGCATCCCGACGGGTTGGCCTACGGTGCGCTGCGTTACCTGAATGCCGATATCGACCTGGACGGCGCCGACCCGCCGATCGGGTTCAACTACTTCGGCCGTCAAGGCGCATCGGGAGCCGATGTGCCCGGATATGGCTGGCGGATATGCGAGGACGGCGCATCGGTCACCGGTGTCGCCACGGCGATACCCATGCCGCTCATGCACACCGTGGAACTCAACGCGGTGACCATCGATACGGCGAATGGGCCCCGCCTGCATGCAGACTGGACCTGGGCACCTTCGGTTCTCGACGAAGATCAGGTACGCCGACTGAGCAGGTTGTGGTTCGAGGCGCTGGCCGGGATCTGCACGCTGGTGCGCTGTGGTGGGGGAGGACTGACGCCGTCGGACATCGAGCCGGCACGCTTGTGTCAACGACAGATCGACGAACTCTCACGGCGGCACCGCATCGCCGATGTGTTGCCGTTGACACCCCTGCAGCAGGGACTTCTCTTCCACGCCAACGCGGTACGGGGCAGCGGTGATCTGTACGCGGTGCAGATGAACATCGGACTGAGGGGGCCACTCGACCAGCGTCGCCTGCGTGATGCGATACAGGCGGTTATCACCCGCCATCCCCATCTCGACGCCCGATTCTGCGATGAGTTCGACGAGCCGGTGCAGATCATCCCGGCTGATCCCGTCATTGTTTGGCGTGCCTTTGATTTGGGCGATGTCGACGGTGATGTGGATGCGCGGGTCGACCAGGTGTGTGCGACCGAGCGGGCCGCGGTGTGCGACCTTGCCCACCAGTCGCCCTTCCGCGTCGCGCTGATCCGAACCTCTGCCGACCGGCATCGGCTGGTGCTCTCCAACCATCACATTGTGCTCGACGGTTGGTCGATGCCGATCCTGCTCGGTGAGATCTTCGCCGGCTATTACGGGCAACGGTTACCGGTGGCGGCGTCTTACCGAGACTTTGTGACCTGGCTGGCCGGTCGGGATACCGAGGCCGCGGGCATTGCCTGGGGCGAGGTGTTCGAGCACTTTGATACCCCGGCCCTGGTGAATCCGGGACACGGATCAGGGCGGGGGCCGCGCGCCAGCCGATCACGCGAATTGCCCACCGACACCGTTCAGGCCGTGGGCGCGTTGGCGCGTTCGTCTCGCACGACCGTCAACACGGTGTTGCAGGCGGCCTGGGCGCTCGTGGTGACCTCGTTGACAGGGCAGAGCGACATCGCGTTCGGTACCACGGTCTCGGGTAGGTCGGCCGAGGTGCCCGGCGCGGAATCCATGGTGGGCCTGCTGATTAACACGGTGCCGGTGCGCGCCCACATCACCGCGACGACAACCACCTCTGATCTGCTGACGCAGCTGCAGGGTGCCTACAACCACACGCTGGATCACCAGCACCTCACGCTCCATGAAATCCATCGCGTCACCGGCCACGATCAGCTCTTCGACACACTCTTCGCCTTTGAGAACTATCCGACCGATACCGGTGTGGCGCTGGCTGATCAGGAGTTGGCCGTCAGCGATGTGATCAGCCGGGAATCCACCCACTACCCCTTGACGATGCAAGCCCAGCCCGGGCGGGAGCTCAGGCTTCGGGTCGAGTACGACACCGATGTCTTCGACCCGGGCACCGTCGAATCGGTCATCGATAGATTCCAGCGTGCGCTGGTGATGATGACCGCGTGCCCAGGGCGGCGACTATCGTCGCTGGACCTGCTCGACGACGCAGAGCGTGCCCGGCTGGACGAGGTCGCGAACAGGTCGGTGTTGACCCTGCCGGTGCACGCGCACACATCGATACCGGAGCGGTTCGCCCAGCACGCTGCGCGGACCCCGGATGCGGTGGCGGTCACATCCCGGGGCCGCTCGATGACCTACCGGGATCTCGATCGTGCGTCGAATCGTTTGGCGCACTTGCTGGTTTCCCGGGGTGTCGGCCCGGGGCAGACCGTGGCGTTCTTGCTGCCGAGGTCGACAAGGGCGATCGTGGCGATGTTGGCGGTGCTCAAGACCGGGGCGGCGTACCTGCCCATCGACCAGGCATTGCCGGCGGATCGGATGGACTTCATGCTCGCGGATGCCGCGCCGGTGGCGGTGATCACCTCGGCGGACCTGCGACCCCGGCTGGACGGTCATGATCTGGTGATCATCGACGTCGGCGACCTCGCGGTCTACGTCCAGCCCCCGACATCGCTGCCCTGGCCGGACGCGGCGGATGCTGCTTACCTGATCTACACCTCGGGCACCACCGGCGTCCCCAAAGGCGTTGCGATTACGCATCACAACCTGACTCAGCTGTTGGAGTCCCTGGATTCTGGGCTCCCGTCGGCGGGGGTGTGGTCGCAGAGCCACTCCTATTCCTTCGACTTTTCGGTGTGGGAGATCTGGGGTGCTCTGCTGCACGGCGGGCGGCTGGTCGTGGTGCCCGACGCCGTGGTGCGCTCACCGGAAGAGTTCCGCGCCTTGCTGATAGCCGAAAAGGTCAGTGTGCTGTGTCAGACTCCGTCGGCTGCGGGCGCGCTGTCACCGCAGGGATTGGAGTCGGTGGCCCTGGTGCTCGGCGCGGAGGCCTGCCCGCCCGATTTGGTGGATCGGTGGGCGCCGGGCCGGGTGCTGATCAACGCCTACGGCCCCACCGAAACCACCGTATGCGCATCGGTGAGCGCGCCACTGTCCGCGGGTTCTGGCGTCGTGCCGATCGGATCGCCGGTTCCGGGTTCGGCGTTGTTCGTCCTGGATGGGTGGTTGCGGCCGGTATCGGTCGGTGTTGTCGGCGAGTTGTATGTGGCCGGTCGCGGAGTGGGGCCTGGGTATGTGCGTCGTGCGGGTTTGACCGCATCGCGCTTTGTGGCCTGCCCATTCGGCGAATCCGGGTCTCGGATGTATCGCACCGGAGACCTGGTGCGCTGGCGCGCCGACGGGCAGCTGCAATACCTGGGGCGTACCGATACACAACTCAAGATCCGTGGGCATCGGATCGAACTCGGCGAAATCCAATCTGCCCTGGCCGAATTGGATGGAGTGACGCAGGCCGTCGTGATCGCCCGAGACGGGCAACCCACGGGCAAGCGGCTGGTGGGATACATCACCGG
Organism: Mycobacterium sp. D16R12; assembly: GCF_002013465.1. Classification (GTDB taxonomy): domain Bacteria; phylum Actinomycetota; class Actinomycetes; order Mycobacteriales; family Mycobacteriaceae; genus Mycobacterium. Next base: position 225,388 of record NZ_MAFC01000004.1, on the reverse strand, counting down.
CACGGCCGACCCGGCAGAGGCCCGAACCAAGCTGGGTGCACGCCTGCCCGCGTACATGGTTCCGACGGCGGTAGTGAAACTCGACAGCGTGCCGTTGACGGTCAACGGCAAGCTCGACACCGCCGCCCTGCCGCCCCCCGAGTACACCTCTGGGCGGTACCGCGCGCCGGAAGGCCCCACCGAGCAGACCCTGGCAGGTATCTACGCCCAGATCCTCGGTATCGAGCGTGTGGGGGTCGACGACTCCTTCTTCGACGTAGGCGGGGACAGCATTTCGGCCATGCGTCTGGTCGCCGCGATCAACACGGCGCTGGACGCTGATCTTGCGGTGCCCGTCGTGTTCGAGGCGCCTACCGTCGCGGGCTTGAGCCGCAGACTCGGAACAGCCACCGCCGACGTGCCGGCGATGGTCCCCGTGCAGACGTTGCACGATGCCTCTGGCGTTCCGCTGTTCTGCATTCATCCCGCGGGCGGTGTGAGCTGGCCGTATCGCGTTCTTGGCAGCCACCTGGATTGCCCAATCATCGGAATTCAACAAGAGGCGGAACAGCTTTCGTCAATCCACGAGATGGCGAAGGTCTACGCCGACAGGATCGAGGACGCGTTTCCCGCCGGGCCCTACCACCTTCTGGGCTGGTCTTTCGGTGGGGTGGTTGCTCACCAAGTCGCCATCGAACTACGGCGGCGCGGGCGCGTTGTTGCGCGGCTGGTCCTCCTGGATGCCCAACCGGCCATTCACGAGGCCATGCCGGCGGATCTATCTGCCCGGCATGAACCGCACACCGACGAGCAGTTGACAGAACTGCTGCGGGAAGCAGGATTGGCGGACTTCACGCAATACAGGCAGGTTTTCGACATGCTTGCCGAAAATGTCACGAACAACATCGCCAGGTACCGACGTCACCAGCCGGGCGTCTTCGACGGTGACGTCACCATATTTTCCGCGGAGCGTGACCACGATGAACGCGCTTCGTTCCTGTCGCGGTCGTGGGCGCCATATGCGTCCGGCCGCGTTGTCATCGAATCTCTTGACTGCACACACGATGAGATGCTGACCAACGAATCGGTCAGCACGTATGGGCGACGGCTTCGGCAGCTGTTGAGCGGTGAGTGACGGGGCTGGCGCTCATGGACGTTCGCTCCACGTTGCGCCGTCAGAGCCCTAGGCTGGACGTGTGACCGCGGACAAACTCACACTCACCGACAGCCCCGGCGGACAGTGGCGTCGTATCGACGTCGTCGACGAAACCGGATCCACCAACGCCGATCTGGTCGCGCGCGCCGCGGCGGGGGAGGACATCGACGGCGTCGTACTGCTCGCCGAACATCAAACCGCCGGCCGCGGGCGTCACGGCCGCAATTGGGGCGCACCCGCGCAGACGCAGCTGTCCATGTCGGTGGGTATCGGAGTGGGTGAGGTGCCGCCGGAGCGGTGGGGCCTGGTGCCGCTGCTGGCCGGGGTGGCGATTGTCGACGCGGTCGCGGAGGTCAGCGGAATCCAGGCTGGGCTCAAATGGCCCAACGATGTGCTCGTGGAGGGACGCAAGCTGTGCGGGATCCTGGCCGAGGTCGCCACGCCCCAGTCGGCCATCGTGCTGGGTCTCGGACTCAATGCCACCTTCACCGAACACGAACTGCCGGACCCCAATGCGACCTCGCTGGCGATCCTCGGTTGGGCTACTCCTGATCGCAATGAGCTGGCACGTGCGGTATTGCGTGAGCTCGGCGGCCGCGTCGAGCATTGGCGGGCCACGAGGGGTGTCGACGATCAGCTGTTGGCGGACTACCGCGCGCGCAGTGTCACTTTGGGGTCGAAGGTGCGCGCCGAGCTGCCGGGCGAGCGTGAACTGATCGGCGTCGCCGTGGGGCTCGGCAATGACGGACAGCTCCGTATCGAGAGTGCGGATGGCACCGTCACCGCGGTCACGGCGGGCGACATAACGCATCTGCGCCCGCTCGGCGAGCAGTAAAGTCGCTGCACGTGGGGTATCCGGAGAACGTGCTCGCCGACGATGAGCAGGTGGTGTTGCACCACCATCCGCACTGGAAGCGACTGATCGGCCCGGCGCTGGTGCTGATTCTGTCCACCGGCGCGGCCGCCTTTGTCGCCGCGATGGTCGATAACACCGACTGGCAAGCCACCGCGAAGAACGTGGTGATGATCGCGATCGGTGTTGTCTGGCTGGTGCTGGTCGGCTGGCTGAGCGTATGGCCATTCCTGAACTGGCTGACCACCCATTTCGTCATCACTGATCGGCGCGTGATGTTCCGTCACGGATTGTTGAGCCGTTCGGGAATCGACATCCCGCTGGCACGGATCAACAGCGTCGAGTTCCGGCATGGCCTGGTGGACAGAATTTTGCGCACCGGCACGCTGATCATCGAATCGGCATCACAGGACCCGCTGGAGTTTCACGAGATACCGCGAGTGGAATACGTCCACTCGCTGCTGTATCACGAGGTCTTCGACACCCTCGGTTCCGAGGAGGGCGACAGTCGCTCCACCGGGCGCGGCCGGGAACGGCCCCCTGCCACGTGATGCGCTGAGCCGTACAGGCCACGGCCGACTTCGGTGCCGTGATGCACTGTGGTGCTGTTGGGCAGCCCCGTGTGCGGGTGCACGGTGGTGACGTCTTCCGTTTCGGCGTCTGATGCGTCGTCCTGCTCGGTCTGGCCGGTCACCAGGGTGACGGGGGACTGGTCGTGGCGCCCGAACTCGTCGGGAAACACCCACCGGCGAAAGGCCCAGAACCGGAACGCCATCTGCAGCAGATTGCCGATGAGGTATGCGCTGATGAAGTCGGCGATGTTCTCAACCGTCAGGCTCACGTTCGGCACGCGCAGCTCGAGGACGTAACTCGACACCCACAGCGGGAACATGGCGATGAGCACGCCGATGCCGCTGACCGCGAAGAACAGCAGCGCCTCGTGGTGTCGTTCGCGGCCACCGCGGTCTCGGAAGCTCCACTCCCTGTTGAGGATGTAGGAGGCGATGACGGCGATGATGCCGGAGATGATCTTCGCGGTGAGGGGCTTGGGCTCCAGGATCGTCAGCTTGAGCGCGTAGAAGATGCCCGAGTCGATGATGAACGTGGTTCCACCGACGATCGCGAACTTGATCAGCTCGTGGTGCTGCTCGGCGACAGGCCGGATGAACCGGGGAAGCCGGGCGATGGTGGCATCGGCGAAAGACACAAATGGCGAGTGTACGGAAAATGGCATGGCAGCGCGAAGCGGTCCGCCGACTTCATTGGGTACGGGCGTGTGTGTGATCGGCGTGTTTCGGCTGCTGACGACGGCTGGGACGGACCGTTCCGGCCGGGTCGTGTGGCCAGCATGACAACATATGTCTGTGTCTGAAACTCCCGTCGTCACCATGATCGGTGGTGGTCAGCTGGCCAGGATGACCCACCAGGCGTCGATCGCGCTCGGTCAGACGCTGCGGGTGCTGGCTCACGCGGCCGATGAGCCGGCGGCTCAAGTGACCCCTGATGTCGTGCTGGGTTCGCATACCGATCTGGATGATCTGCGCCGGGCGGCCAAGGGTGCGACCGTGCTGACCTTCGATCACGAGCACGTCCCCACCACGTTTCTGGAGACGCTGCAGAGCGAGGGCGTCAACGTGCAGCCGCCGCCGTCTGCGCTCATCTATGCGCAGGACAAGACGTTCATGCGGCGGAAACTGAAGAGCATCGGCGCTCCGGTGCCGGGCTTCGCGGACATCAGGACCGTCGCCGATGTCGAGAAGTTCGCGGCCGAGACGGGTAGCCGGGTGGTGCTGAAGGCGGTACGGGGCGGATACGACGGCCGCGGCGTGTGGATCACCGACGATCTGGACGAGGCACGCGCGGTGGCCGCCGAGCAACTGGCGGCCGGAGTGGAGCTGCTCGCCGAAGAACGCGTCGATATGCGCCGTGAACTTTCGGCGATGGTGGCCCGTTCGCCCTTTGGACAGGGCGCAGCCTGGCCCGTGGTGGAAACCGTTCAGCGGGATGGGATTTGCGCCGTGGTGGTCGCGCCGGCCCCGGGCCTGCCGGAGGAAACGGCGATGGAGGCCGAGCAGCTGGCACTGCGCATCGCTACCGAGCTGGGCGTCACCGGGTGTCTGGCGGTGGAGCTGTTTGAAACCAATGACGGTCGGCTGCTGGTCAACGAGCTGGCGATGCGCCCGCACAACTCCGGGCATTGGAGCATGGACGGTGCGCGGACCGGACAGTTCGAACAGCACCTGCGTGCGGTACTCGACTACCCACTGGGCTCCACCGAACAGCTGGCCCCTGTGACCGTGATGGCCAACGTGTTGGGTGCACTCGAGACACCTGCGATGTCACTGGATGAACGGATGCACCACCTGATGGGCCGCATTCCGGAGGCGAAGGTGCACTTGTACGGCAAGGGCGAGCGCGCGGGCCGCAAGCTCGGGCATGTGAATATTCAAGGCCGCTCGGAGGGTTCGGCGGCGGATCCGCAGTACGTGGCCGAGGTGCGGGAGCGCGCCGAGCGGGCCGCGCACTGGTTATCGCACGCGGTATGGACCGACGGATGGCAAGCGACGCACTGATGAGCGCTTGCGTGAAGAAGCGAGGGCACTGATGAGCGCTTGCGTGAAGAAGCGAGGGCACTGATGAGCGCTTGCGTGAAGAAGATGAGAGGACGCTGAATAGTGAGTGCACGGGTCGGCCTGATCATGGGCAGCGACAGTGACTGGTCGGTGATGTCGGATGCCGCGAATGCTTTGGCGGAGTTCGAGATTGCGTTCGAAGTGGGTGTTGTCTCGGCGCATCGAACGCCGGGGCGCATGCTGGAGTACGCACAAACAGCAGCGGACCGCGGCATTCAGGTGATCATCGCCGGGGCCGGCGGGGCTGCGCATCTGCCCGGCATGGTGGCCTCGGCCACCCCGTTGCCGGTCATCGGCGTCCCGGTACCGCTCGCGCGATTGGACGGTCTGGACTCCCTGTTGTCCATCGTGCAGATGCCCGCCGGCGTGCCGGTGGCAACGGTGTCTATCGGCGGAGCCCGCAATGCGGGACTGCTGGCCGCGCGGATCCTCGGGGTCTCCGATCACGTGTTGCGCGAGAAGGTTGTCGCCTTCCAGGCGAGCATGGAAGCAACGGTTCTCGAGAAGGATGCTGCGCTGCAGCGCAGACTATTAGGCGACTAAATTGACCGTGACGTACAGTTAACGGCGACTAACTGTTCGATCCTGGAGGCTGTGATGGCTGGAAACCCGTCGTTTGACCTGTTCAAGCTGGCAGAGGAGCACGACGAGCTGCGTTCGGCGATCCGTGGTCTGGCCGAGAAGGAGATCGCTCCTTACGCCAAGGATGTCGACGAGAAGGCGCGTTTCCCGCAGGAAGCCCTTGATGCGCTGGTCGCCTCGGGCTTCAACGCCGTACACGTGCCCGAGGAGTACGAGGGTCAGGGCGCCGACAGCGTGGCCTCCTGCATCGTCATCGAGGAGGTGGCGCGCGTCTGCGCTTCGTCCTCGCTGATTCCGGCAGTGAACAAGCTGGGCACCATGGGCCTGATTCTCAGCGGCTCCGAGGAGCTGAAGCGGCAGGTGTTGCCGTCCATCGCCAGCGGTGAGGCGATGGCCTCCTACGCGCTGTCCGAGCGCGAGGCCGGTAGCGACGCGGCCAGCATGCGGACCCGCGCCAAGGCCGACGGTGACGACTGGGTGATCAATGGCAGCAAGTGCTGGATCACCAACGGCGGCAAGTCTTCCTGGTACACCGTGATGGCGGTGACCGATCCCGAGAAGAAGGCCCACGGTATCTCGGCGTTCATGGTGCACAAGGACGACGAGGGATTCACCGTGGGCCCGCTGGAGCACAAGCTCGGCATCAAGGGCTCGCCGACGGCAGAGCTCTACTTCGAGAACTGTCGGATTCCGGGCGACCGGATCATCGGGCAGCCGGGTACCGGTTTCAAAACCGCGCTGGAGACGCTGGATCACACCCGTCCCACCATCGGTGCGCAGGCCCTCGGGATCGCGCAGGGTGCGCTGGACCAGGCCATCGCATACACCAAGGATCGCAAGCAGTTTGGCCGGTCCATCAGTGATTTCCAGGGTGTGCAGTTCATGCTCGCCGACATGGCGATGAAGGTCGAAGCCGCTCGCCTGTTGGTGTACACCGCTGCGGCGCGTGCCGAGCGCGGCGAGAAGAGCCTGGGCTTCATCTCCTCGGCATCCAAGTGCTTCGCCTCCGATGTGGCCATGGAGGTCACCACCGATGCCGTGCAGCTGTTCGGTGGCGCCGGATACACCACAGACTTCCCGGTGGAGCGGATGATGCGCGATGCCAAGATCACCCAGATCTACGAGGGCACCAACCAGATTCAGCGCGTCGTGATGTCTCGCGCACTGCTTGGCTAACTCGCGCTAGGAGAGGGTGCGGGTGACCTTCTCGGAGACAACCCGCCGTTCTTGTACGGCGGGGTCCGGATTGGCCACCTGCACCAGCGAGGCTCCAGCGATGAGCACCGCCAGAAGATTGGCGGTCAGCGTCTCCGGGGTATCCCAGGAGCGCGAGCTCAGCACCCGATCCTCGGCGGTAATGCTCTGTGCCGCGGCACTTTCCCGTGCGGCGCCGGCAACCTCTTCGACGCTGCGGCCGTTCAACGCGGGCCCGGTGCCCGCGGGTGAGAACCGGTCTCCGTGCACCCGGACCGCCGTCGAATAGTCGGTCAATCCGAGCGGCAGGTTGGGCACTGGGCGCCCGAAGGCATCAAGGGAGAGCACGCACACCTCGTCGGCGTCCGGTTCGTTACCGGGCGTGCAGAACGCGACATCGGAGCTGTCCTCACCGTTGAGAACCACTTCGGCACCGGCCCACCAGATTCCGAGGAGCACGCCCGCAGTCTGCCAATGCGCGGGCAGCCGCACCGCGACCGTGGACCCGGGCCCCGCACCGAACTCGTCGCGCAGCATGTTGGCGGTCTTGGCTGCCCAGTTGGCCAGCGTCACCGTGGAGAGCTCGATACGTTCGCCGGTGGCGTCGTCGTAGTAGGTGATCCGCGGCGCCGGACTGTTCGCGTCGCCGAGCAGCAGTGAGGTGAGGTTCATCAGTTGACGCAGCGCGGACCGGTGGCTGCGGTGAAGATGGGCGACGGTGGGGGCGGGGGTGCGGCTTCTTCGGTGGCCGAACCGCTCTCCGCGGACGCCAGTGTGGTGTCGCGGCCGGACCCGGGGCCGTGGTAGTCGCTGGACAGCACCACGCGGACGGTGTGCTCGGGCAGACCCTGCTTCTCGACCACTTGCAACCCCAACGCCTCGGCCACCGCCTTGGCGCCTACATCGTCCGGCTTTGCGGCCTGGACCTGGCTGCTGCCGGCGTGATCGGCATCGTTGTTGCCGATCTTGCCCGCGGTGAATCCCTTGCCCACCAACAGTTCCGAAACCGCAGCGGCGAGCCCGTTGATCGCGGTCTCATTGACGACGTCGGCGGTCGTTTGGTCCTTGGAGTAGGTGGCCTCCTCGGTCTTGCCTTCGGCCTGCTGGTCCAGCAGGCCGGACACCCAGCTGCGCACCTGATCGGGATCGACCTTCACGACGCTCTGCGCACCGTCCTCGGTCCAGCCATCCTCGCGCAGGATGGGAATGGTCGCGAACGCCACGTTGCCCCCGGACAGCTTCTGTAACTGCTGGATGAAGTCCATGACGTCCCAGCCCTCGCTGAGCACCACGGTGCGCGTGATCGCGTCGCGAAGCTTGCTCAGGGTCGTTCCGTTGGTCAATGTTCCTCCCGATAGCGCCGAATGCGCCAAGGAGGACATCACCACCTGCTGGCGGACCACGCGATCGAGGTCACCGCGGGGCAGGTCGTGGCGTTGCCGTACGAAGCTCAACGCGTTCGGGCCGTCGAGCGTCTGCGGACCGGCGGGGAAGTCGGCTCCCGACATCGGTTCGTTCACGGCCTCGTTGAGGCACACGTCGACGCCACCCAGCGCGTTGGTCATCAGTACGAATCCGAGCATGCTGACTTCGGCGTAGCGGTCGACGGTGACACCGGTGAGCTTCGCCACCGTCTGGGTCAGCGCCGCGCGCCCGGCATCGACGGACTCGCGCTCGGCGGCTTCAAGCGTCTCACCGGATTCCACGCGCTTCTGCCGGTCGTTCTCCTTGGCTTCGCCGTAGACGCCGTTGATCTTTCCCTTGGTGCCGTCCGGGATGCTGACGTACGAGTCGCGGGGGATGGAGATCGCCGTTGCCGATTTTCCGTTGTTGGGGATACGAATGAGAATGATGGTGTCGGTGTTGGTGGCGGTCTCGTCGCCGGCCCGAAGCATCGATAGCTCGTCCTGCGAAAGCGGATTGCCGTGTGCGTCGCTGCGGCTGTCGACGCCCACCATCAGAATGTCGGTCGCGCCGTCGTTGGGTTTCCCGGCGTTGCCGAACAGGCCCGGCAGATCGAACCGGGCGATATTCGGATCGATATTGCCGATCTTTCCCCAGGCGGCCCCGGTAACGACCATGACGGCGATAGCAGCCAGCGTCGCGATACCCCGCCACAGTGGGCGTGGTGCCTCCGTCTGCGATGAGCCGCTCGCGCGAAGAGCGTGAGGGTCGGTCACGGTCATCCGTTTCTTTCCGGGCCGGGCGTTCGCCGGGCAACGAGTCTCAAGCCTCGTCAAGGCTACGTCGGGGCGACGCACATCCCTCGGAGGCGAAGTCGGCGTGCCAGACTCTCGGTGTGCTTGTTATCACCGGAGCGGGTGGCCAGCTTGGCACCCATCTCATTGCTCGCGCCGCGCTTCGCGATCTCCCGATTCGTCCCCTGAACTCGGCTGACTGGGATATTACCCGCGATGGCGTGCCTGAAGGTGCGGTTGCTGCGGGGGACACCGTCATCAATTGTGCGGCGTACACGGCTGTGGATGCCGCCGAAAACGACGAGGCCAGGGCCTACGCGGTTAACGCCGAAGGGCCCCAGCGGGTGGCCCGGGCATGTCGTGAGGTTGGCGCCAGATTGATCCATATCTCCACCGACTACGTGTTCAGCGGCGAGTTCGGTGACGCCGGCCCACGCCCCTACCGCCCGGGTGACGCGACGGCTCCGGCCGGTGTCTATGCACGCACCAAGGTCGCCGGAGAACGGGCCGTTCACGATGTCTTGCCGACAGCCCAGGTGGTGCGTACGGCGTGGGTCTACACCGGAATCACCGGCGATTTCGTGGCCGTCATGAGGCGATTGGCGGCCGGGGACGGACCGGTGCGGGTGGTGACGGATCAGACCGGGTCCCCGACGTACGCCTCAGACCTCGCCGAGGCGCTGTTGGACCTGGCGGCCTCCGACGTGCAGGCTCCGATCCTGCATGCGGCCGGCGGCGGTGTGGTCAACCGGTTCGACTGGGCGAAGGCCGTGTTCGAGCTGGTCGGGGCGGATACCTCGCGATTGCAGCCCTGCCTGTCCGTCGATTTTCCGAGCGCCGCGCCCCGGCCGGTGTACACGGCGCTGGACAGCGATCATTGGGCCGACGCGGGTCTGGCGCCGCTGCGCCCATGGCGGGACGCGCTGGCTGAGGCGCTGGCCACAAACTAGGGGTGGGTACCCTCAAGCACCGTGCCTGATCCCCTTCGCCCGAGTGGCTCGTCGGTGTTACCCGAGCAGCTCGCCGTGGTGACGGTGACGTATTCGCCCGGCGAGCACCTCGACCGCTTCCTGCGCACGCTGCGCCATGCCACCGATCGCCCCGTGCGGTTGATCCTCGCCGACAACGGCTCCACCGATGGAGTGCCCGAAGCGGCCGCTGAAGAGCCCGATGTGGAACTGCTGCGCACCGGGGGCAATGTCGGCTATGGGAAGGCCGCCAACCTGGGAGTAGCGCAGGTCGATCCCGACGCCGAGTGGATCGTGATCGCGAACCCCGATGTGCAGTGGGGTCCGGGAAGCATCGATGCGCTACTTGAGGTGGCGCAGCGCTGGCCCGCGGCGGGTGCGCTGGGTCCGCTGATTCGTGAACCCGACGGCTCGGTGTATCCCTCGGCGCGCGTGGTGCCGAGCCTCTCGGGGGGTGCGCTTCATGCGCTGCTGGGATCGGTATGGCCCACCAATCCGTGGACCGCGGCATACCGCCAGGACCGGATGGAACCGTCAGAGCGCGTCGTCGGATGGCTCTCGGGGTCGTGCCTGCTGCTTCGGCGTAAGGCCTTCGATGCCATCGGCGGATTCGATACGCGCTACTTCATGTACATGGAGGACGTCGATCTCGGGGACCGGCTCGCGCGTGCGGGCTGGCAGAACGTGTACGCGCCCAGCGCGGAGGTTGTGCATGCGAAAGGCCATGCGGCCGGACGTGACCCCGCACGCAGCCTCACCGCTCATCACGACAGCGTCTACATCTATCAATCCGACCGGCACCCGCACTGGTGGCAGGCGCCGTTGCGCTGGAGCATTCGGAGCGCGCTGGCGGCTCGATCTGCGATCGTGGTGCGCGCGGCGGTCCGCGCCAATCGGCGCCGGGACAAGCAAGGAGATGGGAATGCCTGAGAGTGTTGTATCTGGCAGTGCTGAATCGGGCATCGTGGTTGAATCGGGCACCGTGAAAGCCGATGCCGTCATCCTGGTGGGAGGGCAGGGCACCCGGCTGCGCCCGCTGACCCTCTCGGCGCCCAAGCCGATGCTGCCAATCGCCGGCTTCCCGTTCCTGACACATGTGTTGTCGCGGGTAGCGGCGGCCGGCATCGACCATGTGGTGCTCGGAACGTCCTACAAGGCCGAGGTCTTCGAGTCGGAGTTCGGCGACGGATCCAAGCTGGGCCTGTCGATCACGTATGTCACAGAAACAGAGCCGCTGGGTACCGGCGGGGCCATCCGGAATGTGTTGCAGCATCTGCGGCACGACACCGCCCTCGTTTTCAACGGTGATGTGTTGTCCGGTCTGGATCTGAAAGATCTGCTCGCGCATCATGAGCAGACTCAAGCCGACCTGACACTGCACCTGGTGCGCGTTGGCGACCCGCGCGCGTTCGGTTGTGTGCCTACCGATTCCGATGGTCGTGTCACCGCGTTTCTGGAGAAGACAGAGGATCCGCCCACCGATCAGATCAACGCCGGGTGTTACGTGTTCCGGCGTGAGCTGATCGAACAGATCCCCGCTGGTCGGCCGGTCTCGGTTGAGCGAGAGGTCTTTCCGGGGCTGCTGAGCAGTGGCGCCAAGGTGTGCGGATACGTGGACACGAGCTATTGGCGCGACATGGGAACGCCCGAAGACTTCGTGCGTGGCTCGGCGGACCTGGTGCGCGGCATCGCGCCGTCACCGGCGATACCCGAACATCCGGGTGAGGCGCTGGTGCACGACGGCGCCTCGGTGGCGCCGGGCGCGCTCGTCATCGGTGGCACCGTGGTGGGCCGGGGAGCCGAAATCGGCCCGGGGGCAAGGCTTGACGGTGCGGTCATCTTCGACGGTGCGCGCATCGAAGCGGGTGCTGTGGTGGAACGCTCCATCATCGGGTTCGGCGCTCGCATCGGTCCGCGGGCATTGGTGCGCGACGGCGTGATCGGTGATGGTGCCGACATCGGCGCGCGGTGCGAGCTGCTGCGCGGTGCCCGGGTGTGGCCAGGAATCACCATTCCCGACGGTGGTATCAGGTACTCGTCGGACGTCTAGGCGCCCGGCCGCAGGTCGGCGCGACTTCGCCAAGCTCTGGTCGTGCTCAGCGCAGACGTGCCCGCGCCCGTTGCGCCAACACGACGACCGAGTGGTCTTCATCCGGAATCTGATCGATGGGCCACCAGCGCAGGTCGAGTGATTCGTCGCTGACGGTGATCTGTGCGCCCTTGGGTGCATGCGCCAAGAACTGCAGATCAAGATGGCGTGTCGGCACGCCCAGTGAGCACGTAATCGGATGTACGTGTATTCCAAGAAGATTCGATGCCAGGGTGAGATTCGCGATCCCCGACTCCTCGGTGGCCTCACGCAGGGCGGCGTCCTGGATGGTGGAGTCTTCCTCTTCGCAGTGGCCGCCTAGCTGCAGCCACTTACCGACGCGCGGATGCAGGGTCAGTAGCGCCTGCGATCCGTCGTGATTGACCACCAGCGCCGAGGCGGTGATATGGCCGGCGGCACTGCGGCGACGGCAGGCGTCCGGGTTGGCGTCGAGGAAAGCCAATACGGAATGCCGGAGGCTGTCCTGCTCCGCATCGGGAGCCTTCCACGACGAGAGCAGCTCGACGGCAGACTCGCGCAGTCCGGTCACAGTTCCACCAGCATCTGGTCGGCAGGCAGAGCAGTGCGTGGTGTCAATCCCTCTTCGGGGTAACCATCGGGATACCCAATCGCGATGGCGCCCATCGGCTCCCATGAGGTGTCCAATTCGAGCTGTCCGCGCACTACGTCCCCGGCGAAGATGGTAGACCCGATCCAGCAGCTCCCCACACCTCGTGCGGCCAATGCCACCAGGAGTGCCTGCACCGCGGCGCCGACGGCAACGGTGAACATGGTGCGTTCCGCCGCATTCCGGCGCTCGTCGGGATAGTCATGTGCGCCGTCGGGCACCAGGAATGGGATCACCACCTCCGGTGCGTCATAGAGGATCTGTCCGCGTGCCACCCGCTTCTGCACCGACTCGGGGGTGCGGCCGTCCTCGCTGAGGTCGACGGTCCACGCCTGCTTCATGGCGTCCAGCAGTGCGCGTCGTCTCGTCAGATCCCGCACCCACACGAATCGCACCGGGTGGGTGTGATGCGGCGCGGGCGCGGTGAGCGCCTCGCCGATGGCTTCGCGTAGCAGGTCGGGATCGACTGCGATGTCGGCGAATTGCCGGATCGAGCGGCGCACCAGGACCGCATCGCGGCGCCCCTGCTCCAAGGCCTCTGCGGTGCCGAGCCAGAACAAGTCGTCCGGGCCCGAGCGCTGGAGATCCCGGGCCACACTGCCGTCATCGGATACGGACAGGCCGCGCACCACCGCGACCGGCACGTCGGTGAGCTTGCCCTTGACAAGGTCGGCGGCGGCTGCGATTTCATCGGCGATGGCCACCTCCGTCACCTGAAGCTCATTGCCGTGCTTGTCTTTTGCACCGGCGTAGCCGTAGAGGACGGAGATGCCGGAAGAGCCGATGGCCGCATCGGTCTGGCCGTTGCGCCAGGCCCGGCCCATGGTGTCGGTGATCACCACCGCTACGTTCACGCCCAGTTGACGTGACAGTGCGGCGCGCACTGCCGCAGCGCTGGCATCGGGGTCAACGGGCAGCAGCACGAGTTCGGCGGTGTCCACATTGGATGCGTCGATTCCGGCGGCGGCCTGCACGATGCCGATGAGGTTCTCGGTAATCAGTGTCTTGCCCTTGCGGGCCAGCACGCGGACAGACTCGGAGTCGATCAGCTTGCGCCGTAAGCTGTCTCGTGCCTCGGGGTCGGTGGGCGCGGCCACGATTCGGCCCTCTGCCTTGGAAACGATCTTGCTTGTGATCACGATCACATCGCCGTCGCGAACCCACGGCGCCGCCTCGGCGATGGCCCCGGCGACGTCGTCGCCAGGGCGGAATTCCGGCAGTCCCGGAACGGGTAGGATCTCTACCGGAGCCGCTGAACCATGTTCGGGTGCAGGGGAATCCGCAGGTGAGGTCATAGGTTAACTCCGGCCAGGTCAAGTCCCGCACGCACCATCGCCGCCGTCGCGTCCGGGTCGGTCATGAGCAGCGGCACCGACCGTACCTGAACTCCCGCAATGTGAGCGGCGTCACCCTCGTCGACCAGCCAGCCATCCAGGATGCCGGTCTGTGAACGGGCGCCGAAGTGTTCCCCGACACCTTGCGAGCTCACCTCGACACCGATCACGCGCAAACATTCGTCGGCCATTCCGCGGAGCGGCTTGCCGGACACGATCGGCGAGTACCCGATGACCGGAGCGGGGGTTGTGCGGAGGGCCCCGCGAACTCCGCCGACTGCCAGGACCGCCCCGATGCTCACCACCGGATTGGACGGAGCCAGCAAGACGACATCGGCCTCGCCGATGGCCTCGGCAACACCGGGGCCGGCCTTTGCCTCGTCCGCGCCGACGAACGCGAAGCTGTGCGTGGGGACCTGTGCGCGGTGCTGTACCCACCACTGTTGGAAGTGGATGGCGCGCTGCTCTCCGTCGGCGGGGTCGGTGATCACCACGTGGGTCTCGCAGCGGTCGTCGCTGGCGGGTAACAGCCGGACTCCGGGCTGCCATCGATTGCATAACGCTTCGGTGACCGCTGATAGCGGGTAACCGGCTCGCAGCATTTGGCTGCGTATCAGGTGAGTGGCCAGGTCCCTGTCACCGAGCGAGAACCAGTCGGGCTGGGCGCCGTAGGCCGCTAGCTCCTCCATGGCGTTCCAGGTCTCGCCGCGGTGTCCCCAGCCCCGCTCCGGGTCGACCCCTCCGCCCAGGGTGTACATGCAGGTGTCCAGGTCAGGGCAGATCCTGACACCGTGCATCCAGGCGTCGTCGCCAATGTTCACGATGGCGTTTATCTGATGCTTGCTGGAGTCTGATCCGAGCAAGCGCTGGACGCCGAGCAGGAAGCGCGCTCCGCCGACGCCGCCGACGAGGACGGTGAGTTTCACGCTGACCCAGACTAGTGCGCCGGCAATGATGCGACACGCCACGAGGGCGCCACGCCGATTTTGTCGGTCGTAGATGGTATGAATTTTCGTCCTTCGCTTGACCCCGGCAGCGAACACGTGTGTAATCACACCAGTGTCATTCCTCGGGCTGAGTTTGGAAGTTACAGGCGCAGACTGGGATTCGATCACATGTTCGAATGGGAATGGCCGAAAAAATGAAGATGTGGCACAAAACCGGGCATTACGAGCTGTATTGGGATGCAAGAGGAACAGTGAGGAGGCGGGACGATGCTGTTCGGGCGCAATGAATTTGGCGTACACGACGAGCTGAGTTCCGGCGTTGGCACGGGTGCGACGGGCTTACCGCCCGCACGTCCGCATCTGACGTTGGTGCAGAACGATTTTGATGCGCTGATCGGTGTAGCTGACGATCAGTGGCAAGAGAAGGCACTGTGCGCACAGACCGATCCCGAGGCGTTCTTCCCTGAGAAGGGTGGGTCGACTCGCGAGGCCAAGCGCATCTGCCAGGGCTGCGAGGTCAAGGACGAGTGCCTTGAGTCCGCGCTGGCCAACGACGAGCGGTTCGGCATCTGGGGTGGGTTGTCCGAGCGCGAGCGTCGTCGCCTGAAGCGGGGCATCATCTAACCCCGCGCTCTGTGCTCGACCAGGGCGGGTTAATCGCCCTCGTCGGTGATGGATGGGTCGATCACCGACGGTTCCACCCCCAAGTGGGTGGCCACCTGCGCGACCAGTAGATCGTGCAGGAGATCCGACAAATCTCCAGATTTCTTCGCGCGTAATTCAATCGGCTTGCGGAATAGGACAATTCGCGCCCGGGTGGTGTTACCCCGGGTGTCCACACCAGCAGGAATCAGCCTTGCCAGCGGGATCGGTCCGTCCGCGATGACCTCCGGCGGCCACTGCACCGACTCTGGATCCTTGGGCTGGATGCGTGGAATCTCATCGACCGCGACATCCAGACCCTCCAGTCGTGACTGCCACGCCCGCTCGATCGGCTCGTAGGCCTCCAGGACTGCCATATCGAAACGCTCGGCGCGTGAGCGCCAGCCGGGAACGGTCGGCGGTAGGAGGGGGCCGCGGAAATCGCGCCCCCGTCGAGAGCCCTGCGAGCTCGACCCGCCAGCCGAGCCACCGCGCCGTCCGTCACGTGACATACGAGAAATGGTAACGGTGTGGCTCCTGTGGCTGACGAATAACAACGACCCGGTCACCCCCGGGTCTCTGCCCGATCACCGGAGGGTCTCGGTCGGTGCACAGCGCGTGTCTGCGGGTCGGAACGTGTTTGCGCACGCTAGCCTCAACGTTTGTGAGAGCCCCCCGTCGTTGCTGTCGGCCCGGGTGCCCGAGTCCCGCCGTGGCGACGTTGACATTCGTCTACGCGGACTCGACGGCCGTGGTCGGGCCGCTGGCCACGTCCAGCGAGCCGCATTCGTGGGATCTGTGCGCGCAGCACGCGAGCCGGATCACCGCGCCCCGTGGGTGGGAGCTCGTCCGGTACAACGGTCCCTTGCCATCGAATCCCGAGGACGACGACCTGGTTGCCCTGGCCGACGCGGTGCGGGAACCTGCCGGTGTCCGGGTGGCGGCGGCTGGATTCAGCGAGCCGGCACTCGATATGGGATCGCGGGCCACCTCGGCTGCCCCCAGGCCCGTGCATCCGGCTCCGGTCGGGCGGCGCCGTGGGCATCTGCGAGTTCTGCCTGATCCAGCCGAGTAACTCTGATCAGGTACTT
Source organism: Mycobacterium sp. D16R12 (assembly GCF_002013465.1). Lineage (GTDB taxonomy): Bacteria > Actinomycetota > Actinomycetes > Mycobacteriales > Mycobacteriaceae > Mycobacterium. The sequence goes on along the minus strand of NZ_MAFC01000004.1, from coordinate 209,094 downwards.
TCGGCTCGGCCTGATGACATTCTGTAGCCTCTCGCCGGACGTTCACGTTGGATAGTCGCCGACCACTAGGCTGGCCAGCGACACCTAACGTCCCCCTTTCTCGATAGATCAATAGGAGCACTCTCGTCATGGCCCGGTCCGTCGACGCTGTCCACGCAATCATCAAGGCGTACGACGTCCGTGGCCTCCTGGGTGAGCAGATCGACGAGTCCTTTGTGTTCGACGTGGGTTCCTCGTTCGCGCGGCTGGTCAAAGCCGAGCGGGCGGACGAGGCTGCGCCGCTGCGGATCGTGGTCGGTCGCGACATGCGGGACTCGTCGCCGGCGCTGGCGCAGGCGTTCACCGAGGGTGTTACCGCACAGGGTGTCGATGTCGTGCTGATCGGGCTCGCATCCACCGACCAGCTGTATTTCGCTTCGGGGTTGTTGGACTGCCCGGGGGCGATGTTCACTGCCAGTCACAATCCGGCCGCCTACAACGGAATCAAACTATGCCGCGCGGGTGCCAAGCCTGTGGGCAAGGACACCGGCCTGTCCATCATCAGCGATGAGCTGATCAACGGCGTGCCGGCGCATGACGGTCCGGCGGGGACCGTCTCCGAGCGCGATGTCCTCGCCGAGTACGGCGAGTTCCTGCGGTCACTGGTTCAGTTGAGTGGGGCGCGCCCGCTTCGGGTGGCAGTAGATGCAGGAAACGGTATGGCCGGGCACACCACACCGGAGGTGTTGGGTGCGATTTCGTCGATAGCGCTCGCGCCGTTGTACTTCGAGTTGGACGGCAATTTTCCCAACCACGAGGCCAATCCGCTCGATCCCGAGAACCTGCGCGATCTACAGGCCTTCGTCCTTTCCGAAGGGGCCGACATCGGGCTGGCCTTCGATGGCGACGCCGACCGGTGCTTTGTGGTCGATGAGCGCGGACGGGCCGTATCTCCCTCCGCGGTCACCGCTTTGGTGGCGCGCCGAGAGCTGGAGCGGGAAATCGGCGGCACCATCATCCACAACCTGATCACCTCGCGTGCCGTCCCGGAGCTCGTCGTCGAGCACGGGGGAACGCCGGTGCGGTCCCGAGTCGGTCACTCGTACATCAAGGCGTTGATGGCCGAGACGGGGGCGATCTTCGGCGGTGAACACTCCGCTCACTACTACTTCCGCGACTTCTGGGGTGCCGACTCCGGCATGCTCGCGGCGCTGCATGTGCTGGCGGCTCTCGGTGAACAGGACCGGCCGCTCTCGGATCTCATGTCTGATTACGAGCGGTACGCGTCTTCGGGCGAGATCAACTTCCGCGTCGCGAATGCCAAGGCATGTATCGATGAGGTACTGAAGTCGTTTGGCACCCAAATAGTTTCGATCGACCATCTCGATGGTGTCACCGTCGACATCGGCACCGGGACGTGGTTCAACCTGCGTACCTCGAATACCGAGCCATTGCTGCGCCTCAATGTGGAGGCGCGCACCGATGAAGATGTGGCGGCCGTGGTCGCACGCGTCACCGAGTTGGTCGACCGCACCGAGGCCGCGACCTGATGAACGTCACCATCGATCTGGACGACGCCGAAGCGCTGTTGGCGGCGGATCGTGATGGCTCGCTGCAGGCCGCGTCGATGGCCGGCTCGCAGGTGCGTGCGGTCGGCACTGCCATCGCGGAGGGCGCCCTGGAGGCTCTTCAATCCGAAGACCGATCGCGCGCGGTTGTCTGGGTCGCGGGTCGCGGCACCGCCGCCACGGCGGGAGCGGTTCTGGCTGGGGCACTCTCGGATACGGTGAGCCTTCCGTTCGTGACTGCCACCCGGGCGCCGGTGTGGGTGGGCCCGCTCGATGTGATGGTGATCGCCGGTGACGATGCCGGTGACCCGGCCCTCAGTGCTGCGGTATCGGTGGGTACTCGGCGTGGTGCCCGGGTAGTCATCGCCGCACCCGATGAGGGTCCTTTGGCGTATTCCGGTGCCGGGCGGGCGATTTCGCTGGCGCCCCGTTTGCGGGTGCCGGACACCTTCAGCCTCGCCCACAACCTTGCCGTCGGTGCGGCCGTGCTGGGAGCGCTCGATAAGACCATTGCACCTGACGTCATGACCATCGCCGACGAGGTGGATGGTGAGGTATCGCGGAACACCGTGGGTCGGGAGGTCTTCACCAACGCCGCCAAGGTGATTGCCACGCGCTTGACCGGTGGTCCGGTGGTGTTCTGCGGAGATCGGTCGGTCACCGTGGCGCTCGCTCAACACGCGGCGGCGACGCTGCTGAGGCTGACACAGCGCACCGCGACTGCGTGCGGTCTCCCGCAGGCGTTGGCCGCGATGCGGGACACGTTGTCGGGTAGAAGCTCTGGTGAGAGCTCACTGTTTCATGATGAGTTCATCGATGGTCCTCGCAGTGGTGGTCGACCGCGGATCCTTGCCTTGGCGACCGATCGTGACTTCCCATCGGTTGCTTCGAGAATCGACGGTATCGACGAGACCGAGCTGGTGAGCACCACCGATCTCGGCGATGTGGGGGCGCGGCCTTCGGAGCTTGCGCAGCTGATGATGCTCGCGACGCGGCTCGAGATGGCCTCGGTGTACGCCCGGCTTGGCGGGGGGAGATCCGGGCTGTGAATCTGCTCAGGGGGGCGATCAGGACGTACGCCTGGGGTTCGCGGACGGCGATCGCCGAGTTCACCGGACGCCCAACGCCTACACCGCATCCGGAAGCCGAATTGTGGCTGGGTGCGCACCCGGCCGACCCTGCCTACCTGGAAACCGGCAGTGGTGCACAGTCATTGCTCGATGTGGTGGCAGCCGATCCGGCAGGCCAGTTGGGGCCGGCGTCGGTGGCGGAGTTCGGCGATCAACTGCCGTTCCTGCTCAAGGTGCTGGCGGCCGATGAGCCACTGTCCTTGCAGGCTCACCCGAGTGCGCAGCAGGCGGCCGAAGGGTACGCGCGCGAAGAGGCTGCGGGGATGCCGCTCAACTCTCCGGTGCGCAATTATCGCGATCGCAATCACAAGCCGGAACTGGTTGTGGCGCTGGACCGATTCGAGGCGCTGGCAGGCTTCCGCGATCCCGGCGATACCGTCGAACTCTTTCGCGCTTTGGATGTCGACGCGCTGACACCGTATGTGAATCTGCTGGCGGGTCAATCCGATGCCGACGGGCTACGTGCCTTGTTCACTACCTGGATAACCCTGCCTCAGCCAAGCCTGGATCTGTTGGTGCCGTCGGTGCTCGACGGCGCGGTGCGCTATTTGTCCTCCGGGCATGAGCGTTTCGTCGGCGAGGTACGCACCCTCCTGGAGTTGGGTGAGCGATATCCCGCCGATGCGGGCGTGCTCGCCTCGCTGTTGCTGAACCGGCTCACCCTGGAACCGGGGGAGGGGATCTACCTGCCCGCTGGAAACCTGCACGCGTACCTGCGCGGACTGGCGGTCGAGATCATGGCCAACTCCGATAACGTGCTGCGGGGCGGGCTTACCCCCAAACACGTCGATGTACCCGAATTGCTTCGGGTACTGGACTTTTCACCTGCGGCCGAGAAGCACCTGCACGTCGAGACCGTCACCGACGGTGCCCAGACTCGGTATCTCACGCCTGCCAAGGAATTCGCGTTATCGCGTTTCGATCTGGTGGATGGCGAGCGCATACCGGTAGGGATCAAGGGGCCGCGCATACTGCTGTGCACCCAGGGCAGCGTGCGGTTGGACGGTACGGGGCCGGACCTCGCGGTGCATGCGGGACAGTCGGTGTGGGTGCCGGCGGACGGTGGAAGTGTCACGCTGATCGGGCAGTCCGATGCCAGGGTGTTCATGGCAACAGTCGACGCGGACGCATAGCGATCCAACGGGCAAGTCGCGTAGGGAACAGAAGGAGAGTCGATGTCTGCAGGCGGCAGTAAGAAGGCGATCATCGCGGCGCTGGCGGCCAATGCCGGGATTGCCGCGGCCAAGTTCGTCGGCTTCCTGATCACCGGGAGTTCGTCGATGCTCGCCGAGTCCGTGCACTCGGTGGCGGATACCTCTAATCAGGGTCTGCTGCTCTACGGGCAGCGCGCGGCGAGCAAGGAAGCAGATCGTCTGCACCCGTTCGGATATGGGCGTAGCCGATTCTTCTACTCGTTTGTCGTCGCGCTGGTGCTGTTCACGCTCGGTTCGGTTTTCGCCCTGTACGAGGGTTATCACAAGATCCACGCGCCCGAGCATCTTCAGTCGCCCCTTGTCGCTGTCGTGATCCTGGTGTTGGCGATTGGGCTGGAGGGCTACAGCTTCCGTACCGCGTTCGTGGAGTCGAAACCGCTTAAGGGCAAGGCCAGCTGGTGGCAGTTCATCCGCAACTCACGCAACCCCGAACTTCCCGTCGTGCTTCTCGAAGACACCGGTGCCCTGCTGGGGCTGGCCTTTGCGCTGTTTGGCGTTGGTATGACGATCCTGACGGGTGACCCGGTGTGGGACGGGATCGGCACCATGGCGATCGGTGTGCTGCTGGGCATCATCGCGATTGTCCTGATGGTCGAGATGAAGAGCCTCCTGATCGGCGAGGGTGCGACCGCGGCGCAGGAGCGGGCGATCCTGGACGCGTTGACCGGAACCGATCACGTCGAGCGGGTAATTCATTGCCGTACCCAGTATCTGGGCCCGGAGGAGCTTCTGGTTGCGGCAAAGATCGCGATCGCACCCGACGCGGATCTACCGCTGGTCGCGGCCACCATTGACGCTGCCGAACGACGGGTGCGCGAGGCGGTACCGATCGCGCAGGTGATCTATCTCGAGCCCGACCTGGATCGTTCGACCGTCAATTCTTAGTTAGCCGGTGTGATCAACCGTCGTGAGCATGGGGCTTGTGCGAGACTGCCGTAATGCCAGGTACCGGATTGTGGCGAACGAAGTCTGTCGAACAGTCGATCGCAGACACAGATGAGCCGGAAACAAAGCTCCGTCGGGACTTAACATGGTGGGACCTCACCGTTTTCGGGGTCTCGGTGGTCATCGGAGCCGGTATCTTCACCGTCACCGCATCAACGGCGGCCAATGTCACCGGTCCGGCGATCTCGCTCTCCTTCATCATGGCCGCGATCGGGTGCGGTCTGGCCGCCATGTGCTACGCCGAGTTCGCATCGACCATTCCCGTTGCCGGTAGCGCGTATACGTTCTCCTATGCGACGTTCGGGGAGTTCGCCGCCTGGATCCTGGGGTGGGACCTCATTCTGGAGTTTTCGGTTGGCGCGGCCACCGTCGCCAAAGGCTGGTCGAGTTATCTGAGTACGGTGTTTGGGTTCTCCAGTGGTGCAGTGCATCTCGGGGCGCTCAAGGTGGACTGGGGTGCATTTCTCATTGTGTCGGTGTTGACGGTGCTGCTCGCTGTCGGCACCAAGCTGTCCTCGCGGGTGTCCCTCGTCATCACCACAGTCAAGGTTCTGGTGGTGCTGCTGGTGATCATCGTCGGCGCGTTCTTCATCAAGGCGTCCAACTACGCGCCGTTCATCCCGCCGGCGGAGGCGGGCAGTTCCAGCAGGACCGGGCTCGATCAGTCCCTGTTCTCGTTCATCGCCGGCGGTTCCGGCAGCCAATACGGCTGGTTCGGGGTGCTGGCGGGCGCGTCGATCGTGTTCTTCGCGTTCATCGGTTTCGACGTCGTCGCCACCACGGCGGAGGAAACACGGAACCCGCAAAAGGATGTGCCGCGCGGCATCATCGCCTCGCTCGTCATCGTCACCGTCCTGTACGTTGCGGTCACGGTGGTGCTCTCCGGGATGGTCAAGTACAGCGATCTGCGGGCGGCTGATTCGCATCCGAACCTGTCCACGGCATTCCACCTCAACGGTGTGGACTGGGCGGCCAAGGTCATCGCGATCGGCGCGCTGGCCGGTTTGACCACGGTGGTCATGGTGCTGATGCTCGGACAGATCCGGGTCATCTTCGCGATGTGCCGTGACGGACTGCTGCCGCGTGAGCTCGCGCGGACCGGATCGCACGGTACGCCGATACGTATCACCCTGATCGTGGGCTTCCTTGTTGCGATAGCGGCGTCGCTGACCCCGATCGAGGGTCTGGAGGAGATCGTCAACGTCGGCACGCTGTTCGCCTTTGTGCTGGTGTCGGCCGGTGTCATCGTGCTGCGGCGATCCCGTCCCGATCTGCCCCGGAGCTTCCGCACACCGGGTGTGCCGTGGCTACCCGTCGTCGCGATCTTGGCGTGCGGGTGGTTGATGCTCAACCTTGCCGTGCGTACCTGGATGTTCGCGTTGGCCTGGATGTTCATCGGCGTGATCGTCTACTTCGTCTACAGTCGCCGGCACTCGGTACTCGGGCTACGCGTGGCCGTCGAGCAGTAACTCACTTTCTTCTCCGTTGGTCCTTTGTGGGTGACGCGCACCACCAGGCACTTTACAAAACATACTTGTTTGTCTAGACAGGCGACGAATCATGTCCTATCGTCAAATCTGTTCGGTGACGCACTTCACCGAGATTTGAACCGAGGAGAAGCGACGATGACGTCAAACCTTGATGCAGCCCACGACCTGCCCACCGTGTGGCGCGACCGCAAGCGCCACATGTGGCTGTACGGCATGATCCCGCCCACCGCGATCTTCATCGCGACGGCACTTGTCTATGCGATGAACCAGCTCGGGTGGCAGCAGTTCTCGCCGTTCTTCTTCTGGATCGGCCCACTGCTGGTGTACGTGCTCCTGCCGCTGCTGGATCTGCGCTTTGGCGCCGACGGCGAGAACGCCCCTGATGAGGTGATGGAGGCGCTGGAGAACGACAAGTACTACCGATACTGCACCTACATCTTCATCCCGTTCCAGTACGCGAGCTTCTTCCTGGGGGCCTACTACTTCACCGCCACCGACCTGACTTGGATCGGCTTCGATAACGGCATCAGCTGGATCTCCAAGCTGGGCATTGCACTATCGATCGGTGTGCTCGGTGGAGTCGGTATCAACACCGCCCACGAAATGGGGCACAAGAAGGACGAACTGGAGCGCTGGCTCTCGAAGATCACGCTGGCGCAGACGTTCTACGGCCACTTCTACATCGAGCACAACCGCGGACATCACGTGCGCGTTGCGACGCCCGAGGACCCGGCCAGCTCGCGATTCGGCGAGACGTTCTGGGGCTTCTGGCCGCGCAGCGTCTGGGGGAGCCTGAAGTCCTCCTGGAACCTGGAGGCCACGCGCATGAAGCGGCTGAATCGCTTTGTGCTGCACCCGAGCAACGACGTGGTGAATGCCTGGCTGATGACGGTGGTGTTGTTCGGGGTCACCATCGCCATCTTCGGCACCGCGGTCATCCCGTACCTGATCATTCAGGCGATCTATGGATTCACCTTCCTCGAGACGGTGAACTACCTGGAGCACTACGGGCTGCTGCGGCAGAAGGTCACAGGCGGACGATACGAGCGCTGCACCCCCAAGCACAGCTGGAACTCGGATCACCTGGTGACCAACATCTTCCTGTACCACCTGCAGCGACACAGCGATCATCACGCCAACCCCACCCGGCGCTACCAGACCCTGCGCAGCATGGACGGCGCTCCGAACCTGCCCAGCGGGTACGCGACGATGCTGACGCTGGCGTACTTCCCGCCGCTGTGGCGCAAGGTCATGGATCAGCGGGTGCTGGATCACTACAACGGCGATATCACCAAGGTGAACGTCCAGCCGAGTAAGCGCGCAAAGATTCTGGCCAAGTACGGCGTGACGGAACGGGCGGCCTGAGATGTCCCAGTACCGTTGCCCGGTATGTCAGTACGTGTACGACGAGAGTGCGGGGGCCCCGCGCGAGGGGTTCCCGGCCGGGACGGCGTGGTCGGAGGTTCCCGACGACTGGTGCTGCCCCGACTGCGGAGTGCGCGAGAAGATCGATTTTGAGGAAGTAGTAGGAGCGGACTCATGAGCGAGAACGACTACAAGTTGTACGAATGCATGCAGTGCGGATTCCAGTACGACGAGGCCGTGGGCTGGCCTGAGGACGGCATCGAGGCGGGCACGCTCTGGGATGACATTCCCGAGGACTGGAGCTGCCCGGACTGCGGTGCCGCGAAGGCCGACTTCGTGATGGTGGAGATCGCGCGGCCATGACATTGACCGAGTACACCGCGCCTGCCAGGCTCCACGGTGTGACCCCGCGAGTGCCGTATGCAGAGGCCGCGCGGGCGCTGCTTCGCGAATCGGTTCTCGATGCTCTCGGCGATCTGCTGCGGCACCAGGACTGGTCGGCGGTGACGATGTCGGCGGTGGCCCGTCGGGCGGGAGTCAGCCGGCAGACGCTGTACAACGAGTTCGGTTCCCGGCAGGGGCTGGCCCAGGGGTATGCCCTGCGGCTGGCGCTGCGCCTGGCCGACTCGGTCAACAACGCGATATACGCCAATGTCGGCGATATCCATGGCGCGTTACATCAGGGATTTGCCGCCTTCTTCGCCGAGAGCGCTGCGGATCCCATGGTCATCGCGCTGCTGACGGGTGAGGCCAAGCCTGAGCTCATGCGCCTCGTGACGGTGGACAGCGCCTTGATCGTGCTCCCGGCGTCGGCCAGGCTGACCGAGTCGTTCGCGAACAGCTGGGTGGCTGCCAGCGAGGAGGACGCCGCGATACTCGCGAGGTCGATTGTGCGGCTGGCGATTAGTTACGTGTCGATGCCGCCGGAATCCGATCACGATGTGGCGCTCGATATGGCGCGCCTGTTGTCTCCGTTCGTCGAGGCCAACGCGCTCGCCGATAAGGCCCCCGCAAGCGGGAGCGGCCCCCAGTGACCTGCACGTCCATAAATCTCGCTACCTGATCTAACTATCTATTGCTCACACGCGCTAACCTGGTGACGGACCCGTGTGTGTCAGTTGAATTGACATGCAAGAAACATTCACGAGACGCGATTGAGGTGGCGATGACCGAGCTGGTGGCCGACGTACGCAACGGCATTGATTACAAGGTGGCCGATCTTTCCGAGGCCGAGTTCGGCCGCAAGGAGATCCGTCTCGCCGAGCACGAGATGCCTGGCCTGATGGCGCTGCGTCGGGAGTACGCGGAAGTGTTGCCGCTCAAGGGCGCCCGCATTTCCGGCTCGCTGCACATGACGATCCAGACCGCCGTGCTCATCGAGACGCTTGTCGCGCTCGGGGCTGAGGTGCGCTGGGCGTCCTGCAACATCTTCTCTACCCAGGACCACGCGGCGGCAGCCATCGTCGTCGGCCCCCACGGCACCCCGGAGGAGCCTCAGGGCACCCCGGTGTTCGCCTGGAAGGGTGAAACGCTGGAGGAGTACTGGTGGGCTGCCGAGCAGATGCTCACCTGGCCCGGCGAGCCGGCCAACATGATCCTCGACGATGGCGGCGACGCCACCATGCTGGTGCTGCGCGGTGCGCAGTTCGAGCAGGCCGGCGTGGTGCCGCCCGCGGACGAGAACGACTCGGCCGAGTACAAGGTCTTCCTGAACCTGCTGCGTGCGCGGTTCGAGACCGACAAGGACAAGTGGACCAAGGTCGCCGCATCGGTTCAGGGCGTCACCGAGGAGACCACCACCGGCGTGCTGCGCCTGTACCAGTTCGCTGCTGCCGGCGAGCTCGCGTTCCCGGCCATCAATGTCAACGACTCGGTGACCAAGAGCAAGTTCGATAACAAGTACGGCACCCGGCACTCGCTGGTCGACGGCATCAACCGCGGCACCGATGTGCTCATCGGCGGCAAGAAGATCCTCATCTGCGGCTATGGCGATGTCGGCAAGGGCTGTGCCGAGTCCCTCGCGGGGCAGGGCGCTCGCGTGCAGGTCACCGAGATCGACCCGATCAACGCGCTGCAGGCGCTCATGGACGGGTTCGACGTCGTGACCGTCGAGGAGGCCATCGGCAATGCCGACATCGTGGTGACCGCGACTGGTAACTACGACATCATCCTGCTGGACCACATGAAGGCCATGAAGGACCAGGCGATCCTGGGCAACATCGGTCACTTCGACAACGAGATCGATATGGCTGCCCTCGAGAAGTCGGGTGCCACGCGGCTCAACATCAAGCCGCAGGTGGACCTGTGGACCTTCGGCGACTCGGGCAAGTCGATCATCGTGCTGTCCGAGGGCCGTCTGCTCAACCTGGGTAACGCCACGGGCCACCCGTCGTTCGTGATGAGCAACAGCTTCTCCAACCAGGTGATCGCGCAGATCGAGCTGTGGACCAAGAACGACGAGTACGACAACGAGGTCTACCGACTTGCCAAGCACCTGGACGAGAAGGTGGCGCGCATCCACGTCGAGGCTCTCGGCGGCACGCTGACCAAGCTCACCAAGGACCAGGCCGAGTACATCGGTGTGGATGTGGAAGGCCCGTACAAGCCGGAGCACTACCGCTACTGATTGTCTAGAAACTCGTACAAGGCCCTCGGCACTCCGGTGCCGGGGGCCTTTGCGTAGGCTGACCAGCCGTGGGCCAGCTGATTGCGATCGAGGGTGTCGACGGCGCGGGCAAGCGCACGCTCACCGAGAAGTTGATAGCGCGCTCGAATGCCCAGGGGTTATCCGTTGCGACGCTGGACTTTCCGCGCTATGGACGCTCGGTGCATGCCGACCTCGCCGCCGAGTCGCTCAAAGGCGGGCACGGTGATGTGGTGTCCTCGGCGTACGCGATGGGACTGCTGTTCGCACTGGACCGGCGCGAGGCCCGTGAAGCGTTGACGGAGTTGGAGCGCGCCAACGACCTGGTGATTCTGGATCGCTGGGTGGCCTCGAACGCCGCCTATGGTGCGGCGCGGTTGCATCAGGATGGCGACGGCGAGATGGCCCGCTGGGTGTATCAGCTCGAATACGAGCGTTTCGGTCTGCCGCATCCCGATTGGCAAGTGTTCCTGAACGTTTCCCCGGAGCTCGCCCAGCAGCGGGCGCGGCAGCGCGAGCAGCGCGATAGTGACCGCGCCCGCGACACCTACGAGCGTGATTCGGATCTGCAGTCGCGGGTGTCCGCGGCATACGCCGATCTGGCGCAGCGCAATTGGGGCGGTCCGTGGGTCGTCACCGACGGCGGCGACCCGGATGCGCTTGCCGAGAGGCTCCTGCGCCGAGTGTGAAGATACGGCGGATTTTCGGCCGAAATACCGCCATGACTTCACACTCGACAGCGACTGTCAGCGCTTACCATTCGCTGGCTTCGGCCTCTTCCTCGCGATCGACATGCCAGCGCACCGACGAGACGGCGGGTTCCATGGACAGCCGGCTCACCGCGGACTCCAGCAGCGAGTCATCGCGTTCCTCGGCGCTCAACTTCGCCACGACGCGCACGTGCTTGCCGTCTTCGACGTCATAGGACCGCACCGACTGCAGCGCGAATTCCGGCCTGCTCACGGCCTGCACCGTGAGTGCCCGGATATGCGCCTCGGTCTCATCGGTGGTGGTGACCTCGAAGAGATACGCCGCGGGTGCCGACTCGCGGCCGATGGCCGGTTGGCGATCCAGCAGATGTCCGAGCGGTCGCAGCAGCACGTTGGCCAGCACGATGGCCGCGGTGCCGATGATCGCGACGTCGTACATCCCGCCGCCGGCCAGTGCTCCCACGGCAGCGGTGGCCCACATGGTGGCGGCGGTGTTCAGCCCGGTGATGGTGGCACCCTGTTTCATGATTACACCGGCGCCGAGGAAGCCGATACCCGAAACAATCTGTGCCGCAACACGTGTCGGATCGGCACCGGGGCCGTGGAAACTGTAGGCGCCCATGATGACGAAGAGCGTCGCGCCCAGGCACACCAGCGCGTTGGTGCGTAGGCCGGCATTCTTGGCGCGCCATTGCCGTTCGATCCCAATGACACAACCCAGGCCAAATCCCAGGGCTACGCGGATGATGACATCCCAATGACTCATGAAGGGTCCTGTTCTCTCGCAGTGGCTTCGAGGTGCACGCACGTGTGTGGTGCAACAAAAGCGCCTTCGAGCGCGACCCGGGTCTGCGTTAGAAGGCGCTGGGGATACTCGGAGGTTGACTATCGGACATAGTCGCGTCACCTCCTAGGCGTTGGCGCAAAGCGCACATGAACCACTGCTGAACAAAGCGCCATCATTAAACACCCGTCTGCCGGTGACCGGCAAGATGCACCTTCGCTTCGTGGATATCCACGCCACATGGGGAGCGGGACGGCAGGATTGGTGCGTGTTCTTCGACCTGAGCGTGCGAGATTTCCTGGACCGTGCCGAGCTGGTGTACCCCGACCGCATCGGGGTGGTCGACGAGCCGACGCAACCGGCACCCTCCTGGGGAGCGTTGAGCTACCGGCAGCTCGCCGAGCGGGCGCGTGGTCAGGCCGCGGCGCTCGACGATCTGGGCATCGGACCGGGGGAGCGCGTGGCGATCGTCTCGCAGAACAGCGCGCGACTGCTCACCTCGTTCTTCGGGGTGTCCGGGTGGGGACGGATCCTGGTGCCCATCAACTTTCGCTTGGCACCCGCCGAGATCGAGTACATCATCGAGCATTCGCGCGCTTCGGTGCTGATCGTGGACCCGGAGGTGCGCGGCCTGCTGGATACCGTGCGCGCCCCTCACAATTTTGTGCTGGGAGAGGACGATGCCGCGATATTCGGTGTAACCGGATCCCCGCATACCGCAGATCCGCGGCCGTGGTCGGGTGTTGAAGCATCCACCGCCACACTGAATTACACCTCGGGAACCACGAGCCGGCCCAAGGGCGTGCAGCTGACCCATAGAAATATCTGGCTCAACGCCGTTGTCTTCGGGTTGCACGCGACCCTGCGCGATGACGATGTGCTGCTGCACACATTGCCGATGTTCCACTGCAACGGCTGGGGCTGGCCGTATGCGGCGACCGGAATGGGTGGTCGGCACATCGTGCTGCGCAAGATCGACGGAGACGAGATCCTGCGACGCGTCGAGGAACACGGCGTCACCGTGATGTGCGCGGCGCCAACGGTCGTCGATTCCGTGCTGGATGCCGCCGCGCGTTGGCAAGGACCCATTCCCGGCCGGGACCGGGTTCGGATCATCGTGGCCGGAGCGCCGCCCCCTACGCGCACGATCGCGCGGGTGCGTGCAGAACTCGGCTGGGAGTTCATCCAGATTTATGGGCTTACCGAAACCGCGCCACTCATCACGATGAATAGGTTTCGGTCCGAATGGGCAGACCTCGACGATCATCAGCAGGCGCGCATGCTGGGCCGTGCGGGCGCTCCGGCGATCGGTGTCCGGGTGTCGATCGCCGAGGACGGCGAGGTGCTCACCCAGTCGAATACGAATCTCGACGGCTACTGGGACCAGCCGGAGGCCACCACGGAGGCGTTGGCAGGCAATTGGTTTCACACTGGTGACCGCGGATCGATGTCCGACGGTTACCTCAGCATCTCGGACCGCAAGAAGGACATCATCATCACTGGTGGCGAGAACGTGTCCTCCATCGAAGTGGAAGACGCGCTGATATCTCATCCCGGGGTTCGGGAGGCCGCGGTCGTCGGCGTGCCCGACGAGAAATGGGGCGAGCTCGTCACGGCGGTCGTGGTGATCGCCGAGGCGGCACCAGGGGACGACCCGCCAACGGGTCCGGAACTCGTCGCGCACTGCCGGGAGAATCTGGCCGGGTACAAGTGCCCCAAGCGTGTCGAGTTCGTCGACTCCTTGCCCAGAACCGCCACCGGCAAGATTCAGAAGTTCAAGGTCCGCGCGCAGCTCGCCGGAGACTAGTTCGCAACTCGCCCCCTTGGTACCCCGGTTTTGTCACGATCTAGTGACACGATGGGATCTATGAGGCAAAGGATCCTTGTTGTCGACGATGACGCGTCATTGGCAGAGATGCTCACCATCGTGTTGCGCGGGGAGGGCTTCGAGACGGCAGTGGTGAGCGACGGCACCCAGGCGCTCACCGCCGTTCGCGAGCTGCGCCCTGATTTGGTTCTGTTGGACCTCATGTTGCCCGGGATGAATGGCATCGACGTATGCCGGGTGCTGCGTTCCGATTCCGGCGTTCCGATCGTCATGCTCACCGCCAAGACCGACACCGTGGACGTGGTGCTTGGCCTGGAGTCCGGTGCCGACGACTACATCATGAAGCCGTTCAAACCCAAGGAGCTCGTCGCCCGCATCCGTGCCCGGCTGCGGCGTAATGACGATGAGCCGGCCGAGCTGCTGAACATCGCGGGTATCGAGATCGATGTGCCCGCGCACAAGGTGACGCGCGAGGGCGAGCAGATCTCCCTGACCCCACTGGAGTTCGACCTGCTGGTGGCGCTGGCACGTAAACCGCGCCAGGTGTTTACTCGTGATGTGCTGCTCGAACAGGTGTGGGGTTACCGTCACCCGGCCGATACCCGGCTGGTGAACGTCCACGTGCAGCGGCTGCGGGCGAAGGTCGAGAAGGACCCGGAGAATCCGACCGTGGTGTTGACCGTTCGAGGAGTGGGATATAAGGCCGGACCCCCGTGATCTTCAGCTCGAAGCGGCGCATTCAGCGGCGATCGGCACCACTGATACGCGGACTGAAGGCGCTGAGTCGAGCGGTGGGGTTCACCTGGCGCCGTTCCCTGCAGGTGCGGGTGGTGGTGTCCAATTTGGCGCTGTCCTCCCTGGTCATCCTGATCCTGGGATTCGTGCTCACGAGCCAGGTGACCGACCGCATCCTGGAATCGAAGACTCGGGCTGCGACCGAAGAGTTGGAGCGCGCTCGCGTCATCGTCAGCGATGACGTCGGTGGCGAGGAGACTCGGTCGCTGCAGAGCAGCCTGGAGTTGGCCCGTAACCAGCTGCTGAATGGCAGCAAGGGATCCGAAGGCGGCGGCGCGGGAGCGTTTGACGCGGTCCTCCTGGTTCCCGGTGATGGGCCCCGCGAGGCGACGTCGGCAGGTCCGGCCAGTCAGATCCCGGGCCCGCTGCGCGAATTCGTCAAGGCCGGTCAGGTCAGTTATCAGTATTCGACAGTCCACACCGAGAGCTTCTCGGGGAAGGCTCTTGTCATCGGCTCGCCGACCACATCGAAGGTCACCGCGCTCGAGCTGTACCTGGTCTTCCCGCTGTCGAGCGAGGAAAGCACCATTTCGCTGGTGCGCGGCACCATCGTCACCGGTGGTGTGGTGCTGCTGGTGCTGTTGGCCGCCGCCGCGCTGCTGGTCGCCCGTCAGGTGGTGTTGCCGGTGCGGTCGGCCTCCCGCATTGCCGAGCGGTTCGCCGAAGGGCATCTGTCAGAACGCATGCCGGTGCGCGGTGTCGACGATATGGCGCGACTCGCGGTCTCGTTCAACGATATGGCGGAAAGCCTCTCGCGCGAGATCACTCAGCTCGAAGAGTTCGGAAATCTGCAGCGCCGCTTCACCTCTGACGTCAGCCACGAACTGCGCACCCCACTGACCACGGTGCGGATGGCGGCCGATCTCATCTACGACAACCGCGAGGAGCTCGACCCGGCGCTGCAGCGTTCCGCCGAGCTGATGACCAATGAGCTGGACCGGTTTGAAACGCTGTTGGCCGATCTTCTGGAAATCTCGCGGCACGATGCCGGCGTGGCCGAGCTCGCCGTGGAGCAGGTGGACCTGCGCGATACCGTCAAGACCGTGGTGGCCTCGGTCAAGCACCTGGCCGACGAGCTGGACACCGTGGTAGAGCTCGACATGCCAGATACCGAGATCATCGCCGAGGTGGATCCCCGTCGCGTGGAACGAATTCTGCGCAACCTGGTCGCCAACGCGATCGACCACAGCGAGCACAAGCCCGTCACCATCCGGATGGCGGCCGATGTCGACAGCGTTGCCGTCACCGTGCGAGATCTCGGGGTGGGTCTGCGCCCCGGTGAGGAAAAACTGGTGTTCAACAGGTTCTGGCGTGCCGACCCGTCGCGCAAGCGTCATTCCGGCGGCACCGGACTGGGGCTGGCGATCAGCGTCGAAGACGCTCGGTTGCACCAGGGACGACTGGAGGCGTGGGGCGAACCGGGCAAGGGGGCGTTGTTCCGGTTGACGGTGCCTTTGGTTCGCGGGCATAAAGTGACAACGAGCCCCCTTCCGTTGAACCCCGTCAGCCGTCCGAGTGCTGGTGTGCGCCGTCCGGTTTCGCGGGGAACGCAGCCCGCAGAGCGCGGAACCCAACCGGGGGAGCAGGAGACGACGCCGATGCGGACCTCGGGCGCCAAGACCGAACACGTGCGAGAGTCGTCCTGATGCGCCGCAAGCTGGCCGCGACGCTGGCCGCGGTGGCACTCGGGATCACCGGCTGTGCCGGGGTGCCGTCCTCCTCGTCTCCGCAAGCCATCGGCACGGTGCAGCGACCGCTGCCGCCGGGGGTGCCGGCACCCACACCGGGGATGGAACCCGAGACGGTGTTGCGCGAGTTCTTGAAGGCCACCGCCGAACCGTCGAACAGACACCGGGCCGCCCGGCAGTTCCTCACCGAATCCGGCTCGCGGACATGGGATGACGCAGGTGACGCGGTGCTCATCGAGTCGCCGATCTTCGCCGACCAGCGCGGTGTCGACCGCTGGACGATCAATGTGCGTGCCAACAAATTGGGCACCTTGTCCGATATCGGGGTGTTCGAGACCGCTCAAGGGGATACCCAAGATCCCCAGTTCACGCTGGTGAAGGTCAACGGCGAGTGGCGAATCGACTCGCTGCCCAATGGGGTCTTCCTGGACTGGGCGCAGTTCCAGGCCACCTATCGGCGATACACCGTGTACTTCGCGGATCCCGCCGGTCGCACCGTGGTGCCCGATCCGCGCTATGTGGCGGTCAACGACCCCGATCTGCTGGCCACCGAGCTCGTCTACAAACTCTTATCCGGTCCGCGCCCGGAACTGGCTGGGGCGGTGCGTAATCACCTCAACGGCCTGCGGCTGCGTGGACCCGTGACGCGCACCGATGGCAGCAGGGTGGACGTGGGGCGCGGCTACGGTGGCGTGCGTGTCGATCTGGAAGGCGATCTGACGCCGGATCAGCGGACCCGGCAGTTCCTTGCCGCGCAGGTGATTTGGACGCTGTCGCGCGCCGGTATCGCCGGACCGTACGTCCTGCAGGTCAACGGCGCTCCGCTGGATGAGCAGTTGGCACAGGGCTGGAGCACTCAGAACGTCGCTTCGACCGACCCCGGTGCCTCCGAGGGCGCGGGGGTGGGCCTCTACGGACTGCTGAATGGGTCGCTGGTGACGGTCGACCGTGACACGGCAGCGCCGGTGCGCGGATCGTTTGGTCAAGTGGGAAGCCAAGTTTCGGCAGCACTATCGCGCAGCGGGCGTCAGGTGGCGTCGGTGATCCGGGTGCAGGCCGGAGAAGATCCGCTGATGTCGATGTGGGTGGGCGCCAACGGTGCGAACGGCAGCGAAGCGGTCGGCGGTAAGACGTTGACCCGCCCGACCTGGGCCCTTGACGACGCGGTATGGGTGGTCATCGATGGTGGCCGGGTGGTCAGGGTCATCCAGGAAGCCACCACGTCCATGGTGGCGGTGCTGCCGGTCGAATCATCGGCGGTGGCGCAGAATTACAAGGGACTGATCACCGAACTGGCGTTGTCACGTGACGGCACGCGTGCCGCGATGATCATCGACGGCCAGGTGATCATGGCGACGGTGGTACAGACCGACAGCGGCGATTACGCACTGGTGCACCCGCGCCGTCTCGGTTTCGGCCTCGGAAACTCCGCGGTGTCGCTGGCCTGGCGCACCGGTGACGACATCGCGGTGGCGCGTAACGACGGGTCGCATCTGGTGGCCAACGTGAATCTCGACGGAGTGAACTCCGATCTGGACGACCGCAATCTACTGACGCCGGTATCGACGATTGTCGCCTCGCCGGCCATCATCTACATCGCCGATGCTCGTGGCGTGCTGCAACTGACGGGACTGGGCACCCCGGAGGAGCGGTGGATCGAGGTGCGTCCCCTCATGACGCCGCAGGCGATTCCCGTGCTGACGGGCTAGTTCTCGGCGATCATCTCCGTGGCGAGCAGCGCCTCGGGAATTCCGAAGGCGTCCACCAGAGTGCGCAGATGCGGGCGCAGCTCCTCGCACAGTTGGTTGACACCACGCCTGATCGCCTTCGCTCGTTCTGTCGAAACATGCCGGTGCATCAGGAACCAGGCCAGGTCGGTTTCGAGCACGCTGTAGACAAACAGATCGCATAGCTTTTCCAGCAGCTCTTGTGCTGATTTGCTGTCGCAGCTGTCGATCGCCTCGATGAACGCCTCCAGCACCACCCGCTCGGTGTGCGCGGAGCCGACCTTGAGGATGTGGTCCTGCGCGGAGTTGAACACCTCGAAGGGGTCTTCGTCATCGGATTGGGCGCGTTGCATCCGGGTTGCCGCCGTGCGCAGCAGGTGGTCCTCGCGATTGCGCAGCAGACGCAGCTGGGTGCCCCGGTTGCTCAGATCGGATTCCTCGACGTCCTCGTCGGAGGAGTCCAGGATGGTCTGAATGACCTGTCGTGCCGCGGAGCGTTCCAGGATCACGTCGCGGGCCATACCGGCGATAAACCGCGTCCAGCCCACGGCGTTGAGGCCACGCACGTCCTCGGCGTAGGAGGACAGGAGCTCCTTGGCCACCAGCTGGGTGAGCACGGTGTTATCGCCCTCGAAGGTGGTGAATACGTCGATATCGCGCCGCAGAATGGTGAGCTGGTTGGCATCGAGGTACCCGGCTCCGCCGCACGCTTCGCGGCATACGGTGATGGTGTTCTGGGCATGCCAACTGGTCGTCGCCTTCAAACCCGCTGCGGCACTTTCCAGCTGACGCTGTCGATCGCCATCCACCTCATCTGCGGTTTGTACTTCATGCAGCTCTTCGGTGAGTTCGTTCTGTGCGAACGCGAGCGCGTAAGACCGTGCGATCAAGGGCAGTAGCTTGCGTTGATGCACGAGGTAGTCGGCGATGATCACCTCGTCGTCGTTGTCCGGAGTGTCGAACTGCTTACGTACCAGGGCATATCGTGACGCGATGGTCAGTGCCTTGCGGGCCGCCGCACCCGAGGTGGCGGCGACGCTGACCCGCCCGCGGATGAGGGTGCCCAGCATGGTGAAGAACCGCTTGTTCTCGTTCTCGATGGGTGAGCTGTACGAGCCATCGGCGGCGACGTCCGCATACTTGTTGAGCAAGTTGGCGCGCGGCACCCGCACGTTGTCGAACACGATGCGCCCGTTGTCGACCCCGGCGAGGCCACCCTTGTATCCGCAGTCGCTGGTGGTGACCCCGGGCAGATCGTTGCCGTCCGCGCCCCGGATCGGCACCACAAAACAATGCACTCCGCGGCCGGTTGCCTCCTCGCCGGGCCCGCCGGTGACGAGCTGTGCGAAAACCGCTGCCACGGCGGCATGCTCGGCGGCGCCGCCGATGTAGTCCTTGCGTGCCAGTGAGCCCTCGGAGTTGATGATGAAGTCGCCGGTCTGGCTGTCGTAGGTGGCGACGGTCTGCAAGGCCTGGACATTGGAGCCATGGCCGGTCTCGGTCATCCCGAAACAGCCGAGCACATCGAGGTTGATCAGTGGGACCACGTACTGCTCGTGATGGGTTGCGGTGCCCAGGTTCTCGATCGCACCACCGAACAGGCCCCACTGCACGCCGGCCTTGACCATGAGCGACAGGTCCGCGTACCCGAGCATCTCGATGCCGACGATGGCCGCCCCGACATCGCCGGTGCCGCCGTGTTCCTTGCGGAACCCCGCCTGCGGTAGACCGTGGGGAACCAGCTCGCGCATGATCTGCAGTGATCGCGCGCGCGCCTCCTCGAGCGTCAGCGACGGGTCGGGTAACAGGTCGGCACGGTTCAGGTATTCACGGGCGGCGTCGCGTATCGGACCAAAACGGCCGTCGAGTGCAACGCGCAGGTTTGAGGTGAGAACTTCGGCATCGGCGGGTGCTGTCCGGGTCTCCATGAATCCGAGCCTAGTCACGGTCGAGGTGCTGGATCGGAGCTCGGCGCAACTTGTCGGACCCTGCGCGCACAGTCTTCGCATGCTCGATCTGATGCTGCCGCTGGCCTGCGGCGGTTGCGGGGCGCCGTCCACCCGCTGGTGCGAGGCCTGCGCGTGTGCGTTCAGCGCGGAGCCGGTGGTGGTGACGACGCGGGTCGATCCTGGCGTACCCATCCTGTCCCTCGGACGCTATGCAGGCGCTCGGCGACAGGCGATCGTGACGATGAAGGACCGCGGTCGCCGTGACCTCACCGTTCCGCTGGGGGCGGCGCTGACGCGGGGAGTGGGTCAGCTGCTGCGCTGGCACCTCGTCGAGCAGCCGCTGACGTTGGTTCCGGCGCCCACTCGGTGGATTGCGGCGCGTGGACGCGGCGGAGACCCGGTGACGGCCGTGGCGACGGTCGCCACCCGGATTCCGGGCGTTCATGTTGCGTCGCTGCTGCGGATGAAGATGGGTGCGCGGGATTCGGTCGGACTGTCCATTTTGGCCCGGCAGCACAACGTCGCCGGACGTGTCGCGCTGCGCCGGGCCCCGCGGCCGGCCACCGAATTGGTGCTGGTCGACGATGTTGTGACCACCGGGGCCACCGTTGCCGAATCGGTCAGAGTGTTGAAATCCGCGGGATTTCGGGTCGCTGCCGTGCTCACGCTGACGTACTCCTAAAGATCGTGTGACGATCTCGAAACGACTCTCCCGAATCGGTGGCAAGGCGAGTGAACACGGACTACCGTCGGGGCCAACAAGCTATGAACGTTCCGCGCTTGGGCGGTCGAACCGCTCACCAACACGGACGCCTGCGTCCCGTTCGGCGGAGGAGGTGGTCACCAACCCCAGCGCTGGCGGGCTGCCGTCTCAGAGTTCCAGGCGACTCCGGCGTACTTCAAACATCAAACATGCGCGTCGCCAACATCTTTAGTCCCTAGCGGATGGGTTGAGCGCAAGCGCACTCTCAGTACCGGAGGTATGAGTTGTCAAGCACATCAAAGGCATCCGTTGCACTCGAGGACGGGGAGCGGACAGCCCAAGCCGATATCGTGGTCAAGGGCCGAAACGTAGAAATCCCCGATCACTTTCGAATCTTTGTGAACGACAAACTGTCCCGTCTGGAACGTTACGACAAAACCGTTTACCTCTTTGATGTAGAACTCGAACACGAACGCAACCGGCGCCAGAAGAAGAGCTGCCAGCGCGTGGAGATCACCGCGCGGGGCCGGGGACCGGTCGTCCGGGGCGAGGCATGTGCCGACACGTTCCACAGCGCGCTGGAAGCCGCCGCCGCCAAGCTGGAAAGCCGGTTGCGACGAGGTCGTGACCGCCGCAAGGTTCACTACGGAGACAAGACGCCGGTATCGCTGGCCGAGGCCACCAAGGTTCTGCCCGCCGATGCCTTCACGCCACCCGCCGCGGTGAACGGTGCGCACAGTCACAACGGGGCCGAGGCAGACGACGGCCACGGTCCGGGTCAGATCGTGCGAACCAAAGATCACCCGGCCAGACCGATGACGGTCGATGACGCGCTCTACGAGATGGAATTGGTCGGTCACGACTTCTTCCTTTTCCACGATGAGTCTTCCGGTCGCCCATCGGTGGTGTACCGCAGGCACGCGTATGACTACGGCCTGATACGCCTCGGGGAGTAGTTAGGGCGCGCGGATCACCCGCGCAAAGGGCCCCGCAGCCAGGTCTGGTGTGGGGGCCCTTTCACGTCGCATACTTCCGTCTGTGAGTACCGCTCGCAGAAACCTCTGCCTTGTGTACGGCGCGATCGCGCTGATCGCCCTGGTTGCCACCTGGTGGCACAACATCGCATACATCTCGTCCGGCGGGAAGCTGTTCGACGTCGTGAGCAGTGCGTATGCAAATCACGTCGCAGGCTCACTGACCAACGACCTGATGCTGCTCACGATCGCGGCCCTTGTCCTGATGGTTATCGAGGCCCGACGGTTGGGTATCAGGCACATCTGGGTGTACATCGCGCTCTGCTTCCTCGTCGCCATCAGCGTCGCGTTCCCGTTGTTCCTCATCGCCCGCGAACGGCGCCTGGCGGCGCTCGCGGATGGCACGACCACCGCCCAAGAGTGACTGCTCGGGAAAGCTGGCACGGACGGCGCCTACGATGGGACTCGCTGAAGTCTGACCAGTCCTAACGAGTACAGGGGATATTGACGTGCTGTCGAAGTTGCTGCGCCTTGGTGAAGGTCGCATGGTCAAGCGTCTCAAGGGCGTGGCCGATTACGTCAACACCCTGTCCGATGACGTCGAGAAGCTCTCCGATGCCGAGCTGCAGGGCAAGACCGGCGAGTTCAAGGCGCGCCTGGAGAAGGGCGAAACCCTCGATGACCTGATGCCCGAGGCTTTCGCCGTCGCGCGCGAGGCCTCCTGGCGGGTGCTGAGTCAGCGCCACTTCGATGTACAGGTGATGGGCGGTGCCGCGCTGCACGCCGGGAATGTCGCCGAGATGAAGACAGGTGAAGGCAAGACCCTCACCTGTGTGCTGCCGGCATACCTCAATGCGCTCGCCGGCAAGGGCACGCATGTCGTGACCGTCAACGACTACCTGGCCAAGCGTGACTCGGAGTGGATGGGCCGCGTGCACCGCTTCCTGGGCCTGAATGTCGACGTGATCCTGTCGCAGATGAATCCGCAGGAGCGCCGTGCGGCCTACAACGCCGACATCACCTACGGCACGAACAACGAGTTCGGCTTCGACTACCTCCGCGACAACATGACCCACTCGCTCGACGAGCTGGTGCAGCGCGGACACGCCTACGCCATCGTCGACGAGGTCGACTCGATCCTGATCGACGAGGCCCGTACCCCGCTGATCATCTCCGGCCCGGCCGACGGCGCATCGAACTGGTACCCCGAGTTCGCGCGGATTGTGCCGCTGATGGAAAAGGACACCCACTACGAGGTGGACATCCGTAAGCGCACCATCGGTATCCACGAGGTTGGTGTCGAGTTCGTCGAGGACCAACTGGGTATCGACAACCTGTATGAGGCTGCCAACTCGCCGCTGGTGAGCTACCTCAACAACGCCATCAAGGCCAAGGAGCTGTTCAACCGGGACAAGGACTACATCGTCCGCGACGGCGAGGTGCTGATCGTCGACGAGTTCACCGGTCGCGTGCTGCTGGGCCGCCGCTACAACGAGGGCATGCACCAGGCCATTGAGGCCAAGGAGCGCGTGGAGATCAAGGCCGAGAACCAAACGCTGGCCACCATCACCCTGCAGAACTACTTCCGTCTCTACGAAAAGCTCGCCGGTATGACCGGTACCGCCCAGACCGAGGCGGCCGAGCTGAACGAGATCTACAAGCTCGGTGTCGTGTCGATTCCCACCAACCGTCCGATGGTTCGCAAGGACCAATCCGATCTGATCTACAAGACCGAGGAAGCCAAATACATCGCGGTCGTCGATGACGTGGTGGAGCGGTACGAGGCCGGCCAGCCCGTCCTGATCGGTACCACGAGTGTTGAGCGCTCCGAATACCTTTCGCGGCAGTTCACCAAGCGCCGCATTCCGCACAACGTGCTCAACGCCAAGTATCACGAGCAGGAAGCCCGCATCATCGCCGAGGCCGGGCGCCGGGGGGCCATCACGGTGGCCACCAACATGGCCGGCCGCGGTACCGACATCGTGCTGGGCGGTAACCCGGACTTCTTGGCGGACACGCATCTTCGTGAACAGGGCTTGGACCCGGTGGAAACCCCGGACGAGTACCAAGACGCCTGGGACGCGACGCTGCAGAAGTTCAAGGACGCCGCCGAGACCGAGGCCAAGGAGGTCCAGGAGGCCGGTGGCCTCTACGTGCTGGGCACCGAGCGGCACGAGTCGCGCCGTATCGACAACCAGCTGCGCGGTCGTTCCGGACGTCAGGGCGACCCGGGCGAGTCTCGCTTCTACCTGTCGTTGGGCGACGAGTTGATGCGACGCTTCAATGGCGCTGCGCTGGAAACGATTCTGACGCGCATGAATGTGCCCGACGACGTGCCGATCGAGGCCAAGATGGTCACCAGCGCCATCAAGAGCGCGCAGACCCAGGTGGAGCAGCAGAACTTCGAGGTCCGCAAGAACGTCCTCAAGTACGACGAGGTGATGAACCAGCAGCGCAAGGTCATCTACGCCGAGCGTCGTCGCATCCTTGACGGCGAGGATCTGCAGCCGCAGATCGAAGAGATGATCACCGACACCATCGCCGCCTACGTCGACGGTGCCACCGCCGACGGCTATCACGAGGACTGGGACTTCGAAGCGTTGTGGACCGCGCTCAAGACGCTGTACCCGGTGAGCCTGAACCCCGAGAAATTGATCGAATCCGACACCTACGGTGAGGCCGACGAGCTGAGCCCCGCCGACCTCAAGTTGGCCCTGCTCGACGACGCCAAGAAGGCTTACAAGGCAAGAGAAGCCGAGATCGACGGGCTGGCAGGCGAGGGCTCGATGCGCCAGCTGGAGCGCAACATCCTGCTCAGCGTGATCGACCGCAAGTGGCGCGAGCACCTCTACGAGATGGACTACCTCAAGGAGGGCATCGGCCTACGGGCGATGGCGCAGCGCGATCCGCTGGTGGAGTACCAGCGCGAGGGCTACGACATGTTCACCGCCATGCTCGACGGCCTCAAGGAAGAGTCGGTCGGCTTCCTGTTCAACATCAACGTCGAGGTAACGTCGCCCGCGGAAGACGCGGCCGGAACGGTTGCTCCGCAGGCCGCGCCCGAAGGTTTGGCCGAGTTCGCTTCCGCCGCAGCGCAAGCCGCTCAGAGTGGGCTACGAGCGAAGGGGCTCGAGGAGTCCACGCCGGAGCTGACGTACTCGGGACCGGCGGAAGACGGTTCAGCGCAATCCCGGCATGAAGCCGGTGGCGATGACTCGGCCTCGGGCGGTGGCACGCGGCGTGAGCGTCGAGAAGCGGCGCGCAACGCGGGCCGCACCTCCAAGCCGCCGCGGTCGCGCCGCAAGCGCTAGCGGCGGTCGGCGTCAGCCGAGCTGCAACGCGGCCACGCGCCAGTTACCCCGTACGGATTGGATGCGTCCGGCGAATGCCCTGATGCGTCCACCGCGCTCGAAGGTTCCGAAGATCTCGGCGGTGTCGTCCGCGCAGCGGCGCACCCGAATCTTGCAGAGCCGGGCCGCGGTGGTGGTGGGGGTGCGCGAGGACCGTGCCATGACCGCACTCAGTGGCCCGTCGGCCAGCAGCGGGCGCAGCTGGACTATCGGCCGGCGCCGGTCCATGACTTCCAGGACCCGGCGCATGGCGGCATCGGCGAACGCAACCGCCTGAGGCGGCGGAGATTGTTCGCGCAGATGTACTTGGCGGTCGATACCCGCTGGCCGAGCCCGCGATTGGCGCAACCTCGCCGGACGTGGTGACTGACAGGCCGGCGGCAGGCTGGCCGGCACCGGCGCGGGTTCGTAATCGGCCACCCGGGTGACATAGCGATGAGACATTTTCCCCTCCAGTGAATGAGCCCCCTCATTCGCTCTGCTGGAGAGGCGCAGAACGTTGGCGATCATGATCGCACAGTCGGTGTCCAGGGCGCCAGGGTACGGTTGGCGGGACGTTCGGCACGGCGGCGCCGCTGGGTGCAAGTGGCGAGATTCTTAGGGGAAGGCGGCGCGGATCGTGGTCATCAGGTTGTCCGCGCTTGACGCATCGTTCTTCTCCAGTGAGGACAGCTCAACCCCGATGCACGTCGGCTCGTTGGCGATCATCCGCAAGCCCCGCGGCGGCTTCACGTACGAGGAGCTTCTCGCGTTGGTGGAGGGCCGGCTCCCGCAGGTGCCACGTTATCGGCAGCGGGTCAAGGAGATCGGCTTCGGGCTTGCCCGGCCGGTCTGGCTCGACGACGTCGATTTCGATATCACCTATCACATTCGGCGCTCGGCGTTGCCGTCCCCGGGCAGTGACGGACAGTTGCAAGATCTGGTGGCACGCTTGACATCTCGGCCGCTGGATCGGTCACGGCCACTGTGGGAGATGTACCTGGTCGAGGGGCTGTCCAAGAACCGGCTGGCCATCTACACCAAGACGCACCAGGCCCTGGTGGACGGCCAATCCGCGCTCGAACTGGGGCAGGTCATGTTCGACCGGACCGCTCGCACGCCGGACTTCGGTGAGGACATCTGGGTTCCGGAGCATGAACCGAGCGGCAGCGAGCTGGTTGCCGGTGCGGTCTCGGAGTGGTTGGCGCGCCCCGGTGCCCGGCTGGAGGCGGTGCGCAGCGCCGTCGCCGATGCCGCGTCACTGACGGGCGAGATCGGCGAGTTGGGTGAGCGCATGGCCAAGGTGGTGCGAACTGCGGCTCGCGGTGCCGCCCCGCGCGGGCCACTCAACCAACGCGTTTCGCGCAGTAGGCGATTCAGTGTGGTGACCACCAAGCTGGCCGACTATCGGCGGGTGCGTGCCAAGTACGATTGTGATGTCAACGATGTGGTGTTGGCGGTAATCGCTGGGGCGCTGCGCAATTGGTTGATGAGCAGGGGAGAGCCGGTCACCACTACCTCGATGATTCGGGCGATGGTGCCGATGTCGGTGTACCGGGATGGTGACCTGGATGTTCTCGCCGAAGGCGCCGCCACCACCGAGGTGTCGCCGTTCCTCGTCGACCTCCCGGTCGGTGAGGGCAACACCGTGGTGAGGTTGTCACAGATCGCGCATGCCACCGAATCACATTCAGCGGCATTCAGTTTGGTGGATGTGCCGAACATGGCGGCGCTCTCTGGATTCGTTCCGCCGACCTTGCACGCGTTGGCGGCCCGCGTCGCCACCACACTGCCGAACCGGCTGTTCAATCTGCTGGTTACGAATGTGCCTGGGCCGCAGGCCCCGATGTACATCGGCGGCGCACGCTTGGCAGAGATCTACCCGGTGCCTCCACTGCTGCGTAATCAGGTGTTGTCCATTGGGCTGACTTCCTACAACGGCGTCGTGTATTACGGAATCAACGCTGATCGTGATGCGATGCCCGATGCGGACATGCTTCCGGTGCTGATCACCGAGGCGCTCGACGAATTGTTGGAGGCGGCGCAGTAATGCCCATGCAGGTCTATATCCCGGTGACGCTCGCGATGCTGCGTGAATTGGTGGCCGACGGCGAGTTGTGGCCGGTGAACGGAACCGCTTTCGCGGTGACACCGGCGCTGCGCGAGGCCTATTCCGCGGGCGACGAGGATGAGTTATCCGAGGTGGCGATGCGGGAGGCGGCGCTGGCCTCGCTACGGCTGCTGGCCAACCACGACGGCGACGACGAGTTACCGGCCCGGCGGGCGGTGCTGGTCGCGACCGCCGACGATGCCAAGCTGCGTCCGGACCTGGATGATGCCGTGGTGCGGCTGGCGGCTGCGGTGCCGATATCGGCGGTGGTGGCCGCGCATGTCGACCTGGCGCAGGCCGAATCTGACGTGGTGCGTGCGGCCGAGGTGATCGACGCCGCGGACCTGGGCGACGAGGATGCCGAGCTGGTGGTCGGGGATGCGCAAGACCATGATCTGGCCTGGTATGCGACCCAAGAACTGCCGTTCCTGCTCGACTTGCTGTAGGCGCCATGACCTGGCCGATTGGCCTGTTCCCGACCGGTAACCTACGGTAGCGTAGGTTACGCCTCGCTGGGCATCTCCTTCGTCAATGGAAGGTCATCGGCTGTGAAACTGGCTTCTTGGCTCGACTCATCGGCTCCGGGTGGGCCCAAGTCACGCCATGCTGCGGTAAACGTCTTGCGTGGCTTGGCTTCTCGCATCACCACGCCCCTGTTGCCGGATGACTACCTGAGTCTGGCCAACCCGCTGTG
The DNA here is from genome assembly GCF_002013465.1 of Mycobacterium sp. D16R12. Classification (GTDB taxonomy): domain Bacteria; phylum Actinomycetota; class Actinomycetes; order Mycobacteriales; family Mycobacteriaceae; genus Mycobacterium. The sequence continues at coordinate 181,468 of NZ_MAFC01000004.1, read as the reverse complement.
GTCTGCGCGTGAATTGCGGGGCCGCGTGGTCAGCGTGCATAAGGAAACGAGTGACTCCGCGACCCTGGAAATCAGGCCGGGCTGGGGCTTCCACTTCGACTATCACCCCGGTCAGTACGTCGGCATTGGCGTGCTTATCGACGGTCGTTGGCGCTGGCGGTCGTACTCGCTGACATCGGCACCGATGCACGCCGGCGGTTCGGGGCGCACCATCACCATCACCGTCAAGGCGATGCCTGAGGGATTCCTCTCTACGCACCTGGTCAACGGCCTGGAGCCGGGCACGATCGTCCGGCTGGCCGCCCCGCAGGGCAATTTCGTGCTGGACGACCCCGCACCACCCGCGATCTTGTTCCTCACCGCGGGCAGTGGCATCACCCCGGTGATGTCGATGTTGCGTACGTTGGTGCGGCGCTCGGCCGCCGCGGACCTCCCGCTGCCCGATGTGGTGCACCTGCACTCGGCGCCCACCGAGAGCGACGTCATGTTCGCCAGAGAGCTCGCGGCGCTATCCGATGCGCACCCGTCCTACCAGTACCGGCTGCGGACGACGAAAACTCAGGGTCGTCTGGATCTTTCCTCGCTGGATTCCGAGGTGCCCGACTGGTCGCAACGTCAGACGTGGGCGTGCGGCCCGGAAGGCATGCTCGACGATGCGCAGCGGGTGTGGGCGGATGCGGGCCATGTCGAACTGCTGCACTTGGAGAGATTCGCGGTGTCACGTGCCGCGCCGCACGGGCAGGGCGGTCTGGTCACCTTCGCGCGTAGCGGTAAGCAGCGCGCTGCCGATGCCGCCACCTCGCTGATGGAGGCGGGAGAGGAAGCCGGGGTGCAGATGCCCTTCGGGTGCCGGATGGGGATCTGTCAGACCTGTGTGGTGCCGCTGCTGGAAGGGCATGCGCGCGACCTGCGAAACGGCGCCGAGCACGAGCCGGGATCGCGGATCCAAACCTGCGTTTCCGCAGCGTCGGGGGATTGCGTACTCGACGTGTGAGGTTTACGGTCTAGTAACCTACGGTGCCGTAGGTTACGCTATCGTAGGCACGAACCGGCGAAGGGAGCTCACAGATGGCGATTTCGGATATCCAGGAATTCGCGCACCTCACTGAGGCCGATATCGAGGCCCTCGGGCACGAGCTGGACGCGATCCGTCGGGATGTCGAGGAATCGCTCGGAGCTGCCGACCGCCGCTACATCCGCCGCACCATCGCGGCGCAGCGAACCCTGGAACTGAGCGGGCGCGTGCTACTGGCAGCGAGCAAGAAGCGGTCCGCCTGGTGGGCGGGAGCGGTGACTCTCGGCGTGGCCAAGATCGTAGAGAACATGGAGATCGGTCACAACGTCATGCACGGCCAGTGGGACTGGATGAACGATCCCGAAATCCATTCCTCCAACTGGGAATGGGACATGGTCGACCCGTCCTCGCACTGGAAGCAGACCCACAACTACATCCACCACAAGTACACGAATGTGCTCGGTATGGATGACGATGTGGGCTACGGGCTGCTCCGCATCACCCGCGACAAGAAGTGGTCGCCCTTCAATCTTGGCAACCTCGCGTACAACACATTGCTGATGCTCCTGTTCGAATGGGGTGTTGGTGCACAGCATTTGGAGCTGGGCAAGGTGGCGCAGGGACGCGCCGACAAGAAAGAGTTCGCGGCCAAACGTGAAGAGGTGCTGGCCAAGATAGGTAAGCAGGTCGCCAAGGATTACGTCCTGTACCCCGCAGCCAGCGCGCTCTCGCCGTCGGGCAGTTTCCGTAAGACCGCCACCGCCAACGCGCTGGCCAACGTGATCCGGAACATCTGGTCTAACGCCGTCATCTTCTGCGGACACTTCCCCGATGGTGCCGAGAAGTTCACCAAGCAAGACCTGACGAACGAGAGTCAGGGGCAGTGGTATCTGCGACAGATGTTGGGCAGCGCCAACTTTGACGCGGGCCCCGCGATGGCCTTCATGAGCGGAAACCTCTGCCATCAGATCGAGCATCACCTGTTCCCGGATCTGCCGAGTAACCGGCTGACCGCGGTGTCGGTGCGGGTGCGCGAGCTGTGCGACAAGTACGACCTGCCGTACACCTCGGGGCCGTTCCTGGTGCAGTACGCGAAGGCATGGCGGACCATCGCCAAGCTGTCGCTGCCGGACAAGTACCTGACGTACACCGCCGACAATGCGCCGGAAACGCGCAGCGTCAAGATGTTCGACGAGCTGGAGCCGCGCGAGCGGCGCGGGCTGAAGTCGGCATTCGCCGCGGTACGCGAGCGCAGAAAGACGCGTCGTAGGGCCACGGCCTGACATAAAACCTAAAAAGCCCCCGACGCGCTGAGCGTCGGGGGCTTTTTAGGTTTGGTAGCGCTGGGAACTATCCCAGGCCGGACACGGAGAGCCACATGGTGGCCCAGGCGGCAACGCCACAGGCGAAAATGGCTGTGACGTTGGCGATTCTACGGACGTAGCTCGTCATCTGTTAACCCCTGACCCTCATTGGCTGTTTCCGTCGCAGCCACTGATGGAAACGCTAATCGGCGTGTGCTGATCGCGCGATCCGAGAAGGCCCCCGCAACCAAGAGTTAGGCCGTTGTTAACACGGAAAGCAACTGGCGCACCGCCATCACCCGCTTCGCGGACGCTCCTGTGAGCTCGTCAAGGGCGCACTCGGGATCCGCGGGGGGGCCAAGGTGCTGGCAACCGCGCGGGCAGTCCTCGATGGCCACAGACAGGTCGCTGAACGCCGCCAGTACGTCGGCGGGCTTGATATGAGCCAGGCCGAATGACCTGATACCGGGGGTGTCGATGACCCAGCCCGACGGGTGTAGCGGGAGCGCTATCGATTGGGTTGAGGTGTGGCGTCCCTTGCCGACTCCGGTCACCTCACCTGTGGCCCGGTGAGCCTCGGGGACAAGGCGGTTCACCAATGTGGACTTGCCCACCCCGGAATGGCCGAGCAGCGCGGTGAGACGGCCGGAGAGTGTGTCCATGATGGGCTCTAGCGGCGCATCGCGCCCCGCCCTGATCACCTGCAGATCGAGATCGGCGAACTGTGCGGCGAACGCATCGGGATCTGCGAGATCGGTTTTGGTGAGTGCCAGGATGGGGGTGAGGCCTCCCGCATAGGCGGAGATGAGCGTGCGCTCCACCAGGCCGGTGCGCGGGGGAGGATCGGCGACCGCCACCACGATAAGCAACTGATCGGCGTTGGCCACGAAGATGCGCTCGAAGGGGTCGGTGTCATCTGCGGTGCGGCGCAACACTGTTCGCCGATCTTCCAGCCGCACGATGCGGGCCAGCGCGTCGGGGCGCCCGGACAGATCGCCGACCAGGCTCACGGTATCGCCCACCACAATCGGGGTACGGCCGAGTTCTCGTGCTCTCATCGCGGTCACCCGTTGGGTGGGATCCGGTGCTGAATCATCCTGCAACACACAGCCCCAGCGGCCGCGGTCCACGGTGGTGACCATTGCGGGCACCGCGTCGGCATGCTCGGGACGATTCTTGGTGCGAGGCCGCGAGCGTCGGCCCGGCCGGATGCGGGCGTCGGACTCGTCGTACTCGCGTGGACTCAAGAGGTGCGACCGTCCGGTTCCGATGAGCCGCTTGCGCGAAGAGCTTCAGATTGGGCGAGCATGTCGGCCCACATTCCGGGGAAGTCGGGCAGCGTCTTGCTGGTGGTGGCGATGTCGTCGACGGACACTCCCGGCACCTTCAGTCCGACGAGGGCTCCGGCCGTGGCCATCCGGTGATCCGCATACGATCCCCAGACTCCGCCGTGCAGATCTGTGGCGACGATCCGAAGCCCGTCCTCGGTCTCCTCGCATTGTCCACCGAGGGTGTTGATTTCATGGGCGAGCGCCTTGAGCCGGTCGGTTTCATGCCCTCGCAGATGGGCGACGCCGCGCAGTATGGAGACGCTCCCGGGCTCGGCCAGGGCGGCCAGTGCCGCCACCGTGGGAGTCAGCTCGCCGACCTCTCCAAGGTCCAGATCGACTCCACCATAACCGGTCTGGCCGGTGACCTCCAGATGTGAATCGGTCAGCGAGACGTGGTGCGCGAACCGGCGCACCACGTCCTCGATCTGGTGTGCGGGCTGAGTGGACTTTCGCGGCCAGCCGATGATGCGCACGGTGCCGCCGGTGGCCAGCGCCGGCGCGATGAAAGCCAGTGCGTTCGATAAATCCGGCTCGATCACCCAGTGGTGCGCGGGAATTGGTTGCGGATCGATATGCCAGCGGCCGGGGGTGGAATCGTCCACCACGATGCCCGCCTCACGCAACATCGTGACCGTCATGACCACATGCGGCCCCGAGGGCAGCACGTCCGCGGTGTTCACCGCCGTCAGGCCCTCGGTGAATGCGGCACCGGAAAGGAGGAGGCCGGAAACGAATTGTGACGATCCCGAGGCGTCGACGCCGACCTCGCCGCCGCGTACCTGTCCGGTGCCGGCCACCGTGAACGGCAGGTGTTGCCCCTCGATGCCGACTCCGATCGCACGCAGTGCGTCCAGTAGGGGAGCGATGGGTCGGGCACGTGCCTGATCGTCGCCGTCGAAGACGGTGGGGGCGTGGCGAAGTGCGGCCACCGGTGGCAGGAACCGAAGGACCGTTCCGGCAAGCCCGCAGTCGACCGTCGAGGTGTCACCGCCGCCGGATCCGGGGGAGATCGTGAGGTCGGTGCCCTCACCCGCGATGTCGCACCCCAGCGCGCGCAACGCTCCGATCATGAGATCGGTGTCGCGGCTGCGCAATGCGCCGGACACCGTTGAGGTGCCGCCCTCACGTGCGGCCAGTGCGGCGAGGACGAACGCCCGATTGGTCTGGGATTTGGAGCCGGGCATGGTGATGGTCGCGTTGACGGAACTGTCGATCGTCGGTGCCTGCCAGAGTCCGCGTGTCACCGCCCTATTCTCCCGGACGCATACCTGCGGTGTCGGCCCCGGGTGGCACCATGGCGATATGTGCGGAAGGTACGCGGTCACGATCGACCCGGCGCTGCTCGCCGTCGAGATCGACGCGGTGGACGAGATAAGCACAGTGAGTCAGTCGACCGGACCACAGCAGCTTCCCGCCATCCCGAACTACAACGTCGCACCCACTGATCCGGTGCTCACCGTCGTGGCACGACATCGTGAACCCGGCGACGTTCCCACCCGCCGCGTCCGCGCCATGCGCTGGGGTTTGGTGCCGACCTGGGCCAAGGCGCGCGAAGACGGCCGACCACAGGGCAAGGGCGCGCCGCTGATCAACGCCCGCGCGGAAAGTCTCACCACGGCCGCAACCTTCCGTGTCGCGGCGCAGTCCAAACGGTGTCTCGTTCCGATGGACGGCTGGTACGAGTGGCGTAAGCAGGAAGGCGCCAAGACGGCGTTCTATATGAATGCGGGCGACGATAAACGGCTGTTCGCGGCGGGCTTGTGGTCGGTGTGGAAGCCCTCTAAGGATGCGACACCCCTGCTGAGCTGCACGATCGTCACCACGGATGCCGTCGGCCCACTACGGGAGATTCACGACCGGATGCCATTGATGTTGAGCGCCGAATCGTGGGATCGGTGGCTGGACCCGGACCAGGATCTGGATCAGCGGCTGCTGCAGCCTGCCGGCCAGGTAATCGGCATCGAAACGCGGCAGGTGTCATCGCTGGTGAACAGTGTCGCGAACAATGGTCCGCAGCTGCTCGCGCCGGATGACGGAACTCATGCCGTGGGGGAGCAGATCACCCTGCTGTGACGGGCGCCGTGACAGCGTTGGTGAGCCGGGCCAGGTCGGTGGGTGCCAGCGCCATCTGCAGCCCGCGCTTTCCGGCGCTGCACAGGATGCGATCCCACGTCAGGGCCGACGAGTCGATAACGGTGGGCAACGGTTTTCGTTGCCCGAGTGGCGAGATTCCGCCGACCACGTAGCCGGAACTGCGTTCGGCCGACGCCGGATCAGCCATGGTGGCCTTGCCGCGGCCGAGGGCCGCCGCCGCAGCCTTGAGTGAGAGAGTCGCGGGCACCGGGATGACCGCGACCGCCAGATCCGCCCCTCGATCCAGCGCGATCAGCAGGGTCTTGAAGATCTGCCCGGGAACCAGCCCGGAGCCCGCCAGTGCGCGCACCGCCTCATCGCCGAAAGCGTTCTCTCCGGGACGGTGCTCATACGGCAACAGTTCATATTCGACCCCGGCAGCGATCAACGCGGCGACGGCCGGAGTGGCAGCTTTGGCGGCCTTGGAACCCACGATCTGGACAGTAGTGCTCCGGGTCCCGTGAATTTTGAGTTGACAGTCGAGATACTTTGGGAAATACCCCGGCATGAGTCTGTGTTGAGCAGTGTGTCCGCAACGAGCGGACTATGGTCCTCAACACGGAAGGGGTATTGCAGGTGACAATGGCGTGCCTCGAACGTCCGATGTCGGTGCCGATCCGTATGGTCGGTGTCGCTACCGAAAGGACCGCCGTGACAGACACCGCAGATCCCTCTAATCAGGCGATTCACGTCGAGACGGAGGCTGAGCGGGCCGCACGCTTCGAGCGTGACGCGTTACCGCTGCTGGATCAGCTCTACGGTGCTGCGCTGCGGATGACGAGAAACCCCGCAGACGCGGAGGACCTGGTGCAGGAGACGATGGTCAAGGCGTACGCCGGGTTCGGGACCTTCAAAGAGGGCACCAACCTGAAGGCCTGGCTGTACCGGATCCTGACGAATACCTACATCAATATCTATCGCAAGAAGCAGCGTCAGCCCGCGGAGTATCCGACCGAGGAGATCACCGACTGGCAGCTGGCCGCGAATGCCGAACACACCTCGACGGGGCTGCGGTCGGCGGAGATCGAAGCGCTCGATGTGCTGCCTGACGACGAAATCAAAGAAGCGTTGAATAAGCTTCCGGAAGAATTCCGGATGGCCGTGTACTACGCGGACGTCGAAGGCTTCCCCTACAAGGAGATCGCCGAGATCATGGACACCCCGATCGGCACGGTCATGTCGCGGTTGCACCGCGGCCGTCGCCAGCTGCGCGAATTGCTGGCCGAAGTGGCCAAGGACCGTGGCTTCCTGCGCAACAATGAGTTGGCGGAGGGCCGGGCATGACCGACGGTGAGCTGAAGAACAGTGTGGACAAGGGCGGCAACTGCGAGGTATCGGGTTGCGCCGAGGTGATCGCGGAGGTGTGGACCCTCCTCGACGGTGAATGCAGCGCGGAGAGCAGCGCGCGGCTGCGGCATCATCTCGAAGAATGCCCGGGCTGCCTGCAGCATTACGGTATTGAAGAGCAGATCAAAACACTCGTAGCCCGCAAGTGCGGTGGAGAAAAGGCACCTGACGGGCTACGTGAGCGTCTTAAGTTGAAGATCACTCAGACCACTTTCATCGAGCAGCGGGCTGAGAACTCCTAGCGCTAGCTGTTGGGACGCTTGCCGTGGTTGGCGGCGTTGTGCTTGCGGCTGCGCTTCTTGCGACCACGCTTGGCCATGGGAATCTCCTTACCGATCAAATGGGTTCCGGGCGTGAGCCCGGCTGACAGGCCAGCTGCGCATAATGCGCGCCGGTGTGTGTATCTAGTCTCTCATGCCGGTGAGGGTGGTTGAACGCGTGGATCCCGTACGTGTGGTTCGATACTGAGGACCAGTAACCGGATGTTGACGAGAGCGAGGTGGCGCGCAGGTGGCCGAGGAAGTACACGCCGAGATCGTGGCCAGCGTGCTGGAAGTACTCGTCAAGAAGGGTGACGCGATCGCTGAAGGCGACACCATTGTCCTGCTGGAATCCATGAAAATGGAGATCCCGGTGCTCGCCGAAGTCGCGGGAACCATCGGTGACGTGAGCGTTTCGGTGGGCGACGTCATCCAGGCCGGCGACTTGATCGCCGTCATCGACGACTAGATCGCCACCACGTGTCCACTCTCGGTGACCTGCTTGCCGAGCACACCATGCTGCCGGGCGAAGCGGTCGATCACCTGCACGCCGTGGTCGCCGAATGGCAGCTGCTGGCCGACCTCTCCTTCGCCGATTACCTGATGTGGGTGCACCGCGACGACGACGCCTTCGTGTGCGTCGCCCAGTGCCGACCCAACACCGCGCCGACAATCATTGACAGCGATGCCGTGGGCACCGTGGCCAAGACTTCAGATGTTCCGTTGGTCGAAGCGGCATTCACTTCGGGTTCCATCGAGCGTGAAAGTGATTCGGACCTGACCGAGCACGCCTCCGAGCTCAACGTGGAGGCGGTCCCGGTGCGCTGTGGGGACCGCACGGTGGCGGTGTTGACACACCAGACCGCATTGGCCTCCCGGCTCAAGAAGGGCGTGCTGGAACGGGCGTACCTGGAGTGCGCGGGCGATCTGCTGGTAATGCTCACCGAGGGAACGTTTCCGAACGTGGCCGATCAGGCGATGTCGCGCTCCAGCCCCCGGGTGGGTGACGGATTCATCAGACTCGCTGTTTCCGGTGAAGTCCGATACGCCAGCCCCAATGCGTTGTCGGCCTATCACCGCATGGGTCTGGCCAGCGATCTGCAGGGGCATGACCTCATGGAGGTCACCAAGCCGCTGATCTCGGATCCGTTCGAGGGCCAGGAATTGGCGGCGCATATCCGCGACGTGCTCGCCGGCGGCCCGAGTATGCGTATGGAGGTCGACGCTCGCGGTGCCGCGGTGCTCATCCGCACGCTGCCGCTCATTGTGCGCGGCGGATCAGTGGGGGCGCTGCTGCTGACCCGTGACGTGACCGAGGTCAAGCGCCGCGATCGGGCGCTGCTGTCCAAGGACGCCACCATTCGCGAGATCCACCACCGGGTGAAGAACAACCTGCAGACTGTGGCCGCGCTGCTGCGGCTGCAGGCCCGGCGCACCCAGAATGAGGAAGCCCGCGAAGCACTTTTCGAATCGGTCCGGCGGGTGTCGTCCATTGCGTTGGTCCACGATGCGTTGTCCATGTCGGTGGACGAAGAAGTCAACCTCGACGAGGTGATCGACCGGATCATGCCGATCATGACCGATGTGGCCACCGTCGACACCAAGGTGCGTGTCTCCCGCGAGGGCGCGCTCGGAGTGCTCGACTCCGACCGCGCGACACCGTTGATCATGGTGATCACCGAGCTGGTCCAGAACGCCATCGAGCACGCATTCGAGGAGGGTGCGCAAGGCCAGGTGATCATCAGGGCTGAGCGGTCGGCGCGTTGGCTCGACGTTGTCGTGCATGACGACGGACGGGGACTACCCGACGGATTCAGCGTCGAGACATCGGATCGACTGGGATTGCAGATCGTCAGGACGCTGGTGTCGGCGGAGATTGACGGCTCACTGGATATGCGCAGCGACCCAGAGGGTGGAACAAACGCGGTGCTTCGGGTGCCGTTGGGCCGGCGTGCTCGCTTGATGGCCTGAAAGTCCCTGCCCGGCACGCGATCCGGCCCACAGCAGCAAAGAACCCGGCACTAAATGTGCCGGGTTCTGATTGCTGCGACGTTAGACGGCGCTACGGGCGCGAGCGCGGGCGTTGCGACGCTTGAGGGCGCGGCGCTCATCCTCGCTGAGGCCACCCCACACACCTGCGTCCTGGCCCGACTCCAGCGCCCAGGTAAGGCACTCAGTCGTCACCGGACAGCGGTTACAGACGAGCTTTGCGTCAGCGATCTGGGCAAGGGCCGGTCCGCTGTTCCCGACGGGGAAGAACAGTTCGGGATCCTCGTCGCGACAGACCGCCTTATGGCGCCAATCCATAGTTGTGCACTCCTTTTTCATCGCGCGCGCCACAAGCGCACGAGATCAATGTTTTTCGGCTGTTAACGCGTGCGTACCAAATGTTTCTGCACTGTTGCTTCCGATCGTTTCACAAGCTCAGCAGAAGTCAATAGCGTGAGTTAACACGTGGTCAATCTCACTCGGGGGTGGTGTCTGCGGACTCCACATTCGTTTGTACTACACTAAATCGATCTGCGCCTTGAATCTGGCGATATTCCCTTATTTTCCCAGGTGAACTAGTGCTACTGGTGAGTAACATCACGGCCCGTCGAGGCTCAACTACGTGAAGTAGTACATCCAATCCGGCCCAGGTGTGACGTGGACCGCGTTGCCCCTGTGAATCGGCTGTGCCCGGAACGAGCTGTCGCTCAACACTATTGCGCTTTGGGTGCGGCTCAAAAAGGTGCGTTTAGGGGTTTTGCCGGCGCGACCACGTCGAGAACGTCGTTCTCCGCGGTGAAGGTCAGGTCGCTGCGCAGCCCGAGGAAATCACCGTCTATCTGTGTGGCAATCGGCGCTGACGCGCGTATCCGCACCCACGGGACATCGTCTTCACGCAGCAGGTGACCGGCTGCGGGACGGTCGGGGCGAGGGGCACCCACCATGTGACGGACCAGCCGAAGATTCGCCGTCACGTTCATGCTCTTTGACGCGAATACGCCCAAACCGCTCTCGAAACCGGTGCCCGGATTCGTCCAGATGGCGCGCTCGTTGGCGTACGTCCACGGGTTGGAATTGCTGATGAACGCGAAATGGATACCAGCCTGCGGCTCATGGCCGGGCAGCTCCACGGTGAGGGTCGGCTGGCGCCGGGCAGCGCGGAAGAAGCTCAGTACCGCGCGGGTGACATAGCGCCCCGCCGTGACCTGCTTGCCCTTGTTGCGGTGCGCCTCCATCGCGGCGACCACTTCGCCGTCCAGGCCCATACCGGCGTTGAAGATGAACCAGCGCTCGCCACAGTGCCCAAGACCGATACGGCGCCATCGTCGCTGCTCGCGACGGTGTTCGTCCAGCAGATCGACGACTTGATTAGTGGCCTGAACGGGGTCGGCCGATATGCCCAGCGTCCGGGCGAACACGTTGGCCGAACCGCCCGGAACCACCGCGATGGCGGGCAATGGGCCGGGCGCCGGGTGCCCCGGCTGACCAAGCAGCCCGTTCACCACTTCACTGACCGTGCCGTCGCCGCCGTGTACGACGATGACCGCCGCACCCTCGTCGGCAGCACGACGGGCCAGCTCGCTGGCGTGGCCGCGGTGGTCTGTATGCAGAACCTGCAGGTGCACACGGCTTTCGAGTGCGTGAGCCAGCAGGTCACGCCCGGCCGCCGTTGTCGAGGTGGCATTGGGATTCACGATGAGGACCGCACGCACGGGGCATGAGCCTAGTCGGATGTTCTTCGCGCAAGCTGCCCATCACCGTGGTGATGGGTCCACATAGGCTTGTCGGGTGACCACAGCCGTTCCGAACACCGTTCGCCGCGCCGGGATGATCGTTGCCGGTGAAGGCGCCGTCGGATGGGTGATCGCGGTGGTTCTGGTGGTGCGTGCGGCCGGCGGCGCCGACCAGCGTCTGGTGAACGGGTACGGCACCGCCGCCTGGTTCGCGACATTCGGCACCGCCGTACTTGCCGCGGGTCTCGCGCTCGTCACAGGGAAGCGTTGGGGCAGAGGGATCGCGGTGATGATGCAGCTGCTGCTCCTGCCCGTCGCGTGGTACGCGGCCGTGGGGTCGCACCAGCCCGCACTGGGTGTACCTATCGCGATCGTCGCGGTGGTCGCGCTGGTGCTGCTGTTCAGCCCCACCGCGCAGATGTGGTCCACCGGTGATGAGGTCGGCGCTGACGAATCCGACTAGCGTCAGCGGTCTGAGGCCAGCTGCGCCAAAGCCGGGCCCTGCAACCGGTAGGTGATCCAATCCGATTGCGGATTGGCGCCCAGCGAGTCGTAGAACTTGATGGACGGTGTATTCCATTCCAGCACAGCCCAATCCAGCCGGGTATAGCCGTTGGCCACGCATTCTGCGGCCAGTGCTGACAACAACGCCTTCCCGAGGCCGGAACCGCGCTGCTCGGGCTTGACGTACAGGTCTTCAAGGTAGATGCCGTGTTGACCGGTCCAGGTGGAGAAGTTCAGAAACCATACGGCGGCGCCGCAGACCGCGCCGTCTGCCTCGGCGACATGTGCGAAAAGGGCGGGAGTCGAACCGAATAGCGCCTTGTGGAGCTGTTCGTGGCTGATATGGCACTCATCGCGCGCCTTCTCGTACTCGGCGAGATCCTCGATCAAGCCGACGATGGCGGGGACGTCGGTTTCGGTGGCGCGGCGAATCCGGGTGTTACTCACTGTTGGATTCTCTTCGCCCGGCTGGCTCATCGATCTCGGCTCCTAACCCTGCCAATATGGTCCGGAATTTCACGGTGGTCTCGGATAGTTCGTCCTGGGGGTCCGATTCAGCAACGAGGCCGCCGCCGGCGTAGGCGCGGATCGCGGTGCCGTCGGCCGACAGTTCGGCGCAGCGGATCGAGACGGCCCAGCGGCCGTCCCCGCTGCTGTCACACCAGCCGACCGCGCCTGCATAGAACCCGCGATCACCCTCGATGCGTGCGATCAGGTCGGCGGCCGCCTCGGTGGGCGTGCCGCATACCGCGGGGGTGGGGTGCAGTGCCACTGCCAAATCAAGTGCAGTGGTGGAACTTTGGCGCAGCCGGGCGCTGATGGAGGTGCTGAGATGCCAGAGCGCGGCGGTACGACTCAACGTCGGCTCCGGTGGAACCTGGACATCGACGCACAACGACGCGAGATCCTCACGCAGCTGATCGATGACCACGGAGTGTTCGTGGCGGTTCTTATGTGAGCCGGCCAGGTCTTCACCCGTGCGTCGGTCCAGCGACGGATCGCTGGACCGGGGGGCGGAACCGGCGAACGGGTGACAGATCACCATGTCTCCACGGCGTTCCACCAGCAGTTCCGGACTGCAACCCACCATGGTGTGCCCGCGGAAGCGGTCGCCGGCGGGGGAGAGATCCACGCAAAAACTGTTGGCGTCGGGATCGTTTCGGATCAGCCGATGCGTGAGCACCAATGCATCCACAGGTGCGTCGGCTCGCATTTCCAGCACGCGCGCCAGGACGACCTTGGACAGTCCGCCGGCGGTGTCGCGAAGCACCTCGACGGCCTCGGAGACGCGCAGCAGGTGCTCGGTGGGCTCCGGTATTTGTTGCGTTACACGGATATTCGGCATGGTGCCGTAAAACTCTTGTGGTTGCCCGCGCTCAACCGTGACCGGGACTGTCAGCGCTGCGGGCTTGGAGGTGTCAAAAGGTAGTGCACCAACCAGCATGTGGTGCCGTCCGGCGCGCAGGGCGTCCGCGGCGCTCGCGATGTCGTCGTATGCGGTTTCACGGCCGTACGCGTACAGGGCCTCGGTGGCCCGCGACATCACGAAATGTGGGTGCGCGGGGGAGTCGGTGGCCGTCATGTCAGCTTGACGGTACCGGGTGTCGATACCCGGTCAGCCCAAGTGCGGCCACCTGACGCTGGCCGTGCTCATGCCCGCCCACAGCGATCGAGGCCGTAGCCATGCCGAGGCGAGTGCCCTCTTCCAGCGGCAGCTCGATCCACCGGGTCATCAGTGCACGCGAGAAATGGCCATGGCCCACCAGCAGCACATCACGTTGGCTGAGGTCAGCGGCGATCTTGGTGATCACCCGGTCGGCTCGGGCCTGTACCTGAGCCACCGATTCGCCGCCGGGGCAGCCGTGCGTCCACACCAACCAACCCGGGTCGTTCTCGCGGATCTGCGGCGTGGTCAGGCCCTCGTAGTCGCCGTAGTCCCACTCGGCGAGATCCTCGTCGGTAGCGGTGATCGTCAGCCCGGCCAGCTCTGCGGTCTGGATCGCACGGCGGCGCGGACTGCTCAGAACCACCGGATCATTGAGATCGAGATTGGCCAGCACCTCACGTGCCGCCACGGCCTGGGCGCGACCGATTTCCGTGAGATCCAGGTCGGTGCGACCGGTATGCCTGCCGATCTTTGACCATTCGGTTTCGCCGTGGCGTAGCAACAACATTCGGTTTTGGGGGGCAGACACAGGTTGATTGTGCCGTACCGACTTCCGTCGTGATCGCGTTCGGCATGCCAGTATGTGGGCGTGACTCGGGTGCTGGCGGTAGCCAATCAAAAGGGCGGGGTGGCCAAAACCACGACGGTCGCGTCCCTCGGCGCGGCGTTGGCCCAGGCCGGCAAGAAGGTTCTACTGGTTGATCTTGACCCGCAGGGCTGCCTGACGTTCTCGTTGGGGCAGGACCCGGACCGGCTGGGGGTCTCGGTGCACGAGGTGCTGCTGGGACAGGCAGACATCAAGGAAGCGCTGGTCACCACCGCTGAGGATCTGACGCTGCTGCCCGCGAACATCGACCTGGCCGGAGCCGAGGCGATGCTGCTGATGCGGGCCGGCCGTGAGTACGCGCTGAAGCGGGCGCTCGAATCGCTGGGGGACGACTTCGATGTGGTGATCATCGACTGCCCGCCGTCGCTGGGCGTGTTGACTCTGAACGGCTTGACGGCGGCCGACTCGGTGATGGTGCCGCTGCAATGCGAGACGCTGGCGCACCGGGGCGTAGGCCAGTTCCTGCGGACCGTGACCGACGTCCAGCAGATCACCAACCCAGGGCTGACGCTGCTCGGTGCACTGCCCACTCTCTACGACTCGCGGACCACGCACAGCCGCGATGTGCTGCTGGATGTGGCGGATCGCTACGAACTACCGGTGCTTGCGCCGCCGATTCCCCGGACGGTGCGGTTTGCGGAGGCGAGTGCCTCGGGTGCGTCGGTGCTCGCGGGCCGTAAGAACAAGGGCGCGGTGGCCTACCAAGAGCTCGCGCAGAGCCTGGTGAAGCATTGGAAGAGTGGCAAGGCCATGCCGACCTTCGCGCCGCCCGTGGACTGATTTCCGTTCTTCCGTCGAGTCTGCATTTCACGACGGTTTCCGGCCTAAGTACGTCGTGAACCGCAGCTTCGGCGCAGGCGTGCTACCCCAGCGCGAAGACTCGTGACCCGCGCTGCTCCACCAACGTGTTGCCGACGACAGCACTGATGACGGGAATCTTCTCGTCGGACGGATCACGTTGCACTGCAATGGATTTACGGAATTCTCCGGTGGTCGTGTTGAAGACGTCGATCCCACCCTCGACGGGGATCAGCAGCTCACCGGCCATGGCGGTGCCCGGCCCCAGAGGCTTCCTGGTGGTGGGCAGTACGAATCGGTAGGAGAGATCGAAGGCGCCCAGCACCAGCACCTGGTTGCCCGTCCACCAGGTGACAACGTCGCCGGCTTGGGCGGCGGTGTTGGACTGGACCACCTCGCCCGGCAGGGCCGTCGCGCCGACGCGCATGCCATGGTCGTCGAACACCACCAGCTCATTGTGGGTGCCGGGCAGGTACACGGCCGACCGGGTGTCCGCGACAGCGAGCACCTTGGCGGCAGAGCCGCGCTCAACCCCTGGGAGCGCCGCCGAGTAGAGCTCTTCGGGTTTGTCGTTGTCCTTCGGTGTCGGCTTCTGCAGCGTCAGCCGCAAGGTGGAGTCCTGCGGGCAGGTCTCCAGGACCGCCAGCACGCTGGAGCCGACGGCGCCCGACTTCAGCGTGCAGTCCACGCGGGGCTGGCTGTTGGGATTCAGGGGAGCGACTACTCGTCCATACTCCAGGGTGCGCACCATGTCCGAGCGCCACAGCTCGAGCCGGGTGCTACCAAGTGCCAACACGTAAGTGCCGTCGGTCGACAGTGACACCTTCGGGTCATTGGCACTGCTGCGCAACGGACCCCGACGGCCGGTCTGCCCGTCGATCATGGTGACCTGGCCGCATCCGCGTGCATCGCGATAGACCGCCACCGCGTCGTCGATGAAACCGATCGCGCCGCACAGATCGAGATTGCGGCGCGCATAGGACCACAGCTGTGCGCCGGTAGTCGGGTCATGGCCCACCACGTCGTGCCCATCGGCGCTGATGATCGCGCCGCTCGCGATGACCGGACCCTTCGTGGCTCCGCTCGCGGTGGACCACAGCTCGCGCACCGAGTCAGGGACCCGGGTAGCGCTCATCGGGCGTTTGATGTCCCCGGCGGCGGGGTGGCTGACGGTGGCGCGAGCATCGCTGGTCCACCAGATCGTGGTACCGGTAACGGCGACCACGACGGCGATCACCGCCGCAGCAATGATGTCGGCCCGGGTGCGCCGCTCCGGTGCGATCACGCCGTGGCGGTGGTCGCGGCCGGACGGCGGCGCCGCCGACGGCGCGCGGGAGCGGGCTGGTCACCTTCCGCGGTGGCCACCGCCGCAGGTGCGTCGGTGGCCGAATCATCGGCGGCCTCGCCTGCGCGAGTGCGCCGACGATTGCGGGTGCGCTTGGGCTTGTCACTTTCCGTGCGCTCGGCCCGCGGCTCGCGGCGTTTCGGACCGCCGGCGAACTTGGGGCCGATCGACCCGGCGACATCGGTGGGGATGTTCATCTCGGTGAACAAATGCGCCGAGGTGGAATAGGTTTCGTCAGGGTCGGGCACGCCGAGGCCGAGGGCCTTGTCGATCAGCTGCCAGCGCGCTATGTCGTCCCAGTCCACGAGGGTGACCGCGATACCGGTGCGTCCGGCACGGCCGGTGCGTCCGATGCGGTGCACGTAGGTCTTGTCGTCCTCGGGGCACTGGTAGTTGATGACGTGGGTGACGTCGTCGATGTCGATACCGCGGGCAGCCACGTCGGTTGCGACCAGCACGGTGATCTCACCGGAACGGAAGGCGGACAATGCTTTCTCGCGCGCTATCTGACCGAGGTCGCCGTGCACCGCGCCCACGATGAAACCGCGCTCGGCCAGCTCATCGGACACCTTCTGCGCGGTCCGCTTGGTGCGCGTGAAGATCATGGTGGCGCCGCGGCCCTCGGCTTGCAGGATGCGGCTGACCAGCTCGATCTTGTCCAGGGCGTGCGCCCGGTAGACGAACTGCTCGGTCGTATCGTGCACCGACGATGAATGGGGAGCTTCGGCCCGGATGTGGGTCGGACGATTCATGAAGGTGCGGGCCAGGGTGATGATCGCATCGGGCATGGTCGCCGAGAACAGCATCGACTGCCGCCCGGATTCGGCGGACGGGGCCAGCGCCAGAATGCGCTCGATGTCGGGCAGGAAGCCCAGGTCCAACATCTCGTCGGCTTCGTCGAGCACCAACATGGCCAGTCCGCCCAGCTGCAGGTGGCCCTGCTGCGCGAGGTCGAGGAGCCGACCCGGTGTCCCGACTACGACGTCGGCACCGGCGCGCAGCGCCTCGATCTGTGCTTCGTACGGACGTCCTCCGTAGATGGCGACAACGCTGAAGTCGCGGTCACCGGCCGACAGGTACTTGGACGCCCTGGTGAGGTCTTCGTAAACCTGGATGCACAGCTCGCGGGTCGGGACCACGACCAGAGCACGGGGCGTGCCGTTGAGCGGTCGATCCTCGACTCCGGTGGCGATGCGGTGCAGCAGCGGGACGCCGAATGCGTAGGTCTTGCCCATGCCGGTGCGGGCTTGGCCGATGAGGTCAGAGCCGGCGAGGGCGAGCGGAAGGGTGAGTTCCTGGATGGCGAACGGATGCTCGATCCCGGCCTCGCTCAGGGCCCGGACAATCTCGTCGCGGACGCCGAGCTGGGCAAAGGTGTGTTCGATATGGCTCATGGGTGGTGTACGTACCTTTCGTGTTTTCGCTCAGCGCGCACGATCGGTAGGTCGGATTTCGACGGGGCCGGGCTCGCATCTAGCGGCGAGGGCAGCACGTGCACGCACATTTCCTGTGGGAGAACTCCCTGGGTACTTCACGGTCAGGGTGTTCGTCCCACACTCATGATAACGGGTGAGCTGCGATTTTCCGATTCGCCATGGTTTGCCCCGCGGTTCGGTGTCCTCCTGCGGGTGCCCGACTAGAGTTCCAGACATGACTGCGGACCTCGATCCTCCCGGTGTCAATCAGCTGTTCGCGGTGATCGCGTACGGCGAGATCGCGGCGTTCTACCGGTTGACCGACGAGTCCAAGATGGCGCCCGACCTGGCCAGCAAGATCGCCATCGCCAGCATGGCGGCCTCGCAGATGCGCCACTACGAGGTGCTGCGAGATGCGATGGAGGCTAACGGGGTTGACGTCCTGACGGCCATGGAGCCGTACGTCAAGACGCTGGAGAACTACCATTCGCTGACTCTGCCGCGTACGTGGTTGGAGGCCATGGTGAAGGCCTACATCGGCGACTCGTTGGCGGCCGATTTTTATGGCGAGGTGGTCGCCTCGCTACCGGGTGAATCGGCGGCGGTTCTCAAGTCGGTGCTGGGGACCACGGGACACTCGGAGTTCGTCATCGCGCAGGTGCGTGAGGCCGTCAAGGACAACCCGCAGCAGCGCAACCGGCTCACCTTGTGGGGTCGACGGCTGCTCGGTGAGGCCGTCACACAGGCTCAGCATGTGCTGGCCGGTCACGACGAGCTCGCCGAGCTGGTGATGTCCGGCGGTGCGGGCCTCGGGAACCTGAACGAGTTCTTCGAGCGGTTGCAGGGTGCACACGCTGAGCGGATGGCGGTCCTCGGGCTGGGCGGTTAGCGGGCCGCTAGAGCTCTACTTGGTGCAGCGGGCGATGATGCTGTTATTGCTCTGCACCGCCAGCATCTGGTTCTGGCTGTTGGTGATCGAGCAGTTGATCTGACTCGCGAAGCTTGTCGCTGTGATCGACCCGCCAACGATCCCGGGGCTCGGGGTCACGATCATCGTCCAGGGCAGTGAGGCGCCGAGCACGGTCCGAGTCGTGCCGTTGCCGTCGGAGTAGGTGATCGTGAGCAGATCGCCCGGTGTCTGGTTACCGGTCACGTAGTACGCGAATGCCGCGGGTGTGATCGGTCGCTGGCCTTCCGGCGGCAGCATCGGGTTGGACGGCGGCGGTTCGGGTGCGGGCGCCTCGGTGGAGGACGCCGTGCTCGGCGTCTCCTGCACGGGGGTGGTCGTCACGGTGGTCGTCGACGGTTGTGCCGACGTCGCCGATGGTGACGGCGCAGGGGGAGTGGTGGTCACCGGCGTCAGCGAGGGCACAGGTGTGGTGATGGCGGCGGCCGGCGGCTTGTCCTCGCCACCGCTGAGCACGACCGCCGTCGCGATGACGGCGATCGCCAGCACCGCCCCGGCGATGGACGCGACCCATTTCCAGTTCTCGTTGGAACCCGGCGGCCTGTATTCAAAGTCCTCGTCCAGGCCCGAGTACCCGCTGTACTGCGGGGTCGTCTCGGATTCATACGGATCGTCGTAGGGCTCGTAGCCGCTTGAGGACCGAGAATCTCCGCGATAACCGACCATGATCAGCGCCTCTTCTCAATGTGAAACCTGATACTGATGTTACTGCTGTGACTAAAGGACTGGCACGATCATGCGAGGTGTGTCGGCCGGACTGGCGTCGGCTAACCTCTGCAGTACACGCTTAATGACCTGGAAGGTGCCTTCGTGGAGATCAAGATCGGTGTCACAGATAGCCCGCGCGAGCTGGTCATTTCTAGCGATCAGACCCCGGCTGACGTCGAAAAGGTCGTGTCCGCGGCGCTGTCCAAGGAATCGGATGTGCTGAACCTCACCGACCAGAAGGGCCGCAAGTACCTGATCGCCGCGGCGCGGGTCGCCTACGTGGAGATCGGTGTCGCCGACGCACGTCGGGTCGGCTTCAGCAGCTAGTCCGCTGGCTGCAGCGGGACGTGCGAGAGCCCGCCCCAGGCGAATCCGACGGTCGCATTGACCGCGTCGTCCTTGGAGATGGGCTTCTCGTTGTCCAGCCAGTAGCGCGCGCTGACCTGGCTGATTCCGACCAGGCCGACGGCCACCATGCGCGCATGGTGGGGGTCCAGTCCGGAATCGTGGCTGACCAGGTCGAATACCGCATCGGTGCAGGCGCTGATGGCGCCCTCGACGCGTTGGCTGACCTGCGGGACACCCACCAAGTCGTTTTCGAAGATCAGCCGGTAGCCCTGGCTGTCGTGCTCGACGAAATCGAAGAACGCCATAACCGCCGCACGCAGCCGCTGACGGTTGTCGGTGGTGGTGCGCAATGCCTGCCGCACGCTGGAGACCAGGTTGTCGGCATGCTTGTGCAGTACCTCGAGGTACAGCTCCAGCTTGCTCGGAAAGTGTTGGTAGAGAACCGGCTTGCTTACTCCGGCGCGTTCGGCGATTTCATCCATACCGGCGGCGTGGTAGCCGCGATCGACGAATATCTCACTGGCAGAACCGACCAGCTGACCGCGACGCTCATCGCGAGGCAGTCTTCCGCCACGACGTGTATTTCCCGAAGTCGAATCCTGCGTTGCCACCGTCGAGTTCACCCTGCCTCGACGCCCGGCCAGATTCGCAAGATCACGCATGTCCTTATCCTCTGCGCGCACACGACTTAATGGTCGCCTACGCCATCTCAGTCAGGCGGCTATTCAATCCGCTTGAACCCGAACTACAGACAGTACTCCTGGCATCCGGCGGCGTGCCCGAGGCGTGATGGCCTGTCGCTATGCCATCCTTGCCCGGTGACCTACGACCGGCACCAATGGGCGCATAATCGTAGGTCCATGCCAGAAACCATGAGTCGACTCCCCGTGCAGGAGTCCTCCGAGCGCTATGAGCCACTGCGCGCCCAGCGCGATCCGCTCGCCGAGGGAAGCGGACGCATCCGATCCGACCGGCGTGATCGTGACCGCTGGCGCAAGCAGACCTGGCTCGGCCGTTTCATCTCCACCTACGGATGGCGCGCGTACGCCATTCCGCTGCTGGTCGCGCTGACCGTTTTCGTCGGGTACCAGACCGTCACGCAGCGCGAACCCGCACACGCGGGGACCGGCCCCAATGAGCCCGTTGCTGATCCTCCGTCCATCGGCGCGCTGGGTGACGCGATCATCGGCGCCCCGCCCAAGGGCCTCACCCAATTCGATGCAACCCTGCCCACCGGTGTGCTGCCCGAGGGCGAGCCGTTCACCGAGGCGGGCGCCAAGTCCTGGCACGTCGTACCGGGTACGACACCCCAGATCGGGACGGGTGCCGCGAAGGTGTTCTCGTACACCATCGAGGTGGAGGACGGCATCGACACCATGGGTTTCGGCGGCGACGACCTCTTCGCGCGCATGGTGACCGAGACGCTGGCCAGCCAGAAGAGCTGGACGCATAACCCTCAGTTTGGATTTGTCCGGATCGACTCCGGCACACCTGATTTCCGGATCTCACTGACCTCGCCGGCCACGGTGCGCGAGGGCTGTGGTTATGAGATTCAGCTCGAAGCCTCTTGCTACAACCCGCGTTACGGCGAGAACGGTGACCGGCGCGTGTTCATCAACGAAGCGCGGTGGGTGCGCGGTGCCGTCCCGTTCCAGGGGGACATCACGTCGTACCGCCAGTACGTCATCAACCATGAAGTCGGACATGCCATCGGTTATCGGGTGCATGAACCGTGCGAGCAGGACCAGCAGCTGGCGCCGGTGATGATGCAGCAGACGTTCAGTACCAACAACAACGATGCGGCCAAGTTCGACGCCGATTCGATCAAGCCCGACGGCAAGACCTGCCGCACCAATCCCTGGCCGTACCCGATTCCGTAGGGGCAGTCCCGGGCTCGGGAAGGGTTGGCATCCCGATACTGTTGATGCAGCTGTAGCCCTCTCAGACAGCCCTGAGGAACCCGAATCACAGGAGTCACGGTGCCCACATTGCCGCCGTTGGTAAGCCCCGCCGCAGATCTGACCCGCGAGGAAGTCGCGCGGTACAGCCGGCATCTGATCATCCCCGACCTGGGTGTAGACGGACAGAAACGTCTCAAGAATGCCAAGGTGCTCGTCATCGGTGCCGGTGGCCTCGGATCTCCGACGCTCCTGTACTTGGCCGCCGCGGGTGTCGGCACCATCGGCATCGTCGAGTTCGACGTAGTCGACGAGTCCAACCTGCAGCGCCAGATCATTCACGGCCAGTCTGATATCGGCAGGTCAAAAGCCCAGAGCGCGCGTGACTCGGTGCTGGAGATCAACCCTCTGGTCGAGGTGCGATTGCACGAGCTGCGTTTGGACCCGGACAACGCGGTCAACCTGTTCAAGCAATACGACCTGATCCTGGATGGCACCGACAACTTTGCGACGCGCTACCTGGTCAACGACGCCGCGGTGCTCGCGCACAAGCCATATGTGTGGGGCTCCATTTACCGTTTCGAGGGCCAGGTGTCCGTCTTCTGGGAGGACGCGCCCGACGGACTCGGCCTGAACTACCGGGATCTGTACCCCGAGCCGCCGCCTCCGGGGATGGTGCCGTCCTGCGCGGAGGGCGGCGTATTGGGCATCCTGTGCGCCTCCATCGCCTCGGTGATGGGTACCGAGGCGATCAAGCTGATCACCGGAATCGGTGACACGCTGCTCGGCCGGTTGATGGTGTACGACGCGCTGGACATGACGTACCGCACCATCAAGATCCGCAAGGATCCGGCCACGGCGAAGATCACCGAGCTCATCGACTACGACGCGTTCTGCGGCGTGATCAGCGATGAGGCCTCGGCTGCGGTCGCCGATTCCACTATTACCCCGCGTGAGCTGCGCGAATTGCTTGACGCCGACAAGAAGGTGGCGCTGATCGACGTGCGCGAACCCGTCGAATGGGACATCGTCCACATCGACGGTGCCGAGCTGGTGCCCAAGTCGACCTTGGAGTCCGGAGACGGCCTCGCCAAGCTGCCGCAAGACCGTCAAGCGGTGCTCTACTGCAAGACGGGTATTCGGTCGGCAGAGGCGCTTGTGGCCGTGAAGAAGGCGGGTTTCTCCGACGCGGTGCACCTGCAGGGCGGTATCGCAGCCTGGGCCAAGCAGGTGGACCCCGACATGGTCATGTACTGATCGGTGGGAGCCAGCAACAGCCCCGTATTGCGGGACGCCCCATCTGTGACCGCCGACACGAACTCCGAGCGAACACAATCCAGTTCATTGCAGGCGGTAACGTATCCCGCGTGACTGTGGACCGCCCGCCCGAGCACGTGCTCGCGACTTACGGGCTCAGCGGCGTCAAGCCAGTCCAGCTCGGCCCGACATGGGAGGGCGGCTGGCGCTGCGGTGAAGTGGTGTTGTCACTGGTAGCGGACCATGCGCGTGCCGCGTGGTCGGCCAAGGTGCGCGACACACTATTCATCGACGGCGTGCGATTGGCCCGGCCGGTTCGGTCCACGGACGGACGATATGTCGTATCGGGTTGGCGCGCGGACACATTCGTAGCCGGTGCGCCCGAGCCCCGGCATGACGAGGTGGTGTCGCTGTCGGTGCGCCTCCATGAGGCCACGTCCAAGCTGGAACGCCCCCGGTTTCTTACCCAGCCTCCGGTGGCGCCATGGGCCGATGTCGACGTGTTCATCGCGGCCGACCGCGCGGCCTGGGAAGACCGGCCGCTGCAATCCTGGCCCTCCGCGGCCCGGGTGTCGCCCGGCTCGCCAGACGGTCAGCGCTCCATCGACCTGATCAATCAGTTGGCGAGCCTGCGTCGGCCTACCAAGAGCCCGCCGCAGCTGGTGCATGGCGACCTGTACGGCACCGTGCTTTTCGCGGGTGCGGCCGCGCCCGGTATCACCGACATCACGCCGTACTGGCGTCCGGCCTCATGGGCTGCGGGCGTCGCGGTGGTGGATGCGCTGTCGTGGGGTGACGCGGACGACGGTCTCATCGAACGCTGGGCGACCCTGCCGGAGTGGCCGCAGATGTTGTTGCGGGCCTTGATTTTCCGACTGGCTGTGCACGCACTGCACCCCCGTTCGTCGGCACAGTCCTTCCCGGGGCTGGCTCGATCTGCGGCTCTGGTGCGGCTCACGCTGTAACGCGCGTCACTTTCGGGCCCCGATGTGACCCAGCCGAACCAGCTCACCGTCACATGACAGACTCATGTGAGCGAGATGTGATGGCTCGGTCATCGCCAGCAGCGCCGCCGCAACAAGATTTTTCTACCGTTCTGCCATGGCGAACAACACGGCAACAGCCCCAATTGCACGGCGCGGACGCTGGATTGAGAACTGGGATCCCGAGGACGTCGTCGCCTGGGACAACGGTGGCGCGAAAGTCGCACGCCGCAACCTGATCTGGTCGGTGGTTGCCGAACACGTCGGATTCTCTGTGTGGTCCATCTGGTCTGTGATGGTTCTGTTCATGCCGCAGAACGTGTATCACATCGACGCGGCCGGAAAGTTCTTCCTGGTGGCCATGCCGACCCTGGTCGGTGCGGTGCTGCGGCTTCCTTACACCTTCGCCACCGCGTGGTTCGGCGGGCGCAACTGGACCATCTTCAGTGCCTTGGTGCTGGCAGTCCCGACCGCGCTCACGTTGTACTTCATGGCGCACCCCGAGACCTCGTACACCACCTTCATGATCGTGGCGGCGGTCGCGGGCTTCGGTGGCGGAAACTTCGCCTCCTCGATGACCAACATCAATGCCTTTTATCCGCAACGCTTCAAGGGTTGGGCGCTGGGCCTCAACGCGGGTGGCGGGAACATCGGGGTTCCGGTGATCCAGGTACTCGGCCTGCTGGTCATCGCCACCGCGGGGAACCGCTCACCGCACTGGGTGGCGGGTATCTACCTAGTGCTGATCGCCTTCGCGGCCGTGGGCGCGGCGCTGTTCATGGACAACCTGGCGAACCAGAAGACCGACGGCCGCTCGCTCATCAACGTGATGAAGCACCGGGATTCGTGGATCATCGCCTTCCTGTACATCGGCACCTTCGGTTCCTTCATCGGATTCAGTTTCGCGTTCGGTCAGGTGCTGCAGCTGAACTTCCTTGCCGGGCTCGCGCACAGCGGCCTGACTCCGGCGCAGGCCGCGGCACAGGCATCACTGCATGCCGCACAGATCGCGTTCGTCGGGCCGTTGCTCGGCTCGCTGGCCCGGCCGTTCGGCGGCTGGCTGTCGGACCGCACCGGCGGCGGCAAGATCTCGCTGTACGCCTTCATCGCGATGATCTTCGGCGCGGGCATCCTGGTGGCGGCGGGAACCATCGACGACCGCGCGGCGGGCGCGCCCTCAGGGGCCATCATGATCTCCTACGTCACCGGATTCATCGTCCTGTTCGTTGTCTCCGGAATTGGCAATGGCTCGGTCTACAAGATGATTCCGTCGATCTTCGCCGCCAAGGCACACAGTGCCGGACTTGGCGAAACCTGGTCGCGAACCATGTCGGGTGCATTGATCGGTGTGGCCGGTTCCATCGGCGCGCTCGGCGGTGTCGCCATCAACCTGGTGCTCCGCGCCTCATACCTCAGCGCCGCCAAGTCGGCCACCATGGCGTTCTGGGTGTTCCTCGCCTTCTACGTCATCTGTGCCGTAGTCACCTGGTATGCCTACGTGCGGCGCCCGGTCGGTACCCCGGTTCCGGTGCTGTCTAGCTCTAAAGACGAAGTGACGGTGTGAAACTCATGAACAAGAATGTTGTCGTCATCGGCCACGGAATGGTCGGCCACCGATTTGTCCAGGTACTTCGGGAGCGTGACGCCACCGACCAGTGGCAGATCACCGTCCTCGGCGAGGAAGCCGACGCCGCGTACGACCGGGTGGCGCTGTCCTCGTACATCGACAGCTGGGACCGGGACACGCTGGCGCTCACCGGAAACGGCTACGTCGACGATCCCATGGTGACCCTGCATCTTGGCGATAGGGTCGTCGGCATCGACCGGGCGGCTCAGACGGTCACCACCGAGGCCGGCACCGTGCTCGACTATGACGCGCTCGTCATGGCCACGGGGTCATACCCGTTCGTGCCGCCGGTGCCGGGAGGCGACGCCGAAGGCTGCTTCGTCTACCGCACCATGGACGACCTGGACGCCATCAAGGCCACCGCCGACAAGTCGCCGGGCTCCGCGGGTGTGGTCATCGGCGGTGGGCTACTCGGGCTCGAGGCCGCCAATGCGTTGCGCCTCATGGGGTTGGCCCCGCATGTGGTCGAGCTCAATCCCCGTCTCATGCATCTGCAGGTCGACGAGGGCGGTGGTGCGCTGCTCACCAGGCTGGTGACCGAGCTCGGGTTGACGGTGCACACCAGCGTCTCCACGAAGTCCATCGAGACGGCGCCCGACGGGACGCTCACCGTGCAGCTGTCTGACGGATCCTCGATCGATGCCTCGGTCTTGGTGTTCTCCGCGGGCATCCGGCCGCGCGACGAGCTGGCTCGGGAGTGCGGGCTGGAGTTGGCCGAACGCGGTGGCATCTTCACCGACGTCGGCTGCCAGACAAGCGATCTGCACATCTATGCGATCGGTGAGGTGGCCGCCATCGAGGGTCGCTGCTATGGACTGGTCGCACCTGGTTACACCACGGCCGAGATCGTCGCCGACCGACTCCTCGGCGGAAGCTCTGAATTTCCGGGAGCCGATCTTTCCACCAAGCTCAAGCTGCTTGGGGTGGATGTCGCCAGCTTCGGTGACGCCCACGCCACCGCCGAGGGCGCACTTGAGGTCGTCTTCAACGACGCCACCAAGGGCACCTACGCCAAGCTCGTGGTCTCCGACGATGCGCGAACCCTGTTGGGCGGCATCCTCGTCGGTGATGCCAGCACATACGGCACGCTGCGGCCCATGCTCGGCCGGGAGCTGCCGGCAGATCCGGCCTCGCTGATCACCCCAGCTGGCGCGGAGATCGGTGTGGGGGCGCTGCCCGATGACGCGCAGATCTGCTCGTGCAACGCGGTCACCAAGGGTGCAATCTGCGGGGCCATCTGCGAGGGTGCCACCGATGTGCCGGCCCTCAAGGCGGCAACCTGCGCCGGAACATCCTGCGGTAGCTGCATTCCGATGCTCAAGCAGATCCTCGCGGCACAGGGCGTCGAGCAGTCCAAGGCGCTGTGCGAGCATTTCACCCAATCTCGTGCCGAGCTGTTCCAGGTGGTGCAGGTGACCGGCATCCGGACGTTCTCCGAGCTGATTGCCAAGCACGGCACCGGAACCGGCTGCGATATCTGCAAGCCGACCGTCGCGTCCATCTTGGCCTCGACCTCCAGCGATCACATCCTGGAAGGGGAGCAGGCCGCACTGCAGGACACCAACGACCACTTCCTGGCCAACATGCAGAAGAACGGCACCTATTCGGTGGTGCCGCGGCTCCCGGGCGGGGAAGTGACTCCGGAGAAGCTCATTGTCATCGGCGAAGTGGCAAAGGAATTCGGGCTGTACACCAAGATCACCGGTGGTCAGCGCATCGATCTGTTCGGTGCCCGCGTCGAGCAGCTCCCGGTGATCTGGAAACGGCTCATCGACGCTGGCATGGAATCCGGTCAGGCCTATGGCAAGTCGTTGCGCACCGTGAAGAGCTGTGTGGGTTCGACATGGTGCCGGTATGGGGTTCAGGATTCGGTGGCGATGGCCGTCGAACTCGAATTGCGTTACCGCGGGCTACGTTCCCCGCACAAGCTCAAGATGGGGGTGTCCGGGTGCGCGCGCGAGTGCGCCGAGGCCCGGGGCAAGGACGTCGGTGTCATCGCCACCGAGAACGGCTGGAACCTGTATGTCGGAGGCAACGGTGGCGCTACCCCCGTGCATGCCAAACTGCTTGTTGGCGATCTGGATTCAGAGACGCTGATCAAGTACATCGACCGATACCTGATGTTCTACATCCGCACCGCGGACCGGCTCCAGCGCACCGCCCCTTGGCAAGAAGCGATCGAGGGTGGCTTGGATCACATCCGGGCGGTGGTATGTGATGACTCGCTCGGCATCGCCGAGGAACTGGAAGCGGCCATGGCCAGCCACGTCGAGGGATACGCCGACGAATGGGCGGCTGTGCTCGCTGACGAGGACAAACTCCGTCGGTTCGTGTCCTTTGTCAACGCACCCGACCAGATCGATTCGACCATCGCCTTCGACGATTCCGGCCCGCGCAAGGTGCCTGTGCTGCTGGGCACGCCGGGAATCAGGCCGGCTGCCGAGTCGGCAACATAGTTGGGCTTGCGCCGGTAATGCCGGGGTAACACGAGACCGGTAGACATGACACAACAGAACGAGAAGAAAGGCCGGAGATGACGATCCTGGATGCTCGCCCCAGATTTAAGCGGTACCAGTACCTGTGGTCGACGGTCTGCGCAGTGGATTCGCTCACCCCGGGACGCGGTGTGGCGGTGCTGTTACCGGACGATGTGCAGGCCGCACTGTTTCTGCTGCCAAGTGGTGACCTGTACGCGGTCGGTAACATGGATCCATACGGTCAGGCCGCTGTCATGTCGCGTGGTTTGACCGGTGATCGTGGCGGCGAGCCAACGGTGGCGTCGCCCCTGCTCAAGCAGGTCTTCTCGCTAATAGACGGGCGTTGCCTCGATGATGCGTCGCGCCGGTTGCCAGTCTTCGAGGTGCGGGTGAGCAATGGAAATATCGAAATCGGAATGCTCAGGAGCCGACACCGGGGCCCGGTTGCCGCCTAACGAGCAGGATCGTCGGCTCGACGGGTTCACCATTGGTGTCACGGCTGCGCGTCGGTCGGAGGAATTGATCGCGCTCTTGGAGCGCCGTGGCGCTGCCACTGTGCACGCCGCGGCGATCAGGATCATCCCGTTGGCCGACGACGCCGAGCTACAGCACGCCACCGAACTGGTTATCGCCAACCCACCCGATGTCACGGTGGCTACCACGGGAATCGGGTTCCGCGGTTGGATCGAAGCCGCCGATGAATGGGGCGTGGCGGACAGTCTCAAGTCGGCGTTGGAGTCCGGGCGCCTGGTCGCCCGTGGACCCAAGGCCACCGGGGCGATTCGTCAGGCAGGACTGCGTGAAGAGTGGTCGCCCGCCTCGGAGTCATCGGCGGAGGTGCTGGATCGTCTACTCGAAGAGGGTGTCGAGGGGCGGCGCGTCGCCGTGCAACTTCATGGTGCCGCCACCGAATGGGAACCCATCGCCGATCTCTGCGAGGCATTGACAATCGCTGGCGCACAGGTGATCCGGGTCCCCGTGTACCGCTGGGAGCCGCCGGAGGACCAGCGGCCGATGGATCGCATGATTTCCATGGCCATCAACGCCGAGCTGGACGGGATAAGTTTCACCAGCGCGCCCGCCGTGGCCTCAATGCTTGGTCGTGCCAAGGCAACCGGTCGATTGGATGAGCTGCTGAACGCGTTGCGGGGAAGGGTGGCGCCGCTGTGCGTCGGACCGGTGACCGCAGCGCCGCTGGAAGTGCTGGGTGTATCGACGACGCAGCCCGAACGTGCGCGGTTGGGGGCGTTGGCTCGACACATGGTCGACGAACTGACCAGGCGGGCACCGCGTTTCCAGGCCGGGGGGCACATCGTAAGTGTGCGCAGCTGTGGCATCGCCGTCGATGGTGAGACACGGCAGATCTCTCCGGCGGGAATGGCTTTGATGAAGCGACTGATGGTGCGCCCCGGTCAGGTCGTGTCGCGCGAGGACTTGTTGAGCGTCCTGCCCGGCGGTGGAGACGACACCCATGCCGTCGAGACGGCTATGACGCGGCTGCGGGCGGCGCTTGGTGCACCGAAAGTGATTCAGACAGTGGTAAAGCGGGGTTACCGGCTGGCGATCGATCCGACCATGATTGGGGAATGCCGTGGATGACGGTTTTCGCGCACGCGGCTCATCGGACTCTAATGGTCTTCGCGCACGCGGCTCATCCCCGGTTGAACTCGTCCTGGTCGCACATGGAACACGTTCGGCCGCCGGGGTGGAGAACATCGCGGCGCTCGCCGAGGCGGTGTCGCTGCGTGTCGGTTCGGTGCGCACTGCGTTCGTCGACGTGCTGGGTCCGACCCCGTCAGAGGTGCTGTCGACGATAGAAGGCCCCGCGGTTCTGCTTCCGGCCTTTCTGGCATCGGGATACCATGTGCACCACGATATTCCGGAGCATGTCGAGTTGAGCGGACATCCTGATGTGGCCGTCACTCAAGCGTTGGGGCCCGATCCTGTATTGGCCACGGTCATGACCGAGCGGCTGCGTGAGGCGGGATGGCGCCGCGGCGATGCGGTGGTACTCGCCGCAGCGGGATCCTCTGATCCCCGTGCCCGCCGTGAGGTTCATACCGCGGCGAGCATGTTGGAGCAGCACACCGGACCCGTCAGCGTGGGCTATGTCGCGACGGGCGAACCGCGGGTGCCCGACGTGGTCGCGGCGGCGCGCGCAAGCGGCAAGCGCGTCTTTGTCGCGTCATACCTGTTGGCACAGGGGCTTTTTCAGGAGCGGCTGGCCGAGTGTGGCGCCGACGGCGTCGCACAGCCGTTGGGCGTGCATCCCGACATTGTGAATCTCTTGGTGCGACGGTTCGCGTCGGCCACGGTGGTGTCCGGCGCGCTAGAAGCCGTGGCGGACTTCGCGTAACGCGATTCGACCGTCCACTGCCAGTACGCCCTCGGCCCTGAGTAGCTCGAGCTGGCGGGTCCGGATGTGGGGTGCGGGCCGACCGCTAGCTCCGATGACGCGATGCCAGGGCAGGTCCGCAGAGTCGGTGCGCATGATCCACCCCACAATCCGCGCGCTGGAAAGGCCTGCCGCGTCGGCGATATCGCCATACGTGGCCACCCGCCCGGCCGGTATGGACGCGACCAGCGTGCGCACCAGCTCGACTTGTTCCTCGGTGACTGTCGCCATGATTACTCCAGGTGTGACCGTATCGCGGCTGCGGTCTCGACAGGCCTCGATTGGGACACCATGTGATCGCAGTCGACGTTCACCAGTTCGAATCGATCACCGAGTTTGGCCGCAAGTCCGTCCAGCAGTGCGGTGGTTACGTAGGGCGGCGTGGTGCGGGTAGCCCGTAACAATGTGACGCGAATGATGCTGGTGGGTAAGGCGATATCGCGCGCGAGTTCACTCCATGCGGTGACCACCGCAGGCAGGTTCATGCGCCAGCCCCATCGGCCATTGGGCAGCTGGATCAGGTGTTCATCGAGCTCTGCTTCGATCACGTGATCCGGTACGTCCGACCAAGCTCCCGCGATCTTGTCCGATTTTGCCTCGGCGCGGTCGGTGTAATCCGGGTAGGCCACCATCTGTTCGGCGATCTGACGCATCCAGTCACCGTCGAGCCCGATCGCCGGATCCAAGAGCACGAGCGACTTCACCAGATCGGGTCTGCGCGCGGCCAGGTGCAGGGCGGTGGCGCCGCCGAACGAGTGCGCGACCACCACGATGGGACCGGTCTGGGTCTCGTCGAGCACGGCGGCGACCGCGTCGGCATGGGCTTCCAACGACCATGGCGCGGGCGCGGGGGAGTGTCCGTGGCCCAGCAGGTCCGGTGCCAGGGTGGACACCTCGGGCAGGTGCTCATCGAAAAGCGGCGCCCAGCGCTTCCCATGTCCGGTGAGCCCGTGCAATGCCAAGAGACGTACGGGTTCATCGGGGCCGTATCGGTGGGTGTTCAGCGTAGGTGTCACCCGTGGAATCCTGCCACGATCCTGCGCATTGTCCGTGAATCGATACCCAGGTCAGATCCGCTTGTCGGACCCTCGTGCTGTGATCTGCATATGCCGACGCCGACCGCTTCGACCCGATCCTGGGACGGCGCCGCGGCGGATCTGCTCGGCCCTGACCGGCAGGGCCGGTTCGTGGTGATCGGCGGTAGCGGAACCGGAAAGACGAGCCTGCTGGTCGACATTGTGGCCGCGCGAATTGCCGCGGGTGCAAGCCCGGAATCCGTTCTCGTGCTCACCGGTTCCACCCGGGCGAGTGTTGACCTGCGTAGCCGGATCTCGGCCGCGGTGTTCGAGCGCAGAGGGTCCATCGCCATCCGTGAACCCATGGTCCGCACCGTGCATTCATATGCCTTCGCCGTGCTTGGCGCCCACGCTGCTCGCCAGGGCAATCCGCCGCCGCGTTTGATCACCGCTGCCGAGCAGGACAGCATCGTGCGGGAGTTGTTGTGTGGCGATGCTGAAGATAACGGTGGCTGCTGGCCGGCTTCACTGCGGCCCGCGTTGACGACGGCCGGTTTCGCGACCGGCGTTCGAGATCTCATGGCGCGTTGCACCGAACGCGGTGTGGACGCCAGGGAGCTTCGAGCGATCGGGCGACGACACAATCGACCGGAGTGGGTCGCGGTCGCCGATCTCGACCGGCAGTACGAGGAGGTCATGCTGCTGCGGTCGGCGGTGGGCATGGCGGCTCCGCAGGCCACGGTGCCGGCACTCGGTGCCGCCGAACTGGTCGGATCGGCGCTGGAAACATTCGCTGTCGAGCCGGCAATTCTTGCCGCGGAACGTGATCGCATCGCCCTTCTGCTCGTCGACGATTCCCAGCACCTTGATCCGCAGGCGGCGCTGTTGGTGCGGCTGCTGGCGGGGGGTGCCTCGTTGTCGGTGTTCACGGGTGACCCCAACCAAACCGTGTTCGGGTTTCGCGGTGCCGACGCCCAGCTGTTGCAGACCGGCACTGACAGCGGGGCCATGACGATCGCGCTCGACACTTCGTACCGGTGCGCCGCACCGGTCGCCGAGCTTGCGAACGCGGTGGCGGGGCGGCTGCCCGGAAGCTCGCCGGCGCGCACGATCGCGGGGGCGGAGAACACGTTGGCCGCCGTGCGTCTTGCGGCCGTGCCCACCGAAACCGCAGAGGCGTCGCTGGTTGTCGATCTGCTGCGGCGGTCGCACTTGATCGACGGTGTGCCGTGGTCTCAGATGGCGGTCATCGTCAGGTCGGTACCGCGCAGTGGTGCGGCCCTCCGGCGCGCGCTGCAGTCGGCGGGCGTCCCGGTACATGCGGAGTCTTATGACGGTCCGGTCGCCGCCGTTCCGGCCGTGCACGCGCTGCTGCTGGCGGTGTGCGCCGCACAAGGTCGACTGAACGACGAGGACGCGGTGGCACTGGTGACCGGCCCGATCGGGCGCGTGGATCCGGTGGCGCTCCGGCGGTTACGACGCCAATTGCTGCGCGCGCAGGAAGCTCGGGGCGCGGACGGGAACAGTGCCGAGCTGTTGCGTGCGGCTCTTGTCGACGCCAATGACACTCAGCTCGCCGCGCTCACCGACATCCAGGCCGCACCACTGCGGCGCGTGCGCGCAGTGATCGCCTCGGCACGTGAGGCCGTGACTTCCGGTGCCAGCGTTCTCGATGTGCTGTGGGCCGCGTGGACCCGGTCGGGTCTGCAGCGACGTTGGGACGGGTTATCTCAACGCGGAGGTCCGCTGGGCGCTCAGGCGGATCGCGACCTCGACGCGATGTCCGCGCTGTTCGACCTGGCATCTGAACACGCGGCGCGCACGCCGGGTATCGGCGTGACGGGATTGATCGACCACATCCGGTCGCTGGCGCTCGCCGGTCAGCGTGCGGCCGGTGAGCCTGATGCGGTCTCCATCGTCAGCGCGCACGCTGCTGTGGGCCGCCAGTGGGACGTGGTGGCGATCCCCGGTGTGCAAGAAGGACTGTGGCCCAACACGGCGGTGCGGGGCGGGGTGCTGCGCACCCAGGAGCTGATGGATGTACTGGCAGGCATCGACCATGTCGCGTATGTCGACGGGTCGGCGGTGGCGCTGGCCGAGGAACGCCGGCTGCTATTGCTCGCCGTGGGCAGGGCCGCTCGCCGCGTTCTCGTCACCGCCGTCGACAACGAGAATGCCGACATGGGTGGCGGGCCCGCGATGGCTTCGCGCTTCCTGGCCGAACTCATGGCGACGCATCCGGAATGGGTGATGCCGGATCGTCGTCCGGGAACACCGGAGTCTCGGGCATTGACCGTTGCGAACCTCGTTGGCGAACTGCGGGCCGTTGTCACCGCGGACACCGGCACGGTAAGCGAGGCCCGCCGCCGCGCCGCCGCCCGACAACTTGCCCGGCTGGCCGACGCCGGTGTCACCGGTGCGGATCCCGAATCCTGGTACGGACTCGCCGATGTCAGTAGTGAGAACCCGCTGTGGAGTGCCGAGGATGGTCCGGTCCGCTTGTCGCCGTCCAACGTCGAGACGCTCATGGCTTGTCCGCTGCGCTGGCTACTGGAACGGCACGGCGGCACTGACCTCACGGACCCGCGCCGAGCGCTCGGAACATTGGTGCACGCGCTTGTGGGCGAGCATTCCGCAGACGCCGATACGATGCGCCGGGAACTCGACAAGTCTTGGGAATCAATGCCGTTCGAGTCACAGTGGTATGCACGTAACGAACTGCATAGGCATCAGGAGCTGCTGGAGGCGTTCAGCGCGTGGCGCGTGGCCACGCGCGGTGAACTCACTGAGGTTGGTCGAGAGATCGGCGTCGACGGAGTGCTCACGCACGCGGACTATCCGCAGGTGCGACTGGTCGGCCGCATCGACCGATTGGAACGGGATGCCGAGGGGCGCGCCGTCGTCATCGATATCAAGACCGGGAAGAGTCCCGCCACCAAAGACGATGCGCAACAACACGCCCAGCTCGCCACGTATCAGGTCGCCGCTGCCGAAGGGCTCATCGCCGACCAGCCCGCGGGTGAGCCGGGCGGCGGCAGGCTGGTGTACGTCGCGAAACCGAATCTCGATGACGGTGCCACCCAACGCCACCAGGATCCGCTGACCCCCGCCGCACAGGACACCTGGCGCGAGACCATTCACACCGCCGCGGCCAACACGCAGGGCCCGATCTTCATCGCACGGGTCAACGATGGATGTGGGCACTGCCCGCTGCGGGCATGCTGCCCGGCACAGACTGATGGACAGGCGGTGTGCCAGTCATGAGCGCATACTCCCCATCCGAACTATCCAGGGCGCTTGGGCTTTTCGAGCCCACCGATGAGCAGGCCGCCGTCATCGGGGCTCCACCCGGCCCGATGGTGGTGATTGCGGGTGCCGGGGCGGGCAAGACGGAGACGATGGCCGCCCGGGTGGTGTGGCTGGTCGCCAACGGTTACGCCACTCCTGGCCAGGTGCTCGGGTTGACGTTCACCCGAAAGGCCGCGGGGCAGTTGTTGCGCCGGGTCAGATCGCGCCTCGCTCGGTTGGCCGGAAGCGGGATCATGGCGCCCGTCACGGCCGATGAACCCGACCCGGTGATCGCCACGTACCACGCCTATGCCGGAACCTTGCTGCGCGAGCACGGATTGCTGCTGCCCATGGAGCCGAACGCGCGCCTGCTGACCGAAACGCAGTTGTGGCAGTTGGCGTTCCGGTTGGTCTGCGATTTCGACGGGGATCTGGATACGGAGAAGACGCCCGGAGCGGTCACCGCTGCGGTGCTCGCGCTGGCCGGTCAGCTCTCTGAGCATTTGGTGGACACCAGCGATCTGTTGTCCTCGCATGACGAGCTGGAACAGCTGATTCATACCCTGCCGCCCGGCCCCTATCAGCGGGAGGGCCGGCCGAGTGCGTGGTTGTTGCGTCTGGTGGAGACGCAGCGTGAACGAGCACAGCTCGTCGCGATCGTGGAACAGCTGATGACGCAGATGCGCGCCCGCGGTGTTCTCGATTTCGGAGTGCAGATGTCGCTGTCGGCTCGTCTGGCCGCCGACCACGCCGTCGTCGGACAAACTCAGCGGGATCGGTACCGCGTGGTGCTGCTCGACGAGTACCAGGACACGGGGCACGCTCAACGCATTTTGCTGTCGTCTTTGTTCGGTCGGGGCGTCGATCCCGAGCTGGCGCTGACCGCGGTGGGTGATCCGATCCAGTCCATCTATGGCTGGCGCGGCGCGTCGGCGACGAATTTGCCCCGGTTCACCACAGATTTCCCGCTGTCGGACGGATCGCCGGCGCCGACAAGGGAACTGCGCACCAGCTGGCGTAACCCACCGGAGGCTTTGCATCTGGCCAACGCCGTGTCCGAGGAAGCGCGACGACGTTCGGTGGCGGTCCGTCCGCTGCGTCCCCGGCCGGACGCTACCTCCGGCAACATCGCCTGCGCGCTGTTGGGCGACGTCATCGCCGAACGAGAATGGGTAGCAACAAAACTGGCCTCGGTGTACGAGGAGGCGCGTCGTAGTGGGAATCGCCCGCCGTCGTCGGCGGTGTTGGTCAGGCGCAACAGCGATGCCGCACCCATGGCCGAGGTGCTTGCCGCGCATGGTGTTCCGGTCGAAGTGGTCGGACTGACGGGTCTGCTCGGCCTTCCGGAGGTCGCCGATACCGTGGCGATGCTGCGTCTCGTCGCAGACCCGACCGCAGGTCCGGCCGCGCTGCGCGTGTTGACCGGCCCGAGATGGCGCCTTGGCGCACATGACCTGGCAGTGCTGTGGCGACGGGCGATGGGATTCGGTCGGGCCGGCGCCGATGTGGTGGGGGAGCACGCGGACATTCCGTGCCTGGCCGATGCCATCAGTGATCCCGGTGCGCCTGAGCAGTATTCGCCGGATGGTTGGACGCGCCTGACAGCACTGCGACGCGAACTGTCCGCGTTACGCGCCCGGCTTGGGATGCCGCTCACCGACCTGATCTCCGAGGTGCAGCGTGTGTTGGCACTCGATGTCGAACTCATCGCCGGTCGCCGCACGGGCGGCTTGGAGCAGTTGCGCGCATTCACCGATGTCGCCGCCGGTTTCACGGAGGCAGCCGACCAGAGCGACCCGGTTGGGGTGATCGCCGCCTTTCTTCAGTATCTGGACGCGGCGTGGGAAGTCGAAAAGGGCTTTGCGCCAGTTGAAGTCGCGACCAGTCCGGGGCGGGTCCAGATTCTGACTGTGCATTCGGCCAAGGGGCTGGAGTGGGATGTGGTCGCTGTCCCGCATCTGAGTGCCGGGGTGTTCCCGTCGGGTGTGGCCGCATCGACCTGGCTGACGAGCGCCACCGAGCTACCGCCGTTGGTGCGCGGGGATCGCGCCACCTTGGGGGATCGGTTCGGCGTCCCTCAGCTGGACACCGAGGGCATCACGAACCGTAAACAGCTCTCCGATGCCATCGCACGGCACAAGGACAGCCTGGCCACTCGCCGGATCGATGAGGAGCGCCGGCTGTTGTATGTGGCAGTTACCCGATCAGCCGAGCAGCTCTTTGTCTCGGGACATCATTGGGGCCAGACCGGACTCAAGCCCAAGGGACCGTCCGATTTTTTGGTCGAGTTACGCGATGTGATCGAAAACGCCGCCGCCGAAGGCATTCCCTGCGGAACTGTCGAGGAGTGGGCACCCACACCCGCGGCGGGGGAGCGCAATCCCATGCTTGATCAGACCCTCGAAGCACCATGGCCCGCCGACCCACTCGCGGCCCGGCGCAGCGAGATCGAAGCGGGAGCGCAGATGGTGCGGGAAGCCCGCGCCGGTACAGCACCTCTGGCCGAGGACGAGGATCTCGATGGATGGGCCGCCGATGTCGACGCGCTGCTGCGTGAACGTGAGCGAGCCCATCGTCGCCCGGAAATTACTCTTCCTCAACATCTTTCGGTGACAAGCCTCGTCGAGTTGCGTCAGGACCCGCAGGCACTGGCCCGTCGGCTGATGCGTCCGCGCCCCACACGTCCGGACCTTGAAGCGCGCCGCGGCACCGCATTCCACTCCTGGGTGCAGCGTCACTACGGGTCGGTGCGCCTCATCGATTTCGACGATCTTCCGAGTGACGGATACGGGGAGTTCGAGGACGCCGAGGATCTGGCGGCGCTGCAGTCGGCGTTTCTTGCCTCGCAGTGGGCGGACCGAACCCCCGCCGAGATCGAGGTGCCGTTCGAGATTTCCGTCGCCGGGACCATCGTCCGTGGCCGGATCGACGCGGTGTTCGGACCCGACAGCAGCACAGACGGCACCTGGACCGTCGTGGACTGGAAGACCGGTCACGAGCCCTCGGGTGTCGAGATGGATGCGGCCGCCCTGCAGCTGGCCGTGTACCGGCAGGCGTGGGCGGCGTTGCAGGGCATCGATCCCGCACGGGTGAGCGCGGTTTTCCACTATGTACGCACGGGGCGCACGGTCGCCCCGGTCGAACTACCCGAGCTGCCGCAGGCAACGGAGTTCGCGGGGCTCACGGGGGATTGAGATACGACCCACTTCGGTGCCAACTCGCTAGCCAACGCGAATCACGGGCGCCATGTGAGTAGATTGACACCCGTGCAACCGCTGACTCGGACGCGATCGGCATATGGCCGGTAAGTTCCGCCAGCGGTTTCGTGGCATTGACCAGGCGCTGACCGCACAGCCAGACCACGCCCTCGTCGGTGTCCTGCGTATCCCCGAAAATGCGGCCAGCCCGTGGCGAGCCATCGGAAAACGCATCCTCATCGCGATCGGCACGCTCTTCGCCGCCGTGCTGGTGGTGTACGCGGATCGCAGCGGTTACCGCGACGTCGCAGCCACTCCAGAGGAGAGCGATCCGCTCAGCTTCCTGGATTGCTTCTACTACGCCACGGTCTCGCTCTCCACTACCGGCTACGGCGATATCACCCCGTACACCGAGGGCGCGCGGCTGGTGAACATCCTCGTGATCACGCCGCTGCGGCTGCTGTTCCTGATCGTTCTGGTCGGCACCACGGTGGAAGCGCTCACCGAACGTTCGC
Organism: Mycobacterium sp. D16R12; assembly: GCF_002013465.1. Lineage (GTDB taxonomy): Bacteria > Actinomycetota > Actinomycetes > Mycobacteriales > Mycobacteriaceae > Mycobacterium. Next base: position 143,345 of record NZ_MAFC01000004.1, on the reverse strand, counting down.
GTCAAGCACTGAAGATCCAGCGATGGAGGGCCCGCGTGCGCAACCACACTGTTGTCGTCGGATACGGCACCAAGGGGAAGACCGCCGTTCAGGCGATGCTCTCCGATGGCGCCACCCCGGCCGAGATCGTGGTCGTCGACGAAGACCAGTTGGCCCTGGATGCCGCGGCCGCCTCAGACCTGGTGACCGTGCGTGGCAGCGCCACCAAATCGGATGTGCTGCGGCTCGCGGGTGTGCAGCACGCAAAGTCGATCATCGTGGCCGCCAACCGGGACGACACCTCGGTGCTGGTCACACTGACCGCACGGGAACTGGCCCCCAACGCCAAGATCGTCGCCGCGATCCGCGAGGCCGAGAACGTCCACCTGCTACGCCAGTCGGGCGCCGACTCGGTAGTGGTGTCCTCGGAAACGGCGGGACGACTCCTGGGCATCGCCACCTCGACGCCGCGCGTCGTCGAGATGATCGAGGATCTGTTGACCCCCGAGGCGGGGTTCGCGATTGCCGAACGCGAGGTGGAGCGCAGCGAGGTCGGCGGCTCACCGCGTCATCTCTCGGACATCGTCCTCGGTGTGGTGCGCGATGGCACGCTGCACCGGGTGGATGCGCCCGAGGTCGATTCCCTTGAGGCATCCGACCGCCTGTTGTACGTCCGCAACGCCGGAGCCTGACATGACCTTCCGCCTTCGCAAGGTTCCCCTGCTCTCGCGCGTCGGTCTGGACCGCGCCGATGAACTGCGGTCCGATCCTGAGGAATTGGCCAAGGGCTGGGCCGAGGCGGGGCTGATCACGCTGGATGTCCGCGGACGCGTCAACATTGTCGACGGGCAGGTGGTTCTCGAAGACGCGGCACATGTCGGCGACGGGCCGCCGGAGCACGCCGTGTTCCTGGGACGGATCCCGGGTGGTCGCCATGTGTGGGCCGTGCGCGCCGAACTCGATGACGACAGCGCACCGCTTCTGGACCTGCGTCGCTCCGGTGAGTTGTTCGACGACATCAGTGCGGCCCTGTTGGCCACGGCCATGGCGATGCTTGCCTGGCATGACAGCGCCGGCTACAGCCCCGTCGACGGATCGCCCACCACTCCCGCCAAGGGCGGTTGGGTTCGGGTGAACTCGACCACCGGGCAGGAAGAGTTTCCGCGCACCGATCCGGCCGTCATCTGCCTGGTGCACGACGGCGGTGATCGCGCGGTGCTGGGACGTCAGAAGTTCTGGCCCGAGCGGATGTTTTCCCTGCTGGCCGGATTCGTCGAGGCGGGCGAATCGCTGGAGGCATGCGTGGCCCGTGAGATCGCCGAGGAAGTGGGCCTCACCGTCACCGACGTGCAGTACCTGGGCAGCCAGCCCTGGCCGTTCCCTCGATCGATCATGTTGGGCTTTCACGCTATCGGCGACCCCTCGCAGCCCTTCTCGTTCAACGACGGCGAAATCGCGGAGGCCGACTGGTTCACGCGCGATGAGGTGCGGGCCGCACTAGAGCTAGGCGATTGGACTACGCCGTCTGACTCCCGGCTCATGCTGCCCGGGTCGATCTCCATCGCCCGGGAGATTGTGGAGTCCTGGGCCTACGCCAAGGATTAGGCGCCGAGTTTGGCCTTGACCTGTGCCAGCGACGGATTGGTCAGTGCGCTGCCGTCAGGGAATTTCACGGTCGGCACGGTCTGGTTCCCGCCGTTGACGTTCGCGACGTAGTCGGCTGCGGCCGGGTCCTGCTCGATGTCCACCTTGGTGTAGTCGATACCTGCGGCCTTGAGCTGCGTCTCGAGTCGACGGCAATAGCCGCACCAGGTGGTGCTGTACATGATGAGGCTGGAGTCGCTCGCTGTAGTCACATCGGCATTCAACGTCATACCCCGCTGGGGTGTTCCGTCGGGGTATGTGAGATGTCTCAATGCCGAGAGCGGGGCCAGCGGCCGGTGTTGTCGGCCGTTGCTGCGAAGATGGCCCCGTGGCGCGTTCCCTCCTCGATGGTCTCGACGACGAGCAGCGCGCCGCCGTCACCGCGCCGCGAGGCCCCGTCTGTGTGCTCGCCGGGGCGGGGACCGGCAAGACGCGCACCATCACCCATCGCATCGCGCACCTGGTCGAATCAGGCCATGTCGCCCCCGGTCAGATCCTCGCAGTCACGTTCACCCAGCGGGCAGCGGGGGAGATGCGTGGACGGCTGCGTGATCTCGGTGTCGGATCCGCGCAGGCCGTCACGTTCCACGCCGCGGGACTGCGGCAGCTGCGGTACTTCTGGCCCCAGCTGGTCGGGGATACGCACTGGGAGCTGATCGACAGCAAGTTCACCATCGTCGCCCAAGCCGCGAACCGTGCCAAGTTGAGCACCAGCACCGATACCGTGCGCGACCTCGCCGGTGAAATCGAATGGGCTAAGGCCTCTTTGATCAGCCCCGAGGCCTATCCGGCCGCCGCCGCGAAATTCACGCGGGATACGCCGGTGCCGCCCGAACAGGTCGCCAAGGTCTATGCGGGTTACGAGAAACTCAAGGCCCGACCCGATGGGTCCACCCTTCTCGATTTCGATGACCTGCTGCTGCACACCGCGGCCGCCATTGAGAACTCGGCATCTGTGGCCGAGGAATTCCGGGACCGCTACCGCTGTTTCGTGGTCGACGAATACCAGGACGTCACGCCGTTGCAGCAGCGAGTGCTCGATGCGTGGCTCGGTCCCCGCGACGACCTGACCGTCGTGGGCGACGCCAACCAGACCATCTATTCGTTCACCGGGGCCACCCCGCAGTATCTGCTCGGCTTCTCCCGCCGATTCCCCGACGCGGCTGTGGTTCGTCTCGAACGTGACTATCGCTCGACCCCGCAGGTGGTTTCGCTCGCCAACCGGGTGATCGCGGCCGCACAAGGAAGAGTGGCGGGCAGCAAGCTGCAGCTTATCGGTCAACGGCCGGAGGGTCCTGCTCCCAGGTTCTCCGAGCATGACGACGAGGCGGCGGAGGCCAAATCGGTCGCGAAATCCATTGCTGCACTGATCGAATCCGGAACTCCGGCATCGGAGATTGCGGTGCTGTACCGGATCAATGCGCAATCGGAGGTGTACGAGGAGGCGCTTACCGAGGCCGGCGTACCGTTCCAGGTTCGCGGGGGAGAGGGGTTCTTCACTCGGCAAGAGGTGCGTCAGGCGCTGGTGGCCCTGCAGCGCGCGTCGGATCGCGAAAGCTCGGATATTCCTGTGCCGCAACAGGTTCGGGATGTTCTGGAACCGCTGGGTTTGTCTGCCGAGGAACCGCACGGCACTCAGGCGCGCGAGCGATGGGAGTCGCTGCGGGCCCTCGTTGAGCTCGCCGAAGAGGAATGTGCGCGCCTGCCGGAGCTGGATCTGCCGGGGCTGGTTCGCGAGCTACGGGTGCGGGCCGAGGCGCGACACCCACCGACGGTGCAGGGCGTGACCCTGGCTTCGCTGCATGCGGCGAAGGGGCTCGAATGGGATGCGGTGTTCCTGGTGGGGCTGGCCGACGGCACGCTACCCATTTCGCATGCCTTGTCACGTGCCGGGGATATTGAACCGGTTGAGGAGGAGCGCCGCCTGCTCTACGTCGGGATCACCCGCGCGCGGGTGCATGTGAATCTGAGCTGGGCGCTTGCGCGGGCCGCGGGCGGGCGCAAGACGCGTAAGCATTCGCGCTTCCTCAATGGGGTCGCTCCCACTGCGCAAGTCTCCGCGACGATGGCGCCGCGGCGCCGGGGTACTGGCGCACGCTGCCGAATCTGCAATGCGGCCCTGAACACTCCGGCGGCAGTGCTGTTGCGGCGCTGTGAGAGCTGCCCGTCCGATATTGACGAAGAACTCCTTGTCGCACTGAAGGATTGGCGGCTCAAGACGTCCAAGGAGATGAAGGTGCCGGCATTCGTCGTCTTCACCGACAACACCTTGATCGCCATCGCGGAACTGCTTCCCGGAGACGACGCCGCGCTCGTTGCCATTCCGGGGATCGGGGCGCGCAAGTTGGAGCAATACGGCCCCGACGTGCTGCGTTTGGTGCGCGCCAGATCCTCGTAGTCCCTTGTTCAACACGTGTCTAGCGCGGATCGCCATCTCGTCCTAGGCTCGCCCCATGGCCGACGATGACCTCCGCGATTTCGAAGCAGGCACCTTCACTCATGAAGGTGAGACCAAGATCGTGTTGAGAAAGGGCAGTGGACCGGCGGTGATCGTGATCGCCGAGATGCCCGGAATCAGCCCCAAGGTCGCGAACTTCGCACGCAAGGTCGCCGACATCGGGTGCACCGCGGTCATGCCGCACCTGTTCGGCAATCCGGGCCAGAGTGTGGACCCGAAGGCCGACGGCTGGTTGCGTACCGCCACCTACGGGTTGTCATCAATGTTCCGCGGCTGTGTGAGCCGTGAATTCACGGTATTGGCAACGGGAAAGAGCTCTCCCGTGGTGACGTGGCTGCGCGCGCTTGCCCAGAACGAGCATGAGCGCAATGGCGGTCCCGGTGTGGGCGCCATCGGTATGTGTTTCACCGGGGGGTATGCGCTCGCCATGGCCGCGGATGACCGTCTGCTGGCGCCCGTGTTGTCACAGCCCTCGCTGCCGTTCGGGCTCAGCAAGAACGCGCGGCACAACATCGATATCTCGCCGGCAGACCTGGACAAGGTCAAGCATCGCTGCCAGCACGATGGGCTCAAGGTGCTCGGTATGCGCTTCACCACCGACAAACTGGTTCCGGCCGAACGGTTCGAGTTCCTCAAGGAAGAGCTGGGCGATGGATTCATCGCCATCGAACTGCCGGGTGAGGCCGCGAACCCCGATTCGCTGATGCCGCCCCATTCGGTGGTCACCGAGCATCTCATCGACGAGCCCGGTCAGCCGACGCGTGCGGCCCTGGATCAGGTGTTGGATCTGTTCCGCTCGCGACTACTGACGTCTGTATAGAAGGCGACCCCGGGAAAAGATGCCAGTTCGACAAAACTGGTCTTGAAGTATCGCCGCAGGTCAAAAATAACTTGTCAACCAATAGATGACCTTTTACTCTGGGCGTCAGGAATTCGTGAGAATTCCAAACCAGAACTGTTCATGTGCGAGTAGACGGAAGGAGGAGCGATGAATACACCCACCAATTACGGCGACACCTTGTGGCGTGATGCCCATGGTGCGTTTGTCGTATTGCCGATCGCTCCGCCGTCGCTCCTGACGCATGTCGCCGCTGCCAAGCCGGCGGCCCAGATCATGTCGGCCGTCGGCATTAAGCACCGCGCCGTCGCCGCAGCAGCCGCGAATGTCGCGTCCGTGAATAGGGGATACATCTAGGTATCCCCACAACCGCCTCCCAGGCCACGGACCCGACACCAACGGGATCCGTGGCCACTTTTGTTTGAGCCTCAACCTCAGACGTGGTTCCGGATCTCGATCGATGAAGACACCGATACGAGACCAGCAGTTTTACAAGGAACCGAAGAGGAAGCAGGTGAACGGACACATGATGACCGTCGAAACGGAGGCCCGAAGGCGTGTTCTACCGTGTCACGCAGCGGAAGCGGACCTGTGGTTCGCGGAAAGCCCCGCTGACCTGGAGCGGGCCAAGACGCTGTGCGGGGACTGCCCGATCCGGTCGCAGTGCCTGGCTGCTGCGCTGGACCGCGCGGAGCCCTGGGGCGTGTGGGGTGGCGAGATCCTGGAACAGGGTGCCATTGTGGCGCGTAAGCGTCCCCGTGGTCGCCCCCGCAAGAACCCGCTGCCAGCAGCAGATCCCGCCGCGGCATGACCCGGCACGTCGTCGGGCTCGACAAGCAATGCTCCCCATCGCCATGTAGCGGTGGGGAGCATTGTTATCAGGTCGACTTCGCGTGTGGTTCGAAGAACCCCGGCATCCATTCCTCGGCGATCGCCGCATAGTTCACGTGCGTACCCAGCTGCACGAGAACCCCGATCATTCCGCCGAGCGTGCGCAGCAGCATGACGTAGCCCGGTGGCACCGTCATTTGGCGTGCCAGCTTGAATCGTTCGGTGAATCCCTCGTCCAGCAGATCGGTGGACGCCACTGCGGCCTGCTGGAACCACTCACGGGTGAAGTGGAATTCACCCGAGCGCAGCGGGTCGACATAGGGCCAGAGCGGCCTGATGTAATCCATCACTTGGTCTCCGGACAGTTGGACGTCCGGGGGCATGAATCCGAGCTGCTTGATAAGCCGGATCACCTGATCCCACTGCTCATCTCGGGCCCAGCACAGCACCTCACCGAACTCCGGCGGAATGCCGCCGGGGTGCTCGGAGACCGCGCCGAAATCGATGATGCCGAAACGTCCGTCGGGCAGCAGCATGAAATTGCCAGGATGCGGATCTGCGTGCACCAGGCCGACCTTCTCCGGTGACTTCACCGTGAATTCGAGCATGAGGGCGCCGGCGGAGTCCCGTTCCTCACGGGTGCCCTCGGCGATGATCTTCGAGAGTCGCCGCCCCTCCATCCACTCGGCGATGAGGACCTTGGGCGCGCTGGCGACGACTGCCGGCACGAAGAATTTCGGATCGTCGGTGAAGACCTTGGCGAAGGCGCGCTGGTTCGACGCCTCCTGGCGGTAGTCCAGTTCGGCCTCGATGCGGTCGCTGATCTCGGCCACCAGCCTGTCGATATCTGCTTTGGGCGCAATCTGTTTGGCCAGCGGTGTCATCCGCTGGATCAGTTTGAGATCGGCGCGCAGCGCATCGTCGGCACCGGGGTACTGGATCTTGACGGCCACCTCGCGGCCGTCCTTCCAGATCCCCTTGTGCACCTGACCGATGCTCGCGGAGGCCACGGGTGTGTCGTCGAAGGACTGGAAGCGCTCACGCCATTTGGTGCCGAGCTGCGCGTCGAGCACGCGATGCACCTTTGCCGCGGGCAGCGGTGGTGCCTCGCTTTGCAGTTTGACCAGGGCTTCCCGGAACGGATCGGCGAACTGCGGCGGTATCGCCGCCTCCATCACCGACAGGGCCTGGCCCACTTTCATGGCGCCGCCCTTGAGCTCGCCGAGCACGTTGAACAGCTCGTCGGCCGCCTTCTCCAGGAGTTCGGCGTTGACTTCGTCCGCGGAGGTTCCGGTCAACCGTTTGCCAACCCCGAGGACCGCACGACCGGCCATACCTGCGGGCAGGCTTGCCAGTTTGGTCATTCGGCTGAGTCCGCCGCGGCGAATATCTGCCATGTCACCTCATATCGTTCAGTGTGGCGTCGTTGCCCTCACGTATTCACGGAATGCTAGCTGCTGCTAGCTGGCAGCGACGGGCTCGTCTTCGCGAAACCCGGGAACCCAGTCACCGATGATCCGCGCGTACGGGACCGTCGCATCGAGCTGGGCCAGAATGCCGGACAGGCTGCCGAGCACCCGGAACATCATCAGGTATACGGGGGGCAGGTCCAGATGCCGCCCGGTCTGGAACTGGGCACCGCGCACGTCGCTGGATTTGGCGGCCACCCGCTGCATCCACTTCCGGGTGAAGTGGAACTCGTCGGACTTCAGTGGGTCGATGAACGGTTTGAGGTACTCGTCGATGTCCTCCGGTGACACGTCGGTACGCGGCGGGATGAACCCCTCCTCGCGCATGAGGGGAATGAGCTCATCCCAGATCCCGTCCCGCTCCAGACGCCAGATGGGCCCCAGGTTGGGAGGAAACCCGCCCTCATGGGTGGCGACGGCGCCGAAGTCCATGACGCCAAGGCGCCCGTCGGGTAGCAGCATGAAGTTTCCGGGGTGGGTGTCGGCGTGCAGCAGTCCGCACCGGTAGGGGGAGCTGACGGTGAATTTCAGTAGCAGGCGTCCGCATTCGTTGCGCTCGTCTTCTGTTCCCCCGCTGATGATTTCGGAGAGCTTGCGGCCCTCCATCCACTCGCTGATGACGACCTTGGGGGCAGAGGCGACCACCGGTGACACATAGAACTCGGGGTCGTCCTTGAAGGCCTTGGCGAAGGCCCTTTGGTTGGTGGCCTCGATGCGGTAATCGAGCTCTTCTTCGGTGCGTTCGATCAGCTCGTCGATGATGCTTTTGACGTCCGCTCCGGGGACGATCTGCTTGAACAACGATGCCAGCCGCTGCATGGTCTTGAGGTCGGAGCGGACGGCATCGTCGGCGCCTGGGTACTGCACCTTGACCGCGACGATGCGTCCATCGCTCCAGATGGCCTTGTGTACCTGGCCGATGCTCGCGGAGGCGACGGGCTTGTCGTCGAAGGACTGGAAGCGCTCACGCCACTTCGTGCCGAGCTGCGCGTCGAGGACCCGATGCACCTTGTCGGCAGGCAGCGGCGGGGCGTCGCTCTGCAGCTTCGTCAAGGCGTCGCGGAAGGGTTCGGCGAAGGCCGGTGGAATCGCGGCTTCGAACACCGACAGGGCCTGTCCGAGTTTCATCGCGGCGCCCTTGAGCTCGCCGAGTACTTGGAACAGCTGTTCTGCAGCCTTCTCCATCATCTCGGCGTTGACTTCGTCCTTGGACTTGCCGGTCAGACGTTTCCCGACGCCTAGGGCGGCGCGACCGGCAATGCCTGCCGGCAGGGATGCGAGTTTTGCGGCGCGTGCGGCGCGGCCACGACGGATCTCAGCCATGCGTTACATCATGCCGGAGGGCGCGGTGAGTCTGACAACGCAGGTTTTCTTTTTCGCCTACGTGGCGGCCGGGGCCTTGCTGTCCTCGTGGAAACCCGGCACCCACTTGTCGATGATGGCCGCGTAATCCACCGGGGCATCGAGCTGTGCGGCGATGCCGATGAGTCCGCCCAGGACCCGGAAGAACATCAGGTAGTTAGGCGGCAGGTTCATCTGCCTGCTGGTCTTGAACGACTCGAGGAACTCTTCGCTGCGGAAGTTGGTGGCCTTGGCGGTGAGCCGTTGCAGCCATTTCCGGCTGAAGTGGAATGTCTCATGGTTGAGCGGCTCGATGTAGGGCTCAAGGTAGGAGTTGACCTCCTCATGAGAGACGGAGGTCGCACTCGGTGGGATGAAGCCCTCCGAACGCAGTACCTCGGTCAGCTCTTCCCACTTCTCATCTCGGGCCAGACGCAGGATCGGTCCGAAACCGGCCGGGAGGCCACCCTCGTGAGCGGCGCAGGCACCGAAGTCCATGACGCCGAACCGGCCGTCCTCCAGCAACATGAAGTTTCCGGGGTGGGTGTCGGCGTGCAGCAGCCCGCATCGGTACGGCGAGCTGATGCTGAACTCGAGCAGAAAATGCGCGCAATTGCTGCGCTCTTCCTCGGTGCCCTTGGCGATGATCTCCGAGAGCTTCCGGCCCTGCATCCACTCGGTGATGATCACCTTGGGGGAGGAGGCCACGACCGATGGGACGTAGAACTCGGGGTCGTTGGTGAAGGCCTTGGCGAAGGTGCGCTGGTTGGTGGCCTCGATGCGGTAGTCGAGCTCTTCTTCGGTGCGCTCGATGAGTTCGTCGACGATGGCCTTGATATCGGCGCCCGGGGCGACCTGTTTGAACAACGACGAGAGACGCTGAATGGTCTTGAGATCCGAGCGGACGGCCTCGTCGGCGCCCGGGTACTGCACCTTGACGGCCACCTCGCGGCCGTCTTTCCAGATGGCCTTGTGTACCTGCCCGATGCTGGCCGAGGCGACGGGCTTGTCGTCGAAGGACTGGAAGCGCTCACGCCATTTGGTGCCGAGCTGCGCATCGAGGACACGGTGCACCTTGTCGGCAGGCAGCGGCGGGGCGTCGCTCTGCAGCTTGGTCAGTGCTTCCCGGTACGGCTCGCCGAACTCGGGGGGAATCGCAGCCTCCATCACCGAGAGCATCTGGCCGATCTTCATGGCCGCGCCCTTGAGCTCGCCGAGTACTTGGAACAGCTGTTCTGCAGCCTTCTCCACGAGTTCGGCGTTCACTTCGTCTTTGGATTTCCCGGCGATCCGTTTCCCCACACCGAGTGCGGCGCGGCCCGCGATCCCGGCCGGAAGCGATGCGAGCTTTGCGGCGCGTGCGGCGCGGCCACGACGGATCTCTGCCATGCGCACATCATGCCCGGTCGTGATGAAGTTAACAAAAAGTGGGTCTTCGTCAATTTCCGGTGAAGTAGGCGCCACATCGGCACAGTGGGTGTGCGGTCCAGTGTCGGGCGGTCAACGCGTGTGTGGACAGGTCGAGTTCGAGTGTCGCGTTGAGCGTGACCAGCGGTCCCGGCGCCTGCCCGCGGAGGGCCGAGAGCACCCGATCGATCTGTGCCAGCGCCACGGCCACGGTGCCCAGTACCGTGGCCGGCGCGGCGACGCCGACGGCTCCGGTGAGTTGGGCGGCGACCGCGGGCCACTGTTCGTCACGGTCACGCCGATGGCGGTCAGCGCATTCCAAACAACTGGTGATGCCGGGCAGGACCATGGGCCCGATAAGGCCGGTGCCGTCGCGCGCGCGGACGGACAGGTGCGGCACCTCGGCGTCCGCGAGTATCCGCAGCAGCCGGGTATCGGCGATCAGATCATCGGCGAGCACCGCCAAATCCACATGTTGCCAAGATTTTTCGTGCGCCGACTGTGTTGACCGCTGGATGCGTGCCGAAGTATGCCGGAGCGCATTGGCGAGGGCATCGGAAAGCGGACCGCGGCCGACGAGCCTGATCACCGGCGATGCGATCGTGACGGATCGAGTTCGGCGGATGACGGCGCCGGCGTCGACCAATTCGTCCAGTAGTGAACGAATGTCTTCTGCATCGTGAAAGTGCTTGACGCACTGAAGGTTGAGAATCTGGTCCCAGGTGAGCTCGTCCGTCAGGGAGTTCAGCAGTTGCCGTACCGCGACCGCCGGCGCGGCCGCCGAGGGGCGCACGATCACGGCGTGACGCGGCATCCAACCGATCTGGACCCCGTCGTCCGGCCGCGGCAGTACGGGACGTGCCGGGTCGAGGGTGAACGTCGGCTCGCTGGACATGACCCACTGTGGCATATCCAGCGTGCGCGGCAGGCAGGCGAAAGCCGTTTATCCACAGCCCGATTCAGTCGCTGACCAGCACCGAATGGGTGTGCGTCAGTTTTCTCGGTTTTCTTCAGGGTTGCCCGGATCGAGCTTCTCGATCTGTGCGATCGGGTCATCGCTGGCGTCGTTGTCGCCGCCGATGATGCGATCGATAAATGCTGCCGGGTTGTCCAGATCGCCCGCATCGGGGATCAGATCGGGGTGTGCCCAGATCGCGTCGCGCTTGTCCGTGCCGACGGCGTCGGTGAGCCTGCGCCACAGATCCGCAGCCTCGCGTAGCTTGCGCGGCCGCAGCTCCAGGCCCACCAGTGTGCTGAAGGTCTGCTCGGCGGGGCCGCCCGTCGCGCGGCGGCGTCGCAAGGTCTCGCTGAGGGCAGCGGTCGCCGGGATGCGCTCGCCGAGTGCGTCGGTCACCACGGTTTGCACCCAGCCCTCCACCAGGGCGAGCATGGTTTCCAGGCGTTCCAGGGCCTGCTCCTGTTGTGGTGTGGTCTTCGGCTCGAAAATACCTTGGGACAGAAGTTGTTCCATTTCGGACGGATCGCCCATCGAGGCGGGGTTGAAGCCGCGTGCGGCCTCCTCGATGGCGCTCATGTCGATCGAGATGCCCTTGGCATATTGCTCGACGGTGTCCATCAGCCGGATGGTCAGCCAGCCGACGCCACTGAACAAGCGGTGATGCGCGGCTTCCCGGGCGGCCAGGAAAGTCATGATTTCGCTCTTGGACTGCTCGAGGCCCTCAGAGAACGCTTCGATGGCGGCCGGAAGCAGCGCCGCGGTGCCCTTGGGGCCCAACGGCAATCCGACATCCGTGGAGGTCAACACCTCTCGGGACAGTTGTCCGAGGGCCTGGCCGAGCTGCGATCCGAAGGCCATGCCGCCCATCTGGGTCATCATGCCCAGCAGCGGGCCCGCCATGCCTTGGGCCTCTTCCGGCAGGTTTGCCGCCCACATGCCCGAAATCTGTTCGGCGACAGGATCGACGAGCCGCTTCCAGTTTTCCAGGGTGTTTTCCACCCAGTCCGTCGCGGTCCAGGCCGCGGTTCGGGTGGTGCCGGCGGGCAAGGCGGTGGCCCCGTCGAGCCAGGTATCGGCGAGGTGCACCGCATCGGCGATGGCCGATGTCGTGCTCTCGGTGATAGGGGCAACGAAACCGATTGAGCTCGAGGCCAGTTGCCGGGCTATGTCGTAGTTGACGGGGCCAGCGGGCTGACCGCTGGCCGCGCCGGCGGCAGCGCCGCTGAACATCTGGCCCAGCTGGGTGAAGATCTGGCCGAGATCGGCGGGATTGAATCCACCGGATCCGAAGCCGAACGGGTCTGCACCCGACGGACCCGAGCCGGGCCCCTGTCGCGCGTCGTCGCCCCGCTCACGGTCGGGGTCGTCGCCAGCAGCGAATCCAAAGGGGAGGTCGGCCATATCTCCACGGTACCGCTGGTAGAGGTGGCCGGATCACGCTGACGGCGTAATCGGCGGAACGCGCTGCTTTTGGCGCGGGATCAGGCCAGGAAGCGCGCGCGAACCTCGGGCGGCGGTACCGGGCAGGTGTCGTACTGGCCGAACATCCGGTACCGGGTGCGTGCCACCAGCCGGTACAACGCGTCGCGGATCGGACGTGGGACGAGCCGCGCGATGAGGGCGGCGCGGCGGGTGCCGCCCAGATAGTCCATGATGCGGAGCACTCCGTCGGACCGGATGTGAATTCGTTCGATGGGCTCGCCTGGATTGTCGATGATCACGAGGGAGTCGACGCCGGCGAGCTCGGGGTGCCGCGCAAGCACCTGATCGCCGTACTCGCTGTCGAGCGCGGCGAACCGCATTGTGCCGATCTTGTCGTCGCGCAGGATCTTCTTCACCGCACCGTTACACAGTGCACAGACGCCGTCGTACAGCAGGACAGGGCCATGCTCGCTCATCGAACCTCCACCACGAGACTACCGGCGGGGTGCTGGTCAGGCCTTGCCATAGGGTGCAGGCATGAATCGCCGCGTAGCGACGCTGCTGGTCGCGCTCGTCCCGATCGTCGCCTTCGGGTTGTTGATGTCGGTGATCACCGTGCCGTTCGTATCCCTGGGCCCGGGCCCGACCTTCAACACCCTCGGCCAGGTCGAGGGCAAGGAGGTCGTCGACATCAAGGGCACCAAGGTTGATCCGGTCTCCGGTCACCTCAATATGACAACCGTTTCCCAGCGTGACGGGCTCACCCTGGCCGATGCGCTGCGGTTGTGGGCAAGCGGTAGTGAGCAGTTGGTCCCGCGCGACGTGGTGTATCCGCCTAATCGGTCCAAGGACCAGGTGGATAAGGAGAACGACCTCGAGTTCAAGAAGTCCGAGGAGAGCGCCGAGTTCGCGGCGCTCGGGTATCTCAAATACCCGACGGCCGTGACCGTTCTGACCATCAGCGAGGACGGACCATCCAAGGGCAAGCTGCAGGAGAACGATGCGATCACCGCCGTGAATGGGCGCCCGGTCGCAACGCTTGAGGAATTCACCGGACTGCTCAAGCAGACCAAGCCCGGTGACGAGGTGACGCTTGATTACAAGCGCAAGAATTCCCCCAGCGGCACGGTGAAGATCACCCTCGGCAAGAACGGGGATCGTGACTACGGGTTCCTGGGGGTCGGCGTGGTGCAGGCACCGTGGGCGCCGTTCACCATTGATTTCAATCTGGCCAATATCGGTGGGCCGTCGGCCGGGTTGATGTTCAGCCTGGCGGTGATCGACAAGCTGACCCCCGGTGAGCTCGACGGCGGAAAGTTCGTCGCCGGAACAGGAACCATCGATGCCGAGGGCAAGGTGGGACCCATCGGTGGGATCACGCACAAGATGCAGGCTGCCAAAGACGCTGGAGCGACGGTGTTTTTGGTGCCCGCGGCCAACTGCGCCGAGGCGAAGACGGATAGCGGGCAGGGGCTGACACTGGTCAAGGTCGGCACCTTGACTGAAGCGGTGGATGGACTCAATGCCCTCAATCGCGGTGATCAGCCGCCTAGTTGTTAGCCAACCTCACCACTCTCGATGCAGGACGACGCCCGCTGTTCTGCGGCTACAGTGGGGCTGAGAAGCGAAGCGCGAAAACTGAGCCGTGCTTGAACACTCGACGAGGAGCGTAGCGACGTGGGTATGCGGCCAAATGGGGCTCTGCCACGACTGACCCGACGGAGCCGGCGACTGGTCGCAGCTGCGCTGGTGATCGTGGTGTTGTTGTTGATCGGCCCACGCCTGGTCGACACCTACATCAACTGGCTGTGGTTCGGTGAACTCGGATTCCGCGGTGTCTTCACCACGGTGCTGTTGACCCGGCTCAGCTTGTTCCTGATTGTCGGAACTCTGGTCGGTGCCGTGGTTTTCGCGGGCATTGGGCTGGCATATCGGGCGCGGCCCGTGTTCGTGCCCGCGAAGGGCCCCGGGGATGCGTTGGCGCAGTACCGCGCTCTGATCTTGTCGCGGGTGCGGCTCTTCGTCATCGGTGTTCCTGTGCTCATCGGAGTGCTGGCAGGCATTGTGGCTCAGAGCTATTGGATGCCCGTACAGCTGTTCCTGGAGGGCGGGGATTTCGGCATCAAGGATCCGCAGTTCGGTTTGGATCTCGGCTTCTTCGCCTTTGAGCTGCCGTTCTACCGATTCGTGCTGACCTACCTGTTCATTGCCGTGTTCGTCGCGCTGATCGTCAACGCGTTGGTGCACTACATTTTTGGCGGCATTCGGCTGTCCGGTCGTTCCGGCACGCTGTCTCGGCCTGCCCGTATCCAGTTGGTGACTCTCGCCGGAATCCTGGTGCTGCTCAAGGTCGCCGCGTATTGGCTCGATCGGTACGAGCTGCTCTCTCACACGCGCGCCGGCAAGCCGTTCACCGGTGCCGGTTACACCGATATCAATGCGGTGCTGCCGGCCAAGCTGATCCTGTTGGCCATCGCGGTGATCTGCGCGGTTGCGGTGTTCTCGGCGCTGGTGCTCAAGGATCTGCGGATCCCCGCGATCGGTCTGGCGCTGCTGCTGCTGTCTTCGTTGGTGGTCGGTGCCGGGTGGCCGCTCATCGTCGAGCAGTTCAGCGTTAAACCCAATGCGGCGCAGAAGGAAAGCGAGTACATCGCGCGCAGCATCAAGGCGACACGCGATGCCTATGGCCTGACCGATGACGTCGTGACGTACCGCGACTACAGCGGTACCGCATCGGCGCCCACCGGGAGCGAACAGCTGGCTAAGCAGGTTGCCGCCGATCGCGCGACGATGGCCAACATCCGTGTGCTGGACCCGAACATCGTGAGCCCGGCCTTCACTCAATTGCAGCAGGGCAAGAACTTCTATGCCTTCCCTGATTCGTTGTCCATCGATCGGTACCAGGACAAGAGCGGCTCGCTGCGCGACTATGTGGTCGCCGCCCGCGAGCTCGATCCGGCCAAACTTCGCGATAACCAGCGCGACTGGATCAACCGGCACACCGTGTACACGCACGGCAACGGATTCATCGCGGCACCGGCCAACACCGTGCGGGGAGTGGCTGACAAGCCGGACGAGAACGGCGGGTACCCGGAGTTCCTGGTGAATGCCGTCGACGACGGTGGCAAGGTCCTGTCCGACGGTCCGGCTCAGTTGGCTCAGCCGCGCGTGTACTACGGCCCGATCATCGCCAGCGATACCAACGACTACGCGATCGTCGGGAAGAACGGCAACGATCGCGAGTACGACTACGAGAACAATGCCGGAACCAAGAACAGCACCTACACCGGCGGCGGCGGCGTTCCCGTCGGCGGTGCGCTGGCACGGACGGTATTCGGTTTGAAGTATGCCGAGCGGAACTTCCTGTTCTCCAATGTGATTGGAGACAACAGCAAGATTCTGTTCAACCGCGATCCGAGCCGCCGCGTGGAAGCGGTGGCGCCGTGGTTGACCGTCGACAGTGGTACCTACCCCGCGATCGTCGACAAGCGGATGGTCTGGGTCGTGGACGGCTACACCACACTGGACAACTACCCGTACTCGCAGCAGACGTCGTTGTCGGAGGCCACCTTTGACAGCCAGGTGGGCCGGACCGGGGGAGCCCTGCCGAACCAGCAGGTTTCGTACATCCGGAACTCGGTGAAGGCGACGGTGGATGCCTATGACGGCACGGTGACCCTGTACCAGCAGGACGAGAAGGATCCCGTGCTGAAGGCATGGATGAAGATCTTCCCGGGAACGGTGAAGCCGAAGAGTGACATCTCCTCGGATCTCGCGCGGCATCTGCGCTACCCGGAAGATCTGTTCAAGGTGCAGCGGACCCTGTTGGCGCGCTACCACGTCAACGACCCGGTGACGTTCTTCTCGACCAGTGATTTCTGGCAGGTTCCCGATGATCCGAACGCGCCTACCGGGTCGCAGCCGCCGTATTACATTGTGGCAAAAGATATTAACAAGAATGACAATTCGGCGTCGTTCCAGTTGACGAGTGCGCTGAACCGCTTCCAGCGTGACTTCTTGGCGGCCTATGTCAGTGCCAGCTCCGATCCCGAAACGTACGGGAAGATAACCGTTTTGACGGTTCCCGGAACTGTGCAGGGCCCCAAGTTGGTGAACAATGCCATCACCACCGACAACCTGGTGTCCTCACATGTCGGCATCATCAAGAACCAGAACATCCTCAAATGGGGCAACTTGCTCACGCTGCCGGTGGCCAATGGGGGATTGTTGTTCGTCGAACCGCTGTATGCCTCGCCGGGTCAGGGTGATCAGTCGTCGTATCCGCGTCTGATCCGTGTGGGCATGTTCTACAACGGCAAGGTCGGCTATGCGACCACGGTCAGGGACGCGCTCGACATGGTGTTCGGGCCGGGTGCCGGCGCGACGGCCACCGCTCCGGCGGCCGAGCCCGGAAACGTCAACGCACCGCCGCCGAGTGGTCAGAGTGTTCCGATCGTCCCTCCTGTGTCGCCGCCGCCCGCAGGGTCCTCGGATCTGTCCTCTGCGAAGGCTGCCGCGCTGCAGGAGGTTCAGCGGGCCATCGGAGAGGTGAAGGACGCCCAGAAGAGTGGGGACTTCGCACGGTACGGACAGGCCCTCAAGAGCCTCGACGACGCGATGACCAAGTTCACACAGGCCAAGTAAAAACGGCTCGTTCCTGCCACCGCGTGAAAGCGCAAGTGGCAGGGACGAAACCACTTCTCGGTGCCGAGAACGTGCAGGCCAGGTTGACGATTTGGCGCTACGCACTGCGCCCGGTAACCTTGTGTTCACCACCGCGGGGTGGAGCAGCTCGGTAGCTCGCTGGGCTCATAACCCAGAGGTCGCAGGTTCAAATCCTGTCCCCGCTACTAGGTCCCCAGGCCAGAGGATTTGTTTCCTCTGGCCTGGGGTTTTTTATTGCCTTGAATGGCCCCGCTTCACCCGTGATCGTGAAATGACCAGAGGAACGCAAACCGGAACAACGCCGTTCACAGGTCGGATTCTGCGGTCGATGCGCGCCCGGAGCGGTCGTCGTTCAAGCCATGCGTTGGGTCAGCGCCAGCAGTGCCAAGTCATAGACGTTTCGTTCGGGCAGTACCGGAGCGCTCAAGGCCCGGAATTCGGAGACCAAACTTTCGGCGACATTGCGCAGCTTGGCATTCGAATGCTGCGAGATCCATTTCAAGATCTCGAAGGCGGCGTCCTCTTCGAGGCCGTAGACCACCGCAAGCATCCCCTTGGCCTGTTCTATGACTGCCCGCTTATCGGTGGCGTCCGCTACGCCTTCGGTGATCAGGTCCTCGTAGTCGGCTTGAGCGGGGGTGACGTCGATGTAGAACCCGTGCGTACCGACCACCGTTCCGTCGGCGTCGCGCATCACATCTCCCACGACTACGACGCGATGGACCTTTCCTTGTCTGTCGACCATGCGGTGCCGCGTGCTGAACGGTGCTCTCGTGTGGCGGGTGTCGTCTAGCGCCCCAATGACATGCCCGTAATCGTCGGGGTGCTTGTGGGCTAGTACCTGTGAAGTCGCCGGGCTAGGCATTTCTCCGGGTGCATAGCCATGGATCTGCTGCACCTCATCCGACCATTCCCAGCGTTCGTCATCGATGAAGAACCGGAAACGCCCTACTGTCTGAGCCTGACCGCCCGTGAGCGCTTGATCGAGTTTCGTGTCAGGCCCGAGTGGGCCTCCCAAGCCGTCGTCCCGCACGGCGGAATTTTATACATAAAGAGCCTCGACCTGCATACTGTCCGTTTGAAATCGAGATCATCCGTAGCGATTTCACCCCTGCTCGTGCTGCCGGGGAGACGGCGCCGCCGTAGGCCTATGAGCCCGATGAGTGCGTAGGCGCCCGACTAGATCACCGATATTCTCGGCGCGCTCGTCTCTAGATCATCGTTGGGAAACGCCGCGGTCGGAGTCCACCCATCCGGGTCGCCGATTTCGAGGATCCGGTCGACGGCCTCGCCAGGTAGCAGCGACCAGCCCACGCCGTGATGCTTGCAATAGCAGCGAACCTTGAGCACGGCGAGAAACCCCTCGCTGCCGCAGAAGTCCAGGTTCGCAGGTCCAGGACGAGCGCGCGCTGTCCACGAAGATGACGTAGGACGTAGTAGACGAAGCAATCAGCATTGGTTGCATCGAGTTCACCAGTGGCGGCCACGGTGACCGCGTTGTAACGCGTAGTGGCCGTGAACTGAAACCCCGGTCCGCTGTATGGCATCTCAGTGAGCGGCGGGCGTGGACGTGAAAATGCTTGAATAGAATTATCTTTGGCTCCGATAGTGAGACTTCGATCTTCAGGAGCGCCTGCGCGGGATGTGAGTTGGGAGTTCCGCTCAACACCAGGAGCTGATGACCCTGCGGGCGGCTGTGAACTCGACCAATTTCAACGTAGCCCCGTTGCAGTCGATGTGCAGTGCCACTGGACGAATGGTCGAAATCAAGCCACAGCCCGACGGCACCGCGACGAGCGAATATGATGTCCGCGTCCCAGATCTTGCGTAGCAGTTCACCGTGCACTGCAGCGCTAAGCGCTGATCGTGAGTTCCGGTTCAAGTTGCAGTGCGCGGGTATGCGTATAGACAGCGATGACCAACGTGCGGTTGCCGCGAGGTTTTCGCTAGGCGATTCACGCGGCGCAACCTCACGTTGAGAAAACAGCGTGGCCGCCGTTTCGCCGCCCCCTGCGGCCACCGGGGGGCGGGCATTGGTCGAGCCAGCTGTGCTGCTTGGTCTGCCGCAAGTGCAGTCCGGCTCAACCGCCTGGGTCAGCGGGTTGGAATGACAGCGATCTGACCAGGGGTAGGTACACGGTCTCGACAATCTCGGCGATGGTCTCAGCGCTGACGTCGTTGCGCGAGAAGACCATTTCGTCACGTAGCAGCATGCCGATGCTGGTGGCCGCTCGGCGCGGGATCTCATGCGGTCCCAACTCGCCGCGCTTACGCGCGCGTTCCAAGGCTGGGTAGATGGTCCGCTCGGCGAGGCCGGTCACTTGTGTGTCAAGAACTTCGAACAGATCGGTGTTGGCCTCGGCGATAAGGCTCCGATAGTTGTCGACGCCGATGGCGAGGAAGTTCTGGACAGCGGAGCCGAAAATCAGTAGAAGGTCCTCGCGCAATGACGGCGTGGCCATCAGATCGTTGTCGGGCCGCCACTGGAGGTTTGGAAGGGCGTCGACGACCATATGCGCCCGCGACGGATAGCGCCGGTAGAGCACGGGTTTGCTCGTGTGTGCGCGCCGGGCCACGCCTTCGTAGGTGACACCGGCGTAGCCGAAATCGGCGAGTTCGGCCCGGGTCGCCTCGCGGATGGCGGACATGAGCACTTCATTTCGTCGGCGAGCCTTCGGAGATGAACTTTCGGCGCGAGAGGCAGAAGACACGTTGCGTATCTTACCGCGACAACGTACCGTCCTTGTAAGATACGAACAGTATCTTAATTACTTGGGTCGACCGGAATGTTCATGGTCTGAACCGTATTTCGCTGCGAGAGGTAATGACGTCATGAGCAACGGTCAGAGGATGTATGTACCGTCCGGGGGCCTGCCCGATGCACGGACGGGCGTGTTGACCGAGTTCGATCCCGGCACGCGGACATTGAAGGCGGGCTTTCGCATTGCGCCCGAGTTTCTTCCGCTGCCGGTGGATGTCGTTCTCGACAAGGACGTAGCCGTGCCACTTCGAGACGGTGTCACTATCCATGTCGACGTGTTTCGGCCCACCGGCACGGAGCGAATGCCGGTGATCGTGGCGTGGAGCCCGTATGGCAAGGGGCAGGGAACGTCCGACAGCGTGAAGGGGGTGTTCGGCCTCGTCGGCCTGGACGTCGGCATCGTGTCGGGCTTGGAGAAGTTCGAAGGTCCGGACCCGGCCTATTGGTGCGCGCGGGGTTATGCCGTGTGTAACCCGGACATTCGCGGGGTTATCGACTCGGGTGGGGACAGCGTGTTGTGGGACCGTCAGGAAGGCCGCGACTGCTACGACCTGATCGAGTGGCTCGCCGAACAGCAATGGTGCTCCGGCAAAGTCGGAATGAGCGGGACCTCCTACCTCGCGGTGTCGCAGTGGTTTACCGCCGCCGAGCGGCCACCGCACCTGGCGGCGATCAACCCGTGGGAGGGTGTCAGCGACGTCTACCGCGACCTCGTGATGCGCGGCGGAATGCCCGACACCGGGTTCGCCCGACAGCTTCAGGACGGCAGCTTCTTCGGCAGTGGCAACAAAGAAGACATCGTGGCGGAGGTGGAGCGCTACCCATTGATGAATACGCTGTGGGATAACAAGATTCCGGACTTCAGCCAGATCACTGTGCCGGCGTACGTGGTGGCGAGCTACTCGAACACGTTGCACACCGCAGGCACATTCCGCGGCTGGCGCCGAATCGCCTCGAAGGACAAGTGGTTGCGCGTTCACAACTCGCAGGAGTGGCCCGATTACTATGAGGCGGCGAACCGAGACGATCTGTGTCGCTTCTTCGATCGCTACCTGAAGGATGT
Source organism: Mycobacterium sp. D16R12 (assembly GCF_002013465.1). Classification (GTDB taxonomy): domain Bacteria; phylum Actinomycetota; class Actinomycetes; order Mycobacteriales; family Mycobacteriaceae; genus Mycobacterium. The sequence continues at coordinate 122,509 of NZ_MAFC01000004.1, read as the reverse complement.
CGATAACGGCTGGGAATCGACCCCGCGCGTGCGGTATTCGGTCCTCGATCTGGAGGGCGGAGACCGAGTCGGCATCGCAGCGGATGAGTTCCCGCCCATCGATGTCGTCTCGACGAAGTATTACCTCGACGCTGGTTCGCGAACGTTGAGTACTGAAGTCCGGGCCGACAGTCGGGAAGTCGCATACGACGTCGACGCGAACCCAAATGCCGTGTCATTCATCGTGAAGTTCGAGGAAGAGACCGTGTTGGTCGGTTACCCGAAGGCTCGGCTATGGGTAGAGGCCCGAGGTGCCGACGACATGGACCTGTTCGTGCTCGTGCAGAAGCTCGACGTGTGCGGCACGCCGCTTCAGCAGTTCACGGTGCCCAACCAGAACGCGCGGATCCACGACCTTACCGATCACGGTGCATCCATATTGCGCTACAAGGGATCTGACGGCCGGTTGCGTGCTTCTGCCCGCCGTCTCGACGAGAAGCTGTCGACCGACGACGTCCCCGCTCACGCCTTTGACCGGACGGAGAAGCTCTCTGCCGGCGAGCTTGTCGACATCGAAATCGACTTACTGCCAGTCGGTCTCGCCTTTCACCCGGGCGAAATACTCCGCTTCGTCATCAGTAGTCGCAACCTCCTGGGAACGCTGATGCCTGCGATCTGCGAGTACGTGGGCGCCAACAATGGCCAGCACGTCATCCATACCGGCGGCCTACACGCCTCCTATCTCCAACTGCCCGTCAAGACGCCTTCATTTCCCACTGTTTGAGGGTTGACGGGCCGGCCGCCGAGGCATGGAATGGCAGGTATGCAGAAGCACTCGATCGACGCATTGATACGGCAGCTGTTCGAGCGCGCCAACGACGGCCACAATGCCGCGGACACCGTCGTCGGTGGCCATGAGCGCGTGCTGCGTCAAACCGTCATCGCACTGCGCGAGGGTTCCGCCCTGGGCGAGCATGAGAATCCGGGCGAGGCCACGATCTATGTCATTCAGGGTTCGGTTCGGCTGGTGGTCGGCGACGAACACTGGGATGGCCGTGCCGGAGATCTGATCGAGATCCCCGATGCCCGGCACTCGTTGCAGGCGCTGGCGGATTCGGCGGTCCTGCTCACCGTCGCGAAGCACCGCTGAGCTGCGAGGCGTGATTCTCCGCTCTTCCAACGCGATGAGCTATGGGGCGCCGAAGTTCACGTTCAGATTATCGATGCCAAATGCCCGGTGATCGTCGGACTAACGGTGCTACTGTCCGCTGATCGCGTACTTCGAGGAGGTCATGACATGGCTACGCACGAGCGCGACTGGAGCAACCCCGCGGCGGTGGCTATCCCGAAGGAGGGCTACTTCGAGCTCGAGCGTGGGCGATATGGTCCCGTGTATCCGAGGACGCCGGCCTGTCATGGTTTTTCCATCATCGCGAAGGTGAAGGAAGGTCGCGAGGAAGCGGTCCGTGCGTACGGCAAGACCATCGAGGAAACCATCGCAGCGAGCCCAGAGGCGTTGGCGCCACTGCGATTGCACTACCTACGCTGGGTGCTCTTCGATGTGGGCTCTGGCCTGCACTTCCAGTACCAAGGAATCTTCGACACCGACTTCGACAAGTACACCGAGGATGCGGTGCAGCTCTTCAGCGCGACGGGCATCACCACCGTCTTCACGAATCTGGAGGGGTTTCCCGAGGATTGGAAGGAGAATCCGGAGGCCTTCATCACGTTCGTCCGCGATCACCAGGTGCCGAGCTTCCTCGAGTACGGCGAGTACCCCTACGTGACGGCAGACGAGATCAAGAAGGCCCTGCGGTTGAAGGCGGCCTTCTCGAACATGCTCGACCAGATGCAGTGAACAGCCTCGAAGCGTAAGCAGATGCTTGAGCTCGAAGACATTCAGCACATCCTGCTGACCCGGACTCCGGCGATCACGGGACGTTATGAGTTTCTGACGTTCGACACCGCCGAGGGTGGCCGAGCGTGGCTATCGGAGCTGGCTGACCTTGTGCAATCGGCCGCCGATGTGAGCGCCACGATGGATGAGTCCGACCGCTGGATTACCGTGGCGTTCACCTGGAATGGGCTGCGCGTGCTCGGCGTACCCGATCAGTCGTTGGCGACGTTCCCCGACGAGTTTCGCGAGGGCATGCCTGCACGGGCGAGCATCCTGGGGGACGTCGGCGCCAACGCACCACAGCACTGGGTCGGTGGACTGGCAGGCGATGATCTGCACGCGATCGCGATCTTGTTCTCCCGCACCGATGAGCAGTGCGTCCGCTCGCTGCAGGAGCACGACGCCCTTCTGGCGAGAACGGATGGCGTCCGCAGCCTGTCGTTTCTCGACCTCAATGCGACGCCGCCGTTCAACTACGCCCACGACCACTTCGGCTTCCGAGACCGACTGTCGCAACCGGTAATCAAGGGCTCGGGGGAGGAGCCGACCCCCGGTTCGGGCCCAGCGCTGGAACCGGGCGAATTCATCCTCGGCTACCCCGACGAGAACGGCCCGGTGGCCGATCTTCCTCAGCCCGAGTTGTTGTCGCGCAATGGAAGCTACATGGCCTACCGACGGCTCGAAGAACACGTCGCAGTGTTCCGCGACTACCTGAGAGAGCAGGCCGACACCCCCGCCGATGCGGAGCTGCTCGCCGCGAAATTCATGGGTCGATGGCGCAGTGGTGCCCCGTTGGTGCTGGCACCCACCGAAGACGATCCCGAACTGGGTGCAGATCCGATGCGCAACAATGACTTCAACTACAAGGAGATGGATCCCCTCGGCTATGCGTGTCCGTTGGGTGCCCATGCGCGTCGGCTCAACCCGCGAGACACCGGGCACTACATGAACCGGCGTCGGATGATTCGGCGAGGGGCGACCTACGGTGCCGCCCTGCCCGTCGACGCCCCCGACGACGGCGGCGACCGCGGGATTGCCGCGTTCATCATCTGCGCAGACCTCATCCGCCAGTTCGAGTTCGCCCAGAACGTGTGGATTAACGACGAGACGTTCCACGAACTCGGCAACGAGCACGACCCGATTTGCGGTACCCAGGACGGAACGATGGACTTCACGGTACCGAGGCGTCCGATCCGCAAGGTGCACAAAGGACTTCCGGCCTTCACGACCCTCACCGGTGGGGCGTACTTCTTTCTGCCCGGACTACGGGCGATCCGCTACCTCTGCACGCTCGGCGAATGAAGGACCCGTCATGAACGCACTGCCGAAGGCGCGGACCTACAACCAGAGCCACGTTGCCCGCGCGCACACCGGCGGACGGCGCGTCAGTATCTACTGGACATGGAGTTATCCCTGGGAGTCGCAACGTGATCCAGCATCGATGGAGAACCGGTTCTCCACGATCACCGAAGTGCGCAATGTCGCGTGGCCGGCCTACGAGACTCCGGAGTACGCCGAGGCGAACTTCCTCCAGGGAATCGCGGGAACCCTGGAGCTCTTCCACCGCTCCACACTAGATTTCCAGTCAGTGGCCGAAGCTGCGACTGGACACCCGGTGGCGGTGTTTCAACGTATCGACCAAGCGGGCTACAGGCTCCCCATCGACGAGCGGATTCTCGACGACACCGACACGCTCATGGTGTTCGGCCTGGACCATCTGCTGTCTCAGCAGGAAGCGGCGCCCCAAGAGATCGCCGCCATCATCGAGTGGCTCCAGCGCGAAGGAACCTGTCTGCTGCTCGCTCCCCATCACGATGTCGGATTCACTGAGGACTACGCGCAACGTCAGGTCGAGTACGAACACCACGGTGACCGTTTAGTTCCCCGTCAACAGCGCTTCAGCCAATACACCCGGTCGCTGATGAGGGCGCTCGATGTGCCGGTGCACAACACCTGGGGCCTTCGGCCCGCGGTCGTCGAGGGCACCACGCAGATCGCACCGCTCAACGGTTTTCGTGACCTCGACGGCGCCCGACTGTTGGATAACGTCACCACGCTCAACTTTCACCCGCACCTGCCGCACTACCAACTCACCGCACAGGAGGGCAGCGACTTGCGCGTGCTCGGGCGCCAGCAGGTCGACCCGAACCGTCCGCATCCTTTCACCGCGGCAGGGAACACCGAGTTCAATGCGGTCATCTGGATGCCTCCAGCCGGTAAGCGCTCCGGCGACATCGTGCTCATCGACTCGACGCACTTCACCACACTGTTTGGCGGCACCGACAGCTTGCGCAACTTGTGGCACAACCTCGCCACCATGACCAAGTAGCCATGAGCGGCGGGTCAGCGTAACCGCATCCTGCTCGCCGTCGCGAAGCACCGCTGATCCGCGACGGCTATCGCGCCAGGGTTATCCGTGGCAGGTAGCGGTTGAATCCTGGCCCGCGGCGGTGTCCTCGACCTTGACCTTGCCGTTGATGATCAAGCGGCAGGTGACGGGGGCCCCGGCGGATTGGGCGCTGACGAAGTACGGGGGATCGGCGATATCGCTGGTGAAGGTCCAGGACCAGGTGTGCTGACTGCCATCGACGGGCTGGTCGCGCATGTGTCCAAGGCTGTCTCTCCACGTGATCGCCGATATCGGGCGATCTGAGCTGATGACGTAGAGGATGGTGTCTGGCGGCTGCGGGGTGATGGCGAGCGAGGCGCCGAATGCTGTCGCGCCGACCGCAGTGGTGCAGACGGTGATCAGAGTTGCTGCGAGTGCCACGAGTCAGCCCTCGCAATTCTGAGGGATCGGGGCCATGAGCTTCATTGCCCATCCTTATCTTGTTGTGATCTTGTTGTGCTGAGGGCACAGTACGCCCGAACACGTTCACGCCGTGGCGATTTGACGGTCTGAATTCGGGGGAGTTGATCCCCGTCGCGCGCGCCGGTGTCTGACGCGAGATGATGGGCGCATGGGTCTCATTGCGCTACCTAATGCCGTGCTCACCGATGCCGATATCGCCGACGCATTGAGCCGCGCGGTCCGGGTGATCAACCCCGTGCTCACCGTCCTGGCGCAGACCGATCCGTTCGGGCTCAAGGAGCGCACCTATGAGCTGGGCGCCGGTGACGGAGTCGTCGACAAGGCGCTGGATGCGCTGGCCTGTGCTTTGAACACCGCGACCACTCCTGGCACGAAGGCATGGGAGCAGCTGGACACCAGCGGGAAGGCGCACTGGTGGGTCCAGCGCGTCGGCGCCGTCAACACAGTATTCGTTGCTTTCCCAGGGATTTTCGGCGCGCTCGCGGCTCGGCTCCCCGTGCAGGATCTCCTCGGATTCTCCAACCAGGCCATCGTGCTGGTCGCCATCGCCCGTGAGCTCGGGATCGACGACCACCAGGAGCAGGTCCGGCTGCTTGCGCAGGTGCTGTGCGGTCGCACCCTTGGTGACGAGGTGCTGGTCGGCGCGGACGATCAGGAACCGGAGACGCCCCGAAGCTGGTCGCCGTTCGCCCTGGCTCGCACCCTCTGGCACCTCGCGGGCATCCTGCGGGCCATCGCCGGCGAGCTGGAGAAGCGGCCCCAACCCAAACCGATCTTCCGCTATCTCGGAATGCTGCCCGCGATAGGCAGCGTGGCCGGATACTTCGGCGAGTACGGGGCCCTGCGGCGGGCCGCGCGCGCCGGTGAGCAGAGCATCGCCGCGCAGTCACGGCCCGTGCACGCCTAGGAAGGCGTTGTTTGTCGCCTAATCGCCGAGGTTCTCATCCAGGTGCGCCCGGACGTTATCCCAGAGGTCCAGAACATCCACGCTGAGTCTCTCCCATATCTGGATGATGATGGGATCTGCGGCGTCCACGAGGCCCAGTAGCAGGTGGCCGGTGCAGATCTCCGTCTGCCGCCTGCTTGTCGACGCGGTCATCGCCAGCTCGAGTGTCCGCTGGGCTCCCGGAGTGAACGGCATTTTCTCCGTGGGTGGCTCCTGGCCCAACGGGACGAGATGCTGGGTTACCCGAGTCGCGTTCTCAAAACGGACTCCGGCCGTCGCGAGCAGCCGAGCGCCCAGCCCGGTTCCTTCGCCGACCAGACCCAGCAGGAGGTGTTCTGCTCCGAGGTAGTTGTGCTGCCGTTCGCGTGCTTCCTCTTGTGCGATCACGATGACCTGCCGTGAGCGCTCGTTGAACAGATGGAACATGACCCTCCCTATCTCCGGCTCAAAGTACATCTTGCCGGAGCAGGGTTCGGCGATGAGTTAGTGTCACCGCATGACCGCTGTGAAGGTGTTGGCTGGAACCTGTTTCGTGGCAGTCACCCTCGTGACGGGGTGCTCGGGTGTCATCAATCAAGGTGGCGACACCACGTGCAAGACCTTCATCGCCGCCGAGGAACAGAAGCAGAACGACGCGGTGAGCAAGATGCTCAAGGACCAACGCGGGCGTGACGCGTCGAACCTGGAAATCTCCGCGACCCGCACCTCGGTCACGATGTACTGCAAGACGCTCGGGAACGACGGCAGCAAGATCCGCGAAGCCCCGCACATCTAGGCGGCGGGCGATTTGCCGGTCGGAGATGTCCCGTCGAGGTTGGCTGCGGTTCGCCCAGCCTGCCGTCCGGCAATCTGGTCACCTCAGTGACATGAACCACAACAGTTCCTGGGCAGTGATGCGCGTCATCGGGTACGCTCGCGCGGTGCATGACCGAAAACCCCAGGTAGGACCATCATTATGGTCGCTGATGTAATTAGTTGCGACAAGTTGCTCAAGCACCCGCGCGGGCTTGTGTGGGAGCTGATCAGCTCACCCGACATGTATCCCATGTTCTTTACCGGGGTCGGTTCCTGCGAGACCTTGATCGAGAGCACCGAGACGGGACCAGACCCTGAGTACTTGGTGCTGTCCGCCAAGACCAAGGCCCGCGTTCGCCTGATTCTCAGCAACACCAAGGAGAGCCTCGCGATCGAGGGGGTCGACAACGACGGACTGATCTCCGTGCGGTTGTTCGAGGAACGGTCCGCGCAGACCCGGGTTCGCATCACGGTGTTGCGGGCGGCTTCCGTCCTGCCCGCCGGTATCAAGAAGCCGAGCGTGGCCGTCAACCAATGGTTGATGGACGGGCTGGACAGAATTGATGACTATCTGTCCGGAGCGTCGACTTCCAACGTGTCGAACATGGGTGAGAACGGAAATATTCAAGTCAGCATCGCCCGGCTGATGATCGGGGTGGGCGTGGTGCGTATCCCGCGCCCCGATCGCGGCCTTCGCCAATTGGGTTCACTGGCGCGGTGGGGATTCACCCTTCAGGGCGGATACGCGGCCGCCGCGGCACGCGCTCCGAAGCAGCTCGCGATTGCCGACGACGCCGGCCAGCTGACCTTTGAGCAACTTGACCGGCGTGCCGAGGGCATGGCCACCGGTCTGATGCGCGATGGCATCAACGAGACGTCCAAGATTGGCCTGCTGGCTCGCAACAACATTGCCATCGTGGAGTGCCTCATTGCCTTCGGCATGCTCGGGGTGGATGTAATGCTGCTCAACAACGCGTTGGCAGCAACGCAGATCCAGATTGCTGTGGCACGCAACAACCTCACCAAGGTGTTCGTCGATGACGATCTGGACGACCTCGTCAGGTATGTGCCCTGGGAGGTCGAGCTCATCAGCACCGGCCGCCGCAGTGCCATCAATGGGCGGCGCGGGCTGGATGATTTCGTGGTAGCCGACCGGCCGGGGGTGTTGCCTCCCACCCGGCCCGGCCACCAGGTGGTGCAAACCTCCGGAACCTCGGGAACGCCCAAGGGAGCGTTGCGGCCCACCCCGCGCGGGTTCGCCGTCATCGCCGCGATGCTTTCGCGGATGCCGATGAAGATGAACGAGACCATGCTCATCTCGGCGCCCGTCTTCCATGCCTGGGGGCTGGGCTGCCTGCAGATCAGCACACCACTGAGGGCGACGGTGATCCTGCAGGAGAAGTTCGATCCGGAGGAGTGCCTGCGCGCCATCGCCACCCGCAAGGTGACCACGCTGATCGCGGTCCCCATCATGCTGCAGCGCATCGTCGATCTGCCCGCCAAGGTGCGCCAGAAGTACGACACGTCAAGCCTGCGGCTGGTCGCGTGCAGCGGGTCGCCGCTGAATGCCTCACTGGTGCAACGCTTCACCGAGGCGTTCGGTGAAGTGCTCTACAACTTCTACGGATCCACCGAGGTGTCCTGGGCCACCATTGCCGACCCCGAGGATCTGGCGATCGCCCCCACCACGGTGGGCCGGCCGCCGGTGGGTACCACCGTCGCGATTCTCGACGCCGACCGGCGTCCGGTGCCGCGCGGTGTGACGGGCAGGATCTTCGTCGGCAATGAGATGTTGTTCGACGGGTACGTGGCCGACCCGTCACCGGCGTCGGTCAACGGTCTGCTCGATACCGGCGATCTGGGCCACCTGGACGCCGATGGACGTCTGTACATCGACGGTCGCGATGACGAAATGATCATCTCCGGCGGTGAAAACGTGTTCCCCAGACCGGTGGAGGACGCGTTGGCCTTCCTGCCGCAGGTTGCCGATGTGGCCGTCGTCGGGACGTCCGATGACAGTTTCGGGCAGCGGCTGTCGGCATTCGTCGTGCTGCACAAGGATGCCGGGCTCGACGGCGACATGGTGCGCGCCTTCATCAAAAACCGGCTCAGCAAGTTCCATGTGCCCCGTGACGTGTACTTCGTCACGGCACTGCCGCGTACATCGACCGGCAAGGTCATCAAGCGACTACTGCTCGCGGACTGCGAGCGCGATGGGATCAGGCCGGAGTAATCACGCCGAAACGGGGGAGGCGGCCCATCCGCTCCATCGGGAAACATCGGTGAGCACCATGGGGCCGGTCGGTGGCGTCAGGCGGTACTGCCGATATTTGTTGGCCAGCAAGTTGATCCAGGTGGAATCGGGTGTATCGAGCGTCCGCGCGATGCCATCGGCGCGTGCCCACCACAGCGCCGACCAATCCTCGTCATAGTGATCCGCCAGGAAGCTGACGGCAGGGTTTGCGGCGATGTTGCGCAGTCGCTGTAAATCGTTGCGTGACTTCGGCTTGTGATCAACCGCCCAGCAGATGACGTCGTTGGCGACGGCGAAGGTCACCGGAACCAGATGGGGCACACCGGATTCGTTGACCGTCGCCAGCCTCGCCACCGCCGCCGCCTGAAAGCGGTGGCGTGCATCGGCCGGGTTGAGTCGCACGCCTAGTGACGGCCACCGTTGCAGATGTTGGCCAGAACGTGGAAGTTGTTGACGCCGTCGAACAATAGCCCGCCGACCGCACCGCCACGATCGATGATCTCGGGGGAGGAACGCACCTCGGGGGTGGCGGCCAGCCACGTTCCCGAGAGGTCGTAGGCGCCGGTCAGACCGTCGGCGTACGCGGTCAGCTGCTGGCGGGCGCCGGGTTCGGCGACACCGTCCAGGTTGGCGCGCACGCCGTCGTTGACCCGGCCCCACATGTCGCGGGCCTGACCGACGGCCTCGATTTGACGGTCCAGTCCGGAGTAGGCGGGATTGTCGCCGCGCAGATACATCAGGGCCTCGGTGACGATCGGACCGTTGTTGGCTGGGTCATCGACCGCCTTCGACATCTGGTCGATCGCAGCGCAGGTCGATTCGTCCGCGCTGGCAACCGGAAGGCCGGCGCCGAGCGGAATGAGGGTGCCGGCGACGACCGCGAGCAGACCAGATCGAACCCACGCCATGAAGTCCTCCAGAGGTGAAGCAAAGCTGTTTGTCTCGACAATGACCAGGGCAGCCTATCCGAAGCGAGGCATTCCAGATACCTGAGCGGTGGCCGATGGTCAGCTAATATCGGCGAACATGACTCTGGTTGCGGAGGGGCTGGCGCGGACTTTCAAGCGTCACGTTGCGGTCGTTGGGGCTGACATCACACTCTTGCCTGGCCAAATCACCGGGCTGGTCGGGCCGAATGGTGCGGGGAAGACCACCTTGTTGCTGATGCTGGCTGGTCTGCTGCGGCCTTCGGGCGGCAGCATCCGGATGGACGGCGAGGTGGTAGATCCTGTTCGACTCCGCGAACGTGTGGGGTGGATGCCTGATGTATTCGGCACGTGGGAATCCCTCACCGCCCACGAGATCTTGATCGCTTTTGCGCGGCTGCACGGTCGGTCGATGGCGCAGTCGCGGCAACGTGCTGTGAGGCTCCTGGCCGACGTGCACCTGAGCGAGTTCGCCGATCGTCCCGCGCAGGAGCTCTCGCGTGGCCAGAAGCAACGACTGGGTTTTGCACGTGCTCTGGTCCACGAGCCCAGCGTGCTGCTACTCGATGAGCCCGCCTCCGGTATGGATCCCAGATCCCGCGTCGAGCTGCGGGATTCGCTGAGAGCCCTGGCGGATGCGGGCTGTGCGGTGCTGGTGTCCTCACACATCCTGAGCGAGTTGGGGGAGATGGTTGACCATGTGGTGATGATGAGTGCCGGTAGCACCATGGCGCCGCCGGCTGCGGCAGGGAGCACGTGGCGAATCCGTCTGCTGGGTCAGGCTGTTGGCGCGTCGGCTCACCTGACGTTCGCCGACGACGACGAGGCCGCTGAATACCTTGCGCGCACAGTCGGCTCGGGGACCCGGGTACTGGAGTTCACGCGGGCGACGAACGCCTTGGAAGATGCGTACTTTGCACTGGAGGCAGACCGCACATGATGACGTGGTGGCAGCCCATCGGGACCATTGCCGGATTAGAACTGCGCCAACGGATCCGGACTACACGATGGTGGATCACCCTGGGGGTGGCCTTCCTGGTCATCACGCTGCTGGTGTTCGGCTCGCGCTATGCCGCAACCGCAACCGGCGATGGTTCGGCCGAGGGCTGGGACCGGGATTTTTACGCGATAGTCGGCGGTTTCGTACTGCTGCTCGGGCTGGTGGTGGCACCCAGCATGACGGCGACGTCGATCAATGGCGACCGCAAGGATGCGAACTTGGCGGTGGTACAAGCGACTCCGATCACCGCAGTGCAACTGGCTCTCGGCAAGCTGCTCGGGGGCTGGGCCGCCTCGCTTGCACTTCTCGTGGTGTCTGCCCCCTACCTGATCTGGGCGGCGTTGGTAGCGCCCTATTCGATTTTCACCTCGTTGTTGGGCATCGTCGTCGCCGCGTTGTTGTTCCTGTGTTACTGCGGTATTGGACTCGGATTCTCGGCGCTGTCGGCTCGGCCGGTGAGCTCAGCAGTGCTCACCCAACTGACGGTGTTCTTCCTGATCGTCGGCCTGCCGGCGATCATGGGCCTGCTCACGCCGTTTGTGCGTGAAACTTCTGTTGTGCTGCGGCCGGATTGGGACCACTACCGTTCCGTGCCCACCAGCTGCCACGAGAAGCCTCAGACAGTCACGGTCACCCACACCGAGCGAACCTGGTGGCTGGTGGCGCCCAACCCGTTCGTGGTCGCCGCCGATGCGGTATCGCAGAGCGACCCGGCGCTGACCGCTGAGCCGGAAGCGCACGGTGACGTCATTCGGCAGAATCCGGATGACACGATCCTGCTCTCGCTGGCGCGCGATGTCTCCAGGCTGCGGTCAGGACCAGAGGATGCCCGGAATATCGGCTGTTCCGAGCATTCCCGTAGTTGGAGAGAAGGGCACCAGTACCGCAGCCGTTTCGTGGGTAACACCTGGTACCTGGGTCTTGTGGTCAATCTCGCGATGGGTGCGGCCGGCCTCGCGATCGCTATACGCCGCTTACGGATACCCGCTGAGACATTGCCGCGCGGGGTGCGCATCGCCTGAGACAGAAAGCATTACGGCCCCTCCGGGATGAGTCCCGGAAGGGCCGTAATGGATCTTGATCAGTACGTCACTTGAGCTCTGCGGAGCTCAGCCCCAGCAGGCGGCGGGCCACCACCAGCTGCTGGATCTGCTGAGTGCCCTCGAAGATGTCCAGGATCTTCGAGTCGCGGCCCCACTTCTCTAACAGGGTGCGCTCGGAATAGCCGGTGGTGCCGGCCATTTCGACGGCCTTGAGGGTGATGTCGCTGCCAACGCGGCCGGCCTTGGCCTTGGCCATCGAGGCTTCCATCGAGTTGGGGATGTTGTTGTCGGCCTGCCAGGCGCTGCGCAGCGTCAGCAGGTACGACGCCTCCCAGTCGGCCTCCATCCGGATGAACTCTGCGGCAGCCGCGTGCTGGGCATGCGCCGGCTTGTCGTAGGAGATGTCGATACCGGCATCCTCGAGGATCTTGCGCAGCTCCTCGAGCGAGGCACGCGAGACACCCACGGCCATAGCCGCCACGATCGGGCGGGTGTTGTCGAAGGTGCTCATCACACCGCCGAAACCCTTTTCGGTGTTGATCTCCGGGTCGGACAGGATGTAGTCCTTCGGGATCCGCGCGTTGTCGAAGCGGATGACCGCGGTGTCGGAGGCCTTGATGCCGAGCTTCTCTTCGAGACGCTCGATGGTCACACCGGGGTGCTCACGCGGCACCAGGAAGGACTTGATGGCGGGGCGGCCCTTGGTCTTGTCCAGGGTCGCCCACACCACGATGTGGGTGGCGCGCGAACCGGCGGTGACGAAGATCTTTTCGCCGTTGATGACGTACTCGTCACCATCGAGCTTGGCGGTGGTGGTGACCGCCGCCGAGTCCGACCCGAAGCCCGGCTCGGTGATGGCCATGGCGGCCCACACCTTGCCGAACTTGTCGGCGTCTTCCTTGGTGGTCACGCTCGACACCGCGGCGTTGCCCAGGCCCTGGAAGGGAATGGTCAGCAGCAGACCACAGTCGCCCCAGCTCATCTCGAGGGCGTTCAGCAGCGCGGACATGTTCGCGCCGTTGACGTTCTGCTTCTCGGTGTTCTCCTCGGCGCGGAAGGCCTCGGCACCGGCGAAGGCGAACGTGCCCGCAGCGGTGACACCGGCGAACAGCGTCTCCAGGGTGTCCAGCTCGACGGGGTAGGTGTGCTCGGCCAGGTCATACTTGCGCGAGATCGGCCGCACCAGTTCGGCAGCGCCCTGGTGCCCCTTCTCCTGAACCGCCTGCAACTTCTTGGGGAGTTCCAAATTGATTGCCATGGAAAGACTTTCGTTTAGTAGATAACGACTATGGGGAGGGAACGGCTACAGGACCACAACGCCTTCGGCGACACCGATGGCACGCAGGTTGCGGTACCAGCGCTCCACCGGGTGCTCCTTGGTGAAGCCGTGGCCGCCGAGCAGCTGCACGCCGTCGAGGCCGATCTGCATGCCCTTGTCGGTGGCGAGCTTGCGGGCCAGTGCGGCCTCACGGATGAACGGCAGGCCCTGCTCGGCACGAGAGGCGCCGCGCAGCGTGACCAGCCGCAGGCCGTCGAGCTCGATGGCGATGTTGGCGCACATGAAGGCAACGGCCTGGCGGCGGGCGATGGGCTCGCCGAATGCCTCGCGCTGCTTGACGTAGGGGATCACGTAGTCGAGCACGGCCTGGCCGGTGCCCACCGCGAGCGATGCCCAGCCGAGGCGAGCCAGTGCGACGGCCTCGGAGTAATCGGACTCTGCGGCCGCGTCCTCACCGAGGAGTCCGGAGGCGGGAACCGCGACGTTGTTCAGGTTCAGCCGGCCCAGCGCCGCACCGCGGATACCCATGCTCGGGTCTTCCTCGACGGTGATGCCCTCGGTGCCGGATTCGACGATGAACAGCGATGGGCGGCCGTTGTAGTTGGCGGCCACGATGAACAGCTCGGCCTGTGCGGCGGCGGGTACCAGTGACTTGACGCCGTTGAGCCGGAAACCGCTGGGGGTGCGGGTGGCCGTGGTCTTGAGGCTGAAGGGATCGAACAGCGCCTGCGGCTCGGCGATGACGACCGAGGCCTGCGGCACGCTCTCGCCCGCGAATTCCTTGAGGTAGGTGGCCTGCTGATCGGCGCTGCCCCAGTTGGTCAGCGCGGAGGCGACGCCCGAGGGTGCCAGGATCGGTAGTGCCAGACCCAGGTCACCGTACGAAAGAGCCTCGGCGACAAGGGAGTTGGTGACTGTAGAGCGCTGCGAGGCGATGCCGTCGAAATCTTCGGGGATGTTGATGGCGGTGACACCCAGCTCGGCGACCTTGCTCAGCAGGTCGGCGGGGTACGCCTTGTTCTTGTCCGACTCGTAGGCGGCGGGGCGGATGACCTCGACGGCGAATTCCTTCACCGTGTCGGCGATCATCTTCTGCTCGTCCTCGGGATTGAGGTCGAAGAAGTCGGCGTTCGCCTTGTCGAGGCGCTTGGGTGCGCCCTTGCTGCCCGAGACCTTCTTGAAGGTGCGGTTGGCAACGCCGAGGGTGGTGAACAGGCCCTTCGTGGTCTCGAAGATGCCCTTGTTGAAGGCTCCGCGCAGGTTGTACTTGTCCAGCAGCTCCGAACCCGCGATCGGGGTCAGCACCGCGATCAGGATGTCGATCGCGCCGCGCTTGTGCTTCTGGAGGCCTACGCCTGTCTCGTGCTTCGCCAGGCTCTTGCTCTTGGCGGCCTTCTTCTCGTCGCGCGGGGTCAACGTGTTGGTCATGTCACCAGCCGTTTCTGGGGTCAAAGTGGGGTTCTGCCGGAGTATCTGATCGGTACCTTACTCCGAAGTAAGAACCGTATCTTACTAAGCGGTAAGATCCGCACAAAACGAGGCCCAGATCACACCATGTTTCCTTTGCGCGAGCAGGCGACAACGCACGCTTGCGGGACATGCGTATTGCGGAGAACCCAGGACGCGTATGCACCAAATGTCTGCTCGCAAGGAGCGGGGGCTCAGGACAGGGCGCGCAGCACCTCGTCGTGCAGCAACCCGTTGGTCGCCACCGCACTGCCGCCATGCGGGCCGGGCTCACCGGCCAGACTCGTGAACCGGCCGCCGGCCTCGCGGACCAAGATGTCCAGCGGCGCCAGGTCCCACAACGAGACCTCGGGCTCGGCGGCGATATCGACAGCCCCCTCGGCCACCAGGCAGTACGAGAAGAAGTCGCCGTATCCCCGGATCCGCCACACCTCGTCGGTCAGATCGATGAATCGATCGCGCTTCCCGCGATCCGCCCAGCCCGACAGGCTGGAGAACGACAGGCTTGCCGACGCGAGGTGGTCGACTCCAGAGACATGGATCAGCCGATCTTCACCTGCCCCGACACGGCAGTGGGCGCCGAGCCCGGCAGCCGCCCACCACCGGCGAGACAGTGCCGGGGCGCTGATCACACCGACGACGGGTACACCGTCCTCAAGCAGCGCGATGAGCGTGGCCCAGATGGGAACCCCCCGCGCGAAGTTCTTGGTGCCGTCGATGGGATCGATCACCCAGCTTCGGCCCAGTCGGCCGTGTCCTTCGAAATCCCCGCCGTACTCCTCGCCCAGTACCGAATCCGCCGGGCGCGACCGATGCAGCAGTGAGCGCAGAACCGTTTCCACCGAGGTGTCCGCGTCGGTCACCGGCGTCAGGTCGGGTTTGGTGTCCACCCGAAGATCGAGTGCGCCGAACCGCGACGTGGTGATTTCATCGGCGGCATCGGCCAATTCGAGTGCCAGTCGACGATCTTCGCGCAAGGAGACGGTGGGCGTCATGCCTGCAGTCCTACCATGTAGGTGTGTGGGAATTCTTGGTGCTACTGCTGATCGGCGGATCGCTGGCTCTCGTCATCATGCAGATGCGACGCGGTCGGCAGGCTCAACCGGGTATGAATGTGGCGGAAGGGACCCTGTTGGTGACCGGGGTCAGCCCCCGTCCCGAGGGGGTGACGGGCGGGCAGCTGGTCACTATCACCGGTGCCATCAATGGTCCGACGGTCGCCGAATACATCACCTACCGGCAGATCGTGCGTGACGTCAACAACTGGCCGCGCATCGGCGATCTGATTCCGGTGTTGTATTCGCCGAAGAATCCCGAGCGTTGGGATGTGCTGCTGGCTCCGTCGGTGGGAGCAACGCCGCAGCAGTATCCGAGTGGGCCACCATCGATCGAAAACATCGATCCGGTGCCGCCTCCGCCCCTGCCGTCAACGCCGCCACCACCTCCCGGACCTATTGAGGGGCCGTCATCAACGGAGGACCCGGCCAAAAAGCACGAACCGCCGCCGCGGTACTACGAGCCCCCGCCGCTGTAGCTACGCCGCTTGCAGAAAGTTCGCCAATGCGACGAGGCGATTCTCGGTCTCGCGCTTGAATATTCGCTCCGCAATGGGCTCGATGAACGCTGGTCTGCAGGCGAACGTCATGGTGTAGGTCGCCAGCGACATGTCTTCGCGGTGATCACCCGTGAGGTCGGTGTCGTCGCTATCGATGGATTCATGACGCAGCGACGCCGCCCACTTGGTGAAGAAGGGCGGCCTGGATTCGAGCTTGATCGCGGCCAGATGGGGAGGTTTGAACGTGACGTATCGGGTGCGAAACGAGTATCCGCCCGGGACCCAGCGCGCGGTGCAGACGGCGATCTTGCCGACACCGGCTGTGCCGCCCTCCACGGACGCGCGACGTAGCAGGCTGTCCCATTCCAGCCGTCGACCGTAATCGTGGATCAGGTCGAATGTCCGCTCGCAGCTGGCGGGCATCACCTGTGACACCACGATGTGGACTGTCACGATTCGCCGTGTCGTCCGGTGACGGCCAGCAGATCGGGCACCGTCTCAAGTTTCACGCGGGGGCGGCCCTGCGGTTCACCGGTGGCGCGCTCATGCGAATCAATGGTCAGCCAATCGGATTGGGACACGATGTGTGGTTCGTGTCCCAACAGCCATTCTTCCAGGGCGGCGGTGTCGGGCACGGCTCCCAAGTCGGCGGTCGCCAGGTCGGCGAGCAAGGTGTCGACCGTCTCCTGTGAGTCGCTCTTGTTGGTTCCGATGACACCGACCGGACCGCGCTTGATCCAGCCGACCACGTACTCGTTGTCGCGGCCCTCGATGCGCCCCGCGTTGTTGAGGATGACGCCGCGCCGGGAATCGAAGGGCAACCCGGGCACCTGGACTCCGCGATAGCCAATGGCACGTACCACGAGGTGAGTGGGCAGCGTCTCGCGTTCACCCGTGTCGTGGGCGACGAGGTATCCGTCTTCGTCGACGAGTTCGTTGCGGCCCAGTGTGATTGATTCCACCTCGCCGTCGCCGTGCAGCTCGATGGGGGAGGTGCGGAACCGGAACACCACCCTGCGGTGGCCCTCGGTGTGCGGTCGCTCCGCGAACTTGCGCAGGGTGCCGATGTTGGTGCGGGTGGGCTTGGGTGCGGCCGCCAATTGTTCATCGGTGATGCCGGCCAGGTCTTCGGGATCCACCACGACGTCGACGCCCGGCAGTTCACCCATCTCGCGCAGCTCCAGCGGGGTGAAGGTGGCCTGCAGCGGTCCGCGTCGTCCGATGATCACAACCTCACGGATCGCGTTGTGGTCCAAAGAATCCAGCGCGCGGTCGGCGATGTCGGTGGTGTGCAGCGACTCTGGATCCATGCCCAGGATGCGCGCGACGTCCAGTGCCACGTTGCCGTTCCCGACGACCACGGCGCGTTTGCCCGAGAGGTCGACCGACACCTTCTGATGCGTGGGATTGGCGTTGTACCAGCCCACCACGTCGACGGCGGCGATGCAGCCCGGCAGTTGATCGCCGGGGATGCCCAGGGGTTTGTCCGACTGGGCTCCGACCGCGTAGATCACCGCGTCGTAGCGTGCCGCCAACTCCTCGGCGGTGATCTGCCCGCCCACTTCGATGTTGCCGAAGTACCGGAAACGCGGATGCGTCGCCGTCTTCTCGAACACCGCGCTGACCGACTTGATCTTGGGGTGGTCCGGAGCCACCCCGGACCGAACCAAACCCCAAGGGGTGGGAAGCATTTCGAGCATGTCGACATGCACGTCGAAATCGGAGTGTTTGAGCAGCGATCCGGCGGCAAAGAAGCCCGAGGGCCCCGCACCGACGATGGCGACGTGAACGGCGCGCACCCTCGTACGTCCTTATCTGCCCGACAGGGGGCAGCGGCTGTCGTCGGCTATGGGCTGGCCGACAGGGGGCTGGCCGCGGTCCTGTGCGGACGGGTTACCCCACCGATGCTAGCGACGGTTCCGAGGGTGCGCGGGTAGACCTGCGGACTAGGCCCGCATTTCATACACGCCGGACAGCGCCTCGACTCGATTCCAAATCGCATCGAAGCGTTCGGAATTGAATACGGGTTCTGAAATAACGTCCTTGGCCCACTGCCGTTGCGTCGCGGTGGCCTCGCGCTTGCCGATCAGATCGACCGCGTACTGCGAGAAGTCCCGGTTGAGGATCTCGAAGATCTGGTCGATGAGCTGCTCGTCAGCGCCCCGTAGCTTGGCCTGCTCCAGGATCAGACCGCCGTAGACCACGAGGGTGAACAGCTCGCCGATGCTCAACTGCAGATCCAGCCCGGCGGTCTTGATGGCATCCTTCTCCGCGGCCACCAAGGTGGCCAGTGCCTCGGCACGCTCGGTGAAGGCCGCGACATTGGGAATGCCTGCGTTCTCAGTGAAAGCCTTGCGCCAATCGTGGAACTGGACCTTGCCCAGACCGCTGGCCGGACCCTGGTTGAAGAGGAACTCGTCGTCGCGAGCTTCCAGCTGCACTCCGGGGACGGGGAGGTCCTGCGAATGGTGCAGGTAGGCGGGCATGAACTTGAGGATCAGTGCCAGGTTGACGGCCACCGTGCCCTCAAGCTTGGGCAGCCCCGCCACGTCGATGCGTGCCGCGGTGGTGTAGGTCTCGGCTTCGAATGCCTTGGCCGACATGACATCCCCCAGCAACGCCAGCACCTTCTCGGCCTCGGTGGTGGCCTTCATCTTGGTGACCGGGTTGAACAGCAGGTAGCGCCGATCCTCGGGGCTGGCGGTGCGGAAGTAGTCCACGGCGCGCTCACTGAACAGCTTCATGCCCATCAACCGGGCATAGGCGTCCACGAACTCGCGGCGCACATGGTCGAACTTGGTGACCGGGCTGCCGTACAGAATGCGGTTGTGTGCGTGGGTGACGGACTCGTACAGGGCGTGCGTCGAGAGGCCGATGCCGCCGAAGCACAGGTTGAACTTGCCGATGTTGACGGTGTTGAGTGCCGCGCTGAAAGCGTCCGCGCCGACGTGCAGGATGTCGTCTTCGCTCACCGGGTAGTCGTTGAGCTCGAACTCGGCGACATACATCTGGGACGGCACGACGTTCTTGATCACCGTGTAGTTGGGGTGCTCGCTGTCGGCGAGGAAGAAGACGTACTGGTCCAGACCGTCGCGGCCCTGCACACGCCCGAACACCGACACGATGCGGGCGCAGTTGCCATTGCCGATGTAGTACTTGCTGCCGGAGGCCTTGTATCCGCCACCTTCGACGGGCGTGAGTACCAGGTCGGTGGAGTAAATGTCGGCGCCGTGGGCCTGCTCGGACAGTCCGAAGGCCGCTACGGCACCGCCGTCAAGCAGGTCGGCCGCGCGCTTGCGGGGGTCATTGTTGGTGCTCTGCCACACGGGTCCGAGACCGAGGACGGTCACCTGCCACGGGTACCAGTAGTTCAGACCGTAGAAGCCGAGGATCTCCGAGAGCTTGGCCACGCGGGCGGTGTCCCAGCGCTTGTCGGCGTTCCCGGCGCCGTCGGCGGCCGGGGTGAGGAAGGTGGCGAACAGCTTCTCGCTCGCCGCGAAGTCCAGGAAGTCCTGGTAGAAGACCTTGTCGACATAGTCCTTGAGTAGGCGGGTCTTCCCGCGTTCTTCGAACCAATCGACGGTCGCCTTCAGGAGCCGACGTGTCTCGCCGTCGAATTCGGCGAAGTCGTCCTGGGTGGGGTGAAGCAGTTCGGTCTTGGGCGCAGTTGTCGTTTCCTGACTCACGGTCAGGAACTTACCAGTGCGTCAGTTTGGATAGGGAGGGACGGGAAATTGAACGCGCGGTGCACAACCGTCGGATCGTCAGTTGACGCCGCGGACGGTGCGGCAATCCGGCTGATCGAGTTCGTGAAGGCACTGACGGTGCCGTCGCCGTCCGAGCCGTGCCAAGGCCATCAGCGCGAGGTCGTCGGCGTCCATCGCCGGCCGGTGCGGCACGTAATCGTCGAACAGCGCCACGTCGACGCCCTGCCTGTGTAGGTCATCGCGGATGCCCGTTGTGAACGTCGAATCGGCGCCGCGAGGTTGACTGTGGTGCGCCATTCCTTGGGTTGCCAATGACCTCACCATGATGACGCCGCCCTCGCCGCGGTCGGCGATTCTGTGCCCGAATCGATGGGACAGGTAGAGGGTCCGCATGCGATTCAGGTCGGATTCGCCGAAGCGGCTACTGCCGGTGTCCTCGTCGGTGACGCACACCAACAAGCCGACGTCGATGTCGTCGGTGGCCGCGGCGAGTTCGCCGGTGAACACGTCGGGCGATGTGGTGCGGACGCTCACCCCGGCGGTCACGGCCAGCGTGTACGCGTCGGCCCTTCCGCTATGCGCCGCCACGACGATGTTGATGCCGTTCGCCGCGATATGGCGCGCGAATGCGGTCGCCGTTTCTGTCTCTCCGGCCGCAATAACGGCCCACGGGCCGTACCGTGATCTTGATAGCGCGGCTAGCTGTTTTCCAAAGGAATGCATGGATCAATCCGCCGGGTAGCTAGTAGTTGACTATTGTATGTCTTTGTCGGATTTGATATATCAAATCCGACAGCAAATCGTAGCAGTCTGCTACCAGATTGGGACGCGAATGACGAAGCCCGCGCCCGCTGTCGTGCGGGCCACGCAGATCTTGGATCACTTGGCGGCACGACCCACCCAGCCCAGGTCGATGACGGAGATTGCCGAAGCGGTGGGTGTCAACGCGGCATCCACTCTCGCGATACTTCAGGCACTCACGGAAGCGGGCTATCTCGAGCGCCATCCCAGGCACAAGACGTACTCGATAGGTCCGGCGTTGCTCATCGGTGGTCACGCGGCGCGTACGCGCTTCGGCATCGCCGCAGCGGCGGACCGTGAAGTCGCAGAGCTTGCAGAGCACTTTGCCGCGCTGGCCACGATGGCGATGGTCATCGGCGACGATGTGGCGGTCATCTCGTCGTCGGGACGTTCCGCGACAGGGGTCGGCTATCCCGTCGGTAGCCGTGTCCGTTTGGCGGCCCCGGCGGGAATCGTCTTCATGGCGTGGGCCGACGATTCCCTGGTTCGGCGATGGCTGGAGAACGCCGGGGCGACGGTGTCTGACTCACGATGGGATCGCGTCGCGGCCATGCTGGCGCGGGTGCGTGCCGACGGGTTCTATGTCGCGCGCCAAAACATGTATGTGGATCAGTTCTACTCGCTCGCCAGCGCGCTGGCGGGAGGGCGCCGCGAAGCTGACCAGCGAACTCTCGACCTCATGGTGGACATGATGAGCGAACCGGTTGACCTGGCCGAGCCATGCCGGATCGGGTTTCTGGGAGTGCCCGTCTTCGGCGATGACGGCGAGGTGGTGGCGGTCCTGGGCGCGTTGGGACCACCGGAATTGATGGACCGCGCGGCGGTATCGGAGGCCGCGATCCGTCTGGGCCATTCCGCCGATCACATCCGCGCGGTGACTCACGGTTAGGGCTGAACGGTCGGGTCGGAATGTTGTGCTCCGTCAGCCCGGTAGCCTGAACTGTTGTGGATCTGGACTGCCAAGCCGACATCGCTGACCTCGACACGACCCTCACCACGGTGGAGCGGGTGCTCGACGTCGACGGCCTGCGTGCCCGGATCAAGACGCTCGAAGAAGCCGCCGCCGACCCCAACCTGTGGGATGACCAGGCGCGGGCCCAGCAGGTGACGAGCCAGCTCTCGCACGCGCAGGGTGAGCTGCGGCGTGTCGAGGCTCTCCGCCAGCGGCTCGATGATCTGCCGGTGCTCTACGAGCTCGCTGAGGAAGGTGAAGACGCCTCGGTGGTGGCGGAGGCCGATGCCGACCGCGCCAAGCTGCGCGAGGACATCGAGGCCATGGAGGTCCGGACACTGTTGTCGGGTGAATACGACGAGCGCGAGGCCGTGGTCACCATTCGGTCCGGCGCCGGAGGTGTGGACGCCGCGGACTGGGCCGAGATGCTCATGCGCATGTACATCCGCTGGGCCGAGGCGCACAAGTACCCGATCGAGGTGTTCGACACCTCCTACGCCGAAGAGGCGGGTATCAAGAGCGCGACCTTCGCCGTGCACGCCCCGTTCGCCTACGGCACGCTGTCGGTGGAGCAGGGCACCCACCGGCTGGTGCGAATCAGCCCGTTCGACAACCAGAGTCGGCGCCAGACCTCGTTCGCCGATGTCGAGGTGCTCCCGGTGGTGGAGACGACCGATCACATCGATATCCCCGAAGGTGACCTGCGCGTTGACGTTTACCGATCGAGCGGACCGGGTGGACAGTCGGTGAACACGACCGACTCGGCCGTGCGGCTCACGCACATCCCGACGGGCATCGTCGTCACCTGTCAGAACGAGAAGTCGCAGCTGCAGAACAAGGTCGCGGCGATGCGTGTGCTCCAGGCCAGACTGCTGGAGCGTAAGCGGCTCGAGGAGCGCGCCGAGATGGATGCGCTCAAGGGTGACGGCGGTAGCTCATGGGGCACCCAGATGCGCTCCTATGTGCTGCAGCCCTATCAGATGGTCAAGGACCTGCGTACCGAGTACGAGGTAGGCAATCCTGCGGCGGTGCTCGACGGGGACATCGACGGATTTCTCGAGGCGGGGATTCGGTGGCGCAATAGGCGAGATGACTAGCGTCGCCGAGTTCAACGCGGCGGGCCTTCGCCTCGAGGAGCGCTGGAACACCCTGTGGTCCAGCGAGGTTGGTCGCTGGTTACTCAACAACGGCCTGCAGATCGTCATCGCCGTCCTAGGCGCGATGATCCTCGTCCGCTTCATCAACTGGGGCGCGCACAAGATCACCCGCCGGCTGGACCGTTCGTTCACCCAGAGCGATGCATTGGTGCGCTCGGAAGCCAGCAAGCACCGGCAGGCGCTCGCCTCCGTCGTCTCCTGGATTGTCGTGGTGCTGATCGTTGTCATCACCACCGTGCACGTCGTTGGGGTGCTTGGCATTTCGATCGGCGGGCTCGCGGGTCCGGCCGCTGTGCTGGGTGGTGCGCTCGGTTTCGGCGCTCAGCGCGTCGTCCAGGACTTGTTGAGCGGGTTCTTTCTCATCACCGAAAAGCAGTACGGCTTCGGCGATCTGGTGGAGCTGTACGTGCAGGGGCAGACCACCGAGTCCCGGGGGACTGTCGAGGAGGTCACCCTGCGGGTTACCAAGTTGCGTTCGAGCGAGGGCGAGGTCATCACCATTCCGAACGGGTTGATCGTCAAGGCGGTCAACCTTTCGAAGGATTGGGCCCGCGCGGTCGTCGATATCCCGGTGCCGACGAGCGTGGACCTGGCCCGGGTCAATGACGTGCTGTACGACGTCTGCCAGCAGGCGCTGGTGGACCGCGATCTGTCTCAGCTGCTGCTTGATGCCCCATCGCTGATGGGTGTGGAGAGCATCGAAGTGGACCGGGTCAACGTGCGCATGGTGGCGCGGTCGCTGCCCGGTAAGCAGTTCGAGGTGGGACGGCGGCTACGTGCCAAGGTCATCGCGGCCCTGGCCAAGGCGGGTGTGGCGCTGGTAGGGGATAGCCGCCCCGTGGTGCGCACCATGTCGTCGTCGAGCTCCGGAGAGCTCAAACGCGACAACAAGCGCGAGGAGGGGCACGACGAGGGCGTTGACACCAAGCCGCAACCGATCGTGAAGGACGAGGATCTCAAATGAGAGAACCTCGCCAGGAACCGTTGTGGGAAAAGCTCCTGTCCTGGGGAACCAAGGTCAGGGCAAAGGTCAGGATTCGAACCTCGACCGCCGTGCTGATTCTGGCGTTCGTCGCGGCAAGCTGGCTCTACGAGATCAACAAGCCAGAGCCCGCGCCGCCGCAGCCGCCTCCCGGGTACACCTGGGCACCTGCGCCCAGCGTCACCACGTCCGTGCCTCGGCCCGTGCCGAGCACCACGAGGCGTCCGACGACCACGACACCGCCCACTACGACCACGACGACGGAGCCGACGAACACCATCGTCACGACATTCCCGACGTTGACGCCCAGCGGAACACCGCCGACACCCCCGACGACGACCGCACCTCAGCCGCCCGGATGGTTACCTCCCTGGGTGGTCCCGCCGCAGCTTCCGCCACTGCCGGGTGCGCCTCCTCCGGCGCCGGCGCCCCCCACGCCGTAGTGCGCCCTCACGGTCATCACGGGTTTCCCGGCTAGACTGGCGTGCCGTGATCAGCCTCGACAAGGTAACCAAGCTCTACAAATCGTCGGCTCGGCCCGCGTTGGACAACGTGAGCCTCGAGATCGACAAGGGTGAGTTTGTGTTCCTCATCGGTCCTTCGGGTTCGGGTAAGTCGACATTCATGCGGCTGCTGCTGGGCGAGGAGCTGCCCACCAAGGGCGAAATCCAGGTTTCCAAGTTCCATGTGAACAAGCTGCGCGGCCGCGAGATCCCGCACCTTCGGCAGACGATTGGCTGTGTGTTCCAGGACTTCCGGCTGCTACAGCAAAAGACGGTGTACGAGAACGTGGCCTTCGCGCTCGAGGTGATCGGCAAGCAGACGGACATCATCAACCGCATCGTTCCCGAGGTGCTGGAGATGGTGAACCTGACCGGCAAGGCCAGCCGGTTGCCTTCGGAACTGTCCGGTGGCGAGCAGCAGCGCGTCGGTATCGCGCGTGCGTTCGTCAACCGTCCGCTGGTGCTGCTGGCCGACGAGCCGACAGGGAACCTGGACCCCGAGACCAGTGAGGACATCATGGCGCTGCTGGAGCGGATCAACCGCACCGGTACTACCGTGCTGATGGCGACCCACGACCATCACATCGTCGACTCGATGCGTCAGCGCGTGATCGAGCTGGAACTGGGCAAGCTGATCCGCGACGAGCAGCGCGGTGTCTACGGGGTAGATAGGTAAGTGGAATAGAACATGCGTTTTGGATTCCTGTTCAACGAGGTCCTCACCGGCCTACGCCGCAATGTGACGATGACGGTGGCGATGATCATCACGACCGCCATTGCGATCGGGTTGTTCGGTGGTGGTCTGCTGGTGATATCGCTTGCCAAGAACTCGAAGGCGATCTACCTGGACCGCGTGGAGACGCAGATCTTCCTCACCGAGGACCTGTCGGCCACCGACACCGACTGCAGCAGCGATATCTGCAAGGGCCTGCGCGACGAGATCGAGAAGCGTTCCGACATCAAGTCGGTGCGTTTCGTGAACCGTGAGGACGCGTACGCGGACGCCGAGAAGCGGCTGCCACAGTTCCGGGACTTGATGAAGGATGTGAGCAAGGACGCGTTCCCCGCCTCCTTCATCGTCAAGCTCAAGGAACCGGAGACGCACGCGGATTTCGATGAGTCATTCGTCGGCAAGCCCGGCGTGAAGGGCGTGCTCAACCAGAAGGATCTGATCGACCGCTTGTTCGCGGTGCTGAACAGCCTGCGTGATGCGGCGTTCATGATCGCGCTGATCCAGGCCGTTGGTGCGGTTCTGTTGATCGCCAACATGGTTCAGGTCGCCGCATACACGCGGCGCACCGAGGTGGGCATCATGCGGTTGGTGGGTGCCACTCGTTGGTACACACAATTGCCGTTCCTGTTGGAGGCGGTTATCGCTGCGCTTGCCGGGGTATTGCTGGCGGTGATCGGTCTGATCGTGGCGCGGGTGACCATTCTCAACGGGGCGCTGGAACAGTTCATTCAGGCCAACCTGATTGCCCCGATCACCTACGGGGATGTGTTCCTCGCGTCGATTCAGATGGCGGCGCTGGGTATTCTGCTGGCCGGGGTGACCGCGTATGTGACTTTGCGTCTGTACGTGCGTAGATAGGCCCTGGCGATGAGTAAGAAACCGACCGACGGGCGCCAGATCATCGCGTCCAATCGCAAGGCGCGGCACAACTATTCGATTCTCGATGTGTACGAGGCCGGGGTGCAGCTGGTGGGCACCGAGGTCAAGAGCCTGCGCGAGGGCAAGGCCTCCCTGGTGGATGCGTTCGCCACCGTCGATGACGGCGAGGTCTGGCTGCGCGCGTTACATATCCCGCAGTACGACCACGGCACCTGGACCAATCATGCGCCGCTGCGGAACCGAAAGCTGTTGCTGCACAGAGCGCAGATTGATCAACTGGTCGGCAAGATCCGCGATGGCAACCTCACGCTGGTGCCGTTGTCGCTGTACTTCCTGGACGGCAAGGTCAAGGTGGAATTGGCCTTGGCGCGCGGTAAGCAGGCGCACGACAAGCGTCAGGACCTGGCCAAGCGGGACGCCACCCGCGAGATCACCCGTGAACTGGGGCGTCGCGCAAAAGGCATGTAGCTCACACGGATTCGAGGACCGTGGCCGGTTGGTGTCTGCGCTGGCGTTCGACGGTGATCAGGTAGAAGGCCCACGCGAACGCGAAACTCGTGAAGAGGCTTGATACGAAGTAGAGCCATGGGCGCCGGATGCCGCGGCGGTACCCGTCGATGATCGTCATCAGCGGCAGCAGAATGACATTGCCGATGGTGTAGTCCTGGCTGGCCGAGCCCGCCGCCGGATTGACGAACATCAGCTTGATGTAGTCGATCCAGCCGGTGATCGGGTTGGACACGTGGTACTCGGCGACGTACCGGATGTTGAAGTACCAGCCCAGCGCGATCGAGGCGATACCGACGACGTAGTACACGATTTCGAGCAGCGATAACGCGGGACCCGTTGCGGTTCGGGCGAATATCGGCCGGTTCGAGGCGACGATGAGGGCGATGACTGCGATTCCGAGGATCGCGTGGACCACGAGCGACACCATGTCCGGAGCCTGACAGCACCACCAAGTTTTGTCAATAGTGACATAACTTGCCTTCGGCTGTCCTTGGGGTACCTTTCCAGAATGGTCAGACCTGCTCAGACTGTGCGCAGTGAGCGGACGCGCGCGGCGCTTCGGCAGGCGGCGATAGTGCGCTTTCTCGGTCAGGGGGTCGAGGACACCTCCGTCGAGCAGATCGCGGCGGATGCCGGTGTCTCGCTGCGAACCTTCTATCGCCATTTCGAGTCCAAGCATGATCTGCTTTTTCTGGACTACGACCTCGGTCTGGAATGGTTTCGCAGCGCGCTGGATGTGAGAACTGCGGGCGAACCCATTCTGGAATCGGTGGAATCGGCGATCTTCAGTGCCCCTTACGACGTCGACGCGGTGGTCAAGATCGCGACGTTGCGCAACCAGGAGCTCGACCGGGCGCGCATCGTGCGGCATATCCGGCAGGTGGAGGCCGAATTTGCCGAGGTGATCGAGACGCACCTCGTGCGTGATGGCGGTGTCGAAGTCAATCCCGATGTGCGCCTGCGCAATACCGTGACCGCGCGCTGTATTGCCGCGGCGGTCTTCGGCGCCATGGATGCGTGGATGCTCGGCGAGGATCACTCGCCCGGGGAGCTCGCGCGGCTGAGCCGCACCGCGCTGGATTTCCTGAAGGCGGGAATCGGAGATATGTCCTGAAGCCAAGTTTTGTCACTATTGACAAAACTTGTTGAGCCGTGTCAGCGTGGGGGGATGGCGGATTTCGAGGCGATCGTGATCGGCGCCGGGCACAACGGACTGACCGCGGCGGCAAAACTTCAGAAGTCGGGGCTGCGTACGGTCTGCCTCGACGCCAAGCTGTATTCCGGTGGCATGGCCTCGACGGTTGAGCTGTTTGACGGGTACCGATTCGAGATCGCGGGATCGGTCCAGTTTCCGACATCTGCGGTCCTGAGCCGTGATCTTGGCCTTGACACCCTGCCGACGGTCGACCTGGACGTTGTGTCAGTGGCGCTCAGGGGAATTGGCGACGACCCACTGATCTACTACAGCGATCCGATGAAGCTGTTGACCCATCTCAACGAGGCGCATGGAGCCGAGGCCGTCAACGGCATGGCGGGGATCATGGCGTGGAGTCAAGCGCCGACGAGGGCGCTGGGGCGATTCGAGGTAGGGCAGCCGCCGAAGACATTTGACGAGATGTACGCCTGCGCGACAAATGAATTCGAGCGTGCCAGCATCAACGAGATGCTATTCGGTTCGGTGACCGACGTGCTGGACCGATATTTCCCCGACAAAGAGAAACACGGCGCGCTGCGCGGGATGTTGGCGTTCTTGGCGCTGAACATGACCTATCGCGGTCCGGAAACCCCGGGTAGCGCGGCCGCGCTGGCCTTCGGGTTGGCGATGCCGGACGCGACCGCGTTGCAGATGAAGAAGCTCCGTGGGGGCATCGGGGCGTTGACATCGCATCTACATGACCACTTCGTCGGCCACGGAGGCGAGGTGCGACTCCGTAGCAAGGTCACCGAAATCCGCACCGCGGATGGCCGGGTGACCGGAGTCGCCTTGGACGATGGATCGACAATTACTGCGCCGGTGGTTGTTTCCTGCATCGCACCCGATCTCACCGTGGTGGAGATGTTGGATTCCTCGGCGGTGCCACCGGATCAGCGTGACCGATTCGCGCGGGTGGATCATCGCGGCAGCTATCTGCAGATGCATTTCGCTCTTGCGGCGCTACCGGAGTTCGTCGCACCGTACGAGAGTTTGAACGATCCACAGATGCAGTCGACGGTCGGGATGTACAGCACGCCCGAAGAGCTACAGGCGCAGTGGGAAGACTGTCGGCGGGGAATCGTGCCCGCCGATCCCGCCGTGGTGTTCCAGATCCCGTCTCTGCATGACCGACAGCTGGCGCCGGAGGGCAAGTACGCGGCCTCGGCGTTCGCCCTGTGGTTCCCGGTCGAGACGGAGCATGCGCGCTATGGCGAGATGAAGGCGGAGATGGGGCGGCGGGTGATCGACAAGATCTCCCGGCTGGCTCCTAATTTCGAGGAGATCGTGCTGCGGCACACCACCTTTACGCCCCGGCACATGGGCACCATGTTCGGGGCACCGGGCGGTGACTATTGCTTCGGGTTGGTGCACGCGGACCAGATCGGAGTCAACAGACCAGGGCCGCGCGGATATCGCGACCATCCGCTACCCATCGAGGGCCTGTACCTCGGGAGCGCGGGATGTCATGGGGGACCCGCGATTTCCTTCATCCCCGGATACAACGCCGCCTTACAGGTACTCGAGGACGCGCGCTAGAAGGCTCGGCTGAGGATGGGGGACAGCACGAATCCGTGCGGACTATCGCCGGTGAAGTTGGTGGGCAATATGCAGATGGTCTCGCGCTGATCGCTCACCGCGCACGTGATCATCTTGTTGGTGGCTTTGAGGCCGTAGGTGATCTTCTGGCCGGAGGTCAGCGGGCGATAGGCGCTGGGGTCGACGGGCGCCGGACCGGCCGGTGATGCGTCGGGCCGCGCGACAATCTCCTGCTGGCCTAGATCGGGCATGTGGGTCAGGCTCGCGGCCGGGGTGTTGAGCGACACCGCGGCGATGTTCTCGTCGCCCGCGACGCCGGGAAGCTTGCCCCAGCAGGTGCCGTCGAGGCCGGTGGCGCGGGAGTTCGAGGTGATGCGGCAGCGCAGGCCGTCCGGGGTGAGGAACTGCACACCCGTCGTGGCATACGCGGAGTACGTCTCATAGGCGGTGGGTTCGACCGGCGCGTAGCCGTCGAGGTTGGGTACTGACGGCTCCGCGGACGCCTGAGCAGCGAATACGGTTGCCCCGGCCACAACGACGGCATAGACACTGAGCAGCATGCGCATGGTGGTAACTCCCCAGGTTTGGCGATTTCCCGCACGCTACCGTGGCACGGGCGGGTAATTCGGTGGCTTCGTGGATCTGCGGCGGTAGGATGGAGTGTCCCACCGAAGGTCGGCGGGGTGACGGGGCTGAAAGGTTTCGACAGCGAGTCTCGACTTAAGGGAAGCGTGCCGGTGCAGGCAAGAGACCACCGTAAGCGTCATTGCAACCAATTAAGCGCCGATTCAAATCAGCGCGACTACGCACTCGCTGCCTAAGCGACTGCGTGTCTGTCAGACCGGGAGCGCCCTCGGCCCGGACCCTGGCATCAGCTAGAGGGACAAACCTACGGGTTCGGTCGCGGGACCCGTAGGGACATCAAACAGCGACTGGGATCGTCATCTCGACTTGTTCGCGGGACCGAGAGATCCGAGTAGAGGCATAGCGAACTGCGCACGGAGAAGCCTTAATGAACGGCCGTTGGACCCGGGTTCAATTCCCGGCAGCTCCACAAGATGAAGACCCCCCGAATGTTCGGGGGGTCTTCTGATTTAGGGGCCAGTGCCCGCGGTCACCGAGGCTGATTGTCGAAGTGCTGGCGGATTCTCTGCAGCAGGTGATCGACGGCCAGGGTGATCAGCCGTCGGGCGAACTGATATGTTCCCCGCCCCTGGCTGGCGAGTCCCCAGCCTATGGCCCTGGTCTGTAGGCGATTTCGGACCACAGGGTTCAATCGAGGACAGCTGTTCGGCAGGCACCCATCACCTCCCATCCAAAACTCGTGAAGGTCAGTGAGCTCAACCTCTAGGCGGGCTGATCTTGCCTGCTGGGCCGGTACTGATTCGCTCCGACAGACGGCGCTCATTCCGATGATCAAACCCATGTGATCGCTAGTGCTCAAAGGGTATTCAGGCCGGTCGAGCTGCAGGTCGTGCGCGCGGAGATGTATGAAGGGTCACCATCAGGATACGTGCACCGGATTCGAGGCCGACCCGAAAGCAAGCGACGAATGAGTGCTGGCGGGAACGTCCGTTTAGTCGCCTTTTGTCCCTACACGCCGATTTCCGTGTTGCCATTCCAATTCCACTGTTCGGGCGTGCGCGCAGGCTTCGGAAGCTTGTGCGATCCCGACGCCGCGCGTACCTCTGCTATCGGCTCGTAACAGAAGATCACGTAAGTCATCTGAGCTTCGAGCCATTTACAGCTCCTGAGAGCTCTCAGTATTTGGTTGCGATCAATACTCGTCTTCTCGAGTTTCGTTGGTTCCCAGTCGTTTTCTCGGAGAGCAGTGATATGAGACTTGCTGATGGTCAGATTGCCGTCCCCATAATCAAAGAACTTTGCCGAATGGGCGGCCTTATCTCTGAGTTGCTTGAGCTCCGCGTACTCGGCCGCGACGCAATCCAGCTCTGCATCCGTCCCGATGTCTTTGGCTATAGCCAGGAACAGCTTGACTCGTTCTTTATCGTTGATCCGGGATACGGCCCGATCCCACACGACGGCAGCCGCGTTTGGCATCTGGCCCTTGAAGAAGATCCACGCGATGACGTTGTCCATCCAGTCCTGCACATGAGAAAACGCTCCGAGGAACCTCAGGATCAACACGTGAATTTCTTCGCTGCTTGCGTCATCAGATGCACTCGTCATGGAGGTGAGGCTACTCACCGGGACTGAACTGCTACAGCACCAAAGGCGGCCCGCGACGCACAGGCTTGCCATCAGCAGGGTCGCAGACAAGAAGTAGTAGATACGGAGGCAAGGTGAGATAGATATGAGCAGAGAGCGGCAGGGGGCCACGGCGATCGACAACAGTGGCGCGGCGGGAGTCGGTGAGCCAGGATGACTCACCCATCGAATATGTGTTTGAAAACTGGTGTGATCCGCCGGGGGATGAAGATCCTGCACCAAGTGCTGGCCACTCAATGACCCTGAGCTCATGGGATGCTCGCCAGCCTGGAACGGGCGCGATGCATCCATGACCTAAAGACCGCTTGCGGGTTCTGGATGATTCGGACGAGGTGTATTACAAGAAGCACTTGGGCCGTGATCGCTATGAAACGGCAAGGTGCTACCTACGCGCACTCGCATTTCCGCTGTCGCAAGGCTGAGGCGAATAGAATGGTGACAATTCTTAATTGACTACTTCTCGGCAGGTTCGGCGATATTCGCGTCGCGAATCACGGTTCGGCCCGTCGCGTTCTCCACAAGTTCGATGACCGCCGATAATCGTTCGTCGAGAAACGCTGCGTAATCATCGGTCCGAAACGCGCTTTTTGGCGATGGATCAATCGCGTGAGATTCTAGAACATCGACGATCTTGTCGGCATCGTGCACGGTTTCCATTTTCGCAAGATACTGCGATGGTGGCGTCTTACCGATAATCTTGTTGGTTTCGCTATCGATCAGCGACCTATTGAGCAATAGTTCGCTTAGCTTGAGATCTGATAGATATGCCTTCGGGAATAGGTGATGTGAGTCAATACGGCGTTCCTTTATGCGAACAGCGTTCATAGTCTCGCCGGAGTAAAAATCCTTCGCACCAGACTGGATTGTTAGCGCCATTACTCCTGCGTGAAGAGCCTTCCTGCGGACAGTTGCTTGTCTGAGAGTCGATTCTGCGAGATTGAAGCTGGCGACTGCCTCAGGGGCCTGTGCTTGATCGTCGAACAGCCAGTCCTTCAGCTTGCCGTAGTCTGCACCCGCTTGACTGTTTGCGCCTTGGT
The DNA here is from genome assembly GCF_002013465.1 of Mycobacterium sp. D16R12. Lineage (GTDB taxonomy): Bacteria > Actinomycetota > Actinomycetes > Mycobacteriales > Mycobacteriaceae > Mycobacterium. The sequence goes on along the minus strand of NZ_MAFC01000004.1, from coordinate 90,335 downwards.
CGTAATTTGTCATGAAAGTTGTGCACCAAAAGAATTGACTAAGTTTCTTTTCCGCCGCGGCTCGCTCCAAAGGCTTAAGTACCTTAACTTCAGCCCAAATTGCAGCCATCGGCACCAGCATCATCCCATAGGGGAGCCATCGTTTGGTTGCTACGCCATGACTGCTGCGTAGATAATTTAACACGCCGGCGAACCCCGCGATCACGTCTAGCCAGTTTTCTTTGATGTCGGAGGCATTCACCCTGGTAAGAACATCGGCGCGTTGAGCGGAGCTCTTAGCGCGGAGGCATACTGATTGCAGCACAGCGTATGCGTCAATCTCAAAGTCTTCGAGTATGCTATAGCTTTCGCGCGCTTCGTCCCATAAATCTCTCAATCTTATTCCCTGTGGAAATAGACGCGCAGTTATTAGGTCAAATGCGCCCAAAGGCTTTCCCGTCCTGTTGAGTGTTTCGAAAATATTGCAGACAGCCTCTAACGGGGTTGTAGCGGGCAATGTAACGACGGGGAATCCATAGCTCCGCAACGGCACGAAATATGTGTCACGTACAGATCGCATCTGCTTCTTAATCACATGTTCTGGCCGAAGCTCGCTTGCTGTGCGGCGTGCATAGTCATCTAGCCACTCATCAAACTCTGCGAGTTGCGAGAGCGGGAACAGCCCGTTAGCGAACTGGTACTCTCGGTCCTGGGGATCGAACGGCAGTTTTGCCGTTAAGTCGTAGGAGCGTATTGCCTTCTCGAAGTCGATTTCGTGAACCTTTTTAGTCTCGCCGTCTTTACTTAAGTAATGGCTGAGGTCGGCAAAAAATCGTTCATCTCCAGCTCCGGTAAGTGCACGATAAAGCGCGGTCAACCGCTGTTGCCCGTCGAGTATAAGTTCGTCGGGCGACTTCCCATTGAGTTCCGGTGCACCTTCAATTTCGCGCGAGGCTAGAGTTGCGGTTTCGGGATTTTGCTTCCAGAAGAGCAGAGTGCCGGCAGGAAACCTGGACATGATGCTACGAAGCAGCTCTGCTGTCGCCTTCGCATCCCATACGAAGTCCCGCTGGAAATCAGGAAGCGCCAGTTCGCGGTCGTGGATGCGTTGGAGCAGATAACTAATTAACTTGCCATTCGCTTCGAATACTGGATCCGCAGAATAAGCAGAAGTCACACGCTGCCCCTCGGTAAGTTGTAGGTTGAAGTGAGGGTAGCGCGCCTCGCCAATGGTGTCGATGACCCGCTTGGCTAAGGAAGGGTCGGCTTGGTCTGGATGGCTGGTTTGGCGGGCAGGGCTGGAATATGTCACTGGCGCCTGCGCGCGGACTCGGCCCCGGGGTGCGCCCACTGGCGAGCGATCCGCGAGTGAGCAATGCGCATGTCGCGGTGACGGGTGCTGCAGATGGCGTGCTGCGGCCTCATACCCGGCTGATCTGTTCCGCAGGCGACACCGTAACCACCTACGGCGAAGCCCTGGGGCATGAAATATGTGGGACGCTTTCATCCTTGGCTTTTTGGCCGGCTTCCGCGGTACCGTGCTTGAGTCAAGCTGATTTGTCCGGTCTTTCCCGAACGCCCGTGGCTCAGGCGATCCAGACCGTCTTGATATTGCAGAACTCCCGGATGCCATGGGCCGAGAGTTCGCGGCCGTACCCCGAGCGTTTGATGCCACCGAATGGGACCTCCGGGTATGACACCGTCATGCCGTTGATGAAGACCTGTCCGGCGTCGATGTCGTCGATGAAGCGTTGCTGCTCGGCTTCTTCGCGTGTCCACGCGTTGGCGCCGAGGCCGAAAGACGTGCCGTTGGCGATCTCGATTGCTTCCTCGATGTCAGTTGCGCGGTAGACTGAGGCGACCGGACCGAACACCTCTTCGCCGAATATCGGCATGTCCTTGGTGATATCGGTGATGACGGTTGGCGGGTAGTACCACCCTGGGCCATCTGGGCGTGTGCCCCCGCAGCGGACGGTGGCGCCGGCCGCTGCGGCCTGCTGCACCTGCTTGTCGACCTCGTCGCGGCCCTGCTCGGTGGCCAGCGGTCCGACCTCGGTGGCCGGGTCCGTCGGGTCGCCGACGCGTAGGGCAGCCATTTTCTCGACAAACCTGGATAGGAAGTCGTCGTAGATATCGCGATGGGCGATGAATCTCTTCGCGGCGATACAGGATTGACCGTTGTTCTGGACTCTGGCCGTGACCGCGGTCGAGACGGCCTGCTCAAGGTCGGCCGACGGCATCACGATAAACGGGTCGCTGCCGCCGAGTTCGAGAACGGCGGGCTTCACTTCATCGCCGGCGATCGCGGCCACAGAGCGCCCCGCCGGTTCGCTTCCGGTGAGCGTGGCGGCTGCCACCCGCGGGTCACGCAGAATCCGTTCAACCGCACCCGCTGGCACCAGCAGTGTCTGAAAGCAGCCGTCGGGGAATCCGCCGCGCGCGATCACGTCGGCGAGATACAGCGCGGACTGGGGCACGTTCGAGGCATGTTTGAGCAGGCCCACGTTGCCTGCCATGAGTGCGGGCGCTGCGAATCTCACCGCCTGCCAGAGGGGGAAGTTCCACGGCATCACCGCCAGTACCACCCCTAGGGGCTGGTACTGGGCGTAGGCTTGTGATGCGTTGATGGCAAATGCGTCGGCCGATTCCGGGGCGAGCATCGCCTGGGCGTGCTGTGCGTAGAACCGGAATCCCTTGGCGCACTTGAGCACCTCGGCCTTTGCCGAGGCTAAAGTCTTGCCCATTTCCAGCGTCATCAGGGCGGCGACATCATCGGCCTCCGCTTCCAGGAGATTGGCGGTGGCTACCGCCCATCCGGTGCGTTCGGCGAAACTTGTTGTGCGGTATTGCTTGAACCGTTCGTGTGCGCGTCCGATGGCAGCGTCGATTTCCGCGTCGGACGCCGGTACGAAGGTCTTGATCGTCTCTCCGGTGGCCGGGTTGATCGTTGCGATAGGCATGTCTCTAGCGTGCCACTACCGTAGGAAAGATGAGCACAGCTGCCCAATTAATGGTGAAGTGTTTGGAGAACGAGGGCGTTTCCGTGGTCTTCGGGATACCGGGGGAGGAGAACATCCGGTTTATCCAGGCACTTGCGGCATCGGACATTCGCTACATCCTCACCCGCCATGAGCAGGGCGCAGCATTCATGGCGGAAATGTACGGCCGGGTGACTGGGCGTGCCGGGGTGGTATCGGCGACGTTGGGTCCCGGGGCGATCAACCTGCAGCTGGGAGTGGCCGACGCATCGACAAACAGTACGCCCCTGGTCGCTATCTCTGCCCAGGTAGGACAGGACAGGGCCTACAAGGAATCTCATCAGTACGTAGACCTTGTGGCGATGTTCCGTCCGATTACCCGCTGGGCGGACGGCGTTCCCACGGCCCGGGCGATCCCAGAAATGTTCCGCAAGGCCTTCAAACTCGCGGAGACCGAACGGCCGGCGGCCGTCTTTCTGGCGGTGCCCGAAAACATCGACGCCGATAGCGCCGACTATGAACTGAATCCGTTGCCGCGCAATGTGGTACATGCCGAAGCGCCGATGGCTGGCCAGGTGCAGCGGGCGGTCGACATCCTGCGGCGGGCACATCGGCCGGTGGTGCTGGCCGGGCACGGCGCCGCCCGTGGTGATGCGACCGCAGCACTTATTCGGTTCTCCGAGGCGCTCGGCGTGCCGGTGGCCAACACCTTCCACGGTAAGGGCGCGATGCCCGATGATCACCCCAATAGCATGGGAACGGTCGGCTTTATGCGGCGCGACTACGCCAATTTCGGCTTTGAGCACGCCGATGTGATTGTTGCGGTGGGGTATGAGCTGCAAGAGTTCGACCCGGTCCGGATCAACCCACTCGGTGACAAGGAGATCATCCACATCCATAGGTTCCCGGCCGAGGTCGACGCGCACTACTCGGTGTCGGTGGGAATCATCGGTGATATCAGTGCGTCGGTCAACGCGCTCACCGACGCGCTGGCCGGGCACCGCTTCGACTGCACGTCTGCTCCTGGATCTGCCCTGCTCGTAGAGGAATTTGCTCGGGGACAGCAGGATTCGCGTTTCCCCATGGCCCCGCAGCGAATCGTGGCCGACATCCGGGCCACACTGGGTCGCAGTGACATCGTGCTCGTCGATACCGGCGCCACCAAGATGTGGATGGCGCGCCTTTATCCGACGTACGAGCCCAACACCTGTCTTGTCTCTAACGGTCTGTCCACCATGGGTTTCGCGTTGCCCGGAGCAATTGGCGTCAAGCTGGCCCACCCCGACGTGAAGGTGCTGGCCGTCGCGGGTGACGGGGCGTTCCTGATGAACTCGCAGGAGATCGAGACTGCCGTACGCGAGCAGATCCCGCTGGTGGTGCTGATCTGGGAAGACGGTGGCTACGGGCTCATCGAGTGGAAGATGGACCTCGAACTTGGCGAGCACCATCACGTCTCGTTCACCAACCCCGATATTGTTTCCTACGCGGAGAGCTTCGGGGCCAAGGGCTATCGCATCACTGCCGCCGACCAATTGCAGCCGACGCTGCAAGCCGCCCTTGACGATGACGGCGTCTCACTGATCGCCTGCCCGGTTGACTACTCAGAGAATCTGAGGCTCACCGACCGGCTAGGGCAACTGGATGCAACTCTGTAGTAAGTGCGGCGAGCGCCCCGGCGGCGCTATGGCCGCGGCCGCTTCCCGGACAGGATGGGGAGCACGTGCTCCACGAGCAGCGGTGCCAAGTCTGCGGGGTAGGGCTCATCGAGTAACTGCCAACGCAGCTCTTCGATCTCAGCGGCGGGTTGGCTGACCGATACCGGCGGATGCTCGAAGACTGCCGACTCGACATCGAATCCGGGTTCGTTCGCGGCCGCGGCTCTGAAGACTCCGATCGGTCGCAGGGCCGCCGGTTCCAGCTGTACCGAGAGCTCTTCACGGACCTCGCGTACGGCGGTCTGGACGGCACTTTCACCCGCGTCGGGCTTCCCTCCCGGCAGCATGAACCGGGTGCTGCCGCGTTTGCGCACAGTCAGGACTGCCCCACGGTCGTCCCGTAGTACGACAGCGCTGACCCGAATGATGGGCATAGTTAGACGCCGAATGCCGCTGGAAAGGCGATCTGGCCGCGTGGTGTCTCGCGTTGGGGATCTAACGACAGTGTGAGAAACGTGTCGTCGGTGACGTCGAATCCCGCCGTAATCCCGAATGCTGATGCCGGCGTGAATCCGAATCGTGGGTAGTAGAGGGCATGTCCCAGCACCACGACCAGGTTCTCACCGAGATTGCGTGCGAGGTCGAGGCCGGCGCGAATGGCTGCCGAACCGGCCCCGGTGCGCTGAAACCTCGGCAGCACGGCGCATGGCCCCAGAGCGAGCGCGGGCTCTGCCCCCACGGTGCAGCGGGTCAGTAGTGCATGCGCGACGATCGTCCCCCCGCCGTCAACGCTCACGGTGGACAGGCCGTCGATCCATGCGGCCGGATCTGCGCGCAGCGCATCCACCAGGTTGGCCTCGCCGTCAGCGGGGAAGGCCGCAATGTTCACCGCGTGAATCGCCGCGTTGTCCTGCGAACGCTCGGCGCGGGTGACCCACGCAGTCATGGCAGAAGTCCTTCGTTCCGGGTGCCCCCAGCTACCTTGTGGGACTGATGATTTCAGGCATCATAATTCCCCAAGGCGGCTGGCGCACCCGATTATTTGCCAACTATCACCGCTCCCATCGCGACCGGATATCCCGTACTGCCGGGCTCATTTGGCCGCACGTTTGCATGCCACCGTGATGTAGGCGATCTGGTGGTCGACGTCATGGCTCCAGGTGACACCTCCGCGGGTACCGGCACCATCGCCGACGCCGCCACCGGCCTTGGTCTGCGTGGTGGTATCCGCCCACACCGCCGGGCCGATCCGGGTGCCGACAACCGATCCGGCATCCAAGGCGCAGTTGCCGATTCGCTCGTACTGAACTTTATAGCCCTGCGATTGGAGCGCGGCGCCGAGTTCGCTGGGTGTCTGAGGGGAGTTGGGTCCCGCGGACGCGGGCGCCGCACACAGCAATGCGAACGAAGTGCACGCCGCGGCCGTCAGGCCGAGGGTAGATTTGGACATGCCACACCTTCCTGGAGTGGTTCTGAAGGCGTTGGCGGCGGGAGACTTTGGCGAGACGACCGCCGCCAACGCTTCTGTGAGATTGCACCGTTACGCACAACGGCAGCTGAGCTCCATGCATTCCCCGATGGGTGAGGCCACGCTCACGTAGCCGTTCTCTGGGGTACGGATGTATTCCAAATACGGCTTGCTGCTTTCGAATCCGACGTTGTCGGCGATGACGAGAGCCCCCGGCGCCAGCTTGTCCTCGAGGATCTTGAGAATTGGCAGGTCCAGGTCGGGCCAGCCGTCCAGCAGTAGAAACTCGATCGGCCCCTCGATCGTCTTCAGCGTCTCGCGGGCATCACCCTCCAGGATGGTGACGAGGTCGGACACCCCGGCCTCGGCGAAGGTCGCGCGTGAGGCGGCGATCTTCGCGGTGTTCATTTCCGTGGTGATGATGCGGCCGAAACCGTTGTCGCGAACGGCGGCGGCCGAATGCAGGGTTGAGATTCCGTAGGACAGGCCGTACTCGACGATGGTCTTGGGCTTGATCGCCCGGACCAGGCTGTAGAGGAGCCGTCCGGCATCGGGTGCGACGGGCACGTAGATGTTCTGGAACAGCTCGACGCGCTCCGCGACGGACTTCTCGTGGAAAGTGGTCCGGTCGACGGGGAGTGCATCACGCGAGGCGTTCTCGAAGAGCCGGTCCACGATCGTGGCGAATTCGGGTTCATTCAATGTTGAGGTCATAGTTTTAGAATAGACGCAACGTCTCGTCTAGTCTAGGGTGGTGATTCGATGAACGTTGTGAGCGAGACGGCCAAGCCCCGTGAGGGTGACGACGCGCGCCGCCATTTCGGCAACCGGCATGGCCGCAGCGAGACCGCGCGCGAGGCCGTCATTCACGCTGCCGACGATCTGCTGGTCGCCAAGGGCTACGCCGGAGTGACGATGGAAGGCATCGCCAAGGCCGCGGGTGTGGCCAAGCAGACCGTCTACCGCTGGTGGAGTTCGAAGTCGGATGTGCTGATGGACGTGTTCTTGGAAGACGCGGCATTTCAGTTGGATCCGTCCGATCTGGGCAGCCTCGAGGCCGACCTGCGGCACCATGTGGGCGCCACCGCGCGGTTCCTCACGACCGATGACGCGGGCGCGGTGTTTCGGGCACTCATTGGCCAGTCTCAGCATGACCCGCAGCTCGCGGATACGTTCCGGGCTCGCTACCTACGCGAACAGCAGGCGCGCGACCAGATTCCGTTCGTTCGTGCGGTGCAGCGAGGGGAACTGCCCGCCGGCGTTGATGTCGCTCTTCTGGCCGAACAGTTGGTCGCGCCCCTGTACTACCGCGTGATCGTGACCGGGGAGACGGTCGACGGGGGGTTCCTGGATTCGCTCGTCGACGACTTTCTGCGCCGAGTGGAATAATGTCAACTAAACTGACATTATTGATGTCATGACCGAATTGAATGATCCCGCGGGATTCCATGCCAATGTCATGACCCAGATTCGCGAAACCGGTGGAGCTGACGGCTTCTTCGCGCAGTTCGACATGCTCATTCTGCATACCGTCGGGGCCAAGTCGGGCGAGTCGCGTCAAAACCCGATGGCCTACCAGCCGGGCGAAGATGGCGGCGAGTTCTACGTGTTCGCCTCCAACAACGGGCGGGACACCAGCTCTGCGTGGTACCACAACGCGCTGGCGCATCCCGAGAAGGTGTCTGTCGAAATCGGCGGTGACCACTACCCGGTGACGGTCCGCGATGTGGTGGGTGAGGAGCGCGACCGAATCTATGCGCGCCAGGCGGAGCGTTTCGAGAACTTCGCCGAGTACGAACGCAAGACCACCCGGGTCATCCCGGTGCTTGGGCTTACCCGCGTGGATTAGCGAGCGGCCCTGGCAAATTGACACCTACCTCACAGTCGACGCCGATAAGGGACTCGCCGCGGAGTCCGAGGCCTGCTTGCCGCGTTTTGGGCCAGTTGTCCACAACAATGGTCAACTGTTATGGGCGAGCTGGATTCTGGTGAGGCGCAGCGCTGGGTGCTGGAGAAGGGGCGTCTGGTCGCCGGTATCGCTGCGGCATTTGTCATGGCCATCACGGGTTTTGGCTGGGCCGGGTACAACACGGCGGTGGGGCAGATCATTACTTCACACGTGCTACCCGGGGTGCTGACTCCTGTCGGCCAGGACCAGAACATTCTGCTCATGGGCCTGGATAGTCGGCTCGACCAGAACGGGCAGCCGCTGCCGCAGGACATGTACGACGCGCTACATGCCGGTGACGAAACGTCCGGCGGGTACAACGCAAATGTGCTGATCGTGGTGCATATCCCGGGCAACGACGGCCCCATCAGCGCAGTGTCGATCCCGCGCGACGACTACGTGGACCTGGCGGGCTGCCCCGGGTCGGTGTGCAAGGGCAAGATCAAGCAGGCCTACGGATTTGCCTACCAACAGGCGCTCGACAGGCAGGCCAACGGTGGCTCGGATTCTGCCGGCGCAAACGATCTGACCGCTCGTGAGCAGGCCGCCCGTGAGGCGGGGCGCAAGGCTCAGATCGACACAGTGCGTGACTTTCTGGGTGTGCCGATCGATCACTTCGTGGAAGTGACCCTCGCTGCGTTCTTCCAGATCGCCAAGGCGGTGCAGCCCATCACCGTGTGCCTGAACCACGACACGGTCGACGAGTTCTCCGGCGCCAACTTCCACGAAGGCGTTCAACAGATCGACGCAGCCCAGGCGATGGCCTTCGTCAGGCAACGGCGCGACGAAAACGACGGATCGTTCACGGATATGGACCGGACCCGTCGCCAGCAGGCCTTCCTGGTGTCGTTGTTGACCGCGGTGCGCAAGGGCGGGGCGATGTCGAATCCCTCCGCGGTGCGCAACATCCTGAATGTCGCGCACGAGAATGTCGCGATCGACTCCGGCCTCAACATCGTCGACTTCGCCGCGCGCGCCTCTACATTGACCAAGAGGCCGATGTCTCTCTACACGTTGCCCATCTCCGACTTTGGCGAGGATTCGAACGGCTCGGACGTCAACATCGTGGACCTCCCGACGATCCGGCAGATCGTCCACGATCGCTTCACCGCCGATATTGCCCCCGCGGCGCCCACTGCGGTCGCGGCGGCTCCCGTGGTCTCGCTCTCGGCGCCCGTGGTGCTCAACGTCGTCAATGCGACAGAGCGCGACGGGCTGGGTGCGGCGATCGAAGATGCCTTTACGGCCCGCGGATTCACGCGTGGTCGTGCCACGACGGCAGAGGCCATGTCGACCGAGAGTTCGATTGTCTATGGCTCAGACGCACAAGAGGGCGCGCAGGCGCTCGCCGATCAACTGCACCTGCCCATGACGGAATCCGGTGCCGTTGCGCCCGGGACTGTGCAGCTGACGGTGGGCTCGCAGTTCCCCGCGGACGACTACATCGCACATCACAGTGCCGGCAAAAAGGGCGATTCGTCGGCGGAGGCCAACACCACCGACGTCTTGACCGCGGTTGCCGCGACGGGAACGGGTGTACAGGCGCCGGCGCCAACCGACTTGAGCCAGATGGGTGCCGACGGCGTCGCGTGCGTCAAGTGAACTGATCGGCCGCCGTGCGCGGAAGCGAACCTGCAATGCGTGCACATCTCCGGCGGGTCCGGTGCCGGATGGCGCCGGACCCCATAAACTTTACTTATGCCTCTTCCTCCGGGCACACCCGACCTCGATGTGCTGGACCTACTGGTGTCTGTCGCCGAGACGGGCAGCCTGGGAGCGGCGGCGCGCCAGCACGGCATTTCACAACCCGCGGCCAGCATGCGTATCCGAGCGCTGGAACGGCGCCTTCGGTTGGTATTGCTGGAGCGTGGTCCCACCGGGTCACGGCTCACCGATGCCGGACTGGCCGTCATCGGCTACGCGACGCCGGTGCTCGCGGCGGCGCGAGAGTTCGTCACCGGCGTGGCCGCGCTGCATTCCGGCCAGGCGCCGCGGCTGGTGGTCGCCGCTTCGCGCACCATTGCCGATCATCGAATTCCGTTGTGGTTGACGGCCCTTCGTTCACGGCACGCTGATGTCGCGGTATCGCTGGAAGTCGGCAACACGCAACAGGTCTGTGAGTTGGTGCGGGGCGGTGGTGCGACCCTGGGTTTCATCGAGGGGCCGCACGCGCCCCCCGGATTGAGTGGGGAAGTGCTGGGCGCCGACGAACTGGTCGTCGTGGTGGGGCCGGGACACAAGTGGGCCCGGCGGCGTAAACCCGTGACACTGCGCGAACTCGCCACCACGCCGCTTCTCATGCGCGAGCCGGGTTCCGGCACCCGCGACACCGTCTGGGAGGCGCTGAGTCAGGTGTGCCAGCCCGCGACGCCGGCGGCAGAACTGGGCTCGGCGGCGGCGATCAAGGCTGCCGCAGCAACGGGTTTGGCGCCGGCGGTGATCAGCCGCCTCATCGCGGCCCCTGAATTGTCCGCGGGCACTCTCTGTGAGGTCTCCCTCGCCGACGAGATGGTGTTCACGCGTCAGTTTCGGGCGGTATGGCGGCCGGGGTCTCCGCCGACGGGACCGGCCCGGTCACTGGTGGACCTGGCGTACTCCGTCGATTAGGACGCCAGAGCTCTCAGGTACCGGCGACGGAAGACCCGCTGTGCCACCAGGAGTATCGGAAACACGCGCCGCCAGAAGCCTGATGGGGCCGCCTGTGTCAGCGAACGCAGCGTGAGAAACACCGTGCCGTCACCGCTTTGGTGCACGATGAACGCCTCCTCGCCCGATACGGGATGGCCCGGCAGCGTGCCGTATGCGAACCCGCAGCGGTGGTCAGTGTTGGCCACCGCCACGACGCGCACCGGTTCGTGAACGCTGAACCGACCCCATCCGAAGCTGATCCGGAACTCGGCGCCTTGGCTGACGGTCACCTCCGGGCTCACCCGGAAGCCGCTGCGCCGCTTGACGCCCCACGTCAGTACGGCCTGCGATGCCTTGTGCCATGCTTCGTCTCCGTGTCCGATGGGGACGGTCTGTTCGAATCTTCGTAGCTCGGACGGTGTAGTGGGCCAGGTGCTTTCGCCTGGGCACGTAGCCGCTGCGGGCCCGTAGGTCAGGGGCGCGGAATTCATCGCACCCTGCCAATCCGTCGCGGTGTGAGATCGTCGAACGTCACTGCCGCGCCGCAATTCTCACAGGTGGGCTGGACATGCAGCACCGAGCCGCATTGGTGTTCCCAGACGCTCGGTGGGGGGCCCTGTGTGACGAACCTGTCACCCCATTCCATCAAGGCGAACAGCACCGGACGAAGGGCGCGCCCCGATTCGGTCAGGAGGTATTCGTAACGGGGAGGGCGCTCTTCGTACTGACGCTTTTCCAGGACGTCCGCATCCACGAGCTTGCGCAGCCGGGTGGCCAGGATGTCGCGGCTGGCGCCGGTGTTGCGGACGATCGCGTCGAAGCGTCGATTGCCCAGCATGATCTCGCGCAGGGCCACCAGGGTCCAGCGTTCCCCGATCACGTCGAGGGCGTTGGCTATCGAACAGTCTCTCATAGTCGTGAAATCCAACTTAGCACGTTATGCACTTGATCACACTTAGTTGTGAATTCCAACTGACTGGGCGTATACCGAGAGAAGAGGAGTTCAACGATGAATCCAGGAGGCATTGCCATGAGAGACGCAGTGATTGTCGATGCGGTGCGCACACCGGTGGGCAAGGGAAAGCCGGGTGGGTCGCTCTCTGGTGTGCATCCGGTCGATCTGCATGCACATGCGATCCGGGCGCTCGTCGAGCGCACCGGGATAGAGCCTGCCCTCATCGACGACGTCATCAGCGGCGCGGTCGGACAGGTGGGGGAGCAGAGCTCCAACACGGCACGGTGGGCGGCACTGGCCGCGGGGTTGCCCGAAACCGTCCCCGCAGTGACCGTCGACCGCCAATGTGGCAGTAGCCAGCAGGCCATTCACTTTGCCGCGCAAGGAGTAATCGCCGGGGCTTACGACGTGGTGATCGCCTCGGGTATCGAGTCGATGAGCCGGGTGCCCATGGGCAGCCAAAGCCTGGGTAAAGACTTCTTCGGGCCTGAGATCGCCAACCGATATCCGGAAGGACTTGTCCCGCAAGGTGTCAGTGCTGAACTGATCGCGGCGAAATGGAACCTCTCGCGCGAGCAACTGGATACCTTCGCGGCAGAGAGCCATCGCCGCGCCGCACAGGCCTGGTCCGAGGGCAGATTCGTGCGCGATGTGGTGCCGATCAAGGCGCCCACCGTCGACGGTGAATTGGTCGAGGTGACCGTCGATGAATCGGTGCGGCCGTCGACCACGGTGGATATCTTGGCCGGGCTTAAACCCGCCTTCAGTAATGAATTGTGGGAGCAGCGCTTCCCGCAGATCGACTGGAAGGTCACCGCGGGCAACTCCTCACCGATCAACGATGGCGCATCGGCCGTGCTCATCACCTCCAGTGAGACCGCCCGACGGCTCGGACTGACCCCGCGGGCCCGCGTGCACTCGGTTGCGGTGGTGGGCGACGATCCGTTGTACATGCTTACCGGCGTCATCCCCGCGACCGCGAAAGTCCTTGACCGTGCCGGTTTGTCGTTGGCGGATATCGATGCTTTCGAGGTCAACGAGGCGTTCGCTTCGGTGGTTCTGGCCTGGCAGGCCGAGACCGGCGCCGATTTGTCCAAGGTCAACATCAACGGCGGGGCCACCGCCATCGGACACCCGCTTGGTGCCAGCGGTGGGCGGCTGATGACCACGCTGGTGTCGGTATTGGAGCAGACGGGTGGGCGCTATGGCTTGCAGACCATGTGCGAGGCAGGCGGTTTGGCCAACGCGACCATTATCGAGCGGTTGTAGCGCTGCTACGGAAGGGTGGTGCGCATCAGCATCACGTTGTACGCCGACCACAGTGACAGGTTGAAGTAGAGCTCCTTGCCGGTTGTCCACGGATGCAGGTACGGCGCGTAGGGCCCGCCCGGCATCTGTGCCTCGGTGACCAGGATCTGCGGCGGGCTCCACGGGCCCTGCGGTGCGGGGGAGGTGGAGAGCAGGACATCTCCAGACTTGTCGCCGTACATCACCAGGTACTTCTTGAGGTAGGTGTTGTATTGCGCGGACATCTCACCGACCGGACCGGAGATGATGGGAGTCGCTGCGTTGGGATCGCCCGGTACCCAGGAGCCTCGGTCGGTGTTCCAGAACTCATGTTTGCCGGCGTCGGGCAGATTCCCGGGCAACGCGCGCGACACGAAGCCGGATCCGCTTCGCCCGGCAGGGGTTCCGAAGATGTAGATGTATCCGTCGTTGCCCTTGACGTAGGCGGCCTGCTGAAAGTTCTCATTTCCCGGGGTGAACGGGACCTGACTGATGGCGTCGGGCGAGGCGGGACGGACGCTCTGGGGGAACGTTTTCCAGTTCTGTCCGTTGTCGTTGGACACCGCGGTCGCGGAGTAGTTGGTGGTCCATTCGCCGGCACTGTCCCAGCTCTTGATGGACATGTAGTTCATGTACTGAGTGCGCCCGACGGAGATGGCGGCCGTGGGAATGATGCCCCGCTCCTGAGCGGCCCACTTGATGGGCGGGATGATCTGCTTGGAGTAACCCGGGCGCGACTGCGGGGAACCCGCGTACGGGTTGGAGGTCGATCCCTCGGCCACCGCGAGGCCGCGCGAGAGCGACTTGTCCTGGGTGCGTAGCAGGGTGTTGTACCGCCACTGCTGGCTTCTCATTCCGCAGTATCCGTAGGTGTCGCCAAAGGCCATCAGAACCTGGCGGCCGGCGGAATCGCCGTTGTCCCACATGATTCCGAGGTCAGTTCCGGAGATGCTGAATTTTTGAAGGGTGTTGGCGCCGGTGTCCACGCCGGTGACCCAGCCGACGACGGAGGTGGAGGGGGACACGGCGGCCTCGGCGGCAGGGCCGACGGCGGGCGCCGGGGCCGGAGCGACGGCAGCGGCCTGCTGGTCTTGCAGAGTGTTCGGTGAGCCGGGCTCGGGCGGGTTGGGCAGGGCAGGGTGCGCCATCTCTTGGGCCCACCCCGGCTTCTTCTTCGCGCTCTGTTGGGGCAGCACCTGCTTGAGGATGGCCAGGGGCAGCTTGCCCAGTTCCGGCAGCGGTGCCTTGTCGTTGGCGCCGGCGGGCCGGCGTCCGATCGGGGGAGTCTGGCCGGGCATGCCGTCGTCGGGAACCGGGGTCGGCGGCTGAAGCCCTGCGGCGGGGCCGGTGCACGGGTCGGCGACGGCCAAGGGCGCGACATCGATCGCGACGCTTGATCCGATAACGGCCGAGGTCAACAAGACCACGGAGATTCGGCGACGCCTCGACATGTCAGACCTTCCGGGGCAGGACGCCGTTTCGACGTCAGTAATCGACTCCCGTGAGAATAGTGGCGGGTGGGGCCAATGTTGCTATTGGTGCATCGATAGGTACGTTCCCGTGACCGGTCCGAAATCCATCGAGTCGGCGGTGACCGATTTCTGGAGACGATGATCAGTTATCTAATGCCGGGGGTGCCAATGCTCACGAATTACCTGGATTTACCCCACCAGCACCACAATTGAGGCCGTAGACAGCTATCTTGGCTGCCATGGCTTCAGGGTCGAAGACGCCCACTGTCCGCGTGCACACCCCCAACGGAATCGTTGAAGGCTTCGTGCGGGGAGGTGTGCGCCGTTTCCGGTCCATTCCCTACGCCCGCCCCCCGATCGGATTGCTGCGCCTGCGCGCACCGCAACCGGCACTGCCGTGGGACGGAGTGCGCGACTGCACCGAATTCGGTGCGGCGGCCCCGCAGCAGCGCCGCTACCGGGTGCTGGGACCCGGACGCGTTCAGCGGGCCAGCGAGGACTGCTTGACGGTCAACGTCGTCACCCCGGACCGTCCGTCCAACGAGCCGCTGCCGGTCATGTTCTTCATCTACGGCGGCGGCTATCTGCTGGGTAGCTCGGCGACCCCGTTGTATGACGGCGGCTCGCTGACCCGGCGCGGGTGTGTTTACGTGTCGGTGAACTACCGGGTGGGCGCACTGGGTGCCCTCGATCTGTCCTCGTTGTCGAACACCACCCACACCATTGATGGCAACTTGTTCCTACGCGACGTCGTACTGGCGCTGCAGTGGGTGCGCGACAACATCACCGCATTCGGCGGCGATCCGAACAACGTGACGATCTTCGGGGAAAGTGCCGGCGCACACTGCGTGGAGACACTGATGGCCACCCCCGCCGCCGGGGGCCTGTTTCACCGTGCGATCTGCCAGAGCACCGCCAGCGGCATGGCAGTGCCTGCCGACTCGGCCGCCCTGTATGCGCAGAAGTTCGCACACATCCTTGGTGCCACACCGGAAACGGCCGCGCAGACAGTGCTGCAGACCACGCCCGCCGAGCTAGGGGCGGCGCTCAACACCCTCATTGCCGACATTGTGGCCAACATGCCAGGTGGATCGTTCGCGATCGGTCCGTGCATCGACGGCCACTACCTGCCCCGCCATCCCATTGAGGCAATGGAACACGGTGAGGCACATCGTGTTCCGTTGATCGTCGGCCACAACGCCGATGAGGCCAAGCTGTTCACCCGGGTCCTCAAGATGATGCCGCTGTCGGAGTCCGCGCTGGAGGGAATGCTGATGCGCGGCGGACCCGTCCATCGTGACCGCATCGTGGCGGCGTATCCGGGGTACCCGGCACGTTCCGCGTGCGTCAAGCTTGCCGGGGACATGAACTTCTCCACGGCGGCCTGGCAAATGGCCGAGGCCCACCATCGGTACGCGCCGGTGTACTTCTACCGGTACGACTACGCGCCCGGGGCGCTACGAATGGCCGGTATGGGCGCCACACATGCCACAGAACTGCTCGCCGTGTTCGATAGTTACCGCGGAGCGATGGGCACCGTGATGGCCGGGGCCATCGGCCGCCGGGACGCCGTGCGTGTCAGCAATGATGTGCAGCGACGCTGGCTTGCATTCGCGCGCAGTGGAATTCCAGGAGACGGCTGGCCCACGTATGAACCGCCGGATCGCGCGGTGATGGTGTTCGACCAAGCCACCCGGGTGGAGCTGGACCCGGAGGCCACCCGGCGCGCGGCATGGGAGGGCTTCAGTCTCACTCTGTGAATCGGGCATTGTGGCCCAACCGGTTGGTTACCTAGGATGTGCCGATGGCAAAGAAGCCCATCCGCATCAACACTGTCAACGGCACCGTTGAAGGATTCACCAGGGGCGGCGTGCATCGCTTCCGCGGGATTCCCTACGCGGAGCCGCCGGTAGGGCCGCTGCGCCTGCGTGCGCCTCGCCCGGCCCAGCCGTGGACCGGGGTGCGTAAGTGCCGCACCTGGGGCGCCGCCTCCATCCAGCAGCATCGCTACGCCATCATCCTGCCGGGCAAGCCCCAGAAGCTCAGCGAGGATTGCCTGACTCTCAACGTGGTAGCCCCCGAGGGCCCGGTCACCGGGCCACTGCCGGTCATGTTCTTCATCCACGGCGGCGGGTACTTCCTGGGTAGCTCGGCCACGCCGCTTTACGACGGGGCATCCCTGGCGCGCCAGGGATGCGTCTACGTTTCGGTCAACTACCGGCTGGGCGCCCTTGGTGTGCTGGACCTTTCGTCGCTCTCCGATGAGACGCATGCCATTGACAGCAATCTGTATTTGCGTGACTTAGTGCTGGCGTTGCGGTGGGTACACGACAACATCGGAGCGTTCGGGGGAGACCCGAACAATGTGACGATCTTCGGGGAGAGCGCCGGATCGCACTCGGTGAACACCCTGCTTGCCGTGCCCTCGGCCGCCGGGCTGTTCCACCGGGCCATCTGCCAGAGCACGGCCAGCGGGTTGGTGGTCAGCGCCGAGGACGCCGCGGTCAACGCGCGCCAGTTCGCGAAGTACCTGGGCGCGACCGACTCCGACGCCGCCGAAACTGTGTTGACCGCCGAGCCACGTCAGCTGGTCAAGGCGCTGTTCCGGTTGATCGGAACGGCCAAGCATGTGCCGGGGCTGTCACTGCGATTTGGGCCGACTGTCGACGGCGATGTGCTGCCACTGGACCCGAACGAGGCGATGGAACGCGGTGAGGCACAACGTGTTCCGCTCATCATCGGGTACAACGCCGAGGAGGCCACCCTCTTCACGAAGATGCTCAAGATTCTGCCGATCACGCCGAAGGCGCTTGAGCATTCGCTGTCCAAGGGCGGTCCCGAGTATGTGCAACGGATCGTCAGTGGCTACGAGGACTACCCGTCGCAGAAGGCGCTCCTGCAGCTCGCCGGGGACCTGGCGTTCGGATCGGCCGCCTGGCGCGTGGCCGAGGCGCACGGCCGGCATGCCCCGGTCTACTTCTACCGTTACGACTACGCCACCCGCGCGCTGCGTCGCTACGGGCTGGGCCCCACTCACGCCATCGAGCTGCTCGCCGTATTCGGTACCTATCGAACCGTGGCGGCACCGTTCCTGGCAGGACGCAGGGACCGCGCCCAGGCACGCGCCGTCAGCGACGAGATGCAAAGGCATTGGCTCACCTTTGCGCGCACCGGGGCGCCCGGTGACGGCTGGCCGACCTACACGGCGGCGGACCGGCAGGTGTTGATCATCGACAGTCCGTCGCGCGTGGAGAGCGATCCCGATGGTGATCGGCGCTCGCTCTGGCAGGACGTCGCCTCCATCGTCTAGCGCGGGGGTCGGCGGTACGTTGGGCCCATGATCATCGTGACGAGCAACGACATCCCGGGATACAAGATCGCCGCGGTGTTTGGCGAGGTCTTCGGCCTGACAGTGCGGTCCCGGCATATCGGTTCGAACCTTGCCGCCTCCTTCAAATCCATCGCAGGCGGAGAGCTCAAGGGCATCACTGCGCTGCTGCACGAGAGTCGTCGCGAGGCGTTGTCGCGGCTGGCCGCGGAGGCGGAGTCCCGCGGCGCCAATGCCGTGGTCGCGTTCCGATTCGAGACCACCGAGTACGCCAACACCGGCGTCGAAGTGTGCGCATACGGGACCGCCGTCGGCATTCAGCCCCTCCAATAGCGGCCGTTCGGTAAGACACGGTTCACCTGATCCGGGCAGAATCGGGCATGTGAGCAATGCGCGCGCCGGACAGCCGGCCCAGCCGGAAGACCTCATCGACATCGCCCACGTGGTGACCGCGTATTACGCGATAGAGCCAGACCCGGCCGACGTCGCACAGCAGGTCGCCTTCGGGACGTCGGGCCATCGCGGGTCCAGCCTTGACGGGGCCTTCAACGAGGCGCATATCGTCGCCACCACCGCCGCGATCGTCGAGTACCGGGCCTCCCAGGGCATCACCGGGCCACTGTTCATCGGCCGCGATACCCATGCGCTCTCCGAGCCGGCATGGACGAGCGCACTAGAGGTACTGCACGCCAACGGCGTTGTGGTGGCAGTGGATTCGCGAGACCGATACACGCCGACCCCGGCGGTGAGTCATGCCATCTTGCGACACAACCACGGCAAGACGACGGGGTTGGCCGACGGAATCGTCGTCACCCCATCGCATAACCCGCCCCGCGACGGCGGATTCAAATACAACCCGCCGCACGGCGGGCCTGCCGACACAGATGCCACCGGGGCGATTGCCGCCCGTGCCAACGAGATCCTGCGCTCGGGGTGGCGCTCGGTGAAACGGGTTTCGTTGGCGCGGGCACTGGAATCCGCGCAGCGGTACGACTTTCAGCAGACCTACGTGGACGATCTGATCCATGTGGTCGACCTTGACGTCATCAAGAACGCCGGAGTCCGGATCGGTGCCGACCCGCTCGGCGGGGCCAGTGTCGACTATTGGGCCGCGATCGCCGACCGCTGGTCGCTGGAGCTGACCGTGGTGAACCCACTGGTGGACGCCACCTGGAGGTTCATGACACTGGACCACGACGGCAAGATCCGGATGGACTGCTCTTCCCCGGACGCGATGGCCTCGCTGGTGGCCTCGCGGGACAAGTACCAGATCGCGACGGGGAACGACGCCGATTCGGATCGCCACGGCATCGTGACTCCCGATGCGGGCCTGATGAATCCCAATCACTACCTGGCGGTGGCCATCGACTACCTGTTCAGTCACCGTGATGGCTGGGCCGCCGAGACCGCGGTGGGCAAGACCCTGGTGAGCTCGTCGATCATCGATCGGGTGGTGGCGGGATTGGGCCGCACGTTGCTCGAAGTGCCGGTCGGATTCAAGTGGTTTGTGGACGGGTTGATAGGCGGGACAATCGGTTTCGGTGGTGAGGAGAGTGCCGGGGCGTCGTTCTTGCGTCGTGACGGGTCGGTGTGGACCACCGACAAGGACGGCATCATCGCCGCACTACTCGCCTCGGAGATCTTGGCGGTCACCGGAGCCACACCATCGCAGCGGTACGCCGAGCTGACCGAGAAGTATGGCGCCCCAACGTATGCCCGCGTTGATGCACCCGCGAGCCGTGAGCAGAAGTCGATACTGAGCAAGCTCTCGCCCGAGCAGGTGAGCGCCACCGAGCTGGCCGGCGAGCCCATCGTCGCCAAGCTGACCAACGCGCCCGGCAACGGGGCACCGATCGGCGGGCTCAAGGTTGTCACCGAAAACGCCTGGTTCGCGGCGCGGCCATCGGGCACCGAGGATGTATACAAGATCTATGCAGAATCGTTCAAAGGTGCCGAGCACTTGAGCCAGGTGCAGGACGCCGCGCGTGAGGTGGTCTCCGCGGTGATCGGTTGAGTGGCTGTCCCGACTACAACGCAGATGCCGCAGCCGTAAAACCGCGCCTGCCGTGGGAGATATGGGTTCTGGTTGTCGCGAGTTTGGTGATCGCGCTCGGGTTCGGTGTGGTGGCGCCCGCGCTGCCGCAATATGCCCGTAGCTTCGGAGTCAGCGTGACCGCGGCGACCGCGGTGGTGAGCACGTTCGCCGCATTCCGGTTGGTGTTCGCTCCCGCCGCCGGCGCGCTGGTGCAGCGGCTGGGGGAGCGCTGGGTCTACATGACAGGGCTGCTGATCGTCGCGGTGTCCACCGGTATCTGTGCCTTCGTGCATAGCTATTGGCAGCTCTTGGTGTTCCGGTCACTCGGTGGTATCGGCTCCACCATGTTCACCGTGTCGGCGGCCGCGCTACTGGTGCGCATAGCGCCTGAAGAGATTCGCGGACGTGCGCAGGGGCTGTATGGGTCGAGCTTTCTGCTCGGCATGGTGGCCGGGCCGGCGTTGGGCAGTGCCGTTGTGGGGTTGAGTCTTTCGGCGCCCTTCATCATCTATGCGGCGGCGCTGGTGGTTGTCGTCGTGCTGGTCTACTTCGGGCTGCGGCGTTCCACACTGTTGGAGGTCGCCGACGAGTATCACGGCACTCCGGTGACGTTGACGTCCGCGCTGCACCATCGGACGTTCCTGGCCGCGTTGATGTCGAATTTCAGTGCGGGTTGGGCGATCTTCGGGATCCGTGGAGCGTTGTTGCCACTGTTTGTGATCGAGGCGCTGCATCAGCGACCGGGCGCTGCCGGGCTGGTGTTCGCGGCATTCGCGGCAGGGGACGTGTCCACGGCCTTCCTGGCGGGGTCGTGGTCTGATGACATTGGGCGTAAGCCGCTTGTGGTCGCGGGGCTGGTGGTGTGCGGGTCGACGGTGGTGGCGATGGGCTTTGTGTCATCGCTGCCTTTGCTCATCGTGCTCTCGCTCGTCGGGGGGATCGGTGCGGGGTTGTATGCCTCCCCGCAGCAGGCTGCGGTGGCCGACGTGGTGGGCAGCAGGGGCAGGGCCGGCACCGCGCTGGCGACCTTCCAGATGACCTCCGATATCGGGCTGGTGATCGGGCCCGTGGTCGCCGGGGTGATCGTCGAGCAGGCGTCCTATGGATGGGCGTTCGTGGTGGGTGGTGCGATGCCACTGATCGCGGCGGTGGCGTGGATCTTTGCACCCGAGACGCTGGGGAGACTTGCGTCACCGCAGGTTAGGAGTATGCAGGAAGTAGCAGAGGATGTTGGTGGGCCGGAGCGCTGAGATTTTGAGAGCCCGTCGCCGTGGTGTAACTTCGTCCGAGCACGCAACTAAACATGGGGCTATGGCGCAGCTGGTAGCGCACCACACTGGCAGTGTGGGGGTCAGGGGTTCGAATCCCCTTAGCTCCACCATTTGACCTGCGGAAACGCAGTCAAGAAATCATCATCCAGGGACGAGCAACGCTAAGAGCCTCGGCAGTGCCGGGGCTCTTGTGTTGTTTGTAGGGACTGGTAACGCGGTTGTGGCTGGTCCGGCGTCGTGTGACCGCTGTGCGGGCGGAGACCGCATCATGGATCTCAAGTGGTGTACCGGTCGGCGATGGCATCATCGACTTGTTCAGCGGCCAGGTATGACTGATTCTGACCACTCGATTCAAGTCGGGAGTAGCGGTGCGAACTACGGGCCTCACATGTCGTATAGGTCAAGCAGTTTCAGCGTGACGCCATTGGTCCAGCCGAAGCCGTCTTGCAGCGGGTACTCGCCACCACCTCCAACCCGCGCGTTGCCTCCCTCGACCACGTACTTCTCGACCAGCTTGTCTTCCGTTGAATAGACGTGTTTCACAGTGTTGAGGAAGCGGACGCCGATTTCTTTGGCAAGTGTGGGCTCTCCATAGCGGCGCAAGCCATCGACCGCGATCCATTGCAGTGGCGCCCAACCGTTGGGTGCGTCCCACTGTTGGCCGGTGTTCGTGGTGGTCGTTGCCAGACCGCCGGGTTGCAGCAGCGTGTTGCGTGTTGCGCTGGCTGTCATCTTGGCGCGCTCGGGTGACGCAACGCCGGTGAACAATGGATAGAGGGCGGCCGCGGTGATTGCATCACGCGGCTGACGCAGCTGCCAGTCGTAGTCGCCGTAGTAGCCGTGCTCGTTCCACAGGTAACGGTTGACTGCTCTGGCGCGCTGCTGGGCGCGAGTCGAGAAGTCGGCGGTGCACGGGGCATCATCTGTGATGGTGCAGCCTTTGGCGATTGTCGTCTCAAGTTGGAACATCAAGCTGTTCAGGTCGATTGGCACGATCGCGGTAGTGCGGATGCTCGCGAGTGTCTTGCCGTCGCCGAGCCAGCGTGAGCTGTAGTCCCAGCCGCTCTCGGCGCCGGCCCGTAGGTCGCGCCACACTTCGTTTGCAGGACGGCCAGGTGCTTCCTCGGCAGTCTCGGTGTCTTCGAGATACGACTCGTCGCGTCTGGTGTCGCTGGCGTCCCAGTAGCGGTTCAGCACCGTGCCGTCGGGCATGGTGACCACGTGGCGTGCCGCGGTGCCAGGCGGAGTTTCGTGCTCGCCCTGCATCCAGTACTCGTACTCCTTGCGCAGCGCTGGCAGGTACTTTCGATAAACGCCATCGCCTTCCGCCTGTGCGGCGAGGTCGACCATGTTCGCGAAAAAGGGCGGTTGGGATCTGCTCGCGTAGTACGTGCGATTGCCGTTTGGCACATGACCTATCGTGTTGATGAGGTGTGCGAAGTTGTCGAGCATGTCATCGACGAGGTCCTCGCGGCCGGACACCTGTAGGCCAAGCATGGTGGAGTACGTGTCCCAGTAATAGCCCTCCTGGAACCGTCCTCCCGGCACCACATACGGTTTGGGTAGCGCGATCAACGAACTATTCGGCGGCACAGTGACGCTCGCGCGTGTGAGCTTGGGCCACAGCCAGTCGATGTGTTCGCGCAGTGTCTGGTGTGGCGGTGGTGTGATGTGCGCGGCGGATGGTGGTGTGAAGTGCTGCTCCGTGAACGCCTTGAGGGAAAAGCCCGGCTCTGTTCTCTGTTGCTGATAGAGCTCAACGATTGAGGCTGGGTCGGTATCTAAAGTTGAATCGACAAAAGTCTTTTGATCGGGGTAAAGCCGTGCGCTCTGCACCGCGACGAAGAGATCTCCATAGAGTTGGTTTGGCGGCTGCGGCAGCACCGTATTCGCGGTCGGCTGCGCCGACTGTGTCTTGGCCCGGTTATCGCTTTCTGTCAGCGACACACAGCCCGTGATGGTCATGCAGGCGGTGACTATCGCAAGGGTTTTACGAAGCCGTGGTGCAGATTTCGGGCTAGTCAACATGGCTGGTGCGGCCTGCCGTAGGTTCAACGTGCGTGTCTCCTGTTGTGGTTCTTGGGGTTTACCCGCAGAGGTGACATTAACGGCTGGCCGACCGGAAGAACCTCGTCGCCCGCGCGGTGCGGTCGCCTGCCTAGGTGGTGCAGTGAGTGCGCCATCCGATGTCCAGACCTAGTGCCGTGGATGCCTCTGCGGCGGCGTCGATAGGAGTTTATACGTAGGTCCGGAATCATGGTGGCGGTCCTCAAGTTGAAGCCGCACGAAGACGGAAGTGAGGCGCTCATGCGGTTACGGCGAGTGGGTACCTCGTGAAAGCTCCAGCAGCGCTGTTTGTCTCGCTTGGCTGGATATCAGTGTGTGATGATGGGCTATCGGGGAGCTAGCCATGTGAAAGGCATCAGGTCATGACCACGATGAAGCGCCGCGTTCTAGAACCACTTCGCTTCTGCCTCTTCGCGTTGCTCGCACTGACATGTGCGTTGTGTGCCGCTCCCGTTGCCTCGGCCGACGCCGTCCATATCAGCCCGGAGAATGAACGCCGACTCCAAGGGCTGCTCACTGAGCGAAACCGCCTCGCGGCCGAGAATCCCGCGCAGCTCACCGCCGCGGTCTCGGCCCTTTTTCTACATGTGCCATACGGCGCAGACACCCTGATTGGATCCGCCTCCGTCCCTGAGCAGTTGGTCGTAGAACTCTCCCGCGTGGACTGCTTCACGTATGTCGACTATGTCGAAGCGTTGAAGCGGTCCAGCAACAGTGCCGATTTCATCGCCCAACTGACCCAGATCCGTTATCGCGGGGGCGATATCAGCTTCACGCAGCGCCGCCACTTCTTCACCGATTGGGCCGCCGATGCGCCCGTTAACGCCACCGATGTGACGGCAAGCCTCGGGGCGCCCACGGAGCAAGTCGCCAAGACGCTCAACCTGAAGGATTCCGGCGGCAGCTATCTACCCGGGCTTCCGCCACGTCCGCGCACGGTCGTCTATCTACCGAGCGCCCGCGTCTCTGATGGTGTTATCGCGAATCTTCACGACGGTGACTACCTCGGTGCCTACGCGACGGCCGGCGGGCTCGACGTGACGCATGTGGGAATCTTCCTGCACACACCGAATGGGCCGGTACTGCGTAACGCCTCGTCGTTGCGGGCGAACAACCAGGTCGTCGATACGCCACTGGGGGAGTATCTGGGCACGGTCCCGGGAATCGTCGTGCTGCGGCCGACTCGATGAAGCTCGCCTGTCGCTAAGGGGTGGGGCTCAAGGAGTCGGCCGACGTCTGTACGCCAGAGATGCCGCGGGAACCATTGGGTGGAGCCGGGTTTGGTGCTGCGGGGCTCAGGGCATCGGCCGATACCGATACGCCCGCGCGTCCCGGGGGTAGTAGCGGAACTCCAATCGCCGCAGGGTATCCCGGAGGCCCGTACTGCAACGGTCCGATCACTGGCGGTGGTGGGGGCGTTACCGGCCCGGGGTCTGCGCGTGCGATCCCCGTGCTCACCGATAGCGCCAGGGCGGTGGCCGCGAGCAGGGCGGCACCGCCATATCGCGGAATTGTGTTGAACAGAAACATCTCTCGCTCCTAGTTTAGAACGTACGGGTCGCCGTACACGGACAGTTGCGTTTGTTGAACCGCACTGGCAACCGCGAATGTCGCGTAGGAACGTACGGTCACCGGTCCACCGCAGGCGTCCACCTTCAAGTGGACGTCTTGCATATCCAGTCGCCCCACGCCCGCGGTCACCGGCATGGTGCCCATCGCGACGGTGGTGATGACGCCCGGCTGCAGATCGGTCTGCACGAAGCCGCCGATCGCCCCGGTGCCGCCCACCTGCACTCCCGGCTGGCCGCTGATGGTGGCCCCGACCGATCCCGCAAGCTGGCCCGTGCCGCCAATCTGAAGACCCTGTGACACGTCGATCTGGCAGCCGACTTGATAACCCGCCACGAAGTTGGCCGCGGTGACGGGATTGCCACCGCTGCCGCCGATGTTCGCCTGCGCGGACAGCGTCATGAACGCCTCGCGTGAGTTCTGTGCACCGGCCAGGTTCGGGACCGCGTTGATCACCTCGCCCGAGAGGGCAACCGACAGGTGCCAGCCATCGAAGGTGGTGCGTTGGCTGGACTGCGGAGCCATCTCGACGGGGGCGGCCCAGCTGGTTGCCGATGTGGCGAGGGCGCACCCGATCGCCACCGCGGTCACCCCGGCGATCCAACCGGAGCGCATCGATCCATCCATGATGATTACCTCCTATCAAATCGTTTGACTAAGACTAACGATTTGATTAAAGCAGATGATCAAGATTGATGTACTGTTGGGGCATGACCGAGTTCCCGCCGGAGGATCACCCCAGGCCAGCGGGGCTGTTCGGCCCACTGTTCGAGATCCTTCTGCGTCGTATGCATGTCGAAGTGGCTGCCGTACTGGGTGAGCACGCACTGCGGCTACTGCATATAGGCGTGCTCAACGTCTTGGATGCGGCCGGCAAGCAGTCGCAGGCGGACCTGGCCGACGCCTTGCGGGTCGACAAGACCACGATGGTCGGGCTCCTGAACGATCTGGAAGCTGTTGGCTTCATCGAGCGGCAGCGGTCCCCGGAGGACCGCCGCCGGCACGATGTGGTCATGACTCCGCTCGGAAAGCACCGGTACGCCGAGATAGTCGACGGGCTCAGGGGAGCAGAGGCCCGGGTGCTATCCGCCTTGAGTGCCACGCAGCGATGTGAACTGTTCGTGTTGCTCGAAAAGGCTTTCCTGGCGGAGTCCGGGGACACCGAGGCCGACCGGGATTGATCAGGTAAGGCCGGTGACGAACCGGATTCTGCCCTGCACCGTGATGTGGTAACTAATGCGGTGGAGCACCGCATCGCTATCGCGCACGGCCAGATCGACGAGCAGACCGTCGAACAGACTTTGGAGCGTCTGCCCGGGCTGCAGTCCGATGCCGGTTCGCGTCCGGAAACGCCAACGGTCAACGGCGAATCCCGCGTCTATCGCCTGATGCCGATCGAAGATCGAACTCAGGGTGGCGAAGGGAATGGCACTGTCCACCTGGAACCACGGGAAGGCCCCGGCCGGAATGGGGATGTTGTGCCGCGTCGTGATCGCCTTGAACGCGTCGCTCATGTTCGGGGAGATCAACGCTTGGTTCCGCGACCAGTCGACGCTGCTCTGTCCAGGCATGTTGACGATGGCCACGCCGTTTGTCTGGAAGACGAAGCGCTGATCGGCGATTGAGGCCGGCTGCTGTTCGTTGACGGCCAAGGCCGCCGGAGTAAAGAAATGCGACTGACTTTCGAAGTTCGGAATGAGGACCATGGTGCACGCGCCTTCCGTCGCTGGATGAATGTCTTTCCAGCGCAAGGCCATTACAGTAAGTCGGTTCTGATGTTCGGCCGAACGTTGGTGATGCGACGGTATGGGCGCGTGGAGGACGTGGGCGCGAGTAGTGCACTACCCGACTTCGGCTTATGGCGTCAGCGTGCGGCCCACGCTTTCGCATGATCCAGCTCGTCGAGGCGGAACAATGAAAACGCCCATTTCCGATCCGTACAGCCCATATGGGCGAGAATTTGTCCCATGAGTCAGGCACAGGTACCCGCGGCGCTGGTCGCGGCCGCGGCGAAGGCGCGCACCGTCACGGTGCTCACCGGCGCAGGCATGTCCGCGGAGAGTGGGTTGCCCACATTCCGCGATGCCCAGACGGGGCTGTGGTCCAAGTACGACCCGATGACTCTGGCAACGCCGGAAGCCTGGAACGAGGACGCGGGGCTCGTGTGGGCGTGGTACCAGAATCGGCGTATCCAGCTGATGGCCGTGCAGCCCAACGACGGCCATCGCGCGTTGGCGCAGTGGGGATCTCATCGCGACGTCCGGATCGTCACCCAGAACGTCGATGACCTTCACGAGCGCGCCGGCAGCGCAGAGGTCACCCACGTTCATGGCAGCCTGCTCAAATCGCATTGCGACACCTGCCAGACCGGTTTCGACGTGAGTGTCGCTGCCCCCGAATCCGAGCGGGTCACGCCGCCCGGGTGTGACTGTGGCGGAAAGGTCCGGCCGAGCATCGTGTGGTTCGGGGAGATGCTTCCCGAGGTCGAGTTCGGTCATGCCGTCGCGCATGCGCAGAACTGCGAATTGATGCTGCTCATCGGGACCTCAGGCATCGTGTACCCGGCTGCGGGGCTGCCGCAGTTGGCACTGAGTCGCGGCGCGACGGTCGTCGAGATCAACCCGCATGAGACCGACCTGTCCGACCGGGCGGATCTCGTCTGGCGGGCCACCGCTGCCACGGCGCTGCCAGCTCTGGTGGAGGCGCTTTCGCTGTAGCGGACGCACTGAGTAGCGTTGGCCCGTATGGGAAACACGCGAAGCATCGGCATCCCCCGGGTGGGTGTGGGGCACTGGACCAATGAGGCGGCGCAGACCGGCTGCACCGTCGTTTCCCTGCCGCCGGGCACGTGCGCGTCCTGTGAGGTGCGCGGTGGTGCTCCCGCCTCGCGCGAGCTCGCCGCGTTGGCTCCGGACAAGTCGGTCGTCGCGATCGATGCGGTGGTACTGACGGGCGGTTCCGCCTTCGGGCTTGCGTCCGCCGACGGTGCCATGCGGTTCTTCGAGGAGTCGGGTAGAGGAGTGCCGACACCGGGCGGGCTTGTCCCGGTGATCCCCACGCTCGCGCTCTTCGATCTGGCGGTCGGAGACGCGTCGGTTCGGCCGACCGCGGACGACGGATATGCGGCGGCTCGAAACTCGGCTGACGGGCAGCATTTCCAAGTCGGGCGAGTCGGCGCGGGTACGGGTGCCTACACTTCGCACTGGCGCGGTCCGGACGGACGTCGGCATGGCGGTATCCGGTACGCCGAGGTCGCCGCACAAGGGGTGATCGTCGGCGCGTTGGTGGCCGTGAACGCCTACGGTGACATCGACCCGGGTGGGCAGGAAGTGTCGCTGGATCCGGTGGCGGCCCTCTCTGAGGTCTTCGGGTTTGGCGATTCACGCCAACACACCACGATTGGTGTGGTCATCACCAACGCCCAGCTTGACAAGGTGGGCTGCCATATCGTCAGCCAGGGTGCACACGACGGACTATCGCGTGCAATCACGCCGCCGCACACGCGATTCGATGGCGACGCCTTCGTCGCTGCCGCAACCGGGCAGGTACCCGCGCATGTCGATGTGGTGCGGTTGATGGCCCTGGACGCGGTGGCGCGCGCGATCCGTTCGGGCTAGAGGCGTACATCGAGGTGCCCGGCCACGAGCGACAGCCCAACGATGGAAGTGAGCTTGTCGCTCATAGCCGGGAATTGAAGAGTGGTCTACCGCCCAGAGTTCCGCGCGTCCAGCCCACCCTTGCGCGCATTGCGTTATTGCCGATAACGTATCTACCGAGGCAAGGATTCCACTCAACGTCGAGATGAATTCGGATGGAGCAGCCAATGAAGGACATCCGATTCGACGGGCGGGTCGCGATCATCACCGGTGCGGGCGGCGGGCTCGGACGCGAATACGCGCTGCTGCTGGCAGCCCGGGGCGCCAAGGTCGTTGTCAACGACATCGGAACACCCGACGAGCTTCTCGGCGTGGGTAACTCCGATACCCCCGCCAATTCGGTGGTGGCCGAGATTCACGCGCTTGGTGGCGAAGCGATCGCGGACATGAACTCCGTCGCCACAGGAGACGGTGGGCGCGCCATCGTCGGTACCGCACTGGAGGCGTGGGGGCGGGTCGACATCGTCATCAACAACGCGGGAATCGTTGGGCCCATCAAGACATTTGCCGAGCTCACCGACGACGACGTCGACACCGTGCTCGCGGTTCAGCTGCTTGGGCCGTTCAACGTGTTGCGCCCGGCGTGGCAGGCGATGGTCGGTCAGGGATACGGACGGATTCTGAACATCTCCTCCGGCAGCATGTTCGGACAGGGTGAGGCCTGCACCTACCCGACCGCCAAGGCCGGAATGATCGGTATGACCACCAATCTCGGACTGGCAGGACCGGCGTACGGCATCAAGGTGAACGCGCTGCTTCCAGTCGGATTCACGCGGATGGTGGAGAACATGCCCGAACCGGCGCTCAGCTGGCTCCGCGATACCTTTCCCGCAGGAGCCGTCGCACCGGTCGCGGCCTTCCTGGTGTCCGAAGATGTGCCGTGTTCGGGTGTCAGCTTCAGTGCCGGCGGCGGCCGATTCGCTCGGGTCTTCCTCAGTGAAACGCAGGGGGCTACTTCGGCACAGCTCACCATAGAGGAGGTGCGCGACATCTTCGAGGCGGCGATCGAATCGGACGGCGCCGTCCCCATTGCCAACGTGGGCGACGAGCTCGCACTCTATGCGGCAAAGCTTTCCGCGCGATAGTGGCCGGGTGTTCCTGAGCTGGTAGCCGTTCGGTCACTCGCCGCGGTTACTACTGGATCACGTGGGCTTGAGGAGTGCCCTGGGCGACTGGCAGATCCGAAAAGCAGAACGTCACTGACCATGTTCGTGATGTGGAGCGCATGGCGCGGAGCGCACGATCGTTACCAAGGAACCTGAGAAGCCGGACGGGCGAGGTGGTGAACGATGGCCGATTTGCGGACAACGGTGTGCATTGTGGGAGCAGGGCCCGCCGGGATGTTGCTGGGCCTGCTGCTGGCCCGTGCCGATATAGAAGTAGTTGTGTTGGAACAACATTCCGACTTCATTCGGGATTTTCGCGGCGATACGGTGCATCCCTCCACTTTGGAAGTCATCGAGGAGCTTGGTCTCTACGAAGAATTTGAACGGCTAACCCACCAGAAGATCTCGACCGTCGGCGTGGTCCAGGATGGGAAGCGTTTCAACATAGCCGATTTCAACAAATTGAACGTGCGCTTTCCCTACATCGCGTTGGTGCCACAGTGGGATTTTCTTTCACTCCTGGCGCGGGAGGCAAAGCGATACGACAATTTTCGGCTTCTGATGTCGACGCAGGCGGTGGGCGTGACACGCGATCGCGGACGCATCTCGGGCGTGAAGGTACGTGACCGCACTGGGGAGTTTCGCATCGCGGCGGCGCTCACAGTGGCCGCCGACGGTCGTCATTCGGCACTGCGCCGCGATATCGCCTTCACGCCGAAGGATCTCGGGTGTGCCCTCGATGTTGTCTTCTTCAGGATTCGCCGGCTGGAAACAGACCCTGCAGAAGGCATTTGCGTTCGCCTGGGACGGGGCAAGATCTTCGGAGCCACCGATCGCGGTAGGTACTGGCAGATGTCATATGAGACCAGTCGCGGTGGTTTCGAAGTACTGCGGCGTCAAGGGGTCGACGCGTTGCGTGCCGATTTGGCACGGTTGGTGCCGTTCATGGCTGACCGAGTTGGCGACATTCGTGGGATTGAAGATCTCAGCGTGTTGCAGTGCCGTATCGACCGGCTCCGACGCTGGCATGTCCCTGGGCTTCTGTTCATCGGTGACGCAGCGCACGCCATGTCGCCAGTAGCCGGACTCGGCGTCAACCTTGCGATACAGGACGCGGTAGCCGTGGCGAACATTCTGTGGCAGCCGATACTGCTGTCGCAGGCCACTGGTATCGAAATTGACTGTGCGGCCTTGGCGAAGGTACAGCGCAGACGCTGGGCGCCGACGGCGTTGTCACAAGGACTGCAACGAATGGTTCAGCGGTTCGGCATCGATGGTGTCTTGAACGGAAACCATCACCCGCGGTTCCCGGAATTCCTCGATCGATTCGAAATGCTGCAAAAGTCCATGAGCCACGTGATTGGCGTCGGGTTTGGGCCCGAGCACGTGCGCTCTCCGCTGTATGCCTGCGCTAGATGAGGAGAATGGTTGTGCTGGAAGAAGTCGTGATTGTCGGCGGTGGCACCGCGGGTTGGATGACTGCGTCGTATCTGAAGGTCGCGTTCGGTGACCGGATCATGGTGACAGTGGTGGAGTCGGGTCGGATCGGGGCTATCGGTGTCGGCGAAGCTACGTTTAGTACGATTCGGCACTTTTTCGACTACCTGGGGCTTGCGGAACACGAGTGGATGCCATCATGTTGCGCCACATACAAACTGGGTATCCGCTTTCAGGACTGGCGCAAGCCCGGCCATCATTTTTATCACCCCTTCGAACGGCAGCGGGTTGTAGACGGATTCAGCCTCACCGACTGGTGGCTGAGCAATCCCAGGTCCGACAGCTTCGATCGTGATTGTTTTTTGATGGGCACTCTGTGTGACAACGAGAAATCGCCACGCCGCCTCGATGGTTCACTGTTCATCGGTAATGGCGCGGAGGGCGCCGCATACCGAACGACGCTATCCGAACAGGACGTGCAGTTTCCGTACGCGTATCACTTTGATGCATCACTGCTTGCGGATTTCCTGCGAGACTTCGCGGTTCGGCGTGGTGTCCGCCATGTAGTCGACGATGTCGTGGATGTCCGGCAGGACGATCGCGGCTGGATCACCCATGTGCGTACTCGCGCGCACGGTGGCATCGAGGGCGACCTCTTCATCGACTGCACAGGCTTTGCCGGTCTGTTACTCGGTCGTGCGATGGGTGAGCCATTTGAGTCGTATCAGGGCAGTCTCCTCAATGATCGGGCGGTTGCCTTGCGTGTCCCAACCGACCAGGACCGCGGGTATCTGCCGCCATACACAACCGCGACGGCCCAAGACGCGGGATGGATCTGGAGCATCCCCCTGTTTGGGCGGATCGGTACGGGCTACGTCTACGCCGCCGATTACTGCAGCCCCGAGGATGCGGAGCGTACTCTGCGCGACTTCGTCGGTCCGGCAGCGGAGGAGCTGGAGGCCAATCATATTCGGATGCGCATCGGGCGCAGCCGAAGAAGCTGGGTACGGAACTGTGTGGCAATCGGACTGGCCAGCGGTTTCGTTGAACCTCTGGAATCAACCGGGATCTTCTTCATTCAGCATGGCATAGAGCAGTTGGTGAAGCACTTCCCCGACGAGAACTGGGAGGAGAGCCTGCGCGACTCCTACAACCGCGTGATCAATCGATGTATGGATGGTGTTCGTGAATTCCTCGTTCTTCATTACTATTTGGCCGCACGCGTAGATACCCAGTACTGGCGCGACACGAAGTCCGTCGAGCTTCCCGCTGCACTCTCGGAGCGGATCGAGCACTGGCGGAGCAAGCTGCCCGACGCTGGATCTGTCTATCCTCATTATCACGGATTCGAGGCCTACTCCTACGTATGCATGTTCCTCGGGCTTGGTGGAATCCCGGCGCGGGCGTCGACGGCCATGCGGCACCTCGACGCGACACGCGCACAGCGTGAGTTTGACCTGCTGGCGCAACAGGCATCACGTCTGCGGCATTCATTACCGACTCACCACGAGTATCTCGCTCAGATGTACTGAACCACATGATCCGACGCATGCACTCGCTATGAAAAGAGGGCGATTCACTACGTATGCGTGGGATCAAGATCCAGACACCACTGAACTTGCGGTCGAGTACCACTCGGATATTTGGACAGACGAGTGATGTGGAGACTGCCTGTCCGGACAGAGGATGGGATGTGGATAAGAAACCAAACCTCGAGGAGTCTTCGCGGATGACATTGGCGCCGAGTGAGACACATGGCAGGAAGGGAATCCTTCGGTCAAAGCGTGTCACTGTTATTGGCGCTGGTGTCGCGGGACTTGTCGCGGCGCATGAGCTGGAACAGCGTGGCCACCGTGTTGAGCTTCTCGAGGCGCGTCAGAGCGTGGGTGGGCGGTTACACACGCATAGTTTCTCGTTGGATCGAAAGGGGCCAATCGCCGAACTTGGTGCGATGCGGATCCCGGCCCGGCACTGCCGAACAATGAAATTGGTCGATCAGCTTGGGCTCTCCGATCGGGTGCGGCAATTCCGGACGCTGTTCTCCGATGATTGCACCTACCTTGCGACGCCCGATGGCCACGCACGAGTGCGCGACGCATCACCGGTACTGGTAGCCAAGTTCCTCGCGGAAAGTACCCTAAGACAGCGTTATCCAGATGATGCGGTGTTGTGCGCGTCGTGGCTGGCCGCAAGTGTGAATGCCATCGCGCCCGACAGGTTCCGTCGTGGCCTTGGGGCGGATCTCAATGTCGAGCTGCTCGATCTGCTGCGTCGCATCGATCTGGCGCCGTTCATCGTCAATCGAGGTGGTGTAGAACGTGTTGACCTCAACCGATTCTTCGCCAATCATCCGAACTTCGCATCGGGAACCAGACTCCAGCTCTTCTTCGCCGACGTCGTTACCGAAACATCATCGGCATTGTTTCGCCTGGAGGGCGGAATCGATCAAATCGCCCTCCGTTTGTCGGCGCAGTTACGTGGTCCCATCCACCGGGGGAGCCGGGTCACCGGCCTGCACGTTGTGCGCGATGGAGTGCTCGTAGAGACGCATCGCGGACCGAAGATCGAGTTGATCCGGCGTGATTGTGTCCTATGTACGGTGCCATTCTCCGTTCTCCGCAGCATTCGGTTGTCCGGCATGGCGGCGGACAAGATGGCGGTGATCCGCGATATGCGCTACTGGGCGGCGACCAAGATAGCGCTGCATTGTCGTGAGGCCTTCTGGGAGCGCGACGGGATCAGCGGCGGAGGTTCGTTTACCGGCGGATTGGTACGCCAGACCTACTACCCACCTGTGGAGAGCGATCCTCGTCTGGGTGCGACATTGTTGGCCAGCTACACAATTGGTCCGGACGCGGACGTGCTGGCGCGGATTCCGATGAAGCAACGCCTTGCGATAGTCCGCACGGAACTCTGCAAGATCCATCCGGAGCTCCGTCAACCAAGCATGGTGTGCGGTCAGGTGATGAGGGCATGGGGCGATGACCCGCTGAGCATGGGCGCGGCTTCGGTTAGGTGGGGCAAGGATTCGGCTACGGCAGAAGAGGAGCGCGTGCTGGCGGCAGAGCCACAGGGCGCGTTGTTCTTCGCCGGTGAACACTGCTCGTCTGTCCCTGCGTGGATCGAGGGTGCTGTGGAGTCGGGACTGGACGCCGTGAAGCAGATCGACGCCTACGCGCAGTCGGCCGACGTGGGAGCCGTCGGGCGTCGGGGCGGCAGCGAGGGGGGTGTGGCATGACTGCGGATACAGAACGGTCTGTAGATGTGCTGATCGTCGGCGGTGGGCCAACGGGACTGGCGATGGGGATGGAATTACGTTCGCGTGGTGTGAAGTTCGTGATTGTCGAGTCCGGCGACGGTACGGTAACGCACCCGCGCGTGAGTGGTATTGGCCCGCGATCGATGGAATTGTTCCGCCGCTGGGGAGTCGCGGAGAAAATCCGCCGGTCTGGTTGGCCCGGCGACCATTCACTGGATTGCGCGTGGGTCACCAAGATCGGTGGCCATGAGTTGTTTCGAGTTCGTAGATTCACCATGGAGACGCGACCGGACTACCAACACACGCCAGAACCGGATGCGATCTGTCCGCAGCATTGGCTGGCTCCATTGCTCTATGCCGACCTCGGTGTCGCCCCAGCGGGTCCCATATTGACGCGCACTCGGTTCGATAGCTTTGACCAGGACGAGGAAGGTGTGCGCGGTCGGGTCACAGACCTTGCGACGGGTGTGCAATCGGTAATCCACGCGCGATACATGGTCGCGTGTGACGGTACTTCTTCATACGTCAGGCAAGCATGTGGCATTTTGGCGCCGCCGTTGCATCGCACGAAGACATTCCGCAACATACTGTTTCGAGCGCCGAAGCTGAGAGTACAGCTGGGGGAGGCCGCTGCGGGCTTCTACTACTTAATGATGTCCTCCGCGCTGAGATTCCCTGTTCGAGCTCTTGACGGGAAGGAGCTCTATCGGTTGACCGTCGGGCTGCAGGGTGACCGGGAGGCGACAGATGACGCTGATGCGTTGGTAAAGAGTGCAATTGCGTTCAGTACGCCGATCGAGGTGTTGTCGGACAACGAGTGGCATCTGGTGCATCGCGTAGCCGAGAGGTTCCGTCACGGCAGAGTGTTCTTGGTAGGCGATGCTGCACACACACTCTCGCCATCAGGTGGTTTCGGCATGAATACCGGAATATGTGGCGCTGCGGACCTCGGCTGGAAATTGGCCGCCACATTGAACGGATGGGCCGGGCCCCACCTGCTTGATAGCTATGCCGTTGAGCGTAGGCCGGTCGCGCTCAGGGGAGCGGAGGAGGCCAACCACAATCTCGTCCGGGCCATGGCACGTAAGGTTCCGGAAGGGCTCGGGGACGACTCAACGCACGGTGAGTGGTTGCGCACCCGTGTTCGGGACGCACTTGCCGACAGCGGGGTTGCCAGGGAGTTCGACGCCCCCGATATCCATCTTGGCTTCCGATATGAGAACTCTCCGTTGGTGATTGCCGATTCAGAAGTGTGCCCCGCAGTGCATACGGTTTCCGGCGTGGACGATCTGCGGCCGAGCACTCGGCCCGGGTCACGCGCTCCGCACGCCTGGCTGTCGCCGGGAGTTTCGACACTGGATCTGTTTGGCAAGGGATTCGTATTGTTGTGTTTTGCGACATCGAGTCGAATTCGACGGCTGGAAAGGGCGTTCGCAGATAAGGGTGTCCCGTTGACGGTGGTCGCCGAGAGGCAGCGGGATATCGCCGAACTTTATGTGCGGCGATTCGTTCTTGTCAGACCAGACGGGCACGTCGCCTGGCGCGGGGAACGGCCGCCGGTGAATCCAGAGGAGCTTGTCGAACGAGTACGAGGCGGCTACTCGAGATGAGTGACATGGCGAATTGTGACGCGTTGCCGCCATTCGCGTTAACGGGCTGGTCGGGGGCCGACGTCGCGAATCCTTACCCGGTGTATCGGCGCTACCGCGATGCGGCAACGATCCACCGCGGCGCAGATGGGACACACTATCTACTCGGCTACGAAGAGGTGACGAAGGTTCTCTCTAGCAGGAGTTTTGGGCGCCGTGCGGCTGCAGCGGGTCATTCCGGGGCCGGTGGTCTGGTCCCGGCGGAGTGCGTCGCCCTGCGGAGTATGGTCGAGAACTGGCTGGTCTTTCTCGACCCGCCCCGTCACACCGAATTGAGGTCAGTACTCGCTGCGCGGTTCTCGCCGGCGGTGGTCTCGGGGCTACGGCGACGAATTGCTGAGATCGCTGTCTCGCTGCTTTCACCCTGCGCCGATGAAATGGAATTCGATCTGGTAGAGGCCTTTTCGGCGCCTTTACCGATTCTGGTGATCTCGGAATTGCTAGGTGTGCCAACATCGGACTGGAAGTGGTTACGAGACAGAGTAATAGCGATTCAGGCTGCGAGCAGTAGTCGAAGGTTCACGAGTGGCGCTGAGATGTTCCAGCTTGCTGACACCGCGGCCGCGGAACTTACTGGGTACTTTCTGTCGCTTGCGACGCGGCGGCGGCGAGCACCCAAAGATGACCTGGTGTCGATGATGGCATCGGATGACGTGCTTTCTGTCGATGAAATCATCTCCAGCTGTGTACATCTGATGTCAGCCGGACATGAGACGACGACAAATCTACTTGGCAAGGCGGTCCTGGCTCTCGGCGCAGATCGGGGGGTGCTGAGCCTGCTTCGAGCTTCGGCGGGTGTCCCGACCTCTGCGGTCGAGGAGCTGGTTCGATTCGATGGACCGGTGCAGTCGGTTACTCGGTGGGCGTACCGAGACGTGCGCTTGGCTGGGCGCGACATTCCGCGCGGCACTCGGGTGGTGGCCGTACTGGGTTCGG
Organism: Mycobacterium sp. D16R12; assembly: GCF_002013465.1. Lineage (GTDB taxonomy): Bacteria > Actinomycetota > Actinomycetes > Mycobacteriales > Mycobacteriaceae > Mycobacterium. The sequence goes on along the minus strand of NZ_MAFC01000004.1, from coordinate 53,652 downwards.
CCAATCGTGATCCCGCACGTTTTACTGATCCGGATGTTCTGCGCCTCGATCGCGGCGCAGGGTGCGGTGTTGGGTTTGGGCACGGAATTCACTACTGCCTCGGTGCCGCACTTGCGCGTGCCGAGATTGAGATCGGCCTCGGGCTGCTGCTTGACGTTCTCGGCGAGTTCACCGTCGAAAGAACGGAGTACCCGAGCGACATGGTTTTTCACGGCCCGTCCTCACTTGTGCTTCGACGTGACGCTCGCTCGCCGTGGTCGTGACCGGCTCGGAGCAGCACCTCGTCGAGATGTCCTAACACGTGGGTGATCGTGTTCCAGTTGAATGGATCCACGATGGCTGCGATATGTCCGTCTGGGCGCACCAGTACCAACTTTGGGTCCTTGGTAACCCGATATGCGCGGCATACCTCGGTTTCGTTTCCGGTAAGTACGTGCATCTTGACCTCAGCGGTGTATCGGGCCGTCAGGAGGTTGCTCAGGTGACTGGCTTGAGATGGATCGATGGCTCCGATCAGGAGAGCGTGATAGTTCGGTGAGTGAGTAAGCGCCATGACACTGCGGGCCGACCCGCGGGATCTGACGAGAGTCGCATACGGTGCCCGATCACCGGGGTGAGGGCCGCGGCCGGAGGAGCCCGGACGATCGACGGCAGTACTGGTTCGGTAGGTGATCCATAACTGAGAGAACATGTCAAAGAACAATTTGCGCACCGGCGGCAAGCGACAGACAATGCCGATTACCCGAGTTGCCACGTGTGTTCGCATCCACAACGCCATGGGACTGGTTGACGTCTCTAGCTTGAATCCCATATCCGTCCGAGTCAACACGGCCGCAGCGATTGGGCGACGTTCGGTTTCATAGGTTTCCAGCAGCGAGGCCGGTGCCTCGCCGTTGACAACCTGTGCAAGCTTCCACCCGAGGTTCACCGCGTCGCCGACCGCGAGATTGAGCCCTTGGCCGCCGGCAGGGTTGTGAATATGGGCGGCATCCCCGACGAGAAAGCACCGGTTGACACGGAAATGCTCGCTGATGCGACTGTGAAATCGAAACATGGCTGCCCACAAGATATTCTGCAGCTTCGCATCGACCGAGAAGTAGGACTCGAACCAGTGTTGCAAGTCGCTATCGTCGAGTTTCGCGTAGGCATCGTGTGACAGTTTCTCGGCATTGGGTCCGTGGTGGAAGTCCGGAGGTACCACACCGAAGAGTCGGTAGCGTCCACTCGCGAGTGGAAGCACCCCAACGAATCCGCCACGCGTGAGGTTCAGGCGCATCTTCCGGATACCAAGGTCGACCTGCAGGTCGACGTCGGCGAGAAGCCCCTTCTGTGTGTATGTTTCGCCGTGAAACTCCTGACCGGTAAGACGCCGGATTGTGCTGCTAGCCCCGTCAGCGCCGACAAGCCAGCGAGTGCGAACACGGGCGGCACCCGTGGGTCCGTGAATACGCACGCGTACGCCGTCGACGGTATCAACGATATCTTCGACGCCACAGCACCATTCAATCTGTGTGCCATATCTGGCAAGCGCGGAGACCAAAAATCTCTCGGTCTCGAACTGTTCTAGGGCAAGTGCAAAGGGAAACCTGGTCCATGCCGCTGTACCAGCACCGGCTAAAGGGAGCTCGCCCACATGCCGACCATTCTCGTGAATGGCGACATGAGTTATCGGTAGGCCGCTGGCAACCGCCTGCTCGGCGACGCCGAGACGGTCGAAGTGCTCCAGTGTGCGGGCGTGCACGATGGTTGCACGAGATTGCCGGACGGGCCCGGGCTTTCGATCGATGACCCGTACTCGCACTCCGTGCTGCGCGAGCAGCAGGGCGGTGCAGAGTCCGCTCGGGCCCGCCCCCACGACGAGAACTTCACAGTCGTAGCCGGTTTCCATAGTTGATTTCACCCATCGAACCTGTTGTGCAGTAAAGAGATTCTTGCGACATTTGCAAGTATTCCAACGGCTGCCCGCGTGCTCATCCTGCGTGCAGAGCCATACACACCACGCATACGGATAGTTTCCATCGCGATGGGGCTCAGCTCAGTGCCGCCGGATGATGCCGGAAGTACCTTCGCGGTATGAGCGCTGGAAATCCCGAGGACTTGATGACCGATGAAACCCCGTATTTCGATGACCTCGCCGAGATGTACGAGAGTTTCACGGCGGTGAGGGACGCACGTACCAGTCCGGTTCGTACCTGGCTTATCGAACATCTGCCCGCAGGTCATCGCGCGCTCGACGTTGGCTGTGGTACCGGCAACAACTGTGTGATGCTGGCCGAGCATTACGACGATGTGGTGGGTGTGGATGTGGCCCAGCGCATGCTCGATTTGGCGTCTGCCAAAGAGAGCCGGGTGCCGATCCGGTACGAATGTCGCAGCGCGCTCGAGCTGTCCCCGGGTGTTGATGGCCGATTCGATCTGGTGATGTCGGTCAACACGGTGTTCCACATGGGGTCGGCGGCCACAGTACTTCCGCGACTACGCGAGCTTGTCGCCCCCGGTGGGCGATTGTTGATTGTCGATGTCACACGTCCTGATGGCGAGGCCGACACCGGTGCCGCACACACCTACGCCTTCGACAATGCCCGCATTGTCTATGAGGCATCCGGCAGCGCGGAGCTGGCAGCCTCTGCCCTGCGCATGATGCTCCAACCGCGGTGGCTGGAAATGCGATCAGTGATTACGCCCCAAACTGTTTCGGAGTTCCTGCGCGACTACACGTCTGCGCTACCTGGTGTGCGTATCACTCATGACTTGATCCCCACTCTGACCGCCGCTGCCTGGGACGCGGCCTGAGATCCGGAACGGACCGTACCGATAATGAGCGTGTTGAACGTGCCGAGAGTGCATTTCGCGGGTGTCGCCGTGACCCGCCTGCCGACAGGACCGCGTAGTGGTCTGCTGGATCTCGCGACCAACCGACCGCTCACTGTTGACGGTCTGTTTCCACTTGACCGATCGGCTCGCGAGTACGACGAGTTACTGGAAGCCGCCGGGAGTCGTTTCGATCACTCGGGCGCGTTGACGCCCGGCGGTCCTTTCCACACCGTGAAGGGATGGAATTTCGGCGGGAATGGGCATTTTTGGATCGATGCAAAGGTGGTCTCCTGCGAGCGTGTGGCGGGGGTGGTTGATACGGACGACATGCTCGTCGGACGAGACGTGGATTTCTGGGGACATTACTGTGAATACACGGCGAGCACTGCCAATCGCGCACGGGTTTTCGATGTGGACCCTTCCTCAAACTGGACCACCACACTGATGATTGGCCAGTTGGCCCTTGGTCGCCTCGGCCGCTCCCATGATGTCGGTTATCTGTTGACCGGGGACGTAAATGGGTACTGCCCACCGCGCTGGCAGAATGCCCGCCACTTCTCTGAAGGCGGAGATCATCCACTGGCACAGTGGTTCCGACGCTCGATGCTGTTCCAGTTCGCGATAGGACGAGACGAGGGCTTGCAATGGCTGGAAGGCTCTGGGGCGTCGCCGGCCCTCGCAGCGCTGCGTGAGCTGATCGATTCTGAGGCGGCAGAAGGCATTGTGGTCCAGTTCGCATTGACCGGAATGGCGGCTCCGGTTGCCGCCGATTCGCCCGATCGGTGGGGGCTGCGCGGAACCATAGGTCCCTGGCGGGCCACGGAACTGCGCACCTACCCCGCGGGCCGATTGCTTGCTCCGCAACCGAAACCATCTGTCGGCGAAGATGTCTTGCCACATGTGGCGAGCGTTCAGGTGGCGGACTCAGAGGTAACAATGAACTTGATTACCGCGATCCCCGCCGTACGTCAAGGGGCGCGAGACGGCCGCACGCCCGTCACCCACGTAGACCAATTGATCGACGTGGGGGATCTGGAACTGCAGACGACCGCGGGCGACGTCATCGCCGTAGTGCCGCGAAGTGCGTATCTCGACAACAGCTATCACCTGACGTCTGGAATTCTCACGGTACCGAGACTTGACAAACGCCAGGGGAACCCGGCCGCAGCCTTGCGCCTTACCGCATCCGGCCGGGTGCTATTGGAAGAGGCTGAAACGGTGGTGCAGTCCGATGAGGCGAGCTTGTTCCTCGAACATCCGAACACACGCACCGGTGAGGACTTCACCGTCGATATCTCCGTGCGTTCGTACGTCAGGGGTGAGCCTGCAGCCGTCAGGGCGATACGCGTCCGGCAATTCTTCAACCCTCGAGCACTGCCACTGGATTCGGTCGCGCAAGCGCCTGGAGCACGTCCTGAAGACGTGATGATCGTCGCCCTGCGTGGGTCAGAGACGGTCGAATACGCGAGGGACGTCACCGTCAGCACAAACGCCGATGGGCTAGGTGCCGTTGCGGTGAAGGGCGTCCGCGCCGGCGCGACCCGGGTGCTGCTGCAGCCTGAAGGATCGTCACGGCCTGAAGCGGACGGTGCATGCGCCGCGTACGATAACAATGACGAACTGCGTTATTGGCCTGCCGCAGGCAGTATTTCAGTGCGAGTGCTCCCGAACCGGTGGTACCTGGACGAGCTGGACGATAGCGAAATTGGCTTCGGCCTCCTCTACCAGGAGGTGTTCGCCTATTACGAGCTGCTGTACTCGTTCATGCGGACAGACGTATTGAGCCTGGCCGATGAGTTCAAGGTGGAGCCGTATGCCCGGCTCATATGGCATGTCAGTGATCCGGTACACCGCGACAGAACCTATTTCATGCCGTCGACTCGCGATATCAGTGCGCCTCAACTCCGGCTGTTGCAAAGGTATTTCCTCGCATGTGAAGCACGGCGGCAAACCCCGCCTATGCCTACTCCGCGTCGCCCTCCAGTCGAGGCGATCACGACACGTGGTGAGCTGCGCGTCGCTCTAGATCAGGTGTTGTCAATCGAACTAGCTGTGATGATCCAGTATCTCTATGCGGCCTACTCGATTCCGACGCATGATGCTGCAAAATGCTATGTGAATGAGGGGATTTGGACAGCAGATCAGTCCATTCTGGCATGTGGCAACGGACCGGGCACACTGATCAACGGATACCGCGGACTCCTCATGAATGTGGCAAGAGAGGAGATGATTCACTTCCTCGCCATAAACAACATCCGCATGGCGGTGGGGCTTCCGTTTCAGGTACCGAGGTTGGATTTTGGGCGTCTCAACGGCAGCCTCTGGACTCCACTGGAATTCTCCCTCGAACCATTTGGGCTCGCGGCGGTGGAGCGGTTTGTGGAACTCGAGCGGCCCCACGAGCTGGCGCCCGGTCTGGTGGGTGACCGTCCCACTGAGCGCAGGCCGTATCGGTACGGCTCGCTGAGCGAGCTTTACGCCGCGATCCGAGCCGGACTTCAACAAGTGCCGGATGCGTTGGTGGCCAGGAAGTATCAAGGTGGTGGGGGGCATCATCTCTTCATGCGCGAGTCCGTCAACGCAATTCACCCTGATTACCAGTTGGAAGTGGACGATGTCGCCAGTGCGGTCTTCGCGATCGATTTCGTCACCGAGCACGGAGAGGGTGGAAAGATCGCTTCGAAGACGGACGATGAATCCCACTTCGAGACATTCCTCAGGATTTCCGGTTCTCTGGCCGAGGAACGCATGAATACCTCACTCGGAGAGCGTATTCCCTGGGTTCCGGCATATCCGGTGCTGCGTAACCCAACGTTGCATACGGTAGATGCCGCCAGGTGTCATGTGACCAATGCGCCCGCGCGGGACGCCATGACCGTGTTCAACCGTTCGTATCAGTTGGCCGCGCAACTCATGGTCCAACACTTTGGCTACTGTCCTGCGGGCAACTTGCGGCGATCTCCCTTGATGAACTGGGCCCTGGACATCATGGTTACCGTGTTGCGCCCATTGGGCGAGTTGATCGTCACCCTGCCATCCGGACTGGCGGGGAGAACCGCAGGCCCGTCTTTCGAGTTGGAAAGGGAGCCGCGGTACATTCCACGCCCCGAAATAGCGATGGCGTGCATGGCCCGTGAAGCAGAAGAGATAGCCGAGCTGGCTCGTCACTGCCCTGGAATATCTGTTGTGGTGCCCGATGTTCTGGGCTTCTTAGGGGAACAGTTCCGGGCCTTGGTCAGGGACCAACACTGATGGATGTGCAGCATCTCCAGAGACTGGAGCTCACTCGCGCGCAATCCGAGCAGTGGATGGCGGTGGATCCTGCCAACGGGTCGGCGGGCAACGTGGCGCATTGTGTGGAGCTCACCGGCGCCGTCGACTTTCAACTGTTAGCGCAGGCATGCCATGACGAACTCGCGGCGTCTGGTGCCGGGTTGACGAGATTCTCTGAACGTGAGGGTCGTCCGTACCAATGGCTATCGCCGGACTTAGGTCGCGACCTGCTGTGGGTGGACCTTACCGAAGAGGAGAACCCGGTCGCTGCTGCGTATTCTTGGATGCGCGACGATTACACCGAACCGCTTGCCATGATGTGTAATCCGCTTACGCTGTCGGCGCTGATCAAGGTCGGACCGGATCATTACTTCTGGTACGTGCGATCGCACCACGCCGTGGTGGATGGCTATGGTGGCCTCGGAATCACGGCCCGGATCGCCGACTACTACTCGGCGAAGACTCAAGGGAACGAGCCAGCTCCTTACGGCGGCGTCTCGATACCAGAGCTCATCGCGCTGGAACAGGAATACACGGATTCTGAAGATTTCGTGCAGGACCGTGACTACTGGGCCGAGCGCACAGCCGAGCTGGAACTCGCGGTACGCAACCGCGGAGCCGGCGCGCACGGGATATCGGAGCACCGCGCGCAGGCTGTGCTCAGCGCGGACTTGAGCGTGCGCCTGGATGCCGTCGCGGGGGCGGCGGGCACAACCATCGCCAGGGTTCTGACAGCCGCGCTCTGCGGATTCGAGTCGGTGCTGTCGGGTCAGGAGACGGGCATCGTCTCACTTGCCGTAGCCGGTCGGCGGACCACCGCGCTGAAACTCTCCGGCGGGATGGTCTCTAACGCGATACCGATCGGGCTCCACTGCGGATACCCGGTCACGAGAGACGGCTTGATCGAAGCTGCCATCACTGAGGTGTCTACCGGCCTGCCGCACGCGCGGTACCGGTTTGAGGACATGCGACGTGACGTCGGTGCGGTGGGTCAGGAGCGAAATGCGTTCGGGCCTACGGTCAACATCCTTTTGGGCGACAACATTGTGCGGCTGGGTGCGGCCGTGGGCAGGTACGAGATTCTCACCTCAGGAAACACTGAATACCTGCATTTCGACGTATACCGTGCTGGGCCCGAGAATCTCATATGCATCAACCTGATCGGGAATGATGCCTTCTTCACCGCGGCGGGCATCCGGGATCGGCTCGATCGATGTATGAGATACCTGCACCAGTTCTTGGGTGCGCCAGGTGATGCACCGCTGGGCAAGATCGAGATGCTCGATGATGAGGAACGGCGCCTGGTACTTGCTTGGGGCGACGGTGCTGAGTTCCCACGGCCGGCCATTGCCTCCGAGAAGATCTCGCTCGCAGAGATTTTTGAAGAGCGGATGGCCACTCACGTCGGCGAGGTGGCCGTCCGCAGTGACGGTACTTCATGGACGTACCCGGAATTCGCAGGCCGGGTCAATCGGCTGGCCCGGCAGTTGATCGAACTGAGTGTCGGGCCCGACACCGTCGTGGCGGTCGCGATGGTGCGGTCGGTGGACATGTTGGTGAGTATGTATGCGGTGATCGTCGCGGGCGGCGCCTACCTGCCCATGGATCCGGCATCGCCGGAAAGCCGCAATGCACATATCGCAGAGGTCACCGCACCGCATCTCGTTCTTACCAGGAGCGGTGACCCGCATATCCAAGGGTTACCGGAATCTGTCCCCGTAATCGCGATCGACAGGATCGACCTGTCGGAGTTCTCCGCGAGCCCGGTCGGTGACGCCGATCGCACCTGTTCACTTCGGCCAGGCCATATTGCCTACATAATCTTCACGTCTGGTTCAACCGGACGGCCCAAGGGAGTCATGGTCGATCATGCGGCCATTGTCGCCCATCTGGTATGGATGCAAGCACGGTACGAAATGGTTTCCACCGATGTGGTGCTGCACAAAACTCCTGCTACTTTCGATGTATCGGTCTGGGAGATGTTGTGGCCCATTCTGTTTGGAGCTCGAGTAGTCATCGCCGCTCCAGATAGGCATACCGATCATGCCTATCTGGAGACTCTCATACGCACCGAGCAGATAACGATTGTCCATTTCGTTCCTTCGGTGTTAGAGGTGTTCGCTGCCGAGGCCGGCCTATCGGCTTGCCGGGGCCTGAGGAGGATCATCTCGTCGGGTGAAGTGCTGCCAGCCGATCTGGCAGGCCGGATACGCGCGGCCGGTGTTGAGATACATAACCTTTACGGGCCCACGGAAACGGCCATTGATGTTACTTCGCACCAAGTTTCGGTGACGGACACGGGCACGGTCCCCATTGGCATGCCGGTCACGGGTACCCGGGTGCTTGTGCTGGATGGATGGTTGCGGCCGGTGCCGCCGGGAGTGGCGGGTGAGCTGTACGTCGCCGGAATCCAACTAGCTCGCGGCTACGTCAACTGCCCGGGACTGACCGCACAGCGCTTCGTGGCCTGCCCCATGGCGGCCGGGGAACGGATGTACCGCACTGGTGATGTGGTGAGGTGGAATGCGTCGGGGCAGCTGGAGTATCTGGGACGCCGGGACTTTCAGCTCAAGCTCCATGGAGTACGCATTGAACCGGGCGAGATAGAAGCGGTTTTGACCGAGCATCCTGCTGTCGACCGCGCAGTGGTGATAGCACACTCGGAAGGTCCGACGAAAGATCCCAGACTGGTTGGATACGTCTCGGCATCAGGCGATTTCGGTGCGACGCATGAGCACGACACGGTGCGTCGTTGGCGTGATGTCTATGACGAGCTGTATGGCTATGGGGCACCACATCAGTCGCAGCAATGGGGATCAGGGGACGAAGACGATTTCACGGGCTGGAACAGCAGCTATACCGGAGCGCCGATCCCGTTGGATCAGATGCGTGAATGGCGCGACCTGACAGTGGACCGCATTCGGGCGCTATGCCCGCGGCGAGTGTTGGAGATCGGCGTTGGCTCGGGACTGATCTTGTCGAAGATCGCACCCCTGAGTGAGGTTTACTGCGGTTCAGACCTCTCTCCCGTGACCGTGGCCCGCCTCGAGGAGCGGCTGCGTGAAGTGAACGATGTTTGGGCCAAGCGTGTCCACCTCATTGCCGGTGCGGCAGACGAATTGAGTGAGTACGTCACCGGATGCTTTGACACCATCGTACTTAATTCGGTAGTTCAGTATTTCCCCAGTGCGGTCTACCTCCGGCGTGTCATCGACGGCGCCTTGCGGATCCTCGCGCCAGGAGGCGCGCTGTTCCTGGGTGACATACGGAGTCTGAGATATCTGGAGGAGCTCGAGACCGGGGTGGAATTGGCGCGGGGGAGTGGCGGCGAGGTCGCCGATGTACGTCGGCGCGTGCGGAGGCGATTGTCGAACCAGCATGAACTCTTGGTGGAACCGCACTTCTTCTCCGAGATTGCCCGTGGGTCCGCGGGTGCTGTCGAGCACGACATCCAGCTCAAGCGGGGCAGCTCGGTCAACGAACTGACTCGTTACAGATATGACGTGGTCCTGCATAAGATGCCCAAACCTGCTGTTTCCGTGCGGAATGTGGCTGACGTCGAGTACGTAGACGTGGATGCCATCCGGGCGCTACTCCTGGGGCCGGGCATGGAACGTGTTCGAGTGAAAGGTGTTCCGCATCGGGGGCTGTTGTCGGAGGTCCGCGTTGTCGAGGAGCTTGCGAAGAATACGAAAGGCGCAGCGACACTGCATGATAGCAAAGATGGGCACGCGTGCAGACCGATTGAAGGGCTGCTGCCGGACGATCTCCATGCCGTGGCGGCTGACTGCGGCTACTCCTGCGCGGTCACGTGGTCGGCGCGACGGGGCTGCATGGAGGCTGTTTTCGTGCAGACGTCTGCGCTGAATGGGCGATGTATCGTCGACGCTTACGTGCCCGGCGCGTCGGGTCGCTCTGTCACACCCTCGTCGAGCAAGCCGATGGCTGGTCTTTTAGCCGACGAGGTACGCGAGTTCGCCGGGTCGCGGCTGCCCGAGTACATGGCGCCGTCGGTGATCATGGTGCTCGACGAGTGGCCGTTGACCGCGTCCGGAAAGCTGGATCGGGCCGGATTGCCGGCTCCAATGATGTTGCAGAGCCCGCATCGTGCACCCACATCGGAAGCAGAGCGGGTCCTGGGCGGTGTATTTGGCGACGTACTCGGAGTGGATCGGGTGGGTGTCGACGATGACTTCTTCGCACTTGGTGGAGACAGCATTCTCTCGACTCAGATCGTGGCACGGGCGCGCAGGCTCTCCATGGTGTTCACATCTCGAGATGTACTTGAGAAGCGCACGGTAAAGCGGTTGGCTCAGTTGATAACTAGTGAGGCAACAGTCCCCGCTCTGCAAGAAGTATCCGGTGGAGGCGTGGGTGAGATGCCCTTGTCGCCAGCAGCCCGATGGCTAATGGAGCTGGGAGGTAACGGCTGCAGTCGTTTCCATTTATCTACTCTCGTCAGATTGCCCAAGGGTATCGATAGGCGCTCTCTTGTGTCGGTGCTCGGTGCGGTCATCCAGCGACATGACATGCTGCGGGCGAGGCTGTGCCGTGTAGAGGTTGGTTCCCAGCAGGAATGGCGCGTCGTGGCGGCGGCGGCTGGCTCGATAGACGTTGACGCTTTGCTGAGCCGGGTCCAGGTGGAGAGTGGTCGAGGTATCCCGAAAGACGTATGGGAAGCGGCGGTAGGCGAGTTGAACCCCTTCTCGGGCTCGGTAATTCGTGCAGTATGGCTTGATCATGGATCTGATTGTGCGGGCAGCCTATTGCTCGTGGCGCATCATCTGATTTTCGATGGAGTGTCGTCGCGGATCCTGATGGAGGACCTCGCGGCGGCGTGGGTGGATGTCGAGGCGGGACGACTGCCGGCCCTGGCACCTGGCAGTACTTCGATGCGAACCTGGTTGCACGCCTTGTGCGCCGAGGCACACTCAGACTCTCGCGCGGCGGAGCTGGCGATGTGGAAGTCGATGATCGAGGGACCAGACCCGCTGCCGGGGATCCGGGCGCTGGATCCGGCGGTCGACTGCACCTCGAACATTCGGCGAGTGCAAACACTCATTGATGCCGATGCGACTTCGGCAATTCTTGGCTATGCGCAGGCGGGGTCGAAGAGTCGGATAAGCGAGATTTTGGTAGCCGCATTGGCGGTCGCGGTGGCGCGGTGGCAGCGCCGTAGAGGCGTGGTGCTGCCCTCTGTACTTCTGCGGCTGATAGGCCATGGCCGTGAAGAGCTAGCGGGGGCCGACTTATCGCGGACGGTCGGCTGGTTCAACTCGATATATCCCTTGCGGATCGACCTATCCGGCATCAGTTTAGAGGAAGGTCCAGTGGGCGTCCCCGACCTCGCAGCCGTGGTATCGGCCGTCGCCCAGCGGGTGCAAAGGGTCCCGGACGGCGGTGTTGGGTATGGGCTACTCCGGTATCTGAACCGAGACGCCGCACAGGAGTTGCCCGATGAAATGCCGGGCCGGATTTGCTTTAACTATCTTGGTCAAATACAGACCGACACAAAGGATGCCGGCGCATGGAAGCCAATTGTCGAGGGACTGTATGAATCCATGCCGGACCCGGGGCTACCGGCCGCTGCGGCTCTGGACATCACCGTGGTTGTGATCGACGGTCGAATGATTGGAGATTTCGGATTCCCCGCGTTGCTGTTTGAGGTGAGGGAGGTGCAGGAGCTGGCCGAGTTGTGGGCCGATGTTGTGTCCAGTTTGGTCGTAACGGCGAGTAATAGGTAACGAAGGGCACGCGGCCTTGTTCGATGAGTTGACAAGGTGCACAGCTGGGTTGAATTGCAGCCCTGGTGACCTTCTTAACTTGCTGTAAGCCAGGCCCCTGATTTTGCGATTACGGTTGATCATGGCCTCTTTCTGTAGGGTGGGGCGGATTGCAGCCTTGTTCTAGTTGCTTCAGATTGACCATGACAAGAGGTTGCGATGGAGAAGGTTAGATGGAGTTCACAGTCGTTACGGCCGCTGCGCGGCCGCAATGATCACGTAAGGCGCATCGTCGACATACTCGATGCTGCGGCAAAGACACGGCGTTGCAAGATACTTCTGTTGGAGTCGCCGGTCGGCAGCGGCAAGAGTCGGCTACTGATCGAGTCGATGTTGTTAGCCGACCGCCGTGGTTTCGCTGTGATCGACGGGCTCCCAGAAAAGCCTCGCGTCATGACATCGTCGATGACACGAGCCTGTCAGCTCGAGTCTCAAATCAAGGATCTGCTCAGGCGGGGGCCAGTTTTGGTGGCCGTCGACGATCTCCAATGGGTCGACACCCAGAGTGTGGAAGTGCTGCTGGGTTTGGTTGACAGGTTTGCCGGTGTGCCATTGGTGTGGGAATTCGCGCTGAGGCCAGGCGGTTTGGATGATCTGGGCGGGTACTTCTTCAAAGCGATGAGCCGAGACGGGCGAGCTGAGTGGCTCCCGCCACTAGGCGCGCTATCCGAGTCGGCGATTGCCGAAGTTGTCGCTGATCTGCTCCAGGCGGAACCGAGTCAGGATCTGGTCAGATTGTGCGAGTGCTTTGATGCGACTCCACAGGTCACGATCCAACTGGTTCAGGGCCTGAAAGAGGATGGCGCGATCGAGGTCAATGACGGTGTTGCGAAGCTGAGGCCCGAGAAGACAGATCCCTTTGCGGGTGAGACCATCGCGGCACCAGCATGTTTGGCATCTCTGATGTCAGATCGACTTGCTCGGCTGCGGGGAGTAAGCCGGGAGGCATTGCAAGTGGCTGCTGTTCTGGGTCGGGTTTTCTGCCCGGAGGACCTGTCGGAGATGCTCGGATGTTCCCCCGCTGAGTTGGTGGCGCCGCTGTCGGAGGCCGTGGCCACAGGTTCGCTTGTCGCTCAAGCCGTGGACTTCGCCTTTCCGCATGATCTGATCCGGCGCGCGGTGCTGGGAAGCGTGCCGACTCCTTTGGTGCCGCTACTGCATCGTCAGGCGGCGGCCATGCTGGTCGAGCGAAACGGTGGACATACCGAGAGGTCTGCTGTGCATTTGTTGCACGGACACGCGAACGATGCGGAGGCGGTTGGGATCATCGCCCGGATCGCTGAACGGTTGATGTCGGTTGCGCCTGAGTCGGCGGCAGCCTTGGCGCTGCGCGGAATGGAGAAGGCGCCGAAGGGGAGTCGTGTGCACCTAAGGATGGCGGGCATTGCGGTGGTGGGATTGCTCCGGTCCGGGAGCCTAGCTCGAGCGGCTGAAATCGCTGAGCAGGTGATGCGTGACCCTTGGGAGGGAGCTGGCGTGATGGTTGACCGGGTCCGGGCTGGGCTGATTACAGTGATGGCGCTGCGTGGCGAGACGGACGGCGCGTTGGTGCTGGCGTCGAATTCACAAGCTCCTGCCCAAGGGCGTACCGTACGCCGTACCCAGCTGGTGCGGCTTGCGCTTTCCTTTTTTTCGCATATCGAGGCCGTCGAGACAACGGCCGAGGGGATCCTCTCCGATTCGACGTCGTGCCCCGCCTCTATGACGATGGCGGCGATGTCAATACGTGCCACGGTGTCTTGGCGCCGGGGCAAGGTTTCCGATGCGTTGTGCGCGATTGAAGAATCGGTTGACCTGTGGCAGCGTCAATCTGGGGATTCCTTTGATTCCTACCCGCTGTGGCAGAAGGCTTGGATGCTATTGAGGATGCAGGAGTTTGACGCCGCCGACACCGCGATCGAGGCCCTCGGACGGGGCATCGATTCCAGCAAGACCGAAGTGTTGGTCCCGGTGTATCTGTCGCTTCGTGGATGGTGTCGACTTGCCAAGGGGGATACGGCTGGAGCGGAAGCGGACGGTTCCGATGCATTGAGTTTGTGTTATCGCTACCGGATGCAATTGCCGGTTCCTTGGCTGCATGCATCCTTGGCATGGACTGCGCTGCGCCGCGGCGAGCTAGGGTCGGCATCAGAGTGCTTGGGACGCCTCGACGAATGTCTACCGCACAATCAGCAACACCCATTGTGGGGGCTGCGCTGCCTGATCCGTGCTCAGGTCAATGCGGCCGGTGGTGAGCCCGGGACGGCGCTGAGAGCTCTGCTCGATGCTGGCGACAGCCTGGAACTGATGATGGCTGACCCTGCGTCTGCCGCGTGGTGCGTGCGGCTGGCGCGGAGTGTCGGGCACGAGTCCTTCGCCCGCGATATGGTGCGAACCTCCCGGACGATCAGCGAGATGAACCCGGATCAGCCATTCTTGGCGGTAGTCGCGGACCATTGCCGGGCGCTGATGGACCGTGATGCCATTGCCGTCAAATCGCTCGCGGGCCGATACATGGACCCCTGGGTGCATGCTTCGGCGACGGAAGACCTCGGCGTGTTGCTGGCAGAAGTGGATCGCGCGACGGCGGTATCTGAACTCAGTGTTGCGATGGCAAGTTATGTGGAGCTGGGCGCGGACTGGGACGCTGCCCGGGTTCGGCATCGGCTGCGTGATCTCGGTGTCCGGCGGCGGCACTGGAGTCATACGACGCGTGCGTCTACGGGGTGGGCAAGTCTGACGATTGCAGAGGAGAAAGTCGCGCGCCTGGCTGCCGGCGGTCTCACCAATCGTCAGGTTGCGCGAGAGCTCTTCGTCTCTGCCCACACCGTGGGGTTCCATCTGCGCCAGATATACCGCAAGCTGGAGATTCGGTCGCGGGTGGATCTGGCGAGAATCGCGCCACCTGATGTATGCGATGTGCTGGGTGGCGACCGGGGTGAAGGATGATCTCTGATCCACGCGCACGTGGTGCGGGGGCGCGGGGTGGCGCACTTGTTGTCGCAATCGTCGTGCTGATCGCGGCCGTGGCGTGTGTCTCTCCCGGTCCGCATTCGAGAAAGCCGACCCTTGCAGGTGATGGATCAGTGGTCACTTTCCCTGTCGCGGAAGGTGTTTTGCAGTTAGACCTCAGGGATCTCCGGGTGAGCGGAGCGGCGGAGCTTTCGCGCGCAACCGCGACACGTATCGGTGTGCCGGGCGCGGTTCGGATAGACGATCGTGGTTCCGTGAGCTGGAGCTATCCTGACAGCGGATTCACGTTCACCGCGGCTGTCCGGGGTGCTGGTCTCGTTATTGATGTGACGAGTGACCGAGATCAGACCTTGGCATGGCCCATTACCGGCGCCGATGCCACTGAACTGCAATTGCCCCTTGGGGATGGCGTGAGTATCCCGATTCACGATCGCATCTGGACCAAACCTGAGGTGGGCATCGTGGGCGACCACGCCATGCAGGAACTGGCCATGCCAATTTTGGGCTACTCCTACATGGGCACCGGGGCCAGCTATGCGGTACCCACGGACCTGGGCTCGACGCTGACGCTGGACTCCAATCTCGTTGGCACGGTGTCACACACATTCAGCGAGAGCCGGGGCACTCAGAACTACTCCGTATCGATGGCGATAACCGATGGGTCGCCGACGGCCGCGGCACGGAATTACCGCACGTTGCTCCAAGCCGGCCACAAGTTCGTCACCCTGGCCGACAAGATCAAGGCTAATCCCGACGTGCAAAAGCTCATCGGCGCATTTCACGCATACACGTGGGCGGGCGGGCGTCGAGCTGAAACTGTCCTGCGGCTGCGTGCGCTCGGGATACGGCGAATGTGGCTCGGATATGACGACGATGGGGACCCGCCGGTGAGCCCCGCAGCTGTGCAGGCGGCGAAGGACGCCGGGTATCTGGTAGGGCCGTATGTGTCCTTCGACAATGCCCAAGACCCGGCGGGGGAGATCGATAATCCCGGGTCGCGCTGGCCGGTGGGTATCTATCCCGATGCCTGCGTTCACACTGCAGAAGGAAAGACTGTCAACGGTTTTCAAGACCGTGGCTGTTACCTCAGCTCGCAGGCCCTGGCCCAGATGCCTGACCTCGTGCAAGCTCGGGTTCGGTCACGCACGGCCAACGGTGTGAACAGTGTCTTTGTGGACGTCGACGCGACCGGTACGACATTCGATGACTACACGCCGAGTCACCCGATGACACAAGCTCAGGATCGGCAGAACCGCGTGAAACGGCTCGACGAGATGGGCAAGCAGTATGTGCTGGGTTCCGAAACGGTTGGGTCATGGGCCGCCAGCGCCGTCGCGTTCAGCCACGGATCCAGCACACCCATCATTTCCGCCCTGTGGCCTCTCGAGCGAGACAAAGAAACCTGGGGAGAGTATTGGGGGAAAGACGGACCGCAGTTCTTCTTCAAGCAAGTTCAGCTCCCGCCGGTACTGCACGACACGATGTTCAACCCGAAGTATCGAATTCCGCTGTATGAGAGCGTGTTTCACGACTCATTGGTCAGCACTGACAGGTGGGAGTTGCCGTTCAACAAATTTCCTGCCGAGAAGCGGAGTCGGGCACTATTGGCGCTGCTCAATCTGGCTCCGATGATGTACGCGCTGAATACGGACACACTCGACCGTGAAGGGCCTGAATTGGCGGCGCTGCAGAAGTTCTATTCCAAGCTGAGCGATATCGCGGGGACTGAGCCCATGTCCATGTTCGAGTGGCTCACTCCGGATCGACTCGTGCAGCGGACCGTTTTCGGGGACAAGAAGCTCACTGTCACCGCCAATTTTGGTGATGTGCCCTACGCCGATGTTGCACCGGGTTGTGTAGCGGCAGACCCGGGTGGTGTCTTCTGCACGTGAACTGCTCACGCGGGGTATGAAGGCAGAACCTTCTCCCAGCTTTCGATCTCGCCACGTATGGGACGGAAGATCGGATGCGGGCGCTGCCGCGACGGGTTATCGGCGGCGAGAAGGGCCGGATTACGTTGCGTCAGTTTGGCATCCAGCAGCCATCGTTCGTAGGCCAGCTGTCCGCGATGAACATCGATCAACGGTTCGAGCGCGGCATCGGGCACGCCGATCAGTTCGCGGTTGAACCGATAACCGCGCCGGTCGGCCTCCTCGGCCAAGCCCACCAGGTATGCGCCGACCCCGTCGAGTGGCTTATCCAACGATGCGAACCGGTGCAGCTGCGGATGGTTGCGGTATCCACGCGTGTGTCCTTGCAGCACCTTTTGGGCCAGGAGTGTTTCCCGCCAGCACGCCACCAGTCCCTTGGCATCGAGGTTGCACGGATGTAGAGACCACAGTCGCATGCCTTCTCTGTACCCGAAGTCGGCTGCGCGGGCTACACAGGTACCGACGTGGCGGTCTTACAGATTCACCAACTCGCGCGACCGCTGCCACAGCTCCTCTTGTGCCTGCTGGTTTGAACGAATCCGGACGGCGGGCAGCATGCCGAGGCCTGGGGTCGAGGTGAAGAACTGTCCACTGACTGTCGCTAGGTCATCATCGAGCACCAACCGGATGCCCATCCGGGCTCCCTGATCGGGGCGCCGCACGAACGGTGTGCGTGAGGCCAGGCTTGCTGCGGTGGTGAGGATGCGGCTGTCTCGAACCAGCCCGCTCGAGACCATGCCCGGGCAAAAGCAATTGGCCGTCACGCCGGTGCCCTCCAACCGCCGCGCGAGTTCCTGGGTGAACAAGATGTTCATCAGCTTGGACTGTCCGTACCGGACTTCGGAGCCGATCGCGTTGTAGGGGCGTGGCTCTGCGAATCGGTCCAGGTCGATACGCGGCCACGATCGGTGTGCCTCGGAGGCGGTGATGACAATGCGCGCCCGATCTGCGGCGATGATTGGCTCGAGCAGCAGGTTGGTCAACAAAAACGGCCCGAGGTGATTGGTCGCCGTCATCAGATCAAAGCCGTCCACGCTGGGCTTGCCCGCTAGGGAGTGCATGCCTGCGTTGTTCACGAGGGTGTTGATCCGGGTGTGCGTCGCGGCGATCTCGCGGGCGGCCGCCCGCACCGAATCGAGGTCGGCAAGGTCGGCCTGGATGTACTCCGGTGCCGTGATCGCGCCATTCTCGGCAGCCAGTTCCCGGACAGTTTCAGCGGCCTTGTCGGGGTCCCTGGCCAGCAGCGTCAGCAGGGCCCCGCGCCGCACCAGCGCCCGGGCGATCTCTTTCCCAATCCCATTGGTCGCACCGGTGATGACGATCCGCGAACCGGCGATGGGGCGATCTGGATACGTGCTCATGACCCTCCTCGTTGAGTGAACTCACTGAATTCAAATACTGGTAGCATGTGAATGTGGTGAGCATCCCAACTGGGCGCTGCCGTGTCAAGGGCGTTGATGGACGCGCGGGGGTGGCTCGCGCAGCGCCGCGGGTGGACGAATGGTCGGCAAGGGGTCCCGCGGGCAGCGTGGTGTGCGCGATTCTGGCGCCCCCTAAGGGGCGGCGAGTGGCAATGCGCGAATAGCGTTGCTGTGCTTCAGATCCCGAATGTCAGCGTGATCTTGGCGCCAGGCTCAAGATGAGCTCCGGCCGCGGGGTCTTGTGTGACGATCCGGGATTTCTGCTGGGCGTCGTCGACGGGAACCTCTTTGGTCGCGACACTCACTCTGCCCAACTTACGCAGAATCGGGCTCACGTCGGTCCACTGCAACCCGACCAGCTGGGGCATGACGCCCGGTTGAATCACCGGGGCGGTCGTACTCGATGGTCCTTCCTGAGTGGCGGGTGTCGAGCATCCTGTGAGCAGCCCCCCGGCGATGCAGATCGCGGCCACTATTCTCATCGAGTCCCTTCCCAATACTTCTGGCGCAGCAGTCCTTTGGCTAGCTTACCGGTGGGGGTACGCGGAAGGGTATCGGTGAAGTCAAAGCTCCGGGGCACCTTGTATCGGGCGATCCGCTCGCGCAGGAACTCGGTGAGCTCGGCGGCGAGCGTCTCCTGATCTGCTGCCGAGTCGGCGGGCTGCACCACGGCCTTGACCGACTCACCCATCTCGGCGTCGGGCACCCCGATGACGGCAACGTCCAACACCGCGGGGTGTAGTGCCAGGGAATTCTCGATCTCCTGGGGATAGATGTTGACGCCCCCGGAGATGATCATGAACGCTTTGCGATCGGTGAGAAACAGGAATCCGTCCTCGTCGACGTACCCGATATCACCCGTCGTCGTCCACGTGCTGTGCTCGGGATGGCAAGCACTACGGGTCTTTTCGTCGTCATTGTGATACGCGAACGGCAGCTCGTCGCGTTCGAAGTACACCAATCCGGCCTCGCCGGGCGGCAGCTCGGCACCCTCTTCGTTGCAGATACGCAGCACTCCGAGCGCGGGACTGCCGACCGAGCCCGGGCGTTTGAGCCAGTTCTCGCAGTCGATGAATGTGACGCCGTTGCCCTCCGTCGACGAGTAGTACTCGTAGAGGATCGGTCCCCACCAGTCGATCATCGAATGCTTCACCTCGACCGGGCATGGCGCGGCGGCGTGGATTGCGACCTTCAGGGTGGAGACATCGTGCTGCTCACGGATTTCCCTGGGCAACTTGAGCATCCGCACGAACATCGTGGGTACCCATTGGCTGTGGGTGATGCGATACCGCTCGATTGCGGCCAGGGCGGCCTCGGGGTCGAAACGTTCCATCACCACCACGGTTCCGCCCATCGACTGTACGAAACCGGAGAAGCGCAGCGGGGCTGCGTGATAGGTGGGAGCGGGGGACAGGTACACCGTGTCGGCGTCGAATCCGTAGAGGTGCGCGAAGAGCATGGACAGCGGGTTAGGTTCGTCGACCTGCCGGTCCGCCAGCGGCACCTTGATTCCCTTGGGGCGTCCGGTGGTTCCCGAGGAATACAGCATGTCCGATCCCGCGGGCTGCGAGGGCAGCGGTTCGTGTGCGGCGCCGGCGAGGGCGTCTTCGTATGAGTCGTAGCCGGTCACCTCTCCGCCGAAAGCCAGGCGCAGCTTTACCGCCGGGATATCCCCGAGAATCGCCGCCGCCTGTTCACGCACGCCGGCGGCGGCGACGAGTGCGGTGGACCCCGAGTCGTTGATGATGTAGCTGATTTCCGCGGGGGCCAGATGATGATTCACTGCGGTGACATAGAGGCCCGATCGCAGGGCGGCCCAGTACACGACAAACACCTCGGGGACGTTGTCGCTGAGCAGGGCAACATGATCGCCCGTGCGCAGCCCGCTGTCGTACCAATGCCGGGCCAGCCGTCGGGACTGCTCGTCCAATTCTCCGTAGGTGAGCGTGGTCCCGGAGGCTGCCATCACGACGGCGGGTTTGTCGGGGAACTGGGCAGCGTGGGTACCTGGATACACGGACGAGGACCTTCCGACGGCGTTGTCTGCGGGGCGCCGTCGACTGTACTTGACAGGGTGTCAAGTTTGATGTCGCACCCCGCCTCGACTCAATACGAGCGGATGTCTTGTGAGCTCGGTGGTGCCGCACGAAGATTCTGGTCCGTGACCGACGAACAGCCCGGCGCCGCGGCACCAGCCGACGGCCCGCCCACGACCTCTCTCATCGCGCGCATCGGCGTCGACTGGTGGGCAACCATCATCGCCGGTGTGATCGCCCTACTCGCGGTGGCCAACGTGCTGCCCAAGATTCCGTGGTGACCCGATGACTTCAAAGACCGAGACACAGACCGCCGACGAGGCGTACGACAACCCCGAGGCGACCTTCACCTCCACCCGTCCTCTCGACTACGTACCCGGCATCCTGCTGCTCATCGGTGTGGGCCTGCTGGGCAAGTACGCGCAGATCTGGTGGAAGGACCTGGCGAAGGCTCAGCACTGGACCGTCCCCGACATCGAATACGTGTTGTGGGCCATCGTGATCGGCCTGCTGATCACCAACACTATCGGGTTGCATCGCATCTTCCGGCCCGGCGTGCAGACGTACGAGTTCTGGCTCAAAATCGGCATCGTCGCGCTGGGCGCACGGTTCGTCCTGGGCGATGTCCTCAAATTGGGTGGCACCAGTCTGGTGCAGATCCTGATCGACATGACGGTCGCGGGCACCATCATTCTGCTGGCGGCCAAGTGGTTTGGTCTGAGCGGCAAGCTCGGATCTCTGCTGGCCATCGGCACCTCGATCTGCGGGGTGTCGGCCATCATCGCGGCCAAAGGTGCTATCCGAGCCCGTAATTCGGATGTCAGCTATGCCATCGCGTCCATCCTCGCGCTCGGTGCGGTGGCGCTGTTCACCCTTCCGGCGATCGGCCACGGGCTCGGCCTGACTGACTATGAGTTCGGTCTGTGGGCGGGCCTGGCCGTCGACAACACCGCTGAGACCGTCGCCACCGGGCGCCTGTACTCCGAACACGCCGGTGACATCGCGACCGTGGTCAAATCCACGCGCAACGCGCTCATCGGATTCGTGGTGCTTGGGTTCGCGCTGTACTGGGCAGCCCGGGGAGAGGCGGACACGCTCGCGCCGGGGATCAAGGCCAAGGCGGCGTTCGTATGGGACAAGTTCCCGAAGTTCGTGCTGGGCTTCCTGGCGGTATCCACCGTCGTCACTCTCGGATGGCTGACCAAGGGCCAAGTCAACAACCTCGTGAACGTCTCCAAGTGGGCGTTTCTGCTGACCTTCGCCGGGGTGGGACTGAACACGAACTTCCGGGAAATCGCCCGCAGTGGCTGGCGTCCGCTCGTGGTCGCGGTGATCGGTCTCGTGGTCGTGGCGGCGGTATCGCTGGGCCTGGTTCTGTTGACCTCGCGGGTGTTCGGGTGGGGAGCGCACGTATAGATTCGGCGGTATCGGCGCACGGGCCGTTGTCACGCGCACGTAACCGGTGCGGACTGCACAGGCAACATTGCGTCAGCATCCTGTGCGTCGATGCCCACAGAAGTCGCTGATTTCGCAGATGTCGACGTAGTTCGCGCGGGTGCGCCCGAATCGGGAGCCGCCGAGTACGAGAACGAGCCGGTTCCGCAACACTCGCGGCGAAGCTTGATGTCTGTCGCTGCGGTGTGGCTCGGATTCCCGATGATCCTCACCTGCGCCGTGTTTGGCGGGCTCATCGTTTACTCGTTGGGTTTCTGGCGCGGGATGCTGGCGATTGCCTTGGGCAACGCGGTGCTGACCGGTTACGTCGGCGCGTTGAGCTACCTGGCCGGTAAGACGGGAAAGAACTTCGCGCTCACCGCGATCGGGACGTTCGGTCGACGGGGATACCGTGTGGTTTCTGCGTTCTTGGCCACCGTGGTGATCGGCTGGTTCGCATTCCAGACAGGTCTCACCGGTGCCGTGTTGGCCGGCAGTGCCGGATGGGACGCGCGGTGGACGGCCCTGGCCGCGGGCATCGGCTACGTGGCGGTAACGCTGCTCGGTATCCGCGCGCTGTCGGTGATCGGCCTCATCGCGGCCCCGCTGTATCTACTGCTCGGCGGGGTGGCAATTGTTTTGGCTCTGCGTAATTCGACGCTCTCGGATGCCTTCGGCTACAGCGGAGGAGCGGGCGCGGCCGCAATGAGTATGGGTGCCGCGGTAACGCTGGTGGTCGCCTGCTTCATCGACTCGGGGACCATGACGGCTGACTTCACGCGATGGTCTCGCACTGGGCGGCAAGGTTTTTGGGCGTCGTTCGCGGCCTTTCCAGTTGGTAACGGTATTGCCATGGTGATAGGCGGCCTGATTGTCGCCCTGGGAGCCGCGCCGTCACCCGCGACGGACGGTGGCAATTTCCTAGGCGCGCTGATCGATGCCGGCGGTTGGCTGGTGCCGGTATCCATCGCATTTGTCTTCGTCAATCTCGGATCGGTGTGCACGCATTGTCTGTACAACGGTGCGGTGGGGTGGAGCCAGCTCACCGGCCACAAGATGCGGCCGCTTGCCGTCCTGCTGGGATCGGTGGGGGTGCTGTTGGCGGTGCTCGGGGTGTGGTCGCAGTTCGAGCAGTGGCTGACCCTGTTGGGTGTGGTGGTTCCGCCGATAGGGACGGTGCTGATCCTTGATCAGTTGGTACTGTCGCGGTTCGGCATCAGTGCCCGCGAATCGGCGATTCGTTGGGATTCCTTCGGGGCGTGGGCGGCTGGTGCGGTGTCGGCGCTCACCGCCCATCTATGGGCGCCGCAGCTTTCGGATGCCCTCGTGGGAATGGTGAGCGCCGCGCTCGTCTATCTCGCGGTGCGCCGCATCGCCCGGCGTAAAGGGGCGGCATGACGGGGCAGGTCGACGCGCGGCCGTACCCGTGGCCGTTCGACGGTCCGGTGGATTCCGCACACACCGCCGTGTTGTGCATCGACTGGCAGGTCGACTTCTGCGGTCCCGGTGGGTACGTCGACACCATGGGATATGACCTGTCGCTCACGCGCGCGGGTCTGGAACCGACGGCCCGCGTGCTCGCGGCGGCACGCGCGGCCGGGATGACGGTCATCCACACCCGTGAGGGCCACCGGCCGGATCTCTCGGACCTCCCGGCCAACAAACGGTGGCGGTCGGCCCGGATCGGCGCCGAGATAGGTGTAGCGGGGCCCTGCGGGCGAATCCTGGTACAGGGGGAACCGGGCTGGGAGATTGTGCCGGAGGTTGCCCCGCTGCCGGGTGAACCCGTGATCGACAAGCCAGGCAAGGGCGCCTTCTATGCGACCGATCTCGATCTGGTGTTACGCACCCGCGGTATTCGGTACATCGTGTTGACGGGTATCACGACGGATGTCTGCGTGCACACCACCATGCGCGAGGCGAACGACCGGGGCTTCGAATGCCTCATCCTGTCCGACTGCACCGGCGCGACCGACCCCGGAAATCACGCGGCTGCGCTGAAGATGGTGACCATGCAAGGTGGTGTGTTCGGTGCGGTTGCGGACTCGAATCAGCTGCTCGCGGCGCTTTAGACGCCCGCAGATCAGGGGGTCTTTACACCCAACGTCATGCGATAGGCGACGATGGAGGGGTGAACTGTCAGGAAGTGCGCGAGCAGCTGTCGGCGTGGGTCGACGGTGAGCAGGCGAGCGTCGCACGCAAGCGTCTGGATGAGCATGTGCTCTCCTGCGCGTCCTGCCGGGAATGGCTGGGGCGGGCGCGGGGGCTGGACCGTCAGTTCGCCTACGCGCGTTCGGCTCCGACCCACGACCTGACCGGACAGATCCTCGCTGCCGCCGCCGTCGAACCCCTCACCCGTACTGCCCGCTACGCGCACTGGGCCCGTCACAACATCAACCGGTGCGCGTTGGTGCTCATCGGGCTGCTCCAGCTGGGCGTGGCCGGCATGCAGGTCGCCGGAATCGACTTCGGGATGGTGTCCTCGCATCACCACGGAGCGATGACCGGCGCGCACCTCATGAATGAATCCACCGCCTGGGTGGTGGCCCTTGGGGTGGCCATGGTGATCGCCGGTGTACGTCCGGCCGCGGCGGCCGGTATGGCGACCGTGCTGGGCGCATTCGCGCTCGTGCTCACCGGATACGTCATCAACGACGCCGTCAATGATCAGGTCACGTTGGCGCGCATCGTCAGTCACTCGCCGGTGCTGCTCGGATTGATCTTCGCGCTGCTGGTCCTGCGTGACTACCGCGCCGGACGCACTCCGCCCAATCAGCACCGTGCCGTGTTCCTTGATGAAGTGGCGCCGGGGGAGCGGCATCTGCGCTCCGCCGGCGACTCAGCCAACTCAGCCGCCTGACCCACCGGCCCGACGGCCGGCCACCAGCCCCCACACGAGGTCGATGGCCAGGAACACCGCCAGCGAGATTCCCAGTAGCGGTGTGAACCAACCAATCCCGATGACCACCACGGCGAGTGCGACCAGCTCCAGCGGTTTGAGGGCCAGCAGACCACCCCGCCTCGGCGGCGCCGGCAGCCGCCCGCTCCTGGTCGGACGCCTGCGCCACCACATCAGGTAGCCGCGTGTGATGACGGTGACGAGCCCAATCACGATGAGCGCCACCAGTATCTGATTCGGGATTCCGAACAGGATGCCCATGTGCCCGTCTATCGCCCATTCGGTCGACTTCTGCAGCAGCGACCAGTCGGAGAAGTTACTGCGCCCGGTGATCTCCCCGTTGGACGGGTTCACGGTGATGGTGTCCAGATACGTCGGGATATCGCGCTTGCGCTCCGACACCAGCCAGGCCGTGTTCGCCTCCGGCGGCGGTGTCATCCACAGCGGGCCTCGCAGCCCTGCGTCGTGCACCGTCCGCAGCACCGTGTCGACGCCCGCCAGTGGCTCTCCAGACGACGCCGGGGCGGCGCCGTGATGTTCATGCCCGGTCATCGGCTTGGCAGCGGCCGGATCGAGCTCGGTGGACAGTGCCGGCCGGATGGCCTGGGTGATGTTGCCGATGTTGGTGCCGGCATACCGCGACCAGGTGAGCCCGGTCACCGAAAGCGCCAGCAGCCCAACGACTATCCAGACCCCGACGGCGCCATGCCAGGTCAATCTGCGGCGGCGTGGGGTGGCGTCGCGATCGGGGAGCGCGATCCTGCTCAGCCGTGCGGTGCGGCGGCGATAGCCGATCCACAGGAACAAACCACCGAGAGCCACCACCCACAACCAGCTGGCGGCGAGCTCGCTGTAGTTGCGCCCAAACGCGCCCAGATGCAGGTTCCGATGAAGTTCGTCGAACCAGGCACGCACCGGCAGCCACTCGCCGTACGTGGTCAACGTTCCCCGGATCTCGCCGTTGTAGGGGTCGACGAACACCGTGCGCGAGTAGTCGGCGGGAACGTCCTCGGTCGCGAAGACGATCCGTGTGGTGTCGTCGGGGCGCGCGGGCGGGCGGATAGACGTCACGGTGCCGGCCGGTTGTGCCGCGGTCGCCGCCGCCACTTGTTGTGAGAGTGGCAGCTGTTGGGACCCGACGGAATCGACCTTGAGTTCGTGCCGGTACACGGCGGCGTCGACCTGCCCTACCAGCGCATACGCAAGCCCGGTCAGCGCCGCGACCAGGAGGAATGGCCCGACGAGGAGCCCCGCATAGAAGTGCAGACGCAGTACGATCGGTGCGAATCGCCCCCACATGGTGTCGGGCTGGGACTCGCGAGCCTCGGGCCGATCCTCGGTATATGTCACGGGATATTGGTCGGATGAACCGGCTAAAGAGTTCCCGCTGTTCACCCCAGAAGATCTACGACATAGAGTAGGAGTTGTGGCCACCGGCACCGACGACGAGCAGCTGCTTGAGATTGCGCTGTCCGCCGGTCGTGGTGACAAATCCGCCCTCGAATCTCTGGTGAAGGCCACCCAATCCGACGTGTGGCGATTCGTCGCCTACCTGGCCGATACCGGTGTCGCCGACGATCTCACCCAGGAGACCTACCTGAGGGCACTGGGCGCACTCCCGCGCTTCGCCGGACGGTCGACGGTGCGCACCTGGCTGCTGTCGATCGCCCGCCGTGTGGTGGCCGACCACATTCGACACCTGAAGTCCCGGCCGCGCATCGCGCACGGGGCCGATCTGGAAGAAGCCTCGCTGCGTCGCCCGACGCACCGGTTCGAGGAGTTGGTGGAGCTCAAATCGCTTCTGGCCGCGCTCGACGATGATCGGCGTGAAGCATTGGTACTGACCCAGGTTGTCGGCTTGTCCTATGCGGAGACGGCCGACGTGTGCGGCTGTGCGATCGGCACCATCCGGTCCCGCGTGGCCCGTGCCCGCGACGAGCTCATCGGCTGGTCCGAGCCCGAGAATCTGACCGGCTAGCGCGACAAGCGTTCGGCGATTTCCTGGAGGTTGGCCTCCATCCCCACCCGCCAGTCCTGCAGGCGGCGCGACACGATGCGTGCTTCCTTGTCGGGCATGGCCACGATGGCCGGTGTCAGTCCCGACGGGCCAGGGCCGAGCCGACCCCACTGCCGGACGATCACTCCGTCGCTCGCCGGTTCCACCTCGAAACCCCAACTTGCCGCGTAGATGCCGCCCTCGGAGAGCACATTCCACACCCAGCGGGACTCGGGCTCGACCTCGGTGATCACCGATACGGTGTCCCACTGGTTGCCGTCTCCGCCGTTGGTGCCCTTGAACCGTGCGCCGACCGCAACCTTGTCGGCGCCGTCCAGCCACTGGACGTTGATGAGCTCGCCCGTGCAGTAGGTGGGGAAGGCAATATCGGTGACGAGAGCCCAGGCCTTCGTCACGGTCCCCGACATCCGTTGTGACACTTCGATAGTGGGACAGTCGCGGTATCGCATAGGCTGATCCTACTTATGCGATGGAGGACCGGATGCGTATTGGTGTGACGATCGAGCCGAGGTTGCCGGGCGCCGCCGACTTCGCGCGGCGTGCGGAGCGCCTGGGGGTCGCCTCGCTATGGGTGCCCGAGGTGTGGGGGTATGACGCCCTCACTGGCCTGGCCTACCTGGCCGCCTGCACCGAGACCATTGGTCTGGGAACCTTCGTGGTTCAGCTGGGGTCGCGATCACCGGCGATGCTGGCGACGTCGGCGCTGAGCATTCAACAGCTCTCCGGCGGACGCTTCGTCCTGGGTGTGGGAGCCTCCGGACCGCAGGTGATGGAGGGGTGGCATGGTGTGCGCTTCAGTAAGCCGGTGCGGACCACGCGGGAGACCATCGACATCGTCCGGATGGTGGCACGTGGGGAGCGTCTCGAGTACTCGGGCGAGGTATATACGCTGCCGCTGCCGGGGAGCACAGGTAAACCCTTGCGGCCCCTGGTGGCACCGCAGAATGTGCCCATCTACAACGCTGCCATGGGTCCGGCGAACCTGGCCCTCACCGGTGAGCTCGCCGACGGCTGGCTCGGCAACTCCTTCATCCCGGAGCTGTCAGAAGTGTTCCTCGGACCCATCCGCGACGCGGCCGTGGCCGCCGGGCGCGAGCTCGGAGATATTGACCTGGTGGCTCCGGTTGCTCTCGAATTCGCCGACACCGCAACCGATGCCGCCGCCGCGATCAGGCGTCATGCCGCCGGATACGCGTTCACCATCGGCGCCATGGGAGCCTCCGGGCGAAACTTCTACAACGAGGCATTCATCCGGCTCGGCTACGGCGACGGTGTGCGCGCGGTCGAATCCCTGTGGCGCGCGGGCGATCGCGACGCCGCCCGCAACGCCGTACCCGAGGATCTGGGGCGCTTGACCAACCTCGTCGGAACCGACGACATGATCGGTGAGCGGCTGGAACGCTATCGTTCCGCCGGGATCTCGACACTGCTGGTCAAGCTCGACACCCCGTTCGATGAGCAGCTGCGCGCGCTTGAACGCCTCTTCGCACTGCTTTAGAGCGCGTGCACCGCGCTGGTGATCGGAGTGGTCCCCTCGGTGAGGAACAGGATGTCGCGCACCGTGTTCGGCGCGGTCAGCAGTTCGGTGGTCACTGCCGCGACATCGGCGCGGGAAACTGATCCGCGTTCAATCCTGCTGGCCGACAAGGTGACCGAACCCGTGGGCTCCTGGTCGGTGAGCAGACCGGGACGCAGGATGGTCCAATCCAAGCCGCCGCGAGCGCGTAGGTCCTCCTCGGCGGCCGTCTTGGCGATCACGTAGGCGATCCACGACTCGTCACCCTTGGTCGGCGCGGGTTCACCGGCGCCAAAAGCGCTGATCTGAATGAACCGGCGCACCTGCGCATGTTCTGCGGCGTCGGCAAGCAGGACGGCAGCGGCACGGTCCACGGTGTCCTTGCGCGCCGGACCGCTGCCCGGTCCCGCTCCTGCCGCGAAGACAGCGGCATCGGCCCCGGTCAGGGCGTCGGTGACCGCTCTCACGTCGGCCGATTCCAGGTCGAGAACCAGTGGTTGCCCGCCCCACGCCTGAACATCGGCCGCATGGTCGGGGTTGCGAATCAGCGCGATGGCGGCATCGCCACGCGCCGCGAGCAGACGGATCAGATGCGCGGCGATCTGCCCGTGGCCACCGGCGATGACGACTTTCTGCGACATGGTGTGTTCCTCTCATAAGTCCACGACCGATAACTCCGACGGTAGTTCGGGCATTCCCGCTCCACCTTCAACTAGCCGCCGGCCTTACCTACACTGGTGGCGTGCGGAGAAGTGTCGAGAACCCGGCTTGATCCCGGTCACCATCGTCTCCGGGTTCCTGGGCGCCGGTAAGACGACACTGCTGAACAACCTGTTGCGCAATACCTTGGGTGTGCGAATCGGTGTAGTAGTCAACGACTTCGGGGCCATCAATATCGACGCCATGCTGGTCGCGGGTCAAGTTGACTCGACCATGACGATGTCCAACGGATGCCTGTGCTGCACCGCTGACGACGACGAGCTCGGTGGCATGCTGACCGCTCTCGCGGGCCGCGATATCGACGCCATCATCATCGAAGCGAGCGGGCTGGCGGAGCCCTTGCCGCTGGTGCGCATGGTGCTGGCGGCCGCCGCCGAGGACAATCGGATCGGTTACGGGGGGCTGGTCACCGTCGTCGACACCGCCCAATACGAGGACGTCGCGGCCCGGCATCCGGAGATCATCGAGCACCTGTCCCTGGCCGATCTGGCGGTTCTCAACAAGATTGACCTGGCCGATGCCGCGGATCGCACCCACCTGCGCGCCGTCGTCAAGGAACGCAACCCGCGCGCATCGATCGTGGAGACCACCGGCGCCGACATCGACCCCCGGCTGCTGTTCGACAAGAAGGACCGCCCGGCGCCGAGCGGTCAGCTCTCGCTGGAGGACCTGATCCGCGAGGATCACAGCCACCATCAGCATGCGCATCACCATTACGACACGGTTGAGTTCGCGACCGAGCGAGCCCTACATCCCCGGCGCCTCATCGAGTTCCTGGACAGTCAGCCCGCCGGTGTGTACCGCATCAAGGGCGTGGTGCGGCTCGGTGACAAGACCCTCGCGGTGCACACCGTGGGCGATCACATCACCATCGACAAGGCGCCCAAGCGGACAGGGCTGCGGACGGGGGCGAGTCTCGTACTCATCGGCACCCACCTGGACAGTGACACCATCACCGAGCGCCTGCACGCTCTCGTCGACGATCCACCGGATCCCGATCACGAACGATCGATGCTGGTCCTCGGAAAGTATTTGCGCTAATCAGATGCCGCGTCTACTGTTTCCTCTCGTGCAGCACTTCTCCGGTCAACTCGTAGTAGCAACCCGCAGCGGGGTCTGATCCAGACCGACCCCTCGCTGTGGGTCGAAGCTACTACCTGTCGGTCACCTTCCCTTTTCGGATGAAAGACCGGCACATGCACTCCTCAACAACAATTTCCCCACAGATCGATCCGTCAACGGCTCGTGATCCGTTTACGACTCCTGATCCGTTCACGGGCCGCTTCGGTGTCCCGCTACCGCGCGGTTTGCGCGAGGAGGCCGGCGACATGTCCTGGGCGTCGTTCTGTCAGACGTACGAGCGCAGCGGGGGTTCCCTGAGACTGGGCCAGTGGTCCGAGACCGCCGGGATCTACCAGGCGACGCTGGCGATCGGTGAGCACATCGAATCATCGACGGCCACCGCGTGCGGGCCCATGGCAGCGCTGACCGCCATGCTGTCCGAGCGGGGGATACGGATGGAGACACTCAGCTTCCACCAGTTGCACGATGGCGATCAGACGTGCACCTTTGTGCGCGGCACCAACGGCACCGGCACCGCCTGGGCGATGGGTCGTGCGCACGATGCCACAACCTCATCGCTCAGGGCGGTCACCGCCTGCGCCAACCGTCTGGGCTGCTAGCCCCGCGGGCTCAGTGCAAGGGCCGCAGGACGATGGGCATGCCGTCGATCGGCAGCGGCATGCCCGCGTAGTCCCACTTGGCCTCGTAGCCGGGATGGGCCAGCTCAAACCGGTACCGCCGCAACAGTCGGTGCATGACGGCTTTGATCTCCAGCTGGCCGAACACCATGCCGATGCACTTGTGCGCACCTCCGCCGAACGGCGAGAACGCATACCGGTGGCGCTTGTGTTCGTTTCGAGGTTCAGCGAAGCGGTCGGGGTCGAACTTGTCCGGTTCCGTCCACAATTCGGGCAGCCGGTGGTTCATGCCGGGCCAGAGGTTGATCATCGTCCCGGCCGGTATATGGAACCCGAGCAGATCGGTATCGCGCACCGCGGAGCGGATATTGAAGGGCAGCGGCGTGACGAGGCGCAGTGCCTCGTTCATCACCAGATCGAGGCTTTCCAGCTTCTCGAGCGCGTCGATATCCAGTGGGCCGTCACCGAGACGGTCCGACTCCTCCCGAACCCGTTCTTGCCATTCGGGATTCGCGGCCAGGTAGTAGGCCATCGTCGTGGTGGTCGACGTGGTGGTGTCGTGCGCGGCCATCATCAAGAAGATCATGTGGTTGACGATGTCGGTATCCGTGAAGGCGTCGCCCTCGTCGGTCTCGGCGTGACACAGTGCCGTCAACATGTCGGCACCTGAATCCTTTTGGCGGGCAATGCCGACCCGCTCGGCAAAGTACTCCTCGAGCAGCTTGCGTCCCTGCAATCCCTGCCACCATTTGAAGGGAGGCACGCCGAAGCGGAAGATGGCGCCACCGGCGCGGGTGGTTGCGACGAACGCCTTGTTGACTTTCTCGAGCCGTTCATGTTGAGAATGCGGCTCATTGCCCATGAACACCACCGAGGCCACGTCCAGCGTCAGCTCTTTGATGGCCGGGTAGAACAGGAATCGTCTGTCGTTGGTCGGCCACTGGGCGACGATCTCGGTTGCCACCGAATCGATCTGCTCCACGTAGCCGGCCAGGCGGCC
This sequence comes from Mycobacterium sp. D16R12, assembly GCF_002013465.1. Lineage (GTDB taxonomy): Bacteria > Actinomycetota > Actinomycetes > Mycobacteriales > Mycobacteriaceae > Mycobacterium. Next base: position 22,156 of record NZ_MAFC01000004.1, on the reverse strand, counting down.
GCGTAGGAACGCCTGCTGCATGATCAGACGGTGCTCGCGATGCTCCTGGAAGTCCAGCAGCATCAGTCCGCGGCTGAAGAACGGGCCGATGACCGGGACCCAGCCCTGTTGCGAGAAGTCCTTGTTCGCATTGCTGAACACCGCCTGGGTGGCGTCGGGGCCCAGCGCGGCGACGATCTTGCCGATGGGGGTCTGTGACCAGCTCACCGGGCCGCGCTCCTCATACATGTTGAGCACCCAGTCGATGCCGCCGCGGAACATTTCGATCATGTGCCCTAGCAGCGGCAAGCCCTGGTCACCCATTACCGGCTTCAAGCCGCTTCCGGGTGGTGGCGGGGCCAGTTCGGCCAATGGCCAGTCGCGATTATTGAGGTAGTTCTCGACGTATCCCATACCAGGAAGGGTGTTCATGGTGGGAAGACGTCGTTTGGCCTGGTCGATGAGGTAATCGGTGCTGCTGATCGTCGCCATGGGGCGTGGCTCCTTCGCTCGCGACTGGCACTTCGGTGTGCTCTAGATCATCTTCGCCACAGGACTTGACGGGTGTCAAGTTCTGTTCATACGGTGTTTCAGTGCAAACTGTGCAGGTGGTCAGTCCAGCGCGCAGCAGCACGCAGACCCGTGGCGATCGCCAGCGGGACGCGATCATGACGGCTGTCGCCGAGCTCATCGCGGAAAACCACAGTTTCGCCGAGCTGTCGGTCAGTGCGATCAGTGAGCGAGCCGGCGTCGGCCGGTCGGGGTTTTACTTCTACTTCGACAGCAAGTACTCGGTGTTGGCGCAGATGGTGGGTGACGTCTTCGCCGAACTCGACGAACTCACCGACTACTTCGCGCCGCGGGGTGAGAAAGAGACTCCCGAGCAGTTCGCCAACCGCATGGTGGGCAGTGCCGCCGCCTCGTTCGCGCATAACGACCCGCTGATGAAGGCGTGCCAGGAGGCGCGGATCACCGACCCGACGATCGCCGGTTTGCTCGACGACCTCACCGATGTCGTCATCGAGAAGATCATCAAGATCGCCGAGATTGAGGTGAATGAACGTGGCGCCCAACCAATCTCGGACGACCTGCCCGCGTTGGTGCGATCACTGGTGGCGCTCACCGCTTCGACAGTCTCGGGTGACAGCTCGTTTGTCGGGCGTGAAATAGATGCCGCGCGGGCGCTTGGCGTTATCGAGACCCTATGGCGTGTCAGCCTTTTGGGGCGCTAGCTGCGCCGTCTCGGATCGGCGCTGCAACGCCGCACGGCGAACGCCGTAACCGATTGCACCCAGGACCGTAAACGCGCCGAGCCAGGGGAGTAGCAGCCCTAACAGCAGCAGCACGTTGTTGCCCGCCGCGACGAGCCCATCCCAGCCACGCTCGATCTGTCCGAAGAACCCTTGGTACTTGGGTGGTGTCGGCGGCAGGCCAGGCTCTTCGGCGAGGAACGTCACGGTGACTGAGCTGTAGGCGACTTGTTCTCCGAGCTGGTTGCGCTGTGCCCGCAGACTGTCGAGGTCGGCTTGACGCTTGGACAACTCGGTTTCGGCCTGGATCAAGGCCTCGGTGTCCTTGGAATCGCGCATGATCACCAGGAGCCTGTCGACGGAGGTCTGCAGCGCGGCGATTCTGGCATCCATATCGACGCGTTGCCCGGTGACGTCGTCGCTCTTGGTGTCGGCGGACTTGACCTTGCCCAGCTCCTTGAGATCGCGAAGGACGCCGTCAAGCTTGGCGGCGGGTACTCGCAGCACGATGGCGGTGCGCGCACGGCTCGATCCGGATCCCGCATCCTCCGAGCGGCTCTCTACCCGGCCGTTGGCCGATTCGGCGAGGCCGGCCGCCTTGTCGGCGGCTTCGGACGGGTTGGACACGGTGATTGTCATGGTCCCGGTCTTGACGATGTCCCGTTTGGCCTCAGTCGGCGGGCCGTTCCGAGGGGCTTCCTGTATCTGCCGTTGTGCCGAGTCGCTCAATGGTGCGGCGGGCATCTGGTACGTATTGGTGGCCTGTGGGGCGTCGCTGCCACCGCTCGCACGGTCAGGGGAGGCCCCACCGGAGCACGCCAGCGATGCTGTCAGCACTACTGCAATTGTAGTTGCCCAAGGTAACCACCGGAGGCGAGATTGCGTGCCATCAATCGTCATATTCCGAAGGTACCGTTTGCTATCGGACCGCGCAGAAATTCAAGAATGACGGCCGGTACGGTTCAGTAATGGCATACGACTTCACCGGTAAGCGATGCTTCGTCACCGGGGCCGCCAGCGGGATCGGACGGGCCACCGCGCTGCGTCTGGGGCGCGAGGGCGCCGAGCTGTTTTTGACCGATCGCGCCGCGGACGGACTGGAGTCCGTGGTTGAGGAGATCAAGGCTGCCGGAGGCAAGGTGAGTGCCTACCGGGCGCTCGATATCTCCGACTATGAGGCGGTGGCCGCCTTCGCGGCCGACATCCTGGAAACGCATCCGAGCATGGATGTTTTGCTCAATATCGCGGGCATATCCGTGTGGGGATCCGTAGACAGGCTTTCCCATGAGCAGTGGCGCTCGGTGGTCGATATCAACCTGATGGGACCCATCCACGTCATCGAGAGTTTCGTGCCCGCGATGATCAAGGCGCGTAACGGTGGTCAGATCGTGAACGTGTCGTCGGCGGCGGGACTGGTGGCCCTGCCGTGGCATGCCGCCTACAGCGCCAGCAAGTACGGGCTGCGCGGTGTCTCGGAGGTGCTGCGCTTCGATCTGGCTCGCTACAAGATCGGCGTCACCGTGGTGGTGCCGGGCGCCGTCAACACTCCGCTGGTACGCACCGTCGACATCGCCGGAGTGGACCGCGACAACCCCGACGTCAGTAAGTGGGTGAATCGGTTCGTGGGGCATGCGACCTCACCTGAGAAGGTGGCCGACCGGATCCTGCACGGCATCCGCCACAACCGCTACCTCGTCTACACAGGGGTCGACATCCGCGCGCTCTATCTGTTCAAGCGCACGCTGTGGTGGCCCTATAGCGTCGCGATGCGGGTCGTCAATCACGCCTTCACCAATGCGCTGCGTCCCGGATTTCAGAAGTCGGAGTCGAATCCGCCGTCAACGGATTCCTAGCGCCACCAGCCGTCGAACGGAGTGACCGGCACCGCCCGCTTGTGGCGGGTCTGCAGGTACCAGCGTTCGATACGGTCGGCGGCCTCGACGGTGACCGCCTTGCCCTCCAGGTAATCGTCGATCTGCGCATACGTGACGCCGAGTGCGACCTCGTCGGGGAGTGCGGGCCTGTCATCTTCCAGATCGGCGGTGGGCACCTTGTGCGAGATGCTCTCCGGAGCGCCGAGGTGGGAAAGAATCTGTGCACCTTGACGTTTGGTGAGTCCTGTCAGCGGGGTGACATCGACGCCGCCATCGCCGAACTTGGTGAAGAATCCCGTGACGGCCTCGGCGGCGTGGTCGGTGCCGACCACGAGCAGTCGGTGCTGACCGGCCACGGCGTATTGGACGACCATGCGTTCCCGGGCCTTGATGTTGCCGCGCACGAAGTCGGACGGCGTCTCGCCGAGCGCATCGGCGACCGCATCCACCGCGGCATCGGAGGAGCCTTTGACGTTGATGACGATGGAGCGGTCGGGGTCGATAAACCTAAGGGCCACTTGGGCATCGTTCTCGTCTGCCTGCACGCCGTAGGGCAACCGCACAGCGACGAACTCGGCCTCCGTGCCTTCGAGTCGTGATTCCTGTGCTGCCAGCTGGCAGAGGCGCCCGGCCAGGGCGCTGTCCTGTCCGCCGGAGATGCCGAGCACGAATCCAGCTGTCCCGCTGACTCTTAGATAGTCCTTGAGGAAACCCACCCGTCGCGATACCTCGGCGGCCGGATCGATCGTGGGGGAGACGTCGAGGGCGGACCGGATCTCTTCGCGAAGGGTGCTCATTGCCCGACTGTAGAACGCTCGGTCAGCGTGCGCACACCTTGCACACCAGGTCCTCCCACGCGTCGCCGAGCCCAGTCAGCGTCTGGCCGTTGGCGGTGGTGGCGAAGTGCACGTAGCCGGGATCGATGATCGACATCAGGGCATGGGTCTGGGCGTCGAGGTCTCCGGTGCATTCGAGCTGGGCCAGCAGCATCCGGATGTGTGCGCGGACGAGCAGGGTGGGCGGTGCGCTGTGCCAGGCGTCGGCATCGGCGGTGGTGGCGCGTGCGAGGTCTAGGTGCCGTTCCAGGAAGGCGAGCCGGGCTCGTCCGAATGCGATGAGTCGGGTCAGCGGCGGTGCGTCGGGACCCAGCGGCGGTGGCCCGAACATGAAGGCCTGCTGCTCGATGTGCTCTTCGTGGTCCAGCAGTGCCAGTAGCAGTCCGGTGCGACTGCCGAATCGGCGGAAGAGGGTCCCCTTGCCGACGCCTGCCGCGTTGGCGACGGCATCCATGGACATGTTGTCCGGACCGACTTCATCGAGGATCTGTCGTGCGGCTTCCAGGAGGCGAACGCGGTTGCGGGTGGCGACGGCACGTTCCCGGGTGGGATTCTGCGCAAGGTCGACAGAAAGCAGGGGTATTTCTTGACCAGGCATAACACCTCGATAGTAGCGCCGGGGAAATATACGGACCGCAGTCCGTATTGTAGAACGTGACAGAGAAGAAGGACGCAGGTGCGACAAACGCGCCGTTCTGATGGAGGGTGAGCAACATGGCAGAGAAGAACGTGCTGGCAATTGTCGGAAGCCTGCGTAAGGCATCGCTCAATCGTCAGCTCGCGGAGGCCGCGGCGGAGAACGCGCCGGCCGGTGTGAGCGTGAGCATCTTTGAGGGTCTGGCGGACCTGCCGCACTACAACGAGGACATCGACGGGGACAACGCCCCCGCACCGGTGGAGTCGCTGCGTGCCGCAGTCGCCGGTGCGGATGCGGTGCTGCTGGTCAGCCCCGAGAACAACGGCACCGTGTCGGGTGCCTTGAAGAACGCGCTCGACTGGCTGTCCCGCCCGTTCGGCAGCAGCGTGTTCAAGGGCAAGCCCACCGTGGTGATCGGAACGTCGGCCGGTAGGTACGGCGGCATCTGGGCAATCGACGACACCCGCAAGGTGGCCGCCATCGCGACCGCCAACGTTCTCGACGACGTCAAGCTTGCGGTCCCGGCCTCGGCGTTCGATGGCAAGCACCCGCGGGAGCACGCAGAGACGGTTGCCGAGCTGGCCAAGGCGTTGGACGCGTTGACGTCCGCCTCTCACGGCTGATTTATAGCGGTCGATCGACGGTCATGCCCGGTGCTTGCCGGGCATGACCGTTCTCCTTTAGTGGGGTGTTGATCCGGCCCAGGTTTCTTTCATGGCGGACACGGAGGCGACGCTGATGGCGCAAATCACCAGCAGCATCAGGCCGACGGCCCAGCTGCCCAGTGAGTTTTGCAGCGGTCCGGCGATCAATGGCGGGATGGCGCCTCCGAACACGCCGGCCACGTTGAACGCCACGCCGGTGCCGCTGTAGCGGGTGCCTACGGGATAGGACTCCGGAAGGAAACTCGCCATCGGTCCGAATGCGAGTCCGAACAGCACATAGGTGAGCACCATCGCTGCCAGGTAGGCCCAGAATCGACCACTGGCCAACAGGGGAGTGACCAGTAGCGTCCACGGGAGTATCAGCGCCATGCTGGTCAAGATCACCCGGCGCCGGCCTAGTCGGTCGCTGAGGATTCCGCCCACGGCAGCGGACACCATGAGGACCACGGCCCCGAGCACACCGGCGGTGAGTATGGCCGCGCGGGAGAAGTGCAACTCGGATCTCGCGAATCCGGGGAAGTAGGTATTGGTCATGAAAGACAGCGTGAAGATGATCAGCATCGTCCCGCAGGTCAGTACCAGGGTGCGAGGGCTCTCCGACATCACATGCCGCAGAGGCGATTTGACGAGTTTGTCCTGAGCTTTCGCGGTGGCGAACTCTGGCGTCTCGGCGATGTGGAGCCGGATGTACAGACCGACCGCCACCAGGAGCCCGCTGGCGATGAAGGGCACTCGCCATCCCCACGACAGGAATGCCGGGCTGTCTTCCCCGACCGTGACGCTGACGATGAGGAAGACCAGGCTGCTGAGCAGGAGCCCGGTCGAGCTTCCGATGGGCACGGCGGTCGCGGCACGACCGCGGACGCTGCTTGGCGAGTACTCGGAGGAAAGTAGTGCCGCCCCACTCCATTCTCCGCCGACCGCAATGCCTTGCACGAGTCGCAGCAAGACGATGGCCGTCGGTGCCGCCGCCCCGATCGAGGCGGCGCCGGGAACCAAGCCGACTGCCAAGGTGGCGAGCCCCATGGTGATGAGGGTGACCACCAGGGTGCCCTTGCGGCTGAAGCGGTCTCCGTAGTGGCCGAACAGGGCGGCGCCAACCGGCCGTGCCAGAAATGCGGTGCTGAAGGTGGCTATGGAGGCGAAGAGCGCCAGGGAGTGGCTGAGATTTGGAAAGAAGACGGCCGGGAAGACGAGTGCGGCCGCTGTGCCATAGATATAGAAGTCGTAGAACTCGATGGCCGACCCGACCGCGCTGGCCATGAACACTCGGCGGGGGCTGACGTCTGCGCCCGTCGTGTGCTGTTGCGGCTCCGCCGGTGATGACGTCATCGTGGGGCGATCCGGCTCGGTTCCATGCGTGGCAGCTTAGGGTGCACTGCCCAGGACCTACGGGGATGGCTGAGGATGCTCCGGTCCGGCGAACATATTGGTGGCTGAACTGACCGGGTACCCGGGTACCACTTTCGCGCAGTGGGTGGCCGACAACGTGGGACTCTTCCGCTAGATGCGAATCTGTCCCCAGATTCGTCCACAGAACTCCACAGTTTCCACAGACTCACTGGGCTACAGGTTTGCCCGGTGGTCGGTGATCTGCTAGCCGGTGTGGGTGCCCGGTGGTGGACACCACATGTGGTCCAGCCACCGCCAGATGCCTGGATACGCGGCGAATACGACACGCCCGAATTTCAGGGGTGTCAGGTCTAACGACCAGGGAATTTCATGAATGTTGTTCAGAACATCTTGTATAGGTTCCGATTGTCGGACACTAGGTGTAGTGTCTGGAACACCGAAAGGCCGGGAACCAATCCAGGCCGCCCGGCCCGGATTCTCGCCAGATCTTCTGGCTGATCCTGGCGCTCAGCCACCACGGGCGACACGGAATTTTCCGGGGTGCTGGACTGCTGAAAACTTTGTTGAGATGTACACGATCGATTCGCTGAGGAGTTACGCATGAGCGTCACCGTCTACACCAAGCCCGCTTGCGTACAGTGCAACGCGACGTACAAGGCCCTCGACAAGCAGGGCATCGAGTACAGCATCGTGGACATCACCGAGGTTCCCGAGGCGCGCGATTACGTGATGGCGCTCGGCTACCTACAGGCGCCCGTGGTCGTGTCCGGTGACGATCACTGGTCGGGTTTCCGTCCGGACCGCATCAAGGCGCTTGCCGGCGCAGTCGCAGTCTCTGCCTAATAAGTAGTAAGTAGTACGGGAGCCGGGCATGGCCCATCTGGTCTATTTCTCCAGCGTGTCGGAGAACACCCACCGCTTCGTTCAGAAGCTGGATGTTCCCGCCACCCGGATCCCGCTGCGTGGCGACATCCAGGTTGATGACCCGTATGTCTTGGTCGTGCCGACGTACGGCGGTGGGCATCCGGTTCCCGGTCAGGCCGGGGGATACGTCCCCAAGCAGGTCGTGAAGTTTCTCAACAATGAACACAACCGGTCCCTGATCCGCGGGGTCATCGCGGCCGGGAACACCAATTTCGGTGCGGAGTACTGCTACGCGGGCAAGGTCATTTCGGCCAAGTGCGACGTGCCATATCTGTACCGCTTTGAACTCATGGGCACCGTAGACGACGTGCAACAGGTGCTCGCCGGACTCGACGAATTTTGGAAGGACACACCGTGGCGCCAACCGCGACAACTGCAGAACCTGTGACCTCTGCGCACGGCTCGGCTCACGGGGAGCTGGACTATCACGCCCTCAACGCCATGCTCAATCTGTATGACGCCGAAGGCAAGATCCAGTTCGACATGGATGCCGCTGCGGCGCGGCAGTACTTCCTGCAGCACGTCAACCAGAACACGGTCTTCTTCCACAATCAGGACGAGAAGCTCGACTACCTGATCGAGAAGGAGTACTACGAGCGCGAGGTACTCGATCAGTACTCGCGCAACTTCGTAAAGTCGCTGCTGGACCGGGCATTCGCCAAGAAGTTCCGCTTCCCGACGTTCCTGGGCGCCTTCAAGTACTACACCTCTTACACGCTGAAGACCTTCGACGGAAAGCGCTACCTGGAGCGCTTCGAAGACCGCGTGGTCATGGTGGCGCTGACCCTGGCCTCGGGTGACACCACGCTGGCCGAGAAGCTCGTCGACGAGATCATCGACGGACGTTTCCAGCCGGCCACCCCCACCTTCCTGAACTCGGGCAAGAAGCAGCGCGGCGAGCCGGTGTCCTGCTTCTTGCTGCGCATCGAGGACAACATGGAGTCGATCGGGCGCTCCATCAACTCGGCATTGCAGCTGTCCAAGCGCGGTGGCGGTGTGGCCTTGCTGCTCACCAACATTCGCGAGCACGGCGCGCCGATCAAGAACATCGAGAACCAGAGCTCGGGTGTCATCCCGATCATGAAGCTGCTGGAAGACTCGTTCTCTTACGCCAACCAGCTGGGTGCTCGTCAGGGCGCCGGGGCCGTGTACCTGCACGCACATCACCCGGACATCTTCCGTTTCCTGGATACCAAGCGGGAGAACGCCGATGAGAAGATCCGCATCAAGACGCTGTCGCTGGGCGTGGTGATCCCGGATATCACCTTCGAGCTGGCCAAGAAGAACGAGGACATGTATCTGTTCTCGCCGTACGACGTCGAGCGCACCTACGGCGTGCCGTTCGCCGACATCAACGTCACCGAAAAGTATTACGAGATGGTCGATAACGGCCAGATCCGCAAGACGAAGATCAAGGCGCGCGAGTTCTTCCAGACTCTCGCCGAGTTGCAGTTCGAGTCCGGTTACCCGTACATCATGTACGAGGACACCGTGAACCGGGCCAACCCCATCGAGGGCAAGATCACCCACTCGAACCTGTGCTCGGAGATCCTGCAGGTGTCGACACCTTCGCTGTTCAACGACGACCTGTCCTACGCCAAGGTGGGCAAGGATATTTCGTGCAACCTGGGCTCGCTGAACATCGCCAAGACGATGGATTCCCCGGATTTCGCGCAGACGATCGAGGTGTCGATCCGTGCGTTGACCGCGGTATCGGATCAGACGCACATCTGGTCGGTGCCCTCAATCGAGCAGGGCAACAACGACTCTCACGCTATCGGCCTGGGGCAGATGAACCTGCACGGCTACCTGGCTCGGGAGCGGATCTTCTACGGCTCCGAAGAGGGTGTGGACTTCACCAACATCTACTTCTACACGGTGCTGTATCACGCGCTGAAGGCCTCGAATCGTATTGCCATCGAGCGCGGTAAGAGCTTCGGTGGCTTCGAGAAGTCGAAGTACGCCAGCGGTGAGTTCTTCGACAAGTACACCGAGCAGGTGTGGGAACCGGCGACCGAGAAGGTGGGCCAGCTCTTCGCTGATGCCGGGATTCGCATTCCGACACAGGAGGATTGGGTGCGGTTGAAGGAGTCGGTGCAGCAGCACGGCATCTACAACCAGAATCTGCAGGCGGTGCCGCCGACCGGGTCGATCTCCTACATCAACCACTCGACGTCGTCGATTCACCCGGTGGCTTCGAAGATCGAGATCCGCAAGGAAGGCAAGATCGGGCGCGCGTACTACCCGGCGCCGTACCTGACGAACGACAACCTGGAGTACTACCAGGACGCGTATGAGATCGGTTACGAGAAGATCATCGACACCTATGCCGCGGCCACGCAGCACGTGGATCAGGGGTTGAGCCTGACGCTGTTCTTCAAGGACACCGCCAGCACGCGCGATGTGAACAAGGCGCAGATCTACGCCTGGCGCAAGGGAATCAAGACGCTGTACTACATCCGGCTGCGGCAGATGGCGCTGGAAGGCACCGAGGTTGAGGGTTGCGTCTCCTGCATGCTTTAGGGGTTGTCTAGATAGGTTGCAGGCCAGGGAAAATACTTCCTGGCCTGCTTCTTTTTTGGGAGACGTTCTAGCCTAGTTTTGATGAATCCGCGGGCTGAGGGGCTGCGGCCGTCTCGCCGATGGTGGATACGGCGGCTCTACGAACCTGTCGGCATCTAGATCGGCGAACATTCTTCAGTGGGCGGGATGACCCCGCAGAACCGCACTGACCGCACCGAAAAGTGGGCCGGTCGCATAGCCTCTCGGCTTGACTTGCCGGCCCCGGCGATCCATGGGTCGGCAAGATGATCCTTGCCGACCCATGGATTCCGTAAAGATCAGATCGCGGTCACTCCGGTGGCCTGGGGGCCCTTGGCGCCCTGGCCTACCTCGAACTGAACCCGCTGGTTCTCCTCGAGTGAGCGGAAACCACCGCCCTGGATCTCGGAGTAGTGGACGAAGACGTCCGCACTGCCGTCATCGGGAGAGATGAAGCCGAAGCCCTTTTCTCCGTTGAACCATTTCACGGTTCCTTGCGTCATATTTCTTGTACTTCTTTCGTTTACTTTCGTGAATGCAGAACACATTCGCCATACAGCCTACCCCGGCTGACCTGGCCGGGTAGTGCGAACTGGTGGTAGCCCGGTCAGCAGTGTTCGTAGATGCCGGGCAGGCACGTCTCGATGAGGGTCGGCGGTGGTGAGTTGGGGCGGTCGGCGCTCTGGCCGATGTCTCTCGATGTCTCATGCTGGCCGGATCAGAAGGCCAGCCCGACGGTGACCAGAGTGAGCATGGTAAATAGCGCTGTTGCCAGGTGGGCCATTCCCGCTGGCCGCAGTGTGAAGATCAGGGAGAAAATTCGAAAAACATGGAACCAGATCGGTCCCTGTGCCGTCGGATCTAGATGAATGCCAGTTGTGACGATGAAACGCGAGGTCAGTGGTGAGTGTTCGGGACTATCAGTTCGACATGACTGGGATGAGCCCGGACGAGCGTCAACGCGCCGCTGAGGGCGCTCAGGGCATCGTGCACATGGAAGAGGGCGCTGGTCGCATCATGGCGCAGAAGCTTCTCGTGGCACGCGACTTGCTCCAAGGAGCGCTAGACACTGCAGAGGGGCTGGCACACATTGATGGATTCGGTGAGCTGCAGACCGGTCATGACGTGACGGGGTTCTACGAGCAGCAGACCACCCACCTGGTGACGCGCCTCAAGAAGGATCTTGACGGCGTCCAGCGGGATATCGACCATTTCGTGGCGATGGAGCTGCTGTACAAGAACCAGGACGAATACAACGCCGGCAATTTCGGGGCGTACCAAGCAAGCGTGGTCTACTGATGCATCACGCCCCTTCGCTGCTGGTTACAGCCTGTGTTGCCATCGTCGGACTGTCTGGCTGCTCCACCACCACGATCACATCGATTGACGCAACCAAAGCATCGTCGACAAGCTCGATATCAGCGGCATCCTCGACTACCGCAACGAATACTTTGCCGGGTCCGCATCCCCCACCCACCGACAACAACAATGGCACCAGCTTCGACCCCTGCCTGGCCTACACCGCGGACGAACTCAAGAGCTGGGGTGTGAATCCCGGATCGGTGGAAGATAAGGGCGTAGGTGACACCGTGCAGCGCGGGTGCAAATGGACCGGCGACGGCTGGGTGGTGCAACAGCTTGTCATCAACCAACTCATCGACCGGTACTTCAACAACCCGTCTTTTCCTGGAGCACAAGCCATCACAGTGGGTGGGTTGACTGCCGCCCAGTACCGCAAGCCTGTCGACGACATGACGATCTGCTACATCGACCTTCCATCGCAGCAGGCAAGTGTGGGAACGATAGTGAGCGTCCGCGACTACAAGGCCAAGCAGATGATTCCTGATGCGTGCACCAAGGCTCTGGAGATTGCATCGGATACGGCCAAGAAACTTCCGAAATAGCGGTCTGAGATGAGAGGGGTTTGTTGTGGCCAATGATGGTTGGACGAGCATGTCGCACAGTGAGATTGTGGGAAAGCTGAACGCGCTCGTTGCCGAGAACGCCTATAACGCGAGTAACCAGTGGACCGACATCTACACGAAGGCTTCGGATGCCGGCGACAAACTCGACATTGCGCGCCAGAAGCTCGCCAATGAGGGCTTTTGGACCGGCAAGGGCCCTGCTGCAGCGCTGCGCACTCTGGCGAATCGGGTAACCGAGTACGACGATTCAGAAACGGGCATACCGGCTTTGGCAGGCAAGATGAGTACCGCGCTCGCTCAAGATGGAGCGGTCCTGACCTCGGCTCATCATGTGGCGCAGGCACATCCGGAATTGGGTTCAGGTGCTCCGACTGACCGCAAGAAGGAAGAGCTGGAAGCCATCCGCAACGAGGCCCAGCGCCTCTACACCACGCCTCTGGAAGCAAAACGACCCGAAATCACTGATAGCGCCGGGCAACCCATGGGTGGCTCGATGCCGCAAGGTCCGGGCGCAAACAACAGTGGAGGCGGTGGTGGCGCAGGTGGTGGAACGGGCGGCGGAGGCGGAACGCAAACCCCACCTTCCACTGACGGTTTAGCCAACAAGGACACCAAACCCCAGCTCGCTGGCGGTGATAGCCAGCAGAGTGGCGCCGGGCAGGGCCAAGGTCAGGGACAGGGAGGCAGTGGCCAAGGCAGCGGCTCCGGCGGTGGTCAAGGATCGGGTTCGGGCGGCTCGGGTTCTGGTGGTCCAGGTTCCGGGCTAGGTGCTGGCTCCGGGGGTTCCGGATTGCCGATAGGCAGCACCACCGCAGCTGGGTTTTCGCCGTCGTCGACGGGCACAGGTACAGGTACAGGTGGTGCGGTTAGCGGCTTGGGTGGTCCCGGTGGGCTCAGTGCACTGCGTGGCGGCGCGGGCTTGCCCGGGGGGGCCGCCGCGGGAGCCGGTACTGGTGGTGTGAATCCGAGTGGTGTGGGTGCCGCGGGAGTGCGCGGTATGGGGCCGATGGGCATGATGGGCGGCGGCGCACACGGAGGGCACGGCAAGGGCGAAGAGGACGACGACCACGGAACCCCGAGCTATCTGATCAACGTCGACAACGGCAACGCGCTATTCGGCGAAGAGATCAAGGCGTCCCCTGGCGTGATCGGCGACTGGACCGAGAGCGAAGCAGCTGAGAAGAAGGCCCGCGAGGCGGAGATCCGTCGGTACAAGTCCATGGGCTGGGACGTGAAGTTCGAGTGAGAGTCGCGGAGGGCGGTCATGAAGGTTGATCCAACGAATGTGCGTTCGGGGGCGGACAAGGTGAACGGCGCCCATTCTGATGTCTCCAAACTCAGTGTGCCGGAACCGGGTAGCGCGGTCTCGGGATTGAAAGGTTTCGTCACGGCGGGGGTGTTGTCGGGGGCTCACGATGGGGTGAAGACCTCGTTGGGTGTTGTCTCGGGTCGCTATGACGAAATGGGACAGCTCTTGCGGCGCAATGCCGATAGCTACGAGCATCAGGACAGCAAGAACGCAGTGTCGCTGACACAGATGGTGGGCAACGGGCTGACGTCGTTGGGTGATTTGAACGGCGCCACCTAAAGTGGCAGCGGCGGGAGGGATTTGATGTGAGTAGGCCAGCCAAGAGCGTGGTTTACAGCGCGGACGCGACCGCATTGGGTGATTTGGCGGAGCCCACGCGCACGGTGGGATCAAAGGTGCTCGATGCCGCGAATACTGTGCACGGCACGATTTCTGGGCTGGAGTGGGAGGGCGAGGGCAAGGATGCGGCGCAGGGGCGCGCGGACCGTGAACTGGCACAGGACAAACAGGTTGTTGGTGGCTATAACGCGCTAGCGGACGCCTACCAGAATGGAGCAGCGGTGATGGCGCCGATGATCGCTGACCTGAAGAAGACCGGCCAGGGTCTGGAATCCGATTCGTTTACGGTCTCTGAAGATTGGGTCGTCACCGATGCTTTTGACTACCGCGCCGGAACGATGGCGATGGTTGCCATGGGAGTACCACAGGCGGTTGCCAATACCCGAATGAACCAACTGCAGGCCGAGCGCGGCAACGAGGCGCAGACGGACACGGCGAATCTGCAGCAGCGCGCCGACGCTCTCGGGCAGACCGATCAGGACACCGCAACAGCGATCAGCAAGGCCAAAGGCGACCTGGATGTTTCGGCGCCCCCGCTGGCGGGGCTGGCCGGTGGTGATCAGGCAAGCAACGATTTGAAAGATTTGAACGACGGCAAAGCCAGCCCCGAGGAGAAGGCTCGGGTACAGGCGGCAATGTCGTCCTGGACCCCCGATCAGCTCGCCGCGTTGCAGCAAGGCAGGCCTGCCACGATGCCCCAAGGTCAATACGACTACTTGAAGTCTTTGATGCGCGGGATGGACGGTATGTCACCTGCTGATATCAACAAGACAATGAGCGCCAACGGATTACAGGGCGCGATGGGCGACACGCTACGGATGATGACCAACCCGAATGTGCAGACGGCCAACGGAGACCACGGTGGAATCACCAACGCACCCAAGCGGCTTGCGGCGGTCCTCAACAGTGACCTGACCTACCGCACAGGTACTGGGCCGGGAGCCGGGCAACTGCCGATGGTCCCGCTCACTCAGCTCAATGCGATCAATGACATGCTCAGCCACGGCAACCAGGATCTGCGGGTCGGATCTGATGTGGATCGTGGGCTGCTCAATGAATCGGCGAAGATCGCAGCTCTGAACAACCAAGGGCACGCGGTGTATTCCGACGTTCCTCGGGGCACTGGAGGTAAGGGTGTCCCGTTCGATATCGCTTCTACTTCCGACATCAACAACACCCTCAACGACATGATGCACAACGCTTCGGGAGACCACCAAGCGGTCACCGATTTCCTCACCGGCGCAAGCGATCCGAAAAGCGCTGGCGCAGCACACATGGCCGAAGCCACCTACGGCCATTTCGACGGCAACAAAGCGTTCCTCGACCTGGCCACCCACAAGTTCAACGACGGGCAGCACCCTGTCTCTGAGATGATCGGCTGGATGGGCCAGAACGCTTACACACCCGGGCTAGAGGGCTGGGACGCTGCCGCATCAGCGAATGCCACTGGCCACCTCTTTGCCGACAACAAAGACCTCCTCGCTGCTGGTATCCCGACTGGCGACGGCGGATACAAGGGGCTGGGGCAAGTCAACCCCGACCTGGTGCAGACCGCTACCAAGAACTTGATCCCATTCCTAGGCAACCTTGACGGTGTGCACGTCCCGGGAATCCAAAGCGACGCGATCCCCGGATTTACGGACACCAAGGGTCTAACCAACATGATCCAAGTGCTCGACTCTGACCCAGCTTCTGCTGAAGCGATCAACCGCGGCGCCGCTGCCTGGGAGCAACACTTCGCCTACGAGTTCGGCCAGACCGGGGATTCCGAACTCGGCAGGCACGCCGGACAACTCACTCAGGCGGTCCAGCATGCTAACCAGGCAGAACTCAGTGCGTTCAAGGCCAACGACAACTGGGACGCGCTCAACGCCTACCGCGATCACGCCAAAAATTGGGACACCACCAAAGAAATCCTCAATGACGCCGCCGGATACATCCCTGGAGGCGGCCCCGCGCTCTCACTGGCCAAAGACCTCGCCAACCTTACGGCGAACGTAGGTAAAGAAGACGTTCTCGGCATACAGGGCGACCCGCACAAGATGTCTGAGAGCGAATGGACAAAGGCGCTCACCGGGACCGACAACAACTTCACTCAGCTGGTAGACGGCCACCGCCGGGAATTTAACATGACTCAGGGATTTCTCGATTCACACCCCGATGCACGTGCTCAATTCGACAATGTCCCGACCGCGGACGGCCGCGTCGTGAATTTTATCGGCCAGAACGGCCAACTTGACTGGGCTGCAGTCACATCCGCGCAGGATGAGTTCAACAGAAGATACGACGCACTCGCGTTTGACAACCCAACAGTGCACATCAGCGAAGTGTGGGATAGCAAGGAGCATGGCTACCAAAGCGCACAAACGGATACCACCATCAACTCAGTGAACCTGCCCCAACTCCCTGACGCCAGCCAACCTCCCGGACAATGAGACTCATGTTCAGAAATCTATGTCTGACAGCCATTTCCGCGATGTTGTTGACGAGCTGCACTCATACTCCCGAGTCGCACATCCCCGCCAGCACCCCGGAAGTGCCACCCGCGTACCAAATACCGAAGAACATCCACTACTCCGACCATTGGGCTCCGACTCCGCCTGTGGATCTCATGAGTGCTGACGGAACCTTCATCCGCGCCTTCGCGGAAGCCGACGACGTACGGCTTTACAACAACAACGCCGCGAAAGGGTCCTACCCCGGCTTCGACCACGCCAATCAAACCTCCAGAAACAACATCGGAGGTGGCAGCGACGAGTACGGATTCACCACGCGGTGGGTACACGATTTCACGGCCAATCCCGACAGCACTGCAACCGCGACAGTGTGTTCATACGTCTCGATCAATCCCCAGAACGATTTCTTACCTTTCTTGTTGGCGGATGTGCTCACCTACCACAGGAAGGGACAGGGACCGCCGGCAAATCAGAAGGGCCCCGGACGGGCACCTGCGGTGTCGGTGTTTGGCGACTGGTACGCCACCTCATACGAATCCATGCGTGACAGCCCGAATCCATGCTCTTCTGATCAACCACCCATTGACAAAGGCGCGGACTCGACGCCGGGCTGGCCCGATGGAGGGGTGCCGTAACAGTGGCCGACACATCTGACCTGCACCCGGCTGTCATGCATGCGCTGCGAACCGGGAACATCGATCAAGCTGTTGCCGCCGGCCCTGGCGCCACTGCTTCGCCCAAAGCAGCGCGAACGACCCGGACAGAACCCTCACGGCCGGTAGGCAATCAGCGCACTCGACCAACCGACGCCGAAGAGGATGACTTCTATGCAGGTTTCCGGAGTAACCCGCTGGGGCGACGACGATGAGCGATATCGCCAAGGATGCACAGAGTTTCACGCCCGCTGGGCGAGGAGCGGTGTCAGTGCGCTCGGTCATCAGCCATCCGCACCCCAGCCCTGCCGCGCAGCATCGGGACGATCGCCCAGCATGAGGTGTTGACCGTCGCCAGTTCGCCGATGTATTCGAGAGCTTCTACTGCACCGACTCGATCGGCAGCGGGTACGTGCTCCGGCCGGTCGAGAGGTGCACGGCTGATGGTGGACACGTGAAGCCGTATGTGTACTCGGCGACTCGCTCAACGCAGACCATGCCTGGGTGTACTGCTCGAAATGTCTGATCAATGGGGGTGAAGTGCCGTGTATAGACGCATGCTGGTCGCGGATACCGGGGGGCGAAGCTGTCTCCGGATTCCGGCTGGCCTCGAGGTAGTTCGGCGTGATGAATACGCGCGGAGATAAAACGGACGAGGCGGTGGAATCCGAATCTGAAGTACCACGCAGTCGTTGGCGGTCTCGCAGATTCCGCGTGTTCGCCGTTGTTGCCCTCGTCGTCCTGGTTGCCACGGCGGCGTTCGGGTGCAAATGGATTCGCGATGCCAGAGCTGAGCTGCTGCAGTATGCGAAGGATACCTGGAGCAATATTCACGACGACCGCAGTGCGAACTCCGTTGCGCATGACCTTTTGCGGTTCGCTCCGCAGCTCAAGCGGCTACCCGGGTTTGGCACATTCGGTAGTGCCGAGCCGGAGTTGCTGCGGTCTATCGCACGGGGCCTCGCTCCTCATCTGGCTCAGCTCGCAGGTGCGAGCGGCCGTGGATTCGCCTCATTCGACATCTATCCCTTCGTCGATGCGGACTCCATGCGGGACTTGTTCTCGATCCTTGACCAAGACCGCGAGTCCGCGATTATCGCCAACGCATCGGCGGCGGCGCAGTGCGTGACGCTCGTGGAGGGCACCGGACAGTACGGCGTCTACGACGACCGACCGAGCACGCTGGAGGTCGCTGGGCGGCTCAAGCACGTCATGCCCGAAGGCGCTGTGGATGCGAACCTGGTCGGCGAAGAGGCCAAGTTGTGGCGCAACGCGCGCGAACCTGGAGCCGCCGCGAAACTCGCCAGGGTTACGCGGTCCGTTCTGGATCAGATACCCGGGTTCGCTGGCACTCTCGACGCCGCTCGGGCGACCGCGAATCTTTCCAAGGTCGTTGAGATGCGCCAGAAGAACCCGTCTGACGACCTCAGCAAGGACGGCGCGGCGTTCATGGAGGATCTCGCTAAGCCATTGGTTCTGAACAACTCCTTCACTTACGAGGTTGCGGTCCTACAGGGGCTGCTCAAGGCGCATCCGGAGGTCGCCGCCGACCCAGATCTCGTCGCGTACATCACCGATGGCCGGATCGACACTAATAAGCTCGTCGCGGATGACGATTCCGCCGACACTAGGATTGCGAATGCAGCGAGCCGGAACCTGGATAGATACGGTTTGAACTTGCGTCAGATGCTGGACCAGGAGGGTCTGGGCTCAGTGCGTGATTGGCAACGGTAGGGCTGTTCCCTAGTTCAAGCCGCCCCTCGAACCCAACCGGTGTAACCCACGAGAATTGCCCGGGTGCCCGCGATCGGGCAATGACCAGATGGCCAACGTGCGACTTTGACTACCATGTCGATATGACTCAGGGGATTTCACGCCGGTGGTCCAGAGAATGGGCGGGGCTTGCCGTGTCTCTCATTGCGGTGGCCATCGCCGCTGGAATCGGCGGGGCAGCTGCAACAAGTGCTGCGGAAAGCTATGGCCTTCTGCAACAACCCGGTTGGGCCCCACCGGCCTCAATATTCGGTCCCATGTGGACGGTGCTGTACGTATTGATGGCGGTATCGGCGTGGCTGGTATGGCGATCACACCCCTCGCGGGACAACCGTGTACCTCTAATGGTCTACGGCGTACAACTCGCCCTGAACATGGCGTGGACACCGCTGTTCTTCGGTCTTGGCTGGCGGGGAACGGCATTCATCGAGATCATCGTGCTGTGGGGGTTCATTGTCGCAACGGTGATGCTGTTCTGGAACCGAAGCCGTTGGGCCGCAATCTTGTTGCTTCCCTATCTGGCCTGGACGACATTCGCGGCGGTGCTGAATTTCTCGGTGTGGCAGCTGAATAGCTAGTGGTCTTGCCTGGCCCGGTAACGGTGTAGCGCGATGTTCCTTTCCTCTGCGTGATCGAGGATGGTAGTCGGATATCCGCGACTGTGGCCGTCGGAGTGCTTCCAGGGTGTGAGGGCTGAGGCACCGGGCAGGTGCTGTAGTTCCGGAATGTATTTGCGGATGTAATCGCCGTTCGGGTCGAACTTTTGTGCCTGAGCCGTGGGGTTGAAGACTCGGAAGTACGGGGCGGCATCTGTGCCCGTTCCCGCGACCCATTGCCAGCCGTGCGTGTTTGAAGCGCTGTCGGCGTCGATGAGGTGGTTCATGAAGTGCTTGGCTCCGTGCGGCCACCAGATATGGAGATCCTTGGTAAGGAAGCTTGCGGTGACCATTCGTACTCGGTTATGCATCCAACCTTCGGCAAGTAGTTGCCGCATGCCGGCATCAACCAATGGGTACCCGGTTTCGCCGCGTTGCCAGGCCGTAAAGCCTTCGCCGGGTTCGGTATAGGACAAATGCGCTAGGGCATCGGTTAAGTCGGCGTGCGCGGAGTGCGGTTGGTGGTAGAGCACGTCGGCGTAGAAGTCTCGCCAGGCCAGCTCCGAGACGAACTTGGCGGCGTCCTGGCCTGCGACGGCCGCCAGGTCGGCGAGCATGGTGCGGGGGTGGATGGCGCCGACTTTCAGATAGGGCGAGATCCTGGATGTGGCATTCAGATCGGCGCGGTCACGACCTACGGCATACCCGGTGAGGTCGTGGGTGAGGAAGTGTTCCCACAACGTGCGGGCCGCGCCCTCACCCGCGGAAGGCATTGTGATGCTGCATCTTTGGGCCACTTCGGAGAGTGACGACCTGACAAGGCCTGATTGCGCGGGCTCCGGAGGCTTCGCCCAGGAAACGTCGGTTTTCAACTGGGCGGGGCGCGGCCAGTGGTGCTCGCGCCAAGCGCGTTCGAATGCGGTGAACACCCGGTACGGGGATCCGTCGGATTTGGTGATTCGACCCGGCGTCACCGCGTACGGCGATCCCGTCTCGATCCAGTCCACGCCGATCTTGGCCAACGCGGCCGATACCGACGTATCCCGGCGCCTGCCGAAGGGAGTGGTCTCCCGACTTACGTGCACCTCAGTTGCCCCGATACGTTCAGCGAGCCCTGTAAGGACCTGTTCCGGCGCACCGGAATAGAGGCAGAGCCGACCGTCGAGCTGGTTATCAAGGTCAAGAACGTTGGCGGCAAGCCACGCATCCCGCGGGCGCGGGGCGCTGCTCAGCAACCGCGGGTCCAGGATGAACACGGCAAGTACATCGCTACTGGCGGCAGCAGCCCGGAGCGCGGGATTGTCGGCCAACCGCAAGTCGCGGCGGGCCCACCAGATAACGGTCACGAGCGGATATGGCTTCCCAATAGATGACCCAACGCAGGACCTATATTGGGTGTCCGGAAAACATGGTGTCGGTCCAATAGTGTTGCGGGAGAAACACGCTGACTTGCCATCGCGAGCTCTTCGGCGCCCTCGCGTCCGAGTAGCAGTGCGGGGCCGAAGGCAGGTACTGGTACGACCGCCGGGCGGTGGACTGCCTGGGCCAACGCGCGCGTGTACTCGACATTGCGAACCACGCCGGGCGCCACGGCGTTAACGGGGCCCGATAGTGAAAGGTCCCACAGGCACCGGTGATAGATGTCCACCAGGTCGTCGATGCCGATCCAGGGCAACCACTGGGTGCCAGAGCCCAACCGCCCGCCCAGACCCGCCCGGAAAAGCGGGAGCATGAGTTTTAGGGTTCCGCCGCGTGGTGACTGAACAATGCCGGTGCGGATGGTGACAACGCGGGTCCCGGCGCTCTCACCTGCCAATGCTGCCTGCTCCCAACGAGCGACCACGCTGGAAAGGAAGTCCGCCGTCGGCGGGGGAGGGCTTGTCTCGGTGAGCGTTTCATCGTCTCGGTTCTTCCCGTAGTACCCCACCGCTGAGGCGCTGACGAAGGTGCCCACACCCGCCGATGCGGCGGCGCGAGAAAGCAAGCGCGTGGGCTCGATTCGGCTCGAGGCGATGAGCTCTTTGTGCCGCGGGGTGAAGCGACCGGCGATGGAGGCGCCCGCCAGATGGATGACCGCATCGACGCCTTCCAGCGCGGCCGGGTCCGGATCGTCTGGTTCCCAGCTCCGGTCGGTGCGGTGGATTGGCTCCCCGCGGACCAGGCGGATCACGCGGTGCCCACCCGTGCTCAGGAACGCCGCAAGCGCGGTACCCACGAGGCCCGACGCGCCGGTAATCGCCACTGACGAGGCGTTCATTCCCTGCTCGGTCGCCCTGCGGTGTGCGGCCAGATCCCCGGTGAGCTGCCGGTGGCGATATGCGATGAGTTCAGCGAGAAGCCGCCCGGGGACGGGGGTCTCGATCGTGTCGCGTACCCGAGTACTGCCAGCGCCGAGTGGCTCGAATTCGTGGATATGCCGCCAGGGCAACAAACCACTGACTGCCGACCGCAGTCCCGCCGCGACCCCTTCGTCGACGAATCGTCGGCCGGGCAGGAACGCCTCCTGATCGTGCCGGGAAACCCAGCGCAGACCTCCCGGCAAGTCCAGCACGGCAGTCCCGTCGCACAGTGAGGCGGCTTCGGTACGTAGCTCCATCGGCGCCCACGGTGCCGCCAAGCGGCTGAACGCGCCTGGCCTGGAATACCAGGCGAACACGTCCTCGACGGGCGCGTCGACAATCACCGAACTACTGATACCCATAGTCTCCGATCATCGGGAAGGCCGATTCCTCGGCCCTCGACGTGGCTCTTCAGAGGGCGTCGTCACCCCGTGCTTGGATCGGAACTACGACCTCGTTGCGTCGAGCGAACGAGAGTGTCCACGGTGGGTCGTAGAACCAGGCTTGGGGATCGCCCGCGATCCGTATGTCGTTGTTACGCAGGGTGTTGAGCAACTCATCGGTGCGTCTGGTGACGGTGGCCGCCGATCGGTCGCCGCTGAAGCGCAGCACTGCGAGCGTTTCGGCGGGCACTTCGGTGAGCCGGATGCTGTCATCGGCGGGAGTGGGCAGGCTTGCCAGTGTCCATTTCGCAGGCATGTAAAACC
>NZ_MAFC01000003.1 GCF_002013465.1 Mycobacterium sp. D16R12 | reverse complement strand
GGGGCAGGCTTGCCAGTGTCCATTTCGCAGGCATGTAAAACCGAATTATTGAACCGCCAGTGGCACTTGATAATTGACCAACGGGGGCCGTCATGGCAATGGTGTCGTTTTGTTGGGCTACCGGCGCGGTCATGGCGATCTTGGCCTGCCGGTGGTTCTTGCCGAAAATGTAACCCGCAAGGCGACGAAAACCCTCGCTGCGTGCCCGGTCGTCATCCGCCAAGACGGTTGTTTCTGCCGCGACTCGGCTGTTGTACTGCCTGATCTGCACCGAAGTGGTCAGAGGCCGTGACGAGTATTGCGGTTCTTCGGTGCCTGAACGGACTCCGAAGATGTTGCCCGCCGCTTTGAGTAGTTCGACGCCCAGAGTCCAGAGTGGCGCGATGGCACTCAATTTCTTGCTCCTTTCGACAGTCGCTACTTCTGGAGGTATGGGAGGTGCAGCTTGGGGAGGGTGAACTGTGCGACGTCGATGTAGCCGATGCGGAAATACTTCGCACATCCGGTGAGGTACTTCATGTAGCGCTCGTACACAACCTCGTCCTGGATCGCGATGGCCTGATCCTTGTGTTCCTCGAGGGCTGCGGCCCACAGGTCCAAGGTCTTGGCGTAGTGCGGCTGCAGTTGGTGTATCCGCGTGCAGCTGAAGCCCGCCTGCTCGGCGTGCTCTCGCACCATGTCGATGGCGGGCACCCGCCCGCCGGGGAAGATCTCGGTGACCATGAATTTGATGAAGCGCGCCAGCTCGAAGCTCAGCGGCAGGCCCTTGGCGACGATCTCATTGGGATGCAGCCCGGTGATGGTGTGCAGCAGCATCACGCCGTCATCGGGTAGTGCGTTGTAGGCGAACCTGAAGAAGTCGTCGTAGCGATCGAAGCCGAAATGCTCGAACGCGCCGATCGACACGATCCGGTCGACATTGCCGTCGAACTCCTCCCACCCGTGCAGCTGCACGCTCTTTGACCGGGTGCTCGACGATGCCGCCAAAAGCTCCTCGACGTGCGCCTTCTGATTCTTGCTCAGGGTTAAACCGATGACGTTGACGTCGTACTTCTCTAATGCACGATTGAGGGTGGCGCCCCAACCACATCCCACATCCAGCAGCGTCATCCCGGGCTCCAGGTGCAGCTTGCCCAGGGCCAGGTCGATCTTGGCCAGCTGAGCCTCCTCGAGAGTCATATCGTCGCGCTCGAAGTAGGCGCAGCTATATGTCTGGGTCGGGTCCAGAAAGAGACGGAAGAAATCGTCTGACAGGTCGTAATGGGCCTGAACATCGGCGAAGTGTGGGCGAAGCCGCGGTGAGTCTGACATCTGGGTGGAACCTTTCGTAGGCGGTGCGAGGGAACGTCTACCTGCTGGTCTTCCTTCTGCGGGCGCACGGGAAGAGCCGCACTTCGAGGGCACGTCGGTGCGGCTTGGTGGTAATTCGGTGCCGAACGTTCTCCGGATGGGTGGGTTGGGAAAAAAGCTGAGCCGCGCCGAGACGCCGCCCGATGGAGGCAATACCCATCCGCGGGCAGGTTTACTCCGAATACGGGGTGTGAGTGCAATATCTGGCCCCGGTGGCGCACGGTCCGTCGCCGTTATCGGCAGTGGCGTGGCCGGGTTGACCGCAGCCTACGTGCTCTCTGCCTACGACCGGGTCACTTTGTACGAGGCCGATGGGCGTTTCGGGGGCCACGCTCATACCCAGTTCGTCGATGCTGGTCAAGGTGCGCCGACCGCGGTGGACACCGCGTTCCTGGTGCACAACGATCGGACCTACCCCACGCTGTGCCGACTGTTCGACGAACTCGGTATCGATACAGCCGATACGGATATGTCGATGTCGGTGCGCGATGACAGCGTTGGCCTGGAGTACGCCGGTGCGCGGGGCGCACGCGGCCTATTCGCCTCGCCCGCCGCAGCGAGTCCTCGCTATCTGTGGATGCTGGCAGAGATCAAGCGGTTTCACCGTCGCGCGCGCCGACTGCTTGCTGACCCCAACGCCGACGACAAAGCCCAGAGTCTGGAGGATTTTGTTCAGCAGTTGGGTTTTTCGCAGTTTTTCCTAGACCGCTTCCTGACACCACTGGTGGCCGCGGTGTGGTCCTGCCCGCCCGGCCAGGCCATGGCGTACCCAGCGCAGTACTTGTTCAGGTTCCTGGACCATCACGGCATGCTGTCGGTGTTTGGGTCGCCGCAGTGGAAAACGGTCACAGGGGGATCGCACACGTATGTCGATGCTGTGGTGCGCGGCCTACACGAGGCGTTCGCCGATGCCCCGGTTACCCAGGTCAGACGGATACCCGAGGGTGTTGTGGTGACAGCCACGGGACACCCGCCAAAGGTGTTCGATGCCGCCGTGATCGCGACGCATCCCGACCAGGCGCTGGCGCTGCTGGCGCAGTCGACCGCTGCCGAGCGTGCGGTGCTGGGCGCCATTGGGTACGTGAGCAATTCCGCGCAGCTACACACCGATGAGTCGCTGCTGCCGCGACATCCGCGTGCCCGTGCGTCGTGGAACTACCTGTGCGGCGGCGATACCCAAGGCGTCGTGGTGACGTATGACATTACCCGGTTGATGAGATTGCCTGGCCCGCGCAGGTTTCTGGTCACCCTGGGTGGTGAGCACCTGGTAGACCCCGGGGCGGTGCTTGCCGAAATGACCTACCAGCACCCGGTCTACACGTCGCAATCCGTTGCCGCCCAACGCAGACTGCCAAGTCTCAATGACGGCCACATCGCGTTCGCCGGTGCGTACCACGGGTGTGGTTTCCATGAGGACGGCGCGGCCTCGGGCCTACGCGCGGCACAAGCGCTGGGCCGGGACTGGCAGGCCGCCGCGGCCGGTAAGCGCGAGCACCGGGTGGGAGCACGATGAATTCGGCGACGACGGTTCCTTGCCTGTACCGCACCCGGATCATCCATGTGCGGCGCTCGCCCGTGACGCACCGGTTCACCTATCGCGGCTACTGCTGGTACATCGATATCGACAAGCCGCCGCGCCTGCCCTATGGCCTGGGCGCCTTCGCCAGTTTCCAAGCACGGGACCACTTCCGGGGCGATGACGGTGACACACTGCGCCAACGCGTGGACCGATTCTTAGCCTCGCACGGGGTAGACCTGGGCGGCGGTACAGTCACCGCGCTGCTACAAGCGCGGGTGTTGGGGCATGTCTTCAACCCGCTGAGTCTGTACTGGTGCCACGACCATCATGGCGATCTTGCACACATAATCGCCGAGGTCCACAACACTTACGGCGGGCGACACGCATATCTTCTGCCCCCGACCGCCAATTCCACGGTGGACAAACAGCTTTACGTGTCGCCATTCAACGGCGTCGACGGGTACTACCGAGTTCGTGCCGCCCGTCCCGGCAAGACATTGAACATCAGTATCTCGCTACAGCGCAGCGGCCAGCGGCCGTTCTTTGCCGCTGTCCGCGGCACCCGGCGCAGGGCTCGCGTCGGTGAATTGTTGTGGTTGCAGGCCGTTGTGCCCTTGGCACCGCTCATGGGGGCGCTGGCCATCCGGATAGAAGGGATCAGGCTGTGGCTGAAAGGGCTACCAGTGGTAGAGCGCACGCCTACACACGAGAGGGAGAGGGCAGCGTGAACGGGCATCTCGACAGCGCCACAACCGATGTGTGCGATATCAGTTCGCACCACGGGCCCGAAATCGCACCGGTTCCTGCCGGGCCGCTGACGGCGGCACGTGCGGTGGTAGCCGACAAGCTGCTGCGTCGTGCGGCTGCGCGGCTCCCGGTGCGGTTGATATACCCCGATGGATCCGTTGTGGGGGCAGCAGATACGTCCTTGCCCACCATGAGGATCCGACGGCCCGCGGCGCTGGCACGACGCCTGGGCCGGTCCGGCTTGATCGGATTCGGTGAGGCGTACATGGCAGGTGACTGGGACTGCGACGATCTGGCCGGCTTTCTCACCCAATGGGCAGCATCGATGGGGGAGTTGATTCCTCCTGTTTTGCAACGCTTCCGACACATTGCCCTGCCGCGGGCCCCGCGGGCGCAGCGCAACGAGCCACTGCAGGCCCAACGCAATGTTGCGCATCACTATGACCTGT
Source organism: Mycobacterium sp. D16R12 (assembly GCF_002013465.1). GTDB lineage: Bacteria > Actinomycetota > Actinomycetes > Mycobacteriales > Mycobacteriaceae > Mycobacterium. Next base: position 202,481 of record NZ_MAFC01000003.1, on the reverse strand, counting down.
CGAACGACTTCTTTGCCCTGTTCCTGGATGAGACGCTGACCTACTCGTGTGCACTGTTCGACCACATCCCGGGCTCAACAGAAATACTGGCTGATGCCCAGCGCCGCAAGATCGACCGCCTGCTGGACCACGCACAGGTAGGCCTCGGCACCCGGGTTCTCGAGATCGGTACGGGCTGGGGGCAAGTGTGCTTATCGGCAGCCGCTCGCGGAGCCCACGTGCGGTCGGTTACTTTGTCGAGCGAGCAACAGAAACTGGCCCAGCTGCGGGTACAGGCTGCCGGGCTGTCCGACCGAGTGCAGATAGAGCTATGCGACTATCGAGACGTTCAGGGCCAATATGACGCCATCGTGTCGGTAGAGATGATCGAAGCGGTTGGATTCGATTTCTGGACAACGTATTTCCAAACCATCGACCGATTGCTTAGACCGGGCGGCCGGCTGGCCCTTCAAACCATCACCATGCCCCACGAGCGGATGCTGGCCAGTCGCAACACCCACACCTGGATACAGAAGCACATCTTCCCCGGCGGGCTACTTCCCTCGGTGCGGGCAATCGTCGAAACGACCACTGATGCCACGCATCTGCGAACCATCGAGACAATGTCCCTGCGACCTCACTATGCCGAAACACTGCGACTATGGAGCCAGCAGTTCGCGGCTAAGCGCGAGGCCGTGTCGGCGTTGGGCTTCGACGACGCATTCTGCCGCATGTGGGAGCTGTACCTGGCCTATTCCGAAGCCGGATTTCGTTCCGGGTATCTCGATGTCCACCAATGGATTTTCCAGCGAGGTGAACAATGAACTTCCTCACCGTGATGGCGGGATCGCTGGGTGCCGTGGTGGTCGTGCACAGTGTCACGTTCTTGATCGGCTACCGCATCGGGCGCTACAACGTGGTCGACGTCGCATGGGGCGTCGGGTTCGTCGCCGTGGCAGCAGTCTGCGCCGCACTGGGTGGCGGGGACCCGCAGCGGCGGGTTCTGCTGCTGGTGCTGATCGGGATATGGGGAGCCAGGCTGTCGTGGCACATGCTGGTGAAATCTGCTGGGAAAGGCGAAGACCCACGGTATCAAGACTTGCTCGACGGCGACTTCTCGGTGCCGCATGTGCTACGCAAGATCTTCGCCATCCAGGCCGCCGCCACGTGGTTGGTGTCCATACCTATCCAACGCTCAGCCGTCGAAGGGCCAACCCCCGAGTCGCTGCGACCCGTGTTGGTAGCCGGTCTCGGGTTATGGCTACTCGGAATACTTTTCGAGGCGTTGGGTGATTATCAGCTGCGCCGTTTCGAACAGGACCCAGCCAACAAGGGCAAGATCATGGACCAGGGCCTATGGGCCTGGACTCGGCACCCGAACTACTTCGGGGATGCCTGCGTGTGGTGGGGGCTGTGGTTGGTCACCGTCACCGGTTGGCAATCGTTGGCAACGGTGCCCTACCCGGTGTTGATGACCTATTTCCTGGTCTATGCCACCGGAGGCCGCCGCACCGAGAAGGCAATGGCCGGGCGGCCCGGATTCGCTGACTACCAGAGCCGGGTCTCGTTTTTCCTCCCGCGTCCCCCGAAGCGGGAATCTCCATGAACATTCTCGGAGATGCGTTTAGGCTCACGGGCGTGACCGGCGACCTGGATGTCCTTTTGCGTAAAGTCGCTGACCGCGATACCCAAGCATTCGCCGCTCTCTACGATCAGACCCGGTCACGCGTGTACGGACTGGTTTTGCGTGTATTGCGGGACCCGGGCTATAGCGAGGAGACAGCGCAAGAGGTATACCTGCAGATCTGGCGTTCAGCCCAAAGCTATGACCCGACCGCCGGGTCGCCTCTTGCCTGGATCATGACCTTGGCTCATCGCCGCGCCATAGACCGCGTGCGTTCCGAGCAATCCGCAGCCGACCGCGAATCACGTTATGGCGCCGCTACTATCGAGCGTGCCGCCGACGAGGTCACCGAATCGGTGATCCGCAACGAAGAACAGCGGCAAGTCACCGAATGCATCGAAACGCTCACGGACACCCAACGCCAATGCCTGCATCTGGCCTACTACGACGGTTTGACTTATAACCAAGTCTCGCAACGGCTTGCCGCCAATCTGGCAACCATCAAATCTCGGATGCGTGACGCGATCAAGGCGCTACGCCGATGCCTGGGGACACCATGACCGAACCCAACGACCTCATCACTGCAGCCACCCCCTACGCACTGCACGCGCTGCCCGACGACGAACGAGACCAGATCGACCAGTGGCTGTCGGCCAGTTCGACAGAACAAACGCTCTCCTTTACCCAGGAAGTGCGTGCCACGCGGGAAACCATGGCGGACTTGGCGGCAAGCACCGCGGTCGAACCCCCGGCCCGGCTTCGCCCGCGACTGCTCAAGATAGTGGCCCGGGATGCCCGTAGAGCTTCCGGGGTAACAGATATCAGCCGCTGGCGAGCACCCTTGGTGGCCGTGGCGGCCGCCACCGCTATCGGGTTGGCGGCCGCGGGGATCGGCACCATCCTGAGGCCTCCGCCTCCGACTGCACAGCAGGTCTTCGCCGCATCCGACGTCCGGACCGTCACCGGCGCCATTCCCTCCGGTGGTACCGCGACCGTTGTCTACTCGCGGGAGAAGAACACCGCGGTGTTGGTGATGAACAACGTCGCACCGCCACAACCGGGCACTGTTTACCAGATGTGGCTGATCGGCGACCGCGGCCCCGAGTCAGCGGGGACCATGGACACGCAAGCCGTCGCGCCGTCGACCACGGCCGTCATACCCCGCCTCAACGACTCCACCGCACTGGCATTCACTGTCGAGAAAGGCCGAGGTTCGGCCTCGCCGACAGGTCCGATCATCGCGAAATTGCCTCTGATCCAGTAGCGGGCCTGCGTTGATCTCTACGTCTCCTGCACGGTGCGCGTGCGAACGTGCGACTCAGCTCTCGCGAGGAGCCTTCTCTGCGTGCAGTGCCTTCACGCGTCGCTGCTCGCTCAGCACCGCCTGGTAGCTTTCGCGTTCGGCGACCAGCCACTCCGGCTTCTCTTCAAGTAACTCGTTGATCTGCTCGCTGGTGAGCGCACCATCGACGCCGCCCCGCGCAAGACCGGAGATTGAGACGCCCAGCTTGGCTGCCACGAGGTTCTTCGGGTGCGGCCCGTCCTTGCGGAGGTCCTTGAGCCACTGCGGCGGGTCCGCCTGCAGGGCGGCGAGCTCGGCGCGGGTGATCGGGTTTTCCTGGAACTCCGTAGGCGTCGCCTGCAGGTACACGTCCAGCTTCTTCGCCGCGGTAGCGGGTTTCATGGACTGTGCGTTCGGCCTGCTCATAGGACCAGCCTATCGGTAGCCTGAGGCGGTGACCTCGCACTCCCTCACCCTCGGGTACGTCCCGGGCGGGACGCCCGCGAAGTGGGCTCGGGTCTGGGCGCAGCGTCACCCCGAGGTTCCGCTTCAGTTGCGCGTCGTTGCCGCGGCAGACGCGCCCGCCGCGGTGCGGGCCGGCACCGTCGACGTGGCGTTGCTTCGGCCGCCGGCCGACACGTCTGGGCTGGCCATCATCGCTCTCTACGACGAGGCAACGGTGGTTGTGGTGCCAGCCGATCACGTTCTCAGCGCCTTTGACGCGATCAGCGCCGCAGACCTTGACGGTGAGCCGATGCTGCTCCCACTCGATGACGTCCTCGCCTGGTCGGGCGCTCCCGGTAACCCGGTCGATCACCGGCCCGAAACCACCGAAGATGCAATAGAACTCGTCGCCGCAGGAATCGGCGCACTCATGGTTCCGCAGTCATTGGCGCGGCTGCATCATCGCAGGGACCTCACGTATCGCCCAATCACCGATGCGCCCACCTGCCCCGTGGCGCTCGCATTCCCGGAAGGGCCGCAACCGGAACTGGTCGAGGAGTTCGTCGGCATTGTGCGGGGTCGCAAACCCGGCTCGTCACGGGGGAACGATCAGCCGACACCGAAGCGCACCGCGCGGGAGAAGACCCTCGCCAAGCAGGCGGCCCGGGCCGCTGCGGGCAAGGTCGCTCGTAAGCCCGGCCGGGCCGACCGCGGTCGACGCTGAGATGCACTAGTCGCTGCCTGTTCAAAGACTGACCGAACGTATTTCGGGCGCAGTCCTGGTCGGTGGGGTCGTCGTGCACGGGCAAGCTACACCGCACTACCGTTGACAACGATGCATCGACATCAACTGATGCTCGGATTGACCATCCGCATAGACGACTCGGCAGAAGGCATGTGGTCGAACCTCGTTCGAGCCGTCGGTGTACTTGCGATCGCGCGATATACCTGGCACGAAATCGACTAGCCGTAGAAGAAAGTCGTCTTATGGTAGATCAGTGTCTTCGTCGAATACTGCGACTGAGGCGGATCGTCCAGGGCGGCATTAGCAATGTGCGGCCCGCGGTCGTCCATGCCAGACCTGCGTTGGGGCTCGATGCTTCAACCGCTAGAAAGACTGCGGTTCAACGATTCTGGCTGTTGCGTGCGGATGCGGATGAGGTCGGAATCGCGGAGGAAGAGGCGTCGCCCGATGCGATGATCACCGCATCCACTTCTGATCTGTTGCCGCCTGTGGCATCGAGTTCCGCTGTCACGCTTGCCGGTCGACGGGAACATAGCCGATGCTTAACGGCTGTCGGGCTTGGTCTGGGCCAAGCGCCCAAATAAAGTGGTGCGCTTTTTCTGGTAACGCTGATGAGCTTGTTACTCTGGGGTAACTTGATGTCTTGTCGGATTCTGTTTCCGGTGTGCTTCACACCGTGGAATCGGGGTCCGGATCACGATCAGCGAGCGGATAGTCTTATCTCCGTTGATGAGAAACACAAGAGTTGCGAAATTCTCACAGGGGTAAGGCTTGGACGCCCGTCATCGACCATCGGGGACTACTGATAGTCGCCCATCGACGATCCAGGCGGACTCGCTTGTTGTAAAGGCGCTCATGTCCCGACTCGGTGAAGTGACATCAGGCGTGTTGGCGGCAGGGGTGGAGTCTGTACCCTGGCGCGGCGACGTATCTGCCGAGTACTTCGAAGACGAAATTGGGCCAATCCTCAAGCATGCGATCACCTCGCTGCTCGGTGCGTTTGCCTCAGGTCGCCTGCTAAGCCGCTCTGAGGTATCCATGTTCATGACGCCGCTCGTTGAACTCAGCACTGAAGGCGACATTCCGTTGCCGTTCTTGATCACCGCCATGCACGGCGGTATCCGTAGGTTGTGGGAGTTCGTCGCGGAGTATTCGTCGGATAGCGACGCCGCATCATTAGCCTCGCTCGGAATGTATCTCGCAGAGCTGGCGGGGACCGTCACTGTGATGGTTTCCGAGGCATATCAGAATTCGACCGCCGGGGGATACGTTGAACGCAGATGGTTAGGAAGGTTATGCGCTGCTTTGGTTTCCGGAAAATCCAACGCGGTAGAACTTGCCCGCGAAGCCAACCTTGACCTTTGTGACCATTACAACGTGCTCGCCGTGCAGGTGGACGGCGTGGCAGGGCCGCAGTCAGCTCAGGATCAGCTGACTACCTGGCGCAGGATGCGGCATGCGCAGCGCATCCTCTACGATTTTGGGTCAAATCTTGTCCTTAACACGTTTGATGGGTCCTGTGGAATTGTCCTTCTCCCTTCGGCAATGAACATATCTGCTGCCGCCCACGGTGCCGACGCTGCAATTGTGGCCGCACTCAGCGAACGATTAGGGGTACCCATCTACGCTGCAACGCGTCCCTCGATTGAGCCGTCGGCCATTCCTGCGGCCGCGGATGAGGCCACTGAAATTGCCCACCTTGCAAGGCAAGTCGGCAGGGTCCCGGGGCTCTATCAACTGGAGGATGTCCTGCTGGAGTACCAGATCACCCGCCCTAGTCCAGCCCGCGACCTCCTCGCGCAATGTGTGGTGCCGCTGCAGCGTCACCCCATGCTGCTCGAGGCTTTGAAAGTGCACCTTCGACATGGATCGGCCCGAAAAGCCGCTGCTGCAGAACTTTTCATACACCCAAATACATTGACGTACCGATTGGGCCGAATCCGAGACATAACCGACATCGACCCTATGGACCCGCACGGCGCACGCGTACTTGCCGCTGCGCTGACGCTAAACAGCACCACCGAGCCCGCCCCTGCGCGTATGTGCAAATAACCCGCACGCTAGCGCTGGAATTGAGACGGCAACTCCATCAAGTGGAAACTGCTTGCGCGAGCCTAGTGAATGCCGTCCTATCGTGACTGCAGAATACGGTGACCTCGTCATGGTGGTGTGCGACGAGGTCGGCGAGCCGGTTCGTGTTCACCAGCTGGGCATACGGCAGGCTCGGGTGGCCATACAGCAGATTCAGGCCACGGCCGGCGAGGCCGGTCATTCCACCTGAAACAGCTTGTGGGACAACGTAAGAGTCTCCGGCGTGCAGCAGCCAGCCGGTCCCGGTGTCGACCGCCACGCCGACGTGGCCACGGGTATGACCCGCCAACGGGATCACCAGAATCGTCGGAGGCAGCCCGGGCAAGTCACGGACGGCCCGGAATCCGAACCACTGGTTGCCGCTCTTGCCAAGTTCATTGACCTGCCATCGCGGCCCGTGTGACCACAGCTGCTCGGGCCGATAGCGGAGGCGTTCGAATGCGGTGGGCTGGGCGCCGGCCCGGTACTCGGGACCGTGTACGTGGACCGCTGCCCAGGGGAAGTCTGCCAGACCGCCCGTGTGGTCGTAGTCCAGGTGTGTCAGCACGATATTGCGGACGTCTTTCGGGTCATACCCGAGCGCGGTGATTTGCCGGATCGCAGTCTCGGATTCCTGCAATACGGGGCGGATGAGGTGGCGCGTCCACCCCAACAGCTCAGGTCGGCGGATACAGTCGAGCCCGAATCCGCTGTCTACCAACAGTAATTCTCCTGTGGGCAGCTCGACTAGCAAGCAGTGATCGACTGCTCCGGCCATCGTCCCGCAGTTGAGGTGATGCACCTTCATCAGATATTCCTCTCGTCTCCGGCGCCGGACGCCGCTAGTCGCTCTGGAGAACCTCGGAGGTCTCCAATCGACTGGCATGTAGGACGGGGTAGGCGATGGCGGCGGCTACTAGCGCGGCGACACCGAGTGTGCCGACCACCAGTGGATATGCCGTGATGCCCCAGGACAACTGGAATCCGTAGAAGACCGGCGAGGCCAACGCCTGCAGATAGATGAGGCCCAGGCCGCCAAGTACGGCGAACCCGGCCGCCAAGACCGCCAGTACCAACCCCTGAGCGATGACGACGGCCTGCTCGCGGCGGGTGGTAGTCCCGATCGCCCGCAATACCGCGCGTTCCCGGCGGCGCTGCACCAAGCCGAGTAAGAACACGTTCAGCACGCTGATACCTGCGGTGAGCATCATCACGTAGCCGGACACGGTAAACGGTGCGAAGAACCGCGTAATGGCGGACTTGCCGGCATCGTTCCAGCCGTCGTCGTCGTAGAGCGACAAGCCGGCGCCAAGCGCCAGAAAGTCGGGTCGGTGCGCGCTTGCTTCGGCCGCCGACTCGTACCGCACTACTACCTGTTCGCGTACCGCGGCCCAGTCGCTTTGTGCCAGTTGCGCCGAGACGAGCACAATATCGCCTAGGGTCGAGTCGTTGATGATCTTAGGTTCGAAAACTCCCGTCACACGGTACTTGTGGTGCCCGGCGACACTGGGCAGCTCGATGGTATCGCCCGCGGTGGCGCCTAGACGGCCCGCCGCCACTGTGCTCAGGGCTACCTCGCCGGCAGATAGCCCGCGCCAGAAGGTTGCCGCCTCGTTTGTGGGCGAAGCGAATTGAGCGGCGTACCAACTCCCAGGTGTCACACCGAGGACGACGCGTGGATCGGATGCCGAGGGGATTAACGCACGCCAGCGCGAGTCGATTTCGCGGCGGCCGGCGGCCTCCCGTATGGCCTCGTACGCATCGGGTGCGATTTGGGTCTGGCGCTGATCGAGCAGTGCCTGAGGTGCGATCACCAACGCATCTGGCAGTCGTTGTGCCTTCTGTGCGCCAAGTTGATCAGCGGCGAGCAATTGGACGCTCTGTGAGCCGATCGCCAGGCTGGTGCCGACCGTCAGCACGGCAACCGTGGTGGCGAACAGCACGGCGTAGCGCTGTACGTCGGCACGCACCAACCGGCCAATGTCGGGCCTCGGCCTCTCGATGAGCCGGATCAGCAATCCGGCGGCGGGCGGCGTCAGCCACACCATCAGTGCCGTGAGGCCCAAGAGGCCTAAGAAGAGTCCGTTGCTGCCAACCTTGAGAGGAACCTGGCCTCGGTTGAACGCCAACATCAGAAGGACCGCGCCAAAGATCAAGATAGCGCCGATTATCAAGGGCAAGAATGAAACGCGTCGAACACGGCGGTCGGCCCCGAACGCTGACATCGACTGCAGTGGTCCCTCGCGGACCAGCCGCAGGGCTGGCCAGAAGATGGCGAGCACACCGCAGAGCACTCCCGCGCCAACGCCGAGAGCGATCAGGCTGGGGCTCCACGTGTTGGAGATCTCGCCACCGGACCCCGCGAGCATCGAGCGGCCGAATCGGTCGACGAGGAAGGAGCCCAATAAGAACCCGCTGGGTACTGCTACCAGGCCGCCGGCCGCGCCCAGGATTGCGCCCTCGCCGAGGAAGCCGAAGAAGGTGGATCGTGGTTTGGCGCCGATGGCACCGATCGTGCCCATCACCGAACGGCGTTCTTCGATTCCCAGCAGGATGGTGTTGACTGCGATCAGTATGCCTATCAAAATGCCGCTGAAGGCGGTCAGATCGAGCGTTTGCTTGGCCGTGGCATAGAGAACGGGCATCTGCGGTTTCGGCGGCCCGGTTGTCGCGATATCCCCGACGATCTGCTGGATGTCCGCCTCGACGTCGGCGCCGGGTTTCTCGATGACGAATGCGGCCGTCACGAACCCTTTTCCACCAAGCAGATCTGCCGCGTGCGCGGCCGACGGGGCCAACAGCACATTGCCGCCGTTAATGCTTTGCACGCGTTCGTACTCGGGGAAGGTCCAGCCCAGGTGGGCCGAGCCGGGCAGCCTGCCGGGCAAGCGGACCTCATCGCCCAGCGTGAGGGCGAGGCGATCGGCCACCGCCTTGGGTATCTCGAACGGTGTGCCGGGACCGTCGGCTGGCCGTTCGGTACGTGCCCGCTCGGCACATTGGAATGGGCCGACAAGCAGCTCGATCTCACAGGGCGCGCCCATCACGAAGAAGCCGTGTCGTTCGCCTCGGATCTCAACCGGAGTCAGCCCGGCGACGAACGGGACGACGGCTTGGACGTCGGGCAGCTCGTGTTGCAAACGGGCCACCAACGCTTCTGGCAGGCGGCCACTCACCTGCGGTGTCACCTGGATGACCCGCCCCTTCGCGGCCTGGGTGAGGGCCGGGCCGAAGGAGTCGAAGGGCTTTACCACCTCATTGCGTAGCTGCGCCATCCCGAGGACCAGCGTCACTCCGAGCGCGACGCCCACCACGGCCAGAATTGTGCGCCGCCAGTCGTAGAGCAGCGCCATGAGGTGGACGCGTTTGAACCGAACCGCTCCGCCGGTAGGAAGACGCATCAGCGATCACCGCTCGGGATACCAACCGCCTGGCCATCCACGAGCCTGACCTCTCGTGAGGCGAACTCGGCGGTGGCACCGTCATGGGTCACCACCACGACTGCCGAGCCTTCTTGCTCGGCAAGGCTTTTCAGTAGCTCCAAAACAGCCGTCGAGGACTTGGTGTCCAGGTTGCCGGTGGGTTCGTCGGCCAGTAGCAGCGCGGGGCGGGCCACCAACGCCCGGGCGACGCTGACCCGCTGCATCTGCCCGCCTGACAACTCGGACGGTTTGTGCCGTGCGCGGTCGCCCAGTCCAATGCGCTCGAGGAGCTCCGCCGCGCGAGCATCGGCTTCTTTCGCCGGTATGCCGTCAAGAACCAGTGGCAGCGAAACGTTCTCGACCGCCGAGAGCATGGGGACCAAGTTGAAGAACTGAAAGACGAACCCCAGCTTGCGGCGGCGAAACGCCGCCCGCGCCGAAGTGCTCATCTTCCACACGTCCTCGCCCTCGAAGGTCACCGTGCCCGAATCGGGAGCGTCGAGGCCGCCGGCCACATGCAGCAGCGTCGATTTACCGGCACCCGACGGTCCCGTCACCACTACGAATTCACCCGGCTCCACACTGAAGTCGAAATTGCTGAGTGAATGGACTTGCTCATCGCCGCGCACATAGGTGCGTGAGACTTTGTCGAGTCGAAGCATGCCGGTCATACTGCCCGACGCACACGCAACAGGAGTTGGTGTCCGTTGAGAATCTTTTCGATTTCTTCGAGCCCGGCCTTGGCCACCAGTTCTTCCACCTCATGGATGGTGAAATTGGTTGTGATCGTGTTTGTGGCGACGAACCGTGTGATGAGCCTGTCCTTCCATGGCACCCCCGGACTGGTGAGAATGGACAGTGACAATTCTCCGTCGTCGGTCAGCAGTGATGCCATGTGGTTCAGCGCCGCGAGCGGATCCGGAAAGACGTGCAGGGCGCCGTAGCAGCCCAGGAACTGCGTGGAGCGCTCTTCGATGCCGAGGGTGGTGACATCGCCGACGAGCGAGATAACGCTGTCCGACTTTCGGAATCGCTTGGCGGCTTTGCGGAGCATGTCCGGAGATAGATCAACGAACAGCAAGGACGGCAGACTCTTCACCTTTGCGGTGTTCAGCGCGAATTTGGTGAGGCTGCCGTCGCCCACGCCGATATCGACGAATGCCGCTCCGCGGGTTGCGGCACTGCGGATCTGGCCGCCATAGAAATTGCCAAGCTTGCGCAGATTCCCATTCCAGACGAACCAGAAGACCAGAGTCGCGACGATGGGATACGCCTTCGAGTAGATCCGATAGGCGAATCGCACTCGCTCATTGGGCAATTCACGGCCTTCGTACTCGCCGGCGGTGGCGTCGCCGTAGAGGCGCAAATCACGGTCCAGCGCCTTGACGCCGATGGCGCCGTCGGCGGTCGCGAGCGAGCCATCGGCCGTCTGGGTCAGGGGCTCCTTTGTCGATGGGTGCACCATCGGCGGCAGTGCGGCGAACGGGGACGCGGTGGACACGGCACGCCCCACGCCGTAGTAGTTCCGGATCATCTGTTCGTAGGTGCCTTGCGGGGTGAGGCGGCGTGCCAGCGCCGATGACCGAACATCGCGACCCACTCGGTAGTTCTGGCGGGTTTTGCGTGCGTTCAGGATTCGCAGTATCTGTTCGGCGACGACCTCGGGCTCCTGGCCGCCGGCAAGATACCCGGCGTTGCGGCGGTCGACTTCGGCACTTGCCGCGGCGTACGCGCCAACTGGTTCGGCGACCTTGAGCGCCTTGGAGAGTATTGCGGTGCGCGTCCATCCCGGCGTGAGAATCGAGACATCGACGCCGAACGGGGCGGCCTCCATGCGTAAGGCCTCACCGAGCTTTTCGATGGCGGCCTTGCTTGCCGAGTACCAGCCGCCGAAGGGTTGGGCCGCCTGTGCAGCACCGGAACTCACGACGATGATGCGGCCCGCGCCGCGGTCGCGCAGCCATGGCAGCGCGGCGCGGACAACGCGGGCGGTGCCGAGCACATTGACGTCCAGGAGCGCGGCGGCCTCATCCGGCGAGGTTTCTTCGATACCACCGGCGAGCCCGTAGCCCGCAAAGGTGATCACCGCATCGATCGAGCCGCGGCTGCGCGCGGTGGCGTCCACCCACTCGCGTACTGACGCGGCATCGCGCACGTCGAGGGTGGTGACTCCTTCGCCGCCCTCCAAATCTGCACCGACCACGTCGTATCCACGCGCTGATAACAACTTCGCGGTGGCCAGGCCCATGCCAGACGCGGCGCCGGTGATCAGAACTGTCTTACTCATAAGAACCTCCTTGATTAGGCACAGATCAGTAGTGCTTTCGGGATTACTTCCAGGCGAGCCGATTCGACAACGGTGATCTCCCCGTCGAGTTCCAGGGGGCTCGGGTGTTCAGGGCGTATCTCGACCACTCGGCCACGTCGACAAGTCGCGAGACGTGAGCCGGTGAACTTCCCTCGGTACAGGCCCGCGATCAGCCTGACGACCGCGGGCCTGCTTGCCGCAGACCAGATGTTGACGTCGAACTGGCCGTCGTCGTTGGTGACGCCGGTGTCGTAGCGCATGCCGCCGGCGAAGTACGGGCTCTTGAGCACGCCGACATTGGTCAGCCGAACGTCCTCACTCCAACCCTCTGAACGGATCTCGACGTGCAATGGGCGTAGCCGCGCAATGCTCTTCAGGGCGGTGTAGACGATCGCCATTTCGACATTGCGCGGCTTGAGCCACTTGGCCACGCCGCCTGCGGTGGTGAAGGAATGATTGCCTTCGGCCACCAGGCCCATACTTGCGTTGATGAGGAAGTATCGGACGATCCGGCGACCATCGGGCAATAGCAGCGTGGCTTTCCCGACATCAGTCAACCTCGCGTTCTGCGTGTCGATCCTGGCCGGGGCGCCTGCGATTCGGTTGTCGAATGGCTTGTGGAAGTCATTGCTGCTGCCTAGGCCGATGGCACCCAACCTGATCGACGGGTTGCGGGGCCGGTCGGTCGCGGGGTCCATCAAGGCATTCAGGGCCAGCCCCACCGACCCATCACCACCCACGGCGATGACGGACCCGACCCCTCGGTCGACTGCCGCACGGATTGCCGCCGCTCCCAACGAAGCCGAATCCTCTTGCTGGATGTCAATATCTGAGATGCGTTCGCGGAGAGCATGTTCTATCTCGTGCCAGCGGTTTCGGGCCGTGCCGCCATTGGCGCTCGGATTCACTACGACGAACATGGCGCCTCCCTGAGGCCCAGCCAGCCGGGCAGTTGCGCCCAGTCGCCGGTGACACCGAGGATGAACACGGGAATCCCGAGATCGACCGCCGGAGCGTCCTGCACCACGTCGTTGCCGATCATCACGCACTCGGCCGCCGGCTGCCCGAGCACATCGAGCAGCTCGCGATAGAAATCCAGGCGCGGTTTTGACCGGCGCATGGTTTCACCGCTGGTGATGTGATGGAAAACGCCGGGATCGAACCCACCCCAGTCGAGGCGGGCAATCACGGTTGACTCCGGCCACAGTGGGTTGGTTGCGACCACCTGTCTGATGCCCCGCTCGGCGAGTTGGGTAACCGCCTCCTGTGCCTCCGGCACCGGATAGAACAGGCGTCGCAGGCGCGGGAATTCGGCATCGGCGACGCGGCGCATACGTATGTCGGCCTCTGCGATTTCGACGTTCGCGCAATCGGCAAGAATCCGGATCATCATGTGGTAGTTGGTATCTGACGATACATTTGACCGAATCTGTGGTAAGGCATCGCCTAGTGTGCACAGGAATCGCCATGGCGGCATGATGTCCCGGAATGCCCAGGCGGCGACCAACGGCATGAGCATCCGGAAGCGGCGCTGTCTGATACCGACGAGCGTGCCGTCGAGATCCCAGAGCACGGTAGTGACGTCCTCACGGTTCTTCAGCGGTCTCAGTCCCTGCGGCATGATCACTCCTGACCGTCCAGGATCGACTGAAGTTCCGCACGGGTGAACCCAACTTTGGCCGCGAACACGTCGAGGTTGTCCGTCGGCCGACTGCCGGGGCGCAGCTGCATCGCATAGGCCGCACCGAGATCGTAGGCGGTCTTGGCGAGCGCGGCTGGAAAGAGCCACGGGCCAAGGTCGCGCTGGAAGACCTTCGTAAGGCGGTAAGGGGCAGCTAGTTTCGCCTTCAGCTGCTGTCCCAGGCTCGGGTGATGCAGCGAACTCATCTTCGCGGCATCCGCGGCGGGTACGTCGAGCAGATTTGCCCATAGTCGGGCGAATCGCACCCACTTCTCGTGCGCTGCGCTGGTGGCATTGAACTCGGTGTACGCCTTCTCGATCACGGATGTGTGCGTCGAACGGCTGCGTAGCAGGGTGCGCACGTGGCGAGTCTTGCGTGTCACATCTGTGCGGTAGAACCGATCTGCCTGTGGCTCTGCCGATTCGGCGAGCATCTGGCAGTTCCTTTGGGGGACCAGTCGATTTACCAGTGACAAGGCGTGGAACACTAGATTGTGCGAACCGGCCTTGTCGATCTCGTTGTTTAGGGTGTGCCAGTTGAGGCCGTCGCCCGCGTATCGCACCAGGTTCCAGATGTCGGCGAGCTCGCGCACGCCCGTCTTGTAATACGGCAGATGAATGCACAGGTGATGCAGGTTGTCCTCATGCGCCATCGCCCACGCGGGCACACCGTAGTAGTCGATGCGGCGGACCCTGGACCAGATTGCCGCATAGTCGATCCGGTATGGCGCCAGCGGAGTGATCAGCCCCCAATGGGTGCCGACGACGAGCGTCCCGTCGCGGGAAACGAAGGACGGCAGGTGGTGGCTGCGCCGCTCCCGGACTGTGGGCTGCTTGCCCAGCAGTTCGGAGACGCTGAACATCCCGAGTTCACGGTAGATGGCCATGACATTGTCGACATGCTCGATCTCGACAAGGATGTCGAGGTCGTTCATCCGTTTGTAGTGCGGATCCTGATAGACCTCAGATGCGAACAGCATGCCTTTGAGCACAACGCATCTGATGCCGGCTGCGTCGAATCTGTGCAGTAGCTCCAGGCTGCCCCTGAGCCGCAGGTCGTTGGTCTCGGCGATGGTGCTGGACACCGCGAGGAAACCCTTCGCGACATCCACGGGCACCATTCCGAAAAGCTGCTCATGTTCCAGCCTGCGCTGCACCAGCGGTATCGTCGCATTGACTTTCGCGAGATTCAGAAATCCGGCCCAGTCGGTGATTTCCCCTGCTAGTGAAGCGATTTCCGCGCGTTCAGCCTCAGTAGGTGCAATGAGCGAGGCCAGGACCAGTAGCCGCTCGTCTGCGGTGCCGCCCGCAGCGATCATGATGTGCCCACCTGGTCGGGATGAAAACCGAAGCGGCGGGCGACGGCAGTGATCTTCTCGACCGCGATGTCTAGCTGTGCACGGGTGAGCGTGGCCATCATGCTGACCCGTATCCGCTGTTTGTCGCGCGGGACCGCGGGGAATTCGACACCGTTGACGAATACTCCCTCCCTGTGCAGCGCGGCGACCACTTCGATCACCTCGACGTCGGCAGGCAATGCGATAGGGACGATTGCGGTGGGGGCCTCAATTGCAAATCCGATGTGTCGTAGCGAATTGACGAAGTAGGCGACATTGTCATGGAGTTTCGCGATGCGCTCGGGATGCGTCTCAATGAAGTCAATTCCCGCGATCACCGATGCGACCACCGACGGGGCCAGGGAAGCGGAGAACATGTATGAGCGGGCCAGGAAGCGCAGCGAATCGACGAACCCTTGTGATCCGGCGACGAAACCGCCGGTTGTCGCGAACACCTTCGAGAATGTGCCCATCGCGATCTCGACCTCGCCGGACGACATGGCGAAATATTCGTGAGTCCCGTGGCCATTCGCTCCTAGCACGCCGGTGCCGTGTGCGTCATCGACGGCAAGCCAGGCGCCAAAGTTCTCGCAGAGTGCCTTGATCTCCGGCAGCGGAGCAATATCGCCGTCCATCGAGTAGACACCCTCGACGGCGACGACGATGTTGGCGCCTGGATCACGCCAGCGCACCTGCATGAGGCGGTGGCGCAGGTGGTCGAGGTCATTGTGGTCAAAAGCCATCGATCGGACTCGGCCGAGCTGGACGCCGTCGTAGAGACTCGCATGATTCTGCTCGTCGTAGATCAGGATGTCGCCCTTGTTCATCAGTCCGGTCAACCACCCGACATTGGCGGCATATCCAGAGGAGAACAGCAGCGCGGACTCACAGCCCTTGAGCCGCGCCAACTTTTCCTCCAGCTGGCGGTGCAGTGATGTTGTGCCGTTGAGCAATGGCGGTCCGCCACAACCCGTCCCGTATTGACGGAGAGCTGCGACGGTGGCTTCGACGATCTCAGGCTCGTTCGCCATGCCCAGGTAATTGTTGGATCCCAGCATGATGACATCGCACGTTGTGTCGGTCGCCGGATCGCGAACGGGTACAACCGGTCCAGAGGGGCCCGCGATCTCTCGTAGCACGAAGCCGCTGCCGCGGGCGCGGTTGACGTAGTGCTGAAAGTCGGCAAAGCGATCCTCAAAGGTAACCGCCTTGGGGTTCATATAGTGCTCAAGGCTGAAGTTCTCGGCGTGCCCGACATTGTTCATGTGGCTCTCCTGCGGATCGTCACGGTGCCGGCGCGGCCGTTGACGGCCACAACGTCACCGTCATGCAACAAGCGGGTGGCACCCCTGACGCCGACGACCGTCGTGATGCCCAGCTCGCGGCCGATGATGGCGGTGTGTGACAGCAGGCTGCCTTTTTCGGTGACTAGCCCACCCGCGGCGACCATGAGAAACACCCAGCCTGGATCGGTGGTTGATGCGACAAGCACCTGACCGTCGATATCGCCTGCTTCGCCCGGGTCTTGGACTAGCATCGCCGGTGCTTCGACATTGCCTGGAGAGCAACCGATTCCAATCAAGACCGGGGCGTCTTCAAGGGTGTCGTATTCATGCTCGCTGACATGCGCGGCGGCCATGCCGGATGTCACGATGCGTGACGGTGGCGCATCACGACGCCAGCGATCGTGGTCGGCTTTGCGTGCGGCGACCAAAGTGTGCGGATCGCCGTCGACGAAGGTGCCGCGGGTTATCGCGGCGATCTCCTCATAGGTCAGGTAGAAGACGTCGCGCGGGTTGTCGATGAGGCGGGCCGTGTGCAGATGGTCGCCGTATTGGCGGAACACACGCTTGACCAGACCGAAACAACGGCTGCGGCCCAACCGCATGTTTTCCCGCTGCTTGACGTTCTCGCGTGCGTGCTTCAGGACGAGGTTGTAAGCGACGCGTAGAAAGGGCTTGCCGCGCAATGCTTTACGCATGTCTTGCTCGGCGTCGTGGCGGATCTGCTGTTCGTGTGACTCCATGTCGGCGATGTTCTGGCCACCACGAATATAGTTGCGCAACGATGGCACGAGATCGGCGGGGCGCCAGCTAAGCGGGTCCGTCTCCAGCTTGAGTTCGTTGACTGTACGGTCCCCGTACTCCGCGATATGCAGCAAGCACGCGGAGCGGAACTGCGGAAACTGTGACAACTCTGCCCAGACACTCTGTGCGTCAAGATTGCTCGTGAACAGCTCGGTCAGCGAGGCATCCGAGCGGGCCAGGTTGGCGAGCTCGAGCAGGGAGCGCACCGGGTCGACACTGCGTACGCCCTCCTCGCCGCAGAACAGCTCATTGCGAATGGCCTCGGGATTGGTCACCCCGGCCTTCTCGATGATCCGCCCAATGATGTGAAACAGTTGTTGGGCCAGGAAGTCGTTGAATATCTGTACCGAATAGGCCGGTACGAGCTCGCTGATGCAGCGTTCCAGCCAACTTAGCAGCTCGTGCGGTTCACGTTGATTCTCTGAGTTCTCCTGAGCCAGGCGGTGATCCAGATCTGTGGTGAAATCGTTGAGCAGGCCGAAGAACGACGCAAGTCGGCTTCTGAGCCGTAGCCAGCCGGCGAGAATCACCAAGACAACGCGTACGCGCAGGAGCCACATCTTGGCCAGCGCGAGGCCACGCAACGGCAAGGCCGGCCGCTTGTACCGGCTCTCGATGCCAAGGGCTGCCTCCCAACCCTCGATTGCGAACTCCATTCCCGGGATTTGAAGGAACAGCGAGTACCAATTGCTGATGTTGTAGTAGATCCGGCCGTGAGCTGTGCCGACCAGGTAGGGGTAAAGGCTCGCGCTATTGTCACGAACGGTCTCTCGGCTTGCCCCGAAGTCCCGGTGGCATGCCCGGAAGACTTGTTCGTACGCGAGTCTGACAACCGAGAAGGTCAGCGGTGTGGACAGCCCGGGATAGGACTCGGCGACGTTCACATTGTCGAAGATCGTCTGCCGCATGCCGGTGGCGGTGACCGGCCGCGCCTGCAGTAGCCACAACTTGCCGTCGTTGTCGATCGCCCACTCGATATCCTGAGGGACACCGAGAGTGCTGGCGAGGTCGACGGCTACGGTGACGAGCTCCCCGACACGCTCGTCGGTGAGCACGGGTCCGTTCTCGATCTGTTCCACACGGGTGTTGACCGTGTGTGACTGGGTGTCGACGAAATATGTGTCACAGTCGGCGGTGCCGGATACGACGCCCTCTCCGAGGCCGAATCCCGCAGACACTACGGCCTCGCAGGTGTCACCATTGGTTGGATTGCAGCTGAACACGACGCCTGCGGCTGCACTATCGACAAGAACCTGCACGATGACGGCAGCGTCCACGGTGACGTTGTCGATCCCGCGCCGTGCGCGATAGAACAGCGACCGCTCCGAGTATGCGGATGCCAATACACCGAGGATCGCTGATTCCACGTCGTGCGGCGCCACGTCCAGGAAGGTGTCGAGCTGCCCGGCGAAAGAATCGGCGGCAGAGTCTTCACCTTCGACAGACGAGCGCACCGCGAGCCGGGCTCCTGACCCGAAACCGGCTATTTGAGTGTCGATCTCGTCGGTGATATCACCGGGGATCGACAGCCCGCTGATCAGCTCACGGATGTTACTGGCCGTGGTGCGCAGTGAGTCGTGCGAATCGGTGTTGAGTTCTGCGAGGTGCGCGCCGATGGGCAGCTGGGCTTGCTCCAGGATCCGCGCGCACTGATCGGTTGTCACCACCGTGAACGCGGGCACCGCGTACCCCTGCGTGGCGAGCAAGATAAGGCTCGCTGCCTTGTTGCCGACATTCTCAAGCGTCATCGTCATGCGCGCTGCCTTACCTTGCATATTACGGGGTCGGGCAGGTTGGATATCTCCGGGTTTTCGCGCACACGCATCCCATTGACGAGCTCGAATTCGTAGCGCGCCAAAAGCATTGCCAGACCGACCCGTATCTCGGTCAGTGCTAGGTGCTGGCCCACGCACAGGTGTGGCCCCCAGCCGAACGGGAAGTAGTGGAACGGTGACCGACCCTTCGATGCCTCAGGGGTGAACCTGCCCGGATCGAATTGCAGAGGGGAAGGCCAGAACTGAGGCAGTCGCTGGTTGACAAAGGGGCTGATAACGATGATGGCACCTTTGTCGATGTCGAACGTGTCGAACGTGTCAGGTTCCAGTGCACTGCGGCTGAATGCCCACGCGGGCGGGTGCAGCCGCATGGATTCGTCGATCGCACGTCCTGTAAGGTCCAGCGCCGATAGCGATTCCGCGGCAGGGAGGCTGCCGCCAAGCACGCTGTCTACTTCGTCGACGACATCGTGCAGCACAGCTGGATTCCGGCATAGCTCGTACATCGTCCAGGCGATCGCTCCGCCAGTTGTCTCATGCCCGGCAAGAAGGAATGTCAGCACCTCATGGCGCAGTTGCTCATCGTCCATCGCATGGCCTGTGTCGTCGCGCGCCTTAACCAGCCTTCCGAGCAAGCTGTTGTCATCACCGAGCTTCTTGTGACCCGCGATGACGTCGTCGACCACGTTGTTGAGTCGCGCGCGCAGGGCCCGGAACCGGCGGTTGCTCGGTGTCGGTATGGACGGAGGCAACTGGATAACCGAGGACATGTGACGCATCACCCAGGCGACTCCATCCCGGACGTCATGATCGATTTGCGGTAGCACGCCCTCGACATCGCTGCCCATCACGGCGCGGCAGACGACGTCCGCCGCGAAGTTGAGCACCTCTGTTACCAGGTCGAATGTGCTTCCGTTGGCGGCGAAGTGGTCGAGCCGTTTGTACATCCGTTCGCCTGCATCCACCATGATCGGTATCTCATCGGTGACATGGCGGCGTGTGAACGCGGGTTTGATCAAAGCCCGCTGCGTCTTCCACAGCTTTCCGTCACTGGTCAACAACCCTGGCCCGAGCAAGTAGTTGAGGCTGTTGTAGCTGATGCCCTTGGCGTACTTGTCGAAGTTTGTCATGAGCACTTGGCGGATGTGGTCTTCATCGACAAGCAGGTAGAGCTGCTCGTACGCCAGGCGTAAGCGAACGCTGCCGCTGTATGCGTTTGCCTGCTCGTAGAACAGCGTGAGGGGGTCCCTGCGGTATGGCAAGAAGGCGCCCAGCGGGTTTCGGTAGGCGGGGCCGGCGAGTTGACGGGTCACTGCTGCGCCACCTGCTCCCTCTCCACGAACAGCCGTTTGGCCTTCGACCGCTGAACCTTCCCGCTGGTCGTCTTAGGGATGCTCCGCTTAGGCACAAGATGTATTGCCGCGGGTAGCACACCGGTGCGCGCACTGACCGCGGAGCGTACCGCTCGCCGTAGGCTGTCCCTCACCGACGCATCGACTTCGGTCTCCACGATGAGATGCAACGATTCTGAATCCTCGCCCTCTGCGGTGTGTCCAACGGCGGCGACGCCGCCGACCCGTACGCCCGCTACGGACTCGGCGGCATGCTCGAAGTTGGAGGGAAAATAGTTGGCTCCGCGGATGATGATGATGTCCTTGGCGCGGCCGGTGACTCGCAGCCCGCCGTCACGCAGATAGCCGATGTCGCCCGAGTCCCACCAGCCGTCGGCGGTCATCGATTTAGCGGTCTCTTCGGGTAGCCCAAAGTACCCGGCCGTGGTTGCTGGACCGCGAAACTGGATGTGCCCGAGCGCGTTCTCGCCGAGGACGGTGCCGTCTTCGTCCGCTATCCGAATTTCGGCGCCGTCCACCACGGTGCCGCAGTCGACGACGGTTAGCGCCGCCGGATCCTCTGGTGTGGTGTCTTTGGCTATTCGCGCGGTGGCCAGGGCGTGGCGGTCCACCACATCGAAGGAAATCGACTGGGGTCGCGAAACTGTCACTGCCAGTGACGCTTCAGCGAGCCCGTAGCACGGTATCAGCGAATTTTCGGGAAGACCCCAGTGCCGAAAACGCTCGACGAAACGGCTCACGGTGTCGAATTGAATGGGCTCAGCACCGCAGAACATGAATCGCCACGAAGACAGATCGACGCCGTCAAGTTCCTCGTCCTTGATACGCGCTGCGGCGTACCCGTACGCGAAATTTGGTGCGGCGGTGATTGTTCCTTGATAGCGGGACACGTTCAGAAGCCATTCGGCAGGTCGGCGCAGGAATAGCGCAGGCGGAATCTGCACGGCGCGGGTACGGGAATACAACGGTGTGAGCGTCCCCCCGATGAGACCCATATCGTGATTGAGGGGGAGCCATCCCACCCATGTATCGTCAGTTCCGCATTGGCATTTGCGACGAATCTGTTCGCAGTTGTTGACCAGGTTTGCGTGAGTGATCATCACGCCCTTGGGTTTTCCCGTTGAACCGGACGTGCACTGGATGAACGCGAGATCGTCCCCCGCAGGTAGCCGCGGCGCCATCGTGGGCGCCCCGGGGTCGCAGGCCTGTATGTGAAGGAGCTCGCCGTCATGCACCGCTATGGCGCCGGATACATCGGGCTTGAGCGCATCGGCGACCAGTGAGATGGCAATGATGGCCCTCGGTTCGAGATATGCCACGAGGCGGCGGAACTTCGATGCGAAGACGTCGATCGCCCCGAAACCGCCGGGCAGCGGCACCGCGACGGGGATCGCGCCGAGCGCCATCGTCGCGAAGAATGCCGTGAGGAACGCCGGCGACGTCGGGAGGCAGATCATGACACGATCGCCCGGACGGACGCCAGACTCGGCCATGATGGCCGCTGCTCGCAGCGATGCCTCGGCAAGTTTCTCGTGCGTGATTGTCTCGGCATCTTCGGTTTCCGAGACAACTATGGTGCTGGGCGCATCCGCCCCGAGCTCAGCGTTCGCGAGCAGCGCGTGAACGATACTGGCATGAAGCGTATCCAGCGGTTTCATGCCACCGTCCCCTTGACGTATTCGGTGATCTGGTTCACGGTCTCCAACCCGGCCGCTTCGTCTTCGGGGATGCGGATGTCGAATGTGTCTTCGAGTTGCACCGTCAGCTCGATTGCCGTCGGGGAGTCGAGCCCGTAGTCCGCGAGCTTTTTCGTGTCGTCAAGTTCGGCAGGCGGTATCCACAGCACCTCCGTGACGACTTTGCGCACGCGTTCGGCGATATCGTTCATGCGAACAAATTCCCTTCTCTTACGCAGTGGCGTACAGATTCGTCGAGGTCGATGTCGTCACTTGTGTCGATCCTGTGAAATGTCACCTCGGGGAACGATGCGGCGAGGGTGTCGCGTACACGTACGTAACCTTCCCGGAGCGCGGCGAGGAATTCGGGGGTCTCATGTGCTTCCTTCACACCGTCGGGGGAGCGTGCGGTGCATCGCGCGGCGGCTTGTTCGGGCGGAACATCAAGCCACAGAACGACATCAGGCAATGTGGTGCGGAAACGCTCACCGAACGTGGTCACACAGGAGGTGACGTCCCTCGGCACGATCGCTGCGACATCGTGGAGCATCGCCCAGATATCCCGGTCAAGGCCGAGTCGTTTGGCCTCCGATGCGTGCCAGTCTCGGATGGTGTCAAGGGCGCCGGGCTCGTGCCGGTCGAGTACCGCAGAAATCGAATCTTCGAGTGCCTTGCCATCCCAATCGGGCTGTGCCAAAAGTAAATAGAAAGGCCCGTACACCAAAACCTCGATGAGCGGGTGCCGCTCGCAGAGCAATGCCGACGGTGTGAAGGTCTCCAGAAAGAAACGCTCGACCGGGCCGTACAGCGTCATCTGGAAATACATCGCCAGGGCCTTCATTTCCAGGCTTTCGATCTCATCACAGCCGTCGCTGAATGCCTTCATCTGGTGCGAGAGATGCTGCAGGGGTGCATTACGCGTGTCGTGAAAGTCCGGGCAGGTCATGGCCGGAAAGTGGCCGAGACCGGGCGGTGCAAGCTCGCGCAGACGCGCGATCGCCGCGGACTTGCCGCAGCCATCGATTCCCACAATCGCGATTCGGCGTGTCATCAGCTGTCCTCCCCAATTCGCTCCAACATCGCCGTGGTGAGATCGGTGGGGGCGGTGGCGCCGTCGAGTCTGATCCATGCGAATTCGTCCGCCAGCGTGTCGATCGTGGCTTGACTGCGTTCTTGGAACGCCAAGAACTCGTCCGCGTCCCCGTAGCCGCTCTCGTAGTCGCTGCGTTGTCTCTTGCGGGCCAAAGCGTCCGGTGGCGAGATTGTCAGGTAGAAGGTGAGGTCGGGTTCGGGGAATCCCGCGGCAAGCTGGCGCAGCACCGACGGCTCACCGCCGTGGGCGACTTCGGTTGCGAAGTACTTGTACCAGTAAGCATTCAAGAGAACGGTGTCCGCGTCACGCCTGCCTGCCAGTTCGAGTGCCAAGTGCAGTGCGTGGAAAAGGAAATGTGCGCGCGACACCGGGCTCAGTAGCTTGAGGTACCCGTAGATGTCGGCAGATCGAAAGGGGAGCTTCGACGCCACGGACGTGTCAAGGAATGCGTCCCAGATGGTGACCGGCGCGATAGCGTGGCCTTGCGCCTGCAGTGCAGCCGAAAGGCGGGCTATCTGTGTCGTCTTTCCCGATCCGTCGCCGCCGGCGATGCAGATCAGGCGCTTTGGTGCGGTCAGTTTCATCTCCTCACTACTGCAACGTCTTCCGACTACATCGGACGGGTCGCACTGCACTGTGCGATTGCGATGGGTACGGGACTCTGGATTTCTAGACGGCTTATTTCGCCGGTGCTGCCGTTCACACGGATACGCTGCCCGGACTGGATCGCTTCGGTGGCGCCCGTAACATTGAGTACGGCCGGAATACCGTATTCGCGCCCGATTACTGCGGCATGCGAGAGCATGCCGCCGACTTCCGTCACCACGCCGGCGATGAGGCCCAGCGCGGGAGTCCACCCGGGATCGGTAAATCGGGTTACCAGGATGTCGCCGGCGCGTAGTTCGCCGATATCAGACAGGGAGGCGATCACTCGCGCGGTGCCTTCGGCAACACCGGGACTGCAGCCCAATCCCGCCAACCCGCCCGATACCGGCGGCGCCGCGACAGTGTCACCGCCAAGCTCATGGGGCGGTGTCACATCGCGATAGCCCTCATACATGGCCCGGCGGAACGCAATACTCCTTGTGAGAGTGCCAGATCCGTGCCGGCTTTGGGCGAGATCCGCGAGTTCGTGAATAGACAGCATGAACACGTCACGTGGATCGGAGAGGCGACCGTCGCGTGCCAGTCGCAATCCGGCCTCTACGACGTACGCCCGGACAATTGCATAGGCCTGAGATGAGAATTCTCGCATGCGTTCGCGGGCAACCAGGTAGCTGCGGGCGCGACTGACATGCTTGTCGAGTGGCCGCTCAAACCGAAGGCGTGTCAATGGATTAGAACGGACTCGTTGTCGCACCGATGCGAGTTCCGTCTCAAATCGCTTCCGCTGGTTGGCCAGCGATGCGGCGGGATCTGCAGGCGGGTTGTCGTTCGCGAGCATGGACTCGACCATCGTCCGTACCCGGTCCGGCTCCTCCGACCAACGCGGGCAGGTGAGATCAAGCTCGGCATCTGCATGGAATCCGTGCTCGTCCAGGAAGTCCGCGAGCGCGTCTTGCCAGTCATCGCCGGCGATCCCGTCGCGGACGGCCACCCGATGAAGGTTGACGATGCCATCTTGCATCGCCATATGGCTTACCTCTGCTAAGCCGCCTATTAGGTGGACCACCGATGTGTTGCCATGGGTCGCACTGTCGATCTTGTCCAGTAACGTCGTGAAATCGCTTTGCACACTGGAATTGTGGTAAATGGTGGCGAAGTAGGTGCGTTCGGTGTTCGCATGGAACGTCAGCAGGCAGTCCACCAGATCGATCATGAAATCGTGGTCATCGGTCTGGGCGAGCTGTGCGGCGCGGTTACG
The DNA here is from genome assembly GCF_002013465.1 of Mycobacterium sp. D16R12. GTDB lineage: Bacteria > Actinomycetota > Actinomycetes > Mycobacteriales > Mycobacteriaceae > Mycobacterium. The sequence goes on along the minus strand of NZ_MAFC01000003.1, from coordinate 177,742 downwards.
CCATGCCCGGTACTTGGCGGGCCAGGCTGCCGCGAACCGTTCCACCTCGCCGAGCTGCTTGCGCACGGTCCTCTCAAGTGCGAGCGCGGTGGGCAGCGCGCGCGCGATCGTCGATGGGTTTATCGGTGTGTGGCGCGGTCCGGTATCTCCATAGTTGGCCATGACGCCCAGCCCATCGTCGAAGACCCGTTCGTTGTACCCCGGAATCTTGCGGTAGCACTGCTTGACCCCGCTGACGTTCCAGTACGGACGGCCGTAGTACATCGCCATCCAATTGCGTACTTCGCTGACTTCTAGCAATTTGAGCGAGCCCCAGAAGCGTTGCATCGACGGCTGGAATGCGTTGTTGTACAGGGAGAACATCAGCGGTGTGCACACGCGGGCCGATACGCCGCCGTCGCGCAGATCAGCATCGGAGAACTGCTCGATATCGGTGCGCCAGATGATCGTGGTGATCGCGCGCGACTGCAGGAGCCATAGTTTTCCTGCGGTGTCGATCGCCCATTCGATGTCCTGCGGCCGATGCCGGAATGCTTGTACTCGCAACATGAGCCGGGCGAGCTCCGCCGCCTCGGTCAAGCCTAGTTCGACAGCCTCAGATCCGTCGGTGCGCTCCACCACGCTGCCGTCATCGAGCCGGATCGTCAGCCGCGTAGGGGTGACCCGTCCGGATACCAACGGTTCGCCGAGACCGCGGCAGCATTCGATCAACCCATGTTCCTCGATTCCCGAGATCGGATCGATGGTGAAGCCAACACCGGCAGTCCTGGCATCGACGAGGCTCTGGACGAGGACTGCGACTGCGGCCCGCCGCGGGTCGAGACCCCTGTCGGACAAGTAGGCGCGGACCCGCTCGCTGTCAACAGAGTTGCGGCAGTCGGTGATCCGGGTCCGTAAGCAGGCGGTATCCGCCACGTCGAGATACGACTCGTACTGTCCGGCGAAACTCGCGTCGTCGAGGTCTTCAAACACGCCGCTTGACCTGACGGCGACGGGGAAACCTCCCAGCGCGTCGACCCATTGTGCGAGTTCGGCGTCTTGGACCTGTTCCAGGACGGTGTCCGCCGGGATGACGAAGCCAGGCGGAACGTCGAACCCGCAGGCGACCAGCTCGTGCAAAGTGGCGGCCTTGCCTCCAGCGGCTTCTACACGGAAGTCGCTGGAACCGAGAAACATTGGCATATCAGTAGTCATGAGACTCCTGAAGGACGGGGATGGAGGCCTGAAGTCCGTGACGGGCGGCGAGTGCGCGCGCCGCCTGCACCCCGGCGACCGTGAGCGCTCCGAATGATGGGCTTGGGGTGGCTGGCTCGAAGCCAAGCAGAATGGTTTCCGCCATGCAGGCGTAGACCGTCCCCGCTGGTAGCGCCGTCCCTGGGAATTCGGGAGTTTGGCCGTCCGGCAGCCGCATCCGGCCGCCGGAGATAAGCGTGACGTTCGGGAGCTCTCCGACGCCGGGGGCGACATCGCCGGGCACAGCCAGATCGCAGATGACGACCGGGCGGTCCGGCGCCACGTCGATGGAGGTGACGATCGGGATCGCGGAGTTGGTGGCAGTGACAATCATGCCGCACTCCCGCAGTGCCGCCGGGTCTTCGCTGACGTGCACGGCGCCTCCGAGGCGGGAAGCGACTCGCTGAAGCCGCGACGTTGTGCCGGACCGTCCTATGAGCGTGAGTGAAGCACTGTGGGGTGCAAGTAGTTCAGCCATGACCGCGCCGATGTTCCCCATGGCGCCGACGACTCCCACCGTACGGTCGGCCGGGGGCAATTCCTCCAGGCGTGCGCGCAGCAACTCATACGCGCACGCGGCAGTCAGCGAGTTCCCGGAAGTCACCCGAACCGAATCCTCAATGACATCCCGCGCCGCACCGGTGACGATCGATGTGTATCCACCGAGCCCGACTACCGATGCTCCGATCTTGATCGCGTACTCGACCGCATCAAGTACCAAATTTCGAAGCCACACTCCGTGTCCGGCCTGTTGGCATTCGACAGCCTGCAGCGCCGTGATGGGCACGCCGATCACGCATACTTCGACGCGGCTGCCGTCCGGGGAATCAACCAACTGTCTGGTGACTTCGAAGGGCTCGAGTATCCCGCGAGTGCGATCAAACAGCGCGGCACACTGAGCGTCGGTCCATGACGCGAGCTCTGGCGCGTGCTCGCGGAGATCGCCGGCCTCCCTTAGATTGGCAAGGAAGGCAACGCGCGGCGGCTTCCCCCAAACAGGTCTGCTGTGACCCGTGAGCTGCCGAGGGCGGGCGATCGCTTGTGGGGGGACCCAGTCCAGGGATGACGGCTTCGTCAGATGTGTCAACAGCGAGGAAAATTCGCCGCGTTGGATTAGTCCAGCCAGTGTGTCGAGCGCTGCCACGGCTCGTTCGATTTCGGCGGGTTCGATATACGCAGACGGCTGGATTCGCAATGTCATCGGCGCAGACAGCGTCGGCATGACTCGGATGCGGTGGACGTGTAAGAGATACCCCGCAACGACATAGCCGAAGAATTCGGGACGCACGAACTCGGCAAGAACTCGTGAAAGCCCCTGGAGGGGACGCAGTTCGATACCGATGAGCAATCCGCGACCACGCACGTCGGCGACGACGCCGGGCCAGCGCGCGGCAATCTGTTCGAGCCGTTCGATCAGCAACGCCCCCGCTTCGATTATGTGCGACTGCGCGGATTCGAGAAGATCCAAGGATGCCTCGGCGATCGTCGCCGAGAAGTCGTCGTCGGAGAACGTCGACGTGTGATAGCGGCCAAAATCACTTATGTAAGAGGATGATTCAACGAGCATCGCCGATATCTTCGCAAGGCTTCCCCCGAGTGACTTCGATAGCAGGTAGTAGTCCGCTATCACTCCAGAGGGCTCGGACGCCAGAAATGTTCCGGTGCGCCCCATGCCGCATTGGATCTCGTCGAATACCAGTGCGGCGTGATGTCGGTCGGCCAGTTCACGCAATGCTCGGAGGGTCGCGTCCGGCACCTCGTGAACGCCACCTTCCCCTTGGATCGGCTCGGCGAAGCAGGCGGCTATGGTAGACACATTTTCCCAGGTTGCGTGAGGTACGCCTTGTGCGTCAAATACGATGCGGCAGAGCGATACCCGTTCATCGTCGAATGACGACACGATGGTGTCGGGATCCCAGGTGTCGATCCGGATGCGTCGCGGCCCGGGGGCGGCCAAGTCAGTTGAGATGCTCGTGCGGTCCGTTAGGGCGCCCGCGGCAGCGGTGTTCCCGTGGAAGGCTCGGGCGAGGGAGATGAAGGCGGGTTGCTGCTGGGACATGGCGGTGAGGACGGCAGCCGACTCGGTGAGCAGGTCGGCAATAGACCGAATACGGCCGCCGGTGTCGATGCCGACGCGGTCTACACCGTCTCGGCGGGCGCGGCGCAACTGACGCTCGACATCGTCGTGCAGTGCTCCGAGTCGCCGGGCTCGAGCTACAGTCGCATGCTTGACGGCGGCCTCTACGGCGTCGGCGCCACTTGAACCGAGGGTGGCAACGTATTCCGCGCCGGTGGTTTCGCCTACTCGCGCCGACAGCCGGGCGGCAAGCCGACCGGCGACGGCGCGCACGCTGGCCTGTGCGCTGAACGGTGCGCGCTGGCGCAGGCAGCGCTCGGCTGCCTCGACAAGATGTGGATGGTTATGGCCAAACAGCCCGCTGCCGTGGCCGCCGACGAGGTCGATCACGTCTGTCCGGGCATGGTCGCCGTCATCAACAGGGCTTGTGTCGAAGGCCAAGGTATCGCGATTGGCGGTGTGGTAGACGACATCCAGGTTTAGCGCGTGCAGCAGTCGCGCCTGTTCGGGCCGGGCATGGCGTGCGAATGCGCTCTCAAGACTAATTTTCACTTTTGAGTCCGCCCCGGCCGAATTTATATAGTTCATAGAATCCGTTGAGCATGTACGAGTTCGGCAATTAAATAGTCGGAGATATCGTCCACAGTAATCAGATATACAGTTTGCTGGTCGGGTATCCGGACATGGAATATGTTTTCAAGCTCTACAACCAGCTCTGTGGCGCGGATGGAGTCCAGGCCGTATTCGACGAGAGGGCGGCCAGTATCGATATTTGCTGCCTGAAGAACTCTCCGTGCTGTCCCGAGTGTGGCTTCGCGGACATAAATCGCAGGTATGGGTAAGTGAGAGGCGTCCTCGAAATTAGGCTCCAGTGACGCGGGTGTCGCATCTGACGGGGATTGCAGGCCGGCATATTTTCTGAATAGGCCTGGATCTGCCTGCCCACTATCGGTTTCATGAATCCTACGCAAGTCTGCAGTCCTATTCGTTTTATTAATTCTCTCACTCGGCATGTCGATAGCCCACTCACGGCGTGGATATGAAGTGAGCTTTGAGTATTCAAGACATCAGCGATCGCCGTCTCTGCACAGAAGAGAGAAAAGATGCGTGTGTTCTTGTTTCCTGTAACAACCTCAGGGCCACGGAAGCAAGCTTTCCTATGTCATATCAACTGTGCGTCGAGGTTCTGTGTACGAATGGTTGAAAATTGTCGAGGTTGGGGAGTGCTGATGTGCTGCTGGCGTCCTAGTTCTCGCGAGGAGTTTTCTCTCGTGCAGCGCCTTCATGCGCCGCTGCTCGCTCAGCACCGACTGGGAGCTCTCACGTTCGGCGACCAGCCACTCTGGCTTGTCCTCCAAGCAGCTGATCGATCTGTTCGGCGGTAAGTGCGCCCTCGGCGCCGCCACGTCGAGTCTGATTCTCACGACGTTTTTCGGCCCGAAACCGTCGTGAGAATCAGACTCGGCGGTGGTATTACTAGTCGGTGACCCCCGACGAATGGCTGGAAGCACTGCGCAAGGGGATGGCGGCGGTTGCCGCGACCCCACCCGAGCATCTCGACCAGAAGGCACCGTCTTGCCCGGGGTGGACGGCACGCGATGTGGTGGCCCACCTTGGCGGAGTGCACCGTTGGGCCGGGGGTGTCGTTGTCGGGGAAAAGGTTCCGTACACGGATGTCGACCCGGATGCTCCGGCGGGGGAGTCCATCATCGATTGGTACTTCGACCGCGCAGACAACCTCGTCGCCGCGTTGACGTCGAAGGACCTTGATGCGCCGACGAAGTCGCCCTTCGGTGAGCGGCCGGTGCGATTCTGGTATCGCCGCCAGGCAAACGAGGTGGCGGTACACCGCTGGGACATCGAGCATGCCTACCGCGGATGGGACGCCGAACCCATCGACGCTGCACTGGCCGCCGACGGCATCGGCGAATGGTCGGAGCTGTTCACGCCCAGGCGCATCCGGCGTGACGGCGGCACCCCGCAAGACCTTCAGGGAGCGCGCATACTGCTGCACGCCAACGACGCCGATGGTTCTTGGCTGCTGCGTGTGGATCCCGATGCCATTGGCATCGTGGACGAAGATGCCGCGCCGGACGCCACGATCAGGGCGTCCACCTCCGATTTGCTGCTTGCGCTGTGGCACCGGGTTCCGTTGTCACGCTTGACGGTCGACGGGGATGGCGCCCGCGCGGAACAGGTGCTGGATCTAATCCGGATCTAGTGCCGGCAGGGCAGGGCTGGATCGGCGTACCAGCCACGTGGTGACGGTGGCGATGAGCAAGAGTGCCCATCCGATCCACAGCGCGTCGAGTCCGATGCGGTGGTACGTCGCCGCGCCCAGTACAGCGCCGATGGTCAGGCCCGCCCACAGCGTGATGTAACGCAGCCACACCCACCGGGGTCCGCCGAAGAACGCGTCGACGAGCCGCTGTCCGGCCTTGACCACTGTGCCGGTGATGTAGGTGAGGCCCACCTGGACCTCGCCGGAACGCTGAAAAACCGAGTTCATGGAACCCATCGCCAGTGCCGTCAGGAGCAATGCCGCGACGCCCGCGCCTAATTCCTGTGTGATCGCCGCCGCGGCAACGGTTGTCGAGGCGACCGCGAGCACGGCGACCCGCTCGTGGTCGCCGCTGATACGTGACGCGATCGCGCCGACCATCACGCCGATGAAGAACATCGCGATCAGACCGGCTGCCTTGTAAGCCGATTCCCACTGTTGGGTGGCCGTCGAGGCGGCCATTCTGGTCGTGTTACCGCTCATGAAGGACAGGAAGTACCCGCCCAGATGTACGAACCCGATCGCGTCGAGAAACCCTGCGACACTTGATAGCCCGGTGGCGAGCGCCATCTCCCGCCGCCGGATCGACCACATGGCAGATCAGTGCTTGTGGCCGGGGCCCTGGGCCCGCTTGTACAAGACCTTGAGCAGGTTGTCGCGGAAGGTCGAGTTGTCCATCAGCTTGATGCCCTTGTCGCACAGCCATGGATTGCCTAACGCCCGGTGCATGATCCGCCCGCGCTGGTACTCCCGGCCCCAGGCATCATTCATCCGCTGCTGGTAATTGGTGAAGTCTTGCGGGCCGGCGTTCTGCAACGCTGCCACCGCGCATTCGCCTGCCGCCAAGCCGGATTCGAGTGCCTTCGAGATGCCGGCACCACTGACCGGCTTGCCCGCGCCCAGCGCGTCGCCCGCGAACAGCACCCCGGGGCGCCAGGGCGGCCATGCGGTGAATCCCATCGGCAGGCGCCAGGCGCGCACACCCTTGTTCTTGCGCAGCTCGGCCAGATCGGGCAGTTCCCACTCCCTGGGCAGTTTCTTCATGTAGGTATCCAGCACCTGCGCGGCGTTGACGTCCTGCCACTTCTTGTAGCTGTTGACGTACCCGATGCCGATATTGATCCGCCCGGCGCCGAGCGGGAAAACCCAGCCGTATCCGATCAGCGCATCATTCTTGTGGTGCAACCGCAGATCGATGTCGAGCATGTTGGAGTCTTCGCGGTTGGCTTCCATCTCGGCGCGGATCGCAATCGCGGTGTATCCCTTGACCTCCGAGTCGAGGTTCATCGCGCGCTTGATGGGGGAGTAGGCGCCGTCGGCCACGATCACCGCGTCGGCCGAGATGGTCTCGCGAGATCCATTCGCGGTCTTAACCTCGATGCCCTTGACCACGTTGCCGTCGCCGATCGGGCCCACCGCCTCGGTGGACTGGCGCACTTCGGCGCCCGCTGACTCGGCGTGCTTGAGCAGCAGGGTGTCCAGCTCGGGCCGGCGCACCACATGCCCGTGATCGGGCATACCGGGACGCTTGGGGAACGTGAGCTCCCAAACATTGCCGCTGTCGACGCGCACACCATCGACGCGGTGGAACTGGGCGACCTCGTTGGCCAGACCCATCTTCTGTAGGTAGCTCACCGCGCGGGCGGTCAGCCCGTCGCCGCATGGCTTATCCCGCGGGAACTCGGCCTTGTCGACGAGAACCACGCTGGCGCCCGTGCGGGCGGCTTGCCAGGCCGCGGATGACCCGGCCGGGCCCCCGCCGACTACCGCAATGTCGTAGTGCTTCTCGCTCACGTATCAAATAGTAAGGGCCGGGACTGCGTCTATTCGCCCTCGGGTTTGGTCACACCCAGGCTCGAACCTGCGCGGTTCTCGTATGCGCTGCGTGCGTTGGTGTCGATTTCGAGGAACACGCGATCGGTTCCGGTCTTTTTGCTCATGAACCGGCGGACCTTGGTGGGCAGCGAATTGACGATCGTGGTCACCGCGCCGAGTGGCTTCGGGACGGTGACCTGGACGCGCGGCTTCTCGATGATCCGCACTACGGCCGCGGCGATGTCTTCGGGTTCGACGGGTTTCTGCGCGCCGGTCGAATCAGTGCCCGTGATCAGCTCGGTGTTGGTGAAAGTTGGTAATACGGCGCTGACCTGGACTCCTTGCGGCGCGAACTCGTCGCTCAGTGCGCGGGACAGGCCGACAACGCCGAACTTGGAGGCGTTGTAGACCGCCATACCGGGTGCCGCCATGAGGCCGGCCACGGACGCGATGTTGACGATCTGACCGCCGCGACGCGCCACCATCTCGGGAAGCGCCAGGCGACAGCCATTGATGACGCCGTACAGATTCACCTCCAGCATCGACCGGATCGCGCCCTCGCTCGTGGACAGGAACGGTCCGATCGGCATGACACCCGCGTTGTTGATGAGCACGTCCACCGGTCCGCCGGCACCGGCGGCCTCCAGGAATCGCTTGAACGAGGCGGGGTCGGTCACGTCCACGGGGTGGGCGTCGACGTTTCCTTCTTCTTTGAGACCCTCAACCGCGGCTCCGAGCGCCTCAACATCACGGTCGCCGATCACCACCCGCGCGCCCCGACGCAGCAGTGCGGTGGCGGTGGCGTATCCGATACCGCGTGCGGCACCGGTAATGGCGATGTTCTTGCCCGTGATTTTGTCCATGACCACGGACTTTACATGTGTCAAGTTTGCGTCACCAGAGAATCTCGCGATTGGGCTCGACACGCTTAACCACAACACGTTGTGTTGCGCCGCGATGTCTCACCCCAGGGGTAGTGTCTGTGGCACAGTCAGCGAATCCCGCGAATCTGTTTGACGTTCTCCAGGAGTGGTCTCGTGAGTGAAAAACTTAAGCTGGTCAGCCGCGTCTCGGCGATCAACTGGAACCGGGTTCCCGATGAGAAGGATGCCGAGGTCTGGGACCGGCTCACCGGTAACTTCTGGCTTCCCGAAAAGGTGCCGGTATCCAATGACATCCCGTCATGGAACACCCTTACGGATCACGAAAAGCAGTTGACCATGCGGGTTTTCACGGGCTTGACGCTGCTGGACACCATTCAGGGCACCGTCGGCGCGGTCAGTTTGATCCCCGATGCGATCACTCCGCACGAGGAGGCGGTGTACACCAACATCGCGTTCATGGAGTCGGTCCACGCCAAGAGCTACAGCTCGATCTTTTCCACGCTGTGCTCCACGCGCGACATCGACGATGCGTTCCGCTGGTCGGAGGAGAACCCGAACCTGCAACGCAAGGCCGAGATCGTCATGGAGTTCTACCGGGGCGACGAGCCGCTCAAGCGCAAGGTTGCCTCGACCTTGCTGGAGAGCTTCTTGTTCTACTCGGGTTTCTACCTTCCGATGTACTGGTCGAGCCGCGCCAAGCTCACCAACACCGCCGACGTGATCCGCCTCATCATCCGTGATGAGGCGGTGCACGGGTACTACATCGGCTACAAGTTCCAGAAGGGTCTGGAGCGCGTCGACGAGGCCAAGCGTGCTGAGCTCAAGGACTACACTTATGAGCTGCTATTTGAGTTGTACGACAACGAGGTTGAGTACACGCAGGACCTCTATGACGAGGTGGGGCTCACCGAGGATGTCAAGAAGTTCCTGCGCTACAACGCCAACAAGGCCCTGATGAACCTCGGCTATGAGGCCATGTTCCCGCGGGACGAGACCGATGTGAACCCGGCGATCCTGTCGGCGCTTTCGCCGAATGCCGACGAGAACCACGACTTCTTCTCCGGATCGGGTTCCTCGTACGTCATCGGCAAGGCCGTGAACACCGAAGACGAGGACTGGGACTTCTAGCTCTCTCAACGCCACTAGGCAGGAAAGCCCCCGACACGCCAAGTGTTCGGGGGCTTTCCTGTCAGGTCGCAGGCAGTGGCGGATTCACAAATGAACGGCCGGTGAACTGTACTGATGTCACCTCGCGCTGTGAACCTGCTGCGGGGACACTATTACCGTGACGAGCACATCGATTATCGGTTCGATTGTTTCCTGGCTGTCCGCCGGATACCCGGAGGGGGTTCCCCCCACCGATCGGTTCCCGCTGTTGGCGCTGCTGCGCCGCACGCTGACCGAAGAGCAGGTCAAGGAAGTGGTCGCCAAGCTGACCGACTCCGCATCGGCCGCACAGCTGGACGGTGTGGTGAGCAAGGACGAGATCGAGAAGTTCATCTCGGATGTCACCAAGGATGAGCCGACCGCTCAAGATATTTCGCGAGTGGCTTCACGTCTGGCCGCTGGCGGGTGGCCCTTGGCCGGTGTGGACGCCACCGCACTCAACGCGTAACTAGAACGCCCAGTTGCGTTCTGGACTCAACACAAATCCGTGCCTACCACGGACATCGTCGACCAAACACGCCGTAGTCTTGGGCGCCGGAGTGGCGCACACCAACGTTGTCTGGCTGCCATCATTGTTGTGCACGGGGGCGGTTATCCGCACCTGGTGATGGCTGGGCAGCAGTGGAATGCCGGATAGGTCTGTGGTGCCGTGCGATTCGGCCACCGTCGCGGGGGCGCCGCTGTTCCGTGCGTAGGTTCCCAGATCTAGTTGGGCTGAGCCGCCGCCCTTCGGTCCAGCGCAGCTCCACTGGAAGTACGGGTTCCATCCGGCGCTTTCGCACACGACGCCATCGGGCGTGACGAAACGATAGACCTTGACGCTGAAGTACTGTCGAGAATCGACGGTGGGGAGCCCGCTCACGTCAGGGAAATCCGGTGGTGGCTCGACAGAGGTGTGGCAGGCGCCGAGAGGCGTCAGGCACAGCGTCGCAACAGATGTGATCAGCAGGGCTCTGACGCCCCGGTCGTCCATGGACGGAAATCTACCGCCCCCGAGTTGGCGCCGGCGCGGTGGACCCCGACGACGACGGCACGGTCGACGGTCGATCGACGATGGTCGACAGCGGTCCGCCGATCCGGTACTTGGCGCCGCGGTGCTCCTCGGGCAACCGGTCGCCATTGCCCAGCAGCTTATGGCGCAAAGTTCCTGGTGTGTAGTCATTTTGGTATGCGCCCCGCTCGGTCAACACGGGGACGACATACTCGATGAAGTCCTCGAAGGTGCCCGGGGTGATCGCGTAGGCCAGGTTGAAGCCATCGACATCGGTCTCCTCCACCCACTCCTGCAGGGTGTCGGCCACCTCGGTGCCGGAGCCGACGACAAGCGGTCCCATGCCGCCGATCTCGCCCCACTCGGCGATATCGCGCACCTTCCATTCCCGACCGTCGGCGGTGGCGGCCTGAAACGCCGTGACCGCCGAGAGGATCGCATTGGAGTCCACATTTCCGATCGGCTCGTCCAGGCCGTAGCGGGCCAGGTCGACGCCCATCCAGCCGGACATGAAGACCAGTGCGCCCTCGGCGCTGCCGTAGCTCAGCAGCTCACGGTGCTTGGCATGCGCCGCTTCGGAATTCTCGCCGGTGACCACGGTGGTGAGGTTGAAGATTTTGGCGGAGTAAGGATCTCGTCCGGCGAGTTCCAGCTCGCGGCGGACGGTGGTGACCGTCTGGCGTAGCAGGTCCTTGGTCGGGGCCGCGGTAAAGACCGCCTCGGCGTTTTCCGCGGCGAAGCGCACTCCGCGCGGCGAGGATCCCGCTTGATAGATCACCGGAGTCCGCTGCGGCGACGGTTCAACGAGATGCACGCCCGGAACGGTGAAATGCGTCCCCTCATGGCCGATGTGGTGCACCTTGTCGGGGTCGGTGAAGACCCCGCGAGCGGCATCGCGGACGACGGCGTCATCCTCCCAGGAGCCTTCCCACAGCTTGTAGAGCACCTCCAGGTACTCGTCGGCGTGGTCGTAGCGGGCATCGTGGGCCGGCTGGTCGGTTTGCCCCATGTTGCGTGCCGCGGCGGGCAGGTACCCGGTGACGACGTTCCATCCGACTCGGCCCCCGGTGAGGTGATCGAGTGTGGATAGCCTGCGCGCGAAGGGATATGGGTGTTCGAATCCGGTACCCGTGGTGACTCCGAAGCCGAGGTGTTCGGTGACCAGCGCCATCGCCGAGACCAAGAGCAGGGGATCGGCGACCGGAATCTGCGCTGCCTGGCGGATGGCTGCCTCGTCGCTGGCGTCGTAGATGTCGTAGGTGCCAAGCACATCGGCGATGAACAGTCCGTCGAAGCGGCCGCGTTCGAGGAGCTTGGCCAGATTTGTCCAGTAGGACAGATCCTTGTACCGCCAGGACTGGTCGTCGGGGTGTCGCCACAGGCCGGGGGATTGGTGCGCAACGCAATTCATATCGAACGCGTTGAAGCGGATGACGCGGGTCATCCCCTCAGCATCGCCACCCCGACGACATCAGTCACCGGTTGTACTCGGGATGAAACTTACAAAGTGGCGGTGTCGATGACGAACCGGTAGCGCACGTCACTGGCCACGACGCGTTCGTAGGCCTCGTTGATGTAGTTGGCGTCAATGACCTCGATCTCCGAGCCGATGCCGTGTTGGGCGCAGAAGTCAAGCATCTCTTGGGTTTCCGGGATGCCGCCAATCAACGAACCTGAAATGCTGCGCCGGTTGGTCAGCAGCGGGAAGCCGGGGACCTCGATCGGGTTCTCCGGCAGACCCAGCTCTACCAGGGTGCCGTCGACACCCAGCAGGCCCAGGTACTTGCCCATGTCCAGGTTCGAGGACACGGTGTTGAGAATCAGATCGAAGCTGCTGCGCAGCGACTTGAAGGTGTCCGGGTCGGCGGTGGCGTAGTAGTGGCTGGCCCCTAAACGCAGACCGTCTTCCATCTTCTTGAGCGACTGGCTCAACACCGTTACCTCAGCGCCCATCGCTTTGCCGAGCTTGACGGCCATATGGCCGAGGCCACCCAGGCCGACGACGGCAACGCGCTTGCCGGGCCCTGCGTTCCAGTGCCGCAATGGTGAGAAGGTGGTGATGCCCGCACACAGGAGCGGCGCGGCCGCGTCCAGCGGCAGGCTGTCGGGGATGCGTAGCACGTAGTTCTCGTCGACGACGATGGCCTGGCTGTACCCACCCTGGGTCTGGGTGCCGTCACGATCCTTGGCACCGTAGGTGCCTACCATGCCGCGCTCGCAGAACTGCTCCATTCCGGCGAGGCAGCTCGGACACTCACGGCAAGAGTTGACGAAACAACCGACGCCGGCGTGATCGCCCGGCTTGAACTTGGTGACTTCGGAGCCGACCTCGGTGATGACGCCGGCAATCTCGTGACCGGGGACGATGGGGTAGTTGGCGCGTCCCCATTCGTCGCGGACGGTGTGGATATCGGAGTGACAGATACCGGCAAACTTGATGTCGATGAAGACATCGTGCGGCCCGACTTCACGGCGTTCGATGGTGGTGGGAACCAGGGGGTCCTTGCCGGAAACGGCGGCATAAGCCGACACGGTGACCATATATGCATCCTTTTGCGATAGTTAACATTGCTACCGATTAAAAGCCTACTCGGCCCCGCTTATTCCTGTCCCTATTGGAGACAGCGCCCACCGTCCATCGGTTTCCAGCTGAAGCTTCTGGTCGTGGTGCTGATCGATCGTGCTGCGATGGCCGACGCTGACGAGTGTGCAGTCGGGGACCTCGGTGCGCAGGAGGCGGTAGAGCGCGAATTCCAGCCCCTCGTCGAGTGAGGATGTCGACTCATCCATGAAGATCGCCTTGGGTTTGAGAAGCAGTATCCGCGCGAACGCGACGCGCTGCTGCTCGCCAGGGGAGAGAACCTTGATCCAGTCGGATTCCTCGTCGAGCCGGTCGGCCAAATGACCGAGTGCCACCTTGTCGAGGGTGGTGCGTAGTTCCTCGTCGGTGAAGGTGTCCGGTGGTGCCGGGTAACTCACGGCCTCGCGCAGATCACCCAGCGGGAGGTAGGGCAGCTGCGACAGGAACAACGTCTCGTGCTCGCCGCCCGGTCGGGTCCAGTCGCCATCGGTGTACGGCCACAGTCCGGCCAATGAGCGAAGCAGGGTGGTCTTGCCGCCGCCCGACCGTCCCTTGATCAATAGTGCGTCCCCCGCATTGAGGCTGAGGTTGAGGTCGTCGATCAGAGTGTCACCATTGGGCTTACGGACGTAGATGTTGTGCAGCGTGACACCGTCCGCCTGATCGCCGGGCTCGAGCATCGGCAGCTCGCGTGACTGCGCGTTGGCCTCCAACAGGCCGTCGAGGCGCATGACGGTGGCGCGGTAGGCGGCGAAGTTGTCGTAGGCATTCCGGAAGAAGGATAGGGAGGTCTGCAGCTGGCCGGCGGCGCTGGCGCTTTGGCTCACGTCGCCGTAGGTAATCTGCCCTGCGATCAGCCGTGGAACCTGCAGAACGGAGTTGAAAACCGCTGCGGTTTGCGATACCGCGAAGTTCCAGCCGGTGAAGCCCATGCTTCGGTACACCAGCTGCCAGAAGTTGTCGATGATTCCGTCGAAGCGACCCTTGAGCTGCTTGGCCTCGGCCTTTTCGCCGCGGTAGAAGGCCACGCTTTCTGAGGTGTCGCGCAGGCGCACCAGGGCATAGCGGAACATGGCGTTGAGGCGTTCGTTGAGGAAGTATCTGCGGATCAGCGGGCGTCCGATCCGGAAGGCGATCAAGGTCGTCACGATCACGTAGATGTAGGTGAGAAAGACCAGGGCTCTGGGCATCTCAAATCCGAAAATGTTCAGCGGGCCGGATAGATCCCACAGAATGATGGTGAACGAGGGCAGTGCGATGCATGCGTTCACCGCGCCGAATGCCAGGTGTAGCGACGAACTCTGTAGCTGCTCCGGCGCGACCGACATGGCGACAAAGTTGTTGATATCAGCCTGAATACGCTGATCCGGGTTATCGATGGTGTTGTCGATGAAACGTGATCGATAGAAGGCCCGCTTCGAGAGCCAGTCGGCGGTGATGTGGTCGGTAAGCCACACACGCCACCGAATGATGAACGCCTGCAGCAGATAGAAGTCGGTGACTACCATCACGACAAAGATGCTCGCTAACAGGCAGAATCGGCGGACGTTGAGCCAAAAGAATGCCTTGGCCTCCGGCATGCCCTGGCCATCGCGCGCCAGCGCCTGGACGATGTACTGGATCGATGTCGACATGTCGTTGTAGTAGTAGGTGAATACCACCTGCAGGCGGACATTCACCACGACGGAGAGCAGCACCAGTGCCAATAGGGCCCAGCCCATCCGCCCCTCGCGCGTGGTGAAGTACTGGCCGGTGATGCGCCAGAATTGCCGACCCCACTGCGTGAACCGAACAATCAAGAATGCGACGGTAAGAAAAGCCGCGATGGTTACCGGCAGCACCCACCCGATCCATACCAGCGATCGCCATGTCTCGGTACCCCAGTCGGTCGCAGTCTTCATCGATCAATACCTTCCGAGTCCGTCACTATCCAGTTGTCCGCGGAGTGTACGGGCACAGACTGAGCACGTCCTGACAAGCGCCAAGAGTGGCCAGGTAGTGAAGGTTTTGTGCGGTGCCGTCGGCACGGGATCACAGTGCGGTCGGGGTGCCGTTCGGGTCGCGGTCCCGGCGTGAAGCGACTGCCAGCACGATTGCGAGGATGCCGAAAAGCTCTGGTGTGCTGGGAATTTGATGCATGACGAGTACGCCGATCGCTGTCGCGGAGAGCGGAAGGAGGGCTAGGAGGAGGGCGAACTGGCTCCGCCCCGCCCGTCGCAGGATCACCTGGTCAAGCCCGTAGGGGATGACGTTGGAGAGCACGCCCATCAGTAGTCCCAGCACGAGGACATGGCCGACGGGTATCTCGTCAGGAGCGCCGGCGATGCCGAAGGCCAAGACCGGCGCGGTCACGATCATGGCGACGGTGAAGCCGACCGCCAGCGAGTCGGCCGGATTGCCCTGTAGCGCAACACGTTTTCCGAGGACAATGTATCCGGCCCAGAACAGCGCCGCCAGCAGCGCGAATGCCATCCCCGCGGGCTCGGCGGTGAGCTGCACGTCGGCGATCAGGAGTACACCGACGAGCGCGGCCAGAACCGAGAATCCTTCGCGGAGGGATCGTGAGCCGATCGCCGCGACACTGATCGGTCCCAGGAATTCGATCGCCACCGCAGTGCCCAGCGGCAATCGGTCGATCGCGAGATAGAACGACATATTCATCAGGGCGGTGACCAGCCCAAAGCCGCCGGCCCACCACAGTGCCCGGCCCCGCCAGGCCGCACGTCCGGGCCGGGCGATGGCGAGAAACACCAGCGCCGCACCGCATATCCGCAGCCAGGCCACGCTGGCCGGGTCGAGCCACCGAAACAGGCTGACTCCGGCCGCCGCGCCGAGGTACAGCGAGGTACCGCTGACAAGCATGAGGGCGGGCGCGGCGAGCCGGTGGTGCTCGGGTTCGGTCACCGTGATGCCAACAATGTGCGGACCGCGTCCGCCAGATCTTCTTCGAGCCACCCGGGCAGGCCGGGCATGTGGCGACGCACCGCGGCGTACGGCAAGTCGACCACGGCGCGCATGAGTCTGTCGCGGCTGCGCGCGTCAGTGCGGCCGTAGACGGCCCGCGTCAGATCCCGCATGGCGGTGAACAACGGTTCGTTCATCGCCTCCAGTGCTGTCGCCGCGTCGGCGCCAAGGACGTCGGCGCTACGTAAGGAGAACAGTAGCCGGGCATCATCGGGATAGGTGCGCGCAAAAAATGGCACCGAAAGTGCAAGTGCCACAGCATTGTCAACGGGATCTGCGGAAGAGTGCAGCGCGTGGAACGCGCTCTCGTGGAAGCGCTCCAACGCGCGCAGCCATGTCGCCGACATGATGGCCTCGCGGTTACCGAAGCGATGGTTCAGTGTTCCGGCCGGGGCGCCAGAGGTGCTGGAGATGGCCGCGACGGTTGCGGCCCGGGGGCCACCGTCGAGCAGCAGCGTTCGCACCGCGTCGAGGATGGCGTCGCTGGTGTGCTTGCGTTCGGGGGCCATCTGGAATATTCGTCCTAATTCTGGTAAACCTGAGATATGGAACATCTATCCTATATTGACGAGCATGCGATCCGTATCGACGCGCCGCGGGACCGGGTGTGGGAGAGCCTGCGGCACTACGTTGACGCCATTTTGCGATCCGCTGAACGCAACCCGTTGGGCACTGTGCTGGGCACCAGTCCGCGTGCGGGCTTCGCCATCGACGAAGTCGACCCCGAACAACGGCTGAGTTTGGCCGGGAAGCACCGTTTCTCGCGCTACGAGTTGGTATTCGAACTTGACCAGACTCGCGACGGTGGTACTCAGCTGCGCGCGCAGACGTATGCGGATTTTCCTGGGTTACGAGGCCGGATCTACCGTGCGCTGGTGATCGGCACGCGCGGTCACGTGTTGGTGACCAATCATCTGCTGCGTTCGGTGAAACGACGTGCCGTCGGTGTGGGTTCGCACTGAACCCAGAGGTCGTTACGAATTCAGCTCGCGCCGGGCCGATTCGGCGGCAAGCGCCCGCTGGAAGCTGCGAACAAATCCCACCTGGGTCTTCTTGAGCTGGCGCTCCAGTAGTCCGGGCAATCGGATCTTGAGGTCCAGGGAGATATCGGCGGTGAGGCGGGATTCGGGGTCGTCGGGGACGACGGTGAACCGGCTGACGTTATGGCGGAGGGTTTTGCTTTCCAGCATGGTCAGCCGGCAGCCGTCGGGATACCACTCGTACTCGGTCAGGGAATCATCGGAGATTCCGAGCGTGGTGCTCACCGTTCGTACCAGCCGTGGCGAGCCGTCATCAAATGATTCGACGACGGTCATGGTGCTGGCGACCGGCGGCCACGTCGGCAGATGTGGCCGCAGCCAACTGTCGACGGACTCCACATCCTTGAGCACCTCGAGGATGGTTTCGGGCCTAGCGGCCACGGCAATGTCGATGCGTTCCTGGATCACGTTCCATCCTTCCGCGGACTGCGGAGAACGTTAGCCCAATTGGAGCGAAAATGGGAACATTTAGACAAAATGATTCTGAAGTCCCTGTTCAGAACCGGTACTAAGGGTACGGATACTGCCCGTAACGGATAGCTTTAAGTGGCACGTTCCAGGATGAAAACCCTGATCTCACGGCTGGTGCGGCCCTTATAGGCGGAGTAGACCGCGAGCATTGCCTCGAAGCGCCGGTAGTAGTCGTCGCGCTCGGCGCCCTGCGCGAGGGTCGCGACCACATCGATGGTCTGGCCGGCCAGTGTCACCTTGGCCCGCGGATCGGCGAGCAGGTTGGTGGTCCACGCTGGGTGCTTCTCCTGGCCGAAATTGCTGCCCACCAGTGCGATCCGATCGCCATCGTGCAGATACAGCAGTGGGGAGACCCGAGGCTGGCCAGACTTGCGGCCCGTCGTGGTGAGCAGCAGCGTCGACAAACCCAAGGGGCCTAGCACCGTGTACCGGCTGCCGGTGCGCTCCATGACGGCCCGGTCCAGCGGGGTCAGCTTGCGGATGGTCCACGAACCCGGTTTGGTGGCCGCGAACCTGGCCGCCACGCGGGATAACGTACTCTCGGGATTGCCCCAGCGATTCTCGGGAAAACTCTTGTTACTCAAGGGATTATCTCCGCTTTGCGTCCCGCGTTGAACCCAATTCGGGTGTACTCGGCAACCCCGGCCGTGGTGTACGGATCTGCGGCGATCAGGGCCTCGGCATCCTGTGCGCTGATGTCGCCGGTAACCAGCACGCCGCCGGTACCTGCTTCGTTGCGCCCGCTGATCAGCAGATTGCCTGCCGCGATCTCGCCGTCGAGCCACTCCAGGTGTGCGGGGCGGACGCTATCTACGACATCGAGCGGTTGGGTATAGGTCAGCTGCAGTACGTGGTACATGCCGGGAGCGTAACGCCTGGCGCGGTGGGCGTGAGTGGAGCGACTGGGGATCTAGTTGATGGGCGCGTTGACCCACTGCAGGTCATCGAGGATCCCGCGCGCCGCGACAATTCCGTCCCCGGTCTGCCAAACCTCGTTGTTGACCGCGAACACCCGGTGATCGCGCGTGGCGCCGAGCGCCATCCAGGGTTTGGTATCGAAAATCCGGGCGGCGCGATCCTTGGCCGCCGGGCTGGTGAAGGAGACGTAGACGATGTCGCCCTCGGCGGCCGAGAAGTCGTCGGTGTCGATCTCGATGAACGAAGTATCGGTAAACCGTTGGGTGGCAGGACGATCCAATCCCACGGTGGCGAGCACAGACGCCGGGAAGTTATTGACGCCGTACACCCGCACCGTCTGGTCGGTGAACTGGACGATTGAGACCTGGAAGTGGGTGGCGTCGTTCTCGCGGCCCACTTTCTTCGCGGCGTCGATAAAACCTGACCACAGCTTGTCGGTCTCGGCGGTCCGTCTGGTCGCCTTACCCACCAGCCGGACGTGCTCGGCCAGATCATGTCCGGACACGATCACGGTAGGAGCGATAGCGCTCAGGTCGAGGTAGGAATTCTGTTCGCCATTGGAGCTCAGGATGAGATCGGGTTTGGCGGCACCGATCTTGGCCAAGTCCGGAGATGCCATCGGACCGATTGACGGCAGGTCATGGACGGTCGTGCCCAGGTACGACGGGGGAGAGGTCGCGCGGTCCGCCAGCGCGACTCCCACGATGCGATCCTGCAGCCCCAGCGCGCACAGGGTGTCGATAGCGCCGGCGTCCAGGACCACGATGCGTTTGGCGTCCTCGGGTACTTCGGTCTCGCCTTGGGCGTGCCGCACCTCACGCGGTGCGGCCGGGTCGAGGACCGCCGGATCCTTGGCGCAGGACTCGTCGGGCTTGCGCGCATTGCCCAACACACCCGCGCCGGCGATCTTCGTGGTGCTGGTGGCCAGGGTGCTCGGGGTCTCGTTGGTGGGTTTCTCCGTACAGCCGGATACCGTCGCCGTCACCAGTGCTGCCGACATCACGGCAGCGCCCCAGAACCTCGCTGTCTGCACCCGGTTGAACTTACCGCGCGGGGTCGTGAACACACGGGTAGGACGCTTCGACCACGGCCGCGCGGATGGTAGTCAACCCGAAGTACGACTCTCTGTAGGACCCGCTCCACGATCGGGGGTGGCGCGGGCTAGGATTCACCCCAGACATGCAGTCACTGGAACGACTGCGCGCTACAAGGAATCGGAGGAGCCGTGACCGCCGAAGCACCCCCCATTGGTGGATTGCAGGCCAGCCGCCCGTTCCCGCCCCGTACGGGCGCGCGGGGCACTCTGATCTACCGCTTGATCACGACCACCGATCACAAGCTGATCGGCATCATGTATCTGGTCGTGTGCTTCGCGTTCTTCCTCATCGGCGGCTTGATGGCGCTGTTCATGCGCGCCGAGCTGGCGGTGCCGGGACTGCAGTTCCTGTCCAACGAGCAGTTCAACCAGCTGTTCACCATGCACGGCACCGTGATGCTGCTGTTCTACGCGACGCCCATCGTGTTCGGCTTCGCGAACGTGGTGCTGCCGTTGCAGATCGGCGCGCCTGACGTCGCGTTCCCGCGTCTGAACGCCTTCTCGTTCTGGCTGTTCCTCTTCGGCGCCATGATCGGTATCGCCGGATTCATCACTCCCGGTGGCGCCGCCGACTTCGGCTGGACCGCCTACACCCCGCTCACCGACGCCATCCACTCACCGGGTGCCGGTGCCGACCTCTGGATCATGGGTCTGGCCGTCGGTGGTCTGGGCACCATTCTTGGCGCGGTCAACATGATCACCACGGTCGTCTGTATGCGTGCCCCCGGCATGACGATGTTCCGGATGCCGATCTTCACCTGGAACATCCTGGTAACCAGCGTGCTGGTGCTGCTGGCCTTCCCGCTGCTGACCGCCGCGCTCTTCGGTCTGGCCGCTGACCGCCACCTCGGTGCCCACATCTTTGACCCCGCCAACGGCGGAGTCCTGCTGTGGCAGCACCTGTTCTGGTTCTTCGGACACCCCGAGGTGTACATCATCGCGCTGCCGTTCTTCGGCATTGTCTCGGAGATCTTCCCGGTGTTCAGCCGCAAGCCGATCTTCGGTTACACCACGCTGATCTACGCGACACTCGGTATTGCGGCGCTGTCCATCGCGGTGTGGGCGCACCACATGTACGCCACCGGCGCCGTGCTGCTGCCGTTCTTCTCGTTCATGACGTTCCTGATCGCGGTTCCGACCGGTATCAAGTTCTTCAACTGGATCGGCACGATGTGGAAGGGCCAGTTGACCTTCGAGACCCCGATGATCTTCTCGGTGGGCTTCCTGGTCACCTTCCTCTTCGGTGGTCTGACCGGCGTGCTGCTGGCCATGCCTCCGGTCGACTTCCACGTCACCGATTCGTACTTCGTGATCGCGCACTTCCACTACGTGCTCTTCGGCACCATTGTGTTCGCGACCTACGCCGGTATCTACTTCTGGTTCCCGAAGATGACGGGCCGCCTGCTCGACGAGCGCCTGGGCAAGTTCCATTTCTGGCTTACCTTCATCGGGTTCCACTCCACCTTCCTGGTGCAGCACTGGCTGGGTAACCAGGGCATGCCGCGCCGGTATGCCGATTACCTGCCCACCGATGGATTCACCTTCCTGAACTCGTTCTCGACGGTGGGTGCCTTCATCCTGGGCGCCTCGACGCTGCCGTTCCTGTGGAACGTGTTCAAGAGCTACCGCTACGGCGAGGTTGTCACGGTCGACGATCCGTGGGGCTACGGCAACTCCCTGGAGTGGGCCACCAGCTGCCCGCCGCCGCGGCACAACTTCTCCGAGCTGCCCCGAATCCGTTCGGAGCGTCCGGCATTCGAGCTGCACTACCCACACATGTCCGAGCGCATGCGCGCGGAGGCGCACGTGGGTGGCGGCCATAAATAACGGCTGCGATAAGCCGCTGTGAGTGACCGCGTCACGGTTCTCATCACCGTCACCGGGGCCGATAAACCCGGCGTCACCTCGGTGCTCATGGGGGTGCTGTCCCGCCATAGTGTCGAGCTGCTGAATGTCGAACAGGTTGTCATCCGCGGCAAGCTCACGCTCGGCGTGCTGGTCAAGGCGCAGGGCAGCAGCGATGCGGTCGAAGCGCTGCAGGACGAGCTTGAAGAGGCGATGCACACCCTCGGATTCGACGTTGACGTCGAATTCGGTGGGGAGAGTTCGGTTATCAAGGACCCGTCGACCCACACCATCGTCGTGCTCGGGCGGCCGGTAACGGCGCGTGCGTTCGGCGCGGTGGCCCGTGGGTTGGCCGGCCTCGGCATCAACATCGACCTCATCCGCGGTATCGCCGACTACCCGGTGACGGGTCTGGAGCTGCGTGTCACCGTGCCGCGGGACCGGTTGACCGATGTGGACCTGCACACCGCGATGGCGCAGGTGGCCGCCGACGAGCCGGTGGACATCGCCGTAGAACACAGCAGCCTGGACCGGCGGGCCAAGCGGCTCATCGTGTTCGACGTCGACTCGACCCTCGTTCAGGGAGAGGTCATCGAGATGCTGGCCGATCGGGCCGGTGCCCGCGCAGAGGTCGCGGCCATCACCGAAGCCGCCATGCGTGGGGAACTGGACTTCGCCGAGTCGCTGCACCAGCGAGTGGCCACGTTGGCCGGGCTCCCCGAGTCGGTGCTTGACGACGTCGCCGATGAGCTGGTGCTCACCCCGGGTGCTCGCACCACCATCCGGACGCTGCGCCGGCTGGGGTACTCGTGTGGCGTGGTGTCCGGCGGATTCCGTCAGGTGATCGAGCCACTGGCCCATGAACTGGCCCTAGATTTCGTGGCGGCCAACGTGCTGGAGATCGTGGATGGCAAGCTCACCGGCCGGGTGATCGGGGAGATCGTGGATCGCCCCGGTAAGGCCAAGGCCTTGCGGCAATTCGCTTATGAGGCAGGCGTTCCGCTCGCGCAAACCGTGGCGGTCGGAGACGGTGCGAACGATATCGACATGCTTTCAGCGGCGGGGCTTGGCGTGGCCTTCAACGCCAAACCGGCGCTGCGGAAGGTGGCCGATGCGTCGGTGAGCCAGCCGTATCTGGATGTGGTGCTGTTCATCCTCGGCATCACCCGTGCAGAGATCGAGGCGGCCGACGCCGTCGATGGCGGCGTGCGTCGCGTCGATATCCCCGACGACTAGGTCCGCGCGGCGGGTCAACCCACCATCGCCGTATCGGCAAGCGGTGCAGCACCGGTCACGGTGTGCCAGGCCTGGGCCAGCAGCTCCACGCCACGTAACAACTGATCGTCGTGCTGGGTGAAGGGCACCCGCACAAAACGTTCCAGTGAGCCGCCGACCCCGAACCGTGGACCGGCAGCGATGCGGACCCCGAGGCGCGCGGCGGCCGCCGCCAGCGCGGTGCTCATCGGCGCGGGTAGCCGGGCCCAGATGCACAGTCCGCCTTCGGCTTCCTGCAGCTCCCAATCGGGAAGTCGCCGGTGCAGCTCGGCCACCACCAGGGCCCGCCGCGCGCGAAGGGTCTCACGTTGCGTGGCCTCCACCTCGTCCGCGCGTTCCAGTAGCTCGGCTGCGGCCAGCTGCTCGAGGATCGGCGTTCCGGTGTCCATGGCAGAGCGCACCGCGGCAAGCCGGGCGATGGTGGTGCGGTCGGCGCGAATCCAGCCGACGCGTATACCGCCCCAGAACGATTTCGACATGGACCCGATGGTGACCACCAGATCGGGACGAGCCACCAGCGAGGCCATCGGCGCGGGCGTGGGTGCCACATGCCAGGATCCGACAAGCGACTCATCGACGATCGTACGGGTTCGGGTCTGGGAGATGATGTCCGCCAATGCTTTTCGTTGTGCAAGTGGCATGGTGAGGCCGGTGGGGTTGTGGTTGTCCAGCACCAGGTAGGCCAGGTTTGGGGCCGTTTGACGGATGGTGGTCTCCATGCCGGTCATATCCCAGCCGGACTCGAGCTCGTGGGTGTGCATCGGTACCGGAACAGGGCGTGCGCCGCGTTGGGTGATCGCATCGAGGGCCCCGTGGTAACTCGGCTGCTCCACCAGGACTCGGTCGCCGGGTTCCACAAAGGCGCCGAGGAGCAGTGCGATGGCCTGCTGGGCGCCGCACGTCACCATGATCTGGTCCTCTGCGGTGGGCAGACCGCGCCGAGAGAAGTGCTCGGCGATGCAGGGACGAAGCTCCGGAATGCCCACCAGCTCATGCCCGATTCCCCGAAGGTGGGTCGGCAGTTTGGTCAGGGCCGCCTGATACGCCTCAAGTACCGCGGCAGCCGGTGCGGCGGTCGCGGCATTTTGCAGGTCAATCATCGCGCTCGCCAATCCCGTGGTGGCCGAATGTGATCGGTCAGGACCGGGCAGAGCGGTGGTGCTGCGTGCGCCCTGGCGGCCGCGCAGGTATCCGTTCTCGCGCAGGTCCGCGTATGCGGCGGTGACAGTGGTGCGGCTGACGTGCAGCGCACTCGACAATGCTCGTTCGCTCGGGATACGGGCGCCGAGGGGCAGCCGTCCGTCGATGACGAGCAGCCGGATCGCATCCGCCAACGCTCCGTAGGCGGGCCCCGCAGAGCCCGCGGTGCGCCATTGGCCGAGGTGACGGGCCAGGGTGTCGGCAATGACCACGCGATCAGACATAAAAGCCAGTGTGACTCAACTGGCTATTGAAAGACAAGCCAGTTGGTCGAGAAAATCGGCTGGTGATCGGGAAATGGATTGGTTGGAGTGCACGCGGCACTGCCTTGTTGGTGGGTCTGTATCTGTACGGGTTCTCAATGGCGCTCATGGTGCGCGCGGGGCTCGGATTGGACCCGTGGGACGTGTTCCATCAGGGGCTCTCCATGCGTACCGGGATGAGCATCGGACTGGCCTCGGCGGTCACCGGTGTCGTCGTACTTCTCGCGTGGATTCCGTTGCGTAACAGGCCGGGTGTCGGGACGATCGCCAACATCGTCGTCATCGCGGTTGCCGTCGATTCCACACTGGCCTGGCTGCCTGCGCCGTCGGCGATGGCCGTGCGGGTGGCCTTTCTGGTGGGCGGCGTACTGCTGAACGCGATCGCGACGGTGCTGTACGTCGGAGCCGGGCTGGGGCCGGGGCCTCGTGATGGACTGACAACTGGACTGGTTCATCGCACCGGCCGGTCAGTGCGGCTGATCAGGACCACCATCGAGGTCATCGTGGTGGCGACGGGTTGGCTGCTCGGCGGGAACGTGGGTGTCGGGACCCTGCTCTACGCGCTGGGTATCGGGCCTCTCATACAGGTGGTGCTGCGGCTGCTGCCCCGGCGGCTACTGGCCGTCAGTGGGTGGGGTGCGGTGCTGAGTACGCAACGCGACAACTCCGCGTCTGCCGCGTCGGCCAGATCGCCTCAGGACGTCGCGGCCTGATTGCGTCGGTCGAACGATTCGGCGTCGACGAGCAACTGTTCGCAAAGGGCGTGCGGGAGATCGACCAGTGTGGTTGTCAGCTCGGCCACCGCTGGGTTCTGGGCGAGTTCAAGTGTGGTCAAATCCGCGTCCAGCTCGTCCGCGTAGCCACTATCGGTGAAGTAACGGACATCGATGCGAAAGGCATGCGCGATGCTCTCCAGCGCCTGGAGTGAGGGGCGCCCCCGCTGTCCGTTCCGCAACTGCGACAGGTAAGGCGCAGAGACTACGGTACCCCCGGTCCGCATGAAGACTAAGAATTCGCTGTTGGAATACGGCCCGCGACCGGGCGTGTGCAGCACAGCGAACACCCGGTTAAGTCTGGCGACGAATTCCTCTTGTGCTCGGGGATCTTTGAACGGGTAAAGGCTGCTGCGGTTGCTATCGGCCGAGGAATCAAGTTTTGATGTGCGACTATCTTCCGCACTGTCTGATCCCTGGATTCGCCGGTTGGCATCGATCAAACGGCCCAGGGTCGTCGTGTCGCGGCGCAGCTGAGACTGGAAGGCATCGACCCGGCGACGCCATGCCTTGAGGTCATCCCATACCCACGAACGATCCTCGCCATGAGCTGCACGTTGCTGGATTCGATTCGCCTCGGCATCGAGCTGAGTGATGAGCCGATGGTTAGCAAGCCCGATACTGTGCACCGTGTCCAGGTAGGGATCGGGATCTAGATCGTTTGTCATATCGTTGCCTAGAATTCCTTCCGAGCTTGCTGACGTATGAATGAGGATACGCGATAGAGGCTCAGGCGCACGGTCGGGACGGCTCGCGAGGTGGCTCCCGCTCGCCGCTCGCCGGGCTCGATGCGGCACGATGACCCCGTGGCCGAAATTGATCCGGACCTTCTGCTCGATTTCCGCGATGTCCTGCTGCAGCGCAATCGCAAGGTGCTGGTAGGCCCGGTCACCTGGTCGGTCGAGCTCGACGAACGGTGGGTGGTCGTCGGTCCCAACGGAGCGGGGAAGACGTCGTTGCTGCGGATCGCGGCCGCCATGGAGCACCCCACGTCGGGTCAGGCGGCGATCCTGGGTGAGCGGTTGGGTCGTGTCGATGTCTCCGAGCTCAAGGCGCGGATCGGCCTGAGTTCGGCCGCGCTCGCGCAGCGGATACCGGATAACGAAGTGGTCCGTGATCTGGTGGTCTCGGCCGGGTACGCGGTGCTGGGGCGGTGGCGCGAGGAGTACGAGGAGATCGACACCGCGCGCGCGGTGGACATGCTCGAGACTCTCGGTGCCGAGCATCTGTCCGATCGCACGTACGGGACGCTGTCCGAGGGTGAGCGCAAGCGGGTGCTTATCGCGCGTGCCTTGATGACCGATCCCGAGCTGCTGCTCCTCGATGAGCCGGCCGCCGGGCTGGATCTGGGCGGGCGTGAGGAACTTGTGGCGCGGCTGGGTGAGCTTGCCGCCGACCCGGATGCGCCCGCGATGGTTTTGGTTACCCACCATGTCGAGGAGATCCCACCCGGTTTCAGCCACGCGTTGTTGCTGTCCGAGGGAGAGGTTGTCGCTCAGGGCCTGCTGGCGGACGTGATGACCAGCGAGAACCTGTCCCGCGCGTTCGGCCAGTCGATCGTGGTTGAGATGATCGACGGGCGCTACTTCGCGCGACGTGCCCGGGCCCGGGCAGCCCACCGGGCGCAGTAGCGTGCAAAGTTTAAGGAGTTCTCGTCGATGACACCTACCTCCCACGATCCAGCGCAGCCGAAGCCTGCGGCCACCGTCGTACTCATTCGTGATGGTGCCGTCGGCGTCGAGGCGTTTCTGATGCGCCGCGATAACGCCATGGCCTTTGCCGGAGGGATGACCGTGTTCCCCGGTGGTGGTGTGGACTCCCGCGACCTGCGCGCCGACCTGCCGTGGGTGGGCCCGGATGTCGACTGGTGGGCAGAGCGGTTCGGTGTGTCGCCCGAGCTGGCGTCGGCATTGGTGTGCGCCGCCGCCCGCGAGACTTTCGAGGAGTGTGGAGTGCTGTTCGCGGGCACCTCGGAGGCCGAGATCGTGGGCGATGCGGCCGCGTACCGTCAAGCACGCCACGATCTGTCCGACAAGACGCTGTCCTTCGGAGAGTTCCTGCAGCGTGAGGGGCTGTTTCTGCGGGCAGACCTGCTGCGGCCGTGGGCCAACTGGATCACTCCGGAGGCAGAACCGCGTCGCTACGACACGTTTTTCTTCGTGGCGGCGTTGCCGTCGGGGCAGGATGCCGACGGCGATAACACCGAGGCAGTCGCCTCGGGTTGGCAGACCCCGGGGGCCGCGATATCGGCCTTTACCGAGCGACGCAGCTTTCTGCTTCCCCCCACCTGGTCGCAGCTCGACGCCGTGTCCTCGTCCGGTGCGACGGTCGCGGAGGTGCTCGCCTCGGCGCGACAGATCGCGCCGATCATGCCGCTCTTGACGGAGCAGGACGGTCGATGGTTCGTCCAATTCGACGATGTGGACCGCTACGAGGCCGCCCGTCAGGGCGCCATGGTGGTTCCCGACGTGACCGGGCCGGAACTGGCATGACCGAACCCGAATTCGTCTCGGTGCGTACCGCGCCCGAGCATCCCGGCATCGGCACCATCGCGCTGTCGCGTCCGCCCACCAACGCCCTCACCCGTCAGATGTACCGTGAGCTCGCCCTGGCTGCCGCCGAGGCCAACGCGCGCGCGGACATCCGCGTCGTCATCGTCTACGGCGGGCACGAAATCTTCTGCACCGGTGATGATTTGGCCGAGCTATCGGAGTTGACCGCTGACGAGATGTCGCGCAGCGCCGGTGACCGCCAAGCCGCGCTGACCGCCGTGGCAGAGCTGGCCAAACCCACGATTGCCGCGATCACGGGATACGCGTTGGGCAGTGGCCTGGAGCTGGCGCTGGCGGCTGATTGGCGGATCGCGGGGGACAACGTCAAGGTGGGTTCGCCGGAGATCCTGGCGGGCATGATCCCGGGCGGTGGCGGGACAGTGCGGCTGGCACGCGTTGTGGGTTTGAGCCGGGCCAAGGAAATGGTGTTCAGCGGGCGCCTGGTCGCCGCCAAGGAGGCCCTGCGGATGGGGCTCCTGGATCAGATGGTGGCACCCGATGATGTCTACACCGAGGCCGCGGCCTGGGCCCGGCGCTTTGTCGACGGTCCGCCTCTGGCGCTCGCCGCTGCCAAGGAGGCAATCGACCACGGCTTCGACAGTCCGCTGGCCGGGGGACTGGACAGGGAACGCGAGCTGTTTTGCCAGGTGTTCGCGACACAGGATCGTGCGGACGGGGTGGCCGCTCAGCTGGAGATCGGCCCGGGGACGGCCCGGTTCAGGGGAGCCTAACCAGGCGTTAGGCTGACGGCCATGACGGAGATTTCCGAGCCGACGACCAAGGCCACTGCGGAGCAGGTCGCTGCCGCTTTTGAGGACAACAAACTCGCCCAGATCCTCTATCACGACTGGGAAGCGGAGACCTACGACGAGAAGTGGTCCATCTCGTACGACCAGCGCTGCATCGACTACGCGCGCGGCCGGTTCGACGCCATCGTGCCCGTCGAGGATCAGCGTGAGCTGCCCTATGACCGTGCGCTGGAGCTCGGTTGTGGCACCGGTTTCTTCCTGCTGAACCTGATGCAGTCGGGTGTCGCGCGCCGCGGCTCGGTCACCGACCTGTCGCCGGGCATGGTCAAGGTCGCAACCCGCACCGGCAAGGAGCTGGGCCTTGACGTTGACGGCCGAGTCGCCGATGCCGAGCGGATTCCTTACGACGACAACACCTTCGATTTGGTGGTGGGCCATGCCGTGCTGCACCACATCCCCGACGTCGAGCTGTCGCTGCGCGAAGTGCTGCGGGTACTCAAGCCGGGCGGGCGGTTCATTTTCGCCGGCGAGCCCACCACGGTCGGGAACCTCTATGCCCGCGCGCTCGCGAATCTGACCTGGAAGACCACGGTCCAGGCGATGAAGCTGCCCGGATTGGAAAGCTGGCGCCGTCCGCAAGAGGAACTCGACGAGAACTCCCGCGCCGCGGCCCTGGAATGGGTCGTTGACCTGCACACCTTTGATCCTGCTGAGCTGGAGAAGATGGCCACCAACGCCGGTGCAGTCGCCGTGCGGACGGCCAGTGAGGAATTCACCGCAGCCATGCTGGGCTGGCCGGTGCGCACGTTCGAGTCGACGGTGCCACCGGGCAAGCTGGGCTGGGGCTGGGCGAAGTTCGCGTTCGGCGGTTGGAAGGCGCTCAGCTGGGTGGACGAGAACGTGTGGCGTCACGTGGTGCCGAAGGGCTGGTACTACAACGTGATGATCACCGGGCTCAAGTCTTCGTAATCCCTCGAATTCCTGCCGGTGTTCGAGCTTTCCGACGTCGCATATCTGTCGTCGGAGGCGGGCAGTGCGGACCTGGCGCGGGCGTCCGCGTACACGTTCTCGGCGGCCACCCTGGTGGCCGATACGGCGGCCCTGCGCACCGAATTCGGAAACCGCGCCGCGGTCTTGGCGCAGACGGTGCAGCTGCGCCGTAAGGCAGTGGCCAAACTGGGCGACGTACCGGACTGGCTGTTCACCGATGACGCGCTACAGCAGGCGACGCCCGCCGCGGTGGCGCGACACCGGGCCGCGCGACTGGCCGGGAGGGTGGTTCACGATGTCACCTGTTCAGTGGGGACCGAGCTTGGTGCTCTTCACGGCGTCGCCGCGACGGTTATCGGCAGCGATCTCGATCCGGTGCGAACGGCAATGGCTCACCACAATATTGGCAACCGCGTTCTGATTTGTCGGGCGGATGCGCTGGCACCGGCCAGCCGGGCCGAGGTGGTGATTGCCGATCCGGGGCGCCGCGCCGGCGGGCGCCGACGGTTCGATCCGTCGGCTTACTCGCCGCCTCTGGACGCGGTGTTGCGGACCTACGCAGATCGCGATCTGGTCGTCAAATGCGCTCCGGGACTGGATTTCACCGATTTACGGGAGCAGACAGGGTTTGCCGGCGAGGTCGAGGTTGTCTCACTCGACGGGGGCGTCCGCGAGGCATGTCTGTGGTCGGCGGGGCTGGCTCGGGCGCGCAGGCGCGCCACCGTGCTCTCCGCGACCGGTGGCGGCTACCAGCTGACCGATGTCGATCCGGATGACTGTGCGGTCGCCGAGGCGGGGGAGTGGATCATCGACCCCGACGGCGCGGTGGTGCGCGCCGGTCTGGTGCGGCAGTACGCGGCGCGACACGGGTTGTGGCAGTTGGATCCCCGCATCGCCTACGTGTCGGGGAATTCGGTACCCGCCGGTGTGCAAGGCTATCGGGTGCTCGATGCGCTGGCGTACAGCGAGAAGCGGCTGCGTCAGGCTCTTGCCGCGCGCGATTGCGGGTCCGTGGAAATCACCGTGCGCGGGGTCGATCTCGACCCGGCGGTGCTGCGAACTCGGCTGAAGTTGCGTGGCGGGGTGGCGCTATCGGTGGTCATCACCCGGATAGGTAGTGAGGCAAGAGTATTCGTTTGTGAGGCTAGGTCCCCGGGCGGAACCCATACACCAAGCCCTCGCTCAGTGTGACGATCACCCGTTGATCCGGCCCGATCGAGATTCCGACCGGAAAACCGGTGGCATCGGGCAGTGGGTAGTGGTTGATGGTGGCTCCGTCCGGAGTGTTGAACACCACCAGGGCCAGCCCCTTGTCTCCGTCCTTGACGACGGCATAGCCGACGTTTCCGGCGGCCTGGCTCGACGTCGAGAGCGGAGCGAGATCATCGCGACGCCAGGCAATTTCGCCCTTGCTACCGGAGTCTTTGATCCCCACCAGGGTGGCCTTGTCGCCGGTTCCGGCGATGATGGTCCCGTCCGGTGCTACCGAGGGTGGTGTCGCGGCGTTGAATCCCAAGGGCACCGACCATTTCTGGCTGCCGTCGAACGTATGCATCGCGTGTAGCGAACCCTTGCGGTCGTTGATGTAGACCGTTTCGCCATCCTGGGACATCACGGGGGAGCCGATTACGCCCTCATCGATGATCTTGTTGGCCCACTTGTGTTTCAGGGTGATCTTGCCGTCGGCGTCGTAGGTGATTCCCAGCAGCACGGGTACCGGTTTGCCCGGCTGCCACAGCGTGGTGACAATCGTGCCGGTCTCGGGGTCGTAGGCGGGGGAGGCGGATACCGGGCATTGGGGTCCCGCCGCTTCGCAATCACCCAGGCCGCGTCGTGGATCAGCAGGGTCGACCCCCTCGAGCAGATCCATCGGGGTACCCACGACCTCGCCGCGCTGGGCGTCGAAGATCACTATCTGACCGAGGTGCGTGACGACGAGAAGCCGTCCGGGCTCGACGATCTTGGGAGTGGTCGGTGCGCCGATGACGGGCTTGCGCCACCGAATCCACTGGGTGGGCGGGAACGAGACCACGGCACCGGGTTGACCCATGTAGATGTTGTTGTAGCCGTCGGAGAGCGGTCCGGACCACGGGCTTCCGGTGACCATCCGGGTGCACCAGCGCTGGCGGGCAGCCTTGTCGTTCTCCCACTCCATGAGCGTGCAACCGGACTGGGTGTCGGCGCTGACGGCGATGAAGTTGTCGATACCGATGGCCGCGGCACTGCGTATCTGGCCCTTGGTGTTCCGGCTCCACTCCAGGGTCAGCTCGCGAGCGCCCTCGGTGGGCGTGTAGCTGCTGTTGTGCGCGTCGGCGTAGGTGGCGGACCAGCCGGGCGCCGCCTTGATGTTGATCCAGGAATCATCGCCGGAACATCCGGTGACGGTGAGGAGTGTCGCGAAAGCAATGCTCGCGAGTACTCGTGCCCGGGAAAGCACGGTGTGGCACTCCTTTCATAGGGGCGGTCCGGCCCATCGCAGGGTAGCGTGCGCGTCCTACCGCGTCCCGTAGGCTGTGCGGCCATGACGACGATGTGGGGCGCTCCCCTGCACAAGCGCTGGCGCGGACAGCGCCTACGCGACCCGGCACAGGCCAAATTCCTGACCAAGGCCTCATTGCGATGGGTGATCGCGAACAAGGCCTACACGCCGTGGTACCTGGTTCGGTACTGGCGCCTGCTCAAGTTCAAGCTCTCCAACCCGCACATCGTCACGCGCGGCATGCTGTTCCTCGGCAAGAACGTCGAGATCCACTGCACACCCGAGCTGGCCCGGATGGAGATCGGCAGATGGGTACATATCGGCGACGGAAACTCGCTGCGTGCCCATGAGGGCTCCCTACGTCTGGGCGACAAGGTGGTGTTTGGTAAGGACAACGTCGTCAACGCGTACATCGACATCGAGTTCGGCGACTCCGCCCTCATGGCCGACTGGTGCTACGTGTGCGATTTCGACCATCGCATGGACGACATCACCTACCCGATCAAGGACCAGGGCATCGCCAAGTCCCCGGTGCGCATCGGGCCGGACACCTGGATCGCCACCAAGGTGACCGTCCTTCGGGACACGATCGTCGGCCGCGGCTGCGTGCTCGGCGCCCACGCTGTGGTCAAGGGCGTGATCCCGGACTACTCGATCGCTGTCGGGGCACCGGCCAGGGTCGTCAAGAACCGGAAGGTGGCCTGGGACGCCTCGGCCGCGCAGCGCGCGCAACTTGCCGAGGCACTGGCCGATATTGAACGCAAGAAGGCGGCCGCTAGCTCACCGGAGTGAGGGTGAACAGCGGAAACACCCGGGTGGTGCGCTTCGTGTACTCCGCATAGGGAGGGAAGGCCGCCACGGCACGTTCCCACCATGCGGCACGCTCGGCCTCGTCTGTGATCTCGTCGGCGCGCACCGTGTGCACGTTTTCGCCGTCGCGCAGTTCGATCACCGGATTGGCCCGCAGGTTCGCGACCCAGGCGGGGTTCTTCGGCGCACCGCCGATCGAGCCGACTGCCAGGTACGCGCCTTCGTGCTCGACGCGCATGAGCGGGGCCTTGCGGATCTGTCCCGATTTCGCACCGATGGTGTAAAGCACCACGACGGGGATGCCGTCGAACGTGGTGCCTTCGGCTCCGCCGCTGGATTCGTAGATCTCGATCTGCTCATCGACCCACTGGGGATTGGTGGCGATGTACTCGGAGGTGAAGTGGTTGCTCACCGTGGCTGCAACACACGCGGTGGACGCCCTATTTCAGCCCAGGTTGCGCAGCAGGTCCTCGATGCGGTTGTAACTGACCTGCATGCCGACCTCCATACCGGAGTTGATGTGCCCATCGCGATGTTCCTGGGAGCTGTGCTGCACCAGGACCCGCATGGTTGTCACACCTTCGGCTTCATCCAGGGTGGTGGAGACGAGCGCCTCGCCCTCCGGCACGCCTTCGAACACCTCGGTGCTGACCAGTCGGTGCGGTGCGTCGATCTCGCGGTACTCGCCATGGAAGGCGACCTCCATGTCGGGCTCGGACTCGCACGGTTGACTGACCACGTACCGCCACGTGCCGCCGACCCGCAGATCGATGTCGCAGACCTGCCATTGTGCGGTCTCGAATCCCCACCAGCGCTTGACCAGCTCGGGTTCGGTGAGTGTCCGGAAGACCAGCGCGGCGGGCGCGTCGAACAATCGGGTGATGAGAATTGTTGTTTCCGAGGGAAGTTGGACGGTGGCGCTGCCATAACGGTTGCTAACGGTCATTCCATTTCCTCTTTCTTGAGTTCGGTGAGTAGATCGTCGAGTCGGTCGAGGCGCTGGTTCCAGGTGCGCTCGAACGCGCCCACCCAGTCATGGACGGGCCGCAGGGCCGCACCGTTGACGCGATAGAAGCGTTGTCGTCCGTGTGAGCGCACCCGCACCAGATCCACAGCACGGAGCACGCCCAGATGCTTGGACACCTGCGGTTGACCCATCCGGGTCCGCGTCACCAGTTCGTTCACGGTGACCTCACCGGCGCCGATGGCGCTGAGCAGGTCACGGCGGCCCGCCTCGGCGATCGCGTTGAACGCGTCAGCGGTGGTGGGGGTGCGCGCCATGAATGAAACATATACCGATATAGGTATATGTCAAGGCCTGGGTCATCGGAATCTCAGCGAACTGCGGTACCCTGAGCCCGTTGGCGATGCCGACCGAAATCAGTCATTGCGGGGTAGTGGGAAGCTGAGTATGGACAGGCCTATCAAGACCCGCCGTATCAAGTTTCGCTACCAGCCGGGTTCGCTGGATCGCCATTTTGTGCAGGGTGACCTGGTGTCGAGCCACATGATGGCGATGCTGTCGGCGGTGTTTCCTGAGGGTGAGGAGTTCTTCATCCGGTCGGTTCGGCGCTACTCGGACCAGATCACCGATCCCGAACTCAAGAAGCAAGTGTCCGGGTTCATCGGCCAGGAGATGACCCACGGGCGCGAGCACCGTGAGCTCAACGAGCGCCTGCAGGAGATGGGATATCCGACCGCTTTCGTGGAGCGGCTGGCCCGCCGGATATTCAACTTCCAGACGCGGAACTACCCGCCGATCTACACGCTGGCCGTCACGGCCGCGTTGGAGCATTACACCGCGGTACTTGCGGAGACCCTGCTGACCGACCAACGCGCCCTGGACATGCTCGGCGAGGGCGAGGTGCGTTCCATGCTGCTCTGGCACGCCTTCGAGGAAGCCGAGCACCGCTGCGTCACATTCGACGTCTACCGCGCGGTCGGCGGTAGTGAGCGGCTGCGTATCTGGGTGATGCGGCGTACCACCATCGCTTTCATCTACACCACATTCTTTGAGACGGTGATCTCGCTGCTGCGTGACAAGGCCGCGTACAACCCCGTCCGGCTGGTGAAAAGCATTGCGGCATTGCGGCACTTGCCGTTCCTGAGCCGCGAGGTGCGCCGCCGCATCGGTGAGTACAACCGTCCGGGATTCCACCCCAACGATTCCGACAACACCGAACTCATCGAGAAATGGCATGCCGAGCTTTTCGGGGAGAACGGGCAGCTGGCCGGACACCTGCACTAGGGACCGGCCCCATGCGCGTCGGTACGCTGGTGATACTGGTGGGGAGACCGGCGGCGGGGTGAGGTGATCATGGAACGGGAAATCAAGACCAGGCGGATCAAGTTCCGTTATCCGGCCGGTTCCATGCGGCGCCACTATGTGCAGGACGACTTGGGGATGAGTCACGTGGTCTCGGTGCTCTCGGGAGCTTTCCCCGAGGGTGAGGCGTTCATGATCCGCTCGGTGCGGGCGGTCGCCGACCAGATCACCGATCCGGAGCTCAAGAAGCAGGTGGCCGGGTTCATCGGCCAGGAGGCGACGCACAGCCGTGAGCATCGTGAGCTCAACGAGCGCCTGCAGGAAATGGGTTATCCGACCGCCTTCATCGATCGAGCGACTCGCAGGGGACTGGAAACGCGCACGCGCTACTCCTCGGCGAAGTACTGCCTTGCGATGACCGCGGCGCTGGAGCATTACACCGCGATCCTGGCTGAGACGCTCCTGACCGACGAACGCGCCCAACAGATGTTGGGACAGGGCGAGGTTCGATCCATGCTGCTGTGGCACGCGCTGGAGGAATCTGAGCATCGCACGGTGGCCTTCGATGTCTACCAGGCCGTCGGTGGTACCCACCGCATGCGGGTATTTGTCATGTGGTTCACCACATGTGGGTTCTTCACGCTCGCCGCGTGTGCGTCGCTCATATCGTTACTTCGAGACCCGGACTTCTACAAACCCAGGATCTTCTTTCGCAGCGCCGCCCGATTGTTCCGCTCGCCCTTCTTCTCGCGTGAGGTGTTTCGGCGACTAGCGTCCTACAGCCGCAAAGACTTTCACCCCGATGAGGTGGATAACACCGAACTCATCGCGACGTGGAATGCCGTGTTGTTCGGTGAGCAGGGGCAGATCGCCGACCACGTGCAGTGATTCTCAGTTCGTCAGGTCCGAGCTAGCCCGGCTACGTCGAATCAAAAGGGGGGGGGCGCCCCCTGACACAAACCTACAGCCGTGTCGATCACGTCCCGCGAATTTCTGTCGTTCTGAGCCAGCTCTGTGCTCCACACCAGACAGGTTGGCAGGACGAAGTCGAGATCGTCTACAGGCAGGCACACCGTCTCTGCAGAGTGGTAGAGGTCAGAGGTCTCTCTGGCGCCCTCCGAGATAGGTGCTATCGCGAATGCTCTGCCGGTGCTGATGGCTTCAGCGGCTGAAGAATGATCGGCGGGGTTGTGTCGTGATCGCTTGAGAAGGCTAGTGGCCCTTAGCAGTCCATCGACCTGTCGTCGGTATTCGGTGTCGCTGTCACGCCGATCGGTGACGTAGTCGAGCTTGATGAGTTCTTCGAGGGAGATTGAGCTACGCGCTCCGTACTCAGCTCTCGATAGCACTGCTCCTACACTCTCTTGCCGAACAACGACGCTGCTCAATGTGGTGTTGGTTGGTGCTGACCGCGCGAAGCCGAACACCAAGTCTTTCCGCACTATCGCACTGATGGCTTCCTGGCTTCTTCGCCGCCGCTTGATCAGCGTCAGGCGCTCGGCGTAGAGCTCCTCCAGGCGCTCGAGCCTGGAGGACAGTTCTGGGTGGAGCCAGGGCGGTACGCCGTACCTAATTGTTTGACTGCTAGAGGCGAGATCATGTGACACAGCATCCGGCAAGGTATCGAATTGGTGGAGTATCTTCTCGGCGAGCGGGAGTAGGTTGACGCCTGAGGGAGTGAGAACTACCCGGCGCGTATCGCGAATAAATAGCTTTGTTTTGAGTGTCCCTTCCATGGCGCGGATCCGCCGGCTAAGCGGGGGAACGGACATATGAAGGTCGGCCGCAGCACGAGTGAAGTTTAGCCTCGCTGCCACCGCGACGAAGCAACGCAAGTCGTGTATCTCGAGGCCTCTTACATCCACGTTCCCGATCATATCCAAGTAAGGGATGAACAAATTTTGCGGGCGCGTCCGCGAGTATCGATGAGAGCACGGATCGATTGATCACATGCGTCAATATTGGAGCGTCGGGCATGATCCAGCCACTGTTTGGCATTTCCGAACTGAATCAGAATCAGTATTGTTTGCTGAGCAATAGTTATTGCTCAGAAAGCAATAGTCATCTTACTGGGTCTGTTGCCGCGTGGTGATCGATCAAAAACGTCATTGACCTCTAAAAATGCTGCTTGTTAACTATCTCGATTCAATGACAAATCGAGTATCTATGATCCTTGTCACATGCCATTAGTTTGCGGTTGCTTTATTCGCTAGATACTGTCCTCGCCAATTGCCTTACAGATGAACCGCAAGGTGCAAGAAGTAATACTGCGCGCCGCAGGTATCTTGCAGATGCTGCTAGGTGGGCAACGATCATGTTCTCATTTTTAGTTGCCATTTATTCGGTTATACGAAGAGTTTTTCTAGTCGAGAATTTCGGAAAGGTGACGATGAATCCGCTAAAGATTTCAACTCGGCGACGGGGGTCGGCGCGCGCGCTTATCCGGGTGGTCTCGGGTCTCTTCGCTGTATTGGCAATGCTCGCCACGAGCGCTGTGACTGCGAATGCGCAAGGTCTGCCTGACTCAAATTTGCTTGATCGGACCGAAGATGGCTGGGGCATTGAAGTAGACACGCTCGACGAGGAAGTTAACCCAGTTCCGAATCTGGCTGCGACGGCATTTTCGAGGGAAGCGTTCGTGCAGTTCACGGGCGTTGGAAAGATCAACGGTCAGGGAAGCAACCCTGTGACCTCAGCATCGTTGACCATCGGCTACCAGATGGGATGCCAGATCGATCTAAGTCAGGGCATCACTTTGGGTGGCAGCGTAGGTGCTGGCGTGGGCGGTGGAGTTGGCGGGATCTTCGGTGGGCCGGGGCCGTTTGGTGCGGGCTTTGGCGCAGTGGGCGCGGGTGCAGGCATTAATGGAGGGTTGCAGTTCACATTGCGGCCCGGCGGAATTGTCGCGATTCCCATGGACAGCATGGCTCTCAGAGGCAGTGAGGCGCGGTTGCGGGTGCGGAACATGCATATCAAGATCGACGCATGCGGAGGCCCGGTTACGGTTCGGTCTTTCACGCTGCTGAGTATCACGACCGATTTCACGCACTCCTCGTTGGCAACTTATGGCGAGCCCATTCAGATCTAGTGTGGGCAAGACTTTGGTCGCCAGAAGTTCAATTCCTGTAAAGCGATTAGGAGCACTATGCACAAGCTAGTAGTGAGGTCGGCGTTCGCGGTTATGTCGGTGAGCTTGGTTGGACTAGGTGTTGGTTCGGCGCTCGCTCACGCGGACCCAATACCAGCGCCTGCACCGGCACCAGCGCCCAATCCGTATCTCAATCCGTACAGTTCCAGCGCGCCTGGGGCGGCGATTTATGGCGAGATGAGCCCATATGCGGGGGGACAGGCTCCAGGCGTTAGCTCGCCGCAGCCCGGCATCGTGCCGGGGTACGTGCCCGGTGGTTTGGGTCCGCTGGCCAGCGAAATCAGCACGGGGTCAAGCGGATATCGTCCGGGGACGAATGCAATTCTTCCCGGATACATGACAGGTCTTCCTGTCCCGGACTTCCCCGCGAATCACATTCAGGGACCGCCGTTAAAGCTCCCGGGCAACTAATATGCGGCACGGAGGCCGGTTGAGTCAGATATTGGCCCACACCGTCCGTTGCATGGTGGTGTGTGTGGCCTGTCTTGCCTTAGGCGGTGTTCAGGCAGGGGCTGGAGGCAACGTGGCCAAAGCGTCGTCTCCAACCCTCCGCGACGTGTCTGGCCGGTTGGCTGATCCGCCGATCGATCCTCTACCGGACCCTAGTCCCGGAGTGTCTCTTCCGGGACGTTCGGCAACGCCACGCGCTGAAGATGCTCCGGGGCAGCTACGGGCGCCTCTATCGCCGGCGCCAGTTGATGATCCTGGTGCGTCGCCGGCACCGGCTGACACTCAACCCGATGACCCGGTTTCGCCGCAGGATTGCCAGATCATTCGATCGGCGTCCGGGAGAATCGACGCATTGGCGATCAGGATCGCTCCCGTCTCGGATCCTTTTCCCACGAAGGAATCGGGGGAATTGGTTGTCGACAGCGATCTTCGGTTGTTCAATAGCATCGTCAGCTTGGCGGTGAGCGCTAGCGTGAACCTCGAGAATGCTCGCGAGAAGAACAAGTTTGAAGTGTTCAAAAACGCGGTAATCGCGATGAGCACGCTGTACACCGAACGCCGCAGTCAGGACCTCACGAAGCCAGCCACTGCGGAATGGGCGGCTCGTCTGGCGCAGCTTCTGGATTCTTGGTCCAAGGCCTACGCTCTGATCTTGAACAGCTGTTATATCTGATGGGGTTGGTGGCTCTTCATCACGATGCGGCTGCGCGAGCCGATTGACATCGAACTGGACCTTGACGGCGGAGTGATCTACTGGAACGACCGTGGAGCTCCCCCGTTGGGAAATACATTGAACCGCGCCCAGATCCCCGCCCAGAGACAGTCAGGCGGCGACTTCACGGTCCTCGCCTCCGGCTTCGGGGAAGCGATCGGTCTGGCGGTGGACAAGGAAGCCGGGATCGCCTACGTCAGCGATATGGCAGGCGAGATTCGTGCAGTCAACCTCGACGGTAGTGGCGAGCGGACGTTGGCCAAGGTTGACGGGAACTTCACCGGAATCGTCGTAATCTGAAGCGCTCGGCGTTCAGCTGATCTTCGCGCGGACGCGTTTACAGCAACCCGTGCGCGCGCAGATCCGATATGTACTTGGAGATGAGCGCGCGGTCGATATGTGGAATGTCGGCGCTGTCCCCGTCGCTCCCGATCTTGTAGTCCTGCACTGCCTTCCGGAACATGTCGGTAGGGGTATCGGCACCACGCCGCGGGTGGCCCGGCGCGCGATAGGCGTCCAGGAGGGGAAGCACCGAGCTGCGCCGCAGTTCGTCTGGCAGGCCCCGTAGCGCCGTCTCGAAGCGGGACAGCCATTCGTCATAGTCGTCGATGATGTCGATGGTGTGACCGTCTTCGATAAGCCAGTCAACGAAGGTGTCTACGGATATGCCGTCGTCGTGCGGGTTCATGACATCGTACGAGCGGAATCCCTCGGAGTTGGACAGCCCCAGGGTGGTGATCGCCTCGGTGACGAAATCCACCGGCAGCCCTTCGTAATGCGCTCGCGGACGGTCTCCGTCGGAGCCGCCTTGGTAGAAGCTGCGCGGTGCGATTCCGGTGAGGACGAGGCTCAGCAGCATGCGGGTAAAGGCATCGGTGACGTTGAGCTGACCGCTGTACAGACGGTGGGTGAGGATCATGTCGGAGCGGAAGACGCTGGCCGGCAGGCCGCATAGATCGTGCGCCTCCCGCAGTAGCACCTCGCCGGCCCACTTGCTATTGGCATAACCGTTGGCGTAACCCGCGCCGATATGGCGAGTCGGGCTCACCGTGCGGATATCGCCGTCCTCGTCGAAATTGGGCACCGCCATGGCGACTGCCATCGTTGACAGGTAGGTCACCGGCTTCATTCGCGTCGTCAATGCCAAGCGGATAACTTCTGCCGTGCCAAAGACATTGGGACCGAACAGCTGGTTGTAGGGGAGCACGTGGTTCACGAGTGCGGCCGGATGGACGATCTTGTCGACCTCGCGGGCCAATCGCTCCCAGGTCGCGTTATCTAACCCGAGGCGGGGCTGGGCGATATCGGCGGCGACTACCCGCAGATGTCGCCGAGCCAGCGCACGGAATTCGTCGAGCAGTGTCTGATCGGTGTCGCCGTATGCAGCCTCAAGACGGGCGAGGGCGTCGTCGTTGTCATCGCCGCGAACCAGACAGACCAGTTGTCCATCGGACTGTGCCAACCGCTGCAGCCACTCCAGGCACAGGAATCTGCCGAGATACCCGTTGGCCCCAGTGAGGAGAACCGTGTGCACGGCGCTGGAGGGGGCGGGAAGTGTGGAGGCATTGCCGAGCGTCTCGGCGTCGATGAATTTGTCGAGAGTGAGTTCATCGGCGTTGATGACGGCCGCGTCCGGTCCGTGCACACTGGTCGCGGTGGCCACGTTGCTCTCGCGGGCGGTCTCGATATAGGCGGCGAGCTTACGCAGATCGGCCGCGGGACCGGTGATCACACCGACCGGCACGTCGACGTCGAACAAATCGCGCAGCAGGTTGGAAAAGGTCAACGCCGACAGCGAGTCTCCGCCGAGATCGATGAAATGGTGGTCGGGACGCACCGCGTCCGAGGACATGCCGAGCAGTGCCTGGGCGGCCTCGGTGACGGTCTCGATGATCGGTCGCTGCTGTGCGGTATCGCGTAGCAGGCGTAGCTCTTGGACGCGGGCCTCGGCGAGGTCGGCATATAGCTGTTCAAGTCGACCGCCGTAGTGCTCGATCATCTTGGGGCGTATCGGCTTACCCACCGCCGCGAGCATGCCGCTCTCGATCGTGAACGGGGTGGTTTCGATGATGAAGTCGGCCGGAAGTTCGTACGAGTGCAGATGGTTGGCGCGGGCGGTCCGCTGTAGCGACTCCCGGATCGAGTTCTTCATGTCGATGGGCGAATTGGTGTAACGCTGTAGTGTCTCTTCGGTGGGCACGATGACTGCCAACAGGTACGCGCGTTCACTGTTGCCGTAGATGAAGATCTGGCGAACCAGTGGTGCACCGACATACACCGTCTCCAGGTTCGCCACCGCGACGAACTCGCCCTGCGCGAGCTTGATGACGTTGTTGCGCCTGTCCACGTACACCAGCTCGTCGGGCCCGATCTCGGCCATGACATCGCCGGTCCGGTAGTAGCCGTCGGCGTCGAACACCTCGGCGGTGACCTCGGGGCGCTTGTAGTACCCGGGTGTCGCGGTGGCACTCTTGACCAGCAATTCGCCACGCGGATGGGGCTTATCGGTGGTGTAATACCCCAGCTCGGGCACGTCGACGAGTTTGTAGTCGAGTACCGGCGGTCGGGAGATCTTGCCATCCCGGAACACGCCGCCCACCTCGGTCAAGCCATATAGATCCAGAAGGTGGAAGTTGAGGGAGGATTCCAGGAAGGTCTTCATTTCGGGGGATAACGGCGCCGTGGCGAGCATGCCCGCGATCACCCGCCCACCGAGAACGTCCTCGCGCAGTTCGGTTTTGGCCGTGCGGTCGGCGGACGCGGCGTCGGCTCCCTCGGCCATGAGTGCGTCGACACGGGTTTGGTAATGCTGGAAGAGCATGTCGACCACTCGCGGCACCACGCCCATATGGGTAGGGCGTGCCAGCTGCCAGTCCTCGAACAGTGTGGATAAATCGCTCTCCGGAACGAAATAGCACGTGCCGCCGGGAATGAAGGCCGTGAGCAGCCCCACTCGACCGGCGAGGTGGTTGAGCGGCAGGAAGTTGACGTTGATGATCGGGGTGTCCCGGTTGGGCGCCGCACCCGAGGACCAGAAACGGGTCACCGTCCACTCGGTGAACGTGGCGCCTTTCGGTGCGCCGGTACTGCCAGAGGTGTACATGATCAGCGCCGTACGCTGATCATCGCCGGCTGTGTACAGCACGGGCTCGGGCAGTCGCCGTCCGTTCGCGATGACTTCCGCGAGTGACTCGACGACGACCTCCATGCCGGCTTCCCGCAGGCGATCCCTTGCTGCAGAAAGCTTTTCGCGATGATCATCGGTGTCGGGCCGATAGTCGAACACCACCACCCGCCGCAGCTCCGTAAGCCCCAGTGCAGCCTCCACCGCGAGATCGAGACTGTCCGCACTCGCCGCCACCAGCCGCGGATTGGTCTCTTCTAGCATCATGCGCAGCTGGGCCGCTGATGCGTTGTGTTGCAGTGGAATCGACACCGACCCGTTCATGAGCGTGGCAAGGTCGAGGGTGACGTAGTCGGGGCTGGAGAAGCCGATGGTCGCAACGAAGTCGTCGGCGCCGATGGCGTTGGGGCCGTACTGCCACTCGGCGAGAATGGCCGAGATGTTCTCGCGGAGTTCTCCATAGGTGATGGTCTCGAAGACGGGGAGCAGCTGATCGACCGTGCGGCCCGTGACGGGGTCGACAACCGACTCGCGGGACCGGAAACCCATGACCGGCCGGTCGGCGTAACCGGTCAGCAGAGCGTGTAGCACCTGCGACAACCGCAATCCGGGCACCAGCAGGGAATCCATCACCTCATGGTCGGGAATGGCCGCCTGGAACTGTGGGTCGGACTCGACCAGCTTTGCCGCCAGGGCCGCCGCATCGGTCATGGTGTGAGTCCCTTCTCGCGCCGAACAGACAGGTATTGCACAGATATCTCAGGATTTTGCGTGCAATAGTTCGCTGCTCGCGGAATCGAGGTTAGCGGTCCGGCAGCGGACGCTCGACGATAACGCTGCGGCCCAGAGGTTCCCGTTCGCGGCGTTTGGCGGCCAAGTACACCTGAGCTGTTTCGTCGGCGACGGTCGCCCAGTCGAAATCCGAGGTGAGTCGAGCTCGCGCCGCCACGGCCCGTTCGGCGGCAGCGGCCGGGTCGTCGAGGGTGCGTTTGACCGCATCTGCGATTCCTGCCACATCGCGTGGGGTGAAGGACAATCCGGTCTCGCCGTCAATGACGGCTTCACCGAGTCCGCCGACAGATGAGGTCACCAGGGGTGTACCCGCGGCCGCGGCCTCCAGCGCCACGATGCCGAACGGCTCGTAATGGCTGGGCAACAAGATGGCATCGGCATGATGTAACCAGCGCAGCAACTCCTCGTGATCCAGGTTGCCCAGGAACTGAACGGACTTGACGACCTTGTGCTTGCGCGCCTGTTCTAGCAGCCAATCCTGTTGCGTCCCATCACCGGCGACCGCCAATACCGTTCCCGGATGCGAACGGCGAATCTTGGGCAGCGCCGCGATGGCGTCGTGGATGCCCTTCTCGTACTCGAGTCGTCCGACGAAAAGCAGCACCGGCGCGGACCCGTCGGCGGGCAGTCGGGGAGCGAATACCCAACGGGTGACATCGATTCCGTTGCGGATGACGTGAACCTGCGGCAGTTCCGGCCCGAACAGCTCGGTTACTTCGTCGAGCATCGAGGCCGAGCACGTAATCAGCGAGTCCGATTCGCGGGCCAGCCACCATTCCACCGAATGCACCTGACGGCTGATGCGTCCCGATACCCAGCCGCCGTGCCGACCCGCCTCGGTGGCGTGCAGCGTCGACACCAGCGGCACGTCGAAGTGTTCGGCCAGGGTGATCGCCGGGTGGGCCACCAGCCAGTCGTGCGCATGGACCACGTCGGGGCGCCAATCGCCGGACCCCTTGAGGCCCAGGGCAAGTCCGGCACGGACCATCGCATGTCCCATGGCCAGCGTCCAGGCCATCATGTCGGTGCCGAAGTCGAAATCGTGTGGATCCTCGGCAGCGGCGACCACCCGCACACCTTCGGAAATCTCATCGGATG
Source organism: Mycobacterium sp. D16R12 (assembly GCF_002013465.1). Classification (GTDB taxonomy): domain Bacteria; phylum Actinomycetota; class Actinomycetes; order Mycobacteriales; family Mycobacteriaceae; genus Mycobacterium. The sequence continues at coordinate 133,698 of NZ_MAFC01000003.1, read as the reverse complement.
TCGGATGGCTCGCCGGGTCTGTGCCCGACGGGCGCCGGGTGAGCACCACCACGTCGTGCCCGGCCGCGGCCAGCTCGGTCGACAGGTGATGCACATGCCGGCCCAGCCCGCCGATGACTACGGGTGGGTACTCCCACGAGACCATGAGGATTCTCATTGATGAGCCTCTCGGGCGAAGATCGTGTTCATCGCGGGAGCCTCCGAGCATCAAGCGCGCCGAACAGCCCGTCCGCGCGGTTCCAACCGTCCGCCAACCGGATTGCCGCATCGTGCCGGCCGCCTGCCAGTGCGTCGGCAATCTCACGGGTTGCGTGTGCGTGCAGATGCGCGCGGTAACGCGCATAGTCGGCGGCCGAATCCTTACTGACCATGAATGGCCAGTCGCTCGACACCGTCAGCAGTGCCTCGCGCAGGATCTGATCGGCCACCCGATTTCGGGTATGCGGCGCGGGTTGTTCACTCAGGGCCTTGTCCACCGCGGTGAGAGCGGTATCGACCACCTCGTTGTTCAGCTGCACGAGATCGGCCACCTTCTCGCCGTTCCACACGTGCCAGTCCTTGCCAGAACCCCATGAGCTGGCAGGTAAGTCGAAGGGCTTACCCACGTATCCCTGTTCACGCGCCTGCTCCAGGGTGCCCACGTGGATACCGGCCTCGGGCAGGGCGCGCAGCACACGTTCGAGCCACATCGGCCCCTCGTACCACCAATGGCCGAACAGCTCGGTGTCGAAGGCGGCGATGACATGCGCGGGCCGCCCGATCCGGTCGGACTCGGCGATGAGGCGCTGGCGCACGGTATCCACGAAATCGCGGACGTGGACGTCGATCGCGGCGTCGGCACGCTCGGGGTCGTACGGCGCCTTGGCTTCCGGAGCCACATTGCGCCCGGTGACCCGGGCGGGCTTGAGACCCGTGTCGTGGTCATAGGTGTGGAAGTCGCGGTAGGCGGCATGGCCGGGATATCCGGACTTGGGTGACCACACGCGGTAACTGACCGTCAGATCGCGGCCGAACGCCACCACATCGGAGTCGCCCACGGGGCGGCCCAGTGAGGTGTCTCCTTGCAGGGATGGGCCGTCCACCATGAAGTGGTTGACCCCGGCGGCGGCGTAGCCCTCCTCCATGCCAGGGGCGTAGGCACATTCGGGCGCCCAGATGCCGGTGGGTGCGTGTCCGAAACGCTGGGCGGCATCGGCCAACCCCTCACGCAGGGCGAACTCGCGCAGCCGGGGGTGTAGTAGCGGCTGGAATGGATGGGCGAGGGGACCGCCCAGCAGTTCAATGGCTTTCGCATCGATGAGGCCACGCAGCGGCCCGCTGCCGCCGTGACGCCAGTACAGGTCAAACTCGTCGAGAGCGTTTGTGGCGCTGCGGTATTCGCGAACTCCAAAGGCCCGCAGCATCTCCGGGCTCGAGGCAGTACCGGGCTCGGCGTCGGTACTGGTGATGGTGGCGGCCTCGAAGGCGCGCAGCTGCCAGTTGGCCAGCCAGCTGTGCAGCCCGGTGAGGCAGTGCGGATCATCCAGCTGTGCGGCCACCACCGGGGTGATGCCGAGGGTGATCAGGTTTTCCCGGCCCTCATCCGCCAGCGTCCGGAGCGCTTTGAACAACGGGAGGTACGAGGCCGACCAGGACTGGTACAGCCATTCCTCGCCGACTGGCCAGCGCCCGTGGTTGGCAAGCCACGGCAGGTGCGTGTGCAGCACCAGCGTGAATAGCCCAGGAACCTTCTCCGTCACTCGATCACCGGCTATCACCGGGAATCGTCGCAATGGACACCAGATCCAGGCTCTGGTCGATGTCGCGTTCCCCCGCGTCGATGATCTCGAAATCCTCGGTGGTCAAACCGGTGATGTCCGCGAGCAGATCCCGCGGCCACGGCGCACCGGCGACCGCGCGCTCGATCTGTGCGTCGATGATCGAACCGCCGTACTTGGCGTCGAGCTCGCGAAGTCGCGGCCCGTGAAATACACCGTTCATCGACTGCACCGAAAAACCATTCTCCACAAGGAGTTCGGTGAGCTCGGCGGCGTTCAGCTCGCGGGTGTGGAACGGATTCAGCGGGGTATCGCGCCCGGGGGAGAAGGTGATGCGATTCGGGGTGCTGATCAGCAGCGAGCCGCCTGGGCTGAGCACACGCGCGCACTCACGGATGAACTGCCCCTGGTCCCACAAGTGCTCGATGACCTGGAAGTTGACCACCACATCCACCGCTGCGCCGGCGAGCGGCAGGTCTGCCAGGTTTCCGGCGCGCATGTCCACGCGGGGATAACGGGCCTTCACATGCGCGATCGCGGACTCGTCATAGTCCAACCCGATGACGTGCTCGGCCACGCCGGCCAGCATGTTGGCGCCATAGCCCTCACCGCTGCCTGCCTCCAATACCCTGCGGCCGGCACAGAGGCTGCTGAGCCGCTCGTACACCACTTCGTGGCGGCGGAACCAGTAGTTCTCCTCGGCGATCCCGGGCACGGTCCGCTCCCCGGTCAGCGCCAGGGCGTCCGGGTCATCGGCTGATGGGCCGCTTGCGCGAAGAGGGTCAGCCGGGTGCGGGTCGGTCAGGTGCGAGTTCATCGTTTGGCAGGCTATCGGGTGAACGCCGTGTCTTAATACTGGTGGCCCAGATCACAGGCCGGAAACCAGGGGTGAACCGGCTATGGTGTACGGGCGAACTCCGTATATTACCCGTGAGTAACTTAATTCGCCGGATTAGTCACGAAAAGTGACAGTGCGACCGGCGTAATACGGGTGCGCATGGAACTACCACGCAGATAGCTAGCAGACAGCGAAGAGGAAGGACGATCGGAGACTTATGACGAACATCGCGGTCCTGATCAAGCAGGTCCCAGACACCTGGTCAGAGCGCAAGCTCACCGACGGTGACTTCACGCTCGACCGGGAAGCCGCCGACGCGGTACTCGACGAGATCAACGAGCGTGCCGTCGAGGAAGCACTGCTCATCAAGGAGCGCGAGGGTGGCGACTCGGTCGTGACCGTCGTCTCGGCAGGTCCGGAAAAGGCCGCCGAGGCCATCCGTAAGGCTCTGTCCATGGGTGCCGACAAGGCAGTTCACCTGCTTGACCCGAGCCTGCACGGCTCCGATGCCATCCAGACCGGCTGGGCCCTGGCCCGCGCGCTGGGTCAGGTCGAGGGTGTCGAGCTGGTCATCGCCGGTAACGAGGCCACCGACGGCCGTTCGGGAGCCATCCCCGCGATCATCGCCGAGTACCTGGGTCTTCCGCAGCTGACGCACCTGCGCAAGCTGACCGTCGAGGGCGGCGTCGTCAAGGGTGAGCGCGAGACCGATGAGGGTGTCTTCGAGGTCGAAGCCACGCTGCCGGCCATCGTCAGCGTCACCGAGAAGATCAACGAGCCGCGCTTCCCCTCCTTCAAGGGCATCATGGCCGCCAAGAAGAAGGAAGTCGCCGTGCTGACCCTCGCTGAAATCGGGGTTGAGGCTGACGAGGTGGGTGTCGCGAACGCCGGTACGACCGTGCTGTCCTCGACCCCCAAGGCCGCCAAGACCGCGGGCGAGAAGATCGCCGACGAGGGCGAAGGCGGCACCAAGGTCGCCGAGTTCCTGGTTGCCCAGAAGATCATCTAAGACCCCCTAAATACAGAAACGAGAAAGCAAAGTTATGGCTGAAGTACTTGTGCTCGTTGAGCATTCAGAGGGTGCGCTGAAGAAGGTGAGCGCCGAGCTCATCACCGCCGCCCGCGTCCTGGGTGAGCCCTCGGCCGTCGTGGCCGGTCCGGCCGGCACCGCCGCGCCGCTGATCGACGGTCTCAAGGAGGCCGGCGCCGCCAAGATCTACGTCGCCGAGTCCGACGTCGTCGACAACTACCTGGTAACGCCCAAGGTCGACCTGCTGGCCAGCCTGGCCGAGACCGCCAGCCCCGCCGGCATCCTGATCGCCGCAACCACCGAGGGCAAGGAAGTGGCCGGACGCCTGGCCGCACGCCTGGGCTCGGGCCTGCTGACCGATGTCATCGAGGTGCGTGAGGGTGGCAAGGCCCTGCACTCGATCTTCGGTGGCGCATTCTCCGTCGAGGCCCAGGCCAACGGCGACGCCCCGGTCATCACCGTGCGTCCGGGTGCCGTCGAGGCCGCACCGGCCGCCGGTGCGGGTGAGCAGGTCACCGTCGAGGTGCCCGCGCCCGCCGAGAACGCCACCAAGGTCACCTCGCGCCAGCCCGTGGTCGGCGGAGATCGTCCGGAGCTCACCGAGGCCAATATCGTCGTTTCCGGCGGTCGTGGTGTCGGTAGTGCCGAGAAGTTCAGCGTGGTCGAGGCGCTTGCCGATTCGCTGGGTGCTGCCGTCGGTGCCTCGCGTGCCGCAGTCGACTCCGGCTACTACCCGGGCCAGTTCCAGGTGGGCCAGACCGGTAAGACCGTGTCGCCGCAGCTGTACGTCGCGCTGGGCATCTCGGGTGCCATCCAGCACCGCGCCGGGATGCAGACCTCGAAGACCATCGTCGCGGTCAACAAGGACGAGGAAGCCCCGATCTTCGAGATCGCCGACTTCGGTGTGGTGGGCGACCTGTTCAACGTCGCACCGCAGCTCACCGAGGCCGTGAAGGCCCGCAAGGGCTAAAACAACCCCATGGAGCCCTGGAGCCGCCCTGCCGGCGACATCCAACCTCAGGGGGCGGCTGAAGGTACGCCACTGGACTATCCGGAGCCTCGACCACCGCGTCGAGCGCCCTGGATAGTCCTTTCGGCGTTTCTGGGCATCCTCGTGGTGGGGCTGGTGGCCGCCGTCGTGACCGTTGGCTCCCAACGCAGCATTGCGGGCATGGCGATCATGGCGCCGGGGGAATCCCCGGTGACGCAGAGTCGAACGTCGGCGCCGCCCGGCTCGACCCCGGGAGCGATCCCCGCTCCGAACGGGTCACACGGGTCGCTCGGCGGCGCGACGTATGGGCCGGGCGAAAAGCTCCAGCCCATCTCGATGCCCACCTACGTGCCGTTCAATTTCAACCTGCCCGCGGGGTGGGGGTGCATGCACACCGAGAACAAACCGCTGGATAAGCGCATCACGTGTATGGACGAGGCCAACAAGGGCGGAGCGGCCGGCTGGATCGGGTCGAATCGGTGTGCAGACGGGTGCGGGCAATCCACGCAGGACAAGGTGCGCGCGAAACTGCCGGTCGACGCGCAATCCTGGAAGCCGATCGACGACGTCACGTCATACGCGCGGATGACCGGCACCCTCGGAAACGGAATGCGTGTGGTCCGCATCGCGATGACATGTGCCTTCGCATCGGTTCCCGGCGGATCCCGAGACAACCTGGCAGTGGCCATGCTCACCGGCCCGCCCGAGACCGAGGACACCCTGCAGAAGATCGCGAACGAATTGCGGTCGCGAGTTCCGGCTTAGACTCCGTTGCGCAGCTGCCTGCGTGAAGTGATGCCGCGCTTGGCGAAGACCTTGCGCAGATGCCATTCCACGGTGTGCGAGCTGATGAACAGCTGGGCGGCGATCTCCTGATTGGTCAGACCCTGACCGGCCATCCGGGCGATCTGCGCCTCTTGGGCCGTCAGTGTTTGGGCGGCGCCGGCGGATGAACCGGCGGAACGTTTCCGCACTTTCGCGCCTGTCGCGAGAAGCTCGCGCTGCGCCCTCCCGGCGAAAGCCTCGGCGCCCATACCGGCGAAACTTTCGTATGCCACCGTGAGCGCTCGGCGGGCGTCGGCGCGTCGATGGCAGCGACGTAACCACTCTCCGTAGATGAGGTGTGCCCGGGCCAGATGGACGGAAATCCTTGTGCTGGATAGCCGTTCGATCGCTTCGCGGTAGCAGGTCTCCGCCTCTACGTCGACGGCGAGCAGTGCGCGGGAGCGTGCCACCATGCCAACGGCCCAATCGCTGTCGCCGGCCAGCGCCCGCTCTTCGAGTTGGTCGAGCGCCTTCGTGGCGGTGTCATGCTCGCCGCAGCGGACGGCCGCCTCGATCAGTTCGATAAGACACCAGCTGTACAACCCGAGATCCTCGTGCTCGCAAGCCCTTCGCGCCGCGTGAAACGCGAGCTCGTAACGGCCGAGGCCGTTGTTGAGCACGCCGGCTGCGTAACCCATCGCGCCGAGCAGCCGGCCCTCGCCCCTGGCCGCGCCGTCGCGCATGGCGGCATCGATCAGTGGGATCGCCTCAGGCTCGGTACCGCGCCAGGCCGCCAAGATCAACGAGTGATATCTGATCGGTGCGTGGCCTGTCGCCTCGGAGATGGCGTCGGCCTCCTGCACAAGCTCTGCCGCCGCATCAAGCTCGCCGGCATGCACATGTACCCCGGCGCGGTAGATCAGTGCCGCCGGGAGAACCGACAGCGCACCGATATCACGGGCGATTTGTACCGCGCGGGTTGCGAGGTGATGCCACATCTGGTCGTCCCACACCTCGTGTGTGGCCGATTCGAGGGCAATGGGAAACGCTTGCCACATCCAACTGGTGTTGCCCGGACGGTCGGCCTCACGGCGGATCAGATCGAGGGCGTCCCGCAGCGTCTGGGCGCTTGCCGCGGCCCCATGGGTGATCCGCATCGCCAGGCCATCGAGCAGAAGATCTGTCGGCCGTGGCGGCTGCGACCCGGCCGGCGCCAGTCGCGCGGGTTCGGCCACCTCGACCGCGCCACCGCGCGGACAGAGCCGGCCGCCGTACATGGCCGCCCCCACCGCGTCGAGGTAGGTCTCCCGGGCCAGGTCGTCGTCCAGGTTCTCCAAGTCCTTGGCGGCCTCCAGCAGGCCGATCGCGGCATTGGACACCGTGGTGGAGGCATCCGTGCTCACCCGGCTTTCCGCGAAGGCGATCTTCGCGCGCAGCCGGGCCACTCGGGCCCGCGCCAGCGGATCCAGCGGAGCCATGTCTGCGATGGCGAGCAGTTCGCGGGCGGCATCGTAGGCCGCCGCATCGTGTTTTGACTGGGCCGCGGCCAGCGCCCGTAACCCGCGGAGTGCCGGATCCGAGGTGAGCTCGGTGGCCCGTTGCAAAAAGGCGGCGGCCGCCAGGATGCCGCCTCTGGCCTGGGCACGGTCGGCAGACTGCTCGAGTTCGGTGGCGGTCGCCTGATCGGTGCCCGCCGCAGCGTGTGCACGGTGCCACGCTCGGCGATCCGGATCGGTTACCGGATCTGTGGCCTCCGCCAGAGCGCCATGAATTCTTCTGCGTTCCAACGGCTCTGCGCTTCTGTAGACGGCGGATCGCACCAATGGATGGCGGAAGCGGACCCGGGTGCCCAACTCGATCAGATCGGCGCCCTCGGCGGGTGCGAGCGCATCCATCGAGATTCCGAGTCGTTCGGACGCACGCGCCAGTAACGCCGCATCACCCAGCGGATCGGTCGCCGCGGTGAGGAGCAACGTTTGCGTCTCGGCGGGCAGCTGCCGCACCCGCCGCAGGAACGCTTGCTCGATATGTCCGGCCAGGCGACCGCCGTCGGGCCACCCGAATCCACCCGCGAGTTCCTCGGTGGTCAGATCCCGCGGGAGTTCCAACAGGGCCAGCGGATTGCCGTGTGTCTCGGCCACAATGCGGTCGCGAACCCGATCGTCGAGGAGCCCGGGAATCGCGGAGTCCAGCAGCGCGGCGGCGTCGGCCGCCCGCAGGCCACCCACCGTGAGCTCGGGCAGTCCGGTGAGCTCGTCGTCGGAACCACCGCGAACCCCGAAGAGCGCGGCGACCGGTTCGCTCGCCAATCGCCGGGTGGCGAAGGCCAGTGTCTGTAACGAGACTCGGTCGAGCCACTGGGCGTCATCGACCACACACAGCACGGGCTGATGTTCGGCTGCCGCGGCCAGCAGACTCAACACGGCAAGCCCGATCAGGAAGCGGTCAGGCGCTGGTCCGCTGCTTATCCCGAAGGCGATGTCGAGTGCCTCGCGTTGGGGAGTGGGCAGCGCCTCGAGGTGGTTGGACAGCGGCCCACAGAAATGTTGTAAACCGGCGAATGCGAGTTCCATCTCAGATTCCACGCCTGCGGTGCGCACCACGCGAAATCCTTGCGCTTCTTCGATTGCGTGCTCGAGGAGCGCGGTCTTGCCTATTCCGGCTTCACCTCGTAGGACGAGTACCTGACTGGGGCCCGACCGTGCGGCCGCGATCAGCCGCCCGAGTGACGCGCACTCGGGCGCTCGACCACGCAAACGCGATCCCGGGTAACTGTTGACCAAGTGCTCCGCCGAATTCGATGAATAGGGTGGAAGTTTACCGAGCTGCCGATTCACCTCGACGACTACGTACTTTCCAGGGTTCGAATCCCGCGCCGAGCTGCGAACGTTGCAGGGGAGACGAGAAAGGTAATCGCACAATGAAAATCACAGTTGTTGGTGCCACCGGCCAAATCGGATCCCGGGTGGTTTCTTTGCTCACCGCAGACGGCCATGACGTGGTCGCGGCGTCGTTGTCCTCTGGTGCGAATGTGTTGACCGGCGAGGGGTTGGTGAACGCGCTCACCGGATCGAATGTGGTTATCGACGTTGTCAATTCTCCGTCGTTCGAGGACGGGCCGGTGATGGATTTCTTCACCGCCTCGGCGCGCAATCTTGTTGATGCGGCGAACCAGACTGGCGTCGGTCACTATGTCGCGCTCTCCATCGTTGGCGCGGATGGTCTGCCGGACAGCGGATACATGAGGGCGAAAGCGGCGCAGGAGAACATCATTGCCGAATCCGGATTGCCCTACACGATCGTGCGAGCCACCCAATTCCAGGAATTCGCCGAGGCCATCACCGACACGCTCGTTGTGGGAGATGAGGTTCGCGTGCCCGATGCGAGAATTCAGCTGATCGCCGTCGACGATGTGTCCGCACAGGTGGCTCACGCCGCGGAGGCCGAGCCTCGCAACGGCATCATCAACATCGGTGGGCCAGAGAAGTTTTCGTTCGCCGAAATGGCGCAAGCGGTGCTTGACGCGCGCGGTGATGACAAGCCGGTGGTGGTCGACTCTGCCGCCACCTACTTCGGGACTCCCGTGGACGACTTCAGTCTGGTCACCGGTGATGACGGCGTGCTGACCGAGACGCGATTCGCCGACTGGATGGCCCGCCGATGATGGCGAACGACGATCTGATGAGTGCCCTCACGGTGCTGCAGACCGTGACGCCACCGGTGATCCCGTCGGACGCCCACGTGATGACGGTGGAGATCGAGTGGCCGGCCGGCAGTCCCGGTACGCCACCGCATCGTCATCCGGGCGGTCCGGCGTTCGGATATGTGGTCGAGGGAGAGATGCTCTTCGAACTCGAAGGCCAAGCACCGCGGGTGGTCAAGGCCGGTGAAGCGTTCTGGGAACCCGGCGGTGATGTCATCCACTACTCGGACGCCAACAACCGTGCGGACGCGGCGCTGCGCTTCGTGGTGACCATGATGTGTAAACCCGGCGAGCCGATGTTGGTGCTGGTCGAGGAGGAGGAACTTCGGTTGCGCGCCGATGCGCGAGTGCCCGCGTAGCGTCCGTTAGCTCCGCGTTTGCCTGAGGGATTCACGGACGCAAGCACGCATTTGGCGTACTGAACGCCGCAATTAACGGATCGTGCATGGACACGACACGCTTCCGATGCCGTTCCGCCGCATAACTCCGCGAATCTCGCAGTCATGAGTACAGCTTCAGTTCTCATCGCCGCAGATCAATCCATCTCAGACGTAGCGGGGGAGGCCGGGGAAGCTCCACTGGGTCCTCGGTACACCCTGTTGCTGTCGAACGATCCCGCCGATATCGATGCCGTGCAACGGCTTCGATACGACGTGTTCAGCAGCGAGCCGGGATTCCAGCTCGCGAGCACCCCGGCCGCGTTCGAGGGACGTGACGCCGACCGCTTCGATGAGCACTGCGATCACCTGCTGGTACGCGAGGACACCTCGGGTGATGTGGTGGGCTGCTACCGGATGCTGCCCCCGCCCGGTGCCATCGCCGCTGGAGGGCTTTACAGCGCAACGGAATTCGACATCAGTGGACTCGACTCGCTGCGTCCACAGCTTGTCGAGATGGGTCGCGCGGTGGTGCGCGGTGATCACCGCAATGGCGCGGTAGTGCTGCTGATGTGGGCGGGAATTCTGGCCTACCTGGACCGCTGCGACTACACCTACGTCACCGGATGCGTATCGGTTCCCATGCAGGACAACCCCGAACAGGCACCCGGCAGCCAGGTGCGCGCCGTGCGCGACTTCGTCATGAAGCGCCATGCGGCGGCGCCGGAGTACACGGTGCGCCCCTACAACCCGGTCGTTGTCGACGGGATGGGGCTCGATGACATCGCTCCGCCCGCCAAGGTGGCGGTTCCCGCACTGATGCGCGGATATCTGCGGCTGGGCGCGAAGGTTCTCGGCGAACCAGCACATGATCCCGACTTCGGCGTGGCCGACTTCATGGCACTCCTCAACAAGGACGAAGCCGATGTGCGTTACCTCAAACGGCTGAGGTCGGTCGGGGCGGCGTCGGAAATCGGCGCGGCGGCGGCCGGCCAGGAGTAGCGATGGCACCCGAATTCGCTCACGCCTGGCTGCCGAAGGCAACCTGTGACGACAGCTGCATGCGGGCCACCCACATCGACGAGCCGGGACCGCTGACCCGAACCCTGCGGACCACGACACGGATCGCGATGGCGATCACCCTGTTGGCCCTTGCGCCGCTGCTGGGGATACCGATTCCCGGACGCGTGCGCTGGCAGCGCGGCTACTGCCGGTTGATGCTGCGTTGCCTCGGCGTTCGCATCTCCGTCTCAGGCGGTCCGATCCGCGATATCCGGGGTTCGCTCGTGGTGGCGGGTCATGTGTCCTGGGTCGATGTCTTCGCCATCGGCGCGGTGCTCCCGGGGTCGTTCGTCGCTCGAGCAGACCTGATCGATTGGCCCGGTCTGGGCGTCATCGCCCGGATGATGCGGGTCATCCCGATCGAGCGGGGAAACCTGCGCACCCTGCCGCGAGTGGTGGACACCGTCGCGGCGCGGCTCCAGGCCGGTCAGACCGTGGTGGCGTTCCCGGAGGGCACCACTTGGTGCGGTCGTGCGTACGGGTCATTTCGCCCCGCGATGTTTCAGGCCGCGATCGACGCGCAGCGGCCAGTACAGCCGCTGCGGCTGACGTACCACCACCGGGGCGGCGAGCTGTCGACCGTTCCGGCCTATGTCGGGGAGGACACCCTGATGGCCTCCATTCGCCGGATCACGGCGACGCGGATGACCGTGGCACATATCCAGGTGGCGGGGCTGCAATTGCCCGGTGAGAGCCGCCGTGATCTGGCCAACCGCTGTGAGGCCGCCGTGCGGGCCGGTGACCTAACCCCGCAGATCCACAGCCACCCGGAGCACCCGGAGCCGATCGCAGCCTGACGCGATGGCACGAGCCCACCTGGGTGGGACTTATCCTGGATGCGTTATGTCTGCTGCTCGAACCCCAGCTCGCCCGGATGGCTCATCCGCGGTGTACCTGGATCACGCCGCCACCACCCCGATGCGTCCCGCTGCCATCGAGGCGATGGCAGCCACCATGGCACGGACCGGGAACGCCGCCTCGTTGCACGGATCCGGGCGTGATGCGCGTCGGCGGGTGGAGGAATCTCGGGAGTCGATCGCGGCGGCCCTGGGCGCCCGACCGTCGGAGGTGATCTTCACCGCCGGTGGCACCGAGAGTGACAACCTCGCCACCAAGGGCATCTACTGGGCACGCCGAGACGCGGATGCGCGACGGAGGCGTGTCATCGCCAGCGCCGTCGAGCACCACGCCGTGCTCGATGCGGTGCAGTGGCTCGCAGACCACGAGGGGGCCGAGGTGACGTGGCTACCGGTGGACAGCGCCGGCACGGTCACTCCCGCGGCACTGCGCGCGGCTCTCACCGACCATGACGACGTCGCACTCATCACGGTGATGTGGGCCAACAACGAGGTCGGCACCATCAACCCCATCTGTGAATTGGCGTCTATCGCCGCTGAATTCGATATTCCGATGCACAGCGATGCCATCGGGGCGGTGGGCCAGCTCGATGTCGATTTCGCCGCCAGCGGCCTGTCGGCGGTAAGTGTGGCCGCGCACAAGTTCGGCGGCCCCATGGGTGTCGGTGCTCTGCTGCTGCGACGTGAAACCGCTTGTGTTCCATTGCTACACGGCGGTGGTCATGAACGTGATATCCGCTCGGGAACCCCCGACACCGCGGCCATCGTGGCGATGTCGAGCGCGCTCGTAGACGCCGTCGCGGAACGGTGTGAGGGTGCAGCCACCATGAAAGCACTACGGGATGAGCTGATCGATCAGGTGCTGACCCGGATCGAGGGGTCCGTCCTCAACGGTGCGGTCGGCAGCGGCAGATTGCCCGGAAACGCGCATTTCACCTTTGCCGGATGCGAGGGCGACTCCCTGCTGATGTTGTTGGATGCCAACGGCATCGAGTGTTCTACCGGATCGGCGTGCACGGCAGGTGTTGCGCGCCCCTCGCATGTGCTCATCGAAATGGGCATCGACCCCGAAGTCGCGCGTGGATCGCTGCGATTCACATTCGGCCACACCTCCGTTGCCTCGGATGTGGAACGTGCGGTCGAGGCCTTGCGGGTCGCTGTTCCGCGTGCGCGGGCTGCCGCCCTCGCCAGCGCAGGGGGCCGGTCATGAGAGTGCTTGCCGCCATGAGTGGGGGAGTGGACTCTTCTGTTGCGGCTGCGCGCATGGTGGATGCCGGACACGATGTGGTTGGTGTGCACCTGGCACTGTCGGCGGCACCCGGCACACTGCGCACGGGCTCCCGAGGGTGCTGTTCTAAAGAGGACGCAGCCGATGCCCGACGGGTTGCCGATATGCTTGGAATCCCTTTCTATGTCTGGGATTTCGCTGATCGTTTCAAGGAAGACGTTATTGACGACTTCGTCGAGGCGTACGCCGAGGGGCGCACCCCCAATCCCTGCGTGAAGTGCAACGAGAAGATCAAGTTCGCGGCGCTGGCCGATCGTGCCATCGCGTTGGGGTTCGATGCCGTCGCCACCGGACACTATGCGCGGCTGCGGGACGGCAGGTTGCGCCGTGCGATCGACGAAGACAAGGACCAGTCCTATGTGCTCGGGGTGCTGACGCCGCAGCAGCTGAGCCGTGCCCTGTTCCCGGTCGGCGACAGTTCCAAGCCCGATATCCGGGCCGAGGCCGAGCAGCGCGGCCTGCTCGTGGCGAATAAGCCTGACAGCCACGACATCTGCTTCATCCCGTCCGGAGACACCCAGGCGTTCCTCGGTGCACGCATCGGCGTGCGGCGCGGAAATGTGGTGGACGCCGACGGGAGTGTGCTGGCCACTCATGCCGGAGTGCACGAGTTCACCATCGGTCAGCGCAAGGGGCTCGGGCTGGTCGGTCCTGCAGCGGACGGGCGTCCCCGCTACGTCACCTCGATCGACGCCGAGACCTCCACCGTTCGCGTGGGAACCGTTGAGGACCTTGAGATTTGGGACTTCGGGGGAGAGCTGGTGGTGTGGACCTCCGGTCAGGTTCCGGCCGGGCCCATCGAGTGCCAGGTGCAGGTCCGCGCGCATGGATCTGTCGTGGACGCGGTTGTCGACCCGGCGGCCGAGCGGATTCAGGTCCGGCTGCGCACTGCACTTCGAGGTGTGGCGCCAGGGCAGACAGTGGTGCTGTACCGGCCCGATGTTGAGGGCGACGAGGTGCTCGGCAGCGCCATCATCACGCGCGACTAGACCCCTGCGGAGCGCATCGCGATGGCTACCCGCTCGGCAACGTACTGCCGTCCCGGTGCGGTCGGATGCATCGGAATTCCCTCATCGCCGGCGCCGGTACCCGTCATCGACACGTAGCGCTGAAAATCGGACGCGCACACGCTGTGGTCGCTGCTGGTCGCCGGGATGACGGGGGTGAATCCTGCCTTGGAGGATTCGGTGATGATCGTGTCGTTCAGCTGACGCTGCAGACCATTGAGGAAGGTGATGGTCTCTTGGGTATTGATCAGCCCGACCAGGCATCCCTTGGCGTCCGGGGGAAGGATCGGCAGGTAGCCCACCGTGAATACGCGTGCGTTCGGAGCGGCCTGGCGTATGGCGGCGTACGCGCCGGTGAGTTTCGGGCCCACCGAGGCCACGTTGGCGCTGAATTGCGCCTTCTTCTCCGGGGGGCAGCTCAACGCGAACAGACAGTCGGTGGCGATCTGCTCAAAGCCGGCGTCGTTGCCACCGATGGATACGATCGCCACCTTCGTGGCGGGGGACAGCCCCGTGTTCTGCGGGCCGCGCGTGGAGGGCGTGTAGACGTCGGTGGAGAGTGCGCCCACGCAGGAGTAGTCGGCGAATGTCATCTGCGGGAACGACGTGGCCACCAGGTGCGCGACATTGTCGGTCGCCTGGTTACAGGCGGTGCCGACAGGGCCGGTGATACCTGCGGCGTTTGAGCCCGCCGCCATGAACGAATCTCCGATCGCAACCAGCTGCGCACCCGCGACAGGTTCGGCCGACGCGATCGAGGGGCCGAACACTGTCGCCGCCAACACCGTGGCGATGCCGATCACCGTCGAGAGCGTCCTGAACGCGCGCATGTCTAGCTCTCCTCCCGGCTGGCCGGCAGGCGGCCCCGATCAATGGTACTGAACGGCATATCGCCGTTTGCCCACGTCGGCGTTACGGAGCGTTACACCTTGGCGGCCTTGCGCTCGGCGCGCCTGGCCTGGCGTTCCAGGTACTTGGCCTTGACTTCCTCGAAGTCGCTGGCGGTCTTCCTGAGGTCGGTGATCAGGCGGTCGAGGTCTTCGCGATACCACTCGCCTTCGCCGTTGATGTCATCGCGCTCGAAGATGCGCCACTTGCGCAGTACCGGCAGGACGACTTCGGCAAGGTGTGATTGAGGGTCGTAGACGCCGCCGGTGGCGATGGTTACGGCGTTGCGGCGAAATCCTGGGATCGTGTAGCCCGGCATCGTGAAGTTGTCGAGCACCTTATGGATTGACTTCACGGCCTGGTTGGGCGCGATCTGCAGACCGGCCTCGACCATGTTGCGGTAGAAGATCATGTGCAGGTTCTCGTCGTTGGAGATGTGTTTGAGGAGTTCCTGGGCGATGGGCTCGGCACACGCGACGCCGGTATTGCGGTGCGAGACACGGGTGGCCAGCTCCTGGAATGACACGTACACCACCGAGTCGAACAGGCTGTCGGCGAACATGTGATCCCCGCCCTGCCGGTTCTGGCCGGGGGAGAAGCCGCGGGTCATCTGCTCCACGCGCAGCTTCTCGAGTTCCACCGGGTCCACCGCGCGGGTGACGACGAGGTAGTCGCGGATGGCGATGCTGTGGCGGTTCTCCTCGGCGGTCCAGCGGTTGACCCAGGTACCCCATGGCCCGTCCATGGTGAAGTTCATCGCGATCTCACGGTGGTAGGCGGGCAGATTGTCCTCAGTGAGCAGGTTGGTGATCATCGCGACCTTGGCCAGCTCGGAGAGCTTGCACTGCTCCGGATGCCAGTCCTGACCGCCCAATGCCTTGTAGTTCTTGCCTTCGGACCACGGGATGTAGTCATGCGGGCTCCACTCTTTGAACACGCCGAGGTGGCGGTGGGTGTTCTCCTCCACCACGGGTTCGAGTTCGTGGAGGAGCTCGAGGTCGGTGAATTCCTTCTGCGGCATGAAAGCGGTCCTCGGGGTTAGTTATCTGTGTCTGAAAGTGACACTTATATTTGATCGGGCGGCCGCACGCGCCTCTAGTGACAAAGGTCCTCAATCTCGGGTGGAAAGTCCCTCGCCCGGGTTGGTTTCGGTGGGCGACCGGCAACCGGGGCCTGTACTTTCAACGCCTATGAATGGCCTCCTGGACCGGTACTTCCGGATCTCCGAGCGGCAGTCGACGTTGGGGCGGGAGGTTCGCGGCGGGATCGTCACCTTCTTCGCGATGGCCTACATCGTGGTACTCAACCCGCTCATCATCGGTGGGGAGCCGGGACGCGCACATAACGCCGACGTGCTGGGCCATGTGCTGCCGGTGGGGCAGGTGGCCGCGGTCACCGCGCTGGCCGCCGGGGTGATGTCGATCCTGTTCGGCGTCATCGCCAAGTACCCGTTTGCGCTTGCCGCCGGGCTGGGCATCAACAGCCTGCTCGCGGTGTCGTTCGCGTCGCAGATGAGCTGGCCCGAGGCCATGGGATTGGTGATTGTCGACGGCCTCGTCATTGTGGCGCTGGGCATCTCCGGCTTCCGGACAGCGGTGTTCCATGCCATTCCCGACGAGCTGAAGGCGGCGATCGCTGCGGGAATCGGGTGTTTCATAGCGTTCATCGGTTTCGTGGACGCGGGTTTCGTGCGGCGGATCCCTGATGCTGCGAACACGACGGTGCCGGTCGGTTTGGGAATCGACAACTCGGTGGCCACCGTCCCGACCCTGATCTTCGCCGCGGGCGTGCTGCTCATGGGAATTCTGGTGGTGCGCAAGGTTCGTGGCGGACTGCTCATCGGAATTGTTGTGATGACCGGGATTTCCATGATCGCGCAGGCGTTGACCGAACGCGGCGCGCAGCCCGTCGACGCCAAGGGGTGGAATCTCACTGTGCCCGACTGGCCGTCCTCGGCGGGTGGCATCCCGGATCTGAGTCTGCTCGGTCAGGTGGACATGTTCGGCGCGTTCACCCGGGTGGGCGTGCTGTCGGCCACGGTTCTGGTGTTCGCATTGGTGCTCTCGAATTTCTTCGACGCGATGGGGACCATGACCGGTTTGGGTAAGGAGGCCGGACTGGCCGACGAACACGGCACCTTGCCGGGTATCGGGCGGGCGTTGTCGGTGGAGGGCATCGGTGCGGTCGTCGGTGGTGTCTCGTCCTCGTCCTCTAATACCGTGTTCGTGGAGTCCGCTTCGGGCATCGCCGAGGGCGCCAGGACCGGGCTGGCCAATGTGGTCACCGGCCTGCTGTTCCTGGCGGCCATGTTCTTCACGCCGCTGTATTCGGTTGTGCCGCTGGAGGCCGCGGCGCCGGCGCTGGTGGTAGTCGGTGCGATGATGATCGGCCAGCTCCGCAGCATCGACCTCACCCGGTTCGACTATGCGCTGCCCTGCTTCTTGACGGTGGTGACGATGCCGTTCACCTACTCGATCGCCAACGGCATCGGTGTCGGGTTCATCAGCTGGGTGGTGCTCGCCGTTGTGTCCGCGGAGCGTGGGGCTCGACTCCGTGCCGTGCATCCGCTGCTGTATGTGGTGGCCGGATTGTTTGTCGTCTATTTCGCCAAGGGCCCGATCGAATCGCTCATCGCCTAACGTTCTGGTTGTGAATATATGGGCGAACGGAACTGGCGTCGGCTCCTGGCCGGGGCAAGAGGCGCGTGCCGCGATCGAGGTCGTGGTGGCCGAACTGCCGCTGCCCCATATCGTGGAGCTGCCCGCGCGCGGGGTCGGTGCCGATCTGATCGGGCGAGCGGCGGCACTGCTGGTCGATATCGCCGTCGATGTGGTACCCACCGGCTACCGGACCACCGCCCGCCCCGGTGCGGTGGTCCGACGGGCTCGCGGATTCCTTGACGAGGACATGGATGTGCTCGAAGAAGAGTGGGAGCGCGGCGGGCATCGGGGTAGCGGACGCGCGGTGAAAGTACAGGGCCCCGGGCCGATCACGCTGGCCGCACAATTGGAGCTTGCCAACGGCCATCGCGCGATCACCGATCCCGGTGCGGTGCGGGACCTGGCGGCGTCCCTGGCAGAGGGATTGGCTCTGCATCAAGCCACGCTGTCCCGCCGGCTCGGCGTTCCCGTGGTGGTGCAGCTCGATGAACCGTCCCTGCCCGCGGCGCTGGACGGCAGGCTATCCGGCACCAGCATGTTCTCGCCGGTACATCCGGTCGACGTACCGACGGCGATCTCGCTGTTGGACCAGTGCGCCGAGGCGGTGGGCGGTGAACTGGTGGTGCATTGCTGCGCCGCAGATCCTCCCTGGGAGCTGTTACGAGGGAGCAATATTCGCGGAATTGCGCTGGATGCCGCATACCTGACGGATGCGCAGGCACTCGATGGGCTGGCCTCGGTGCTGGACACGGGGAAGATCGCGATACTCGGCATGATTCCCTCCGGCTCACCGTCAGCGCCGATATCGTCCGAGGTGCTGGCAAGCCGCACCGCGGCGCTCGCCGACAAACTGGGCTTCGGGCGGGCCGTGCTGCGCGATCGCATCGGCATCAGCGCTGGATGTGGGCTTGCCGGTGCGGACCTCCAATGGGCACGTACCGCAACCGAATTGACGCGCAAGGTCAGCGATTTGATCGATGCCGACCCGGATGCGCTCTGATGGACGTCTATCAGGCCATTGCCACCCGCCGGGACGTGCGTGCCGAGTTCACCGGACAGGTTGTCGACGACGCGACGTTGATGAAGCTGCTACAGGCCGCGCATCGCGCGCCCAGCGTCGGGAACAGCCAGCCATGGGATTTCGTGGTGATGCGCGAGTCGCAGACGCTGGAGAAGTTCGCGGCGCACGTGACGGAGCAGCGCCAGAGATTCGCCGACAGCCTGCCGGAGGAACGGCGAAACACCTTTGACCCCATCAAGATCGAAGGCATCTGCGAAAGCGGCACCGGGGTGGTGGTCACCTACGACCATGGCCGTGGCGGTCCGCACGTCCTGGGTAGGCACACCATTGCCGACGCCGGCTTGTTCTCGGCGGTGCTCGCCATCCAGAATCTGTGGCTCGCTGCGGTCACCGAAGGGATCGGCGTCGGCTGGGTGTCCTTTTACGAGGAACAGTTCCTGGCCGAACTAATAGATGCACCAACACATATCAGGCCGATCGCCTGGTTGTGTGTCGGACCGGTGCGTGAGTTCGCCGAACGTCCCGATTTGGAGCGGTTTGGCTGGCGCAGCGGGCGCCCCCTTGAGGACGCCGTGCACTGGGGCCGTTACCGGGAGATCTAGCGTCCCTTGAAGTCGGGATCACGCTTCTCGAAGACGGCGCCGATGGCCTCCTGCAGGTCCTCCGACGGCAGGAACGCGGCGTTCCAGGTCGAGACGTACTTGAGGCCGTCGGCGACGACACTCTCGCGCTCGCGGCCCAGCACGTCCTTGACACCCTGAACCACCAGCGGCGGATTGGCCGCGATCTCGGCGGCGGTCGCGTGGGCAGCGGCCAGCGTTGCTTCCGCAGTGTCGAACACGTCATTGACGAGTCCGATCTTCTCGGCCCGAGTTGCGTCGATGTCCTTGCCGGTGAAGGCCAATTCGCGCAGGTGGCCGTCGCCGATGATCGGCGGAAGACGGTGCAGTGAGCCAATATCGGCGACAATCGCAACCTTGGCCTCGCGCACACTGAACTTCGCCTCGGCGCTCGCGTACCGGATGTCGGCGGCCGCGATGAGGTCTACGCCACCACCGATGCACCAACCCTGTACCGCGGCGATCACCGGCTTGCGGCAGTCTGCGACAGCGGTCACCGAGGCCTGCAGTCGACGTATTTCGTCGAGAAAGTCGGTACGCGGTTTGGCCAGTGCCTTCTCGGCCAGCAACGGCATGAAGGTGCCTGCCATCGCGGGCAGGTCCAATCCGTAGCTGAAATTGGCGCCGGCAGCGGCGAGCACAACCGCCCGTACTTCCGGGTCTGCGTCGAGCTCGGTGAAGATCAGCGGCAGTTCTCGCCAGAAATCGGGCCCCATCGCATTGCCCTTGCCGGGTCCGATGAGGGTGACCTGGGCGATGTGCCCGGTGGTCTCCACGGTGAAGGCTTTCCAGTCGCTCGCTGATGAGCCGCTTGCGCGAAGAGAATCAGACATGGGCGTGAGCCTACGGGTTCAGGCGGGCAGTAGGCCCTTGCGGTCCTCGCGGAGTTGCTTGACCACCGACTGCCAGGACATGGCCCAGGACTGCACATCGTCGCCGGACTGGCTGGTCATGAAACCGCGAATGATGCCGACGAGCACGGTGCGGTCACCGACGTGGGTGTACACCGGGCCGCCGGAATCGCCCTTGGCGATCACTGGCCCATTGAACCTGAACCAGCCGTTGCCAAGTCGGGTCACCGATCCGCACGCATCGCCCGTGGTGAAACCGGTGCGGCAGACCGGCATTCCGACATCGGGAGTGACCGTGTCATCACGTTCGAGCCGTTGACCGTTAGCCATGACGTCATTGACGGGCAATCCTTCATCGATCGAGATGGCCTCGTAGTCGATGGTGTATTCGTCCTCGTACACCGGGCCCTCGGGGGGACGGTTGTCGTGGGCGAGGATCTTGTGTCCCACGGCGGCGAAGTCTCCATTGCGAACGATGCCGTCACCGTTGACGCAATGCCCTGCGGTGATGCCTACGCGAAGCCCCGGATCGACGTAACCGAGAGTGCAGCTCAGCGAGCCCTGGTAGATGAGCATGCCGGGGTACACCAGCGGCGGGTCGGCATGTGCGGGTGCAGGGTTCGCGGCGGGAAGCGCGCACAGCACAGCGACGATGGTCGTTATCCACAAAAACGGGCGCATGACGGCTAGGGGACAACCATTCTCGCGGGACCGGACGGGCGGTCATCGGAGGGCGCCGGAGGTAGGACCATGGGCGGCGCCTGCGGATTGATGGCCACGGGGCTCGCGGCCTCGGGGCGGCGCGCGGCCGCCGCCACGTCATCTCGGATCTGCTGTTGCACCGTGGGCCAGGACAACGCCACGGTGGACTCCCGGCGGGTCTGATTGGCCGTGAATCGCGCGCTCACGATGCCGACGATGGCGGCATTGCCGGGCGAGGTCACGGTGTAGACGGCGCTACCGGAGTCGCCGTGGTCGGCGGGCAGACCGTCCACGAGGAACCAGCCATTGCCGAATCCGGCGATGGCGCCGCACGCCTCACCCGTGGTGATTCCGATTCGGCACACCGCCAGGCCGTCGCGGGGAACGACGGCAGGGTCCACTCCGAGACGTAGTCCGTTGGGCAGCACGTTGTTGATCGGCACGCCCTCGTCGAAGGCGATGCCCTCATAGTCGATTCGGTAGTCGTCGCGAGACAGCGGCCCTTCGGGCTTGATATTGGACTGGGCCACCGCCAGTTGTCCGATACGGACGCCGTCGTTGGTGAACACCGGCCCATTTCCGCCGCAGTGACCTGCGGTGACGCCAACGCGTGCGGAGGGATCCACGAAACCGAGGGTGCAACTCAGCGATTCCCTGCCGGGTGGGCGCTGGATGATCTCCATGCCCGGGTAAATCAGCGGGTCCGCATGTGCCGCAGCCGGGTTCGCAAAGCCAAGACCGCCTAGCACGGCGAGCACTGCGACCCACACCGTCAACCGTCCCCACGGGTCGGTCCGTCGACCGTTCTCGCCGACACTGGTCACGCGATAGCTCTCTGTCTGCCACGTTCACCGTCAACAAAGCCCGACCAGTGTGAGGAGAGCACGCGGCACGACTCTCCGTGTCGCGAGAAGCCTATGCGAACTGGGTGTCTTGTGGTGCAGGAAGTGGCGTCGGGGCTGGTGAATCCCCAGGTGGAGGGGGAGCGTCGGGTGATTTTTCGAGGTCTTCCCGCAGTTGATTGAGCACGGTTGACCAGGAAATCGCGGTGGTTTGCACCACGCCGGTGTCGACGCTGCGCGTGGTTCCGCGCGCGATGCCGACGATGGCGCCGTGCCCGGGTGAGGTGATCGAATACACCGGGCTGCCCGAGTCGCCGTGGTCGGCGGGTAGTCCGTCGATTTCGAACCAGCCGTTGTTGACCGTGGTGACGGTGCCGCAGGCCTCACCGGTGGTGACGCCGTTACGGCAGACCGGCAGCCCGGTTTGCGGCTGGACCCCACCGCCGCGTTCGAGCCGAATCCCGTTGGGGAGTATGTCGTTGATCGCAACATCATCGCGGAACTTGATGGCTTCGTAGTCGATCAAGTACCTGGAGCCGTCGATCCGCTCGCCGTCGTGCAGATTGGACCCGGCGATGACGAGGACGCCGATGAGCTTGCCTGCCGCGTCATACACCGGTCCATCGGTATCCATGGCGCAATGGCCCGCGGTCAGGCCGAAACGCACGTCGGGGTCGACGAATCCGAGCGTGCAGCTCTGGGTTCCCTGAATGATCTCCATCCCGGGAAACACGAGGGGACCATCGGCGAGGGCCGGGGGCGCGGTGGCGATCGTGGTCAGGGCGGCTGCGCCGAGCGCACCGCACAATCTGCTAGCAACAGACAATTTGCATCCCAGCCTGTCTCTCTGAGGGGTAGGCAAAGCGTGAAACTGAGTGTAGGGACTGTCCAAGGATCAGTCGCGCTGATCGAGCAGCTTGATCAGCCTCTTGGTTGCGATCAATCGGTATGACGCATCGAGAAGTTCGGCAACCTCGTCCCAGTCCACGTCGGCGGTGCTGAAATCGAGTCCGAGCCAGCCGAAGGGGCCCATATACGCCGGGTAGTAGAAGCGTTCGTCCTGCAAGAGTGCGGGGCGCTCCGAATCATCCACCTTGACCAGCACCGAGTAGGGGTAGGCGATCATCTCGCCCCGTGTTGCGCCCTTGGCGTTCCCGCCGAACATCGCGAAGATCTTTCCGGCCTTGAACACGGGCCTGCCCCAGGAGATCTGTTCCGCGGTCTCGGGTAGTGCCAGAGCCAGCTCGCGTAGTTCGGCCAGACCCGGATCGCCCTCGGTGAACATAATCGGGTGTGTGCCCATGGGCACATCGTAGGGTTCGGGTGCTGTCGGGTGGGTCCGTTAGCCTGCCGGTATGGATCCCGACATCCAGCGCCAATGGGGTGAGCTGGCCGAAGAGGTGCGCGGTCACCAGTTCCGCTACTACGTCAAGGACGCGCCCCTCATTTCCGATGGCCAGTTCGACGAGCTGCTGAAGAGGCTGACGGCGCTGGAAGAGCAGTACCCGGAGCTGCGTACTCCGGATTCGCCGACGCAGCTCGTGGGTGGGGCGGGTTTCGTCACCGAGTTCAGATCGGTCGATCACTTGGAGCGAATGCTGAGCCTGGACAACGCATTCAGTTCCGAGGAGCTGACGGCCTGGGACGCGCGGGTTCGCGGGGACGTCGGTGAAGAACCGGAATACCTGTGTGAGCTGAAGATCGACGGTGTAGCACTCGCGCTGGTCTACGAGAACGGTCTGCTGGTGCGCGGGGCCACCCGTGGGGACGGGCGTAGCGGTGAGGACGTCACCCTGAATGCCAGGACCATTGAGGATGTGCCGGAAAGGCTTACCGGTTCAAAGGAATACCCGATACCCGCGCTGTTGGAGGTGCGCGGCGAGGTGTTTTTCCGGCTGGAGGACTTCGAGGTGCTCAATGCCTCGCTGGTGGAGGAGGGCAAGCCGCCGTTCGCCAACCCGCGCAACAGTGCCGCGGGCAGCTTGCGACAGAAGAACCCGGCCATCACCGCCAGACGTCGGCTGAGGATGATCTGTCACGGACTTGGCCGTGCCGAGGGCTTCGCGCCGGAGAGCCTGCATGACGCGTATTTGGCGTTGGGGCAGTGGGGATTACCCGTATCCACTCACACCACCAAGGTGCGCGGCATCGCGAAGGTCCAGGAGCGCGTCAACTATTGGGCCGAACATCGTCATGATGTGGAACACGAGATCGACGGCCTTGTCGTCAAGGTCGACACGGTGGCGCTGCAGCGTCGCCTCGGTAGCACCTCGCGTGCCCCGCGCTGGGCCATCGCGTACAAGTATCCGCCCGAGGAAGCGACGACCGACCTGCTCGACATCAGGGTGAGCGTGGGCCGTACCGGACGGGTCACCCCGTTCGCCTACATGACCCCGGTCAAGGTGGCCGGATCCACCGTGTCCCTGGCGACCCTGCACAACGCATCTGAAGTCAAACGCAAGGGTGTGCTGATCGGCGACACCGTGGTGATCCGCAAGGCCGGGGACGTCATCCCGGAGGTGCTGGGGCCGGTCGCCGATCTGCGCAATGGATCCGAACGCGAATTCGTCATGCCCACAACATGTCCGGAATGCGGCACCACATTGGCGCACGAGAAGGAGGGCGACGCCGATATCCGCTGCCCCAACTCACGGAGCTGCCCGGCGCAGCTGCGCGAGCGGGTCTTCCATGTGGCGGGGCGTGGCGCCTTCGATATCGAGGCGCTCGGTTATGAGGCGGCGATCGCGCTGCTCGCGGCCGGGGTCATCGAGGATGAGGGTGACCTGTTCAGCCTCACCGTCGATGACCTGCTGCGCACCGATCTGTTCACGACGAAGAATGGCGCGTTGTCCGCCAACGGAAGCCGGCTGCTGGAGAACCTGGATAAGGCGAAACAGCAGCAGCTGTGGCGCGTGTTGGTGGCGCTGTCGATCCGCCATGTGGGCCCGACCGCGGCACGCGCCCTGGCCACCGAGTTCGGTGACTTGGAAGCCATCGAGGGGGCGTCTGTCGAACAACTGGCCGCCGTCGAGGGCGTGGGAACCACCATCGCCGCGGCCGTGGTGGATTGGTTCGCCGTCGACTGGCATCGCGCCATCGTCGACAAGTGGCGCGCTGCGGGCGTGCGGATGGCCGATGAGCGTGACGAATCGATACCGCGCAATCTGGAAGGCTTGTCAATCGTCGTAACCGGTTCACTCCCAGGGTATTCGCGTGATGAGGCCAAGGAGGCCATCATCGCCCGGGGTGGAAAGTCCGCAAGCTCGGTGTCCAAGAAGACGGCTTTCGTCGTCGTCGGAGACGCACCGGGGTCCAAGTACGACAAGGCCGTTGAGCTGGGGTTGACGATCCTCGATGAGGACGGCTTCCGGGCGCTGCTGGCGGACGGGCCGCCCGCGTAGCGCCGATAAGTCCGACGCCGAGTGCGACGCCGCCCGGCCCGTATTTCTACGGTTTCGGCGGTACCGCCAGATCGAACACCCGAAGATCTCCGTAATCCTTTGAGGAGAAGTGAGTTTCGACCCACTTCTGGACCTCGTCGGCCACCCGCTTGGTGTCGCCGTCCTTCTGCGGTTGCTCCTCTTGCTTGTCTTTGTCTTTGACGGATTCGGCATAGAACTCGACGGTGCCGTCCTGCGTGTAGTCGATGAACTGCTGCAGGGTAATGGGATTGTCGCGTCCGGAGAACCCGCCGATGGCCATCACCGGCGCGTTGGTCTCCAACTGAATGGGAGCGGCCGTGCGGGTATTGGTGGTCGCCACCGGCCACCTGGCATCGGAATCCCTGATCAACGCCGCCAACGCGGGATCGAGCGGCTTGGGCTCACGCCCGCCGAACTTGTCGTCATCGGGCATCACCGGGCCGGAGGTGGACAGCCCACCGACCTTGGGCGTGGTGACGTTCGCGATGGTGAAGGCGATCGACCCACCCAACGAAACCGTAAGGGCCAGTGTGGCAATGGCATAGCGCAGGCGGTCGTTGCGCTCGAGCGCGCCAAGCGTGAGGGCAACGGCCGCGGCGATGCCACCGATCAGCAGGACCCAGCGCAGCCACGGTAGCCAGGCCGGTATGCGCCGGAGTAGGACGAACGCCATGATGGTGGCGCTGAGCGTGAGTGCACTGAGCCCCAACTTGCCGATTCGTTCGGATCGATGCTGCCAGAGCAGGACGGTGCCGATGGCGAGGGAACCGGCGATAGCGGGCGCCATGGCCGAGGTGTAGTAGGGATGGAACTGCTTGGCCATGTAGCTCAAGATCACGTAGTTGGACACCATCCAGGTGCCCCACAGAACGAGCCCTGCCCCTGCGGGATTGGTGGTGATCGTGCGCAGGCGGCCCAGCCAGCCCTCGGTCTGCGGGGTCCTGCTGACGATCGCGAGTCCGAGGATCAGTGCGATGAGCGCCGCAGGTAACAGCCACGCGATGTGGTCGGCCTGGGTGTCCTGGAACAGACGGAATATGCCTGGGGTACCGGAGAATGAGGGTCCGCTTCCGCGGCCGCCTTCGCCCATTCCATTCGAATCGTCGCCGAGCAGGCGATCCAGTCCGTTGTAGCCGACTGCCAGGGTCCACTCGCTGTTGTCGGTGGAGTTGTCGACGTACGGACGGCTGGCCGCCGGAGTCAACGCAACCGCCGCCATCCACCATCCCGACGAGACCAGCAGAGCGGCGCCGGCGCCGAGTAGATGTACGAGCGTCGTCTTCCAGGGCCATTTCGCGGACACCAGATAGGCGAGGAGCAGCGCCGGAGCCACCAGCAGCCCTTCCAGTGTCTTGCACAGGAAGGCGAAGCCGATGCCCACGCCGGCCAGTGCCAGCCACCCGGCCGCATTCCGAGAGCGATCGGAGTCGATTGCGCGCGTGGTGAAGTACGCGGCCACCACCATGCCGAACACCATCGGTGCGTCGGGGTTGGAGTGCCGGAACATCACCGAGACCACGGGGATCAGCGCGAACACGGCCGCCGCGAGCAGGCCCGCGCCCGCCTGGCGTCGGACCGTCGCGCGAATCAGGGCGGCGCTCACCATCGCCAGCACGGCCTGCGGAATCAGCATGCTGGCGCTGGAGAAGCCAAAGATTCTGGCGGACAACCCCATCAGCCAGAGGCCACCGGCGGGCTTGTCGACCGTCACGTAGTTCTGCGGATCGAAGCTGCCGAAGAACCAGGCCTTCCAGCTCTCGCTGCCCGATTGAACGGCTGCCGCGTAGAAGGCGTTGGACCACCCGTTGTGGCTGATGTCCCAGAGGTACACCACGGCGATGGTCAGCAGAATGGCGGCGAAGATGAGTCGTTCCCGAGTCCTGCTCATGGACGCGTCGATATCAGTCACGCCAGTGAGTGTGCCGGGCGATTCCGGGAGACGGCTGTACCGTTCCTGTGAACCGGCCGCTATCGCACCAAGGTGGCGACGATGCCCGCCAGATATCCCAGGCGGGCCACCTCCGAAGGCCGGAACTCCGGACCTCCGGGACGACCCAGCACCACGGCGGTGTCACCCGAACCCAGCGGTGCGGCCGCCAAGGTGGTGTCCATGTCCTTCCACAGTTGCGGCACCCAGTCGGCCGCGGTGTCGAGGACCTGCGCTCGGCTCAGCGGTAACCAGGGGGCCGAGGTGGCCTGGGTTTCCGGGGCGCCAGCACTTCCGGCCACCCGAGTGAAGCCGGTGCCGTCCTGCCGCACCACGGTGCACCAATTCGAGCGCAGCACGTGGGGGGCTTCCTGGGCGAGCACCTCGAGGCGGGCGGATGCTGCTGCGGCGGCCACCCTGTCGATGAGTTCCAGCTCGCGATGCGCCTCCAGCAGGCCCGTGTGGGGGCGGATGGAGTGCACATGCACCCCGTTCAGCGCCTCCGCGGCGGTGAGCAACGAATCTGGCATGGCCCCCGGTGGCAGGTCGATGACCAGATCGTCGATGGCATAGCCCGGTCCGCGCTCCACGACGTCGAGGGACAGGATGTCTGCGCCCACCGTGCCGAGCGCAACGGCGACCGATCCGAGACTGCCGGGACGGTCAGCGAGCTGCAGGCGCAGCAGATAAGACGGCACGTCCAACACTGTGGCACAGGTCAGGCACTGCCGCCCTCTAGGCTGTCTAGCCGTGAGCGCCATATCCCGTGACGAGGTCGCGCACCTGGCCAGACTGGCCAGGCTTGCGCTGACTGACGCTGAGCTGGACGGATACGCCGGGCAACTCGACGCGATCCTCGGCCACGTCAGCCAGATCAGTGCCGTTTCCACCGATGAGCTCGACGAGGTGGACGCGACGAGCTCTCCGCTCGATGCGGTCAATGTCACACGGCCCGATGTGATTGCCGACTGCCTGACCTCGGATCAGGCGCTGGCACAGGCTCCGCGGGTGGCGGAGGGGCGTTTCGCGGTGCCGCAGATCCTGGGAGAAGAAGCGTGACCGATCTGATCAGGCAGGACGCCGCCTCTCTGGCCGCGCTGATTCACGCGGGCGAGGTGTCATCCGTCGAGGTGACGCGTGCGCATCTGGATCAGATCGCCGGTACCGACGAGACCTATCGAGCGTTCCTGCATGTGGCGGGAGAGCAGGCGCTCGCCGCCGCCCAGGACGCCGACGACGCAATATCGGCCGGCTCCGTGCCGTCGCCGCTTGCCGGCGTTCCGCTGGCGCTCAAGGACGTCTTCACCACCAAGGACATGCCGACCACGTGCGGGTCGAAGATCCTCGAGAACTGGGTTCCGCCCTACGACGCGACGGTGACCGCGCGGCTGCGCGCGGCCGGGATTCCGATCTTGGGCAAGACGAACATGGACGAGTTCGCGATGGGCTCTTCCACCGAGAACTCCGCTTACGGGCCCACCCGCAACCCGTGGGATATCGAGCGCGTGCCGGGCGGCTCGGGCGGCGGTAGCGCGGCCGCGCTGGCTGCCTTCCAGGCGCCCCTGGCCATCGGCACCGACACCGGCGGCTCGATCCGTCAGCCCGCCGCGCTGACCGCGACGGTCGGGGTCAAGCCCACCTACGGAACGGTTTCGCGCTACGGGCTGGTGGCCTGCGCGTCATCCCTGGATCAGGGCGGGCCTTGTGCGCGCACAGTGCTGGATACCGCACTGCTGCACCAGGTGATCGCCGGGCATGATCCGCGCGACTCCACCTCTGTCGACGAGCCCGTACCCGATGTTGTGGCCGCCGCGCGGGCCGGTGCCACCGGCGACCTCAAAGGTGTTCGCGTCGGGGTGGTCTCGCAGTTGCGTGGTGACGGGTATCAGCCGGGCGTGATGGCGTCGTTCGACGCGGCCGTCGAACAGCTCACCGCGCTGGGCGCCGATGTGGTGGAGGTGTCCTGTCCCCACTTCGAATATGCACTTCCGGCGTACTACTTGATCCTGCCGTCCGAGGTGTCGTCCAACCTGGCTCGGTTCGATGCCATGCGGTACGGCATGCGTGTCGGCGACGACGGAACGCACAGCGCCGAGGAAGTCATGGCGCTCACCCGGGCCGCGGGCTTTGGTCCAGAGGTCAAGCGGCGCATCATGATCGGCACGTATGCGCTGTCTGCCGGGTACTACGACGCCTACTACGGCCGGGCGCAGAAGGTGCGCACCCTGATCAAGCGCGACCTGGAACAGGCCTATGAACAGGTGGACGTGTTGGTGACCCCGGCGACGCCTACCACCGCATTCCGGTTGGGGGAGAAGGTCGATGACCCGCTGGCCATGTACCAGTTCGATCTGTGCACGCTGCCGCTGAACCTGGCCGGGCACTGCGGAATGTCGGTGCCGTCCGGACTTTCGGCCGATGATGGGCTCCCGGTGGGTCTGCAGATCATGGCTCCCGCACTCGCCGACGATCGGCTGTACCGGGTGGGGGCGGCCTATGAAACGGCCCGTGGCCCGCTGCCCTCGGCGCTCTAGGGATTCACAGGTAACTATTAGCGTTCTGTACGTGCGCTAGCCGGAAGAGCTGTCATATTTGCATATATGCATATGAAGGCTCGGTACGGAGGTGCGGTGATCGCCGCCAGTGTTGTCGCGGCGATACCGGGTGTTGTGGCGGTTTCACAGGCCGGACCCGCAACGCAGCAGGTGCCGGTCCGATGCTCGGTACAGACGGACACTACCTGCGACTACTCCGGCGATCCGCACCTGACCGCGCGACCGAACCCGGGCAACATGGTGCCGCGGGCGACCGTCCCGCAGACGAAAACACGCCCCAGTAGCGTCGTGCCGCGATCGTGACGAGCATCCATAGAGCGTCGATACGTCTACTCGGCGTGGCCAGTGCATGCGCGATGGTTCTCGCCGGTGCGGTGTGGACGAGCCACACCGAGGCTCCGGAGGCGGTAGTCCAGGTGAAACCGGTGGACTGCGGGGGATCGTTGGGCCGTGACTGCTTCCCTCCCGGTGACCATCACCTGTCGTCGGCGCCCGACCCCGGGAACGCTCCGCCGTCCGCCACCATCGTGACGACGAGGCCGGGCCCCACGACGGTGCGCCCCGGGCGCTAGGTTGGCATCCGTGGCAGTGGCGCCGAAGCGGGTAAGAGTCAACAGTGGCGTCGTCGAAGGCTTTGTCCGGCGCGGAATGCGCCGTTTTCGTGGGATTCCCTACGCCGAACCACCGGTAGGACCGCTGCGGCTGCGGGCACCGCGTCCCGTGCAGCCCTGGGAGGGCGTCCGGCGCTGCACGAGATTTGGCGCGGTGCCGTACCAGCCCAAGGTGTTCACGCCGCAAAAACGGCGCAGCGAGGACTGCCTCTCGCTCAATGTGGTGACGCCGGAAGAGTTACCGGATGGTCCGCTGCCGGTCATGTTCTACATCTACGGCGGTGGGTACTTTCTCGGCGCCAGCGCCTCGCCGCCCTATGAGGGCTCGATACTGGCGCGCCGCGGATGCGTCTATGTGTCGGCGAACTACCGGGTGGGGGCGCTGGGAGCCTTCGATCTGTCCTCGCTGTCCGACGCCGAGCATGTCATCGAAAGCAACGTGTATCTGCGTGATCTCGTGCTGGCCTTGCAGTGGGTCCGTGACAACGTTCGCGCCTTCGGGGGCGATCCGGACAATGTGACCATCTTCGGAGAGAGTGCGGGCGGCAGTGCTGTCGAGACCCTGATGGCCACCCCGGCCGCCGCGGGGCTGTTCCATCGCGCGATCATCCAAAGCACCGCCAGCGGCCTCGCCGCCAGTGCCGACGCGATCGCGGATGATGCCCGGCGTTTCGCCGAACTGCTCGGCGCTGCACCCGATAATGCCGCGGCGACGGTGATGAATGCCTCGCCCCGGCGGCTGCTGCGCGCGCAGCGCGCGTTGATCGCAGAGGGTAGTTTCCCGTTCGGGCCTTCGGTCGACGGTGAGTATCTGCCCAAGCCTCCCGTGGAAGCAATGGAACATGGCGAAGCGCAACGGGTTCCGTTGATCGTTGGCAGTAACGCCGACGAGGCCAGGCTCTTCACAAAGGTGATCAAGGCGATGCCGCTGTCCGAGCCCGAGCAGCAGGAAATTCTCGCGGGCGGGGGTCCCGGCTATCGGGAACGGATCCTCGCGACGTACCCGGGATATCCATCGAAGGAAGCGCGGCTGCGGCTCGCGGGGGACATGTTCTTCACATCCTCGGTGTGGCGGATTGCCGAGGCGCATCAAGAGTTCGCACCCGTGTACGTCTACCAATTCGACTATGCGCCGTGGACTGTGCGGGCCGCGGGTTTGAAGGGGTCGCACGCCACCGAGCTGCTGGCGGTCT
Organism: Mycobacterium sp. D16R12; assembly: GCF_002013465.1. Lineage (GTDB taxonomy): Bacteria > Actinomycetota > Actinomycetes > Mycobacteriales > Mycobacteriaceae > Mycobacterium. The sequence continues at coordinate 102,731 of NZ_MAFC01000003.1, read as the reverse complement.
TCGGCAACTATCGCGGTCCTGCCGGGCCGCTGTTGGCCGGCAGTCTGACGCACCGTGATGCCTCACGTGTCGTGAATGACGTCCAAGAGCGCTGGGTGGCGTTCGCGCGCAACGGCGTTCCCAGTGAGGACTGGCCGCAGTACCGCGGACCCGACTGGCCGATGATGGTCTTCGACCGTGAGACACGTGTCGAGCGGAACCTGGGCGCAGACCGTCGCGAGGTATGGGCCGGGTTCAGGCTGAGCGTTCCGAGCCGCCTGCCGAAGACTCCGTAGCGCTGCCGTCTCAGCGGCTCACGGGCATGATGGGGCTATGCGTATCGGAGTGCTTACCGGTGGAGGAGACTGCCCAGGGCTCAACGCCGTCATTCGCGCGGTGGTCCGAACCTGCGCCAACCGCTACGACTCGCAGGTGGTCGGATTTCAGGACGGCTGGCGCGGCCTGCTGGAGAACCGGCGCATCCAGCTTGCCAACGACGATCGCAACGACCGGCTGCTGACCAAGGGCGGCACGGTGCTCGGCACCGCGCGTACCAACCCGGACAAGCTGCGCGCCGGGTTGGACCAGATCAAGCAGACCCTCGATGACAACGGGATCGACGTGCTCATCCCGATCGGCGGGGAGGGCACGCTCACGGCGGCCAGCTGGCTCGCCGACGAGAACGTGCCCGTGGTTGGGGTGCCCAAGACAATCGATAACGATATCGATTGCACCGATGTCACTTTCGGGTTCGATACGGCGCTGACCATCGCCACCGATGCGATCGACCGGCTGCACAGTACGGCCGAATCGCACCAGCGCGTCATGCTGGTGGAGGTGATGGGCAGGCACGCGGGGTGGATCGCACTGCACGCCGGGCTTGCCTCCGGTGCCCACATGACGTTGATTCCCGAAGTGCCGTACGACGTGGAAGAGGTGTGTCGCCTGATCAAAGGCCGTTTCCAGCGCGGGGATTCGCATTTCATCTGCGTGGTGGCCGAGGGCGCGAAGCCGGCAGAGGGCTCAATGGAGTTACGCGACGGGGGAATTGACGAGTTTGGGCATCAGCGGTTCACCGGCGTGGCCCAGCAGCTGGGGGCCGAAATCGAGAAGCGCATCAGCAAAGAGGTCCGCACCACCGTGCTGGGCCATGTGCAGCGCGGCGGCACCCCGACACCGTTCGACAGGGTGCTGGCCACCCGGTTCGGCGTGAACGCCGCGGACGCCGCCCATGCCGGGGAGTACGGGGTGATGGTGTCGCTGCGGGGCCAGGACATCGGGCGGGTGCCGTTGTCGGAGGCGACCCGCCATCTCAAGCTGGTCCCGAAGAATCGCTACGAGGACGCCGCCGCCTTCTTCGGCTGAGAACGTCGCCCGTGCGGTCGCCGAGCGCATACCTGGCGCCGACGATTCTCGCGATGCACCCACGTGCGGTATGCGCTACCTGCGTTTTCTCCGCAACAAGTGTCTGCTCGGCAGGCAAAGCCGACCCATTAGGATCGCAGCATGACAGAACTGCTGGACTACGACGACGTGCTGACCCGATACGAGCCGGTGCTCGGCATGGAGGTCCACGTTGAACTGTCCACGGCCACCAAGATGTTCTGTGGCTGCCCTACCGCGTTCGGCGCGGAGCCGAACACCCAGATCTGCCCCGTCTGCCTGGGTCTGCCGGGCTCGCTGCCGGTTGTCAACGAGAAGGCCGTCGAATCGGCCATCCGTATCGGCCTCGCGCTCAACTGTGAGATTGCCCCGTGGGGCCGGTTCGCCCGCAAGAACTACTTCTACCCGGATCAGCCGAAGAACTACCAGATCTCCCAATACGACGAGCCGATCGCGTTCGACGGTTACCTCGACGTTCCACTGGACGACGGCACCACCTGGCGGGTGCAGATCGAGCGCGCCCACATGGAAGAGGACACCGGCAAGCTGACCCATATCGGCAGCGAGACCGGCCGCATCTCCGGGGCCACCGAATCCCTGCTGGACTACAACCGCGCCGGTGTGCCGCTCGTCGAGATCGTTACCAAGCCCATCGAGGGCACCGGGGAACGGGCCCCGGAGATCGCCCGTGCCTACGTGACGGCGCTGCGGGACCTGTTGCGCGCCTTGGATGTTTCCGATGTGCGGATGGATCACGGATCGATGCGCTGCGATGCGAACGTGTCGCTGATGCCCACCGGTGCCGACGAGTTCGGCACCCGTACCGAGACCAAGAACGTCAACTCGCTCAAGAGCGTCGAGGTAGCGGTCCGCTATGAGATGCGCCGTCAGGCAGCTGTTCTGGATGCGGGCGATGAGGTCATCCAGGAGACGCGACACTTCCTGGAGCAGGACGGCTCCACCAGTGCGGGGCGCCGCAAGGAGACCGCCGAGGACTACCGATACTTCCCGGAGCCCGATCTGGAGCCCGTCGCGCCGAGTGTCGAGCTGATCGAGGGGCTGCGCGGCACCCTTCCCGAGCTGCCCTGGCTGCGGCTGGGGCGCATTCAGCAGGAATGGGGCGTTTCCGATGAGGTGATGCGCGACCTGGTGAACAACGGTGCCGTCGAACTCGTGCAGGCCACCGTCGCCGAGGGGGCCAGCAGCGAAGAAGCACGCTCGTGGTGGGGCAACTACCTGGTGCAGCAGGCCAATTCGCGTGAAGTCGAGCTGTCCGAGCTTCCCATCACGCCGACCCAGGTGGCTGCCATTGTCACGTTGATCAACGACGGCAAGCTGTCCAACAAGTTGGCGCGACAGGTGGTCGACGGGGTGCTCGCCGGTGAGGGTGAGCCCGAGCAGGTGATGACCGCTCGTGGGTTGGTGGTCATGCGCGACGATTCGTTGATCCAGGCTGCGGTCGATGAGGCGCTTGCTGCCAATCCTGATGTCGCGCAGAAGATCCGCGATGGCAAGGTGGCGGCTGCGGGTGCCATCGTCGGCGCGGTGATGAAGGCGACCAAGGGTCAGGCCGACGCCGCGCAGGTCAAGGACCTGGTGTTGAAGGCCTGCGGCCAGGCTTAATCACACGCTGACTGTCGACCTCTGGCGACAAAGTACGAGTGAGCACCGCGAAAAGTCGACAGTCGGCGAGAAGTTAGTCCAGGTCGTCGTTGGCGCGGGGGAATCCGCCGCCCTTCGGGAACAGTGGGAACACCACGTCCTCGGTGGGGGTGGCGGTGCCGAAGTCCTTGTTGATGGAACCGCCCCAGACGTTTCCGTCGGCCGAGAGCTTCAATGCCCGCACGTGACCGTGCTGCTCCTTCTGACGGAGCACCTCGGGATCGCCGGTGACCGCACCGGTCTCGGGGTTCTGGCGCACCACCACGGTGGTCTGGTTGAACACCAGATTGACCATCACCGAGCTGTCCAGTGCGGCGCAACCGGCCACCCCTGGCTTGTCCGGCCAGGTCCACACCGTGGAGATCTTGCCGTCCTTGGTGAGCTTTTGCAGCCGATCGCCGGCGGGGGCGCGGTCGGTGACATAGAGCGCGCCGTTGGCGGCGTCCACGCACATCGCGCCGCCGTCACCGAGGCCGCTTATCGCGGTCGTCGGCGCGGCCTGGTCGATGGTGGTGGGCTGTTCGATGCGGATGACCTTGCCGGCCAAAGAGTTCGGATCATTGGCTGCCGCCGCATTGCCACCGGTACCGGTTTGTACCACCAGCGTTGTGGGGCTGATGAACGCCAGCGATCCCGCATTGCCGTTGGGTCCCTTAGGGATTCCGGTGAGGATGTCCTTGGGTACGTCGCCGTCGGCGACACGTATCACCCGGTTGTCGGTGGGGGTGCTGACGTAGGCGTACATCAGCCGGTCCTGCTGGTAGGAGGGGGAGAGCACGATATCGGACAGACCGCCGTCGCCGGAGGGGTCGACGGGGATGGTTGTCTTGACCTTCGGCTCGGCGCTCGATGCGATCTCTTTGATGACGCCCGTCGCGCGCTCGGCGACCAACGCGGTCTTGCCGTCGCTGCCCATGATGAGTCCGCTGGTGGCCTCCAGGCATCCCTGCATCACGCCGTCGGCGGGGCACTGCTTGGGAAACGGTTTACCCGGCAATGGCGGCGGCGGGGTGGTTGTGGTCTGAGCGACCCCGCGTCGGGGGACCTCGGTGAAGGGCTGATCCTGGGTCTGATCGAACCGCACGCATCCCGATAACAGCGTCACCGTGCCAGCCAACGCCGCCATCGAACCGACAAGCAGTCTTTTCCCCGATGGCTCATTGGTCGGTCCCGTCGCGGGATTTGGCCGGATATCGCCGGCCCTGCGGCTCCGGCAGCGAATGAGCATGCCCGCAAGATTACGGACCTTACGGCGTTGCTCGCCACATTCGGGCCTCCAATGGACTTACGCTGGGCCCGTGACCGGTCATTCGGACGATCCGCAGGCGTGGCGTAAGCCGCCCGAGCTGGTCGACCCTGAAGATGATGTGCCGTCGGCCACCTATGGCGGCGATTTTGAGACCACGGCAATCCCGCATTACCAGGCGGAGAAGCTGACGAGCTCCCACGATGTGAAAGAGGTTGGACCGTTGTACGATCCAGCGCCGCTGCCCTATGCCGAACCTGCCACCACACAAATATCCTCTGAGGCGGTGCAGGCGCGACATGCCGCACCGTGGGGCACCCAGGACCCGACGGGCGATCGTCGTGGCACGCAAGATCTCGGACTGTTGTTGCTGCGTGTCGGCGTGGGTGCGGTGCTCATCGCGCACGGGCTGCGCAAGGTTTTCGGCTGGTGGGGCGGGACCGGACTCAACGGTTTCGAAGCAACGCTGACTGACCGGGGCTTCAAATACGCCGACATCCTCACCTATATCGGCGTGACGGCGGAGCTCGGCGCCGGGGTGCTACTGGTCCTCGGCCTGCTCACACCGCTGGCTGGTGCGGCCGCGCTGGCATTCATGGTCAACGTGCTGCTCTCCGACATGGTGTCTGACAAGGCGAACCGGTACGCGATCTTCTGGCCCGACGGGCACGAGTTCGAGCTGTTGATGATCGTCGCGATCCTCGCGGTGATCCTCGTCGGCCCTGGTCGTTACGGATTTGACGCCGGACGGGGCTGGGCCCGCAGGCCTTTCGTGGGGTCCTTCGCGGCAGTGCTGCTGGGTCTGGGTGCCGCGGCCGCCATCTGGGTGTTCCTCAACGGAGTCAATCCGCTGGCTTAGTCCGCGCCTCGCCACACCCGTTCCGCCTCACCTCTCCCGTGCCGACACGCCGCGTTGTGCGTCGGCGACTCGAAGAATGCGTCGTAAACCGTAGTCTCGCGGCCGGTTCGGTGCGCCGATACCTCGACGGCCTAGTTGCTGAATCCGGGGCTTGAGGGTGCTATGCCAACGAATTCCGCTCTTGTTGGGCGAAATAGCAACGGAAAACGTATTCTGCTCGCAGTCCGCCGAGCGAGGAGACGCGTATGAGCTCAGACAGTGCAGTGGAAAGCAAGGGCCTCAAGGGCGGCGCGATGGGGCTGCTTTCCAGCGTGGTCGTGGGGCTCGCCTCTACGGCGCCGGCCTACAGCCTGGCCGCCACCCTCGGGCTGATCGTCGCCAGCGGCGGCGCCCTGCTCGCCGGGGTCAAGGCCCCCGCCATCGTGCTGATCTCGTTCATCCCGATTTATCTCATCGCGGTGGCCTATCAGGAGCTGAACAAGGCTGAGCCGGACTGCGGCACCACCTTTACCTGGGCGTCCCGCACCTTCGGGCCGATCGTCGGATGGCTCGGCGGCTGGGGGATCATCGCCGCCGACGTCATCGTGATGGCCAACTTGGCCCAGATCGCGGGCGCCTATTCGTTCACGTTTGTTGGTGATCTGGGGTGGACCGCGGCGGCGAGTCTGGCCGACAGCACCCTGTGGTCGACGGTGGCAGGCGTTCTGTGGATCGTGATCATGACGTACATCTGTTACCGCGGTATCGAAGTCTCGGTGCGCCTGCAGTACGGACTCTTGCTCGTCGAGATGGTTGTCCTGGTCGCCGTGTCGATCATCGCGCTGTTCAAGGTCTACACACATAACGCCGAGGCCTACTCGCTGTTGCCCTCGCTGTCCTGGTTCTGGCCCGGGGGTATGGACTTCGGCACGGTCATCGCCCCCGCCGTGCTGACAACGATCTTCATCTACTGGGGCTGGGACACCGCAGTGGCCTGCAACGAGGAATCCGATGATCCGGGCCGCACGCCCGGTCGCGCAGCAGTGCTGTCCACATTCCTGCTGCTGGCCACCTATGCGCTGGTCAGCGTGGCCGCGGTGGCCTTCGCGGGAGTCGGCACCGAGGGGATAGGCCTGGGCAACCAGGAGAATGCCGCCGACGTGTTCAAGGCCATCGGCCCCGAACTGTTCGGCGATAGCTTCCTTGGGCATGTGGGGATGCTCTTGCTCTCCGCTTCCATCCTGACGTCGGCCTCGGCCTGCACCCAGACCACGATCCTGCCGACTGCTCGCACCACCCTGTCGATGGGTGTCTACAAGGCGCTGCCGGATTCGTTCGCGTCGATCCACCGCAGGTATCTGACGCCCACTACCTCCACCGTGGCGATGGGTGCGGTCTCGATCGCGTGCTACGTGCTCTTCACGATCATCAGCACCAACCTGCTGACCGCGCTGATCGGATCGGTCGGCCTGATGATTGCCTTCTATTACGGGCTCACCGGCTTCGCATGTGTGTGGTTCTACCGCCGGACACTGACGCAGAGTGCGCGCAATTTCGTGATGCGTGGTGCGATCCCCTTGCTCGGCGGAATCGCGCTGACGGTCATCTTCGCCTACGGGCTGATTCAGTACGCCAAGCCCAGCTGGCTCATCGATGACGCCGGTAACAACGTCACCGTCTTCGGATTCGGGGCGGTGGCGGTGGTCGGTATCGGCGCGCTGGTGCTCGGTGTGGTCGTGATGCTGCTGTGGCGGGTGGCGGCGCCGCCCTTCTTCCAGGGGGAGACGCTGCCACGGCGCAGTGCCGATCTGGTGCTGGCCCCTGCCGGGGCCAGTGCCCATTTCGGACTGCCCGACGCGGTTGAGGCGCAGCAGACCGTTATCGCCGGCGATCTGTCCAATCTTCCGCAAGGGGAGGTCGCGGTGAATCCCCAGACGGGTGAGGAATTCACCCGAGACTAGAGCGAGGTGAGCGCCGTGCCGGCCGCGGTGGCGGCGTCGTAGTCGGGAATCCAGTTGCCGGTGAGGATTTCGATGAGCTGTGCCGCCTGCTGCTGTGGAGTCAGGTCGACGGAGCGATAGACGTGCCCTGACTGGCGGGCATTGCGTTGCACTTGGGTGGTGCGATCACGGCGCAGCGACTCGTACAAGGCCAGCCGGCGGGGAACATCAGCGGCCGAGGCGCCTGCCAACACGGTGGCCAGCACGACGGCGTCCTCGATCGACATGTTCGCGCCCTGACCGAGGTGCGGGGTCATCGGATGCGCGGCGTCGCCCAGCAGTGCTATGCGAGCGGTGGTCCAGCTGTTCAACGGCTTTCGGTCGTACAGGCCCCAGCGGAACGTCTCTGTCATCGCTTCCACGACGCGCTGTACCGGCCGATCCCACCCCGCGAACTCGGCAGCCAATTCCGCGACGTCGCCGGGCGCGGTCCAGGATTCCTCGGCGTCGAGATTGCTCGGGGTGAAGGCCACCACGTTGAGCAGCCGGCGTTGGGAGACTGGGTAGATCAAGAAGCTGCGCCCAGGGCCGAGCCACATCTGCATGCTGTCCAGATCGACCGCGTCACCGAGGCGTTCCGCCGGGATCAGGCCGCGATAGGCCATGATGCCGTCACTGGACAGCTCAGCGGGGTCGGTCACGACACGCTGCACCACCGAGTGGATGCCGTCGGCTCCCACCGCGATGTCGGCGCGCTCCTCGGAGCCGTCGGCGAAAAGGATGCGCACCTCATTCGCCGTCTCGACAATGTCCTGGCAGGGGTGTCCGAGGCGAACGGTTCCTTCAGGTAGTGCACGTAACAATGCTTGTTGCAGCTCGCCGCGGTGCACGGGTAGAGAGGTCACCGGGCGATCTGGGCTCACCGATGGCCATGCTGGGGGCACCGGAACGCTTTCTCCTTGCCATGTGTGCCAGAGCGTGCGCTTGATCGGGGTGCCCACGGCGCGCACTCGATCGCCAAGGCCCACTGCGTCGAGTGCGCGCAGACCGTTGCTCGCGACGACGACGCCCGCGCCCACCTCGCGCAATTCGTGTGCCTTCTCGTAGACGACGACGTCGATATCGTTGGCGCGCAATGCAGCTGCTGCCGTCAGCCCACCAATTCCGGCGCCGATGATCGCTACACGCATGAGTTTGTCCTTCCCTTGGCTTCCATCCATAACGTTAGCATGCTAACTATTGTCATGCTAACCCTTAGACTGTTGGGGTGCCAGGACAACCGAGTGGAAACAGTGCGCGCGAGATCGAAGAGCTTGTCGCGGCCACGGATGCGCTGTACTTCGCGATGCGCCGGGGGCGAACGTCGCCCTCGGGTACTCAGGCGGGTTTGAGTCGCTCGCAACTTGAGCTGATGGCGCCGCTGCTCGACCGGGATTCGATGTCCGTGAGCCAGCTCGCCGGGACGGCGGGGGTGGCGGTGCCGACGGCCACCCGGGCGCTCAAGCAGCTGGAAGAGCGCGGGGTGGTCGAACGCGCTCGCTCGTCATCGGATGACCGACTGGTCCTGGTGGGCTTGACCTCCGCCGGGCGCGCACAGGTCGTTAAGGCGCAAGCGGCCTTTCGGGCGCGGCAGCATGGGGTCTTCGCGGAGCTGACCGGCGACGATCGCCGTGCCATGACCGCCAGCCTCACCCGGCTCGCGGCACTCATCAACGACAACGTGGACGGGCGGGCCTAGCGTTTCGCGAAAATAGTTCGGTGCCAGTCTTTTTCGGCGATCCCGGTGATATCGCTCATCACGTGCTTGATGGTGAGGTACTCCTCAAGGGAGTAGTCGGACATGTCCTTGCCGAACCCGGATGCGCCGAATCCGCCGTGCGGCATCTCGCTGACGATGGGGATGTGATCGTTGATCCAGACGCAGCCCGCCTTGATCTCCCGCGATGCCCGCTGTGCGCGGTAGACATCACGCGTCCACGCCGAGGCGGCAAGACCGTAGGCGGTGTCGTTGGCCTGCCGCAGCGCGTCGTCATCGTCGGTGAACGAGCGCACGGTGAGCACCGGGCCGAATATCTCGTCGCGGTAGGCCTCGGACGTCTCCGTGACGTCGGCGATCAGCGTGGGTCGGTAGAAGGCCCCTGGCAGATCGGGAGAGCTTGCGCCGGTGACGATTCGGCCGCCCTGTGCGGGGGAGCGGTCCACGATGCTCGATACCTTGGCGCGGTGCGCGGCCGAAATGAGCGGTCCGATATCGGTGTTGGGGTCCATCGGATCACCGACGACGACCCTGCTCATCACCTCGCCGACCCCGGCGACGAAGTCGTCGTACAGATCGCGGGCCACGATGGCCCGCGTGGCGGCCGTGCAGTCTTGGCCGGAGTTGATGATCGCTCCGGCAACCGCGCCCTGGATCGCGGCATCCAGGTCGGCATCGTCGAACACCACGAAGGGGGCCTTGCCGCCGAGCTCCAATTGCGTTCGATGGCCGTGAACTGCCGCTGCCGCCATCACCTTTCGGCCGACGGCGGTGGACCCGGTGAAGGTCACCAAATCCACGTCGGGATGTCCGGCGAGTGCGCCACCGGCGTCATCGCCGCGCCCGGTGACGACGTTGAGCACGCCCGGGGGGAGTCCGGCCTCGACGGCCAGACGCGCCAGGGTCAGCGTGGTCAGAGGTGTCAGCTCGCTCGGTTTGATCACCACCGTGCATCCCGCCGCCAGTGCGGGCAACACCTTCCACACCGCCATCTGCAGCGGGTAATTCCAGGGGGTGATGGTGGCGACCACCCCGGCGGCCTGCCTGCGGATACTGGAGGTGTGATCGGCCGAGTATTCGGCCGTCGCCTTGCCCTCCAGATGTCTTGCGGCACCAGCGAAAAACTCAACATTGTCGATGCTGCCGGGCACATCGAATTCGGCGGCCAGCCGCACGGGTTTACCGGTTTGGGAGACCTCTTCGGTCACCAGTGTGTCGGCGCTGGCGGCCATCACGGCGGCGAGTTTGGCCAGGACATTCGCGCGGTCGACGGGTGTCGCGGACGCCCAGCCGGGCCCCGCGGCCTTGGCTGCCGCCACCGCCGCATCCACATCGGCCGGGGTGGCGAGGCTCAGTTCCGCGACGGTCGCACCGGTCGCCGGGTTGATGACACGGTGCGCTTCGCCGTTGGTCGTGACAGGGCGGCCATTGATCCAGCTGCTGGGAACGATCACCTGGCCACGGTATCGAAAACCGACGCCTGAATCCACGGATTCCATCGTCAATAGTCCAGTATTCGCGGTAATTCGTCGTAAAACATTGCAAGAAACGATGGAATCCGTGCACAATCGACCTCGTGTCCAACACGAAACGACGCTTGTTGCGGGTCGCCGACCCGAATAACGGCTCCGCGGCATTCCAGCTCGACGATGCGTCCAAGGCGATCGTCGAGGAGCTTCAGCAGGACGGGCGGCGCCCATACGCGACCATCGGCAAGTCGGTGGGGCTCTCGGAGGCGGCGGTGCGGCAGCGTGTGCAGCGCATGATCGATGCCGGTGTCATGCAGATCGTGGCGGTGACCGACCCCATGCAGCTGGGGTTCGCGCGCCAGGCCATGATCGGCATCAAATGCTCCGGTGACACCACCGAGGTGGCCGACCGTCTCGCGGAACTCGATGCCGTCGACTACGTGGTGCTGACCGCCGGAACCTTCGACGCGATCGTCGAGGTGGTCTGCGAGGACGATGACGACCTGCTGGATCTGCTGAACAAGCAGATCCGTGCGGTGCCAGGGGTGACCTCCACGGAAACTCTGGTCTATCTGAAATTAGTGAAACAGCAATACAATTGGGGTACTCGGTGACAACCGTCGATGTAGCACACGATATTTCCGGCGACCTGCAGCAGAAGGCGTCCCGCCATCTCTGGGGTCACTTCGCCCGGCACGGTGAGGGCATCTCCGTGCCCATCATCACTCGCGGTGAGGGGGTGAAGATCTGGGACGATCGCGGCAAGAGTTACCTCGACGGCCTCTCCGGCTTGTTCGTAGTACAGGCCGGGCACGGCCGCACCGAATTGGCGCAGGCCGCGGCCCGGCAAGCCGAGAAGCTTGCCTTCTTCCCGCTGTGGTCTTACGCCACCCCGACGGCGATCGAACTGGCCGATCGCATCGCCGGTTACGCACCGGGCGACCTGAACCGTGTCTTCTTCACCACCGGTGGCGGCGAAGCGGTGGAGAGCGCGTGGAAGCTGGCCAAGCAGTTCTTCAAGCTGACCGGGAAACCCGGTAAGCACAAGGTGGTTTCGCGTGCCATCGCATATCACGGAACCCCGCAGGGCGCACTGGCCATCACCGGCCTGCCGGCGTTCAAGGCGCCCTTCGAGCCGCTGACCCCGGGCGGGTTTCGCGCGCCGAACACGAACTTTTATCGGGCGCCGGAACCATATGCCCACGATCCCAAGGCGTTCGGGCGTTACTGCGCCGACCGGATCGCCGAGGCGATCGAATTCGAGGGACCCGATACCGTCGCGGCGGTGTTCCTCGAACCCGTGCAGAACGCGGGCGGTTGCTTCCCTCCGCCGCCGGGCTACTTCGAGCGGGTGCGCGAAATCTGCGATGAGTACGACGTGCTGCTGGTGTCCGACGAGGTGATCTGCGCCTTCGGTCGCATCGGATCGATGTTCGCCTGCGAGGATTTCGGGTATCAGCCGGACATCATCACCTGTGCCAAGGGCATGACATCCGGGTACTCGCCAATCGGGGCGATGATCGCCACGGACCGTCTGTTCGAGCCGTTCAATGACGGAAAGACCACCTTCCCGCACGGATATACCTTTGGCGGACATCCTGTTTCGGCTGCGGTGGCGCTTGCCAATCTCGACATCTTCGAACGCGAGGGACTCAATGACCGGGTGCGTGAGAATGCGCCGGTGTTCCGGGCCACCCTGGAGAAACTCCATGACCTGCCGATCGTCGGCGATGTGCGCGGCGAGGGGTACTTCTACGGGATCGAGTTGGTGAAGGACAAGGGCACCAAGGAGACGTTCAATGGTGAGGAGAGCGAGCGGCTGCTCCGCGGCTTCCTGTCCGCGGCGCTGTGGGATGCGGGACTGTACTGCCGTGCCGACGACCGCGGCGACCCCGTGATTCAGCTTGCGCCACCGCTGATTTCCGGGCAAGCGGAGTTCGACGCGATCGAGGAGATCCTGCGCGGCGTGCTCACCGAGGCCTGGGCCCGGTTATAGGTATGAGAGTCCTCATTGTGGGTGCCGGGGGAGTGGGCAGTGCGGCCGCGTTCATCGCGGCCCGTCGAGAGTTCTTCGAAGCGCTGGTGATCGCGGACTACGACGTGGCGCGGGCGCAGGCGGTGGTGGATCGTCTCGGCGATCCACGGTTCACGGCGGCCCGCATCGATGCATCCTCGGCCGATGATGTCGCGGCGCTGTGTCGCGAGCATCGAATCACCCATGCGCTCAACGCGGTTGATCCTCGATTTGTCATGAGCGTCTTCGGGGGATGTTTCGACGCCGGGGTCACCTACCTCGATATGGCGATGAGCCTGTCGCATCGACATCCGGACAGGCCCTACGAGCTGCCCGGGGTGATGCTCGGTGACGAACAGTTCGCCGTCGCCGAGAAGTGGGAGTCTGCCGGGTTATTGGCGCTGGTGGGCATCGGAGTGGAGCCGGGCCTCAGCGATGTGTTCGCGCGATACGCCGCCGATCACTTGTTCTCCGAAATCGACGAGCTGGGCACCCGGGACGGCTCCAACCTGGAGGTCCAGGGGCACCGGTTCGCCCCGTCGTTCTCCATCTGGACGACCATCGAGGAATGTCTCAATCCGCCACTGATCTGGGAACGCAATAGGGGGTTCTTCACCACCGAACCCTTCAGTGAACCGGAGGTTTTCGACTTCCCGGGCGGCATCGGCCCCGTCGAATGCGTCAACGTCGAGCACGAGGAAGTGGTGCTCATGCCGCGCTGGGTGAACGCCCGGCGGGTGACGTTCAAGTACGGCCTCGGTGCCGAGTTCATCAATGTGTTGCGCACTTTGCGTCTGGTCGGGCTGGACAGCACCGACCCGGTGAGTGTGCACGCGGCGGGCGGCAATGCTGCCGTCAGCCCTCGCGATGTCGTGGCGGCCTGCCTACCGGATCCGGCCGGGCTGGGACATCTGATGCGCGGGGCCACGTGCGCGGGTTTGTGGGTCACGGGCACCGGCAAGGACGGCAGACCACGCGAGGTCTATCTGCACCATGTCGTCGACAACGAATGGACGATGGCCCGCGACGGCGCGCAATGCGTGGTGTGGCAGACCGCCGTAAATCCGATTGTGGCCCTGGAGCTGCTCGCCGAGGGTGCGTGGAGCGGCACGGGTGTGTTGGGGCCGGAGGCCTTCGACAGCCTGCCGTTCCTGGATCGGCTCAATACCTTCGGTGCGCCGTGGGGCATGCAGGAGCGCGCGGCCGCCTAGCCCCGCTCGAGCCCCTGATAGGGATTGGGTACCCGGCCATTGCTTGCTGCCGACAGGATGGGCAGCGTGGAGAAGGTGACCGCCGGCAGGCGCAGGGAGGTGCCGTCGACCAGCGCTGCCCGTGCCCAGGCGTGCTTGTCGAATCCGATCCCCTTGACCTGCGTCCACGGCAGCTCGCGGGTAGCCGTCAGCGTTCTTACCTGCACCGATTGGGTGTCGACCGCGGTTCGATACCGGAAGACCGCGTAGGAGAAGACGGCGGGAATGACCAGCAGTGGCGCCAGGATCGGGAGATACAGGACGAAGGTCAGGATGCCGAGCGTCAGAAACCCGGACATGAAATGCGCCATCGGCGACGTCCTGATCACTGTGCGTTTCTCCTCGGTCATCCACCCATTGTCGCCGACAGTGAAGCCATGGCGAGAATTCGGCCCGGAACTCGCAGTGGCTTCACGCTCGGCGAAGTCGGGGGCTAAGGGGGATTTGACTCGGACCTCCAGAAACGGCTACCGTACGCGGTGTGAACAACCCCGCCTTGCTCGTAGTAATCGGTATGCGCGTCGACGCGTAGCCCGAGTCCAAGGCAACTCGCGCACACTCGACGCGCAACCCTCGTACAGCAGACCGCTGGCGGGGGTTTTTTGTTGCCATAGGTTTTCTAGTACGGACACAACAAGAGGACAGACCACCATGAGCGCACCTGCAAAGCCCAAGCCGGCTTCGGCCCCGGGGCCGGCTCCGGAATCGAACACCGTCGCACCCCAGCGCGTCACCGGCGCGCTCTCGGTAGTGCGGTCGCTTGAGGAGCTTGGCGTCGAGGTCATCTTCGGTATTCCCGGCGGTGCGGTGCTGCCCGTGTACGACCCGCTGTACGACTCGGTCAAGGTCCGCCACGTCCTGGTGCGGCACGAGCAGGGTGGCGGGCATGCCGCCAGTGGGTACGCACACGCCAGCGGCAAGGTCGGCGTCATGATGGCCACCTCCGGCCCGGGTGCCACCAACCTGGTCACCCCGTTGGCCGATGCGCAGATGGACTCCATCCCGGTGGTCGCCATCACCGGGCAGGTGGGGCGGGGCCTCATCGGCACCGACGCCTTCCAGGAAGCCGATATCTCCGGCATCACCATGCCGATCACCAAGCACAACTTCCTGGTGAACAACGCCGAGGACATCCCGCGGGTCATGGCCGAGGCCTTCTACATCGCCCTGAGCGGTCGTCCCGGCGCGGTCCTCGTGGACATCCCCAAGGATGTCCTGCAAGCGCAGACGACGTTCAGCTGGCCGCCGCAGATCTACCTGCCCGGCTACAAGCCCGTCACCAAGCCGCATGGCAAGCAGGTTCGTGAGGCGGTCCGGCTGATCGCCGCCGCCAAGCGTCCGGTGCTGTACGTCGGTGGCGGTGTCATCCGCGCGGACGCATCCCCGGAACTCAAGGAATTGGCCGAACTGACCGGCATCCCCGTCGTCACCACCCTTATGGCGCGCGGTGCATTCCCCGACAGCCACGAGCTGCACATGGGTATGCCCGGGATGCACGGCACCGTCGGCGCGGTGGCAGCGCTGCAGCGCAGCGATCTGCTGATCACTCTGGGCGCGCGTTTCGACGACCGCGTCACCGGGCAGCTGGATTCGTTCGCGCCGGACGCCAAGGTGATTCATGCCGATATCGACCCCGCCGAGATCGGTAAGAACCGCCACGCCGACGTGCCGATCGTCGGGGACGTGAAGAACGTCATCGCCGAGCTGACCGAGGCCATCCGGAATGATCGCGCGACCGGCGCGACCACCGACCTGTCCGAGTGGTGGGAGTACCTGTCGGGTATCCGCTCGACCTACCCGCTGGGATACGACGCACAGCACGACGGCAGCCTGGGTCCGGAGTTCGTCATCGAAACCTTAGGCAAGATCGCCGGTCCCGACGCGGTCTACGTGGCGGGCGTTGGGCAGCACCAGATGTGGGCCGCGCAGTTCATCAAGTACGAGAACCCGCGTACCTGGCTCAACTCCGGTGGCCTGGGCACGATGGGCTTCGCGGTGCCCGCTGCCATGGGTGCCAAGATGGCGCGGCCCGAGGCCGAGGTGTGGGCCATCGATGGTGACGGCTGCTTCCAGATGACCAACCAAGAGTTGGCCACCTGCGCCATCGAGGGCGTGCCCATCAAGGTGGCGCTGATCAACAACGGCAACCTGGGCATGGTGCGTCAGTGGCAGACCCTGTTCTACGACCAGCGCTACTCGCAGACCGACCTGGCGACGCACTCGCGCCGCATCCCCGATTTCGTGAAGCTGGCCGAGGCGCTCGGCTGCGTCGGATTGCGTTGCGAGCGTGAAGAGGACGTGGCCAAGGTGATCGAAGAGGCGCGGGCCATCAACGATCGCCCGGTGGTCATCGACTTCGTCGTCGGTGCCGACGCCCAGGTGTGGCCGATGGTCGCGGCAGGGACCAGCAATGACGAGATCCAGGCGGCCCGGGGCATCCGGCCGCTGTTCGATGATGATGACACCGCGGACCAGGAAGGGTCACGATGACCAGCACCCACACCCTGAGCGTTCTGGTCGAGGACCGTCCCGGTGTGCTCGCCCGTGTTTCGGCGCTGTTCTCGCGGCGCGGATTCAACATCGCGTCGCTGGCGGTGGGCCCGACCGAACTCAAAGGTATTTCGCGCATGACTATCGTCGTCACCGTCGACGATTTTCCGCTCGAACAGGTCACCAAGCAGCTCAACAAGCTCATCAACGTGATCAAGATCGTCGAACAGGACGAAGAGAATTCGGTCGCCCGCGAGCTGATGCTCGTCAAGGTGCGTGCCGACGCGACGGTGCGCGCGCAGGTCATCGAAGTGGTGAACCTGTTCCGCGCCAAGGTCGTGGATGTGTCGCCGGAGTCGGTGACCATCGAGGCGACGGGCACCCAGTCCAAGCTGGATGCTCTGCTGCGGATGCTCGACCCGTACGGTATTCGGGAGATCGTGCAATCCGGTGTGGTCGCGCTGTCGCGTGGCCCGCGGTCCATCGCCGCCGCGAAGTAGAAGTCAAAAGACGTCAGAAGAAGAAGTAAGAAGGGAAAAGCACTGTGGCAGTTGAGATGTTCTACGACGATGATGCGGACCTCACCCTGATTCAGGGCCGCAAGGTCGGCGTTATCGGGTACGGCAGCCAGGGACACGCGCACTCGTTGAGCCTGCGCGACTCCGGCGTCCAGGTGAAGGTCGGTCTGCGCGAGGACTCCAAGTCGCGCGAGAAGGTCACCGAGCAGGGCCTCGAGGTCGATACCCCCGAAGCGGTCGCCAAGTGGGCCGACGTCATCATGATCCTGGCGCCCGACACCGCGCAGGCCCAGATCTTCACGAATGAGATCGAGCCGCACCTCAAGGACGGCGACGCGCTGTTCTTCGGTCACGGCCTCAACATCCACTTCGGTCTGATCAAGCCCCCGGCCAACGTCACCGTTGCCATGGTCGCCCCGAAGGGCCCCGGCCACCTGGTGCGTCGTCAGTTCGTCGATGGCAAGGGTGTTCCGGCGCTCATCGCCGTGCACCAGGACCCCAAGGGTGAGGGCCAGGCCCTCGCGCTGTCCTACGCCAAGGGCATCGGTGGCACCCGCGCCGGCGTTATCAAGACCGACTTCAAGGAAGAGACCGAGACCGACCTGTTCGGTGAGCAGGCCGTGCTCTGCGGTGGCACCGAGGAACTGGTCAAGACCGGTTTCGATGTCATGGTCGAGGCCGGATACGCCCCCGAGATGGCGTACTTCGAGGTGCTGCACGAGCTCAAGCTCATCGTCGACCTCATGTACGAGGGTGGCATCGCACGCATGAACTACTCGGTGTCCGACACCGCGGAGTTCGGTGGGTACCTGTCGGGTCCGCGCGTCATTGACGCCGGCACCAAGCAGCGGATGAAGGACATCCTCACGGACATCCAGGACGGCACCTTCGTCAAGCGCCTCGTTGCCAACGTCGAGGGCGGCAACAAGGAGCTCGAGGGTCTGCGCAAGGAGAACGCCGAGCACCCGATCGAGGTCACCGGCAAGAAGCTGCGCGACCTGATGAGCTGGGTCGATCGGCCGATCACCGAAACCGCCTAGTTTTTCGCTGTCAGAAGCCCCCGCACTCTACGGAGTGTCGGGGGCTTTTGCGTTTTCTGCGGTCGACGTTCAATGGGAATGGTGTCAATCGAATAGTCGATAGTTGGGCTTTACACCCGTTAATCGTTGTATCGTCTACGCGTGGCCACGCCCGCACGTTACAGCTCAAACGCCGTCAAAAACGGAATTCTGCGTGCAGCGCTCTTCGAGGCGTGGGGGTTTCGCTGCTACTTCTGCGACGACAGCTCACTCGACGTCACGGTGATGCAGATAGACCATTTAATCCCGCAGTCGTACCGATTCAGCGCTTCGCGCCTCGATGAGGTACTTCGAGACTGCCTATCGCCCAAAGAAGTGGAAATTGGGTTCGATATTGACGCCCCTCACAACCTCGCTCCGATCTGTCCAAAATGCAACAAAGATAAAAGTGACGATACATTCGAGGCCGTCCCGGTATTCACCCGTCGACTAAGAAAGGCGAGGAAGCTTGAATCGCGAGTTGAAAAGTTATTTCACGCCTTCGGGAACAGGAATCAACTCGCGAAAGCGCTAATAAAAGTAGCAGCAGTCGCGGACCTGGACGATCCGAAAGTGAAAGACACGCTAATGGAGTTCGGCCCATTGATGGTGAACAGGCTCCGAATAGCGGCTCCTGACGTGCTGGAGGCTCCGTCACATTACCCCTTTGATAATGCAAACGGCGACGAGATGCACCATGTCATCGTCACGTTGGACGAGGCTGGTCGGCGAGCTCGCGTGATACTGGAAGATGTCTATAGCTGTGATTTCGATGAATCGATTTCCTATCCAGTGAGAGCAGTCGTAAAGGCGATCAATACTGAGCTCGTGTCTAGCATGGCGAATTATCTATTCTCCGGAGGTCAGTCTGACCCAGACATCGGAGAGCCAACGGGGCGGGTCGTTGTGGAGGTTGAAGAACTCGTTTATGAGTCGCCCAAGGGGTTCCGAATCGGTGGAAGGTTTGAGGCCGATGGATCATCACTGGTCGCTATTCATGCCAACACCGACTCTGGAACCGCCTGGGTACAAGTTGATGGTACGGCGACAGGCGCATTCTCGCTGTACTTCGAGCCCGACCATGACGATGTCGATGCGGAAAGTGTCGAACTCACCGTCACGGATTCATCAGCTTGGTGCGAGGACGGCGCCTGGAAAAGAGAATCAGATTTTGGCGAATACGATGATTGGCCCGACGACTCCGACGAGCCCACTTCACCTCAACCTGCGCAAGAATGATGATTGGCACACTCGGGCTTTGTGGCCTGTCCGCTGTTGCGGGTCGCAAAGATACGCCTTCGGGCGGCGCCCCCATGGGATGATTGAGTGGTGAAGCCGGGCGAACGCATCAGACTCATCAAGCGTGCTGCCCAGGTTCTGGGCACACAGACTGAAGCCGACGTGACGCTGACGCTGAGCCAGTACGGCTTATCGACTGACAACCCCGACTGGTACCAAGGTGACATGGCGGCGTTCGCCACCGACTCTCTAAGTCCAGCATCGGACGAAGTCCTGACCGATATCGTTGAATTTCTGGAGGGCGAAGCGGCAGGACACGCGGCAAGCATCCCATCGACAGGCGGCCCCTGGGGGCTGAATCCCACGCGGGTGTTCATTTCGCATGTTCACGCAGACCGCCATTTGGTAGGTGGCGTAAAGCAGATACTGGAAGCTCGCTACGGCATCGACGCCTTCGTAGCTCACGACGATATTCACCCGTCGCGCACGTGGCGTGATCAGATCAAGATTGGCCTAAACACCTGCCACTTCTTCGTGGCGGTGGTGAATCTTGATGATTTCCATACCAGTCAGTGGTGTGATCAGGAGGTCGGTTGGGCGCTGGCCAAGCGTCTTCCGATTCTCCCCATTCGCCCCGTGGGCTTCGATCGTTCGGCGGCCCGAGATGGTTTTCTCGAAGAACATCAGGATGTGTGTATCCCGAACGGCGTTACGGCTCCTGATGTTTGGGTCGCGCACCAGATATTCACGGCAGTTGTCCGCGAGCCGAGTCTTCGCGAAGTATCAGTAAAGTCGCTAGTCGAGGCGTTCGTAAATTCTCGGTCGTATGACACCACACGGACAATCTGGGCGAACATCGTGCACCAGCCGAACATAGAATCCGAGCAGTTGCGGCGACTCGAATACGCTGTGCAAACCAACGACCAGGTGTATAACGCCAATGTGGATGGCACGGCGGTGCCTGTTTTGGTCAAAGGACTTGTAGACCGATTTGAACCACCGGCCCCTTCTTGGCCCGACGACGAACCCCCGTTCTAAGGATCAACGCGGAGGGCTTCGACAAAGGCTTGGGGAAACCGTATCTTGCTCGAGCGCTAAAGCCTCTACGTAGAGCGGCGCTGCCTTGGGGGGTGTGGGTGCCAGGGGGTTTGACCATGAGAAAGTCCCCCGACCCAGGAGGAGAGCTGAGCCGAGGGACCTTCTGTTTGGGTTAGGCGATGCTGAGCTTCACGCCAGCGCCGGCCTTGCTGAATCCCACGCCGAACCGCAGGGTTGCGCGGATACCGATGTTGTCACTGCCGAAGTAGACCTGATCCGACACTGCGACATTCAGCGCGCCGTACGCAGACAACGTCTTGGTCTTGTCGAGGATCAGGATCTTCTTAGTCGGCATGGCCGAGGTGACCCGCACAGGGATAGAGAGCAGCGAACGCTGTGCGCTTTCGGTGCCCGCACCGATCAGCGATCGGTTCGAGGTGGTCTCGTCCTTGAGCTTGGCGATGGCTGCCCACGCATCGGGAGCGGCGATGATGTTTGTCGCTGAGCCGCCCAGTGCCTCGATGGATGCCACAGCATCGATCACCGAATCCAGGTCGTCAGCGATGGTGCCACCATCAACCGCGTACGCCATCAGCCCGGCTGGCGGATAAACCGCCGGGGATACAGGCGCTGGCTGCTGAAGCGCGGCCCAGTTGACCTTGCCCTGCATGGCCCGGTTGACCTCTTGAGTAATGACCGCCGAGATGTTGGGCTGCGAGAGCTGCTCGCGCGAAAGCTTCACCAACGCAGCGACCTTACCGGTAGCCAAGATCAGTTCGGACAGATCCGGGTCCGCTTCGGGAATGTCGTTGCCCTCAGGCACGAACCCAGTGTCTGCATCCAGATTGATCGCGGGAACGCGGACATACACCTGGTCGCCTTCGACCTGCCCAACCTTGGTGGTGGCCTCGATCAGCACGCTCTCGGGGATAACCGATTCGGGGGCGAGCCCCTGCACATCAAGGGCAAAAGCCTTGGGAGAGGTGGGAGTTATAACGGTACTCATCTGCTTACTACTTTCTCTAAGTGGGATTGGAACCGTGAGCCCGTCGGCATAGCCACCTAGAGAAACCGCTGGTGTAAGCGTGCCAGCGATGTTACATCACGCCGAACGGATTTCTAATCCTCAATTTCAACGGCATGTGGTTCACCCGAACCATCATGGGAGAAGCCAGATTTGTACATGCCCGGCCCGTGTTTCGGAGCTTCCTCCATCGTCAGTATCGACGTACCCGGCATCAGAGCTATCCTCCGCGCCTCTCGAAGTTGGGCGTCCATGTCATCGCACGACACTCCCAGATGCTCGTAATTGTGACGTCCACTAATGCATTCCATGATTCTCCTGTACTTGTTATTTCCATCAAATTCGATGCAGCCCAGCGTCTTCATGGCTGCACCCCTGTACCCATTCGAGTACGGCGAGGCTTCCCTCAACTTCTGCACGTTGACCCAGCCGCCACGAGCGGCTCTGAGCGCCTTCATAATCGAATCGCGGGCGTGTATCAGTCGCACCGCCGAAAAGGCGCCAGCGGGCCTACCGGGTACCAATACGACCAACTCGATGTCACTGCACGCCACCAGGTCATCCCAACCGGCCTCGCTGGGGACCACACCGAGGGATTCGGCTCTGGTGATGCCCGGTCGGTCGCAGACGAGCTCAAACAGTCGCTCGGCTTCCCGTTCCACACCGGACAACCGGTCAGGCCTGCCGGATTCTTCCAACCGCCGTATCTGAGCCCGTCGTTCTCGTTCGGCTGCATTCTTGGCTTGCTCTTCTCTAACCTGGAGTGCTACAGCATGTTTCACATCGGAGATCTGTATCCCTTGAGCTAAGCTCGCCAGCCCAGAGCCTTTGGCCTTCCACGGGAGCCGCAGCTTCCTCAGCACCCGGCGCTGTTCGGATTGCAGGGAGCCGGTCATCGCTTACGCTTCCAGTCGGCGAACAGCTCATCAGGAGTCTTGTTTGGCCCCTTGGAGTTCCAGATCGGCCATCGCCAGTCTTCGTCGTGGGCGAGTGCGTCGGGGCAGCTGGCGTCGTGGTACTGATATGCGACGTACGGTTCTTCCAGATCCTCGCCCTCGATCCACACGGCGGGGGTCGTGCAGTCCGGGCACAGTGAGTCGTCATCAAACCAGATGCTCTTGCCCTGATAATTGTAGGTCTGACCATTTACACGGGACCCGTTGATATTATGCTTGAATTTAGCAGTGGGCATTTTTTTAATTTCCTTTCTCTGCTAATTTCATCGTATGTACGAGGGCTCGTACGCGCGTGAACTCATTTTTTGAACGACTGTAAACAACTGGTTTGACATGCAAGAATGCACTGAACGACTGGTTGCACGACTGTTGAACGACTGGTTTATGACTGGCTCTAGTGGTGCAATAGTCATTCAACAGTGATGCAACAGTCGTGCAATCCCGTTTCTGCACGTCAACGCCAGTCGTGACAGTCGTGCAATAAAACGACGTGATCACGGCAACGACCATTGCGACTCAGCCGGAAAACCCACCCTCTCGAACTTGACTTTCAGTTCTTTAGCAGCCAGCCGAATCCTGTATGCCTTGAAGCCTTCCGCGATGGCTCTCTCGATGACGTTCTTCTGCGGCCCCTCCGCGAGCTGGTTGATCAACCACATCTGCTCAGGGCTCATACCGTCTGAATCGGCGATCTCCCCTGCGGTGTGATCGGAGTCTTCGACGAACTCGAGCCGAGCCACAGTGCCATCATCGTCGTCAGTGGGAGGGCGTACCTGCACCACATCGATCGAGAACACCGACGACGGCACAATGGCTGTCCCATTAGCCTTTTCGGGGCCTATGAGGAGCTGCTTGCGGTCGTTGGTTTGGGCGAACAGCGTCATGCGGGCCTTCTTACGAAGTTCACCGGTGATGCCGTACTTGTCCCGAGCCTTACCCTTGGCCCGGTTCGTGTGCGTCATCAGCAGAACAGCCGCGCTGGTCTGGACCGCAACGTCCTTCCATGGGTGCAACGCCAATCGTGCATCTTGTGGGGTTTGCACATTGAGTCCGCCAGGAACGGTGTCGAGCCATGCGTCAACGATCACCAAAACTGGTGTGGCACCGTCCGCCGTCCTCTCGTAGAGCAAGTCCATGTCGTCAGATGGGAAGGTGGGACTACCTGATCCGTCCTTCTTCTCACAGATCACCGACACGTAGTCAAGGTCAGCCCCCGAGAGCTCAAGGCGCGGTCGGACCTCCGTTGACCAGTCGTCCTCAGTGAGCACCAGCCGCACATGCTGAGGCTCACGTTCAGGAATCCCATACTCAGGCAATGCATCACCAGTGGTGACAGCCGCGACGATCCACACCCAGAACAGCGACTTACCGATACCCTCATCACCAACAAGAACAGTGACACCACTACGAGGGATACGGTGCTTAGCTAGCCACGACTTGGGCTTGGCCGACTCAAGGTCTTTGGCGTTCCACACCCGTGGCCGGTCGTTGTCGCCACTCTTGCCGGAGCGGCCGGGTTGGGGATTCTTCGCTAGGTATTCTTCGACCCTCCGCCTGAGCATTATCGAGTTAATGTCAGCCAGCTCAGGGTGTTTGAAGAAGTGATGCGGCTTGAAGCCGGGTCGCTTGTGCATCTCAGCCCAGAGTTCTGCCGCGCGCACAATCCGCTCGTGTGGGATTTCTTTCTCAATCACCTTGAGCGTCCCATCGGGGCGTTTGATGATCTTGAAGGACGGTCTGTCCAAGTCTTCCGGCCGTTCGAGCCGACGGCCATGGGAGAGCACCTTGAATATCGCTTCTGGAGACCATTGGTCGCTGTTTGTGAAGTCGAGTACGCGAGGCTTAGCCGTCGTCATGCTTGCTCTATCTCGACATGAAACTTCAACTCGCAGAGTCGAATCCATACTGAAACCACCTCTCTTGTATCCGTCGAAGGGCCCGGCCGCTCATGCGATAGGTCTTGTTTGGGCTGATTGGCTTCTCCTTCGACATATCAATGTCCGCCAAGCCGACCATCTGCACGATGTCGGTTTTCCGGGCGAAGTATCGGCGGTTGATCGCCTGCAGCGGTATCGGGTACGTACCGGCTTGGGCGAATACGTATCCCCGGCTGTGACTGATCCCCAGGATTCCGTTGACGGTCCTCAGAGGTACGAGCATAGGAAGTTCTTTCAATTCTGTTGTCATACTTTGACTTTCATTCGTTTTTCGTCTTGTGATCAATCGTATGGACGCCAAAAATTGAAGGCAATAGCCAAGTGGCAATGTCGTGTGAATGTCGCCCGACGTGCGGCAATAGGGGGGCCAGGCACGTACATGATGTGTCCCGGGCACAAAAAACCCCGCAGGCCAATCCCGCGAGCACACGTCAGTGTATCAAGTGGAGGGGCCGTAGAGGCCGTTGTCGCTGGTCAGTCCGAATACACGAATGTGTGAAACCAGCCCCATCCAACCTTCCTCCCTGCAAAAATCATGCCTATGGGGAAGCCGAACAATGAGGGTGACACCGAGCGGCCCGGAGAGAACAACATCACGATCTCGCCGTCGCCTGCCGAGCTCACCATTTCAATGGGATCGGTGTCGGCAGTGGTATCAGCAGAGCCCAAAGCTTCGTCCGCTTCGCCTCTGGCGGGCGTCACGGGCCTGTCTACTGCAGTGATTGGCTTCGGGATCACGGTTCTCGCCGGATCGAGGAACACGTTCGATACCAGCCTCGGTCCTCTGTTCTGGATCGGGTTAGTCATCGGAGTTTCCTTCGTCGCCTGTGCCAGCTTAGCCGTTCTCATTTATAGGAGGCGTCGGCGAGAGTGGAGAGAAGCCATCGTGCGAACATCCAAAGATCCGAAGCAGATTGGTGATCCTGTTGTCCGAGCAATTATTCAGGAAGTCGGACTTTTTCGGAGTGATCCGGGATTGCAGTATTCCCCGCTCGCGATACCGGCGGGTGTCGACACGAAACGAGTGTTGCCGTGACAGTTGAAAAGACCTCGCCCCAGGTGCTGTCGTCGGACCTCGCCGACGCAGGCCTTCGCATTGACAAAGAACTGCAACGGACCAGCATGCGATTCAGCGACGACGCTGGCGTCGCATTGGTGGAAACCCATGCTGAGTTTCTTGCCGACCTCGGGCTGGAGGCAGTTCGGTTAACCCGTAAGGACCGTCTCGGGACCGTCGATCGAGTTCACGTCGAGAAGGCAGCTGACCGGCTGGGTGCGAGTACAAGTTCCAGCAACGTGGTTAGTGCGTGCAATACGATCGGGGGCCTGATCACAGGTGCCGGTTTTGCCGGTGCGTATAACATCGCCTTCGGCGGCCGGATACCGTCGATCAGCGAAATCATGGTCACGATCGGGCTATGCATCGTGGGAGGAATCCTCCTAGCTGTTGGACTAACGATTCCATGGGCCGCCAAGCGCTAGCAAAAGGCCTGGGTGCGGGTACGCAAAAGCCTTGCAGCATCGCCGACGGGGATTAGGGGATATGGGCCACCGTTAACGAGGAGGATTGCTCCCCATGTACAGAGCCCACTTGATGTAATTGCGGTGACTCTGCCAGTCCGTCTCAACCCAGCCTCGAGCCGCGTCCCCAGAACCGACCTCGCAGACCTCGCTCGCTAGGGCAATCGAACCCACTTTGATCGCTAGCCGTTGGCAGATCCAGTGGCGCTGCGACTTCTCTTCCAGGACATAAAGTTCGGTATCGCCTGTCAGTGCAGGGGCCTTGAGGGCGTGCCCGTTTTCCACTCCTCCGAGAACCGGCTGTAACTCAACGTCTGCCATAACCTTAGAGAGTAATGGCGAGCCGCTCGGCGATCACTGAGTTCACTTCGGCGGCGCGTCGCCCGACAGTGCTTCGATCATGTCCACCACTGGGCCGAACAGCATGTCCGCGTCGAGATCCAAAGTCAGCCCGCCGAGTTTGAATTCATCGACAACCGTCTTGCTGCCCTCGGTGTGGGATTTCCACACCACGCGAAAGTTCATCTGCCGCAGCCAGACGTTCTTCGCCTCTGTGTCTTGAGCTTCCCACCATTCACCGAACAAATCTCCGGTCGGCTCGTACCTCCACCCAGCAGGTTCGCCTGGTGCGGAAGATAGTTCGGCCTGTCTGGCGGTCAGTGACTGAATACGCGCATCGAGTCGGTCGCGCTGTGGCGTGCCTCGTTTGAATATGCCGGTACCGAGCTGGTCGGTGAGGTCGGACAGCAGATCGTTGATCTCGCCCAGTTCGTCGGTGTGGTCATTGCCCGAAAACCAGACCCGTCGTCGCCGCTCGGTAGCGCCCAGATTCATGAGAATGCGCCGCTCTAGCTCTGCCTCGGCCCACTCCAGCGAGATGGTGCGATTGGGGCACGGATCTTTGTATTGCGCAGATGCACAACGGTATCGAGCCTTCCGGCCAGCTCCTCCCTTGAGCCGGTAGGCCGGCCTCCCGCATTCGCCGCAGTAGATGATGCGGAGCAACAGCCCCGAGCTGCGTTTAGTCGGTTCCTTGCGATTCTCGCGGCCTGAAAGTTCCACACCGACCCGGTCGAATACATCACGCGTGAGGATGGGCTCAGCCCTGACTACGGGCGATCCGTCGTCGCCCACGATGAGAGCTTCCGGCCCGAATGTCTTACGACCCTTAGCGTCGCGCTGTACGCGCCCTTGGGCGTCTGTCACCGCTTCACGTGCGACCACACGGCCGAGGAGCGTTTGAGACGTCAGCGCCCGCTTGAGCGGCGCGGAATGCCACTCATACCCCGCGACGTCACGTCCGCGCACTTGCGCGAACCGATCCTTCGGTGTCAGCACCCCTTGCGCAGTCAGGTCATGCGCGATTGCTCTCAGCGGTTCGCCCTTCAACACCCGCTCCACAACCTCGTGAATCACCTTGACCTGTAACGGGTCCTGGATCAACCGCCAATCGCCGTCATCATCCCGCTCGGGCAGGTATCCCCACGGCGGTATGCCACCCCGGTACTTGCCCTTGCTGAAGTTGTGCCGGAACGCTGAAGCGTTGCGCTCGCTGATGGCTTCGAGCTCCATCTCCGCCACCTTGGCAACGAGCAGCGCGATGATGTCGCCGAAGTCCGTCGACAGGTCAAAGTGGCTCTCGGTCGCCGACACGAGCACGATCCGGTGCTCACGTGACCACTTGATCAGGTCCGCGAGGTCGAACAACCGCCGTACGATGCGATCCACGCGGAAGAACACGATCACGTCGAACTGGGACGGGTCCTGCAACCACCGTCCAAGCTGCGACCTGTCGAAAGGTGTTGTCTTGCCAGCGCTTACGTCCAGGTCCTCGGCCACACCGACGACATCGTATCCACGTGTGGCACATAGCTCCCGGCACGCGGCCACCTGGCGTTCGGGGCTGGTGGTGGCGTCGGTGACCCGCGACAGGCGCACGACGATCAGGGCACGTAGCTTCATCTCAGGATGCTACATACGAGGGGTGTAAACCTCAATAGTCGCGTACTCGACTGTCGACATACCCGGAACGGTGGATACTGGAATCGATGACCACCTCCCGTCCGTCCACCGTCGCCTCCCGACTCGCCGCACCCGTCGCCGTGGGTGCGGTGGCGGTCGCCGGTTGTGCGGCGATCTGGCTCGGTGACCCGACAACACCCGGGGGAGTGCTACCGGTGTGTCCGTTCAAGGCCCTCACCGGCCTTGACTGTCCCGCGTGTGGTGGTCTGCGGATGGTTTACTCATTGATGCACGGCGACGTGCTCGGTGCGTTGCACTACAA
This sequence comes from Mycobacterium sp. D16R12, assembly GCF_002013465.1. Taxonomy (GTDB): domain Bacteria; phylum Actinomycetota; class Actinomycetes; order Mycobacteriales; family Mycobacteriaceae; genus Mycobacterium. Next base: position 75,129 of record NZ_MAFC01000003.1, on the reverse strand, counting down.
CGCGGTTGCGTTGATGGCCTTGGGATTCCTGACGGTCTGCTTTGTCGCATGGACGCGTAGTCGCTGGCGAGGAGAGTCCGGCTGGAATCCGCCATGGCTGCGCGGATGGGTGCCCGCGATCATCGTCGTGGTATTCGTGGCCTGGTTCGCCATCAGGTTGATTCCGATCGCACCGTTCACCGCACTGCGGGTGTGACCCCCTACGCGGACTGCTCCATAAGCTCGCGGGCGTTCTCTCCCAACGTAATACCGTCATCACCGATGAACAGGCGGGAGATCTCGCGGGCCAGCGGCTCGAGTGTGAACGGTATAAAGGCGGGCTGTGCAACCCGCAGGAGCATCGCCAGCACCGGGTCGGCTATCCGGGGAATTCCTAAATGGCGCCGTACCTTTGGCGGCACCACCGCAACAGAGGGTACGGCGGTAACGAGGGTGATCGCGGCGACCGCCGCCGCCGTCAGTCCGCCGAAGCCGCGCGCGTTTCTGATCACCGATAGGGCGAACCGCACGCCACCCGGCACAAAGCCCTTCACCATCCGGTATTCGGATTCGATGGAGTCGTAGTACGCCTCCACCTCCTCGGAGGTCACCGGCACGGTGTCCGGATCGGCCCCCATGAGCTCGGCGAATGTCTTGACCTCTGAAAAGAACTGGTCGCGTTCGGTTTTGGGGAGACGCCGGGGGATAAGACGCCCCGGGGCGGGAGTGTTCTCGTAGATTCGCAGCGCCGCATGCATGATCGTGACGTGCGCGAAGAGCACCAGCGCGGGCCCCTGTGCGTCGTAGGGACGGTCGGTGCCGGGAATGACACCCTTCATGTTGCGGTGGTAGTGGCGTAGGTGCGCCGCGAGGGCGTCGGCGCTCGCGGTGTCGCCGAAGATAATCGGTATCGGGACTCCGGCTGTGCGTTGAATGCGTTTGACGGTGTCGTCGAAGTCGACCTGGTTGCGCTTGCTCTTGGTGAACACCGGATCGTGGTTGATCTCGACGGCCTGTAGCCCTTCGTGACTGCCCTCCAGGAGTGCGGTCACCAGGACGATCATCGGCGCCACGGAGGGGTGGAGAAACACCTTCCAGGTCACCGAGCCGGGGCCGAAGTAGCCGTAATCGGGGCGTCCGTCGGGGCCGGTGCATTGACCGGCGGGGTGGGGCCGTCTCCGCGCCGCCAGATCCGGGCTTTCGAGTCACCTCGCGGCGGCATACCCGCCGAGCGCGGTGTCGTGGCGTGTGTAGCTGTGCTTGGCATCGTTGCCTCCCAGGGAGCGGTTCGCTTCCTCATATTGGAGACGTTAACAACGCCAGTTGTCAACAGTAGTGGGCTCAACTGTTATGGAAGTGGCTCCTACATTGCAATCCCCGCTGGTTACCGGCGGTTCGCATCGATCAGGTCCAGCCCCAGAGCAGAGGCGTGGTGAATGACCGCTTTGCCATCGCGGTGGCTGTGTACCAACCGCGCCTGGCGCAATGCCGAGGTGTGTTCGGACGCCGACGCGGGGCTGATGCCGAGATCGCGAGCGATATCGCCGGTGGTGTGCTCCTTGCTCAGCACGCGCAGTACGGCCGCTCGGGTCGATCCGAGTATTGTTGCGAGTGGGTCGGATTCGGTTCCGACACAAAGAGTTAGGTCGATTGGTGCGGGGTAGGCCAGGACGATTGGGTGGTCGCCGAGTTCGCCGACCAGCGGTGGCCCCGCCCAGAAAACGCTAGGTGTCAAGACGAGGCCACGGCCGCGTAAATCGATGGTGTGGCGCTGTGGACTGTCGATCTCCAGGCAATCGCCGTTCCATCGTGCGCCGGGGACGATGTTGCCGAGCGTGGCCCGCACGCCGTGGCGCGCCATCATGCGTCCCTGCCTGGCAAGTTCAATCTGATGGTTGGCCTGGATATCGGGCCAGTAGGGTTCCAGCACCGCCCGGTAGGCGGTTTTTGTGGAGCGCCCCAACGCCATGTTGGCTTCGCGATCCCCTGCGATGGCGTGCCGCAGATAATGCGGTGCACCAGCACCTTCGGTGGGGCCGCGCCCGAATACCGCCAACTCCGCCTGCGCCTGCTGCTGACTCAGCTCTTCGATGGACCGCATACCCTCATCGAAATTGCCGCCCAGCACGGTGGGTGACAACGACCATGAAAAGTGGCTTACCACTGCCCGTCCCGGTGCCGTCGCGATGGGGAATGCTGCCAGCGCGCGACAACGCCACCGCTCGCCCCACGGTGTGCGAATACCGTGCCGCAGCGCTCGTGCCGCGAACTTCATTTCTAACAATGGGGCAGGCATCGGGAGAAACCGTGTCAATGCAAGGTCATTCGCGGTGAACATGAGTTGCAACACGCTGGCCTACAACCCGCTGCGGATCGCTTTGACGATCATCTCAACACAATATGCCTTTACCTTTCGGTACACCCGCGAAACATCGCGCTGCGTGGAACCGCCGGGAACTCGACTACGCGTGAAACCGCATGGGGATGCTCAGCGGTCCCCGAATGGCGGGGGTGTCCCGCCAGGTGACGGGACCGGTGACCACCGGTTGGCGTGCCAGGATCTCGCGAATAGCCACCGTGGCCTCCAGCCTCGCGAGCGCCGAGCCCAAGCAATGGTGCGCGCCATATCCGAAGGCCAATGGCGGGGTGTTCTTGCGGTCGAGCCGGAATTCTGCGGGATCGGCGAATACCTGTGGATCGCGGTTTGCAGCCGCGATCGCGATGAGCACCGTCTGGCCCTCCAGGATTGTGTTCCCGCCCAGGCTATGGGCCTGCGTCGCCACGCGCGCGGTGCCTTGCACCGGGCCGTCGAGTCGCAGTAGTTCGGTGATGACCGCGGGGTCATCGGGGTCGATGTGATCGGCCAGCCGGGTGCCGTCGGCGCGCGTGGCGAGCAGCCGAAGCATGCTTGCCCCCAGGAGATTTGCCGTCGTCTCGTGACCCGCTATCGCAATCATGAAGGTCATGGTGACCACGTCTTCCAATGACAGGTCGGTATCGGATGCGATCAGGCTGAGCAGGTCGTCACCGGGGTGTGCGCGCCGATCTGCGGCCAGGGGTAGCAGCTCGGTGGCGAGGGTCGCCCCGGCCGCGGTGCCGGCCATGACGGTCTCGACGTCGGCGAAGGCCCCCAGCATCTGAATGATGATCGGAGATTCCTCGCGCAGGACCGCTGAAGATGAGTCATCCAGGCCGAGCCATTCACCGATGATGGCGATGGGCAGCGGCAAGGCGATATCGGTCATGAAGTCGAAAGATTTACCCGCCGAGTGGTATTCGATGACATGAGCAGTAATGGACTGCACGCCCTCACGCAGGCCGGCAATGAATCCGGGGGTAAACACGTCGCGGACTGCGCCCCTGAGTTCGGTGTGATCTGGTCCATCGGCGAAGAGCATGTTTCGGCCGAAGTTGGACAGATCGAGGTACTCGGGGGCCGCCGCGCGCATCTGGGGGCTGGCGAGTGGATCACTCGACCAGCCGGTGCCCCCCAACACTTCGCGGGCCGGGTGATAGCCGAGAATCAACCAGGTGCCGGCGTTCTCGTCCCAGACCACGTCGCCGCGAGTTCGGAGATTTTCGTAGTAGAGATAGGGATCTCTTGAGTCCCAGGGGATCCGTGGTGCGACGGGCTTAACAGTGGTCATGGTGATCCAATCCGAAGGGCAGGCCGCGGTCGCGGACCCAAGCGACATGCTGTTTACCTAGTGGGGAAACGGGTTCGGCGACACCGTCGAGGTCGTCGAGTAGCGCGCGGGTGTGTGCGGTCGCGTTCAGCGTTGCCGACAGCGCGCTGATGTTCAGATTGATCCTGGCCAGGAAAATCAAGTCGCTGGGTATCGACATCTGATGCAGTGTTTGGAAATTGAGCAGGGATCGGGTGCCACTGTTCGACACTTCACGCGTGAATGTCACGGGTTGAGCGGCGCGGATGTCTTGCACGGTCGCCCCGAGCCATTCAAAGATGTCCTGTTCTGAGAGCGGCGAATCGATCGCGAAGTAGCCGGCGTCGACCATGAGCTGCCGCAGATCTTTCCGGCGTTCCTCGGCTGCGGCGCGAATCATCTGCACGAGCCGATAGCGCAAGGTCTCTGGTACCACCTTGATGCAGCCGAAATCAACAAAACCGACCGACCCGTCCATGCCGAATCGATAGTTGCCCGGATGCGGATCGGCATGAAACAGATTCGCATGCCGAAATGACCCGGTGCTGAAACGCCAGATAGTCTCCACCCAAATATCTTTGAGATCCTGATCGGCCTGTTGGGCCGCCGCCCAATCCAGTCCGTCCAGGTATGTCATGGTGAGTACCCGATTGCCGGACGCTTCGGAAATCACCTCGGGTATCCGGATAAACGGATGGTCCCGGTACAGCTCGGCGAAGGTCTGAATGTTGGCGGCCTCGTGCCGATAGTCCAACTCTTCGGTAATGCGTGCGGCCACTTCTTCTGCCATCAGGCGATGGTCCAGCTGTGGCCTCGGTCCGGCGATTCCCGTCGCGAAGCGCATAAAGGTGGCCATCAGCTCTGCGTTCGATAGGTCGTGTCTAATGGCATGTGCCACACCCGGATACTGGACCTTGACGGCAACCTGGCGGCCGTCGTGAAGGGTCGCTCGATGCACCTGACCGATCGACGCCGCAGCCATCGGATCATCGCTGAATTCGGAGAACAGTTCCTCGATCGATCGCCCGAGATCCTCTTCCAGTGCCTGACGTGCCAACAACGGATGCATGGGTGGCGCGTCGGCCTGCAGTCGCGTCAGCGCGTTCTGATACGGCGAGAGCTGGCTGTATCCGTGGGATGCGATGTCGGCGACCGAGAAGATTTGGCCGGCCTTCATGAGGACGCCTTTGGAGTGTCCGAGGAGTTCGGTGTAGCGCTCTGCGGTGCGTTCGTGGAACCGTTCGACGGCTCCGGTGTCTCCGGCTTTTTCGCGTAGGCCTGCGACGAGTCGTCCGCCTGCGGCGCGGGCGGTGAAGCCGGCCAGGGGCATGGTGCGCCGGATTCGGCCACGCGGAATGTCGTTGTCGCTCATAGCTGGGCACCGACCTTTGGTTGTTCCCGGGGGTCTAATCCGAATGGCAGTCCACGTTGACGGACCCAGGCCACATGCTGAACGCCAAGGGGGGTCTCGGGTTCCGCGATTCCGATCATGTCTGCGGCAGCAGATCGCGAGCTGACGGTGGCGCGGAGCTTCGACATCGCGGAGCGGACTCCGAGGGGAAACCGGACAAGATAGATAAGGTCCGGGGGAAGGGAGATCCGGCGCGATAAGGGGCTGTCGAGCGCCGTGAGATTGCGGTCGATCAATTGAGGTGTGTAGGCGACTGGTTGTGGCAGTGTTGCGTCAACGTTGATCTCATTCATCCACCGCAGAGCTTCCTCCGTGGTCATGGTGGACTCGGCCGAGAGGAAACCGGCTTCCTTCATCGTGGAGTGGAGATCGGTCGGGCGCTGCTGGATGCTTGCGGTGACCATCCGAATCCAGGCAAGACGATGTTTCTCGGGAAGGGTCTTAACAGACCCGAAGTCGACGATTCCGAGACTGCCGTCCAGTCCGAACCGGTAGTTCCCGGGATGTAGGTCCGTGTAGAAGGCGGAGGCGTGTTGCAGTGGTGCGAGACTGAATCGCCAAAGTGCTTCCGCCCAGGTATTTCTAAGTTCTTGGTCGGCTTGCTGAGCTTGGGCCCAGTCGATTCCGTCTATATACGTCATCGTGATGGCGCGCCTCGTGGACAGTTCGGGTACGGCTTCGGGCACTCGGATGAATGGATGCCCACGGAATAATTGGTGAAACGCCGATATGTTCGCCGCTTCCTGGTTGTAGTCGAGCTCTTCCCTGATTTGATCTGAGATGTCGCGTGCGGTTGCGGAGAGATCGATCGCGTATCGACGGTCCATGAGTGCGAAGGTGACACGCAGGAATGTACTGACAAGTTCGGTGTTGGCCAGATCGTCCTGAATTGCTTGTGCCACACCGGGATACTGGATCTTGACGACGACATCACGGCCGTCATGTAGCGTCGCACGATGAACCTGCCCGATTGATGCTGCGGAGATCGGTTCATCTGTGAAGGTGGCGTAGGCCTCGCTTACGGGCATGCCGAGTTCCGATTCGAGGACGTTGCGTGCCAGCGCAGATTCCATAGGCGGGGATTGGGTCTGAAGTCGAGTCAATGCGCGCTCGTACGGGGAGATTCGGCTGTCGCCGGAACCGCCCATGTCGATGCTCGAGAAGATCTGACCTGCCTTCATGAGCACGCCTTTGGAATGCCCGAGGAGTTCGGCGTAGCGCTCGGCGGTCTTCTCGTGAAAGCGGTCGACGGCGCCGGCCTCACCGGCTTTCTCGCGTAATCCCGCGACGAGCCGTCCGCCCGCGGCACGGGCGGTGAAGCCGGCCAGCGGCATGGTGCGCCGGATCCTGCCCCTGGGTACTAGCTCCTCTGCCATGGCTGCTCCTACCGCTGACTCGTCCCAGCTGTTAAAGTGCTCACTGAGTGACACTAAGTGATTACTTTGGAGGCGTCAATGGGCGAGATTTCCACCAAGGAGCGCCTGGTCGCCGAGGCCATGCGGTTGTTCGGTGAGCAGGGGTACAAGGCCACCAGCGTGGCGCAGATCGAGAAGGCCGCCGGCCTCACGCCGGGTTCGGGCGGGCTCTATCACCACTTCAAATCGAAGGAGGCGCTGCTTGAGGCCGGTATCGATCGCCAGCTCGACCGTCGCAGCGCTATGCGCGACATCCGCGCACTCTTCGGCGGCCTCGGAGATCTGCGTAATGAACTGACCATGATGGGGCGCTACATCTTGGCGATACTCGACGAGGAGTCGCAACTACTGCAGATCGTCTCCAGCGTGCCGTCTGGCCGTCCGGCGCGGCTCGATGACGCCTATGCGGCGCTGTTCGACAGCCTGTACGGAGAACTGACCGATTGGGTCCATGGCTGGGCACCCGGTATCGGTAAGCAGGACGCGGAATCGATTGGGGTGCTTGGCGTCAATGCGCTCCTGGGCAAGCGTGCGACCAACACGGTGTTCCGAAGGCCCGGTCTTGATATCGCCGACGAGGACTACATCGCGGAATGGACGGCCATGCTGGCCACGAGGATCGAGTCGCTGCGTTAGTCTCCGCCGGTGGCCTTGACACCGGATACCGCGCCCGCTACGCCCGTGGTCCCGCGCAGCCGGATCGTCATTGCGTCCATGGTGGGCACGAGCATCGAATTCTTCGACTTCTATATCTATGCCACCGCGGCGGTGCTGGTGTTCCCAACGTTGTTCTTTCCCAAGGGAAATGACACGGCCGCGCTGCTGTCCTCATTCGCGACGTTCGGATTGGCCTTCGTCGCCCGCCCGGTCGGATCCATGTTGTTCGGACACTTCGGCGATCGGATCGGACGCAAGGCCACTCTTGTTGGATCGCTGATGACGATGGGAGTGGCGACATTCGCGATCGGGCTGCTGCCCACCTTCGAGGCCGTGGGCTACTGGGCTCCGGCGCTGCTGGCGCTGCTGCGCTTTTGTCAGGGGCTGGGACTTGGTGGGGAGTGGTCGGGTGCGGCGCTGCTGGCGACCGAAACCGCCGAGGCGGGCAAGCGGGGCTGGGCGGCGATGTGGCCACAGCTCGGCGCCCCGATCGGCTTTTTCTTCGCCAACGGCACCTTCCTGCTGTTGATGATCGTCATGGGTTTCGACGCCAGGAGTGCCGCGGCCAATCATGCGTTCTTGTCCTGGGGTTGGCGGGTTCCGTTCCTGGCCAGCGCGGTCATCGTGGTCGTCGGGCTGTACGTACGGCTCAAGCTCACCGAGACACCCGTGTTCACCCAGGCGGTTGCCGAGGGCAAGAAGGTGCGTGCGCCGCTGGCCGAGGTGGTCAGGACCTCGTGGCGTCAGCTGGTGATCGGCACTTTTGTCATGTTGGCCACGTACACGATCTTCTACGTCGCCACGACCTGGGCGGCGTCGTACGGAACCGGGAAGGTGGTCGACAAATCCGGGGTCAAACTCGCGATCAGTTACGTCGATTTCCTACAGATGCAGCTGATTTCGGTGCTGTTCCTGGCCGCGTGCGTGCCGATATCCGGTCGGCTGGCGGACAAGTATGGCCGCAGGCCGGTGCTGCTGACGGTCACCGCCGGAATCATCGTCTTCGGGCTCTCGTTCGGTTGGTTCCTGGACCCGGCGACCGTGGACAAGACCACGATGCTGGTGTTCCTGAGCCTGGGAATGGCGTTGATGGGCTTGTCCTTTGGGCCGATGAGCGCCCTGCTGCCCGAGCTGTTCCCGACGAACGTGCGCTACACGGGGTCGGGGATCGCCTACAACTTCGCCTCCATCATCGGCGCCGCTGTCGCGCCGTTCATCGCCACGTGGCTGGTGCACGACTTCGGCGTCGGCTGGGTGGGCGTGTACCTATCCGTCGCCGGTGTGCTGAGTTTCCTGGCGCTGCTGGCCGTCCGTGAGACTCGCGGGATCGACCTCTCGAGCGTGTGATCAGCCACCCAGGTCGATCGACGGGAAGTAGATGACCTGTCCCACGGTGATGCGGTCGGGATCTTCGATCAGGTTGGCCGCGGCCACCATCTCCACCGCCACGAGCGTCCGCTCGTCGCCGTAGTCGCCATAGTTCTGGCCCGCCAGCGTCCACAGCGTGTCGCCGGCGACAACAGTGTGGCGGCGGTTGAGCCGGGGTTGGATCAGCACCGTGCCGGGTTCCGGGTCATCGCCGCTCAGCTGGTTCGCGATCGCGATCACTATCCACAGCGTCCAGTCGCCGTACCACCGGTCCGCGAGCACCTGCAGCGTCTCACCCGACACCACGGTGTGATGTCCCACGTTGGCGAGATCGGGCATCAGCAGCCATTCGCCGACAATCAGGTCGCGCTGCGATACACCGCTAGGACTTTCGAATACCCCGCTCATCGAGAAGCTGCCGTAGAAGTGTTCTGCGATTTTCCCCTTGGTGTCACCGGCTTTGACCTGGTAGCGGTACGTGACGTAGGGGATTTCAAGTTCCTGCCCGACCTCGATGAGGTCCGGATTGGACAAGCCGTTGATCACCTCGATCACCCGATAGCGACGTCCATCGCCGTAGAACAGCTCGGACAGTTTCCACAACGTGTCACCCGCGCGGACCGTGTATTTGCCGCTGACAGGTAGTACATGTGTTTCAGTCATGCGCATAGCGTCATCCGGGCGAGCGTCCCGCGTCGTGAGTAGTGCGCTACTCGATGTGGCGGGGCCTGGACCCGGTTGTCGGTGACTGTGATGTCCGCCGCTTCGGGCGGCACACTAGGCTATGACGACGTGAGCGAACGTCCAGTCGTGCTGATTGCCGACAAACTTGCCCAGTCGACCGTCGAAGCACTTGGTGATGGTGTGGAGGTGCGCTGGGTCGACGGCCCCGATCGCCCCGCGCTGCTGGCCGCGGTACCCGACGCAGACGCGCTATTGGTGCGCTCGGCCACCACCGTGGATGCCGAGGTGCTGGCCGCGGGAACCAAGCTCAAGATCGTCGCGCGCGCCGGCGTCGGACTCGACAATGTCGACGTCAAGGCCGCCACCGCCCGCGGTGTCCTCGTGGTCAACGCGCCCACCTCGAACATTCACAGCGCCGCCGAGCATGCGGTCACCCTGCTGCTGGCCACCGCGCGGCAGATCCCGCCCGCGGACGCCTCGCTTAAGGCGCACACCTGGAAGCGCTCGTCGTTCAATGGCGTCGAGGTGTTCGGCAAGACGGTCGGTGTCGTGGGGCTTGGCCGCATCGGCCAGCTCGTCGCGCAGCGGCTTGCCGCGTTCGGCACGCACATCGTCGCCTACGACCCCTACGTCTCCGCGGCTCGTGCCGCCCAGCTCGGCATCGAGCTGCTGACCCTCGACGAACTTTTGGGTCGCGCAGATTTCATCTCGGTGCACCTGCCCAAGACCCCGGAAACCGCCGGGCTCATCGGCAAGGAAGCACTGGCCAAGACCAAGCCGGGCGTCATCATCGTCAACGCCGCGCGCGGTGGACTCATCGACGAGGCAGCCTTGGCCGACGCCATCCGCAGCGGCCATGTCCGCGGCGCGGGGCTTGACGTGTTCGCCACCGAGCCGTGCACCGACAGCCCGCTTTTCGAGCTCGAGCAGGTAGTGGTCACCCCGCACCTGGGTGCCTCGACCAGCGAGGCACAGGACCGCGCCGGTACCGATGTAGCCGCGAGCGTGCAGCTGGCCCTGGCAGGCGAGTTCGTGCCCGATGCGGTCAACGTCGGCGGGGGAGTGGTCAGCGAAGAGGTCGCGCCGTGGTTGGAGGTCGTGCGCAAGCTCGGCGTGCTCATTGGTGCCGTTTCCGAGCAGTTGCCCACGTCGCTGTCGGTGGATGTCCGTGGTGAGCTGGCTTCCGAAGATGTTGCAGTGCTCAAGCTTTCGGCGCTGCGTGGACTCTTCTCCTCGGTGATCGAGGACCAGGTGACCTTCGTGAATGCTCCGTCGATCGCTGAGGAGCGCGGCGTGAGCGCCGAGATCACGACGGCCACCGAGAGCCCTAACCACCGCAGCGTGGTCGACGTGCGTGCCGTGTACGCGGATGGCTCGGTGATCAACGTCGCCGGCACCCTGTCCGGCCCGCAGCAGGTGCAGAAGATCGTCCAAATCAACGGCCGCAACTTCGATCTGCGTGCCGCGGGCAAGAACCTCGTCATCAACTACGCCGATGTACCCGGTGCCCTCGGCAAGATCGGCACCGTGCTGGGTGCCGCCGACGTCAACATCCAGGCCGCGCAGCTGAGCCAGGACGCCTCCGGAGAAGCAGCGACCATCATCCTGCGTATCGACCGCAGCGCCCCAGACGCCGTGCTGGACGAGATCCGTGCCGCCGTTGGTGCGACAACCCTTGAGCTGGTTGACCTTTCATGACCAAACTCGCGATCATTGCCGGTGACGGCATCGGACCCGAGGTCATCGGCGAGGCCGTCAAGATTCTCGATGCGGTGCTGCCCGGTGTCGACAAGACCGAATACGACCTGGGTGCCCGCAGATATCTGGCCACCGGCGAGCTGATGCCCGATTCGGTGCTCGACGAGCTCCGTGGCCATGACGCCATTCTGCTGGGCGCCATTGGCGATCCCTCGGTGCAAAGTGGGGTGCTGGAGCGCGGTCTGCTGCTGCACACCCGATTCGCACTCGATCACCACATCAACCTGCGCCCGGCCAAGCTGTACCCGGGTGTGACGGGACCGTTGGCAGGCAACCCGGCCATCGACCTGGTCGTGGTGCGCGAGGGAACCGAAGGGCCGTACACCGGCAACGGCGGTGCCATCCGGGTCGACACCCCGCACGAGGTCGCTACCGAGGTCAGCCTCAACACCCGCTTCGGGGTGGAGCGCGTGGTGCGCAACGCGTTCCAGCGTGCCGAGGCCCGCAGCAAGAACCTGACGCTGGTGCACAAGAACAACGTGCTCAAGTACGCCGGTTCGTTGTGGACGCGGACGGTCAACGAGGTAGCCGCCGAGCATCCGGATGTGCAGGTGTCCTACCAGCACATCGATGCTGCCACCATTCATATGGTGACCGACCCGGGCCGGTTCGACGTCATCGTCACCGACAACCTATTCGGTGACATCATCACCGACCTGACGGCCGCGGTCACCGGTGGAATCGGTTTGGCCGCAAGCGGAAACATCGACGGATCGGGTAAGAACCCGTCAATGTTCGAGCCCGTGCACGGCAGCGCACCCGATATCGCGGGCCAGGGGATCGCCGATCCTACGGCCGCGGTCGTATCGGTCTCGCTGCTGCTGGATCACCTCGGCCAGACCGAGGCCGCGGCGCGCGTAGAGAAGGCCGTCGAGCAGCATCTGGCCACCCGCGGGCAGGAGAAGCTGTCCACCTCGGCCACCGGCGATCGGATCGCCAGCTTCCTGTAGTCCTGATCGAGTGCGAGCCTCACGCGGAAATCCAGCCGGAAAATCGCGTCAGGCCCGCATTCGGCGTTATTGGGCGGGCTTCTCCAGCTTCACGGGCACCAAACCGACTGCGGCCAGCGGGAACAGCGCACACACGGCGAAGGCTGCAGAGAATCCCGCCGCCGTGGCGATCGCCCCGAAAACGGGCGGGGCGACAGCGGCGGCCAGCAGCTGACCGGTGTTCTGCGCGCCCAGGGCCCGGCCACTCCAGAACGGTCCGGCGATCTCCGCGATCGACGTGTAGGCCAGGCCGTTATCCGACACGGTGATGACCGAAGCCGCGAGCATGACGACGACGCTGATCGACCAATCCAGCTGATTGGTGACGGCCAGTAACGCCATGGTCGCCGACGCGGCAAGGGCGATCAGACGGATCGGCCGCATCCGCGAACCCCAACGGTCGGACCACATCCCGGCTACGACCCGGCCGAGCGCGCCGACAACCTGTGCGACGGTGACCATGATGCTTGCGGCACCGATGCTCCAGCCTCTCTCGGTCACCAGCCACACCAGGGTGAATGTCCACACCACCACCTGGGGGACAACCAGCAGTACCGACACGCCGTGGATGAGCCACAGCACCCGGGACCCGCGATAGGGGTTGGCCAGGTGCTCCTCGGGGGCCTCCGCGCGCGGAGGGCGGGGCGGGTCGATGATGCCCACCAGGCACACCGCCGAGGACACCGCGCATACGACCGCCGGGAAGATCAATGCCGTTGCCACGCCGTGGCCTTCGGCGATGCGCGGAATGACCAGGGCGCCCAGGGCAACCCCCAGCGGTTGGGCCATCTGGCGGATGCCCATCACCGTGCCCCGCTGGTTCGGCGGGAACCACCCCACCACCACGCGCCCGCTGGCCGAGTTACATGCCGCGGCAGCAGCTCCACCCAGGAGGAGGAAGACTCCTGTGATCACCAATGACGGTGCCTCGGCCGCGGCGAATGCAGCCAACGCCGTCAGTGCCAAACCGCTCACCAACGCGATCCGTTCGCCGAACCTGTCGATGAGCGCGCCCCACGCGATGAGCGTCAGCACCATCCCGAAACTGGGCATCGCCGACAGCAGCCCCGCGTTGGCGAGGTCGAGACCGCGCTCGGTGTGCAGGGCCGGTATGAGGAATGCCACACCGTTGATGAAGACATTCGCACCCGCCGTGGACCCCAAGGCAATGGCCAGCATGGCCCAACGGCGTGTTGTCCCAATCTCATCGACACGAACCATGACAGTCATGGTTCCACATCCATCTCAGATTGTTGAACTATCGTCTCATTATATGAGATCGTCTAACTGGCCGTCGCGAGCTTGTCGTGCTGCCGGTACGTGCGATCGCCACCGGTCTGCGCCATGCCGCGCGAGACGATCTGACGACGTGCAAAGTGACCGAATTCCTCACTGATGCGGGTCATTCCGGGCAAGACATTGCGGCGCTCGAAGAACCAGTTGACCACCGACGTGCCGAGGACTGCGGCCTGCATGGACTTGCTGTCGATGAGCCCCAGATGATCGGCATGCGTCTTCCCGAGAATGAGGCGGCTGTAGGAGGAAAGGTATGCGCGGGAAAGCCGCATGAACGCCGGCTCGTCCTGTGCGGACCCGTGCAGCGCCTGCGTCAGCGAGTACGAATCCGCGTCGGGTAGGAACTCGGTATCGGCCTCCAGCCAGAACAACCGCCAGGTGTCATCCTCGCTGGTGGGTACGAGTTCGGGCTGAATTCCCATGAGCTGCCCCACGTATCGCCAGAAATGGAAGACGGCCTCGCGCTCACTATCCGAGAAACTCATGCCCATCGCTTGGCACCCTGCCAGATTGGCCAGCGAGAAGAGCATCAACGTCCCCGCCAACTGGATCTGGTTGATCGGGGTGTCCCAGTTCTGGTAGTCCCAGTCATCGCGCCGGTTCATGGCGCCGCGAACCAGCGCATGCATCAGACGGACGCGAGAGATGCCCTTGAAGCCGGTGGCGAATCGCTCGAGTCCACCGGGCGAGGTGACGTCGATGAGCCATTGCGCCGTCTCGTGCAGTCGACGCGGAGCCGCGGCTTGCAGATTCAGGTTGCCGGTACCGACCAGGGGCTTATCTGCACGGGACGAGAGATAGCCCCCGGTAAGGGCAAGGCCGGGCAGTGCCAAGCCCAGGCCGACGACTCCGGTGCGCATGCTGACCCGCGCAGCCAGCTCAAGCTTCGCGTCGTCGAGCCAGTACGGCCGGGCATCGACCTGTGTGAAGAACGCAACGAGTTCCTCGGGGGGATTGTCGACCGATTCGATGCCAGACTCCAGGGCCATCTCGAACATCCGGCGCCCCTGACCTGCTGGGAAACGCGCGAACATCGCGACCACCGCATCGGCGAGCGGATCGCCGACGTGCGCGTACTGGCGGAAGGTGTCCCGCTGCTCGGCGGTCGCGCGGATGTCCCGTCCGGCCAGGAAGCGGGTGAACACGTTGAACGGGAACTCGCGAAGCTGCGGCGGGTTGGGGAGCTTCTGCCAGTTCGTACCCATCGAGGGCATCCTTTCGTCGTTGAAAGCAACCATCTGGTGACACGTCTCACCATCTGGTGAGAATCATCACCAGAAAATGCCGTGAGGTCAAGGACCACAGTGCGACAATCGGCAGATGCCATCCCGGACCTATGGCGGTGCGACATCCGGTGAACGACGCGCACGCCGACGCGCGGTGCTCCTGGATGCCGGACTGGACCTGGTCGCTAGTAACGGTGTGAAGGGGTTGACGGTGCGCGGGGTATGCGCCGAGGCCCGGCTCAACGATCGGTACTTCTACGAAAGCTTCCGCAGCACCGACGAGTTGGTCCTCGCGATGCTGGACGAACAGATGCTCGCGGGCTCGGCCGTCATTATCGAGGCCATCGCGAAGAGTTCGACGTCCAACGATCCGGTGGTACGCACGCGTGCCGCCGTCGGCAGCGGCCTGCGGTTCCTCACTGCCGATCCACGCCGGGGCAGGCTCCTGGTCGAATCGCAGGCCACTGAGGGGCTGGCCGCGCGCCGACGCGATCTGGTCAAGACGCTGGCGCAGGTGATGGCCGATCAGGGGCGCGTGTTGCTGCCTGCCGATGATGCGCTGGACCCTGATCTGGACCTGGCCACGTTCACGTTGGTGTCCGGCGGGCTGGACTTGGTCACCACCTGGTTTCGCGGCGAGCTCGACATCACCCACAGCCGGTTGGAGGATTTCCTGGTGGCGTTGGTCACTCGCGCCAACATCCGGGAGGACCAACATGAGGACGCCGAGGAAGCCGCAAAGCCCGGCAACTAGGCTCATATGAATGCGCCTAGGACGTATTGCCAGCCCAGACGGTGTCGCCTTCGTCAGTATCGAGGGAGAAGACGGCTCCGAGACCGCCCGTGAGATCGCCGAGCATCCCTTTGGTACGCCCACCTTCACGGGGCGACAGTGGCCGCTCGCCGACGTCAGGCTGCTGGCGCCGATCCTGGCCAGCAAGGTAGTGGCGATGGGCAAGAACTACGCCGCCCACGCTGCCGAAATGGGCAGTGCCCCGCCGGAATCCCCGGTGATCTTCATCAAGCCCAACACCTCCATCATCGGACCGGGTCTACCGATCCAGCTGCCGCCCAGCGCATCCGAGGTACACCATGAGGGCGAGTTGGCCATTGTGATCGGCCGGCCGTGCAAGGACGTCCCTGCCTCGCGGGCGGCCGAGGTCATCCTGGGATACACGATCGGCAACGACGTGTCGGCGCGCGATCACCAGCGTGCCGACGGCCAGTGGACCCGCGCCAAGGGGCACGACACGTTCTGCCCGCTGGGGCCGTGGATCGTCACCGATCTGGATCCGTCGGACCTGGCCATTCGTACCGAGGTCAACGGCGAAGTCAGACAGAGCAGTCGCACCTCTTTACTGCTGCACGATGTCGGAGCGATCGTGGAGTGGGTGTCCGCTGTCATGACCCTGCTGCCGGGTGACGTGATTCTTACCGGAACTCCCGAGGGCGTGGGACCCATCGTCGACGGCGATACCGTCAGTGTCACCATCGAGGGAATCGGCACGTTGTCCAATCCTGTTGTGCGGAAGGCGAAGTAACAATGAGTGACAGCACTGGATCTGACAGGGTCCGGGTTCGATTCTGCCCGTCGCCGACGGGCACCCCGCATGTCGGCTTGATTCGGACCGCGTTGTTCAACTGGGCATACGCGCGACACTGCGGAGGCGACTTCGTGTTCCGTATCGAGGACACCGATGCCGGCCGCGACAGCGAGGAGAGCTATCTGGCGCTGCTGGACGCGCTGCGGTGGCTGGGCCTGGATTGGGACGAGGGGCCCGAGGTGGGCGGGCCGTACGTGCCTTACCGACAGTCGGAGCGCAAGGAGCTGCACCTCGATGTGGTGCGCAAGCTGCTCGAATCCGGGGATGCGTACGAGGCGTTCTCCACCCCGGAAGAGGT
Organism: Mycobacterium sp. D16R12; assembly: GCF_002013465.1. GTDB lineage: Bacteria > Actinomycetota > Actinomycetes > Mycobacteriales > Mycobacteriaceae > Mycobacterium. The sequence continues at coordinate 58,779 of NZ_MAFC01000003.1, read as the reverse complement.
TGAGGCCCGTCACCTGGCCGCGGGACGTAACCCCAAACTGGGGTACGACAACTACGACCGTGAACTCACCGATGAGCAGCGTGTGGCATTCCGGGCAGAGGGGCGCAGCCCCGTTGTCCGCCTGCGGATGCCCGATCACGACATCACCTGGAACGACCTGGTGCGCGGGAAGACCACCTTCGCGGCGGGTGTCGTGCCCGACTTCGCGCTGACCCGCGGCAACGGAGATCCGTTGTACACCTTGGTGAACCCCGTCGACGACGCGTTGATGAAGATCACCCACGTGTTGCGCGGCGAGGATCTGCTGCCGTCGACGCCGCGTCAGATCGCCTTGTATGAGGCCATGATCCGGGTCGGGGTGGCCGATTCGATACCTGAGTTCGCGCATCTGCCGTCGGTGCTCGGTGAGGGCACCAAGAAGCTGTCCAAGCGTGATCCGCAGTCCAATCTGTTCCTGCATCGCGACCGGGGGTTCATTCCCGAGGGGCTGCTGAATTACCTTGCACTGCTGGGATGGTCGATCGCCGACGATCACGACATCTTCAGCCTGCAGGAGATGGTCGCCGCCTTCGATGTCGCCGACGTCAACTCGAATCCGGCGCGGTTCGACCAGAAGAAGGCCGACGCCATCAATGCCGAGCACATCCGGTTATTGGCCCCGGAGGAGTTCGTGGCGCGGCTGCGGACCTTCTTCGCCGCGCACGGCTACGAGCTCGGACTCGACGACAGCGCCTTCGCGGTGGCCGCAGACCTGGTGCAGACGCGAGTCGTGGTGCTGGGGGATGCCTGGGGCCTGCTGAAGTTCCTCAACGACGATGTGTACGCCATCGAGCCGGGATCGGCCCGCAAGGAATTGGGGGAGGCCTCGCTGCCGGTGCTGGATGCGGCGATCGGTGCGCTGGAGTCCATTGATGCATGGACCACCCCAGCCATCGAGGAGGCGCTCAAAAGCGCGCTTATCGAGGGGCTCGAACTCAAACCCCGGAAGGCATTCGGGCCGCTGCGCGTCGCGGTCACCGGTGCGACTGTGAGCCCTCCACTGTTCGAATCGATGGAACTACTGGGCTCCGACCGCACCCTGCAGCGGCTGCGAAACGCGCGGACCTGGGAAAATGAGGTGGAGAGCCAAACCGATTCGGGTTAATCGCGGTTGGTTTGGTAGTCTGCTCGTCGGCTCCAAAGTCCGCAGTCAGCGCGCTGACCTGCGGTTCTGCGAGGCCAATGGGGTATGGTGTAATTGGCAACACAGCGGTTTCTGGTACCGCCATTCTAGGTTCGAGTCCTGGTACCCCAGCGCAAATCATTTGCACAACAAGTGATTTGGTGTGATGCACGCCGGTGAGCTAGACTGTCAAGTCTGCGCGCCTCGCGCGTCGCATGGAATGTTCTAGCCCCCGTCGTCTAGCGGCCTAGGACGCCGCCCTCTCACGGCGGTAGCGTGGGTTCGAATCCCATCGGGGGTACCAGCTCTCAATGCGAAATCTATAGCCAGCCTTCGGCGCGGTAGTCGCCCAACATGCGCAACGCTTCCTCGGTCAGTTCAGGATGGCGCCCCCGCAAGGTCCAGATCACGAATTTGCGCGCTTGATGCGTGCCGGCTCTCTTGACGTTCACCTCGATATCGAGGGTTTCGGCGCACAGCTCACGGATCCGATCGCTGTGCTCCGCGGCCGTTTCGCCGGTGTCGAGGTGGTGGACCAGCGCGTCGCTCAATGGCCGCTTGATCTTCTTGTGCCGCAGACCCTCGCGAAAGGAGTCGAACGCATCGCGTGCGAGCTGGCCCACCGCCGTACCTACTGCTGCGGTGCCGTCGACCCGCCAAGGGGCATCGCGGGCAGGCCGAGCTTGCGGTGATCCCAGGACCGGATGCGGGCAGTTCGCACCCGGACTGCGATGCGCTTGTTGAGCATCGCCTCGACGATGGGTTTCATCTCCTCGGTGTACGGCGCGGTGTAGCGCTCGAAGACGCTGATGCCGACCTCGAAGAGTTTGTCCGCGTCCTCGACGATCTCGGCCTGGCCCTCGATCGATACCCCGCGCAGCGTGTCGTAGGTGAGTCCGTCTTCGATCAGGCAGGTGATTCTCGGATCGCGTTTGAGGTTCACCACCTTCTGTGACTTGGCCTTGGTCTCGAACCACAGCTCGCCATCGATCACGGCGTACCACATGGCCACCAGGTGCGGCTGGCTATCGGCGCCGATGGTCGCCATGGTCGTGGTGCGCGAATTGTTTATGAACTCGGTGATCTCTTCGTCGGACATGACGATCTGCGAGCGCTGATTGCTTCCCATAATCGGAGCTTAAAGCCGGGCAGTTATGGCCTCGGAGGCGGCAACGAGATCGGCGGCCCAGCGCGCTCCCGGCCGTCGACCCATCCGATCGATCGGGCCGGAAACCGATATCGCCGCAACGACATTGCCGTGCCGATCGCGAACGGGCGCCGATACGCTGGCGACTCCGGCCTCGCGTTCGGCCGCGCTCTGCGCCCAGCCCCGCTTGCGCACGTCGGCCAAGGCGCGGTCGGTGAACGTCGCGCCGGGCAGTACCGCCGCCTGAATGGCCGTATCACTGTGGGCAAGCAGAACTTTGGCGCCCGATCCGGCAGACATGGGCAGACGTGAACCAACCGGCACGGTATCGCGAAGCCCCGCTGGTGGTTCGAGCGCCGCCACGCATATGCGTACCGTGCCTTCTCGGCGGTAGAGCTGCACGCTCTCGCCGGTGATCTCACGCAGTTTTGGCAGCACCTGCGCGCTGGCGCTCAGCAGCGGATCGTTGACGTGCGCGGCGAGTTCGGTCAGCCCGGCGCCGAGCTGCCACTGCCCGGCACCGTCGCGGGACAGGAATCGGTGCACCTCCAGCCCCGCTGCCAATCGATGCGCGGTGGCACGGGGGAGTCCCGTGCGCTCGCACAATTCGGCCAGTCCGCAGGGGGAGTCGCCAATGGCGGTCAGGACCTGCACCGCTTTGTCGAGAACGCCGATACCGCTATGCTGTCTCACGGAACGATACTAGCGTTCCAAATAATGAGACGCAATGAGCACGGAGCCAATGATGACTAGTGTCCAACAGCCCCGGACCCTGGCAGAGAAGGTCTGGGACTCCCACGTAGTGGTACGCGGAACCGGTGAGGGTGAGGCGCGTGAGCCCGACCTCATCTATATCGATCTGCATTTGGTCCATGAGGTGACCAGCCCTCAGGCCTTCGACGGTCTGAGGCTCGCAGGGCGCCCGGTGCGTCGGCCGGATCTGACGATCGCGACCGAGGACCACAATGTGCCGACGATTGATATCGACAAGCCGATCGCCGATCCGGTGTCACGTACTCAGGTGGAGACGCTGCGACGCAACTGCGCAGAATTCGGCATCCGCCTACACCCGATGGGCGACGCCGAACAGGGCATCGTGCACGTGGTCGGTCCGCAGCTGGGTTTGACCCAGCCGGGCACCACCGTCGTGTGCGGTGACAGCCACACTTCCACGCACGGAGCATTCGGAGCGCTGGCCATGGGCATCGGGACTTCCGAGGTCGAGCACGTGATGGCCACGCAGACCTTGCCGCTGAGGCCCTTTCGGACCATGTCCATCAACATCGACGGCCCCCTGCCGACCGGCGTTACCAGCAAGGATGTCATTTTGGCGGTCATCGCCAAGATCGGCACCGGTGGCGGTCAGGGGTATGTCCTGGAGTACCGGGGGCAGGCCGTCGAGGAGATGTCGATGGAAGCCCGAATGACTATGTGCAATATGTCTATTGAGGCGGGCGCGCGAGCAGGAATGGTCGCCCCCGACGAGACGACATATGCCTATCTCAAGGACCGTTCGCACGCGCCCAAGGGTGAGCTGTGGGATGCCGCTGTGGCCGAATGGGACTCGCTGCGCACCGACGATGGCGCTCAGTTCGACGCCGAAGTGCACATCGATGCCAGTACTTTGGCGCCTTTTGTCACCTGGGGTACCAATCCGGGCCAGGGGGTGCCCTTGAGCGCCGATGTTCCTGATCCAGAGCAGATGGCTGACGAGGAGGAGCGGCTGGCAGCCGAGAAGGCGCTGACCTACATGGATCTCACCCCGGGTACCCCGATGCGTGAGATTCCGGTGGACACCGTGTTCGTCGGGTCCTGCACCAACGGGCGGATCGAGGATCTGCGGGCGGTGGCCGAGGTGCTGCGGGACCGGAAAGTGGCCGAGGGGGTCACCATGCTCATCGTTCCCGGCTCGATGCGGGTGCGCGCGCAGGCCGAATCCGAGGGGCTGGGCCAGGTATTCACCGCCGCGGGCGCTCAATGGCGTCAGGCGGGCTGCTCGATGTGTCTGGGCATGAATCCCGATCAGCTGTCTCCGGGGCAGCGATGCGCCTCGACGTCCAACCGAAACTTCGAGGGGCGCCAGGGTAAGGGCGGCCGTACTCACTTGGTGTCACCGGCCGTCGCCGCGGCCACCGCGGTGCGGGGAAAGCTCTCATCGCCAGCTGATTTGGCAAAATCCGCGCTCTAGAGCAGCAGGGAGAGGAAATAGTGGAGGCATTCGACACTCACACCGGAATTGGTGTGGCGCTGCGTCGTTCCAACGTCGATACCGATCAGATCATCCCGGCGGTGTATCTCAAGCGTGTCACCCGAACGGGTTTCGAGGACGGGCTCTTCGCCAGCTGGCGTACCGATCCCTCGTTCATTCTCAATCTGGAACCGTTCAACCGGGGCAGTGTCCTTGTCGCCGGACCTGATTTCGGCACCGGATCATCCCGCGAGCATGCCGTGTGGGCCTTGATGGACTTCGGATTTCGAGTAGTACTGTCGTCCCGTTTCGGAGACATCTTCCGGGGCAACTCCGGTAAGGCCGGTCTGGTTGCGGGACTGGTGGATCAGTCCAACATCGAGCTGCTGTGGAAACTGATCGAGCAGAATCCAGGTTTGGAACTCACTGTGAATCTTGAGGATCGGACAGTGACCGCCGGAACGGTGGTGGTGCCGTTTGAGATTGACGACTACACCCGGTGGCGGCTGCTCGAAGGATTGGACGATATAGGCCTTACGCTGCGAAAAGTCGACGAAATTGCGGCTTTTGAGGCGTCACGGCCGAAGTTCAAACCCCGTACTTTGGAGCCTTCTGAGTAGCTGATTGGGCGCCCTTGGGGGGCAAGGGCATTGCTTTTGGTCGGCATATGGCCCGATAAAAAGCTCAGAGAATTTTGCCGAAATTACGCGTGGCACTTGGAAATCAGGTGCAGTTGGGTTTACCGTGTTCGAAGTCGGTTCAAAGTGGACCACTGGCTTCGGAGGGTTTTACATGAACAAAGCAGAGCTCATCGACGTTCTGACACAGAAATTGGGCTCGGATCGCCGGCAAGCCACCGCCGCGGTGGAGCACGTCGTCGACACCATCGTTCGCACCGTGCATAAGGGTGAGAGCGTGACCATCACCGGATTTGGTGTTTTCGAGCAGCGCCGCCGTGCCGCGCGCGTCGCCCGTAACCCGCGCACCGGTGAGACCGTCAAGGTGAAGCCGACGTCGGTCCCGACGTTCCGTCCCGGTGCACAGTTCAAGGCGGTTGTCTCTGGCTCGCAGAAGCTTCCGGCCGACGGTCCCGCTGTGAAGCGTGGCTCCACCGCCGCCCCGGCCAAGCGTGCCGCCGCCAAGAAGGCCGCCCCGGCCAAGAAGGCTCCTGCCAAGAAGGCCGCTCCGGTCAAGAAGGCAGTGGTCAAGAAGGTTGCCGCTCCTGCCAAGAAGGCGCCGGTCAAGAAGGCAGTGGTCGTCAAGAAGGCCGCTCCCGCCAAGAAGGCTCCCGTGAAGAAGGCAGTGGTCAAGAAGGCCGCTCCCGTGAAGAAGGCCGTGACCAAGGCTCCCGCCAAGAAGGCCGCGACCAAGGCTCCCGCCAAGAAGGCGCCGGCCAAGAAGGCTCCTGCCAAGAAGGGCCGCAAGTAGTTTCAGCCGACATCGGGTCCCACCTCAGGGTGGGGCCCGATGTTGCATTTCAGGGCTAGTCCCCATGAGCATGTCAGGGGTAGTGCGGCAGTCAGCTGTCACACCTCGAGGGAGTAGTCCCCATATGCATTTCGGGGGGAAGCCCGTACGTCAGCTCCCGGCGGGCAGCGGGCTGTCCAGATGATCTGCGGCCACCAGCTTCTGGCCGTGTATCGACAGCACCCACATGCTGCCCTTGCGGTTACGTGACTTGTCGGGGCGGACGCCATCGCGAGCCGCCCACCAATCGATGAGATCCGGGATGACCCGTCCCTGAGTGCATACCACCTGCACGCCGTCGGATTCCGCGATTTCGAGAATTCGGCGATGTGCGCGCTTCCGGTCGGCCCAGTAGGCCTCTTCACTGAGCGCGGGCTCGCTGTAGATCACCGTGTTCAGTTCCTCGGCAAGCGGTTCCACAGTCTGACGACAGCGCAATCGATCGGCGGCGTGAATGGCACTGGCGCCGAATGCGAGTAATTGACTGGTGAGCGCCTCCGCCTGTGCGCGACCTTTCTTGTCCAGTGGCCGCAGGGTGTCGTCCCCGGAATAGCGTTCCTTTCGCCCCGCTTTTCCGTGGCGGACAATGATCAATGTCCGAGTGTCAATCTCATGCTTTGCGAAGTTTCGCAGCACTTTCCGGTCAATGGCGTAGCTGACCATCTTGATCGCCCGTGTTATCGGTAGCCATTGAATCTCATCGACTTCATGGTTGGCCTCGAACTTGCCATCCAAAGCTTGTGCCGCCCAGTATCTGACGCGTTTGGTTCCCTGTGTCACCGGATAACTCACCGAGGGCAATCGTCTGCCGAGCCGCGCGGTGAATCCGGTCTCTTCGGCGATCTCACGAACCGCGGCGATTGCCGCCGTCTCACCAGGGTCCAGCTTCCCCTTCGGCAATGACCAATCGTCGTACCGTGGCCGGTGCACCAGTGCTACTTCGATGGCGCCGGCCGGATCGTCCTTGTACCGCCAGAGCGCGGCTCCGGCGGCAAGGACCGCCGCACCGGTCCGGGTGGTCGGATCGGGCACGAAAGCTCCTTCGGGGGAGAGGTGTTCAGCCGGAAGAACCTGGGCTAGCTCACGTTCTGCGAGCGGTGCCGTTTCATCATTTCAACCTGATGGTCGCGCACCTCCTCGCCGTCCGCAGGCGAAGCCAACCATTGGCCATCGGACTGCAGTTCCCAGCAGCGGGTCCGGGAATCCAACGCGGAGGTGAACATGTCGTCGAGCTGTGCGGTGAGTTTGGGGTCGGTGACGCGGGCAAGGACCTCGACTCGTCTGTCCAGATTACGATGCATCATGTCCGCACTGCCGATCCAGAATTCTTCGATGGCGTTGAAGTGAATGATGCGCGAATGTTCAAGGAACCGGCCGAGAATGGATCGCACCGTCACGGTGCCGGAGTACTCGGGAACTCCGGGCCGCAGCGCGCAGATCCCACGCACCACGACCTCGACGGGGACTCCGGCCTGGGAGGCTCGGTACAGCGCATCGATGACCTGCTCGTCGACCAATGCGTTCATCTTCAGCCGGATGCGGGCGTCCTGCCCTGCCCGATGCGCGGAGATCTCACGGTCTATGCGGTCGATGATTCCGGCGCGAATTCCGTGCGGCGCTACTAACAGGTTGCGATAGGAGACCTTCCGCGAGTATCCGGTGAGGGAGTTGAACAGATCGGTCAGGTCCGCACCGATCTCGGGCGCACTGGTCAGCAAGCCGACATCCTCATAGAGCCGGGCGGTCTTCGGGTTGTAGTTTCCCGTCCCGATATGGCAGTACCGGCGGATGGCAGAGCCCTCACGGCGCACCACCAGCGCCGTCTTGCAATGGGTCTTGAGGCCGATCAAGCCGTAGACCACGTGCACACCCGCATCTTCCAGTGCGCGAGCCCACTTGATGTTGGCCTGCTCATCGAAGCGCGCCTTGATCTCCACCAGCGCTACCACCTGCTTGCCGGCCTCTGCAGCGTCGATGAGCGAGTTGACGATGGGAGAGTCGCCGGAGGTGCGGTACAGCGTCTGCTTGATGGCCAGCACCTGCGGGTCGGCGGCGGCCTGCTCGATAAACCGTTGCACGCTGGTGGAAAACGAGTCGTAAGGGTGATGCACGAGGACGTCACCATCGCGCAAGGTGGAGAAGATGCTCTTCGGTGTCTCGCCTTGACCGAATGCGGGATGGGTCGCCGGCACGAATGTCGGGTCCTTGAGCGCGGGGCGATCCACGCCATAGACCTGCCACAGGCAGGACAGGTCGAGCAGCCCTGGCACCTGAACCACATCACCCGGATGCACGTCCAGCTCGCGCAACAGCAGTTCGAGCATGTGCTCGGTCATATCGTCGGCGACCTCGAGCCGCACCGGTGAACCGAATCGCCGCCGGGCCAATTCTCTTTCGAGTGCCTGCAGAAGATCCTCGTCCCGGTCTTCCTCTACCTCGAAATCTGCGTTCCGAGTGATGCGGAATGCATGATGCTCGACGACTTCCAGTCCCGGGAACAGCGCCGACAGGTGTGCGGCGATGAGTTCTTCCATGGGCAGGAAGCGCGAGGTGTGGGCGGCCTGAGCGGATTCGGCACTATCGGGGCTACGCAGCCTCACGAATCGATCGACGTTGTCAGGCACCTTGATTCGGGCGAAATGCTGACCGCCCGTCTCGGGAACCTGGACGGTGATCGCCAGGTTCAGGCTCAGGCCGGATATATAGGGGAACGGATGCGCCGGGTCGACCGCCAGCGGGGTCAGTACCGGGAAGACCTGGTCGGTGAAATAAGAGGAGAGATAACTGCGCTCGTTCTCCGACAGATCGGCCCAGGTGACGACGAAGATGCCGTTCTCGGCGAGCTCGGGCCGCACCGAGTCGCTGAACACCCGGGCGTGCTGGATCGAGATCTCCTGTGTGCGCTCACCAATCAGTTTCAGCTGCTCGCGTGGCGACAGGCCGTCGGCCGAACGCACCGACAACCCCGTCTCGTCGCGGCGTTTCAGACCGGCGACGCGGACCATGTAGAACTCGTCCAGGTTGGACGCGAAGATCGCCAGGAACTTGGCGCGCTCCAGGATGGGCAGGGATTCGTCGGCGGCCAGAGCCAGCACGCGCGTGTTGAAATCCAGCCACGAGAGCTCCCGGTTGAGGTACCGGTCTTCGGGCAGCTCCTCAGCCGACGCGATCGTGGTTGCGGCCGGGGGAACGCTGGGTGTGGTCACCCTTGTGATCATAGAGTTACCGGAGCGGCTCAGAGCGGTAGCGCGGCCCCCAGCTCGCGGGCCGCGGCCAGATCATCCAGGGTATCCACGTCGCAGCGCAATCCGGGCCAATCCCCGGCGAGCTCGACAGCTCCTGAATCCCGGTGTCGCCGTGCCGAATCGATTCCGAACAAGGGGTCAAGGTCGCCGTCGGTGCTGAATAGTGCCGCGGTGCCCGTCCCGTGCCGATCCGCGACGAAACTGCGTGAATGATTTCGCGCAGCGTGCATCGCGGCCGCGAATTCCTCGGCCGTCACCGCGGGAAGGTCGGCCTGCAACACAACAAGATTCGGTGACGATGCGCGTAGCTGCGTGGCGGCGCTGCGTAACGCGTTGTTCAGTGGATCGGGGTGGCGTGCGGGAGTGTCATCGAAGATGAACCGTGCCCCGGCCTGTCCCGCCGCTGCCTTGGCCGCCGGATCGGGACTGATCACCGCGACGGTTCGGGCGGCGGTGAAGGCCACGGAGATGGCGTGCGTCAGCATGCCCAGCACCAGCCGTTCCCGCTCGGGTGCAGAGAGCGAGGGTGCCAGGCGGCTCTTGGCGGTCGCCAAGTTTTTGACCGCGATGATCACGCCGAAGTCTGCGTCAGCCTGTCTGCCCACATTCTCCATGGTGCCAGCCCCCGCTAGGGTGTCTGCCATGGCCACGGCTGCGGTGATGGGTGCTGGTTCCTGGGGGACCGCGTTGGGCAAGGTGCTTGCCGACGCAGGCCACGATGTCCGGTTGTGGGCACGCCGATCCGAATTGGCTGATGAGATCAACGCGACGCATCGGAACTCGGTGTATCTCAGTGATGTGGATCTGCCCGCCTCGATCGTCGCCACCGGGGTGGCGCAGGAGGCCCTGCAGGGCGCCGAGCTGGTGTTGTTGGCGGTGCCGTCACAGTCTCTGCGCACCAACCTGACGCCCTGGGCCGACCTCATCGAACCCGGGTCCTCGGTGGTGAGCCTGGCCAAGGGGATCGAGGTGGGCACGCTCATGCGGATGAGCCAGGTCGTCACTCAGGTGCTGGGCACCGATCCCAGCCGGGTCGCGGTGCTCACCGGTCCGAATCTGGCCAGCGAGATCGCGGCGGGCCAGCCCGCCGCCACCGTCATCGGGTGTACCGACTCGACCAGGGCCGTCGCCCTGCAGCGCGCGTTCTCCACGCGCTACTTCCGTCCTTACACCAACGCCGATGTCGTGGGCTGTGAGGTGGGGGGTGCGTGTAAAAACGTGATCGCCCTGAGTTGCGGCATGGCCGCCGGAGTCGGCTTGGGGGAGAACACGATCGCCACCATCATCACCCGCGGCCTGGCTGAGATCACCCGGCTGGGGCTGGCCCTGGGCGCCAGCCACACCACGCTTGCGGGCTTGGCGGGGGTGGGTGACCTGGTGGCCACCTGCACCTCGACACATTCGCGGAACCGGACCTTCGGCATGCGGCTGGGCAGTGGTGAGACGCTGCAAGAGGCGCGTAACGCCGCCGGCGGTAGGGTCGCGGAGGGAGTCACCTCCTGTGAGTCCATCCTGGCGCTGGCATCAAGCTATGACGTCGAGATGCCGCTCACGGAAGCTGTTCATGGCGTCTGTCATCGCGGACTGAGCGTCACCGATGCCGTCGCTCAGTTGTTGGGGCGCAGTACCAAACCGGAGTAAGCACATGCCAGAGCCAGGGATATCGACCCGGGCCGTTGTGGCCGCCACCGCTGAACCTGTTGCCGGGCAACCCTTTCTGGCGGGGCCGGTGTTCGCCTCCGCCTATCATCTGCCGGTGCCCGAGGATGACTCGCTGGACACCTACGCGCGCGCGTCCAATCCCAGTTGGAGACAATGGGAGTCGGGCTTGGCGGCACTCGAGCGCGCCGATGGTGCGCTGGTGTTCGGCTCGGGTATGGGGGCGATCGCCTCGACGCTGCGCGCATTGATCTGCCCCGGGCAGACCTTGGTGGTCCCGGAGGACGGGTACTACCAGACACGGCGCTACGCCACGGAAAACCTTGCGGCGCTCGGTATCAACGTGATCGCTGCCACATCGGACCAGATCGTGGCCGCCGCCGCGCAGGCAGATGTGGTGGTGGCCGAGACCCCGTCGAATCCGCGGCTCGACGTCGTGGACCTGGCTCTGCTGGCCCGTGAAACGCATGCGCGCGGCGGTGTGCTGGTGGTGGACAACACCACGGCCACCCCGATGGGGCAGCTGCCGCTGGAACTGGGCGCCGATCTGGTGGTCGCCAGCGCGACGAAGGCGCTCTCGGGTCACAGTGACCTGATCGCCGGATACGTCGCGGGGTCGCGTGAGGACCTCATGTCGGCCGTTGCGCAGGAACGGTCGCGGGCCGGAGCGATCTTGGGTCCTTTCGAAGCCTGGTTGGGGGCCCGGAGCCTGGCCACCGCCGGGTTGCGATTCGAGCGTCAATGTCAGAACGCGATCGCGCTGGCCACGATGCTGCGCGAACATCCCGCGGTGACGTCCGTGCGGTACCCGGGGCTCGCGAGCGATCCGTCCCATCCCGTGGCATCGGCCCAGATGAGCCGGTTCGGCTCGCTGGTGTCGATTGAACTGGCCAATGCCGACGCCGTGCACGCGCTGGTGCGTGACAGCGCGTTGTTGGCGGCCGCCACGAGTTTTGGCGGTGTGCACACCTCGGTGGATCGCCGTGCCCGCTGGGGAGACGCCGTTCCGGAGGGGTTCGCGCGCATCTCTCTGGGCATCGAGGACACCGACGATCTGCTGTCCGACATCGAGACGGCGCTCGCAGCCGGTACGGTCTGACACTGTGAATGACTCCCGGATCAAGGTCGCGCTCGTCTTCGGTGGACGGAGTAGTGAGCACGCGATCTCCTGCGTATCCGCCGGCAGCATTCTGCGCAATCTCGACCAGGACACGTACGAGGTGGTTGCGGTCGGGGTCACCCCCGAGGGCGGCTGGGTGCTCACCGATGGTGACCCCGCGCAACTGGCGATCAGCGACCGCACCCTGCCGCAGGTCACCGACGCATCCGGTACCGAGCTGGTGCTCGCCACAGATCCGCGTCGTGCGGGCCAATTGGTGAGCGTTGATTCGAGCGCCGCCGGCCAGGTGCTGGCCTCGGTGGATGTGGTGTTCCCGGTGCTGCATGGACCGTACGGCGAGGACGGCACCATCCAGGGCCTGCTGGAGCTGGCCGGAGTGCCTTACGTGGGCGCGGGGGTGCTGGCGAGTGCGGCCGGTATGGACAAGGAGTTCACCAAGAAACTGCTGGCCGCCGAGGGGCTTCCAATCGGCACGTACGTCGTGCTCCGCCCGCGTGACATCACCTTGACCCTGGATCAGCGCGAGGACCTGGGGCTGCCGGTGTTCGTCAAGCCCGCTCGGGCGGGTTCGTCGTTCGGTGTCTCTCGCGTGGCCACCTGGGAGGACCTGCCGGCTGCCATCGCGCACGCGCGCCAGTTCGACCCGAAGGTGATCATCGAGGCCGCCATCATCGGTCGGGAACTGGAGTGCGGTGTGCTGGAACTCCCGGACGGGGACATCCAGGCCAGCGTGCTCGGCGAGATCCGGGTCGAGGGTGTGCGAGGCCGCGAGGATGGCTTCTACGACTTCGAGACCAAATACCTGGACGACACCGCCGAACTGGACGTGCCGGCCAAGGTTGACGATGACGTGAGCGATCAGATCCGTGAGCTGGCGGTGGCGGCGTTCCGGGCGATCGATGGCCAGGGCCTGGCCCGGGTGGACTTCTTTCTCACCGACGACGGCCCACTGATCAACGAGATCAACACCATGCCGGGATTTACCACGATTTCGATGTATCCCCGGATGTGGGCGGCAACGGGCGTGGACTATCCAGCGCTGCTGGATGCGATGGTGCGTACCGCGCTCGCGCGGGGCACCGGCCTTCGATGAACACTCGGTGACTCAGCGGGGCAGTGGCACCGGGTCGGGTTTGACGGCGGGCAGCGCCTTGGCGATGGCATCGGACATCTCGATCAGCGGCTCCGAACCCAAACCATCGGGCATGGTCAGCGCGATATAGACACCGCGGTCCACGGCGAACCAGGTGGTGGTCGCGATCGCGGCGTCGGTGACCCGGAACCACTGCACTGAGTTGATCTGCTCTACCGAGGTGCCAACGGCGAACTCTGCAGGCCGGTCGACACCGCAGCGCGCGACCACGGAATCCTTGCCCCGGCGCCAAGCGGCCGTGGCGGGCGGTTTGGGCTCGACGATCTGCGCGCGCTTCCAGTCACCCGCCATGTCTCCCGGGTATGCCGTGGTCATCTGTATGCAGAGCGGTGAATTAGCCTGTGGTGCAGGGATATTAGTGACCGCCATGGGTTTCTTGTCGTCCTGGAACTGTGCGAACTTCAGGACGCCGAAGAGCACGGCGAGGGCCGCGACCGCGCCGAAAACCGCGATACCGATGAGGAGCTTGCGTGGCGGGCCGTCGTCGGATTGCACGGGCCTACACTATCCGAGTGCCAAATCTGGGCGATACCGGCGAGTTCGGCGTGATCAGCCGGCTTACAGCGGGTCGTGTGTTCGGCGCCGACATTGAACTCGGCCCGGGTGACGACGCCGCGGTGGTCCGTGCGCCGGATAGTCGAGTTCTGGTGTCGACGGATATGTTGGTGCAGGACAGACATTTTCGGCTCGATTGGTCCTCGCCGTCGGATATCGGCCGAAAAGCGGTGGCGCAGAACGCCGCAGATATTGAGGCTATGGGTGGACGGGTCACGGCCTTTGTGGTCGCGGTGGGTGCGCCCGCGGAAACCGATATCGCATTCCTAGATCAGCTCAATGAGGGAATCTGGGCCGAAGCGGCGCGGGTCCAGGCGTCGATCGCAGGCGGAGATCTGGTGGCCGCGCGTGAACTGGTGATCTCGGTGACGGCGCTCGGTGACCTGCAGGGGCGCGCGCCGGTGACTCGCGGCGCAGCCACCGTGGGAGATACCGTCGCCGTCTGCGGCGCGCTCGGTACCTCGGCGGCGGGCCTCCGGTTGTGGCAGGACGGGATTGACCAGTTCCCCGAGCTGCGTCAGGTGCACCTGGTGCCGTCGCCGCCGTACGGGCAGGGACGTGTCGCCGCCCTGGCTGGAGCGACGGCGATGACGGACATCTCCGACGGACTGTTGGCCGATCTGGGGCATGTCGCGCAATCAAGCGCGGTCCACATCGACCTGAGCTCGCCGAGCCTGGAGCCGTATCTGGTGCCGGTGGCGGGTGCCTCGGGGCTGCTCGGGGCCGATCCCTGGGAATGGATCTTGACCGGCGGAGAGGAGCATGCGCTGGTTGCGACGTTTCCCGGGACACTCCCGGCGGGCTGGGTCGCGATCGGCGAGGTGCGGACGGGAGACCCGGGAGTAACGCTTGACGGCGTCGCGTGGACACAGCGGATGGGATGGGATTCGTTCGCCTGATGTCCTCGCGCAGGCGCCTCATTCGTGAGCTAAGTTGACTCTTCGTGACTGCCCGACCCCTCACCGAGCTGATTGATCCCGGCTGGGCCGACGCGCTGGAACCCGTCGCCGATCAGGTGACCAAGATGGGGGAGTTCCTGCGTGAGGAGAACTCGTCGGGTCGCGGATACCTGCCCACCGGGACAAATGTGCTGCGCGCCTTCACCTATCCGTTGGCCGATGTCCGGGTGCTCATTGTCGGACAAGATCCATATCCGACCCCCGGGCACGCCATGGGTCTGAGCTTCTCGGTGGCCGCCGAGGTGAGACCGGTGCCGCGCAGCCTGGCCAACATCTTCGACGAGTATCAGAGTGACCTTGGTCTGCCCAAGCCCGCCAACGGCGATCTAACCCCCTGGTCTCAGCAGGGAGTAATGCTCCTGAACAGGGTGCTGACGGTGCAACCGGGCAACCCGGCCTCGCATCGGGGAAAGGGCTGGGAGGCGGTGACCGAATGTGCGATCCGGGCGCTGATCGCGCGGGACACACCCCTGGTGGCCATTCTGTGGGGGCGTGACGCGGCGACGCTCAAGCCGATGCTGGGGCCCGGTGTGCCCACCGTCGAATCGGTGCATCCGTCACCGTTGTCCGCCTCACGCGGATTTTTCGGATCCAAACCATTTAGCCGGGCCAACGAACTGCTCGGTGGATTGGGTGGTCAGCCGATCGATTGGAGACTGCCGTAATGCGTTGGACGACGGGCGCATTGACGGCCGCGGGCGGCCTGGCCGCAGCATTGGCGACCGGTGGCACCGCGCTGCGTACCCCGGCCGTGGTCGACCGGCTCAACGCCTGGGCGGCCCGCCGGCTCACCGAGGAACAGCGGGCCGACCCGTACTCGGCGATCCTTCCGACGCCCATCAGCGGCGACGACTTCTACAGCGACCCGGGTGATCTGAGCCTGCTGGCGCCTGGCGAGGTCATTCGTGCCGATCGGGTGACGCCACGGCTTCCGTTACGCAAGGCGACCATGCAGCGGATCATGGTGCGGTCCACCGATACCGCGGGCAATGCCGTCCCCGTGACGGCCGCGTTGATCGAACCGGATCGTCCGTGGCACGGCCCCGGTGCGCGCCCGGTGGTGGTGCGCAACCAGGCGATCAACTCCCTGGGACTCAAGTTCACGCCGTCCTATCGTCTGGCGCACCTCTGGTATCGGGACAACCCACCGATGTTCCCGTTCCTGTCCGCCCAGAATTACGCCGTGCTGTTTCCGGATCATGAAGGGCCCCGGATGTCGTATGCGGCCGGCAAGATGGCGGGGCATGCGGTACTGGACTCGGTGCGTGGAATGATCTCGGAGCGGCCGGATCTCGCTGATTCGCCGATTGTCATGCACGGATATAGTGGTGGCGCCATCGCCACCGTATGGGCCGCGCAGTTGCAGCCGACATACGCGCCGGAGCTGCGCATCGCGGGCGCGGCTGCGGGAGGCACCCCCACCGATTACGCCCTGCTGCACGGCAGCATGAATCGCGGTCTGGGGGCAGGGCTCTTCTCCGCCGCCGTCATTGGTCAGGCCCGCGAGTTCCCCGAATTAGCAACGATTTTCGGTGAATTCGCGCTCTACGGCGCGATCCGGGCCAAGGACTTTCCGCAGCCCCCGCTGGCCGCGGCGGGTCTGCTGCGGTTCGACTTGGACCTACTCTCGGCGATCGAGGCACCGTTCGAATCGGAGCTGGGGCAACACGTTATCCGCGCCAACCGGCCAGGCGACCTCACGCCGACGATGCCGGTGCTGCTGTATCACGGCTCGCGCAGCAAGGCGATCGGCGATCTCTTCATTCCCGAAGAAGGCGCCCTGGCACTGCGCGATACCTGGCGTGCCAACGGTGCCGATGTGGACTACTGGGCGCTACCCGGTGAACACATCACCGCGGATATGCTCGCGATTCCGTGGGTCGTGAACTGGATTCGGAAAAAGCTGCAGGGATGAGCGCCTGCGCGAAGACCGCCGAACTTGGCTAGATCTACGGCCAGACAGGCTTGCGTTTGCCGACGAAGGCGTCGACACCTTCGATACCCGTGGGGCTGACCGAGGCCTCGGCGATGCTGGCCTGCTCCAGGTCCAGCTGTGCATCCAGGGTGTTGTTCGCGCTCAGGCGCAGCAGACGACGGATGCGGTTCTGCGCCTCACGCGGACCGGCCGCGAGCTTCTCGGCGGCGGCCACCGCGGTTGCCTGTACCTCGCCGTCGGCCACCACGCGGCTCAGCAGTCCAATGGAGAGCGCCTCGGGCGCCTCGACGACACGATCCGTCAGCAGGATGTCCGCGGCACGGGCCTTGCCGACAACGCGGGGCAGTGCCCAGGACATGCCGCCGTCAGAGGAGTACCCGATTCCCGGGTAGGCGGCGCGCAGCTTGGTCGACTCGCCACCGATAGCGATATCGGCCAGCAGCACCAGGCTCAGGCCACCGCCGGCGGCCCACCCGTGCACGGAGGCCACCACCGGGCGATCCGCGGCGTTCACCGCGCGCACGAACTCATGCAGGCGCCCGGCGAGGTCGGTGAGCTTGGCCGCACGGTCCTCGGCGGACGCAAAGTCACGCACATTGCCACCCGCGCAGAAATTGGCCCCGCTACTGGTGAGCAGGATCGCGCCGACCTCGGCCGGTAAGTTCTGCAGTACCGGAACCGCAGCGTCGACACCCGCGAAGTCCAGCGAGGTACCAGCCGCCGCGGTGGCGATGGTGATGTGCAGAACACCGTTGCGAACGGCGACGTAGTCAGAAGACTGCGCAGGCGTGGAAGGCACAGTGGTCACGACCCCGTCAGGCGCCGCGGACTACCTTGCCGGCCTTGATGCAGGACGTGCAGGCGTTAACGCGCTGCTTGTTGCCACCGGGGGAGGTGACGGCGTGCACCGTCTGGATGTTCGGGTTCCAGCGACGGTTGGTACGCCGGTGCGAGTGCGAAACCGACTTGCCGAAGCCGGGTCCCTTGCCGCACACGTCGCAGACGGCAGCCATAGTGAAACTCCTCAAGTTCGCGATTACGGCCGCCTTCTCAGCTCTTCGCGCACGTGCTCATCACGAAGCCAGAGCCGGGGCGGCCCACAACCCTGCAAGGATAGCCTGACCGGCCGGTGAACACCAAAATAGGCGTCAATGTGGCCTCGGCCAGCCAGGGATCCCCAGCTTCGGCGAGACCCTTCAACTCTGTCAGCTCCGGTAGATAGGCTTTCTCACATGCAGCTCTCGGTGTTGGACAGCGCTGCGCTGCTCCATTGGGCGCGGGCCTCGGTCGACGGTCTGATCGCTCGCAGCGACGAGATCAACCGGCTGAATGTGTTCCCGGTCGCCGACGCCGATACCGGCACCAACATGCTGTTCACCATGCGTTCGGCGGTGAACGCCGCCGAGGCACTGGGGGAAGGTGTCTCGGTCGCACAGGTCGCCGCGGCGCTGGCCCGGGGCGCAGTCCATGGCGCCCGTGGGAACTCGGGGGTCATCCTGTCGCAGATCGTGCGTGGGATCGCCGATGCCGCCGCCGACCACGACGCCATCGGGGCCGAGGTGGTGCGCCGGGCGCTGCGACAGGCGTCGCAGTTCGTCATCGCTTCGATGAGCACTCCGGTCGAGGGCACCATCGTGTCGGTGCTGGCCGCTGCCGCCGAGGCAGCTGACCGAGCCGCCACCGATGAAACGCACGCCAATGATCTTCCCGGCCTCGTCACCACCGCCGCCGATGCCGCGGTGGCCGCCCTGGAGAAGACCCCCAAGCAGCTCGACATCCTCGCCGATAACGGTGTGGTCGATGCCGGGGCCCGCGGTCTGGTCGTCATCCTCGACGCCCTGGTGCTGGTGGTGGCAGGGGAGCTGCCCACGCGCCGTGAGTACAGCCCGTCGCCACCGAAGAACGCGCCCTCGCAGGTGTGGGTGGCAGGGCCCGGGCGCGGTTCGGGCGGCCTGAACCTGGATCCGCCAGGGGAACTGCCGCCGGAGTTTGAGGTGATGTACCTGCTGTGCGGGTGCGATGAGCTACAGATCGCAGATCTGCGAACGCAACTCGACGGGATGGGCGATTCCATCGCCATCGCCGGAGACGGCGATATGGGGTACTCGGTACACGCACACGTGAACGATGCCGGGGCGGCCATCGAGGCCGGGATGAAGTTCGGTATTCCGCAATCGATCCAGATCTCCTCATTGCGCGGCGATGTGGGTGGGGGACATCACGATGGGCGTCACCGGCACCGCCGGGTGTTGGCACTTGCGGAGGGCGACGGCGCAGCCACACTGTTCTCCAGCGAGGGGGCCCAGGTCCTGCGCGTGGACGAACCTCCCGCGAGTGCGAAACGTCTGCTGGATGCGGTAATCGACAGCGGTGCGCACCAGATCATGGTGCTGCCCAACGGATTGATGGCCGCCGAGGAACTGGTGGCGGTCTGTGCGGCGGCGCGCGGCTGGGGGATCACCGTCATTCCGCTGCCCTCGGCCTCGATGGCACAGGGGCTGGCGGCGCTGGCCGTGCATGATCCGGAACGCATGGCAGTCGACGACAGCTACACCATGGCGCGGGCAGCGGGCGCTACCCGGTTCGGATTGGTGCGGGTGGCCACCGAGCGTGCTCTCACCTGGTCCGGAACCTGCGAGCCGGGAGATGCGATGGGCATCATCGGCGACGAGGTGCTCGTGCTGAACCACGATGTTGCCAATGCCACAAAGGCTTTGGTGAGCATCATGTTGTCCTCCGGTGGAGAGCTCGTGACGGTGCTGTTGTCGGACAAGGCGGATGATTCCCTTGCCGACGCATTGATCGAGCACACCCGATCACACCACGGCGGTGTCGAGGTGATGATCTATCGCACCGGGCAACACACCGACGTCGTGCACATCGGCGTGGAGTGACAGGTCATAGCAGGGGATAGATGGCGCAACTTTCTGATCGTCTTGATCATGTCTTGGGGCACAAGGCATCCGATGTCCTCGACGCCGAGTTTGGTCTACTGACCGTCGAAGATCTGCTTCATCATTATCCGCGCCGGTACAGCACCGACTTCAGTCTGCGCGATGAGCAGGACGGCGAACGCGCCAAACCTGGTGAGCACACCACACTGGTGGGGTTTATCACCTCGGCGGAACTGAAGAGCATGCGCAACCGCAAGGGGCAGTTCCTCTCGGTCATGTTGGGAAGCGCCCCGCACGCCGTGCAGGCCACCTTCTTTCATCCGCACAAGGTGAAACGTGATCTGCAGGTGGGCAACCGGGTGATGCTCTCGGGCGCGGTCGGAGAATTCCGGGGCAAGCCCCAGCTGACCCACCCCGACTATCTGGTGCTGGAAACTGCGCTCGGTGAGAACACCGAAACGCGGGGGAGTACCGCGCTGCGCGGTATCGCCGGAACGGCGCGCGACGCGTCGACGGCCATCTCGGCGTTCGAGCGCAATGTGTTTCCGATCTACCCCGCAACCAAGAACCTGGAAAGCTGGGACGTCTACCGGTGCATCGACCAGGTGCTCGCCCAGCTGGATCCGGTACCCGAGGCGCTGCCGGAAGCCGTACTGGCAGAACATAACCTGATGTCCCTGGACGAAGCCCTGCGCAAGATCCACATGTCGGAGGACGCCTCAGAACAAAAGCAGGCACGCAGGCGCCTGGCGTTCGATGAGGCGCTGGGCCTGCAGCTTGCGCTGGCCATACGGCGCAGCAGTGACATCGGGTCGGCGGGTCCGTCGATGCCGCTCACCACGGGCAGGCTGCGCGAGGATCTGCAGCGCCAGCTGCCGTTCGAGCTCACCGAGGGGCAGCAGCAGGTTGTCGCCGAAATCGGGGAGGACCTCGCCGGGGTCAAGCCGATGAACCGGCTGCTGCAAGGAGAGGTGGGTTCCGGTAAGACTGTTGTTGCGTTGCTCGCGATGATGCAGGCCATCGATGCCGGGTATCAGTGCGCCCTCTTGGCTCCCACCGAGGTGCTGGCCGTTCAGCACGCGCGGTCGTTGCGCGCGATGCTCGGATCTTTGGCTACCGCAGGCGAACTGGGGGCGCCCGACGACGCGACCAGCATCGCGCTGCTCACCGGGTCGATGTCGCCGGCGCTCAAGAAACAGGTCAAGGCCGATGTCGCGACCGGACTTGCCGGCATCGTCATTGGAACCCATGCGTTGTTGCAGGACTCGGTGGATTTCCACAATCTGGGTCTGGTGGTTGTCGACGAGCAGCACCGGTTCGGTGTTGAACAGCGGGATCGGTTGCGGGCCAAGGCCCCCGAAGGCATCGTGCCGCATCTGCTGGTCATGACGGCCACTCCGATCCCGCGCACGGTGGCGCTCACGGTGTTCGGCGATCTGGAGACATCGACGCTGCGGGAGCTGCCGCGCGGGCGCCAGCCCATCACCACCACCGCGGTGTTCACCCGCGAGAAACCGGGCTGGCTAGCGCGCGGCTGGGAGCGGATTGCCGAGGAGGTGGCCGCGGGCAGGCAGGCCTACGTGGTGGCCTCGCGGATCGATCCGGACGACAAAGATTCCGGCCCTGAGGATGCAGAAGAGAAGCGCCCGCCGCCGGTGCCCGTCACCGACCTGTACGAAACCATTCGAGGTTCACTGCTTCCGGGGCTGCGCATCGGACTGCTGCACGGTCGGCTGCCTTCGGAGCAGAAGGATGCCGTGATGACGGCGTTCAATGCGGGTGAGATCGATGTTCTGGTGTGTACCACCGTGATCGAGGTCGGCGTGGACGTTCCCAATGCCACCGTGATGCTGATCATGGATGCTGACCGTTTCGGCATCAGCCAGCTGCACCAGCTGCGCGGTCGCGTGGGCCGTGGTGGCAACAAGGGGTTGTGCCTGCTGGTAAGTCCCAGCAGCCCCGGGGGTTCGGCGGGACGGCGGTTACGTGCGGTACAGGACACCCTGGACGGGTTCACCCTGGCCGAGCTGGACCTGGAGGAGCGGCGCGAGGGCGATGTCCTGGGTCGGGACCAGTCCGGCCGCGCGGTGAATCTGCGGCTGCTTTCGCTGATGGATCACCGCGACATGATCGAGACCGCCCGGGACATGGCGGTGCGGGCGTGTGCCGAGGATCCTGAGCTGACGAGACAACCGGCGCTTGCGGGCATGGCGCGACGTTTCTTGGTCGCCGATCAGATCGAGTACCTGGATAAATCGTGAGGAATCGCACCGTGCTCATCGTCGCCATCGCCGCGGCGATCGCGGTGGTGGTGGCGTATCAGGTATCGGCCCGGTATCGGCTACAACGCGCCAATGCGGTTGCCGGGCAATCGAATATTCCGACGCTTGCCCCTGGGCAAGATCCACTGGCCGGGGTGATGGTGATACCCAAGCGGGTGCGAGGCAAGGACTATCAGCGTGCCGAGTTCGGTGATGCCTGGTCCGATGACACCGATGCTCCGGGTGGTCACAACGGCTGCGATACACGCAACGACATCTTGAACCGCGACCTGACCGACAAGAGCTTTGTGTTCACACGCAGATGCCCTAGCGCGGTGGGCGCCGGGATGCTGCACGATCCCTACACGGGAACGCAGGTGGCCTTTACTCGCGGCCCGAAGAGCGGCGAAGCGGTCCAGATCGATCACATCGTTCCATTGGCGTACGCATGGGACATGGGCGCGCGCGAATGGCAACCCTCGATGCGTTGGCGATTTGCCAATGATCCCGCCAATCTCATCGCGGTGCAGGGGCAAGCAAACAAGGACAAGGGTGATGCGGGGCCCTCGGCCTGGATGCCGCCGAACAAGGCATTCTGGTGCCAGTACTCGATGCAGTTCGCGGAAGTGATTCGTGGATACCATCTTTCGATTGATCAGCGGTCGGCCGAGGCCATCCGTGAGGCGGCGCGTGCCTGTCCACAACCGTTGAATTTGTGGTAGACAGGAACGGAAGCCCGAACAGGTGGTGGTCGTTGATGAAGAGAATTCGATGGGGCTGGTTACTTGCCGTGGCGGTGGCGTGTGCACTGTTCAGTTCGCCCGTCGGCATGCCGTCTGCAGCGGCTGCTGCGTGTCCCGACGTTGAGATCGTATTTGCGAGAGGCACTTTCGAACCTCCAGGTGTCGGCGGCACCGGAGAAGCGTTTGTCAGCGCGCTGCGTGCGCGCACCAAGGGCAAGTCGGTCGAGGTCTATCCCGTCGAGTACCCCGCGTCCTTGGCGTTTGCGACTGCGGCCGACGGCGTCATCGACGCCAGCAACCGGGTGAAGGATGTTGCTGCGCGATGCCCCAACACCAAGATTGTGCTCGGCGGTTTCTCGCAGGGTGCGGCGGTCGTCGCGTACACCACCGCAGACACGGTGCCCCCGGGATTCGAGCTCCCGGAAGGGATCACCGGGCCGATGCCACCCGAGGTGGCCGACCATGTCGCGGCGGTGGCACTGTTCGGCAAGCCGTCTACCGGATTCCTGCAACGGATCGACAACACGGCCCCTCCCATCAACATTGGGCACCTCTACGCGGGTAAGACCGTCGACATGTGCAACCCGGAGGATCCGATTTGTTCCCCGGACGGCAGCGATAACGCCGCACACGGCTCGTACGGAGACAACGGGATGACCAATCAGGCCGCGGACTTCGCGGCGCGGGAGATCAACTCACCCGCGGAATCGGTCAGCGCGTCTGGATGAGCTCGATCGTGACCGCGGCATCGGACACAGCTGACACGAGGATCAATTAACTCATCGCGCCCGGACGCCCTCGGCTCCGTCGACGTTCGGTCGTGGTCCAGGCCCGGGTCAGCACACCAAGTCAACTCTGCCGAATATGAGACGATTATGTCGCATATGAGATACCGCTATTCGCGGAGCAACCGGGAGGGCCAATGGCTGTGAGTCGAGACAGCTTGTTGCATGCGGCGGCTGTCTTCTTGGGCAGACAGCCGACGGCGACTATGGATGAGATCGCGGCGGCAGCGGGAGTGAGTCGTGCGACGCTTCATCGACATTTTGTGGGCCGAGCCGCATTGATAGAAGCACTGACCGTGCTGGCGGTGAGCAATATGGAGTCGGCGTTGGCCGGAGCGCGGTTGACCGAGGACTCGGCGACCGATGCCTTGGAGCGGTTGGTCGGAGCCTGTGAGCCGATAGCAGACCAACTCGTTCTCATCTATGCGCAGTATCAGAACCTGGACCTTCCCGAGACTCTTGAAGGCTTTTCAGGTGTTGAGGATCAGATCACTGCGCTGTTTGCGCGAGGGCAAAAAGGCGGCCAGTTCCGTACCGATTTGACGGCGGTGTGGCTTACCGAAGTCTTCTTCAGCCTGATCACCGGCGCGGCCTGGGCTATCCAGACCGGAAGGGTCGCCCGCCGAGACTTCTCCCACATGATCGCCAGCCTGATGCTGCATGGGGTGAACACTCCCTGAGACGTCAGTGGGCGGCACTGCCTTTGCCGTCAATCGACTTCGCTTGCCACTGGCAACCACTCTGAGCATGTCCACATGGCCCCAGGTCTGTTTAGCGTTTTGAGCAGGTTTGTGGTGCCGGCGGACCGCCATGGGCTGCTAGAAACCGTTGTTGCTCACAGAAGGAATCGTAGAGGGGTTGTATGTGACCCTGTCCGGGTAAGACGAGGTCATCAATTTCTGATCCTTGTCGGCGGAGACTATCGATAAGCTTTAGCGTGCCAGCCGTGGGGACGATAGTGTCGGCGTCTCCGGTAATGATTAGTACAGGACCATTGGTAGGTCCATTGTCCGGATTTCCATATATTTTCAAACGTTGACTTAACTCCGCAATTGTTCGAGAATCATGAAGAAATATATCAGCTCCGGGTAAGTTTCTTGTGTTATTCAGCAGGTCCGCCAGACACGTATTGTTTCGCACCTCGTCCATGATTTTCTGTCCTTGTGGCGACAAAATCTGTTCCAGATGTATGTTTTGATCGGCGGCGGCAGCGCCGATCAAAACAAAGAGGTCCAGGGCCGGAGCGAATGGGTCGGTGTCAGTCCCATCGATCACCGCCTGAAGCGCACTCTCGGCCGAGTTGCCTGGACCGATCGCGATCACGGCCTTAAGGCCGCTGGGCAGCTGGCCCTTGACGCCTGCACGGGTGGCGGACAGTGCTGCCGCCCCACCTTGCGAGTGTCCGATGACGAACCAATTCTCGGATAAATGGGGGTTGATTTGGCGGACGGCTGGGACGATATCGGCCACGGCATTACCCTGGTCGATGGCGCCCATGTACGTGTGATCGCCGGGGGTGCCTAAACCGATATAGTCGGTAGCCGCGACTGCGTAGCCTGCATTCAATAGTGACTTTACGTACTCCCCGTTGAATTCGCCACCCATCGTGGGGGAGTGGGAGGGGGCGCAACGGTCCGCGATGCCCACTGTTCCGTGCGCCCAGGAAATCAGCGGCCAGCCTCCGGCGGGTACTTCTCCCTGTGGAATCAGTAAAACTCCACTGACAACAACATCCTGCCCCCGTGAATTCACCGAGCGATAGAGAAGGGTTATACGGCTCGATGCCTCCAAGCCGACGTCCACTCCCTGGTTCGCCGAGGCAATCAAATCGCCACGATTGCCGTCGGGCAAATGGGACGGCACTTCGTAAGTGCCCTGAGAATCCGTACTCACCTGGAAATTCATGTGCGCCCGCTCCGGTGCTGATTGAGGCGAGGAACACCCGGCCAGTGCTCCGGCCAAGATCACCACTGCGGCAACTGCGCCCCATCTCCAGTCAAGATTCCTGGACATCACAACAACTCCTTAAACGGGCGCGACCCGCCCATGCGTGCGCCATAGTCGACTCAAATGATACATCAATGTCTCATGGGCGCGGGATCCTCGCTGCACCGCAAACTTCGAAGAAGAAGTCATTTTCCTTGCGGGCAAGTTCTTCGGGCGGTATCTGAATCGCACACTGCTAGAGGGGTTTTCGCCTCGGTCAGCGTTTCTCGATAAGTTCAATTGTCGCCTCGATCACTGCGATATCGGACGCCCCCGGAACCAGGATGAATTCATCGAGCCCGGCCTGCTGCGCTCCGTCGAGGGTGCGGCTCAACGCGTCGGCATCGAAGTTGGTCAACGTCTTCGGAACATTCTCTGCGATCTGCGGTCCGAAGATGGCGAGGTAGTCACTGGTGAACTGTTTGAGTTCGGACTCGGCGTCGGGAATTCCCAGCGTGTAGAAGCACCCGCTGGACAGCAGCGGTGGTTCGGCATGCCCGGCCTCCTCCCACGCCGCGCGCGCGGCCCCCGCCGAGTAGGCAAGCTCGGACGGTGCCCCGGAAACGCTGAAACCGGTGATGCCGTCGGCCCATTGTGCCGCGCGGGCCAGCGATTTCGGGCCGATCGCGGCGGCGACGATGGGAGGGCCGCCGGCCTGCACAGGCGCAGGGCCCACCGGATCGGCGCCCTCGAACGGAGGCTCGCCCCGCCAGAGCCGCCGCAGCTCGGCCACCTGGTCATCGAGACGCTGGTGGCGGCGGTCGAAGGACGCGTCCAATGATCGGTAGTCGTGTTCGCGCCCGCCCACACCCACTCCCAGGGTGAACCGGCCCGCGGACAACACATCCAGCGTTGCGGCTTGTTTGGCGACCAGCGGCACCGGATGCGCGGGCAGCACAGAGACATTCGCGAGTATCCGGATGCGTTCGGTGACCGCCGCCGCTGCCGCGAGCGTCACCCACATCTCCTGGTTGTGATACGAGATCCGCTCACCGGAGGAGATCGTGGAGAACCCTCCTTCTTCGGCCAGACGGGCCCAGGTGATGGTCGACTCGCGGGTGTACTCCCGGCACATGAAGGGCAGGGCAATGCCGATATCCATACCGGCAGCCTAGGAGCACTCGCTACGGTTACGTCGTGAGCCCTTTACGCGACCTCGCCCTGCGTGTCAGCACCGCCGCGACACCGCACATTCCCCTCGCGATTCGACGAGCCATGGCCGGTCGCCAGGTGATCATCGACGGCAACATTCTGGATCCGTCCACTCAGCTGCTGCTGCGCGGAATGGAGCTGATGGGCGAGGGCGAGATCACCAAGGGCGAGGACGTCGAAGAGAGTCGCGCCAACATCCGCAAGCAGTCGGCGCTGCTGTCGTTCAGCACCCCGGTGGGGCAGGTGCGCAACTTCTCCATTCCCGGCCCGGCCGGCCCCATCCCGGTCCGGCATTACCGGCCGGTGGTCGAGAACACCGGCGCCGTGCTGGTGTTCTTCCACGGGGGAGGCTGGGTGATCGGCGATCTGGACACACACGACCAGGCCTGCCGGCAGACGTGTCGCGATGCGGGTGTGCCGGTGCTGTCGGTGGACTACCGGCTGGCCCCCGAACATCCGGCGCCTGCCGCGGCTGAAGACTGCCTGGCCGCCTATCTCTGGGCCGTTGAGCATGCCGGTGAACTCGGTGCCACACCCGACAGGGTTGCGGTGGGCGGCGACAGCGCCGGCGGCAACCTTGCCGCCGTCGTGTCGCAGCAGGCACGCGACACCGGTGCACAGCTGCCGCTGCTGCAGTTCCTGATCTATCCGGCCGTCGACTTCACCGTGCGCCGGCCGTCACGCGATCTTTTCGCCGAGGGCTTTTTCCTCACCAAGGCGGCCATGGACATGTTCGAAGGTCACTACTTCGATGGGTCAGACGTCGACAAGTCCGACCCCCAAGTGTCACCGATTCTGGCCGCGGACCTGGCGGGATTGCCCCCGGCACTCATCACGACCGCAGGCTTCGACCCGCTGCGCGATGAAGGCAACGAGTACGCGGAGAAGCTGCGGGCCGCCGGAGTGCCGGTGGACCTGCGGGTACAGGGGTCACTGATTCACGGCTTCTACAACATGGCCCGGCTGCGCGGTGCTCCGGCAGCGGCCGTGGACGAGCTGACCTCGGCGCTGCGCGCGCACCTGTCTCGCTAATTTTTGCCCGGTAGGCTGTGCGCGTGGCCAAACCGAAGCAACCCCCCAGCTACGACCTCAAGAAGTCGGAGCAGCGCCGAAGCCAGCTCATCCAAATCGCACTCACGGCGATCGTCGTGCTGTTCGCCGCGGGGCTGGTGGGTTTCATCGTCGTCAAGAACAAAAAGGACCCGGGTCCGCCGGCTCCGCCCGCGGGTGAGGTCAAGGCGGTTGAGGTGATCACCCCGGGGCCGGCCAAGCTCATCACCAAAGAGGGAACCACCGACCCCAAGGTCGTCCTGACTCTGATCGAGGATCCGATCTGTCCGGCGTGCGCCATGTTCGAGCAGGAGTTCGGGCCCACCGTCAAGAAGCTCATTGATACCGGCGCGGTGCGTGCCGACTACAACATCGTCGGAATCCTGGATGTGCCCCGGCTCAAACGCGACTATTCGTCGCGGGCTGCGGCGGCCGCCTACTGTGTGGCCGACCAGTCCGACGAGCTGTTCCTCAAGTTCCACTCCGCGCTCTACGACCCGAACAATCAGCCCGATGAGGTCAATGCCAAAACCTGGCACGACGACAAATGGCTGATCGATCAGGCCAAGGCGGTGGGCGCGTCCGATGCGGTGTCCAAGTGCATCAAGGACAAGAAGTACATCAACATGGTCAAGGAGCTCGGGCCGAAGCTCAACATTCAGGCCACACCGACTATCCGGATCAACGGCAAGGACTGGGAACTCGGGAGGAACACCACCCCGGCAGACCTGATCAAGGCCGTCACGGACATCACCGGACCTGTTCCGGGCCTGCAGTGACGATCCGCCCCGCGACCGCCTGGTACGTCCTGGTCGCCGGGGTGGCCGGGTTGGCCGCCGCGCTGGCCCTGACCATCGAGAAGATCGAGATCCTGCTCGACCCAACCTATGTCCCGTCCTGCAGCCTGAATCCGATCATTTCCTGCGGTTCGGTGATGACGACGGAGCAGGCCTCGGCTTTCGGATTCCCCAACTCGCTCATCGGCATCGTGGCGTTCACGGTGGTGCTGGTGACGGGCGTGCTGGCGGTCGCCAAGGTGGAGCTGCCGCGCTGGTACTGGGGCGGTCTGGCCAGCGGAAGCCTGCTGGGAGCGGTCTTCGTCCATTGGTTGATATTCCAGAGTCTGTACCGGATCGGTGCGCTGTGCCCGTACTGCATGGTGGTCTGGACGGTCACGATTCCGCTGTTGGTGGTCAGTGCATCGATTGCCTTGCGGCCATTGGGATCTCATCGCTGGGCGAGGGTCCTCTATCAATGGCGATGGTCGCTGGTGGCTTTCTGGTACGTCGCGGTGATCCTGGCAATTGTCGAGCGATTCTGGGATTACTGGATCACACTCGTCTGAACCGAATTGTGAAGTTCAGCGGACGCGCGTTCGCTGAATCCTCACGGTACGGTCTGTGACTATGTTCTCGAAGGTTCTTGTCGCCAATCGCGGTGAAATCGCGATCCGGGCATTTCGTGCCGCCTACGAACTAGGTGCCGCGACGGTCGCCGTCTACCCGTATGAAGATCGCAATTCGGGTCATCGGCTGAAGGCCGATGAGGCGTACCAGATTGGCGAGAAGGGGCATCCGGTCCGCGCCTACCTGTCGGTGACCGAGGTGGTCAAGGCGGCCAAGAACGCCGGCGCCGACGCCATCTACCCGGGTTACGGATTTCTGTCGGAGAACCCCGAGCTGGCGGCGGCATGCGCCAGGGCGGGTATCACTTTTGTGGGACCGCCCGCTGACGTCCTGGAGCTGACGGGTAACAAGGCCCGCGCGATCACGGCTGCGCGTGAGGCGGGGCTGCCGGTGCTGGCGTCCTCGGAGCCCTCGGCTTCGGTCGAGGAGCTGCTGGCAGCCTCCGAGTCGATGGAGTTTCCGGTATTCGTCAAGGCGGTCGCCGGTGGCGGTGGCCGCGGCATGCGCCGAGTTGCGGAGCGCGAGCAGCTGCGCGAGGCGATCGAGGCGGCCAGCCGGGAGGCCGAGTCGGCATTCGGAGACCCGACGGTCTTTCTGGAGCAGGCCGTCATCAACCCCCGGCACATTGAGGTGCAGATCCTCGCGGACACCGCGGGCAACGTCATCCACCTCTACGAGCGCGACTGTAGTGTGCAACGGCGCCACCAGAAGGTCATCGAGCTGGCCCCCGCACCCAATCTGCCCGCTGGGCTGCGCGAGCAGATTTGTTCGGACGCTGTCGCTTTCGCGCGTCACATCGGGTACAGCTGCGCAGGCACCGTCGAATTCCTGCTTGATGAGCGCGGTAAGCACGTCTTCATCGAGATGAATCCCCGGATTCAGGTGGAGCACACGGTGACCGAGGAGATCACCGATGTGGACCTGGTGGCGAGCCAGCTGCGCATCGCCTCCGGCGAGACACTGGACGACCTTGGCCTGCACCAGGACACGTTGGCGCCGCCGCGGGGCTTCGCCTTGCAATGCCGGATCACCACCGAGGACCCGGCCAACGGTTTCCGCCCCGACACCGGCCGCATCACCGCCTACCGCAGCCCGGGCGGTGCAGGTATTCGCCTGGACGGCGGGACGACGCTGGGTGCCGAGGTGGGCGCGCACTTCGATTCGATGCTGGTGAAGCTGACCTGCCGCGGGCGGGACTTCCAGACCGCGGTGGCGCGAGCCCGCCGCGCCGTCGCCGAGTTCCGTATCCGTGGTGTCGCCACGAATATCCCGTTCCTCCAGGCGGTTCTGGATGACCCGGATTTTCGGTCGGGACATGTCACAACCTCATTCATCGAGGAACGCCCGCAGCTGCTGACGGCGCGATCCTCGGCCGACCGCGGCACAAAGATCCTGAACTACCTGGCCGATGTCACGGTCAACAAGCCTCACGGGGCCAAGCCCTCGAAGGTGTACCCGCATGACAAGTTGCCGTCGATCGACTTGTCGGCACCAGCGCCGGATGGTTCGCGCCAGCGACTGTTGGCCCTGGGCCCTGAGGGATTCGCGAAGGCGCTGCGGGAGCAGAAGGCCGTCGGTCTGACCGACACCACCTTCCGTGACGCGCACCAGTCGCTGTTGGCCACCCGGGTGCGTACCACCGGCCTGCTCGCGGTCGCACCGTACGTGGCGCGGCTCACTCCCGAGCTGCTCTCGATCGAGGCCTGGGGCGGCGCGACTTACGATGTGGCGCTTCGTTTTCTGAAGGAAGATCCGTGGGAGCGCCTTGCCGAGCTGCGTGAGGCCGTCCCGAATATCTGCCTGCAGATGTTGCTGCGTGGCCGAAACACTGTGGGGTACACGCCATATCCAGAGACGGTGACCAAGGCGTTCATTCGCGAGGCGACTGCGACCGGGGTAGACATCTACCGAATCTTCGACGCGCTCAACAATATCGAGGCGATGCGCCCCGCCATTGACGCCGTGCGTGAGGTCGGCGGCTCGGTCGCCGAGGTCGCCATGTGTTACACCGGAGACCTGTCCAGCCCCGGTGAGAATCTGTACACGCTGGATTACTACCTCAAGCTTGCCGAGCAGATCGTCGACGCGGGTGCACATGTGCTCGCGATCAAGGACATGGCGGGCCTGTTGCGTCCGCCCGCGGCGGCGACACTGGTGACGGCACTGCGGTCCCGGTTCGACCTGCCGGTGCATGTGCACACCCATGACACCGCGGGTGGGCAGCTGGCGACCTACCTGGCGGCCTGGCAGGCGGGGGCCGATGCGGTGGACGGCGCTGCGGCACCCATGGCCGGAACCACCAGCCAGCCGTCGTTGTCGGCGATCGTGGCAGCGGCCGCGCATAGCGAATACGACACCGGAGTGTCATTGACCGCGGTATGCGATCTGGAGCCGTACTGGGAGGCGCTGCGAAAGGTATACGCGCCCTTCGAATCAGGGCTCCCGTCACCGACGGGACGGGTGTACACCCACGAGATCCCCGGTGGGCAGCTGTCGAACCTGCGCCAGCAGGCCATCGCATTGGGTCTGGGGGACCAGTTCGAGGAGATCGAGGCACGATATGCGGCCGCCGACAGGATGCTCGGACGTCTGGTCAAGGTGACGCCGTCCTCGAAGGTGGTAGGCGACCTGGCCCTGGCGTTGGTGGGTACCGGTGTGAGTGCCGACGAATTTGCCTCAGATCCTGGACGTTTTGATATCCCGGAGTCGGTGATCGGGTTCCTGCGCGGGGAGCTGGGCGACCCGCCCGGCGGCTGGCCCGAGCCGTTCCGAACTCGCGCGCTCGAAGGTCGCGGTCCCGCCCGTGCGGAGGTTGAGCTCACGGCCGATGACCAGACCCAGCTCGATGGCGACAGCGCGACCCGGCGGGCGGCGTTGAACCGCCTGTTGTTCCCCGGTCCGACCAAGGAATTCCTGGCCCATCGCGAGCAGTACGGCGACACCTCACGGCTTTCGGCCAACCAGTTCTTCTATGGCCTGCGGTACGGGGAAGAGCACCGCGTCAAGCTGGAGAAGGGCGTCGAGCTGCTCATCGGGATAGAGGCGATCTCGGATGCTGACGAGCGCGGTATGCGGACAGTCATGTGCATCCTCAATGGTCAGCTCCGCCCCGTGCAGGTGCGTGACCGGAGCATCGACAGTGCGGTGGCCAGTGCCGAGAAGGCCGATCGGAACAATGCCGATCATGTGCCCGCGCCTTTCGCAGGTGTGGTGACGCTCAATGTGGTTTCGGGCCAGAAGGTTACGGCTGGCGAGACCATTGGCACCATCGAGGCCATGAAGATGGAGGCCTCCATCACCGCGCCCAAGGCGGGAACCGTGGCGCGGGTGGCGTTGACCGAGACCTCTCAGGTCGAGGGTGGGGATCTGCTGGTGGTGATCAGCTGACCCGGATCATCGCCGGTGCCGCGGGCGGACGCCGGATCGCGGTGCCGCCGAAGGGAACCCGACCCACCACGGATCGGGTGCGGGAAGCACTGTTCAGCATGCTGCAGGCGCGCTTGGACTTCGACGGAATCGCGGTCCTCGATCTGTTCGCAGGCTCCGGTGCGCTGGGCCTGGAAGCGCTCTCACGCGGTGCGGAACACGTCACGTTCGTGGAGTCGAACGCCGCCGCGTCGAAGGTGATCTCGGCCAATATCGCGACGGTAGGCCTGCCCGGTACCGAGCTGCGGCAGTCTGCGGTAGCGACGTTCCTGTCGACATCGCCCAACCGTGCCTACGATCTGGTCCTTGCTGATCCACCGTATTCGGTTTCCGCCGAGGAGGTTTCGGTTCTGTTGTTGCGCCTGACCGATCATTGGGTCAGCGACGAGGCTCTTGTGGTGCTCGAGCGTGACGCGTCGGGGCCCGAGGTGGTGTGGCCGGATGGCTGGGAGGTGTCCTCCCGCAAGTACGGGGGAACGCGGTTAGAGCTGGGATCTCTGTAACTGTCCAGGTAATCCACAGCGCGCGTTTACCTATCGGGCGCACACTCTGCTCATGACCCCGCTGCAGCGGTACATCGCCGAAGAGATCGCCACTGACCATGTCGAGGGACTGCTGACGCGCCGTGAGGCCATCCGTCGGCTGGCACTCCTGGGCGTCGGTACCGCCGCCGCCAGCGCCCTCATCGCGGCCTGCGGCAGCGACGACAAACCCGTCGCCACTGCGACGTCGGTCTCCACCCCGCCGCCTCCGGGTAAGGACAAAGCGGTCGCGACGGAGCCGATTACCTGGAACGGGCCCAACGGCACGCTCCAGGGGGCATGGGCACCGGCAGCGCAGGCGCGCGGCTCGGTGCTGGTTATTCATGAGAACAAGGGCCTCAATGACTGGGTTGGTTCTGTCGCGGGACGGCTTGCGGGCGTCGGATATTCGTCGCTGGCCATTGACCTGCTCTCCGAGGAGGGCGGCACCTCGACGTTCAAGGATCCGGCCGAGGCGACGGGGGCGCTGGGCAAGGTCTCGACGGAACGCTTCGTCGCGGACCTGAAGTCCGGTGTGGACGAGATTCTGCGCCGCGTGCCGGACAAGCCCGTCGGCGCGGTGGGATTCTGCTTCGGTGGTGGCCTGATTTGGCAGCTCCTGGCATCGGGGGAGCCCAGGCTCACAGCGGCCGTTCCGTTCTATGGTCCGCTTCCTGATAATCCAGACTTTTCACAGTCGAAGGCGGCCGTCCTCGCTTTCTACGGTGAGCTCGACAAGCGGGTCACCTCATCGAAGGACCAGGCGGCCGCGGCGTTACAGCGGGCGGGCCTGGTCCACGAGATCGTCGTGGAACCCGGCGCCGACCATGCCTTCTTCAACGACAGCGGCCCGCGCTACAACCCCGGCGCGGCGGCAGATGCCTGGCAGCGTCTGAGCGCCTGGTTCGGTCAGCACATCGGCTGATGTGCGCTTAGTCTTGCTCACCATGTGGTGTAGAGCGGTAGTGGTGGCGGTGGCATCTGGCGCGGTATCGCTCGCCGCCGCTGGTCTGGCACTGGCCGACGACGGCGATTCACCGGCACCGCCTGCGCCGGCGCCTTCCGCGTCATCACCTGTCGCGAACCTGCTGCCGGGAGGTGCGAAGGCGCCGGTCGGCCCATCAGCTGCTAACGATGCCTTGTCTGCCGGACTACCGGCACCGATTGCGGGCCTGGGAGCGCCGGGTGGTCCGTTGTCGGCGGAAGGTCCGCTGTTATCTCCCAGCGGTCCCCTGTCGGCCAACGGCCCGCTGACGGCTTCGGGCGGTCCGCTGGCGACCGATGGTCCGGTGCTGTCACCGACCAGCCCGGTGTCACCGCTCAACGAGATTTGTGGGTCCGGCAGCCTGCTGAAGTCGGTGACCGACAGATTCAGCGGAGTGATTCCGGACAGCACATTGGCGTCCATGCAGAATCAGCACCCCGTCGGCACCGGCAAGTGCCCCGCGACTCCGCCCGCGGACGATCAGGCCCCGGCCGTCGATCAACCCGGGAATTAGCCGCTCAGGTATTGCCAATCAAGCTGCTTAACAACTACCCGTACGAATCCTTGATTCGGTCTGCTCCGAAACCATCCGTACTTCCCTTGATTTTGGGTGGTGCCGGGAGCATCATCACCTCTTAATGTGAGGTGAGTCACAGTTGTGGTGGGGTTAGTCAAATATCGGGTGTCGGCAACGCAAGGAGTCTGACGTGGTGGTCCGGAGTATCAAGGCATTTAAGAAAATCATGCAAACAACATTCGATCCGGAGCTGGTAATCCCGGAAGACGTCAGGGTGACAGAATTTACCGGAGATAATAGTCTGCGACGGAAAGATCTTTGTCAGCATCCGATTCCTGCTGATTCCCTGATATGGAAGTATTGGGGGCGTCTTGACGTGATGTATTTCGGTAGCGGGGTGTTGGGTCCTATTGCGGGTGCATGGCCGCAGATGGCGAGAGGGACCGCAGGTTCTGTTCTTTTCACTGGTGACAGTTCTTTCCGTGCACGCGCCACGATATATAAGAAAAGGCGTCAGCAATCCCGTGAGTACATTTACGGCTCGGTGTACGACGCTCCGGAAGATGCGAAGAAATACGGGCTAAAGACCCGTAACATGCACAAGTCCGTCAAAGGCGCGCTGCAGGACGGTACGTTTCATGCTTTGAATGCAGAAACCTTCTATTTCGCGCATGCCACCTTCTTTTATCACCACATGCTACTGGTAATCGAGCGGCTGCATTTCGGCGGGGCAATGCCACGCGCGATAAAGGAGCAGATATTTGAGGAATCCAAGGAGTGGTACAGCATATGGGGGGTCGATGATAGTTCTCAGCCCGATACGTACGAAGATTTCGAACGGTATTTGGAAAACATCGAGCACAACCATTTGGTGAACTCGCAGGTAACTCAGGCCATGCTGGAACAATTTATGGAGCGCCGCGTAGCGCCGCGGTGGTGGCCTCCGGTCATGAAGAAATTTGTGTGGCCCTGGCTGGTGGGTCGGCGGCAAGTCGTTCTCGGTAGTTATCCATCCCATGTGCGGGAGCTGTTCAACGTGGAATGGACCCCCGAGGACGAGGAGATGCTGCGCCGCTTCACGGCTATGTTTCGGCGGTTCTACGCGGTTCTCGAGCGTGTCCTTCCTCTGAAGTTCTTCTATTTGCCGATTGCGGTGCGGGGCTTCGAGAGGGAAGGGATCGATCCACGCAACACCACCCTGGAGTCCGCACGGCAAGCACTCCGGGAGAATCGCGCCCGCCGCGCTGCGCGAGAAAACGCACCCGCAGATGAGGCGAATGGGATGCTGGCCTCCAGCTGAGGCCCGGCCACTCAGCTAATCTGCGAGGGTGGGGCCAAAAGGGTGGACATCGCTGAGCGCAATCGTCGCCGTCCTCGTGCTCGGGCTGTCGTACCTGTTCGGTCAGGCCTACTGGAGTACCCGCGCGATTGTGGGAAATCCCGAACCCGCGCATGATCTGCCCGCCTACGCCGAACTTCTGGTGCCGGTCCATGCCGGGCGTGCGGGTCAGCTGCCGCGTCCCGAGAATGCCGCTAAGTGGAGCGTGGACGGCATCAAGCTGCCCGAAGGGCACCTGATCATCAGTCCGGCGGGCCGTTCGCTGGCGTGGGTGAGCAATGCCGCGGTGGTTGACATCCAGTCGCTCTGGTTGCGATTGGCGGGCCGTTTCGACCGAACGGGACTGTGGCCCTTGGCCTCCCGTGGACTGAGTGGGGATCTTCGTCGGCCATGGTCGGATCCCGAAGACCTCCGGCACCTTGCCGAACCCGCCGATGTCGGAGCCGTCGACGCGAAATCCTTTCTTGTCAAAGAGGTTTCGTCGGCTAACGCTGCGGCCATCGATGTACCGGTGGCGCCTATCACGCTGGAGCAGCGCACCCAGCCGCCCCAGCGCGCGCTCGCGTTGACCGCCGACCGCCTGGAGCAGGGTTCGCTGCTGATTCTGGTGCCGACGACACGTCCGGCCGACGCGCTCAATGCCCTGGGATGGACTCACGGCGTGAACGACGACCTTTCCGAGGTGGCACTGTCGGCGGTCCTTCGGTCCTGGGAAGACCGATTCGGTGCGGTGCTCACGACCGTGGACTTCGACGCCATTGACGTGGAGGTGACGCGTCCGCCGGGCTCCGATCTCTCGGTGCCGGTCGGCTACGAGCACTACGGGTTTTGTCCCGACAACATCGATCAGGGTGCGGGCACCTTGAGCGCGTATGCCCGGCAGATCAGTGGTGCGCGAACCTGGAAGTTTTGGTGGGATTAGTGCAGTGGCCGAATTAGTCTGGATCGGATCATCGGCCGAGGTGGACGGGAGGGCGCACATGCGTTACGGCGGAATAGTGGTGATGGGTGGTGTTGTGTCGGCTGCCGTGTGCCTGGCCGGCTGTTCGTCGGGTGGGGGCTTACGCCATGACTCGCAGGCGAACACTCCGGCTTCTAGTTCGGCAGGCGATGTCCAGGCGGCCGGACCGCGTGTGGTTGTCGACGGTGTCGTGAGATCGGTTGAGAATCGGGTCGAGTGTGTGACCGCAGCCGATATGACCTTCGTGAACATCGGCAGCTTTAGTGATGGGATTGCCGCCACGCTTGCAGCGGGCGACAACCCGAAGCTCCAGAGTCTCACCCTGGGCGTCATCGATGGCCACCCGGTGATGTACAACTCGGGGCATGGTGCGACCGAACCGACGGTGACCAAGTCCGGGCAGTCCTACAAGATTGCCGGCGGCGCAACGGCAGGCCTGAACACGCCCGCGACATTCGAACTTGAGTTCACCTGCCCGGTCAGGAGATAACAGAATCATTGTGAGTCTGTAACGCACTGCACGAATCGCCGCTGATAAGTCCCCGCGCCCGTTCCCGACGAAATACCCTTGGGGTATGACTACAAGTGTCGGGCAGGACCTCGTCAAGCACCTCTGGAAAACAGCGGTGGTATCAGGAGTTTTGGCGGTAATCGTGGGGGCCGTGGTGCTGATATGGCCACAAGTCACGTTGCTCGTCGCCGCATACGCTTTCGGCGCATATCTGTTGATATCCGGTATCGCTCAGGTCGTCTTCGCCTTCACGCTGCCGGTGTCATCCGCCGGCATGCGGGTGCTGTTGTTCCTCACCGGCGCGATTTCGTTCGTCCTCGGTGTGCTGTGCTTCAAAGATGAGCTGAATTCGATTCTGTTGCTGGCCATCTGGATCGGCGTCGGCTGGATCGCCCAGGGCATCGCGGGCACCATCACTGCCATCGGTGACAAGGACCTACCGGGGCGTGGCTGGCAGATCTTCAGCGGGGTCATCTCGACGATCGCGGGCATCGTGCTCATCGTCTACCCGATCAGCTCGATCGTCACCCTCACCCTCGTCGTCGGCATCTGGCTCATCGTGATCGGTGTACTGCAAATCGGAAGCGGTATCGGAATTCGCTCGGCCACTAAATCGTCCGCATGACGGGAGCTGTCTGCCCCGGCTCGTTCGATCCGGTAACCCTCGGGCATCTGGATGTCTTCGAACGAGCCGCGGCGCAGTTCGACGAGGTCATCGTCGCGGTGTTGGTGAATCCCAACAAAGCGGGCATGTTCACCATCGACGAGCGCATCGAGATGATCCGCGAGGCCGCCGCCGACCTGCCCAATCTGCGCGTCGAATCGGGGCAGGGTCTGCTGGTTGACTTCGTCAGACAGCGTGGCTTCAACGCGATCGTCAAGGGGCTGCGTACCGGCACCGACTTCGAATACGAACTCCAGATGGCTCAGATGAACAAGCACATCGCGGGGGTGGACACCTTCTTCGTCGCCACCGCACCCGCATATTCGTTCGTCTCGTCCTCGCTTGCCAAGGAGGTGGCGACCTACGGGGGAGATGTCTCGGCGTTGCTGCCCCCTGCTGTTCATCAACGACTTCTCGGGAAACTGCATGGCCAGGCACAATAGAAAAGAGGCCGCGCAGAAATAGCCGACACACCGGTCAGCTAGCACGGTCACAGCAGTCACACCAGGCACACTGGTAACAGTGGAAACTCGCGTGAAGGGTGTAGCCGTGTACCGAGTATTTGAAGCGCTCGACGAACTGGGCGCCATTGTGGAAGAAGCGCGCGGTGTTCCGATGACCGCCGGATGCGTAGTGCCCCGCGGTGACGTCCTGGAACTCATTGACGACATCAAGGACGCCATTCCCGGCGAGCTTGATGACGCGCAGGACGTCCTCGACGCACGCGATTCGTTGCTGCGTGAGGCCAAGGAGCATCACGAGACGGTGATCGGCAAGTCGAACGCCGACGCCGAGCAGACACTCAGCCATGCCCGTAACGAGGCCGACAGGCTGCTGGCGGATGCCAAGTCGCAGGCCGACCGCATGGTTGCCGAGGCGCGCAACCACGCCGAGCAGACCGTCGTCGAGGCACGCGAAGAGGCGGCCCACACGGTGGCCAACGCCAAGCGCGAGCAGGAGAGCACCGTCGCCCGCGCCAAGGCGGAGGCGGATCGCTTGGTCGATTCCGGCAACGCGTCCTATGACAAGGCCGTGCAGGAGGGCATCAAGGAGCAGCAGCGCCTGGTGGCTCAGACCGAGGTCGTCCAGGCAGCCAATGCCGAGTCCACCCGACTGGTCGACGCGGCCCACGCCGAAGCCGACCGGCTACGTGGTGAATGCGATATCTACGTCGACAACAAGCTGGCCGAGTTCGAGGACTACTTGAACGGCACGCTGCGCTCGGTGGGCCGTGGGCGTCACCAGCTGCGTACCGGCGCTGGCACGCACGACTACGTGCAGCGTTAATATTAGGTTCATGCCGGGACCTTTTGTGCTTGATGTCCTGGCCCTCGGGCTTGGGCGGCGTCCCGGGTCGATGCAGGAAGTTGAGCGCACCGTTGCGAGCCCGGTGCGCATAGGCAACGACCTGATCGCGATTCCCGAGGGCGCGGACGTGGATATGGATCTGCGGGTGGAGTCGGTTTCGGAGGGCGTCCTCGTCACCGGAACCATCGCCGGCAATCTGGCTGGAGAATGCGCACGCTGCCTGGGTCCTGTGACCGGCCATGCGGATGCGTACCTCACCGAATTGTTCGCGTACCCGGACAGCCGGACCGAGGCGACCACCGAGGAAGAAGACATACACCGGGTTGTTGACGGCCTCGTCGACCTCGAACAGACCATCGTCGATGCCATCGTGCCCGACCTGGAGCTGACGCCGGTGTGCCGACCCGACTGCCCTGGGCTATGCCCTGATTGCGGAATCGCTTTGGCCACAGCCGAACCCGACCATCACCACGACAAGATCGACCCGCGTTGGGCGAAGCTCGCCAACTTCGGTGACGACGAGTGAGTCCTGCCCCAGGAGATCGGTACGACGATCTGCGTGCCGCGATTGGTGTGCGGGTCGGTGACGATCTGCTCACTCTGGCGCTCACGCACCGCAGCTATGCGTACGAGAACGGTGGCCTGCCCACCAACGAAAGGCTGGAGTTCCTCGGGGATGCGGTTCTTGGACTGACGATTACCGAGACGCTGTACCACAGCCACCCCGACCGCCCGGAGGGTGATTTGGCGAAGCTGCGTGCCAGCATCGTCAACACCCAGGCGCTCGCTGGAGTGGCGCGTGGCCTGACCGAGGACGGGCTGGGCGCACACCTGTTTCTCGGTAAGGGTGAGGAGAACACTGGCGGCCGCGACAAGTCCAGCATTCTTGCCGACGGTATGGAGTCGATTCTCGGTGCGGTCTATGTGGAGTACGGGTTGGAGATCGCCCGCACGGTCGTGCTGCACTTGTTCGGCCAGCTCCTGGAGACCGCGCCCACGCTTGGCGCCGGCCTGGACTGGAAGACCAGCCTGCAGGAACTGACCGCGGAAAAGGGTTGGGGCGCACCATCGTATGTGGTCACCTCGACCGGGCCTGATCATGACAAGGAATTCACCGCGACCGTGATGGTCAATGACACCGCGCATGGCGTGGGCGTCGGCCGGTCCAAGAAGGAGGCCGAACAAAAGGCCGCCTCGGAGGCATGGAACGGCATCAGTAGCGATGAGCCCCCCGGGGGAAGCGCCGAGGGTGCCTGAGCTTCCCGAGGTGGAGGTGGTCCGCCGCGGACTGCACCATCACCTCGTCGGCAAGACCATCGCATCCGCGTCCGTGCATCATGACCGGGCTGTGCGCAGGCAACCCGGAGGCGCCGTCGAGCTGGCGGGACTGCTTGCCGGACAGCAGATCAGCGGTACCGGCCGCCGGGGCAAGTATCTCTGGCTCACGTTGGGCGAGGGACAGGCTCTGGTGGTCCATCTGGGGATGAGCGGCCAAATGCTCATCGGACCCATCTCCAGACCACAGCATTTGCGTATTGCCGCGACGCTCGACGACGGATCGGTGCTGAGCTTCGTCGATCAGCGCACCTTCGGCGGCTGGATGGTGACCGATGTTGTCACCGTCGACGGAAGCGAACTCCCTGAGCCGGTCGCGCATATCGCGCGTGACCCGCTCGATGAACGGTTCGACGTATCGGCTGTGGTGACCCGGCTACGCGGTAAGCACACCGAGATCAAGCGCGCACTGCTGGATCAGACTGTGGTGTCCGGCGTCGGGAACATTTACGCCGACGAGGCACTGTGGCAGGCGCGCGTACACGGCCGCCGCCTCACCGACGGCATGACGCGCGCCAAGCTCACCGAGGTGCTCGACAGCGCGGCGGGCGTCATGCGTTTGGCGCTCGCGCAGGGCGGCACCTCGTTCGACGATCTGTACGTGAACGTGAACGGCGAATCCGGTTACTTCGAGCGCTCTTTGGAGGCGTACGGACGCGAGGGTGAGCCGTGTCGCCGCTGCGGACGTGCCATGCACCGGGAGGCATTTATGAACCGGTCGTCGTACTTCTGCCCGAGCTGTCAACGGCTGGTTGAAGCCCGTAAATAGCGCGTCAAGAGCCCCGACGGGCCCGTCAGGGACGCGTAAAGAACGCAGGTAGTGCCCGTAGCGGGGATCATGATTCCTGCGTGGTTGATTTCTGGTACCTGGTCCTGACGGTCGTGGGCTTCGCCTTGTGCGTAGCCGTCGTACGTGGATTGCAGGCGCGATGACTCTCGATCTGGGCACTGATGCTGTCACCAACATTGTGCTGATTGTCTTGTCGGCCGCGCTCGTCGTGTATCTGGTGGTCGCACTGCTCGACCCGGAAAGGTTCTAACGGTGAATTCCGCTCTGGCGGCCGGTCTTCAGATCGGCTTTGTCATCTTGGTGCTCGCCATCGCTTACGTCCCGTTGGGGGACTACATGGCGCGCGTCTTCACAGGTCCTCATTCTCTTCGCGCAAGCGGATCATCGACCATGAAGCACTCGTTCGTCGAGCGTCTTATCTACCGCACGGGGCGGGTGGATCCGGACACCGAGCAGACCTGGGTGGGGTACACCCTGTCACTGCTGGGGTTCTCGTTCGCGAGCGTGATCTTCCTCTATCTGCTGCAACGCATCCAGGGCGTGTTGCCCCTCTCGGGCGACCTGGGCGCGGTGAGCCCCGCGGTGGCCTTCAATACCGCCGTCTCGTTCGTCACGAACACCAACTGGCAGTCGTACACACCCGAGACCACCATGACCAACCTGACTCAGATGGTCGGGCTGGCCGTGCAGAACTTCGTCTCGGCAGCGGTGGGTCTCGCGGTCGCGGTCGCACTGATCCGCGGCATCGTGCGGACGACGGCCGGGGGTGAGCTTGGCAATTTCTGGGTCGACCTGGTGCGGGCAAGCCTGCGTATCCTGCTGCCGATTTCGTTCATCGTCGCACTGATCTTGTTGTCGCAGGGCACCATTCAGTCCCTATACACGCACTTCACCGCCACCGGGCTGGACGGTACAGCGCAGCACATCGCGCTGGCACCGGTCGCCTCGCAGGAGGCCATCAAGGAGGTCGGCACCAATGGTGGTGGCATTCTGGCCGCCAACTCCGCACACCCCTTCGAGAATCCGACGCCGCTGAGCAATATCGTCGAGATCCTCGCGATCCTCATCATCCCGGTCTGCCTGACCCGCACCTACTCGACAATGGTGGGTGACAAGCGCCAGGGTCTGACCATCCTGTCGGTCATGGCCGCGCTCTTCGGCGGCATACTGGCCGTCGTCACCTGGGCGGAGTCCAGCCCGCGTGGCATCGCCGCGCAAGCAGCAGGCGCCATGATGGAGGGCAAGGAGGTCAGATTCGGCATCCCCACGAGCAGCCTGTTCGCGGTGGCAACCACCGGAACCTCCACGGGTGCAGTCGATGCCGCACATGACAGCTTCACCGCCGCCGGAGGCGGCGCGCTCATCCTGAACATGCTGTTCGGCGAGATCGCACCCGGTGGTGTCGGAACCGGCCTGTACGGCATCCTGGTGCTGGCCATCATCGCGGTGTTCGTCGGTGGCCTCTTGGTGGGCCGCACACCAGAATTCCTCGGCAAGAAGATCGGCCGGCGCCAGATCACCATGGCCGCACTATCCGTGCTCGTCATGCCGGCGCTCGTGCTCATCGGCACGGGCATCTCGGTGGCCCTGTCGACGACACCGGGATACCAAGGCAACAGCGGTGATCCGGGCAGCCCACAGTCCATCCACGGCTTCTCCGAGGTGTTGTACGCCTACGCCTCGGCGGCCAACAACAACGGCAGCGCCTTCGGCGGCCTTACGGTGACCAGCCACTGGTTCCAGGCCTCGCTCGGTGTG
The DNA here is from genome assembly GCF_002013465.1 of Mycobacterium sp. D16R12. GTDB lineage: Bacteria > Actinomycetota > Actinomycetes > Mycobacteriales > Mycobacteriaceae > Mycobacterium. The sequence goes on along the minus strand of NZ_MAFC01000003.1, from coordinate 15,796 downwards.
GCGATGTTGTTGGGCCGCTTCCTGCCCATCATCTTCACGCTGGCGCTGGCCGGATCGCTTGCCACTCAGCAGCGGACGCCGGTATCGGCCGGAACCCTGCACACCCACGGCCCCATGTTCGCCGGATTGCACGCCGGCACAGTTCTGTTGGTGGCCGCACTCACCTTCTTCCCGGCCCTGGCGCTGGGACCGATCGCCGAGGCAGTCCTGTGAGCAAGACCGTAATCAGTACCGGAGTCTTCGACCCCACCCAGCTGGTCAAGGCGCTACCGCTTGCTGTGCGCAAGCTCGATCCCCGGCACATGGCCCGCAATCCGGTGATGTTCGTGGTGACCGTCGGGTCGGTGGCCACCACCGTGCTCGCGGTGCTGCATCCGTCGATCTTCGCGTGGGCCATCACCGCCTGGCTGTGGTTCACGGTCGTGTTCGCGAACCTGGCCGAGGCCGTCGCCGAGGGGCGCGGGAAGGCGCAGGCGGCCAGCCTGCGAGAGGTCAAGCGCGACACCGTGGCCCGCAAGTTGGTGGGAGATGGAAACGGTGATGAGGCCGAGGAAGAGGTGCCCGGCAGCTCGCTACGACCGGGCGACCGGGTTGTGGTCGAGGCCGGCCAGGTCATCCCCGGTGACGGCGACGTGGTGGAAGGCATCGCCACCGTCGACGAGTCGGCCATTACCGGTGAATCAGCGCCCGTGGTACGGGAATCCGGTGGCGACAGATGTGCCGTTACCGGCGGCACTACCGTGCTGTCGGACCGGATCATCGTGCAGATCACCGCGGCGCCGGGTGAGTCCTTCGTCGACCGGATGATCGCGCTCGTCGAGGGTGCCTCGCGCCAGAAGACTCCGAACGAGATCGCGCTCAACATCCTGCTGGCCTCGCTCACCATCATCTTCCTGTTGGCGGTCGTCGCGTTGGGTCCTATGGGAAACTACGGTGGCGAACAACAGGATCCGATCAAGCTCATCGCTTTGCTCGTCTGTTTGATCCCCACCACCATCGGCGCCCTGATGTCGGCGATCGGCATCGCGGGTATGGACCGGCTGGTGCAACACAACGTCCTGGCCAAGTCGGGGCGTGCAGTGGAAGCGGCGGGTGATATCGACGTCCTGCTGATGGACAAGACGGGCACCATCACCTTCGGCAATCGGCAGGCTACAGAATTCATTGTTGCGCCGGGTATTTCGCATGACACCCTCGCCCAGGCGGCGCGGGCCTCCAGTCTCGCTGACGAGACTCCCGAGGGGCGCAGCATTGTGGAGTTGGCCGCCGGGGCGAGCGAAGCGACGGGGGAAAGAGGCGACGCGGGTTCGCTCGAGGGCGATTTCGTGGCCTTCACCGCGGCCACCAGGATGAGTGGGTTGGATACGGTCGAGGGCAGGCAGATCCGCAAGGGTGCCTCCGATGCGGTCTTCACGTGGGTGGCGAGCCTTTCCGGCGTCCAGGAAGACGACCCTGCGGTGGTCGCGGTCCGAAAGTCCGCCGACCACGTGGCCGGCGAGGGTGGCACGCCACTGGTGGTCGCCGACCATGACAGCACGGGCACCCGACTGCTGGGAGTGATCCGGCTTTCCGATGTGGTGAAACCCGGTATGGCCGAACGGTTCGCTCAGATGCGAGCCATGGGTATCCGCACCATCATGGTGACCGGGGACAACCCCTTGACCGCCAAGCAGATCGCCTCCGAAGCCGGTGTCGACGACTTCGTCGCCGAGGCCACTCCGGAGGACAAGCTGGAGCTGCTGCGCAAGGAGCAGAAGGCCGGGCGCCTGGTCGCGATGACCGGTGACGGCACCAACGACGCTCCGGCGCTGGCACAAGCGGACGTGGGCGTGGCCATGAACACGGGCACATCGGCGGCCAAGGAAGCCGGGAACATGGTGGACCTGGATTCCGACCCCACCAAGCTGATCGACGTGGTGGCCATTGGCAAGCAGCTGCTGATCACCCGGGGTGCGTTGACAACCTTCTCACTGGCCAACGACCTCGCGAAGTACTTCGCGATCTTGCCAGCGCTGTTCAGTGGCATCTACCCGCAACTGAACTCGCTCAACATCATGCGACTGGCCACTCCGCAATCGGCGATTCTCTCGGCGGTCATCTTCAACGCCCTCGTGATCATCGCGTTGGTTCCTTTGGCGCTCAAGGGCGTCCGCTATCGGCCGGTGGGCGCCGGGGAGATGCTGCGGCGAAACCTGTTGATCTACGGCCTCGGCGGCGTGATCGTTCCCTTCGTGGGGATCTGGCTGATCGATCTGGTTGTGCGTTTCCTACCGGGAATTGGGTGATCTCGTGAACAAGGTTGTGATCGCGTGGCTGCGTCAGAGCGTGGCCGGCCTGGTGGTATTGCTGGGCCTGACTGTGGTGCTCGGTATCGCCTACCCGGCCGCGGTGTGGGTGTTCGGGCGCATCGACTCGGCGGCCGCCGAAGGCTCGCCGCTCACGGACCGTAACGGCTGTGTCGTGGGATCGTCGCTCATCGGAGTGGATCCGCAAGCCGCCGGTTCGGACCCCTACTTTCATACCCGTACCAGCGGCGATCCCGCCGCGGGGTTGCCCTCGAACCAGGGACCCAACAGCGAGAAGCTGAAGACGGATATCGAGGGGCGTCGGGCGACCATCGCATCACGCGAGAGCGTCGATCCCACACGGATTCCCGCCGACGCGGTGACCGGATCGGGTTCGGGTCTGGACCCCGACATCAGCCCTGAGTACGCCGCACTGCAGGTACCGCGGGTCGCGGCGGCGACCGGACTGAGCCAGGCCCGGGTGAAAGAGCTCGTGGATGCGCACACGTCATCACGGCAATGGGGCATTCTGGGAGGGCCGCGGGTCAACGTGCCCACGCTGAACGTGGCATTGGGCCTCACCGGCCCGCCTTGCCGATGAAGGAGAGACATTGCCGCGCGGGACACTGCGGATCTATCTGGGCGCCGCGCCAGGAGTAGGCAAGACCTACGCCATGCTCAATGAGGCACACCGCCGGGCCAGCCGCGGCACCGACGTGGTCGCTGCGACCGTGGAGACCCACGGACGCAGCAAGACCGCCCAATTGCTCGATGGTCTGGAGCTCATCCCGCCCAAGGAGATGACGTACCGCGGAACCGCCATGTACGAGCTGGACGTGGACGCGGTGATCGAGCGCCAGCCGGCCCTGGTGCTCATCGACGAGATGGCGCACACCAACGTTCCGGGTAGCCGGAATCCGAAGCGCTGGCAGGATATCGACGAGATTCTGGATGCCGGGATCGATGTGCTCACCACCATCAACGTGCAACACCTGGAGAGTCTGAACGATGTCGTTGAGCAGATCACCGGGATTGTGCAGCGCGAGACCGTGCCTGATGCAGTGGTGCGTCGTGCCGAGCAGGTGGAGCTTGTCGACATCACGCCGGAGGCGTTGCGGCGCAGAATGGTTCATGGAAACGTCTACGCGCCGGAGAAGGTCGGTTCGGCACTGAGCAACTATTTTCGCACCGGCAACCTCACGGCGTTGCGTGAGCTCGCGCTGCTGTGGCTCGCCGACCAGGTGGATGCCGCACTCGCCAAATACCGCTCGGACAATAGGATCACCAAGACCTGGGAGGCGCGCGAACGCGTGGTTGTCGCGGTTACCGGTGGTCCGGAGTCGGAGACCCTGGTACGCCGGGCCAGCCGCATCGCCGCCAAGTCGAGTGCCGAACTGCTGGTGGTCCACGTGGTGCGCGGTGACGGCCTGGTGGGCGCCTCCACGGCCGTCATGGGGAAGGTGCGCAGGCTGGCCAACGACATTGGCGCCTCGGTGCAAACCGTCACCGGGGACGACGTGCCGCAGACGCTGCTGGACTTCGCCCGCGGCGTCAACGCCACCCAATTGGTCATGGGCACCTCCCGACGTTCACGGTGGGCCCGGATATTCGACGAAGGGGTGGCCGCGGCCGTCATTCGCGATTCCGGGGCCATCGACGTGCACATGGTCACGCACGGACAGACCCGGTCGGCTCCGCTGAGTGGCTGGTCGGTGCCGGCTGAGGGGAGAAAGCGGCTCGTCATCAACTGGCTCGCGGCGATCCTGGTGCCCGCCGCCACCGCCTTGTTCATTCACTTCTTCGATGCCGCTCTCGGGGTAGGTAGCAAGAGCGCACTGTTTCTGATTGCGGTACTGGGTGTTTCATTGCTCGGTGGTGTATCGACCGCGTTGGTGTCCGCGATAATCTCCGGCCTGCTGCTCAACTATCTGTTCGTCTCACCCCGATACAGCTTCACCATCGGTGAGACCGATAACGCACTGACCATCTTGATGATCATGGTGACCGCCGTCGCCGTCGCGGCGTTGGTCGACGCGGCCGCGACCCGGGCACGGCAGGCCCGGCGGGCTGCTCGTGAAGCGGAACTGCTGGCGCTCTTCGCCGGTGGTGTCCTGGTGAATTCGGATCTCTCGGCCCTATTGGAAAGGGTGCGCACCACCTACAACCAGGCGGCGGTGAGTCTGCTGTGTGCGGAGGGGCCGGCCGTCGCGAGCGTGGGGGAGCAGCCGCCCATGCGGGAATCGGAGGCCGACTCGGTGTTCCGCGTCGACGATGGTGCGTACGCGTTGGCGCTCAATGGGCCACCGGTGCCGTCCACCGACGCGCGGGTGCTGCAGGTGGTCGCCGGAACGGCGGTGGGTCTGGTTCGTTCGGCACGCCTGGCCGAGGAGGCGTCGCAGGCCACTGCCCTTGCCGAGGCCGATCGGCTGCGCCGGGCGCTGTTGTCGGCGGTGAGCCATGACCTGCGTACACCGCTCGCCGCGGTCAAGGCCGCTGTGTCGAGTCTGCGCAGTCCCGATATTGAGTTCTCACCTGAGGACACCGCCGAACTGCTTGCCACCGTGGAGGAGTCGACCGATCAACTCACCGCTCTGGTGGGCAACCTGCTGGACTCGTCACGGCTGGCAGCGGGGGTCGTCAAACCCCGTGCCGTGCCTGTGTACGTCGAGGAAATCGCCCACCGGGCCCTGTTGGGTACCACCGAGAACGACCGCAAGCGGGTGCACCTGGACTTGATCGGTGCGGTGGTTCGGGCTGATCCGGGTCTGCTGGAACGCGTATTGGCCAACCTTGTCGACAATGCGCTGCGATACTCACAGGCGGACGTGCGAGTCAGCTACGAGGAGGTGGAGGGCCGCACACTGGTGATCGTTGCCGACCACGGGAAGGGACTGGAGGCATCAAAACGCGGTGCGGCCTTCGATGCCTTCCAGCGTCTCGGCGATCGTGATAACACAGTCGGTGTGGGGCTAGGTCTTTCGGTAGTGAGGGGTTTCGTGGAAGCAATGGAGGGCACGGTGAATGCGACCGACACGGTCGGCGGCGGTCTGACCATGATCGTCGATCTACCCAGTGCTGGTTTCTCCGCTGCCGGGGTGATCCGGTGACGCGGGTGCTGGTGGTAGACGACGAGCCACAGATCCTGCGCGCCCTGCGGATCAACCTGTCGGCGCGCGGTTACGAGGTGGTGACGGCTTCCTCGGGGGCGGGCGCCCTGCGGGCGGCCGCCGAGACGCAGCCCGAGGTGGTGATCTTGGACCTCGGATTACCGGATATGGACGGCACCGAGGTGCTGGCCGGGCTGCGCGGCTGGACCGAGGTTCCGGTGATCGTGCTCTCGGCGCGCACCGATTCGGCCGATAAGGTCGAAGCACTCGATGCGGGCGCCGACGATTACGTGACCAAACCCTTTGGCATGGATGAGTTCCTGGCCCGACTGCGGGCCGCGGTGCGTCGCGGCACACCGGACAGCGCCGAACCGGTGGTGCATACCGAGACCTTTGACGTGGATCTATCCTCGCACAAGGTGATTCGCGACGGCCGGGAGGTACACCTGACGCCCACCGAATGGTCGATGCTTGCCGTGCTGGTGCGCAATCGCGGAAAGCTGGTGGGGCAGAAGGAGTTACTACACGAGGTTTGGGGGCCCGCGTACAGTTCTGAAACTCACTATCTGCGTGTGTATTTGGCGCAGCTACGCCGCAAGCTGGAGATCGATCCGGCTCATCCCAAGCATCTGCTCACCGAGGCGGGGATGGGGTACCGCTTCCAGGAGTGAGGTTGCGAGACGGCTAGAAGGGCGGTCGGCCGAGGTCGATCTGTTGGACATCCGGATCGCACCCGGGCCGGTAGTTGGGGACCAGCTTGCCGTAGCTCGCCTTGAATTGATCCGCGCCGATCTGCTCGACGGTTTCGGGCTTGGCCAGCAACAGGTAGATGCCCATCGGTGTGATCCGCTTGGTGAAACATGTGTCCACGACCGTATAGGTCTGCCGCATCGCCGATGTGGGCACGATCTTGGGCTCACCGGGTGGGATGTACACCAGCTCCTCGATACGAGGAGCCCAGGAACCAGACAACAACTGCGCCCGTACCTCGCTGTACGGACGCAGCAGAAGCGACTCTAGCGTCACTACGGGCTCTGCCGCAGCGGTTGGCGCCCAAAAAGTCGCCGCGGCCAGCATGGCGGCGGCGATTACATAACATTGCGGGCGTGACGTCATTATGGGTAGAGCGTACGGGCAATCGGCGCTACACGGGACACAGCTCTCGCGGTGCGCACGTACTGATTGGGTCGGAGACCGTCGACGGGGTATTCACCCCGGGGGAGCTTCTCAAAATCGCGCTCGCGGCCTGTAGCGGGATGTCCAGCGACCAGCCTCTCGCACGCCGCCTCGGCGAGGACTACCAGGTGCGTATCGACGTCAGCGGCCCCGCCGATCGGGAGCAGGAGCGCTACCCGGTGCTCGACGAGAAGATGGTCATCGACCTGAGTGCACTGACTCCCGAGGAACGCGCACGGGTGCTCACCGTCGTGGAGCGCGCCGTCGACCAGGTATGCACGGTCGGACGCACCCTGAAGGCGGGGGCCGAGGTGAACTTCGCGGTGGACGCGCGCTCGCACGAAGACCGCTAGCAGATGTCGGACATCCGCCTGTCCGCGTGGGTGCACGGCCATGTCCAAGGGGTCGGGTTCCGGTGGTGGGTGCGATCCCGCGCCCTTGAACTCGGCCTGACCGGATATGCGGCCAACGCGCGCGACGGGCGGGTGCATGTCGTCGCGCAGGGTGACAAGGCCTCGTGTGAACAGCTGCTTGCCAAGTTGAACAGCGGTGAAACGCCAGGTCGCGTAGATCTTGTGGTGGATAGCTGGCCGGAGTCCGGCGAGCCCATCTCCGGGTTTACCGAGCGTTAGCGCCAAGACCGGTATTCTGGCCCGCTGTGCACCTCAAGAGTCTGACGCTGAAGGGCTTCAAGTCCTTTGCTTCGCCGACGACTCTGCGCCTGGAACCGGGTATTACCTGTGTCGTGGGCCCTAACGGTTCGGGTAAGTCCAATGTTGTGGACGCCCTGTCCTGGGTGATGGGCGAGCAGGGTGCCAAGGCCCTGCGCGGCGGCAAGATGGAAGACGTCATCTTCGCGGGTACGTCGACGCGCGCGCCGCTGGGCCGCGCCGAAGTCACTCTGACTATCGACAACTCCGACCACGCACTCCCGATCGAGTACTCCGAGGTGTCGATCACCCGCCGGATGTTCCGGGACGGTGCGGGCGAGTATGAGATCAACGGCCAGAGCTGCCGGCTGATGGACGTCCAGGAGCTGCTGTCCGATTCGGGCATCGGCCGGGAAATGCATGTCATCGTCGGGCAGGGGCGTCTGTCGCAGATCCTGGAATCTCGGCCGGAGGACCGCCGTGCCTTCATCGAAGAGGCCGCCGGTGTGCTCAAGCACCGCAAGCGCAAGGAAAAGGCGGTCCGCAAGCTCGAGTCGATGGCCGCCAATCTGGCCCGGCTCACCGACCTCACCACCGAATTGCGCCGCCAACTCAAACCCCTTGGCCGCCAAGCGGAAGTCGCGCGCCGCGCCGCCACTGTGCAGGCCGATCTGCGCGATTCGCGACTGCGGCTGGCCGCCGATGACCTGGTTACTCGCCGGGCGGATTTCGACGGAACCAACGATGCCGAGACCGCGCTACGCAAGCAGCACTCGGAGATCTCCGAGAAGCTCGACGTGGCAACCGCGCTGCTCACCGAGCATGAGACGGCGCTGGGCGAGCTGATGCCGCAGGCCGAACTGGCTCAGCAGACCTGGTTCCGGCTCTCGGCGCTCGCCGAACGCGTCAGCGCCACGGTCCGGATCGCCGGCGAGCGAGCCAGCCACCTCGACGACGTGGTGGCCGTGCCGACGGGTCCGGACCCGGAGGAACTTGAGGCACAGGCGGAGCGCGTCGCCGAGCAGGAGCGACTGCTGATCGCACAGTTGGAAACGGTCACCGAGCAGCTGACCTTGGCGAAGGCCGAGCTCGCCGCCAGGGAGGCCGCGGTAGCCCAGGCCCAGCGGCAACATCTGGCCGCCGTAGCCGCCGAGGCGGATCGCCGCGAGGGCCTGGCCCGGCTCACCGGCCAGGTCGACACCATGCGCACCAGACTGGAATCGATTGACGGCCAGGCGCAGCGGCTCACCGAGTCGATCGGGGAGGCAACGGTGCGCGGCGAGGCCTCGCAGACCGAGTTCGACACGGTCAAGGCGCGGGTGGCCGAGCTGGATCAGGGCGAGATCGGGCTGGACGAACACCACGAGCGCTCGGTCTCGGCGTTGTCGATCGCCAACGAGCGCGTCGCCGAATTGCTGTCGGCCGAACGCCAGGCGGAACGGAAGATCGCCTCGCTCAAGGCGCGTATCGACGCGCTGGCCATCGGTCTGGAACGCAAGGACGGATCGGCTTGGCTTGCCGAGAACCGCAGTGGTGCTGGAATTTTCGGATCGATCGCGCAGCTGGTCAAGGTGCGGGCCGGCTACCAGGGCGCCATCGCGACGGCGATGGGACCGGCCGCCGACGCGGTGGCCGCGGAGAATCCCGCCGCGGCGCAGGCGGCAGTGGCCGCCTTGAAGGCCTCCGACGGCGGGCGGGCGGCGATCGTGTTCGGCGAGTGGCCCGCGCACACGCATGTGCGCCCAACAATCAGCCTGCCTCCCGGTGCGCACTGGGCTGCCGACTTGGTCGAGGCGCCCGAGCGGCTGGCCACGGCAGTGGCCGCGATGCTGGCCTCGGTGGTGGTGGTCGACGAGCTCGGCGCCGCGATCGAGGTGGTGCTGGCCAACCCGCTGCTGCGTGCCGTGACCATCGACGGTGACCGGGTCGGTGCCGGATGGGTTGCCGGCGGATCCGACAAAAAGCAGAGCACCCTGGAGGTCCAGGCCGCCATCGAGGCCGCGGGAGAAGACCTGCGGGCCACCGAGATTCAGGTGGGCGAGATCTCCGCCGCGTTGGCCGGTGCGCTCGCCGAGCAGACCGCGCGTCAGGACACCGCCGAGCAGGCCCTGGCTGCCCTCAACGAATCCGATGCGTCCATCTCCGCGGTGTACGAGCAGCTGGGCCGTGTTGGGCAAGACGCCCGTCACGCCGCTGACGAGGTGAGGAAACTTACGCTGCAACGCGATCAGCTCGAGCTCGGCCGCGCCAAGACCATGGAGGAGCTGGCCGAGGTCGAGTCCCGGCTGCGCAACGCCGAAGAGGCGCCCAACCTGTTCGACGACGAGCCCATTGATCGCGACGACATGGCCATCGAGCTCGAAGAGGCGCGTTCGGTCGAGATTGAGGCACGGCTGGCGGTACGCACCTCCGAAGAGCGGGTGAATTCCGTTCGTGGTAAAGCTGATTCGTTGCGCCGCGCCGCGACGGCCGAGCGTGAGGCGCGGGCACGGTCCGCACGCGCGGCCGCCGCCCGGATGCGGGCAGCCGCTGTCGCCGACGCCGTGGCCGAGTCGGGACGGTTGGTTGCCGCTCGTCTTGAACATGTGGTGGCCGCGGCATCCGCGCGTCGGGACCGCCTCGGTGCGACGCGTGCGCAGCACACATCGGCGCTCGGCGCCGTGCGCGACCAGGTCCGCGAACTCACGGCAGGCCAGGCTCGTCTCACCGACGCGCTGCATCGTGACGAGGTCGCCAAAGCCCAAGCGGTGTTGCGTATCGAGCAGCTTTCGGAGCAGGTGCTCGAACAGTTCGGTATGGCTGCCGACGACCTCATCGCCGAGTACGGCCCGCATGTCGAGCTGCCGCCCACGCAGCAGGAGATGGACGAGTACGAGCAAGCTCGTGAGCGTGGGGAACAGGTGAGCGCGCCGCAGCCCATGCCGTTCGACCGGGATACCCAGGAGCGCCGCGCCAAGCGTGCCGAGAAGGATCTGCGCGAGCTGGGCAAGGTGAATCCCCTTGCCCTGGAGGAGTTTGCGGCGCTGGAGGAGCGCTACAACTTCCTGTCCACACAGCTCGAGGACGTCAAGGCCGCTCGGAAGGATCTGCTCGATGTGGTTGCCGACGTAGACGAGCGCATTCTGCAGGTGTTCACCGAGGCTTACGCGGATGTGGAGCGCGAGTTCAAGGGAGTGTTTTCATCGCTCTTCCCGGGTGGTGAAGGCCGGTTGGTGCTCACCGACCCCAATGACATGCTCACCACCGGTATCGAGGTGGAGGCGCGCCCGCCGGGCAAGAAGGTCAAGCGCTTGTCGCTGCTGTCGGGTGGAGAGAAGTCGCTGACCGCGGTCGCCATGCTGGTGGCTATCTTCCGGGCGCGGCCCTCACCCTTCTACGTGATGGACGAGGTGGAAGCGGCGCTTGATGATGTCAACCTGCAGCGCCTGATCGGGCTGTTCGAGCAGCTGCGGGAGAAGTCGCAGCTGATCGTCATCACCCACCAGAAGCCGACCATGGAGGTCGCCGACGCGCTCTACGGCGTCAGCATGCGCGATGATGGCATCACGCAGGTTGTCTCGCAGCGCATGCGTGGGCTAGAGACCCAGCTCGCGGCTCAAAACACCTAGCGCCTCAGCGCGTTTGGCGGGATCGCCGAGCACCTGGATCGCGACTTGGGTGGCGCCCGCATCCCGATGTTCCTGTAGCCGGGCCGCGATCTGTTCCGGAGTGCCATAAGCGACAAGGGAATCCACCAGTTTGTCGCTGCCGGGCCTGGCTAGATCTTCTTTGGTGCCCGCGAAGCGCTCGAGCATGGTCAGGTAGTTGGTCAGGCCGAGATACATGTCCAGCGCCTGGCGCCCGATCGCGCGCGCCTCATCGGCATCGGTGGTGAGCACGACCTTCTGCTCGGGGACGATGATCGCGTCGGGTCCCAGGAGCTCGCGGGCCCAACGGGTATGCGATGGCGGCGTGAGATACGGATGTGCGAGCGCCGAGCGCTGCGCGGCAAGCTTGAGTGACTTCTCCGCGAGTGCTGCCAGACCCCGGCCTTCGCTGGGAACTCCGACCTCGTCGAGCATGTCGAGATACTCGACCAGCCCGGAGTACGGCTTGTAGGGAACGCCGCTGTCGATCTCGGGGTGGCCGGCACCGATGCCGAGAATGAAACGTCCGGGGTACGCCTTCTCGATGCGTTGCCACGATTGACCGGCTTCCCGCGCGGGGGCGGACCAGATATTGACGATCGCGGTCACGATCCGGAGGCGCTCGGTGGCGGCGAGGAGCGGTTCAACCCACGGCAGATCGGCGGGAGGCGAACCGCCCAGCCATGCGGTATCGAAACCGAGGTCTTCGACGGCCCGCAAAAGATCTGCGTCCACCGTCGCGTAGTGAGTGAAGAATCCGTACGGGGCGAACTCCGGTGTGGTCACCTCACGGCGAACGCACTGACCCGCCGCCGATATTCCCCGGGGGTTACTTGTCGGAACCGCAGGAGCAGCTGGATCCACACTGACAGTCGGTGCAGGTGCAGTTCGGGTTGTCGCAAGCCCCTGCCTTCTCGGGTGCGACGGTCTCATTGCTAGTCATGCATATATCCTACGCCCGGGGTGCTATTCCTTGGCTGTATTGCGCCACCAAATGGCCGCGCCAACTGCCGCCAAGCCGAGGATGAACAACCACGGCCAGGCGCCGTGCAGGTACACCCAGCCAGAGATCGCGCGCTGAATCTTCCCGGCCGCGTTGACGATCGGGTCATCCGGGTTGCCATTGGCGTGGAACAACCTGACTTCGTAGCTGCCGTAGTAGCCCACGTAAGCGCCAACCACAAGGAGGATGGCACCGCTGATCCGGTTCAAGTAGGGCAGTGCACGGCGCATGGCGTTCAGCAGCACCGTGCTTGCCAGTGCGGTGGATACGGCCAGCGTGCCCACCACGAGGGTGATACCCGAGGCGTATGCCAGGTAGACCATGACACCGTCGAACAAGGAGCCGCTCTCGAAGGTGGTGCTGGTCACCGCGAGGAAGGGGCCGATGGTGCAGGACAGCGAGGCCACCGCGTATCCCACGCCATAGCCGAACATGGAGCCCAGCCGGGTGGTGGGAGCGTTCGCATCGAGCACCTTGGGCATGAGTGCGATGATGTCGCGACCCGACAGTAACCACAGCCCGAGAATCACCAGGCCGATCCCGAAAACGACTGTCACAAAAGGTAAATAACGCTGCACCACGGACGCCACCGACACCGTCAACAGGCCGAAGACGGTAAAGACCGCGACGAACCCAGCCGCCATCACCACGGTGGCGATGACGGCGCGACCAAGCGCCCGCGACCTCCCGATCTCGGCACCGGGTCCGCGCACCACGAGCGCGAGATAGACCGGGAGCAATGCAAAACCGCACGGGTTGAGCGCGGCGATGAGCCCGGCTGCAAAGGCCAGAGATGTCAGGTGAGTGCCTTCACCCGGTCACTGAGCTCCTGCTCGGACATCGATGACGTCGGGTTGTTCACAAAGTCCGAGGTGCCGTTGGAATTGATGAACAAGTACGCCGGCTGCCAGGGCACTCCGAACTGCCGCCACAACGATCCATCCGCATCGTTGAGATTGGTGAAGTGGAGGTTGTAGCGCGAGATGAATGCCTCCATATCTCCCACGGAACCGCGGCCGGAGATGCCGACGAAGGTGACGCGGGGGTTAGCCGCCGATACCGCACTCACATGCGGTCCCTCGCCATTGCAGAACGGGCAATACGCAGCCCAGAACCACAGCACGACCGGCTTGCCCTTGAGGCTGGCCCCGTTGAAGGGCGCGCCCGAGACGGTGGTACCGGTGAAATCGAGTAGGGAATCGGCGCGCGCCGCGGGCGCCCGGACGATGCCTCCCGATATCAACAACACAGCGACGGCGACCGCAAGGGTCCTCGTCAGTGTTCGAGCCCTCTGGGCTCGAACCTTCTGAACCCGAAACTTGTGGGCCCGAAACTTGTTACGTCCCCCGATTTGGATATTCATGCCAAGAACCTCCTGGGACGAGAAGTGACTTCCGCAGTCTATGACGGGTGTCTTCGGTTTAGCGGGGGCTTGAACGGGGACGCAGTGAAATTCGCCGCAAATCCGCAATCGTGTTGACGTCGGCACAGTGCATGGCGATGCGCAGCTCGCCGAGGAACTGCTCGAGCCAGGCGATCACCGCCTGCGGCGATTGCACCGCGGGCGCCAGCAGCGGGAGTGCGACGGACACCACGCTCGCTCCCAGCGCGATCGCCTTGGCGGCGTCCATGCCGGTGCGTATTCCGCCCGACCCGATCAGCGGCAGATGTGGAAGCGCGGCATGCACCTCGACGAGGGCCTCAGCCGTCGGGATGCCCCATTCGGCGAGCTCGGGTGAGGTGATGGTGCCGAACCGAACGAACTGCTCGACCCGGGCCCAGGACGTGCCGCCCGCGCCCGCGACATCGATGGCCGCGAGTCGACATCCACCGAGGCGCCGCGCTGCGGCCCCGCTGATTCCGTGACCGACCTCCTTGAGCAGCACGGGGAAATCGACCGCATGGGTCAGCTCCGCGAGCCGGTACACCTGACCGGTGAAATCGGTATCGCCGTCGGGTTGCACGGCCTCCTGCAACGGATTGGTGTGCACCGCCAGCGCGTCCGCCCCGACCCGCTGCACCAGGTCGCTGAGCTGCGCGGCGGCGGCAATGTTGCCGAGCTGGGCGAGCCCGATATTGCCGATGAGCAAGATATCGGGTGCTACCTCTCGCACCGCGAAGGTGCCGGCGCTCTCGGGATCGACCAGCATCACCCGTTGAGAACCGAGCATCATCCCGATGCCCAGCTCTTGGGCGGCGGCTGCGAGATTGCGATTGATGGTGGTCGAAAGCTTCGCGCCACCCGTCATGGCACCGATGAGCACCGGAGCGGCCAATCGCTTGCCCAGGAACTCGGTAGACAGGTCAACCCGGGCGAGGCTGGAGTTCGGCAATGCCATATAAGGCAGGTCGAGTCGTTCCAGACCGGTGGTTCGGGTGACGTACTGCACTGGATCGCTCAGGCAGGCGTCAATGTGGCGCTTCTTGCGTTCCTGTAACAATGCCCTGGTGCCTCTTGAAGTGTGGATCGCCGTAGCGATCGTCGCCGTCGTGGTTGTTGCCGCATTGGTCTTCGGACTGGTGCGTTACCGCTCCCGTCGTATCAGCCTGACACGCTCCCCTGAGATCATCGAGGGCGGCACACCGGCCGACCGCTCCGGCGGGTACAGCGCCGGCTCCACCATCACCTTCAGCGAGGGCGGTGCGCAAGCAACCCTCGTGCCCAGCGTGGGCGATGACGCCGAAGTTCCGCGGGACGCGCCCCGGCGCAGCATTTCCAATGTCGAGCTACCTGAGCCGGCCCCGGAACCGGAGCCCGTCGTGGTGCCCGAACCGGTGACTGAGCCCGAACCGGAACCGGTCCCTGAGCCCGAACCCGCTCCTGAGCCGGAACTGGAGCCCGCGCCGGTACTCGATGAGATCGCACCGGTGGCAGGACGACTCGATCGGTTGCGGGGGCGGCTGGCCAGCTCGCAGAACGCCGTGGGTCGCGGTCTGCTCGGGTTGCTGGGCGCTGGAGACCTCGACGAGGAATCGTGGGAGGAGGTCGAGGACACCCTGCTGATCGCCGACCTCGGCACCGCAGTCACCACCTCGATAGTGGACAGGTTGCGCAGCGAGATGGCGGCACGCAGCGTGCGCACCGAGTCGCAGGCTCGGGCACTGCTGCGCGAGGTGCTCATCGACGAGCTGCGGCCCGACCTCGACCGGTCGATCAAGGCGCTGCCGCACAACGACAAACCGTCGGTGTTGCTCATCGTCGGGGTGAACGGCACGGGTAAGACCACCACTGTCGGCAAGTTGGCCCGCGTGCTGGTCGCCGATGGTCGCCGGGTCGTGCTCGGAGCCGCCGATACCTTCCGCGCGGCCGCGGCCGATCAGCTGCAGGCCTGGGGGCAGCGAGTGGGCGCCCAGGTGGTGCGCGGTGCCGAGGGGGCCGATCCCGCGTCGGTCGCCTTCGACGCCGTCGACGCCGGGATCCGGGAGGGTGCCGACGTCGTGGTGGTCGATACCGCCGGGCGATTGCACACGAAAACCGGTCTCATGGATGAGCTCGGCAAGATCAAACGTGTCGTGGAACGCCGCGCCGAGGTGGACGAGGTGCTACTGGTTCTCGATTCCACCATCGGGCAGAACGGTTTGGCGCAGGCACGTGTGTTCGCTGACGTGGTGGACATCACGGGTGTGGTGCTCACCAAACTTGACGGAACAGCCAAGGGCGGCATCGTTTTTCACGTACAGCGTGAACTCGGCGTCCCGGTGAAGCTTGTTGGCCTGGGGGAGGGGCCGGATGATCTCGCCCCGTTCGAGCCGCCTGCCTTCGTTGACGCACTGCTGGGATAGCTCGCCGTTCCTCCCGGGTCGCTTCGCGTGCCCCCGCGAGCGGAAGGTTCCCCCAGGCCGCTCAAACCGGTAACAGACGCGAAACACACGCGCGCCCTCTCGGAAACATCCGCTGCGCACTCTGCATGGGCAGAGTTCAAGCTTCAAGATCCCCGAGAGGAATGCC
>NZ_MAFC01000002.1 GCF_002013465.1 Mycobacterium sp. D16R12 | reverse complement strand
GTTGCTGATTTCGCGTCGAGGACGTTGTCGGGTTCAGTGCTGTCGGCATCAGACATCTAATCCATACGTTGAAGATTCTTTTGTTCGGCAGCCAATCCAGGCCCCGACATAGCTACGAATAGTCAGTAAATGACGCGACGAGGCGGCGGTCTGCCGCGACAAGGGTCAGGACTTGATCATGGTTCAGAGTGCAACGGTTGTGGCCGCAAGTTTGGCGACGGTGTCGGGAAGTTAGGACCAAACACATGTCGAACCGATATGACCTCGTCATTGTTGGTGGTGGTCCGTCGGGCTCTGCTGCTGCGTGGCAGGCCGCGCGAACCGGCGCACGTGCGGTCGTGCTTGACAAGGCCGAGTTCCCGCGGGATAAACCGTGCGGTGACGGTTTGACGGCACGCGCCGTCAGCTATCTGCAGGGCATGGGGCTCGCCCAGCAGCTCGCCTCGTTCCATCGGGTAAACCGGGTCACTGTGCACAGCCCCAGCACGTGGAGTCTGTCTTTTCCGCGGCGACCCGGCATGCCCGATTACGGCCTTACCGTAAGTCGGAATGTACTCGATGCCCTCCTGCTCAAGCATGCGGAGTGTGCGGGCGCCGAAATCCGTCAGGGTGCCGAGGTCGCCGGGCCGGAACTGGCCGCCGATGGCCAGGTGGTCGGGGTCGTACTCAAGGGCGGCGAGAAGGTTTATGGCAACGCCGTAATCGCGGCCGATGGCGCATACTCTCCGATCAAGCGGGCACTCAAACTTGATTCGCAGTGCAAGGGTTACTCGGCAATCGCTATCCGCGCCGAGATGCACGCCAAACGTCCGGACAGTGACAGTCTCGACATCTTTCTCAAGCTCCTTTTTCGGGGCGATCAACTGCCAGGGTATGGCTGGGTGTTCCCAATGGGCAACGGCGCCTTGAACATCGGGCTGGGATATCTCAACAGCTACCGGAACTGGCACTCCATTAACGCAGCCCAGTTCTTCGACGAGTTCCTGCGAACGCTGCCCCCTGAGTGGGACCTACCACCGATCGCGGACCTCAAGAGAAACAAGAGCGTGCAGGCCTGGCGACTGCCGATGGGCTTCACTGCATGGCCTCCCTGGCGGCCTGGCGTGCTGTTTACAGGGGACGCACTCGGTGCCGGGAAGCCAGCGTCAGGAGCTGGTATCTCGAAAGCCCTCGAGTCCGGCTTAGCGGCCGGCGAGTGCGCCATCGAGGCGCTCACAAACGGTGGTCCGAACGACTTCACAAATTATGGGCAGCGTATGGACGCCGCGTGGGGGCGGGAATATCGCCGCGGTCGCTACATGCACAAATTGGTCGGTCACCCATATCTCGCGCAAGCGGGTGTGAAGCTGGTCGACAACGCCACGTTCCGCGATCGGATGCTCAAGGCGATGTACAAGAAGTCCCAAGGCCCGCGGCACACGTACGACTGAACGGGGCATTCGCCTTCGCGTGTGGCCGATTCGGTTGTGGGAATAGGACTTCCGCAGAAACCCATGCTGGGAGCCGAAAGAAGCACAGATCCGCCGTGTACTCCGCCGAGCAGACAGAGAGGTGATTGGGTGGTCACTCCGATTTTCTCGAATACGCCACACTCTGTATCGCCTGGCGAAAGGCCTTCTCATACAGTTTCCGGCAAAATAGCGCCGTTTCTCGGGCGCCGCATGCAGGTAATTGAGGGCGCTATCTGTCTTCTGGCTGCTGTAGGAGACCGCGGGGTCTCCTACAGCAGCGTCGACGCGACCGCGAATGTTCCGCGGGGCACCACCTCGAATCACTTCAGAACACGTGATGCGTTGATCCTGGGGGTATGCGAGGAAATCGAGACCCGGCGACAGTGCTTCTGGACAGATCCCAATTTTTGTACGGCCTATTTCACGGTGGACACGCTCGCTGAACTACTCACCCAATACCTCGTTACCGTCACCACTGAAGGAACCGCACAAAATGTTCTTGCCCGTGCTCACACGGCGATTGTCGGCGCATCGCAACATTGCTCTCAGCTGCAGGACATAACGGCCCGCACCCAGCAGGTCCAGCTCCGCCAGATACACGCCTGGCTGCGCCAAATCCACCCCGGAACACCTGAACTAGATGCCCAGATCATCACCGACTACATGTCCGGCTCAGTCAGTCAGCAGCTCTTGGCTCCCAGGGAAGTGTTCCAACCCGAACCGGGCATAACCGCATTGCTGAACAGCCTTAACTCGCTCAGGTAGGGCAAGGGAAGACTGCCTTTGCAGCCAGATGCGGCGTGACTAGCGCTGGTCCAACTCGGCCAAGAAGTTGTCGATGGCCGGCCACGTCTCGTTGACACCGGCCGACAATGCCACGAGCCCGAGATGACTCGCCTCCACCGTGGTGAACCGAACGTCCGCCGACTTGAGCATTGCGACGCCGTTATGCACACACTGCCACGGCGCGATGGCATCGCGGTGGCTGCCGAACAGCTGTATCGGCAACGTCAGAGCCGTCAAATCGAGGGTGTAACCGGCGACATTGACCACGCCCGCGGCGATCTCATCGTGGTAGATAAATCGGCCCCACATCTGCGACACCGCCCGTCCTGGATAACCGGGGAAAGCGTCCTGAAACCGGTCGATAACTTCAGCCTTGGCCAGAGCTTCGGTGTTGTCCAGATTGTTCAGGAGGAACCAAGGACGCTTGATTTCTCGGTCCCATGAGGTGGCGCGGTAGGCGGCCTGTACGACCGGCGCAGGAATACCGCCAAGCGCCCGCAACACCGTGGTGACGGCATAGCCGTTGGTGCGTTTGGTGATTCTACGTGCCCCGGGATATCCCGGGATTTGTCCGTAGTCCAACGGGGTGCCGATAGCCACGATCGAGCGGATCGGCAATCCGCGGTCAGCCGCGGCGGTCAAAAGGCTCAGGGTGCCGCCCAGGCTCCACCCGATCAGGTCGAGCTGCTTCTTGCCGGAATCGATGAGTACCCGCTCGATGGCCTGCGGAATGATATCGGCGAAAAAGGCCTCCAGGCCCAGATGTCTATCTGCCCAGCCGATCTCACCGTAGTCGACGACGTAGGGCGTACGGCCCTCATCGAGCAGGTGCGCCACTAGTGACTGCCCCGGTGCGAGGTCATAGCATGTCGCCGACGCCGCCAGCGGCGGAACCAAGAGGACTGGGACGGCGCTGGACTCACGCGGATCCTCAGTGCCGTAACGGCGCAATTGGCGATGTGGCTCGTCGAAGAGTGCAACATGGCTGGTCGGTGTGGGTGGGCGGACCCCGTCGCCGAGGGTGAGGGCGAACAAGTTTCTTGCCGAGACCGAAATCGAGACCATGATTAGTTCGCGCACTCCTTCTTGCCGGCACTGCACCGGCTTATCGATTAGTTCACCAAAAGCCTTTCAGTGCACCGGTCGATGTACAACGGTTTGTGGCATGTATGACACATGAGTGCACTGGTCGCAGAGCCCGACTTAGGCCAGCCGTTGCGTCTTACGGCGAGCTGGCCCGGCTCACAACTTCGGCATGCGCAGTCTCCGCGAGTGAACGTCAGCGAGCGAACAGCCAATGCTGATTGCAGGCCGTGCGGAGTTGTTTGGTTGCCCAGAACTATTTCGTCGGCACCAAGACCGCGACAGGTCTCGCGCTGATCTACAGAATCTCGAACGCTCACTGGCGTTAGGGTGACGCCTTCGCGCACAGCCTGATTTGACCCAGCGGGTTCCAGGGAGGCGCGCAGTGAGCTGAACCGCTCAATCAGCTTTGGTGCTTGCGGGGATTGTACTGGGGGAGAGGGTGTTCAATGCGCGGCGGTCAGCGGCGGCTCATGGTCCACAGTTTGAGAGCTGCCATCGGTCGTTGAATTCCGCGGTTACTCAGCGGCCTCGATTGCTCTGGGTCCGGTCGCTAGACACGGAAGGATTGATCAACTACTGTCTAGACCGACCGTTCTAGAACGATTGGTCTAGACGATAGTGGAACGTGCCATCTAGGAGGTTCGAACACGATGGACCGCACTCCCCGTGAGCGCCTCATCGATAGCGCCGTGAAACTGGTTCAGCGTAATGGCGTCGCCGGGACGGGCGTGGCTGAGTTGGTTGAGCACAGCAAGACGGCGCGCGGATCGATCTACAGTCACTTTCCTGGTGGGAAAGAAGAACTAATCGAGGTATCTACCCGCGCGGCGGGCGACTTTACACACAAGAAGCTTGCGGCGATGGCACACGACCAAGACGGTCGGGAGCTTCTTGTGCGGTACATCTCGATGTGGAAGAAACTGTTGTTGGACAACGATTTTGAAACAGGATGCCCGGTTGCTGCTGCGGCGTTGTCGCCGCAGACGCCTGGCCCGGTGGCAGTGGCGGGGTCGATCTTTGAGAGTTGGATCTCATTGGTTGATGCGCATTTGCAAGGAAATGGCGTCGATGCGGAGAGGGCCAGATCACTAGCGATGTTGACGGTCAGCGCCGTTGAAGGCGCCCTCATCGTTTGTCGTGCTCAACGCACGACAGAACCCCTGGATCGGGTCAACGCGTCGCTTGATGATCTTTTCGGCCTTTACCTGGCGCGCGACGTTCCTGCCTTGTAAGCCCGTTGAGGCGAGGGGGCGCCAGTCGTGCCGTTTTGTACTGATGCAGTCTATTTCGTTCTATACCAAGCAAATATCAGAGGAGAACGCGATGATGGCGATAGCACTCCGAGCGCCTTCGGCTAAGAGCTTAGTGTCAACATCGGGCAGGCGATCGACAGTAATCCGTGGCCGGGCGCGTTTAGCTGTCTACGAGTACGGTGATGCGCAGCACCCGACCGTTGTGTTGGTTCATGGGTGGCCGGACACTCATCATCTTTGGTCGGCGGTGATCCCGCTGCTAGCGGATCGGTTCCATGTGGTCGCCTACGATGTGCGCGGGCAGGGTGAATCAACTGCGCCAAAACGCATTAGAGACTTCCGGCTAGAGGAGCTGGCTGCTGATCTGTTCGCCGTGATTGCTGCGGTAAGTCCAGAGGCGCCTGCGCACGTGGTTGCCCATGACTGGGGCTCCATCAGTGCGTGGGAGGCAGTGTGTGAGCCCGGGGCCGAGACGAAAGTCGCATCATTCACCTCTATCTCGGGACCTAACCTTGACCATGTCGCCCTCTGGATGCGCAAAAGATTCGAGAACCCCACTCTGCGGAATCTCTTCGCACCGCTAAGCCAGGTAGCTTCAGAGCTGTACAGCATTATCTCGATAGTGCCAGGGGCGGCGCGAATTGTGTTTAGCGTGCTGGGATTTCCCAGCCTCTGGGCAGGATTCCTTCGGATCACGGAGGGCATGCCTCGCGAAAAGCTCTATTTAGCAAACACTTTACGGTCCGATATGGTCAGTGGACGTCGCTATTACAGCGCAAATCTGATGCGAAGAATGCTTCGCCCGCGGGCGCGATACACCAGCGTTCCGGTGCAGCTGCTGATTAATACTCGCGATGTCGCCGTCCGCAAGGCCGGCTATGAAGACACCGAAAAGTGGGTAAAAACTCTGCGACGCAAGGAGTTCCCAACCGGACATTGGCTCCCGTATTCCCACCCGAACATCGTGGCCCGAGAAGCCACTGCTTTCATCGACGAACTAGCTGAGTGCCCAAACCGATAGCAGGACGACTCATGTTGGCCGGCGGTGAAAGCCGCTCGGTCCGAGAGGCCTCCCCGTAAACCGAACGAGAGGAACGTCCACTTTGACTGAGCACCGACAGGACGCTGCGTGCACAACACTGTCAGCACTGCGTCCAACCCTGTCTGAGCTGTTCGCCGTGCTGACCACGCTGGCGGAGTGGTTCTTGCCGACGATGATCAGACTGCTTGCCGGGGGAATGCTTCTCTTTGGTCTATGCGCCGCAGTGAT
The DNA here is from genome assembly GCF_002013465.1 of Mycobacterium sp. D16R12. GTDB lineage: Bacteria > Actinomycetota > Actinomycetes > Mycobacteriales > Mycobacteriaceae > Mycobacterium. The sequence continues at coordinate 438,317 of NZ_MAFC01000002.1, read as the reverse complement.
GGGTAGCCTGGGCATTGATATTTCGTGGTTAAACACCTTCGGCCGGTGGAACCACAGTCACGGCATGGACGCGGCCGGAGCAATGCTCGGCATCGTCTATGTGGTGTGGTCCCTTTTCCTCTGGAAGGTCGCAAGCAACCCCCAGGAGAACCGTCTGTTCGTCAATTTCACCATCGCCGGGAATGCGGCGCATGCCGTGCTGATGATCATCATGGCCCTCTACATGCCCGGCGATATCCACCACCTATACATGGACATACTTTTCCTACTCTGCGGCCTTGTCCCTCTAACGATCATGTGGTGGCTGGTGAGCAGGAACCGAGCCAGTACCGCCACAGCATCCTGAGACTGGCGAGTACTGCTGGCCATTACCGCTGCCGGGAATTACGTGAACAGGTTGGTGCACTGCAGCGGTTGGAAGTGGTCCCCCATGTGCTGCAGGCAGCTGCGGAGGATTGCGGGCGCGCTATGCACGCGCCTTAGGGCCAAGGACGCCCGCGTTGACCTGTAGGCGTCAGCATCGGGATGGGATCGACTCGATGAGAAGCGACTCTTCCGCCGATCTGTCCCAGCCGGAACCACCCATTCTCTTCGTTTGCGGTGCCCATCGCGTGCAACGAATCTGGTCACATCCACACGGGCGGGTCGTCTTCGTGGGAGGGCAGTCTTGCCAGTCTGGGGATCGTGTGTTGCCATACTGGCTTCGGTCAGGTTGAAACTGAAGCAGGATAGGGGACACATGGCTGCGTTCTCCGGCGCCGGAGGCGTCGCGCGCACACTGCCTCTCGGTGACATGTCACGATGGTGGAGCTCGCCGTCCCGCTATGACCTGATGATGTCCTACTTTTCAACGCGCTCCATGCGTTTGGCGCTGCGTGGGGCCGTGGGCGGCAGTGCTGGCGCATTGGCCATCATCCCCTTGGCAATGGAGTTTTCGCCGATGGGGCCGCGTAGTGGCGTATGGCGTTCACTCGACATCGTCTCCAGCCTGCTCGCATTTTTCTGGATGCTGCGATGGTGGTTCGGGCCACTGCCAAAGGAATCGGAATCCGCGGTCTTCTCGGTGTCAGCGGTCGCCTCCGTGTGCATCGCCTGCTTCGCGGACAGCGACAGGGGCACCGGCATGCACGGTCTCATCGCCTTGTCGTTGATGGCGATCTACATATGTTCCTTCCACGGGGCACGGCTCATCGCGCTATACCTGTTCGTATCTTTAGCGACGCTCGCCTTCCTTGCGGTTGCCATCGATCTGCAGCACGGTTGGGCCGTCGCCGTGGCAGATTCGGTCGTCACCGCGACGCTGCTGGTTGGGGTACCACCGTTCATCCACTTTGCGCAATTGGCGCTCACCAGCGATGCCAGGGCAGCCGCGATTGACCCGCTCACCGGCCTGCACAACCGGAGAGGATTCGACGATCAGTCGACGATTCTGGCCCACGCGGCACGAACGGATCGGTCAGAACTGAGCATCATCATGATCGACATCGATCGGTTCAAACAGATCAACGATCGTTTCGGGCACGGCGTCGGCGATCAGGTGATCGCCGATGTGGGTTCCCAAATCAAGGTGATCTCGGGCGACGACGCCGTGGTCGGACGCGTTGGTGGAGAGGAGTTCTGCGTCGCGTTACGCGGACCCGCCGCGCAGGCGCGGGAGGTCGCAGAACAGATCCGGGCAGGTTTGGAATCGCTGGACGCGATGGTGACGGTCACCGTCAGCGTGGGTCTTGCCACAAGCCGGCCGTCAACGTCGAGTATCGCTCCGGACAACGTCATTGGGCAATTGGCCGCCGATGCTGATCACGCTATGTACTCGGCCAAGCGGCAGGGCGGCAACCGGCTCGAAGCGTGGGACCTCAGCGGGTAAAGCGGGACGGCAGCAGCGGTTGTCGCTATGCGTCGCCCACCGTCGCGCGTACCGGGTGTGAAAATGCGCGCAACATGGCGGGGAAGGCGAGTCGTTCCAACATCTGCGTCTCGGCCAGCTCGGGCTCGACGTAGAACTGTGCTGCCACACCTTCTCGCAGGGCGGTGGCCAGCCGGGCGATGAGCTCGACATCGATGATCAGTTCCCGGTTCGCGATCGTCATCAGTTCGTTGATGATGCCAGCGGCCTCGCGCCGTAGTCGTGCGTCGTGCTCGGCCAGCACCGCGGCGGCGCTCGGCTCGCGGATCGCGTACAGCGTGAACTCCATGCTGATGAGATACCAGCGGCGTTGCGCAGGGCCCTTGTCGTCAATGGTGGAGATGAAGGTGCTGATGGGATCGGGGCTCTTGCGGCATTCATCCAGTGCCGCCCGCAGCGCAGCGATCAGTTGGTCGCTGCTGGCGTCGAACAGCGTAAAGAAGAGTTCATCCTTACCCGCGAAGTTCGAGTAGAACGCGCCTCGCGTGAATCCCGCTGTCTCGCAGATATTCTCGATGCTCGCGCCATGGAATCCACGGTCGGCGAACACGTCGAGCGCAGCCTCCATCAGGCGCGCACGGGTGTGTTCGCGCCGGCGAGTCGAAACAGTCGGCATGGGACGCCCTTCCGGTGGTGCGAACTCTAGATCCAGTTTAGATACGACTATGTATCTTACAGTTCATTATCGGGAAATGGCTGACGAATCACGGAAACGCCGATGGGGACGCTCGCGGCTACCTGCCATCCGATTAGTCTGCAGTAAGGCCTCATTCACTCGAGCATCCTCGTGCGTCGCTCCTCTTGACGGGATTTCCATAGCGGGAGTAGCTTGTGATCAATAGATACAGATATGTATTGAAAGGTGTGCACATGACCTCCGTAGGCGTTGTGGCGAGTGAAGAGCTGTCTCAGTACATGGTCGGTTCTGCCGACGTCGATCCGATGAGCCCGGCACCCGCGGCGACGGTCGAGGAGGAGCGTGATCGCCGACTGCGCGAGTTGGCGGCAGCGTTCCGGATCTTCGGGGCATTCGGCTTCTCGGAAGGAGTGGCCGGGCACATCACGGTGCGCGATCCGGAGTTCCCCGACACGTTTTGGGTGAACCCCTTCGGCATGAACTTCCGGCACATCACGGTGTCCGATCTGATCCAGGTCGATCACGATGGCAATGTGATTACCGGCAGCCGGCCGGTGAACAGGGCGGCGTTCTGCATTCACTCCGAGGTTCACAAGGCCAGGCCCGATGTGATCGCCGCAGCGCACGCGCACTCGATTCATGGCAAGGCGTTCTCCTCGCTGGGGCAGCCGTTGTTACCCATCACGCAGGATGCGTGTGCCTTCTATCAGGACCATGCGATGTACACCGACTATCGTGGAGTGGTCACTGATCTGGAAGAGGGCAAGGCAATCGGTGCTGCGCTCGGGCCGGCCAAAGCCGTGATTCTGCAGAATCACGGGCTGCTTACCGTGGGCCATTCGGTGGCGGAGGCCGCCTGGTGGTTCATCACGATGGAGCGCTCCTGCCAAGCTCAGCTGCTCGCCATGGCTGCGGGGGAGCCCCGAACAATCGAGCATGACACGGCCGTCTCGGTCTACAACCAGATCGGTACCCCGGTCGCCGGCTGGTTCCAGTTCCAGCCGTTGTGGGATGACGTGCTCAGGACTTCCCCGGAGGCCCTGCGTTGATCTCGCTGCAAGCCGCAGACAGGGGACGTCGGCGATGAGTACCACTGCCGAGCAATCCAGGAAGCTCAATGACACCGCGCTGACCATCGACATGCACACCCACGGTCTGAGTATCGTGCCGCGTTGGCTGCGCGCTCTGGGCGCCAAGACAATAGACATGCAGTCCGCGCCGTTGTCGAAGTTGCCGACGGGCAAGGTAAATCTCGCAATCGTCACGGCCGTCGGGGATGCATTGCTGGGCACCGCATGGCGACTGCGCTCGCCATGGAGCGGCGTCAAGGCCCAGTTGGAGCTGGCTCGGGCCGAGGCCTCCGCGGCGGGTATCGCCGTCGTCGACACCGTCGAGCAGATCGAAGCCGGCGATACCGCGACGGTGATGCTGGGTGTCGAAGGTGCCGATGTCGTGGGTGCGCAACCGGATCGGCTGATCGACCTTCATCGCATGGGAGTGCGGGTGCTGGGTCTGGTGCACTACGCGGACAACGCTCTGGGAACAATCGGTACGTCGGTGTCCGGGAGCAGGGGCAGCAGGGCTGTGCGGGCCGGGCGTTACTCCTCGGGTCTGACCGCCCTCGGCAAAGAGGTTGTCGCAGAAGCAAACCGGCTGGGCATGCTGATAGATCTTGCACACGCCGACGCCCCGACCACCTTGGCCGTGTGCGATCAGACGTCCGCTCCGGTGGTCAGCTCGCACACCGGGGCGTCGGCGGTCCATGAGTTTGCGCGCTACATCAGCGACGAGGAGGCGCGCGCGATAGCCGCCACCGGTGGACTGATCGGATTGTGGCCGATGGGGTTTCGCGGTGTGGGCATGCGCGACCTGGATGAGTTCGCGCGCCACGCCTCGCATCTGGCAGGGCTGGTCGGTCCCGACCATCTATGTATCGGAACAGACATGAACGGCATACCCAGGTATGTCCCGGGGTTCGACGGGCCCACCGGATTCCCATCGTTGATCGAGGCGCTGTTGCGCACCGGCTTCGATGCTTCCGAGGCCGCCGGGATTCTCGGCGGCAACGCCCTACGCGTACTGAAGCAGACCCTTCCAGGTCCGCCGGGGAGCGTAACCGGTCAGATCAATGGGTAATTAAGGAGTTCGGATGGCGAAGGTCCAGATAGAAACCAACGTGGCGCCCGATCCCGTCGGCGCCTATTCGCAAGCTGTGCGCATTGGCGACACCCTGCAGGTGTCCGGCCAAGTGGGGATCAATGCCGAGACCCGTTCCCTGGCGGGCGAGACGGTCTATGCGCAGACCATCCAGGCGCTGCGCAACATTGAGGCGATCCTGCACGCCGCGGGCGCCGACCTGAGCGATGTGCTGATGCTCCGGGTATTCCTCCATGCCCCAGAAGGATTCGCCGAACTGAACCAGGCGTTCGAGGACACCATCGGCAAGCCCTACCCGGCACGCACGACCCTTTTCGGTGGACTCCCGCCGGGACTCTTGGTGGAGATAGACGCGCTCGCGAAACTTTCCGAGACAGAGGATTGACCATGCGCATTCATCACCTGAACTGTGGCACCATGGCGCCCGTCGGGAAGCGGCTCATGGAAGGTGTGGGAGCGCCCTGGCAGCGTGGCCGACTGATCTGCCATTGCCTCCTCGTCGACACCGGTACGCGGCTGCTACTTGTTGACACCGGATTCGGCCTTCGTGACATCGCCGATCCGATGGGAAGGATCGGGCTTCCTCTCAAGCTTCTACTGAACCCGTTGTTCGCCGAATCGGAGGCAGCAGTGCGCCAGGTGCAGGCGCTGGGATACGACCCTGCCGATGTCACCGACATCGTCCTGACCCATCACGACCACGATCACGTCGGGGGAGTCGACGACTTTCCGCACGCACGTCTGCATGTGCACGCGATCGAGGCCGAATCCATACGTTCACAGCTCACTCTTCACGACAAGGTGCGGTACAGCGGGCAGCACGAGCTGATGGGGCGCAGAGTGGGTGACCGCTGGGCCGAGTACTCGATCGGTGGCGATCAGTGGTTCGGGTTCCGGGCCGCGCGGCAGCTCGACGGTCTCCCCGAAGAGATCGCGATCATCCCGTTGCCGGGGCACAGCCGTGGACACGTCGGCGTGGTGATCGACACCGGTGGCATAGGTCGCCCGCGCTGGCTGGTACACGCCGGCGACGCCTTTATGCACCCCGACGAGATGCGCGCCGATCCGCGATGCCCACTGGTGTTCAAGGTGTTTCAGAACCTCGTGCAGGCCGATGCTGCTTCACGGTTGTACAACGCCCAACAACTACGTGAGCTGGGTGTGCGCGACGACGTGGAAATCATCAACTCGCACAATCCGTACTACTGGGACCGGGCCTCTATTGCCGCGCAGAGCATGCAGGTTGGAGCCCCATGAGAATCGCCATCGCCGGCGCCGGGAGCATCGGCTGTTATGTGGGCGGGCGGCTGCAGATCGCGGGCCACGACCTGGTGTACATCGGGCGGGCGACCCTTGGTCAGTCGATCGCGCAGCACGGTCTTGCCCTGTCGGACTATCAGGGATGGTCGGGGACCATCCCCGGACGCGATTGCGTGTTCTCCGAGGACATCGATGCGGTGCGCACGGTCGACGTCGTGCTCGTGACGGTGAAGTCGGCCGCGACCGCGAAAATGGCGGAATCACTGGCCGACAGGCTCCGCCCCGGAGCCGTGGTGGTCAGTCTGCAGAATGGGATAGGCAATCCGGCCCAGATATCCCGATACGTTAAGCAGAACAACGTGATTACCGGCATGGTCGGTTTCAACGTCGCGCAGGTGGGCGCGGCGCACTTCCATCAGGGCACGCAGGGAAAGCTCTCGATCTCCGCTGGGGCGGGGTCCCTCGCCGAGGCACTCACGGACAGCGGGCTGCCCACGGCCGAGCGTGACGACATGCCAGCGGTGCAATGGGGAAAGCTCGTGGTCAACCTCAACAATGCGGTCAATGCGCTATCGGGTCTGCCGCTGAAAGCCGAACTGGGAGAGCGGGACTACCGCCTCGTGCTGGCCGCGGCCCAGCGCGAGGCTCTGCGCCTGCTGGGCCGTAACAACCAGCCGGTGGTCAGTCCGCTTGCGGCACCGCTGGCGCTCATGCCCTGGGTGCTCCGGACGCCCAACTCACTGTTTGCCCTGCTGGCGCGACAGATGGTCGAGATCGACCCACAGGCGCGTTCGTCCATGCTGGACGACATCACCCGAGGCAGGCCGACCGAAATCGATTACATCAATGGCGAAGTCGTGGAGCTTGCCCAGAAGCTTGGTATGAACGCGCCCGTCAACGCCGCACTCGTCAGCCTCATCCGCGAGGCAAGCTCATCTGGTGGCAAGAAGTGGTCGGGTTCAGAGCTGCGCCGCGAGATCGATCATCGCAGTGCGGGGAATCATGCCACGTCAGGTCCGGCCGAGTGACTTGCGTGCGAACACGTCGTGGCCGCACGATTAATTCCACTGCAACACATATGAACTAGCCAGTCGAGCAGTTCTTTCTCACAGTCTGTAGGGCTTGGATTGCGGCATGGTCGAGGTCGATTTCTCGCTGTTGGACGTGCCAAGGATCACGCCGGTGGTCGATCCCGATGACTATCTGCGTGCCGCGATCGCCTGGCATTTTGGCGAGGACACCGGCTCGCCATTCTGGTTGCGCACCGCGCAGACCCTGGACTTTCAGCCGCTCACGGACATCAAGAGTTTCGATGACCTACGGCTGTTCCCGAACCTGGTCAACGAGCTGCGCCATGCACCCGTCGAGGACCTCATTCCGCGCGGCTACGGATCACCAGCACCCGTGCCCAGGATCTTCGAATCGGGCGGTACCACCGGCGCACCCAAACGCACAGCGCAGCTGCCCGACTGGGTGGAGCAGGTCACCCAGTGGCAGATCGAAGACTTCACCACCGGCGGATTCGTGGCGGGGCAGGGCCTGCTGTTCCTCATGCCCAGCGGCCCGCACGGGGTCGGCCACTTCTCTCGCGCGGTCAGTGAGCGCCTCGGGTCGGTGTTCTATCCGGTGGACCTGGATCCGCGGTGGGTCAAGAAACTTGCCGCACGCCATGCTGCCGCCGAGGTATCGGGTTACGTCCAGCATGTCCTGGAGCAGGCGCGGTTCGTCTTGCAGACCCAGCACGTGGCCAATCTGCACACCAGCCCGCCGCTGCTGGGTGCCATCGCCCGCGACGAGGCCATGGTGGACTTGGTCAACCAGAAGATCCGCTACATACTGATCAGCGGCGCCCACGTGGACCTGGACACCCTCGACCTGCTCCGCGAGATCTTCCCGGCAGCCGCGATCGCGATGGCCTTCGGCAGCACAATGATCCTGTCCCAGGCCAAGACTCGAGTCGACGGCGATGCCTTCGTCTTCGACCCCCGGACGCCCTACGTCGCGTTCTGGGTGATCGACCCCGTAACCGGGGAGCGCGTGCCCTACGGAGAGCGTGGTCAGGTGGTGATGAACCACATCAGCAAGGGCATGTTCATTCCGAACAACCTCGAACGTGACAGCGCGATCCGATTGCGTGGCCCTGAGGGCCAGATCGGGGATTCCGTCAGCGAGGTGGTGCCCGTCGCCACCTTCGAGGGCGAGCCGGTGATCGAGGGCGTTTACTGATCGTGATTGCCCTTGATGCACTCGGCCCCAGCGGTGAGTACCGCACCCGCACCCGCGAGGCGATCACCGATGTGACCGGGGCGCCGGTCGCCGAGTTGAGCATCGTGCCCCCGCTCTACGTGAGCCGCAGCATCCGGGCGCAGCGCCATGTCCGGCCGTTCCCGGCCGATCGGCGTGACGCCGCGCTGGCCGAGGCCGCCAAGATCTTTGGCACCGCGGAGGTCGGCGGCATGGGTTTTGAGCAGTACGTCCACGTGGTCAGCCGGGTATCGGGGCTCCCGATCGCGATCGCGCGGTCCAGCGCGCGTGGTGTCGCCGAAGCGGTCCGTCGGGCCGTCGACTCGGTGGCGCCGGCGCGGCCGGTGGGTGCGACCCTGGACTGGCGTGACGAGCACACCCGGCAGGGGAGCGCGGTGTGGACACGCCGCGGCGAGGTGCTTGCCGTGCACGCGTCGGGGAACAGCCCCGGCGTTCACGGCGCGTGGGCGCAGGCCCTGGCATTGGGATATCGAGTGGCCATCCGTCCGTCGCGGCGCGAACCCTTCACCGGACACCGACTCGTCAACGCAATGCGCCAGGCCGGATTTCGGCCCGAAGACGCGCTGTACCTGCCCACCGACCATGCGGGCGCCGCCGAAATCATCACCGCCGCTGACCTCGCCGTCGTCTACGGCGGGCAAGACGTCGTGGACACGTACGCCCACGACCCGACGGTGATGGCGAACGGGCCGGGCCGCACCAAGATCCTCATCACGGCCGAACGGGACTGGCGTGATTACCTCGACGTCATCGTCGACTCGATCAGTGGGCAGGGCGGTATGGCCTGCACCAACGCCACGGCCGTTCTCTACGAGGGTGATCCGCGACCGCTGGCGGAGGCGATCACTGCCAGGCTCGCGACGATAGTGCCGCTGCCTATCGCCGACGAACGCGCCGCGTTGCCGGTCCAGCCCCTCGACGCCGCCAGGCGCCTTGCCGAGTATCTGGCGGCGAAATCTGGGGGCGCCACGCCGCTGTTGGGTGCCGATCAGGTGGTGGCGGACCTGGGCGACGGCTCCGCCGCGCTGAGACCGGCCGTGCATCTGCTCGAGCGAGCCGACATCGACACGCTGAACACTGAGCTGGCCTTCCCATGCGTGTGGATCGCTCCGTGGTCACGTGCCGACGGCCTTACCCCGCTGTGGCATTCCTTGGTGGTCAACGCGATCACCAAGGACGAGGAGCTGATCGACGATCTTCTCAACGAGCCAACGGTGGCCAACGTGTACAGCGGTAGGCATCTCACGTCGTATGCGGCTTTCGATGTCCCGCACGACGGATTTCTCGCGGACTTCCTCATGCGCACCAAGGGCGTCGTCCGCGACTGAGGTCAGGGTTGTGGTGCCCAGGGGCCGTGGCCGCCAACCGATTCGATGCGGACGCGGGTCAGATATCCATCCGGGGAGCCGGGCGGTGGGAAGTGCTCGTCGGAGCCCAGCAGCGCGACGGCTAGCCCTTTGAGCACCTCGAGTCCGCCTCCCTCGACCACCCGCGCAGAGCCGGTGACGGACAGGTACTCACGCTGCTGCCCAGGTTGGCTGGGGGCCAGGATGGTCAGGGCTACGTGGGGATCGCGCCGAATGTTGCGCAGCTTCTTGTAATTGCCCGACAGATGGGCCGCCACCAGCTCGTCGCCCTCGGGCGTGGATTGCAGGGCGACCCAGACGACGGATACCTGGGGGGTGCCGTCGGCGTTGATGGTGACGAGCGTGGCGTCAGCACCCGCTCCGATGAGTGCGCGCGCGGCCTCGTGAAGTTCCATGTTTGATGTCTACGCCATTGCGGCCGGTTTCATTCCCGCAATGGCGTAGACACACTGGTTCGGAGGCGCGATACACCCTGAAACGGAGACGCCCGGCTGACAACGTTGCCAACCGGGCGCCGTGCCGAAATGCGTTATTGCAGAACGGTCGTGGTGTTCGTACCGAACGGAACCTGCGGGTTGGTGCCCAGCGGAGTGCGCGGGTTGGCGCCCTCGTGGGTGGGCTCGTGGAATCCGCGGTCGTACAGGTTGGTGCCGGGCTGTGTGCAGGCTCCGCCGACGCGCGGTGCGCCGCCGGCGCAGGCGGTCCGGCAGCTGTGGTTGTACGGCGTCTCTCCTGAGGAACACACCGGGAGATCCGCAGCCGCCACCGGGGCGAGGTACATCGCGGCCGAGGCGCCCAGGGCCCCGGCGAACAACGCGATGCGAGTGGGCAGTGAAACCATGGGGTTCAGAGCTCCTAACTAGGCATGAATCTGAGTTGAACCACAGGTTACATATCATAACGATTATAACGCCAAAAATATTTGCTGGATGTTGCGTATCGAGTTCTCTTCGCGCGAAAACACCACTTGACACGCATATTCGTCGACACGCCGAGGAGTTGCCGCCGAAACGGTCTAGCTAACCCGTAGGTTACCGGGGGAGGGTTATATCCATGACGTTTAGTTGCGCGACACTCAGAGTGCGCGCAGGTATCGCTGAGTTACCACGCGCTGTAGCTGTTTGACTACCAGATTGCCCATTCGGACCCACCAGTACGACGGCCTGGAGAAGGCTGTGATCTCCACGGATACAACATCATTGGACGGATCGAGGCGCACGATGAAGACCTCTTCGCCGGTTTCGGGATGGCCGCGAAGCGTGCCGTATGCGAAACCGCGCCGATTCGGCTCGTCCACCACGTACACGATGCGGCACAACGCCCAGAACGGCCATAGGTGTGTTGCCACGTTGACGCCCGCGGCGGCCTGTGGTGCGGAGGTCTGCACCGGCAGCCCGATCCCGCGTTGGATACCGAACCGCATGAGGCTCGCGGCGGCCTCCTCGAACCGTGCCCTACCCGTTCCGAGCTGCCGCGATTCGCGTACGTGGTGATATCCGGCGGGCAGCTCACCGGCCGTCGCGCCGATCTCGGGGTAGGTGAACGGGAGCTGGCTCAGCTGTGCAATATCCACCCCAATAACGTAGGTGAGCATGACCACCGAGGAAGCAGTAACCGCGCATGAGGGAGGCGGATTCAACCCGCCCGATCCCACCCTCAAGGGCGGCCCGGACTACGGCCGTTTCATCGACGCGCTGCGAACCCTGCAGGACCGCGCCCGCGCTGCCCTGCCGCCCGATGAGATGGTCACCACGCTGGCCAACCAGCTCGACGCCATGAACGAGCTGCTGGCTCCGTACGAGGTTTCGGAATGGGACTCGCCCTCGGGCAGGCGCACCGATCTCCCGCTGCGCGGAAACATCCTGCTGGTCCCGATGACCGTGGACAGCTTTGATGGCGGAGTACTGAGGGGCACAGCCACTTTCGGTCGCTATCACCTGGGGCGAAACGGTGCCGTGCACGGCGGATGCCTCGGGCTGCTCTTCGACACCATCATCGGAACCGGCACGATGCTGCTGACCGACCTGCGTAAGTTGCGCACCGCATATCTGAACATCAACTACCGCAAGGTCACGCCGATCGAGAAGGAGCTGCAGTACGACTGCACTCTGGATCGGGTGGAGGGGCGCAAGGTATACCTGACCAGCAGATTGCTCGACGGCGACAATGTGCTCGCCGAAGCCGACGCGCTTTTCGTGAAGCTCAATCCCGGCCAGCCGTGAACAGGGCCACCCGCAGGTGGGCCCGGTGGCGTGACACCGTGCGGGATCGGCCGGCGCTCGACATCGTCTACCGCGTGGTGGTCGCCGTCATCGGTCTGGTGGTGCTTGGTGTGGGCATCATTGCCATCCCGTATCCGGGACCCGGCTGGGCGATCGTGTTCCTCGGTCTGGCCATTCTTGCTACCGAATTCTCCTGGGCCGCAAAGCTTCTTCACGCAGTCCGGGGCCGATACGACAGATTCATGGCCTGGTTCTCCACCCAGCCGCAGTGGGTGCGGGGGATCGGGGTGCTGTTCACCGCGGCCTTGGTGGTGGCGACGCTGTGGGTACTGGGCGCGCTCGGCTGGGTTGCCGCGCTGCTCAGGATCGAGGCGCCCTGGCTGAAGAGCCCGCTAGGGCTTGGCAGCTGACCTTCTCCGCACCTGGTCGATGACGTTCGTCCACATCACTTTTGAGCCCGCCACGAGCTCTGCGCCGGCATCGCGTGCCGAAATCATGCCCTTCATCATCCGTGCCGCGTCTGCCTTGTTGCGGGCGGAGGCCTTGCTCATGTGGCCCGTATCGAAGGGCGGCTGCGGGTCGTACTCGATGCACAGTTGCGTGGCCTCGGCGCGTGGCCGCCCGGCGATCTCACCGACGAGCCATAGCCCAAGATCGAGTCCCGCCGATACTCCCGCGGCGGTGATCACCTTGCCGTCGTAGACGATGCGCTTGTCCCGCTGGGGATTCGCACCGAAGGTGGAGAGCACCCGCTGTCCGGCCCAGTGGCAGGTGGCGTCCTTACCCCGCAGGATTCCGGCGGCACCGAGAATGAGCGACCCACTGCACACCGACGTGGTCCACGTCGTGGTCTGATGTGCCCGCCGGAGCCAGCTCAGTACGCCCTCGTCGGCGGCGGTGCTCATGGTGGCCGGTATCGAACCCCCGACCAGGACGACGTCGGGTGCCGCTGTTTCCTCGAAGGAATGTGTCGCGCCGAGCACCAGCACACCGCTGTCGGTCACTATCGGGCCAGGCTCGTGCCAGACGAATCGAAGCTCGGCGTCGGGTAGTCCACGGAGCATTTCGTACGGACCTATCGCGTCGAGCGCCGTCATGCCCGGGTACGCCAGGATCGCTATCTGCATGATTGCCATGGTTGTGGTGTCGTTCCGGAAGCAGAAGTGGCCAGATAGACACCATTCGACGAGATATTGCCAATGACAGTTAGGCTGACGGCATGTACTCCGTGCCGTCGGGTCGTTCGGACAAGCCTCACTCAGCATCTTCGGGTCGTTCGGACAAGCCTCACTCCGTCGTCGTTCTTGCGCTTCCAGACACCATCGGTTTCGACCTGGCCACCGCCGTGGAGGTGTTCCGGCGTGTGCACCTCGCCGACGGCACCCGGCCTTACCGGGTCCGGGTGTGCGGGACCGCGCCAATTGTCTCCGCCGGACCCTTCGGCATCGCGACAGATATTGGGCTGGAGGCTTTTTCGGAGGCTGACACGATCGTGGTCCCGGCGCGCAATGACGTGACGGCTCCCATGCCAGACGGCGTCGTCGAGGCACTGCAGGACGCCCACAGGCGCGGTGTGCGCATCGCCTCCATCTGTGCGGGCGCCTTCACCCTCGCTGCCGCCGGGATTCTCGACGGCAAGCGCGCCACCACTCACTGGATGGCCGCCGAGCTGTTCCGGCAGATGTTCCCGGCGGTGCGCGTGGACGCCGATGTCCTCTACATCGACGAGGGGCAGGTGCTCACGTCGGCGGGCGCGGCGGCGGGGTTGGACCTGTGTCTGTACATGGTGGCGCGCGACCATGGGGCAGCGGTCGCGGCCGAGGCTGCCCGGGTGGCGGTTACCCCATTGCACCGCGACGGTGGCCAAGCGCAGTACGTGATCAGGAACCGCCAGCGCACCGAGGCAGGCCTTGGGGAGATCCTGGCGTGGATCGAACTGAACGCACACCGCGAGCTGTCCCTCGAGGACCTTGCGGACCAGGCCTCCACCAGCGTGCGCAGCCTCAACCGGCGGTTTCGTGCCGAAACCGGGCAGACGCCCATGCAATGGCTGACCGGTGCGCGGGTCCGTCATGCCCAGCAGTTGTTGGAAAGTTCCGCGGACTCGGTGGAGTGGATCGGGCGCGAGGTGGGGTTCGGTTCACCTGCGAATTTCCGGGAGCAGTTCCGCCGGCTCACCGGGGTCTCGCCGCTTGCCTACCGGAATACGTTCCGGGCTCGATCGGCCTGAGCGCTCGCGGCGCCCATCAGGCTGGGAAGGCGCTGGTGCGGACCGATAGCATGAGTTCGCAAACCCCCCGTCTCTGAATTGGAGAACTGCTGATGACTGCGCCCAACCCGTCTTCCCTTGTGGCCCCAATCCGGGTGCCGGCCGGGACGACGGCGGGGACGGCGGTGCGCGAGGCCGGTCTGCCGGGCAAGGGCGACGAGGCCATCGTTGTCGTGCGCGTGGACGGTGCCTTGAAGGATTTGTCCTGGACCCCGGAGACCGATACCGACGTGGAGCCCGTCGCGGCCAACACCGAGGACGGTCGCAGCGTCATCCGCCACTCGGCCGCGCACGTATTGGCCCAGGCCGTGCAAGACCTCTTCCCGAAGGCCAAACTCGGCATCGGCCCGCCGATCACCGATGGCTTCTACTACGACTTCGGGATCGATCACGCCTTCACTCCCGAGGATCTGGCTGCCCTCGAGAAGAAGATGAAGCAGATCATCAAGGAGGGGCAACGCTTTTCACGCCGGGTTTACGGCTCGGTGGAAGAGGCTCAGGCCGAGTTGGCCAATGAGCCGTTCAAGCTTGAGCTGGTCTCCGATAAGTCGGGTGCCGACGACCCCGAAGTCATGGAGGTCGGTGGCGACGAACTGTCCGCCTACGACAACCTGAATCCTCGCACCGGGGAACGGGAATGGTTCGACCTGTGTCGTGGCCCGCACATTCCCACCACCAAGCACATCCCGGCGTTCCGGCTGACCCGTAGCTCGGCGGCCTACTGGCGTGGCAATCAGGCCAATGCCAGCATGCAGCGCGTCTATGGCACCGCCTGGGAGTCCCAGGAAGCCCTCGACAAACATCTCGAACTGCTGGAAGAGGCACTGCGACGCGACCACCGCAAGCTCGGTGTGGAGCTCGACCTGTTCAGCTTCCCCGACGAAATCGGTTCCGGCCTTCCGGTTTTCCACCCCAAGGGTGGCATCATCCGCAAGGAGCTGGAGGACTACTCGCGCGCCAAGCACTCGGCCGCCGGGTATGAATTCGTCAACACCCCGCACATCACCAAGGAGAACCTGTACCAGACCTCCGGGCACCTGGACTGGTACTCCGACGGCATGTTCCCCCCGATGCAGATCGACGCCGAGCTCAACGACGACGGCACCGTGCGCAAGCCGGGCCAGAACTACTACCTCAAGCCCATGAACTGCCCGATGCACCATCTGATTTACCGGGCCCGGGGTCGTTCATACCGTGAATTGCCGTTGCGGCTCTTCGAATTCGGATCGGTGTACCGGTACGAGAAATCCGGCGTGGTGCATGGCCTGACCCGCGTGCGCGGTATGACGCAGGACGACGCGCATATCTACACCACCCGCGAGCAGATGCACGAGGAGCTGACCTCCCTGCTGCGGTTCGTGCTGGACCTGCTGTCCGACTACGGGCTCGACGACTTCTACCTGGAACTGTCCACCAAGGACGATACGAAGTTCGTTGGTTCTGACGAGGTCTGGGAAGAGTCCACCAAGACCTTGGAGCAGGTGGCGCGCGATTCCGGCCTGCAGCTCGTCCCCGACCCGGGTGGCGCGGCCTTCTACGGCCCCAAGATCTCGGTGCAGGCAAAGGATGCGCTGGGCAGGTCTTGGCAGATGTCGACCATTCAGCTCGACTTCAACATGCCCGAGCGCTTCGAGCTGGAGTACACGGCCGCCGACGGAACGCGCCAGCGCCCGGTACTCATCCACCGCGCGCTGTTCGGGTCCATCGAGCGATTCTTCGGCGTGCTCACCGAGCACTACGCGGGTGCCTTCCCGGTCTGGCTGTCCCCAGTGCAGGCCGTCGGCATCCCGATCGCCGATGCCCACGCGCCGTACCTCAGTGACATTGTCGCGCAGCTCAGATCGCAGGGTATTCGGGCAGAGGTCGATACCAGCGATGACCGGATGAACAAGAAGATCGTCAACCACACCAACCAGCGGGTGCCGTTCCTGCTGCTGGCCGGTGACCGTGATGTGGAGGCGGGCGCCGTGAGCTTCCGCTTCCGGGACCGCACCCAGGTCAACGGAGTGCCCCGTGATGAGGCCGTCGCCGCCATCATTGACTGGGTGAACAGACGCGAGAACATTTCTCCCACCGCCGAACTCATGAAGTTGGGAACCCGTGACTGACGAGGACTCGACCATCACCGACCGGGGAGTGGGTGACCCCGACCATCTGCAGCGGCTCTGGACGCCGCACCGGATGACCTATCTCGTCGAGGCGGTGAAATCGAGTGGGGCGGAGTCCGCTCCGTTCACCGACATCCCCGAAATGGCCGATGAAGACGGGTTGGTGGTTGCCCGCGGAGATCATGTGTACGCGGTGCTCAATCTGTACCCGTACAACCCGGGACACCTCATGGTGGTGCCCTACCGGCAGGTCGCCGAGCTCGAAGACCTCACCGAGGACGAGAGCCGCGAGCTGATGGCGTTCACCCAGAAGGCGATTCGGGTGATCAAGAAGGTATCCCGTCCACACGGTTTCAACGTGGGGCTGAACCTGGGCACCGCCGCGGGCGGATCGCTGGCCGAGCACTTGCACCAGCATGTGGTGCCGCGCTGGGGCGGCGACGCCAACTTCATCACCATCATCGGTGACTCCAAGGTGTTGCCGCAGCTGTTGCGGGACACCCGCGAACTACTCGCCAGTGCCTGGGAGCAACTGCCATGACCGGCATGGAGCAATCGCGATGAGCGCCATCCTGTCCCGGGAGACGTTCGCGAAGATCCTCAATCCGTTGGCCAACGCGGTGCTGCGTGCGGGATTCACCCCCGACACGGTCACCATCTTCGGGACCGCGGCGACAGTTGTCGCGGCACTCACCTTGTTCCCGATGGGCCACCTGTTCTGGGGTGGCATTGCGGTCTCGCTGTTCACGATGTTCGACATGCTCGACGGGGCGATGGCACGGGCCCGCGGTGGTGGCACCCGGTTCGGCGCGGTGCTCGACGCGACATGTGATCGCGTGGCCGATGGCGCGGTGTTCGCCGGATTACTCTGGTGGGCCGCGTTCGGTTGGGGATCAGCATCTTTGGTTGTTGCCACGCTGATCTGCATGATCACCTCGCAGGTGATCTCGTACGTCAAGGCGCGGGCCGAGGCCTCCGGATTGCGTGCCGACGGCGGGCTGATCGAACGCCCCGAACGGCTCATCATCGTGCTCGCCGGAGCGGTTTTCAGCGGCGGTTTCGCAGTGCAGTGGCCGCTACATACGGCGATGTGGGTACTTGCGATCGCGAGCCTGGTGACGGTGGCCCAACGGATACATGCGGTGCGCACGTCTCCTGGTGCCGCTGATCTGTTGCCCAATTCCGATGCCGGACAGGACACTGCGGAGAAGAATCAGTCATGAGTGTATGGGGCGAACGCGCAGCTGATTGGGGCTATGCCGCCGGTTGGAACTTGACGCAGGTGACACCGGATCTACTCGCCCGAGCCATATTCGACGTCGGTGCCATGGTTGGTGCCCGCAACGGTGGACCCGAACAACTGCGCAAGAACCTCGCCCGGGTGCTCGGCGTGCATCCCCGCGAGGTGCCCGACCGGCTGATGATCGACGCGATGCGTTCCTACGCCAGGTACTGGCGCGAAGCGTTCCGTCTGCCCTCGCAGAACATGGAGCGCCTCGCCGGCCGCCTGGACAGCTGCGCATTCGGGCGTCGGAATATCGACGCGTCCCAGGACCAGGGCAAGGGCACAGTGATCGCTCTGCCGCACAGCGGCAACTGGGACATGGCGGGTGTGTGGCTGGCCCAGACCTACGGCACCTTCACCACCGTCGCGGAGCGTCTGAAACCCGAATCGCTGTACCGCCGGTTTCTGGACTACCGGGAAACCCTTGGCTTCGAAGTGCTTGCCTCAAGCGGCGACTCCACTGGGCCCTACGAGACCCTGGCGGCGCGATTGCGGGAAAACCGTGTCGTCTGCCTGATGGCCGACCGCGACTTGAGCCGCAATGGTGTACCCGTCGACTTCTTTGGTTCGGAGGCCCGGATGCCCGCTGGGCCGGCGCGCCTGGCGATCGACACCGGAGCACGCCTGCTGCCGGCGCACTGCTGGTTTGATCCACATGGTCAATGGGGTGTGCGGATTCAGGAGCCTATCGACACCTCGGCAGGTGATGTCGCAGCGGCCACGCAGGCGCTCGCCAACGAATTCGCCGCCAACATCGCCGAGCGCCCGGCGGACTGGCACATGTTGCAACCCTTATGGCTTGACGACCTGTCCGAAGAGCGCCGCACCAGGCTGCAGAAGCCCCCGGCTAGCCGGGAGACGGATGTTGATGATCGGGTAGCGCCTCGGGAGACGGAAATTGATGATCGGGCAGCCCCTCGGGAGACGGAAATTGATGATCGGGCAGCCCCTCGGGAGACGGAAACAGCCCCTCGGGAGACGGATCCCGTTGGCGGGCAGGCGTAATGCGCATCGGGATGGTCTGCCCGTACTCCTTTGATGTACCGGGCGGCGTCCAGTCCCATGTGGTGCAGTTGGCCGAGGTCATGAGAGATCGCGGCCACCACGTCAGTCTGCTCGCACCGTCCTCCTCGGACCTGGAGCTGCCCGAGTTCGTGGTCTCCGGCGGCAAGGCAGTTCCGATTCCCTACAACGGCTCGGTCGCACGGCTGCGATTCGGCCCGGCCACCTACGCCAAGACCAGGCGTTGGCTAGTCGACGGCGACTTCGATGTGCTGCACCTGCATGAGCCGAACGCGCCGAGCCTGTCCATGTTGGCGCTCATGGTGGCCGAGGGGCCGATCGTCGCCACCTTTCACACCTCCACGACGAAGTCGTTGACGCTGAGCGTCTTCCAGGCGGTGCTGCGCCCTTGGCACGAGAAGATCGTTGGCCGGATCGCTGTCTCCGAGCTGGCACGGCGCTGGCAGATGGAGGCGCTCGGATCTGATGCGGTCGAGATTCCCAACGGCGTCGACGTCCGATCGTTTTCGGGGGCACCCCTGCTGGAGGGCTACCCGAGAGCGGGTAAGACGGTGCTGTTCCTGGGGCGCTACGACGAGTCGCGCAAGGGTATGGGCGTGTTGATGGGCGCCCTACCGAAGATCGTGGCCAGCTTCTCCGATGTGGAGATCCTGATCGTCGGTCGAGGAGATGAGGCCGAATTACATTCGCAGGCAGGACCATTGGCAAAACATCTGCGGTTTCTCGGTCAGGTGGACGATGCCACCAAGGCCTCGGCGATGCATAGCGCCGACGTCTACTGCGCGCCCAATATCGGCGGCGAGAGCTTCGGCATCGTGTTGGTGGAGGCGATGGCGGCCGGGACCGCAGTGGTCGCGAGCTCGCTGGACGCCTTCCGGCGCGTGCTCCTGGATGGCAAGGCGGGCCGGTTGACGCCCACCGGCGACTCGGATGCCTTGGCGGCGGCCATCATCGACGTGCTCGGCGACGATGAAGGCCGGGCAGAGCTGGTCGCGGCGGGTACCGACGCGGTCCAGCGATACGACTGGTCAGTGGTCGCGCAGCAGATCATGCTTGTCTACGAGACCGTTACCGCCTCCGGCGCCAGGGTGAAGGTCGACAGTTGGTGACCTTCTCGGCGTTGACCGTCATCGTCATCGTCCTCATCGGCACGCTGGTCGCGCTGGGCCTGCTCTGGGCCTACTTGGTGGCCAACCGGCTGGACCGGCTGCATGTGCGCAGCGACCTGTCCTGGCAGTCCCTTGATGCCGCGCTGGCGCGCCGCGCCGTCGTCGCGCGGGCGGTGGGTGATGCGCTCAAGGACGATCAACTCATCAAACTCGCCGCGAAAGCCGAGCGTGCCGACCGTGACCGCCGTGAGTACGCGGAGAACCAGCTGGCCTCGGCGTTGTCCACCGTCGACGCGGAGCGGTTGCGCCCCGCGCTGGTGGCCGAGCTCGCTGATGCGGAGACGCGCGTGCTGATCGCGCGGCGCTTCCATAACGACGCCGTGCGCGACACCCTGGCCCTCCGGGTACGTCGTCCGGTGCGTTGGCTGCGGTTAGGCGGAACCGCGCCGATGCCAACGTATTTCGAAATCATCGACCGCCAGGGTGCGGGTACCGAGGATCCGGCACTGGCCAACTTCCGCACCTCGGCGCGGATCATCCTGCTGGACGAGGATGGCCGGGTGCTGCTGCTGCGCGGCTTCGATCCCGCCGCGCCGAGCCCGGCGGTGCACTGGTGGTTCACCGTTGGCGGCCAGACCTTGCCGGGGGAGAAGTTGTCCGACGGCGCGGTACGCGAGCTGGTTGAGGAGACCGGATTATCGGTTCCCTCCGGGCGGATCGTGGGCCCGCTATGGCGTCGGGTCGCGGTCTTCGACTTCAACGGCACCACCATCCGCTCCGAGGAATTGTTCTTCGTGCA
Organism: Mycobacterium sp. D16R12; assembly: GCF_002013465.1. Taxonomy (GTDB): domain Bacteria; phylum Actinomycetota; class Actinomycetes; order Mycobacteriales; family Mycobacteriaceae; genus Mycobacterium. Next base: position 417,910 of record NZ_MAFC01000002.1, on the reverse strand, counting down.
CCGCACCAAGAGGTTCGAACCGGCGACCGACGGCCGCACCAATTTGGAGCAGCGCTACATCACCGGCCACCGCTGGTGCGATGCCGAAGAGATCGCCGCACTTACGGCCTCGGGCGAGCAGGTGTTCCCGAATCAGCTGGGAGAGCTGCTCGGGGAGGCCGCCACTGCGGCAGATGCGGTGGCCACTGGCGGGCGCCGTGAGCCGGTCCTTATCGGGTGAGCCCCGTCACCGCACCTCCCGCCACAAAATCGCTGGTGCGGCGGCATTAGACTGGTCTGAGAACCCGAACACTCAGGAGCCCCCAGTTGACTAGCACGACCAATGGAACGTCCCCGGAGACCGGAACCGGTACCGCTCGCGTGAAGCGCGGTATGGCCGAGATGCTCAAGGGCGGCGTCATCATGGACGTTGTCACCGCCGATCAGGCGAAGATCGCTGAAGATGCCGGCGCCGTCGCCGTGATGGCACTGGAGCGTGTCCCCGCCGACATCCGTGCCCAGGGCGGCGTGTCCCGGATGAGTGATCCGGACATGATCGACGGCATCATCAACGCCGTCAGCGTTCCCGTCATGGCCAAGGCCCGCATCGGTCATTTCGTCGAGGCGCAGATCCTGCAGAGCCTCGGCGTGGATTACATCGACGAGTCGGAGGTGCTGACCCCCGCCGACTACGCCAACCACATCGACAAGTGGAAGTTCACCGTGCCGTTCGTGTGCGGTGCCACCAACCTGGGCGAGGCACTGCGCCGCATCACCGAGGGTGCGGCGATGATCCGCTCCAAGGGTGAGGCCGGCACCGGCGACGTGTCCAACGCGACCACGCACATGCGCAAGATCGGTGGCGAGATCCGTCGGCTCACCTCGCTGTCCGAGGACGAGTTGTACGTCGCCGCAAAGGAACTGCAGGCGCCCTATGAGCTCGTGGTCGAGGTCGCTCGCGCCGGCAAGCTCCCGGTCACACTGTTCACCGCCGGCGGTATCGCCACTCCGGCCGATGCCGCGATGATGATGCAGCTGGGTGCCGAGGGTGTGTTCGTCGGCTCCGGAATCTTCAAGTCGGGCAACCCCGAGCAGCGGGCCGCGGCGATCGTGAAGGCCACCACCTTCTACGACGACCCGGACGTGCTCGCCAAGGTGTCGCGCGGTCTGGGTGAGGCAATGGTCGGCATCAACGTGGAGGACATCGCGCAGCCGCATCGGCTCGCCGAGCGCGGCTGGTAAAACCATCTGATGGCCGACATCGAAGAGATCCTGACGCTGGAGCAGCTCGAAAAGGACATCTTCCGAGGCAACGTGACCCCGAGCAGCCTGCGCCGTACCTTCGGCGGACAGGTTGCCGGGCAGTCGTTGGTCTCGGCGGTTCGCACCGTGGAGCCGCACTACCTTGTCCACTCCCTGCACGGGTACTTCCTGCGACCCGGAAATCCCAACGAGCCCACGGTGTTTCTCGTCGACAGGGTGCGTGACGGCCGCTCGTTCGCGACCCGTCGCGTGACTGCGATCCAGGGTGGGCAGGCAATCTTCACCATGTCGGCGTCATTTCAGACTCTGGACACCGGCATCGAACATCAGGACCTGATGCCGCCGGTGCCCGCGCCCGAGGATCTGCCGGATGTACAGGACGAGGAGGGGTCGTTCAGTCACGACCTGTTCCGGCAGTTCGCCGAATGGGACATCCGGATCGTTCCCGACGAGTTGATGGACCGGAATCCTCGGCTGGCCGCGCAGCAGCGGGTGTGGTTCCGCTGCCGCAAGCACCTTCCCGATGACCCGGTGCTGCACATCTGTGCCCTGGCCTACATGAGCGACCTGACGCTCCTGAGTTCTTCCAAGGTGCCGCACCGGGACGCGGTGCTGCAGACCGCATCCCTGGATCACGCGCTGTGGTTCCTGCGGCCATTCCGCGCCGATGAATGGCTGCTGTACGACGAGACATCGCCGTCGGCCGGATACGGACGGGCGCTGACCCAGGGCCGGATCTTCGACCGTGAGGGCCGGATGGTCGCGGCGGTAGTGCAAGAAGGTCTGACCCGGTACGAGCGCAACCCGGACGAGGCGTCGATCGCCAAGGGGAACATGGCGTGAGCCCGCTGGTAGGCGTGCTGGCATTGCAGGGTGATGTCAGGGAACATATTGTCGCTCTGAAAGATTCGGGCGCCGACGCGCTCGGTGTGCGTCGTCCCGAGGAACTCTCGAAGGTGGACGGGTTGGTCATCCCCGGCGGGGAGTCCACGACGATGAGCAACTTGCTGCGCGTGTTCGAGCTGCTGGATCCGCTCTCTGAACGCCTGCGGGAAGGGCTGCCGGTCTATGGCTCGTGTGCCGGCATGATCCTGCTCGCCAGCGAGATACTCGACACCCGTCCGGATGCGGTGGCGCTCGGTGCCATCGATATGACGGTGCGGCGCAATGCTTTCGGGCGCCAGGTGGACTCATTCGAGGGTGATCTGGATTTCGCCGGGCTTGACGGTGCATTGCACGCGGTGTTCATCAGGGCGCCGTGGGTGGAGCGGGTGGGCGCCGACGTCGAGGTGCTGGCGATCGCACAAGGGCATCCGGTCGCGGTGCGGCAGGGGAGTGCGTTGGCGACGTCGTTTCACCCCGAAGTCACCGGGGACCGGCGGGTGCACCAGCTGTTCGTCGACATGGTGCGCGCTTCCTGACAATGACGATGGGTGCCCGGGTCTCAGCGACAAACTGGTCGCGCGCACCGGCGCGCCATGATTTGTCGCTCAGAGGCGGGCGCCAGTGGGCGGGGTTTACCAGCGCAGCATGGGCATCGGCCGCAGCGGGTGTTTGAGCGTCCACTTTCCGGCCGTTCGCACTAAGAATCCGTGAAAACCGCCGTACGGCAATGCCTCTACGACCTCGCGCACATCGGCGCGTTCCAGACCGGTCCAGGCGTAGAGCCCATGGAAGGCGTCGATCCGGTCACCCAACCGGAATGTCTCGACCCATAGATCGTCCGCTGACCTGAGCTTGTGATGATCGGCCACCATTGTCGTGGTGCGACCGGGATCGTCGATTCCGAACTCCGGTGCCAGCTGCTCGGCGAGGGCCACCGACGGATCGAGGTAGTCCCACGTGCCGGCCGTCCAGATGCCGATATCGTGCGTCGCCCAGGCCAACGCGATCTCGGGGGGTGCTGTCGTCATGCCAAGAAGACGCAGCTGGTAGTTCATGCCTCGATACAGGTGATTGCGGTAATCGGTGAGGCTGTCGCCGATGGTCGACGCGTACCGGTCCAGAATCGCGTCGACTATCGGGTCTTCTACCAGGACAGTCATGCGGTTCACCCTATGTTCCTGGCACTGGCCCCGCTATCCAGTGGACACCTGCGCTGCGCGAGTACACTCGGGCAGCGCAAAGATAAGACGGAACGTCAAGAGAAAGCGGTACAGGGGTACATGAGCGGCCATTCCAAGTGGGCCACCACCAAGCACCAGAAGGCCGTGAAAGACGCGCGCCGTGGCAAAGAGTTCGCCAAGCTGATCAAGAACATCGAGGTCGCCGCGCGTACCGGTGGCGGTGACCCGGCAGGCAACCCGACGCTCTACGACGCCATCCAGAAGGCCAAGAAGACGTCGGTGCCCAACGACAACATCGAGCGGGCCCGCAAGCGTGGCGCCGGCGAAGAGGCTGGCGGCGCCGATTGGCAGACAATCATGTATGAGGGCTACGGCCCCAATGGTGTTGCCGTGCTTGTCGAATGCTTGACCGATAACCGCAACCGTGCCGCCGGCGAGGTCCGTGTTGCGATGACCCGTAACGGTGGCAACATGGCCGACCCGGGTTCGGTGTCCTACCTGTTCTCCCGCAAGGGCATGGTCACCCTGGAGAAGGGGAACCTGGCGGAGGACGACGTGCTGACGGCCGTGCTGGAGGCGGGTGCCGAGGAGGTCAACGACCTCGGCGAGAGCTTCGAAGTCGTCTCCGAGCCCACCGACCTGGTCGCCGTGCGTCAGGCGCTGCAGGCCGCCGGCATCGACTACGACTCGGCGGAAGCGAGCTTTCAGCCGTCCGTGACCGTTCCGGCCGATGTCGACACGGCCCGCAAGGTGTTCAAGCTGGTCGACGCGCTCGAGGACAGTGACGACGTGCAGAACGTCTACACCAATGTGGACCTGTCCGATGAGGTGCTGGCCGAGCTCGCCGAGGACTGATCGTGCCCGCCGTCCACGATCATCTGGGACGGAAATGGTCTGCACGTCGGCGGTGGCTGCCGTGGAAGCGTCGAGGCAACGTCTCTGATTGGGTGGTCAGTCCTGACTTCGTTCACGGAGACGATCCCATCAGCATGGTGTGGAACACCCTCATGCTGCTGATTCTCGTTCCGGCACTCGTGTTGGCCTTGTTCGTGGCCGTGGAGTTCTTGTTGCTGTTGTTGTTGCTTCCGCTGTGGGTGCTAGCGCGCGTCGTGTTCGGCACCCCATGGGTGATTGTCATCCGTAGTCAAGGCAAAGTTGTTGGATGCGAATCAGTTTCAGGGTGGCATGCATCGGGTGAGCGGATTCGGCAGGTACTTGCCGACGTCGCTTCTGGTTCTGTCGGCGGCTACTCGGCGGCTACGGGTGCCTGTTCCTGAACTCCTGCAGCCCAGAAGGCCAACGTCACGACCGCGGTGGTGACTAGCACCGCACCGATGGTGTCGGTGAGGTAGTGATACCCACAGGCGACCTGGCCGAGCAGCCCGAGCGTGCTGACGATCCCGGCCACGATGTACGCCCAAAGCGCTCCGCCGGCGACCAGTACCAGCATCCCCATGACGGCCACCACGAAAGTGGTGTGGCCGCTGGGGTAGGCGAGGTAGCCGCCCTTCTCGCGACCAACGAGCATCTTGGTGCCCTGGGTGGTCCAATTCGCCACGAACGGGCAGACGAGCACCACCGCAGCGACCCGCCAACGCCGCCGGTACAGCTCGAACCCGACGCACACCACGAGCACCGGGACGAGAAAGACCCAGTCGGTGAAGAACAGCAGCCAGCGTGGCTGCACTCCGAGTACGAGCTGCGCGTTGTCGAAAAACCAGGCGTCGAACGGCGTTGAACCCTTACCGACGGAGAACCCGAGCGCCAGCATCGCGATGACGCCGAGGGGCGGCCACCACTGAATCGTCTTTTCGCTGGGCAGTTTTCCGACAGGCACGCCGACGACAGTAATCGGCCGGGGACGTCGACCCCGAATCGTGCTGGATGCCGGGAATCAAACGTCACTGAGTGGCGTTACTGTGATGTCAACGACTGTTGGTCAACAAGTGTTGACACTAATGTCAAGTGGGCGTACATCTAAGACATCCACGAATGATGGGAGGCCGGTCATGGCCACACAAACAGTCGCCCCCGCGCCTGAATCGACAAGCCTGTGGCGCACAGCGCGCGCAGTTCTCGCGCTGCCGTTCACGATGACGGTGCTGATTCCACTGATGATTCTTTATGGATCGGGGATTCAGGTGCCTTCATGGATATCCGATGAGATGTCGATGACGGCGACGGTGATCGGGACCTTGCTGGTCGCTGCCGGCCTGTTCCTGGTGACCCGTACCGTCATGCTCTTTCATCAGATGGGCAAGGGCTCTCTGGCGCCCTTCGACCCTCCGGTTCATCTTGTCGTGCGCGGCCCGTACCGCTATGTGCGTAACCCGATGATCACCGGAGTCGTCGCGATTCTGTTGGGTGAGGCATTCGCCCTGAACTCTGTCGGCTTGCTGATCTACGCAGCCGTTTTCGTGACCATCAACGCCGTGTACTTCCCACTGGTCGAGGAGCGCGGCTTGTTGAAGCGATTCGGCCGCGACTATGCCGAGTATGCGCAGCACGTACCGCGGTGGGTGCCGCGGCTGCGTCCGTGGACGCAGCCGGAGGGTGCGCGTTAAGGCGCCTCGCAGTCACAGTCCAGGTAGGCCTGGATCGTCGGCGCTATCAGCTCGATGATCTGTTCGTGCGTCATCGCGGGAACGGTCCCGAGGCGGATGACGTAACGGCACATCGCCAAACCGATCATTTGGGTACCGATGAGCGCCGCGCGTTCCATGGCGCGATCCGCGGTCAATGATTCGATGACCGGAACCATCTGGCAGCTGAAGATCTCCTCCATGCGTGCCCGTGCGGACTCGTGGGACACCGCAGCCCGCAGCAGCGCGACCATGGTGTCGTCGGCTTCCCATTGGGTGAGGAAGTGCTGGACCAAGGTCGCTCCGAGCTGATCGCGCGGAATCTCGGACAGTTCCTCGGGGAAATGTATGTCGAAGTCGGCCGCGGCGGTGAACAGCTTGGCCTTGTTGCCGTAGTACCGCATGACCAGGGACGGGTCGATGCCTGCGGTTGCCGCGATGGCTCGTATGGTTGCCTTCTCGTACCCGACACCGGCGAAGTGCTCCTGGGCAGCCTCGAGGATCGCCGCACGGGTGGCGTCCGATCGCCGAGGTTCGGTAGACATGCGCTGAGCTTAAGCCAACGGGTGTTGACATTTGCAGAGCCCTCGCGTGTTGCTATGCCCAATGGGCAAGACCCCTCGATATGCTGATCGAACAACTGTTCTACGGCAAGGGGCTGGCACGTGCGAGTAATGGGAGTCGATCCGGGGCTTACCCGGTGCGGCCTGTCCATGGTCGAGGCATCCTCGGGTCGCAAGGTGGTGGCCCTGGATGTCGATGTCGTGCGCACTCCAGCCAACCAGCCTCTGCCGCAACGACTTCTGGCGATCAGCGAGGTCGTCGAACACTGGATGGACACCCATCATCCCGACGTGGTCGCCATAGAGCGCGTCTTCGCCCAGCAGAACGTGTCGACCGTGATGGGTACCGCCCAAGCGGGCGGAATAGTCGCGCTCTGTGCCGCCAAACGGGGTATCGAGGTCTATTTCCATACCCCGTCGGAGGTCAAGGCCGCCGTCACCGGCAACGGCCGGGCAGATAAATCCCAGGTGACCGCAATGATCACCCGCATCCTGAACCTTCAGACGGCGCCGAAGCCCGCGGACGCCGCCGACGCCTTGGCCCTGGCAATCTGTCACTGCTGGCGTGCGCCCATGCTGGCGAGAATGGCGAAGGCGGAAGCCGCGGCGGAGAAACAACGGAAGGCCTTTGCGGCCCGGATGAAGGCGGTAGCCCGATGATTGCTTCGGTCAATGGCGAGGTCATCGACATCGCGCTCGATCATGTGGTGATTGAGGCCGCCGGGGTCGGATATCGCGTCAATGCCACCCCGGCCACGCTGTCGACGCTGCGGCGCGGTACTCAAGTGCGGCTGATCACCGCGATGATCGTCCGCGAAGACTCGATGACGTTGTACGGCTTCACCGACACCGATGCCCGCGATCTATTTCTGACCCTGCTCGGTGTCTCCGGTGTGGGGCCCAAGATCGCGATGGCCACGCTCGCGGTCTACGACGCGCCCACCTTGCGCCAGGCGTTGGCCGATGGCGATGTCAACGCACTGACCCGGGTTCCCGGGATCGGTAAGCGTGGCGCCGAGCGGTTGGTGCTCGAACTACGCGAAAAGGTGGCGGCAACAGCAGGGGCGCAGGGCGGAACCACCGAGCTGGGCCGCGGCACCGCGTCGCTGGTGCGCACGCAGGTCGTCGAGGCACTCATCGGCCTCGGGTTCGCTGCGAAGCAAGCCGAACAGACCACCGATACCGTGCTGGCTCAAGATGATTCCGACGGAGATACCTCGACCGTGTTGCGGGCGGCGCTGACGCTACTGGGCAAGACACGATGACCAGCTTCGACGAGCTCGACGGCGCAGAGGACGATTTCGATGCCGGCCCCGGGATGTCCGGCGCGCTCACGGTCGGCGAAAACGACATCGACGCCGGGCTCAGGCCCAAGTCGCTGCGGGAGTTCATCGGCCAGCCACGGGTGCGTGAGCAGCTGGAGCTGGTGTTGTCCGGCGCGAAGAACCGCGGCAGCACCCCGGATCACATCCTGTTGTCCGGACCGCCCGGGCTCGGCAAGACCTCCCTGGCGATGATCATCGCCACCGAGTTGGGCTCCTCACTGCGGGTGACTTCGGGTCCGGCCCTGGAACGGGCGGGCGACCTGGCGGCGATGCTGAGCAACCTCGTCGAACACGATGTGCTCTTCATCGATGAGATTCATCGCATCGCCCGGCCCGCCGAGGAGATGCTGTATCTGGCGATGGAGGACTTTCGCGTCGACATCGTCGTCGGCAAGGGGCCCGGCGCCACCTCGATCCCCCTGGAAGTGGCGCCGTTCACGCTGGTCGGCGCGACCACCCGATCGGGGTCGCTGACCGGGCCGCTGCGCGACCGGTTCGGGTTCACCGCACACATGGACTTCTATGAGCCCGACGAACTCGAGCTCGTGCTCGCCCGATCGGCGGGAATCCTCGGTATCGAGCTCGGAGCCGACGCGGGGGCAGAGATCGCCCGGCGCTCGCGCGGCACCCCGCGTATCGCCAACCGATTGTTGCGCCGGGTCCGTGACTATGCGGAAGTACGTGCGGACGGCGTGATCACCGTAGACGTCGCCAAGGCCGCCCTGGCCGTCTACGACGTGGACGAGCTGGGGTTGGATCGCCTGGACCGGGCGGTGCTCACGGCGCTGACACGCAGTTTCGGCGGTGGCCCGGTGGGCCTGTCGACGCTGGCGGTGGCGGTCGCGGAGGAATCGACCACGGTGGAAGAGGTATGCGAGCCGTTCCTGGTGCGCGCCGGGATGCTGGCCCGCACGCCGCGCGGACGTGTGGCGACATCGCTGGCATGGACGCATCTGGGTCTTACCCCGCCGCCGCAAGTGCTGGGGCAGGGCGGGCTGTTCGACTGACAGGACGCTTGAGTCCAGGACGCGCAGGTCCGGGGTTCGCGTCGATTCCACAGAGTCGGATGGCACACTGGTGACTTGTCGCGTGCTCGTTTCACGCAGACCGTGCTTGAACTCGTGAAGACCAAACGGAAAGAATCCCGAAAGCCGCCATGGAATCGATCATCGTCTTTTTGCCGCTCATCCTCGTTATGGGTGCGTTCCTCTTCTTCGCGAACCGGCGGCAGCGCAAGGCCCTCGACGCCACCATCGAGCTGCACGACTCCCTGGCGATCGGCGACCGGGTACACACCACCTCTGGTCTGCAGGGCACCATCGCCGCGGTAACCGACGACACCGTGGACCTGGAGATCGCGCCGGGTGTTGTGACGCGCTGGATGAAGCTCGCGGTCCGCGACAAGATCGTTGATGAGGCCGAGGACACCGATGACACCGCTGAGGAGGCGTCACGCGACGTCGAGAGCACCGGGGTCGAGCTGACCAAGGAGTAGCGGCTTTAGCCTTTGCTCAACCCTGAACGCCTCCCGACCCGCCCTCGACAAGCAAGGAGACCGGACACGTGGCCTCGCCATCGGCCCCTGTGCATCCCGCGCGTTATCTAGCTGCCTTCCTGGTGTTGCTGATCGGCGCCTATCTGCTGGTGTTTCTGACCGGCGACAAGCACGCCAAGCCCAAGCTCGGTATCGACCTGCAGGGCGGAACCCGCGTCACCCTGACAGCACGCACCCCTGACGGTTCCAAGCCGACGAAGGAAGCGTTGACGCAGGCGCAGGAGATCATCAACGCCCGCGTCAACGGACTCGGTGTCTCCGGATCCGAGGTCATCATCGACGGCGACAACCTCGTCATCACCGTGCCCGGCAACGACGGCAGCGAGGCCCGAAACCTCGGCCAGACCGCCAAGCTCTACATCCGGCCCGTCGTCCAGATGGTGCCTGCGCAGCCCAAGGAGAATCCCCAGGCTGGGGCCCCCCAGGGCGGCCAGCCCGGCGCTGGGCAAGAGGCGACGCCCCCGGAGCCCGGCGCAGGAAAGCCGGCACCCGCCGCACCCTCGCCGAAACCGCAGCCGCGGCCCTATCCGGCGCAAACCACCACGCCTCCGCCTCCGCCACCTGCTCCGGCGACGCCGCCTGCCGCTCCTGCCACCGATCTGCCGCCGAAGCCGGGCAGCGGTGAGGAGCGCAAGCAGCTGATCGACTTCGAGAAGCAGATCAGGCAGAGCGAGGACCCGCGGATTCAGATGCTGGCCCTTCAGGTTCAGGCTTCCCGCTGCTATGACGCCGACGACCCGCTGGCCGGTAACGACGACCCGAACCTGCCGTTGGTCACCTGTGGTGATGACAGCCAAGGTGGCAAGGCCGCCTACCTGCTGGACAAGTCGATCATCAGCGGCGAGGAGATCAAGGACGCCAGCTCGGGACTCGACCAGCAGCGCGGCATCTATGTGGTCAGCATGGAATTCAAGCCGACCGGCGCCAAGGTCTGGGCGGAATACACCTCTGCGCATTGGCAGCAGGGCACCCAAACCGCGTTCACATTGGACTCCAAGGTGATCAGTGCACCGGCCATCCGCGAACCGATTCCCGGCGGTAAGACCGAGATCAGCGGACAGTTCACCTCCGACTCGGCCAAGCAGCTCGCGGCGGCGCTCAAGTACGGCTCGCTGCCGCTGTCCTTCGAGTCCTCGGATGCCCAAACTGTTTCGGCGACACTCGGATTGACATCGCTGAAGGCCGGCTTGATCGCGGGCGCCATCGGTTTGGCGATCGTGCTGCTGTACTCGCTGCTCTACTACCGCGCACTCGGTGTGCTCACCGCGCTGTCTCTGGTGGCCTCTGGCGCCATGGTCTTCGCGATCCTGGTCCTGCTGGGCAGATACATCTCATACACGCTGGACCTGGCGGGTATTGCCGGTCTGATCATCGGTATCGGCACCACCGCGGACTCCTTCGTGGTGTTCTTCGAACGCATCAAAGATGAGATACGAGAAGGTCGTTCGTACCGTTCGGCGGTGCCGCGCGGTTGGGCACGCGCCCGTAAGACGATCCTTTCCGGCAACGCGGTCACTCTGCTGGCCGCCGTGGTGCTCTACATCCTGGCCATCGGGCAGGTGAAGGGTTTCGCGTTCACCCTCGGACTGACCACCGTCCTCGACGTCGTGGTGGTGTTCTTGGTGACGTGGCCGCTTGTCTACCTGTCCTCGAAGTCCGCCACCCTGTCCAAGCCCGTGTACAACGGGCTCGGCGCGGTTCAGCAGATTGCCCGCGAACGTAAGGCGGCAGCACACGCATGAGCACCAGCAACGACACGGTGAGCAACGGCAACGGCACCGACAAGAGCGCCGCGGAGGAAGTCACGTCGACGGCGGTCGAGACCACCAGTGCGGCACCAGAACACGGATTCCTCTATCGCCTGTACACCGGAACCGGTGCCGTCGACGTCGTCGGCAAGCGCACGTTGTGGTTCGGGATCAGTGGCGCGTTCATGGTCGTCGCGATCCTCTCGATCGCGATCAAGGGATTCGTCTTCGGTATCGACTTCGAGGGCGGCACCAAGGTGTGGTTCCCGAAGGGCGAGGCGACCGTTCAGCAGACCGAGGACGTCTTCAGTCAGGCGCTCGGCCACGATGCGGAATCGATCGTGGTCACCGGAACCGGCGACTCGGCCTCGATTCAGATTCGTACCGAGAAGCTCGACAGCGAACAGTCTGCAAAGCTCCACAAGGCGCTCTTCGACAGGTTTGGACCCAAGGGGGCTGACGGCAAGCCCTCCATCAACGCCATCAGCGACTCGGACGTATCCGAGACCTGGGGCGGACAGATCACCCACAAGGCGATTCTCGCGCTCATCGTGTTCCTTGTGCTGGCCGGCATCTACATCGCTGTGCGCTACGAGCGCTACATGGCGCTGGCCGCACTGGCCGCACTGGTCTTCGACCTGGTGATTACCGCGGGTGTGTACTCACTGGTGGGCTTCGAGGTCACCCCGGCGACTGTGATTGGTCTGCTCACCATCCTCGGATTCTCCTTGTACGACACCGTGATCGTGTTCGACAAGGTCGAGGAGAATACGCACGGGTTCCAGCACACCTCGCGACGCACCTTCGCCGAACATGCCAACCTGGCCGTGAACCAGACCTTCATGCGCTCGATCAACACCAGCCTCATCTCGGTGATCCCGGTGCTCTCGCTCATCGTGGTGGCCATCTGGCTGCTGGGTGTGGGCACGCTGAAGGACCTTGCGCTGGTTCAGCTTGTCGGCATTCTGGTGGGCACGTACTCGTCGATCTTCTTCGCGACCCCGCTGCTGGTGGCACTGCGTGAGCGCACGGAGCTGGTGGCGAGCCATACCAAGAAGGTGCTGAGTCGCCGCAAGCCCGACGCCGCGCCCCTGGCAGACACCGGTTCGGGAACCAAGGCCGTCAAGGCGGTGACATCGGAAGCATCCGATGTCACCACAACCGAGGTACGTCCCGCGAAACCCAAGCCCGGTGCCCGCCCTCAAGGTAAGCGAAACGTACGGCGGCGCTGATGGTTTCACGAGGCCCAGCACGGACCGGGGGAAGACGGATCGCGCGAATCGGCGCCGTCGCGACCACGATGCTGCTCGCGGCGGGATTGTTGACCTCGTGTTGGACCTCGGCGGCGAAAACGCTCGACTATGCCGTCGATGGCCGCTTGACGACGTACAACGTGAACAGCGTCGCGGGGAACGCCTCGGCCGGGGCGCAGGCATTCAATCGTGTACTCACCGGTTTCGGCTTCCACGGACCTGACGGCCAGGTCATCGCTGACCACGACTTCGGCACCGTCGAGGTCGTCGGCCGTATTCCGCTGGTGCTCGACTACAGCATCAATGAGAAGGCCGTCTACTCCGACGGCAAGCCGGTGACCTGTGAAGACATGGTGCTGGCCTGGTTCGCGCAATCCGGCAGGCTGCCCGATTTTGACGCAGCCAGCACGGCGGGATACGCCGATATCTCCACCATCGATTGCAAGCCGGGGCAGAAGACCGCGCGGGTCACCTTCGCGCCGGATCGCGCCTTCACGGACTGGACCCAGTTGTTCGCCGCCACCACGATGTTGCCGTGGCATGTGGTCGCCGACAAGGTCGGCGGGGGCATCGACCTGATCGGTGCCATCGCCGCCAATGACGTTCCGGCGCTGCAGAAGATCGCCGATTTTTGGAACAACCAATGGAACTTCGGCTCCGATCTGGATCTCTCGAAGTTCCCGTCCTCGGGGCCGTACAAGCTCGATGGGTACAACGACGACGGATCGGTCGTGCTGGTCGCCAATGACAAGTGGTGGGGGAGCCCGCCGGTGACCAAGCGGGTCACGGTGTGGCCCAGCGGCATCGATGTGCAAAAACGGCTGTCCGATGGCGATCTGGAGGTTGTCGACGTCGCCGCCGGATCGGCCGGGACACTCACCGCCCCTGACGGATTCGCGCGTACCGAGGAACCCGGTTCGGGGGTGGAACAACTCATCTTCGGCGCTGGAGGTTCGGTTGGAGCTCCCGACGTGCGCCGTGCGGTCGCCTTGTGCACGCCGCGTGACGCCATCGCGGGAATCGCCGGAGCGCCGGTGATGAACGCCCGGCTGGATACCAGCATCGGAGACTCGTTCGCATCGGTGGAGGCCGCCGCCGAGGCGGGACGGTTCATGCATTCGGACCCGGTCGCGGCCCGTGCCGCGGTGGCCAACCGTCCGTTGACCGTCCGGGTGGGATACCAGGCGCCGAACCCGCGCCGTGCGGCCATCGTGTCCGCTATGGCGCAGGCCTGTGCGGCCGCCAGGATCACCGTGCAGGACGTCAGTTCGCCTGAGGTTGGGCCACACTCGTTGCGGGACAATCAGGTTGATGCGCTCCTCAGCTCGATCGGCGGAGCTCCTGGAAGCGGGTCGACCGGTTCATGGCTCATGGATGCGTACGCCCTGCGGTCACGTGAAGGCAAGAACCCGGCGAACTACGCCAACGGTCAGATCGACGGGATCATCGCGGCGCTGGCGGTGACCACCAACGCCAGAGACCAGAGCCGGCTACTCGGTGACGCGTCGGCGATCCTGTGGAACGACCTGCCGACGCTGCCGCTGTACCGGCAGCCACGCGTGCTGATCGCACCGAAGTCGATGTACGCCGCCACGCCGACCGTCACCCGGTGGGGTGCAGGTTGGAACATGGATCGTTGGGTGTTGCCGGCGTGACATCCGCGGACGCTGTCACAGCGCTCATCGACAGGCTGACTCGTAAGGTCCCCGACTTTCCCGAGCCCGGGGTGCAGTTCAAGGACTTGACGCCGCTGTTCGCGGACGCCGAGGGCTTGTCACGGGTCACCGATGCGTTGGGGGAGGCGTCGGCAGGGGCAACGCTGATCGCGGGTATCGATGCGCGCGGCTTCCTGTTGGGGGCTGCCGTGGCGATTCGGCTCGGCGTCGGTGTGCTGGCCGTGCGCAAGGCGGGAAAGCTGCCACCGCCCGTACATGCTCAGACCTATCAACTCGAGTACGGCACCGCGGCGTTGGAGATTCCTGCCGATGGCGTGGATCTGACCGGTCATCGCGTGGCGGTCATCGATGATGTGCTGGCCACCGGAGGAACACTGGCGGCAACCATCAAACTCTTGCGCGCCGCGGGTGCGGACGTGATCAGCGCGGGTGTAGTTCTGGAACTGTCCGATCTGGGCGGCCGTGCGGCCGTGGCGCCGCTGCCATTAACTGCGCTGCGTGTGATCTGAGGGATAATCTAGGCGGCAGGAGGTGAACCGTGGCTGACGAGCAGGTACCGAGCGAGAATCAGGTCGCGGTCGAATCTCCGCCTGCCGTGAGCGATCAGACGGCACCGAGCGCGGACTCCCTGCGGATCAGCGGCACCATGAGTGCGTCGCGCCGCGTGCGGGCCCGGCTGGCCCGCCGGATGACCGCACAGCGCGGCGCCGTGAGCCCCGTACTCGAGCCGCTGATGGCCGTCCATCGCGAGTTCTACCCCAAGGCCGATCGCGTGGTGTTGCAGCGCGCGTACGAGGTAGCCGAGAGCCGGCATGCCGAGCAGTTTCGTAAGTCTGGTGATCCCTACATCACCCATCCGATCGCCGTGGCGAACATTCTGGCCGAGCTCGGTATGGACACCACCACTCTGGTGGCCGCGATCCTGCACGACACAGTCGAGGACACCGGCTACAGCCTGGAGCAGCTGACCACCGAATTCGGTACCGAGGTGGCCCACCTGGTCGACGGCGTGACCAAGCTCGACAAGGTGGTGTTGGGCAACGCCGCCGAGGGCGAGACCATCCGCAAGATGATCATCGCCATGGCGCGCGACCCTCGGGTGCTGGTGATCAAGGTCGCCGACCGGCTGCACAACATGCGCACCATGCGGTTCCTGCCGCCGGAGAAGCAGGCGCGTAAGGCCCGTGAGACGCTCGAAGTGATTGCGCCACTAGCACACCGTCTGGGTATGGCCACGGTCAAGTGGGAGCTCGAAGACCTGTCCTTCGCGATCCTGCACCCCAAAAAATACGAGGAGATCGTGCGACTGGTCGCCGACCGGGCGCCCTCACGCGATACCTACCTGGCCAAGGTGCGAGCGGAAATAGTTGCCACCCTGAACGGTTCGCGTATCGGCGCCACCGTCGAGGGCCGCCCCAAGCACTACTGGTCGATCTATCAGAAGATGATCGTCAAGGGCCGCGACTTTGACGACATCCACGACTTGGTGGGCGTCCGGATTCTGTGTGATGAGATTCGTGACTGTTACGCCGCTGTGGGCGTGGTGCACTCGCTCTGGCAGCCGATGGCCGGCCGATTCAAGGACTACATCGCCCAACCGCGGTTCGGTGTCTATCAGTCCTTGCACACCACCGTGGTCGGCCCCGAGGGCAAGCCGCTGGAGGTGCAGATCCGCACCCGCGACATGCACCGCACCGCCGAGTACGGTATTGCCGCGCACTGGCGGTACAAGGAAGCCAAGGGCCGCAATAGCGTTCCGCCCAACCATGCCGCCGCCGAAATCGACGATATGGCGTGGATGCGCCAGCTGCTCGACTGGCAGCGGGAGGCCGCCGACCCCGGAGAGTTCCTGGAGTCGCTGCGCTACGACCTGGCGGTGCAGGAGATCTTCGTCTTCACACCCAAGGGCGATGTCATCACGTTGCCCGCCGGATCGACCCCTGTCGACTTCGCGTATGCCGTGCATACCGAGGTAGGTCACCGCTGTATCGGCGCGCGCGTCAACGGCCGGTTGGTGGCGCTGGAGCGCAAGCTCGAAAACGGCGAAGTGGTCGAGGTTTTCACTTCCAAGGCTGCCACCGCAGGTCCCTCGCGTGATTGGCAGACCTTTGTGGTGTCTCCGCGCGCGAAGGCGAAGATCCGGCAGTGGTTCGCCAAGGAGCGCCGCGAGGAGGCTCTCGAAGCCGGTAAGGACGCCATTGCGCGCGAGGTGCGCCGTGGTGGACTTCCGTTGCAGCGGTTGGTCAACGGCGAGGGCATGGCCTCGCTGGCCCGTGAGCTGCGCTATCAGGACACCTCACAGCTGTACACCGCGGTGGGCGAGGGACATGTCTCGGCACGGCACGTGGTGCAGCGGTTGGTTGCCCAACTCGGAGGTGTGGACAGCGCCGAGGAGGAACTGGCCGAGCGCTCCACCCCGTCGACGATGCCCATCCGGCAGCGACGCTCCGATGATGTCGGCGTAGCGGTGCCGGGAGCGCCGGGCGTGCTGACCAAGCTCGCGAAATGTTGTACGCCGGTGCCGGGTGACCAGATCCTCGGGTTTGTCACCCGTGGCGGCGGAGTGAGCGTGCACCGCACCGACTGCACCAACGCCGAATCCCTTCAGCAGCAATCGGAACGGATCATCGAAGTGCATTGGGCGCCGTCGGCGTCCTCGGTTTTCCTGGTCGCCATCCAGGTCGAGGCGCTGGACCGGCACCGGCTGCTCTCCGATGTGACCCGTGCCCTGGCCGATGAGCGGGTGAACATCCTGTCTGCTTCGGTGACCACGTCGAATGATCGAGTGGCCATCAGCCGCTTCACCTTTGAGATGGGCGACCCGAAGCATCTGGGACACGTTCTCAACGTGGTGCGCAATGTCGAGGGCGTCTACGACGTCTATCGGGTGACCAGCGCCGCCTGATCCGCTGCGCCGAGCGACTAGGCGTTGAATGCCTTGAGTGCGATGCGGGTGGCCGCGGCGATGGTTGGCTTGCCCTGGGTGGACTTCGGGTCATCGGGGACGGTGAGCACCGCCACCACAATGGGCGCGCGCCCCGGCGGCCAGATCACCGCGATGTCATTGGTTTCGCCCTTGAATCCGCTGCCGGTCTTGTCGGCCACCGTCCAGCCGGCCGGGACGCCCGCTCGAATCGACTGGTCGCCGGTGGTGTTCCGCTTCAACCAGTCGGTGAGCAGATCGCGCCCCTGCGGATCCAGCCCTTGGTCGAGGACCAGCCTGCGCAGATTGGTCACCAGCTGCAGCGGGGTCGAGGTGTCCAAATCGCCGTCGGGGACGTTCAGCTGTTCTTCGGTGCGATCCATGCGAGAGACATTGTCGCCCAGGCTTCGAACGAATTTCTCCGTCTGCTTCGGACCGCCGAGCAGCGAGATCAACAGATTGGCACCGGTGTTGTCGCTATAGCGGATTGTCGCATCGCACAGCTCCGAGACGGTCATGCCCTCGGCTAGATGCTGGGACGCAACCGGGGCCCACTCCATGATGTCGGACTGCGCGTAGTGAATCTGCTTGTCCAGCAGCCCCGGTTCACTCAGGCGCCGGTGCAGGACAGCTGAGACGATGAAGGTCTTCACCGTGGAGCACATGAGGAAGCGTTCATTTGGCCGGTGCCCCAGTGTGGCACCCGATCCGGTGTCCAGGGCGTACACGCCGACGCGGCCCCCGAACTCCTTTTCCAGGGAAGCGAGTTCGGTGGGCGAGGGTTGGCCGTCGCCACCGCGTGAACAACCGACGGCGACCACGCCGACCGCCGTCAGCCCACCGAGCAACACAGCACGTCGCGAAATCATGTCAGTCGAGCTGCAGGTCGATGATCTTGACTTCTTGTGCGGGTGCGCCATCGCCCGCCCCACGTGCTCCCGGCGTGATGCCGTTCTTGGCGATCTTGGCCAGGGTGTCCATACCGGTCTTGTCGATGGTGCCGAACACCGTGTACTGCGGCGGCAGCTGCGAATCCTTGTAGACCATGAAGAACTGGCTGCCGTTGGTCCCGGGGCCCGCGTTGGCCATCGCCAGCGTGCCGGCGGGATAGATGACGGCTTTCTGTGCGGCGGGATCATCAGCCTTGTACGCGGTGGTCGGGTACTCGTTGTCGAACTCGTATCCCGGACCGCCCGAACCGGTGCCCTTCGGGTCACCGCACTGCAACACGGACAAACCGCCACTTGTGATCCGGTGGCAGATGGTGTTGTCGAAATATCCACCCTGCGCCAGGCTGGCGAAGCTGTTCACCGTGCACGGTGCCTTGGCGTTGTCCAGCACCAGGCCGATATTGCCCTGGCTGGTCTTTACGCTGGCCGTGAGCGTCGCCGGATCGGTCGGGATCTTCCCGGAGCGTGGCATCTGCTTGTCGATGGTCTTGGCGGGCGCTCCCGCGGGCCGGTACTGACAATTGGCACCGACCTCGGCTGAAGGCACGAATTTCGGGAGGGCCGGGCCGGTGACGGGTGGCTCGTCAGGCGTGGGCAAGGAGGACGTCGGCGGCGCGTCGACTGTGGAGACCGGGGTGGTGGTGTCCAGTGCCGCATCGGTCTTGTTGCTCTTGCTGATGGCCAGCCACGCGGTGATGGCCACCGCGACGACGACGGCGACGACCGCGACGCCGCTGATCGCCCAGATCCGCTGCTTACGGGCGCGCTCAGCACGGTTCTCCAGCTGTCGCTCCAGCTTGCGCTTGGCCGTCTGACGTCGCTGCTCGTTGGTCGGCACCGGTGTTCTCCTCCTAGGGCGTCCATCAAAGAATCTAGGTCGCCAGAGAGTGTGCCAGCCACACCTGAGAGATGGGGAAGGACCCGCCGCCTAAGCTGGTCGGGTGCTGATCACCGGATTTCCCGCGGGCATGTTCGCCACGAACTGCTACATCGTGGCGCCCCACGAGGGCGGCCCCGCCGTCATCGTCGACCCCGGACAGGAGGCGACCTCCGGCGTCAAGGAGATCCTCGCCGAACGCGACCTCACCCCTGCGGCGGTGCTGCTCACGCATGGGCATCTGGACCACACCTGGACGGCGCAGCCGCTCGCCGATGAATACGGGATCCCCGTGTACATCCACCCCGATGACCGCGTGATGCTCGCCGATCCGCTTGCCGGGATCGGGCCGGGTCTGGCTCAGTTCATCCAGGGCATGGAATTCACCGAGCCCAAGGAGCTCGTGGAGATCGGTGACGGCGACAAGCTGGAGCTCGCCGGGATCACACTTACCGTCGACCACACGCCTGGGCACACTCGCGGTTCTGTCGTGTTCGGCATCGAGGTCGACAGCGACAATGGGCCCATCGATGTGGTGTTCAGCGGCGACACGCTCTTCCAGATGTCGATCGGGCGCACCGACTTGCCCGGCGGAAACCACCAACAGCTGCTTGATTCGATTGCGGCCAAACTGCTCACCCGAGACGATTCGACGGTGGTGCTGCCGGGTCACGGCAATGCCACCAGCATCGGCGATGAGCGACGCGCCAACCCATTCCTGGAGGGAATCCAGTGAGCGAGAAGACCTTTAGTGCCCCCAAGGGCATTCCGGATTACGTGCCACCGGACTCGGCGCAGTTCTTGGCCGTTCGCGACGGGCTACTGGAGCAGGCGCGGCTGGCCGGATACGGCTATATCGAGCTGCCCGTGTTCGAGGACACCGGACTGTTCGCCCGCGGGGTGGGCGAGTCCACCGATGTGGTCAGCAAGGAGATGTACACCTTCGCGGACCGCGGCGATCGGTCGGTGACGTTGCGCCCGGAGGGCACGGCATCGGTGATGCGCGCGGTTATCGAGCACGGCTTGGATCGTGGCCAGCTACCGATGAAACTTCGTTACGCGGGGCCCTTTTTTCGGTATGAGCGACCGCAGGCCGGCCGCTATCGCCAGCTGCAGCAGGTGGGTGTGGAGGCCATCGGCGTCGACGATCCGGCCCTGGACGCCGAGGTGATCGCGATCGCCGATACCGGGTACCGCGCGCTGGGCCTGACCGGCTTCCGGTTGGAGATCAGCTCGCTGGGCGATGCCTCTTGCCGTCCGCAGTATCGAGAGTTGTTGCAGGAATTCCTCTTCGGGTTGGACCTGGATGAGGCGACGCGAGAACGGGCTCGTATCAACCCGATTCGAGTGCTCGATGACAAGCGGCCCGAGGTGCGGGAGATGACGGCCGATGCGCCGCTCATGCTCGACCATCTCTCCGAGGAGTCCAAGGCGCATTTCGATCAGGTGTTGGGCCATCTGGACGCACTCGGTGTGCAGTACGTGGTGAACCCGAGGCTGGTGCGTGGCCTCGACTACTACACCAAGACCACATTCGAGTTCGTGCATGACGGTCTGGGTGCGCAATCCGGGATTGGTGGCGGTGGACGCTATGACGGACTGATGGCGCAGCTCGGTGGACAGTCGTTGTCGGGTATCGGGTTTGGGCTCGGCGTGGATAGAACCCTGCTGGCGCTGCAGGCCGAGGGCGTCACGGTGGGGGACAGCGGGCGCTGCGAAGTGTTCTGTGTGCCCCTTGGGCAGGACGCGAAATCGGTGCTCGTGAAGGTGGCTGCGCAGCTGCGAATCGCGGGGATTCGCACCGATATCGCCTACGGCGACCGCGGACTCAAGGGTGCGATGCGCGGCGCGGACCGCTCGGGAGCCTCGATCGCGCTGGTCGCCGGGGATCGGGAAATCGGTGAGGGAAACGTCGAGCTCAAGACGCTGGCCGACGGCGTTCAGCAGCCAGTGCCGATTGGTTCGATTGTCGATGAAGTAACGGCGCGGCTAGCATCGCGGATATGACACGTATGGGACGTATCACAGGAGCTCTGCTCGCCACGGCCGGCGCCGCAACGTTGACGATCGCGCTGACGCCTGTCGCGGAGGCGGCACCGCACCAGGTGAAGTATGTGATCAGCTCCGACCGTGACTTCCTTTCGCAGACGCTCGTCCTGCAGAACGAGCCGCCGAGCGCCTCGGCATACGACTCGGAGTCGAGCAAGTATTTGGTGCGCAACTCGACCCGCATCGCCCCCGATGCTCCGTTCGTCGTCGAGACCACGCTGAACGACCCGACGCAGTGGGCATATGTGAGTGCCAGCGCTGCGGCCAAGGCCGTCACCGGCGCCCCCGTCTTCCACTGCGAGGTGTACGTGGACGGTGCCCTCGCCACCCAGGCCGATGGCGAGACCGCCGTCACCTGTTCACTGCGTAAGTGGTAACTCGCTAGCCGGCGAACACATATACCCAGGCCGTCGCGCCTGAGCGCAGTGGCACCGAAATGCGTTGGTAGTCGTCCACTTCGTACTCGTCGGCGGCGGCCAGCTGCTCGGGCGTGATCGAGAAGACCGTGCCGGGAACCTCCGCGGAGGTGTCGGCCGACGGGCGCAGGATGGGATGGCGGTCGCTGCCGCTCGTCGCGATGACGTGCGGGTCGGTGATGATCACGTAGTCCAGATCGAAGCCCACGATGGCGTCGGTATGACCATCGAGTTCCTGTCCGAAGGTGGCACGCTGCACGTCGGCCTGCTGCAGGGTGCCGTAGGAGAACAGGAGCTCGGTCGCGGTATTCGTCACGCGGTAAGTCAATCAGGCCGGCTGGTTCGGTCGCGCGGTGTGTCAGTCCCCGAGGTGGACGGTGCCGTCGGAAGCGATTCGCCAGCCGGGGTTGTGGGCGATTTCCCAGATGAGTCCGTTGGGATCCTGAATGTGGGCGTGGAACACCCCGCCGAACTGGCCAGGCTGCGGCGGCTTGAGAACCGTGCCACCGGCGGCCGACATGGTGCCGGAGAGTGCGGTCACATCCTCGGGAGAATCGACGTTGTGCGCCAGGGTGATTCCGGAAACCCGTGAATGATCGCCGGGTGCGGCGAGGTCCGCGTTGAACTTATCGGCGAGGAAAAATCCCAGCAGCTGTCCGGGTGCGCTCTGGTAGAAGACGATCTCGCCCTCGACGTCCAGCAGTGGGGCCCAGCCCAGTGCCCCATAGAAACGCCGAGTGGCATCGAGATCCGTTGCGGCAATGGTGACAAAGTGCAGCTGCTGCTTCATGGGGCCAAGCCTAGATTCATGCTCAGACACCGGGGCGGGGGATTGACACGTGATCGAACATATGTTCGCATAGGGGTATGCGGTGGGACGATCAGACGCTGGACGCCGACGATGGCGCGCTTCCGGGTTTGGAGCGGATCGGTCTGGTGCGCAGTGTGCGCACGCCCGAATTCGAGGGCATCACCTTTCACGAAGTGCTGTGCAAGTCGGCACTCAACAAGGTTCCGGCGGTGTCCATGTTGCCGTTTCGGTTTACGGTCAACGCGTTTCGCGGCTGCGCACACGCCTGCCGTTATTGTTTCGCTCGCCCGACCCATGAATACCTGGAGTTCGATAGCGGTGCAGATTTCGACAACCAGATCGTCGTGAAAACCAATCTGGTGCCGGTGCTCAGGAAGGAACTGAGCCGCAAGTCGTGGAACCGTGAGACGGTCGCGCTCGGCACCAATACCGATCCCTATCAACGGGCCGAGGGGCGCTACCAGCTGATGCCGGGAGTCATTGCGGCGCTGGCTGATTCTGGTACTCCGATATCGATCCTCACCAAAGGCACTCTGCTGCGCAGGGATCTGCCGCTGCTTGCCGAGGCGTCCCAGCACGTGCCGGTGAGCTTGGGGATCTCGCTGGCCATCGGGGATGAGGCGCTACACCAGGAGGTTGAAGCGGGGGTGCCTTCGCCCCAGGCCCGACTATCGCTGATCACCGCGGCACGCGAGGCCGGTTTTGAACCGCAGGTGATGGTGGCGCCGGTGCTTCCGTTCCTGACCGACACGGTGGAGCATCTCGATGACCTGTTGGGCCGGATCGCGGAGGCGGGCGCGGCGGGCGTGACGGTCTTTCCGTTGCATTTGCGCGGGACGACACGTGGATGGTTCATGTCCTGGGTATCCCAGTCGCACCCCGAGCTCGTCGGTCGATACCGGGAGCTGTATCGCAAGGGCGCCTATGTGCCCGCCGAGTATCGGGCCTGGTTGAGAGAACGAGTGGGACCGTTGGTGAGCAAGTACGGGCTGGCCTCCCGTCGTGAGGAAACCCCTTCGAGGCCAACAAAATTGGCGCGCACGCCAGAGATGACGCTGTTCTAGCGTCCGCCCTCGTTGCCCGTATCTAGTTCAGGCTGTCGGCGTTGAAGGTATCGCAGGTGCGGAAGTCGCCGGTGTTGTATCCCTGGGTGAACCATCGCTGGCGCTGCTCGGATGAGCCATGCGACCACGCCTCGGGATTGACGCGCCCGGTGGCCCGCTTCTGGATCCGGTCATCGCCCACCGAGGACGCGGCCGACAACGCGTCCCGAATGTCCTGGTCCGTCAAGGGTTTGAGGAACGGGACGCCGGTGCCTTCCTGAACGGTGGTCGATGCGTGCTTTGCCCAGACGCCGGCATAGCAGTCGGCCTGCAGTTCGGTGCACACGCCGCCGCCCGCCTGGCCCTCGGCACAGCGGTGATTCTTGCCAAGTACGCCGAACAGGTTCTGTATGTGATGGCCGAACTCATGGGCCACCACATACTCCTGCGCCAAGGGGCCGCCGCTGGATCCGAACTGGTCGACCAGCACCTGGAAGAAGCTGGTGTCGAAGTACGCGGTCCGGTCGGCGGGGCAGTAGAAAGGGCCGACCTCGGTGGAGGCGGCGCCGCATCCGGTGTTCACCTGACCGCTGAACAGTTTGACGTCCGGCCGTGGGTACTTCGGTCCGAGGATCTGCGTCCAGACGGCGTCCACCGAGTTCCCGGTGGCGATGATGCGGCAGTCCAGTGACTTGTTCGCGTCAGCACCGGTCTTGCAGTGGCTGAAATCCTGCGTCTGTTCCTGCGCGGGGCCCGCCTGCTGTTGGCCCTGTTGCTGCAGGACCTGGCTGGGGTCGCCGCCGAGCAGCATGACCACCACCGCGATCAGCAACCCGCCGACGCCACCGCCGATGGCCATCTTGGGGCCGCGGCCCATACCGCCGCCCGAGGTGGTGCTGGTGTCGATCTGCATGCCTTCGTTGAAGGTCATTGGTCCGTCACTCCCATGTCGTGTCCCTGCCACTCAGCTATCGGCTGCTGTCGGCTGCCGATACCTTTGCATACTCCACGAACCGGCGTATCGCTACATGGCGAAGAGTTCATGTCCGGCCAGGGACTTTCCGGCGGGGCCTTCGCCTCCGTAGCGCTGGTCCGCATTACGATTCGATACGTGGCCGTTGACGTCGCCCTGCCGACCGTCGTCCGCACGCCGTTGGGGGACCTGCGTGGAACCATCGAAGGCGGTGTTTCAGTCTGGCGCGGGGTGCCCTATGCGCGGCAGCCGCTCGAACAGCTTCGTTTCCTGGCGCCCGTCCCGTTGCAGCCCTGGGACGGCGTGCGCGACGCCGTCGAACACGCGCCGTTGCCGCCGCAAGGTAAGTCATTCGTGGGGGCCGGCCGCGATGACCCCAAGATTCGCGGCGAAGACTGCCTGACCGTCAGCGTCTGGTCGCCGGACATCCACGCCAACCTGCCTGTCATGGTCTGGATCCCGGGCGGGGCATTTGTCTTCGGAGCCGGACAGCTGGAGTTGTACAGCGGTGCGCGCCTTGCCGCCAACGGCAACGTCGTCGTCGTCAACGTGACCTACCGGATCGGTGCCCTGGGCGGGCTGGAGCTCAGCGCCCTGGGAGAGGGCTTCGACGACAACCTGGCGCTGCGGGATCAGATCGCGGCGCTGAAATGGGTGCGCGAGAACATCGCGGCCTTCGGCGGCGATCCCGACCGCGTCACCATCTTCGGCGAGTCGGCGGGTGCGACATCGGTGTTGGCACTGCTGGCGAGCCCGGCGGCGGCAGGACTGTTCGGGCGCGCCATCGCACAGAGCCCCGCGTTGCCGCTGATCGCCGACAAGGCCCTGCGTGATCGGCGTGCGCACCGATACCTGGAGCTGCTCGATGTCACCGATCCCAGCCGGCTCAAGGTGTTGCCGCAGCGGGAACTGCGCCGCGGTGCCGCCAAATTGCAGATCGAAAGCGCCACCGATACGCCGATCCTGGGATACGGCCTGACGCACGGCACCGACCTGCTGCCGCATCACCCCATCGAGGCGGCACGGCGCGGCGAGGTGCACCAGGTGCCGCTCATCATCGGGTCCAACAGCCATGAGGCCTCGATGTTCGCGCGCGTGAAACCGCCGATGCTGCCCACCACCGAGCCGACCGTCAACGGCTACTTCAACCGGGTGGGCCCGGAGTATCAAGACGCGATCATCGCCGCGTACCCGCGGTATCCGAGTCGTTCGGCGTTGGTGGCGGTGGGCTCAGATGCCATGTTCGCCGCACCCATGTGGGCGTTCGCCGACGCCTACAGCGCCTTCGTCGACACTTATATGTACCGGTTCGACCACACCGCGTGGGGACTCAAGCTCCTCGGCCTGGGCGCCACCCACGGCAGTGAGATCGTGCACGTCCAGCACAGTTATGGATCATTTGTCGGGATGCTGCTGAGCCCGCTCGGGGCGCGGATGATGCCCTCGGTTGGGCGCCGCATGCAGCGGGCCTGGCTGGACTTCGCCACGGGCGAAGGTCCGGAGGACTGGCCGACCTATGGGGCGGAGGGTCGGCGCACGCGGATCATCCGGTCTCGCTCCGACGTCACCATCGAGGACCCGGATTCGGCGCGCCGGACCGCCTGGGCCCAGGTGCACTGAGTCTCGACGCGGCGCCCCGACAAGGCAGCGAACGCGGGCCGCTAGGCTCAAACGTCTAAACACTGGCCTTTTGTAAAACAAGCACTGTCGAAGGGATCTTTTGTGCTGCGCACTCACGACGCGGGTACGTTGCGGGAGTCGGACGCCGGACAGCGCGTGACGCTTGCCGGCTGGGTGGCTCGACGACGCGACCACGGCGGCGTCATCTTCATTGACCTGCGTGATGCCTCCGGGGTGTCCCAGGTGGTGTTCCGTGATGACGCGGTGCTCGAGCAGGCTCATCGGTTGCGTGCCGAATTCTGTGTCGAGGTCACCGGTGTGGTGGAGGTCCGACCCGAGGGCAACGCCAACGCCGAGATCCCGACCGGCCACATCGAGGTCAATGCCGCCGAGCTCATCGTGCTCAACGAGAGCGCGCCGCTGCCCTTCCAGCTGGATGAGACCGCGGGTGAAGAAGCGCGCCTGAAGTACCGCTACCTGGATCTGCGTCGCGAAGGTCCGGGCAACGCAATCAGGTTGCGCTCTAAGGTAAGCGCCGCGGCGCGCGGTGTGCTGGCTCGCCACGATTTCGTTGAGGTGGAGACTCCGACGCTGACGCGCTCGACCCCGGAGGGTGCACGCGACTTCCTGGTGCCGGCCCGTCTGCAGCCGGGCAGCTTCTACGCACTGCCGCAGAGCCCGCAGCTGTTCAAGCAGCTGCTCATGGTCGCGGGTATGGAGCGGTACTACCAGATCGCGCGCTGCTACCGCGACGAGGATTTCCGCGCCGACCGTCAGCCCGAGTTCACCCAGCTCGATATCGAGATGAGCTTCGTGGACCAGGACGATGTCATCGCGCTGGCCGAGGAGCTTCTCGTCGCGCTGTGGGACCTGATCGGATACCACGTGCCCACACCCATCGCGCGGATCACCTATGCCGAGGCGATGCGCCGCTACGGCAGCGACAAGCCCGACCTGCGGTTCGGTCTGGAGCTGGTGGAATGCACAGAGTACTTCTCCGACACCAGCTTCCGGGTGTTCCAGGCGCCCTATGTGGGTGCGGTGGTGATGCCCGGCGGTGCCGATCAGCCGCGCCGCACCCTGGATGGCTGGCAGGAGTTCGCCAAACAGCGCGGTCACAAGGGCCTGGCCTATGTGCTGGTGGGGGAGGACGGCAGCCTCGGCGGCCCCGTCGCCAAGAACCTGACCGACGCCGAACGCGATGGGCTGGCAGCGCATGTCGGCGCGAGCCCGGGTGACTGCATCTTCTTCTCGGCTGGTGCCGTCAAATCCTCACGGGCGCTGCTGGGTTCGGTGCGCGGCGAGGTCGCCCAACGGCTCGACTTGATCGCCCCCGACGCCTGGGCGTTCGCCTGGGTGGTGGACGCGCCGATGTTCGAGCCCGCCGATGACGCCACCGCCGCCGGTGACGTGGCGGTCGGTTCCGGAGCCTGGACCGCGGTGCATCACGCCTTCACCTCACCGAAGCCGGAGTCCGCGAATACCTTCGACACAGATCCGGGGTCCGCACTCGCCTACGCCTACGACATCGTGTGCAACGGGCACGAGATCGGTGGTGGATCGATCCGTATCCATCGCCGCGATGTCCAGGAACGCGTGTTCAAGGTCATGGGCATCAGCAATGAAGAGGCCCAGGACAAGTTCGGATTCCTGCTGGACGCCTTCGCCTTCGGTGCACCGCCGCATGGGGGCATCGCCTTCGGCTGGGACCGCGTGACCGCGTTGCTCGCAGGCACATCGTCCATCCGTGAAGTCATCGCCTTCCCGAAGTCCGGTGGCGGTGTGGATCCGCTCACGGATGCTCCGGCACCGATCACGGCGGCGCAGCGCAAGGAATCCGGAATCGACGCAAAACCCGATAAGGCCGATAAGCCGGGTAAGCCGGACGCGTAGCGCGCGTGCTGCACGTCCGGGTCATCGCACCTGCCGATCTCTCCGATCAGGTGGTGGAGTTCCTTTCCACCACAACGGGGGTCGCGCATATCGTGCGTGTGCCCGGGGTGGCGATCAGCCCGGCGGGTGATGTGATCACCGCCGACGTGGCTCGCGAGACGGCCAACGACGTGCTTGACGGGCTCAAGGCGATCGATATCGACAAGCGGGGATCGATCACCGCGGAGGTCCTCGATACGGTGATCTCGCAGACCGCCTATGAGGCTGAGGACGATGCCGAAGGTGACCCCGCCGATGCTGTCATCTGGGATGAGCTGATCGGGCGCACCCGCGAAGAATCCGCTCTCAACCTGACGTTCCTGGCCTTCCTGTGTCTGGCCTGCCTGATCGCCGCGGTCGGCGTGGTCACCGATTCGCCGGTCACCATCGTCGGCGCCATGGTGGTTGGACCCGAGTTTGGTCCGCTTGCCGCGCTGGCGGTTTCGATCGTGCGGCGGAAATGGTCACTGGCGCGACGGTCGCTACTGGCATTGGTGGTGGGATTTCCGGTGGCGATGGCAGTGACTGCCATCGGGGCGCTGGTCGCCGAGGGCGCCGGCTGGGTCACCTTGAAGAGTGTGCGTGAGCTGCAGCAGGTCGACTTCATATTCCAGGTGGGGCCGTTCTCATTGGTGGTCGCGTTGTTGGCGGGGGCGGCCGGCATGCTCTCATTGATGTCGGCGAAATCGGCGGCGCTGGTGGGTGTTTTCATCTCGGTGACCACGGTGCCGGCCGCGGGATTCGCGGTGGTGGCGGCGACGGTGGGGGAATGGGAAATCGCTGGGCTATCCGTGCTGCAGCTCGCGGTCAACCTTTTCGGCATTGTCCTGGCCGGGGTGTTGGTGCTGCTGGTGCGGCCGCGCGGGCTGGGCTAGGAGATATCGCCGATATCGGTGACCCGCTGATCGAACTCCTCGTCGGGATCGCCATGAGCCAGTGCGGGATCGCCGTATTCGTGGGGCCGTGAGACGAAGACTGTGCCCATGCCGATCTCTCGCGCGGCGCGCAGGTCATACGGATGTGCGGCCACCATCGCCGCGTCACCGGGTTTGATGCCGAGGTAGCCGAGCGCGCGCCGATACACCACCGGGTCTGGTTTGAAGCTGCCGAACACCTCTGCGGTGAGGACCGCATCCCACGAAATGCCCAGGCGTTTGAACAGATTCACCATTGTGGCCATATCGGTGTTGGACAGGGTCGCGACGACGGCCCGTGCACGCAGCCCCGACAGGCCGGCGGGTACGTCCGGCCACGGAATCAGGCGTTGCCAGCTGGACGCGACGAGCTCGGAGGTCGCAGCGTTCGGGCGCGGCAGCCCGAACGTCTCGCAGACGTCAGCGAAGCCGTGCGCGTACAGATCCTGGACCCGCGTCCATTCGTCCACAGACTGGGCCAGGTTCGCGACGCGGTCGAAATAGTCCGCGCGCCAGGCACGAGTGAAACCGGCGGTGTCGATACTGGGAGCGTGCTCGGCAACCGCGCGCGATACGGGTTCGAAGAAATCCAGCAGCGTGCCCTGCACATCGAACAGGTATGCCTTGTACCGCAACGTGCCTCCGCTCAGTAGGTGCTCTTCGGTGGATCGGTGCGGGTAATGCCGGTGACCTCGATGACGGGAATGGACGACGGGCCGCGGTAGCTCTGACCGCCCGGCACAATGCCGGTCGCCGAGATCCAGGTGTTCTCCGGAAGCGCCGATGCCGACGCGGCCGCCGGACCTGTCATATGCAGCCGTGCCAGCTGGGCATCCGCGGCACAACACACGATGACGATCTTGGCCAGGTCGGTGTGCTCGCCCTCTTTGAACGTGAACCCGGTGACGGTGATGGTGCGACCGCTCAGCGTGTCCGAGGAACCGGCGGCAATACGCATCAGGACCTCCGGCAGGGGCACCGAGGGCGCGTCGCCGGGTGGCAGTGGGGGAAAGGCCCGCCGGGGCGTGTTGGCCGATGCGCCGATGTTGGCCGGCGCGATGGAACGCGCGCTGAGGGCAGGGGGCACGATGAAGATCAGCAGAACTATTGGCAGCACCAAAAACCATGTGGCGCCGTGCTTGTGGGTGTGGCCGTCGTGGTCATCGTCATGGTCGGTGTGGCCGCGACGCACATCGCGGAAGATGGCGGCCAGACCGAGCCCGATCACGATGACCGCCGAACCGGCGAGCCACGGCAGCAGCCCGGGCTTGACGTAGCGAGTGAAGGTTCCGGTCACTGCGATCATTGCCACGCTGACCCCCAGCAGTATCAGCAGCGTGTTCTCCGTGTCGCGCCTCATGAGGTCCCCAGCACCGCCAGTCCGACACCCGTCGCGACCACAGTGGCCACCACGAATGTCAGCGGCGCGAATCGGGCCGCGAAGGGTCGTCCGAACATGCCGGACTGCATCGCGATCAGCTTCACGTCGACGGCCGGCCCCACCACGAGGAACACCAGCCGCGGAATCAACGGCATCATCGTGATGCTCGCGGCGACGAAGGCATCGGCCTCCGAGCACAACGCCAGCACCACGGCCAGCAGCGCCATTGTCACCACACCCACCACAAGATTGCCTGCCAGATGCTCGAACACCCAGGCCGGAACCAGCACATGCAAAGCCGCAGCAGCTACCGCGCCGATTGCCAGGTACGAGGCCGCCTGCAGAAAGTCGTGCCGCGCCGCCTCGGTGAATGTCGTCCAGCGCGAGGAGGATCCGGCGTGCGCGGTGGGCAGCTTGCGAGTGACCCAGCTGTCCCGTCCCCACCGTGACCACGCCATGCCCATCACCATGGCGGTGAGCAGGGAGGCCACCGCGCGCGCCAGCACCATCTTGGGCTGGCCGGGGAACGCGACCGCGGTAGCGACCAACACCACCGGATTGATGGCCGGCGCGGACAACATGAAGGTGAGTGCGGCCGCACCGACGGAACCCGGTCCGTACAGTCGGCGCGCTACCGGAACCGAACCGCATTCACAGCCGGGCAGCGCCGCACCGCTCACACCCGCCACCGCCACCGCGGCGATGGATCGGTTCGGTAGCCACCGCGCCAGCCGTTCCGGGGTGACGAATGTCGCGACGAGCCCACTCACGATCACCCCGAGCGCAAGGAACGGGATGGCCTGGACGAACACCCCGCAGAACACCGTCCCGGCGGTCGCCAGCTTTTCGTTGTCATCGACAATCCCGCGTAACCAGCTCGCCGCCAGGGCCATCGCGATGAGTGCCACCACCAGGATCTCGGTCGAACCGAACCAGCGTCGGGACGAAGTGGTGGCCACCGTCATCCAGCCATCCTGTCAGCGCAACCTGAGAACGCGGCGCAGCAGTGGCACTCTGGTGTGGTGACCGATGACACACCCTTCAACCAGCAGCCCGCTGCGGTGATCAACGAATTCAATGACGGCATCACTCAGGAGTTCCGCACCAACGGCGGAGAGGTCGGCGGACAGTTCGCCGGTGTACCGATCCTGCTCCTGACCAATACCGGCGCCAAGAGTGGGCAGCAGCGGCTGAATCCGCTGGCCTACTTCGATATCGACGAGAAGATCTACATCGTCGGCTCGTTCGGCGGCGCCGATAAGGACCCTGCCTGGGTGCACAACCTGCGCGCACATCCGCATGCGCATATCGACATCGGAACCGACGGTTACGACGTCGTGGCCCACGAGCTTTCGCTGGGCGAGCGCGATGCGCTGTATCCGAAGGTCGTCGAGCAGGTTCCCGTGTTCGCCGACTACCAGGAGAAGACCGACCGCGCCATCCCGATCTTCGAATTGCGTCGCGGCTAGTCGAGGAACCTGCGCGCCAGCGTCTTCGGCGCCTGGCGCAGCCATGCCTCGGTGATGAGTTGTGTGAGGTCGAGCGGCGAAATGGCATCCAACCGGGCGAGCACGATCGGGTAACCGTCGAAATGTGGCGTGGTGAAGTACACCTGCGGTTCCTCGGCGATGAGTGCGCGTTTGACGCCCTCATCGCCGACGCGGGCGCCCAGTATGTCGCCGTCGGGGGCCGAATCTCCCAGTGCTGCCAGATCACTCTTCCGCAACGGCCGTTCCCAGACGAACAGTTTTTTGCGCACCTTCCACACCCGCGGGGAGGTCTCGAGCGCCTCGGGAAGCCCCGATGCGACGCCTGTTACGTCATCCCAGGTGGCCACTGGTTCATTGTGCCCTGAATCGCAGGCCATGCGGGTGAGGCCAGGTTATGGTGGGATCAGCCGATGGGCATCAAGGTGGCGCTGGAGCACCGGACTAGCTACGTATTCGACAGACTCGTGCAGGTGCATCCGCACGAGATTCGATTGCGCCCCGCTCCGCACACTCGAACCCCTATCGAGGCCTACTCGCTGCGCATCGCCCCCGACGATCACTTCATCAATTGGCAACAGGATGCCTTCGGTAATTTCCTTGCCCGCGTGGTGTTTCCGGAGCGGACCCGGCGGCTGTCGATCACCGTCGGACTCATCGCGGATCTGAAATCGGTCAACCCGTTCGACTTCTTCATCGAGGAGTGGGCCGAACACGTCGGGTTTGTCTATCCGGCTGCATTGGCGGCGGATCTGGAGCCCTACCTCAAGCTGGTGGACGAATCCGTGCCAGGTTCGGGTCCCGGTGAACTGGTTCGGGCCTGGGTGTCCAACTTCACGATGGCACCCAACACGCGCATCATCGACTACCTCGTCACGCTCAACCAGGCGCTGTGCTCGGATGTCGGTTATGCGGTGAGGTTGGAGCCCGGCGTGCAGAGTCCGGACACGACACTGGCGGTGGGGATCGGTTCCTGCCGGGATACCGCCTGGTTGTTGGTGTCAATCCTGCGGCAGAAGGGGCTTGCCGCCCGCTTCGTGTCCGGGTATCTGGTGCAACTGACCTCGGACATCATCGAAATCGACGGTCCCTCAGGGCCGGTCGCGGATTTCACCGACCTGCATGCCTGGGCTGAGGTGTACATCCCTGGTGCCGGCTGGGTGGGGCTGGATCCCACGTCGGGGTTGCTCGCCGGTGAGGGGCATATTCCGCTCTCGGCGACTCCACATCCGTCGACGTCCGCCGCCATCTCGGGGGCAACCGATATGTGCGAGTCGACCCTCGATTTCTCGAACACGGTCACTCGGGTGCACGAAGATCCACGAGTCACGCTGCCGTACACGGCAGCGGTCTGGGAGGCCGTCACCGCGTTGGGTGCCGAGATCGACACCCGGCTCGACACCGCCGAGGTGGGGTTGACGATGGGTGGTGAGCCGACATTCGTGTCGGTCGACGACCAGGTCGCCGAGGAGTGGACGACGGCGGCCGACGGACCCCAGAAGCGGATACGCGCCTCCGATTTGACGGCCCGTCTGAAAGCACTCTGGGCGCCAACAGGTTTGGTGCAACGAAGCCAGGGAAAGTGGTACCCCGGCGAACCCCTGCCGCGGTGGCAGATCGGTTTGCAGTGGAGGCGTGATGGCCAGCCACTGTGGTCTGACCCCGAGCTCCTCGCCGACCCATGGGCCGAGGACCGTCAGTGGTCTACCCCAGAGGGCGCCGACCGTGCGCTCCTGCTTGCCCTGGCGGGTGATATCGGGCTCCCCGAGAGTCAGGTTCGCGCGGCGTATGAGGATCCGTTGAGTCGACTCGCCGCATCCGTTCGGCGTCCCGAGGGAGATCCGGTCGCAGCAGCCGATGACCCAGCACCGCAGGAAGACTCGGAAGACCGACGTTCAGAACTACTGGCCCGCCTGGACGAGGTGACCGGGCCGACCGCGTATGTGCTGCCCCTGCACCGCGGGGAGGACGGCGGCCGCTGGGAAAGCGCCGACTGGACATTGCGCCGCGGACGGATCGTCTTGACGCAAGGAGAGTCCCCGGCAGGTCTGCGGCTCCCACTGGACTCCATCTCCTGGCAGCCGGCGCCGCACCCCGCCGAGGCGGACCCTCTCAGCGTCACCGCCGAACTCGGCGCACAACGTTCCGGCGCGGACGCGGTCGTCGTGCCCGCTGATGGAGCGCCCCCCACGGCCCTGGTCGCCCAGATTCGCGACGGGCTGCTGTATCTGTTCCTGCCGCCGCTGCAAAGCCTCGAAGACTTCGTGGATCTCATCGCGCGCATTGAGGCCGCAGTCACCTGCCCGCTGGTGATCGAAGGCTACGGACCGCCACCGGACCCTCGGCTGGAAGTCATGAGTGTCACGCCTGATCCGGGGGTCATCGAGGTCAACGTCACCCCCACCGGGAGTTTCGCGGAACAGTCCCGTCAGCTGCAGGTGCTCTACGAGGAGGCGCGCAAGGCGCGGCTGACCACCGAATCGTTCGACGTGGACGGCACCCACACCGGGACCGGCGGGGGCAACCACATCACGCTCGGGGGTCGGACCCCGGCGACGTCACCGTTGCTGCGTCGCCCCGATCTTTTGGTGTCGCTGCTGACCTACTGGCAGCATCACCCCGCGTTGTCCTACCTGTTCTCGGGAAGGTTCGTCGGCACCACATCGCAGGCCCCTCGCGTCGACGAAGGCCGCGAAGAGGCGTTGTACGAGTTGGAGATCGCCTTCGCCGAGATCGATAGATTGACGAAGGCACCGGATCGCGATCCTTCCGAAAAGGCCGCTCCTTGGCACGTGGACCGGGCGCTACGGCACTTGCTGACCGATATCACCGGCAACACCCACCGTGCGGAGTTTTGCATCGACAAGCTGTACAGCCCCGACAGCGCCCGCGGGCGTCTGGGCCTGTTGGAGCTGCGCGGATTCGAGATGCCGCCGCATTTCCAGATGGCAATGGTCCAGTCGCTGCTGGTGCGCGCACTGGTGGCCAGGTTCTGGGAGCAGCCTCTGCGCGCACCGCTGATTCGCCATGGCGCAAACCTGCATGGCCGTTACCTGTTGCCGCACTTCATTATTCACGACATTGCTCAAGTTGCTGCCGAGCTGCGTGCGCACGGCATCGCCTTCGAGACCAGTTGGCTCGATCCGTTCACCGAGTTCCGCTTTCCGCGGATTGGCACCGCGGTGTTCGACGGTATCGAGATCGAACTGCGCGGGGCCATCGAACCGTGGCGGGTGCTGGGGGAAGAGGCAACCGCCGGAGGTGCCGCACGATACGTGGATTCCTCGATCGAACGTGTGCAGGTGCGGGTCATCGGCGCCGACCGGTCCCGATATGTGGTCACCTGCAACGGAGAACCCATCCCGCTGCTCTCGACCGCCAACCCGGACGTTCAGGTGGCCGGCGTGCGGTACCGGGCCTGGCAGCCGCCCAGTGCGCTGCATCCGAGCATCACCGTTGACGACCCGCTGCGCTTCGAGCTCATCGACACGGCCAACGCGTTGTCTCGCGGCGGCTGTACGTACCACGTGTCGCACCCGGGTGGCCGGTCCTATGACGACCCGCCCGTCAACGCGGTGGCCGCCGAGGCACGCCGTGGGAGGCGCTTCGATGCCACCGGTTACACCACCGGTCGAGTCGATTTGTCAGACTTGCGCGAGAAACAAGCCCGCATGTCTACCGATGCCGTGGCGCCCGGCATCCTTGATCTGCGCCGTGCGAGAACGGTAGGGCGCAGGTAGGCGGTCGATTGGGCGTAGGAACGGCAGCGTAACGGGAAGGAAGGTACGACCGGTGGCAGCACCTGCTTCGGGGGCTCCCGTCGGACCCGACTTCTCGCTGGCCGATAACCCGCTGATCGGGCAGTACCGCAGCATTCGTGCCCAGGGGTCACTGTTCGAGGTGGGACGGCGGGGCAGCCAGGCGGGTTACGACGAGTTCCTGGCGCCCGATGGCAGCGTCCGCCCGGCCTGGACCGACCTGGCCGACGCCATCGCGCAACGGGGCCGTCCCGGTTTGGACCGCCTGCTCGATCGGGTCCGCACCCTCGTCGACAGCGACGGCATCACCTACATGGATCCCGGGCGCGTCTCGACGTCTGTGCCCGCGCCCGATGCGCCCACTCATCCGGTGCCGTGGCGTCTGGATGGGCTCCCGCTGCTCGTCGACTCCGACGACTGGGATGCCCTGGAGGTTGGTCTGACGCAGCGGGCCACGCTGCTGGACGCCATCCTCAGCGACCTGTACGGGCCGCAGGAGTTGATCAGTTCCGGAGCGTTGCCGCCACAGCTGCTGTTCGCACATCCCGGATATGTGCGCGCGGCTCACGGCATGGCCCTGCCCGGCAGGCATCAGCTGTTTCTGCTCGGCAGTGATGTCGGCCGCACCGGCACCGGCGAGTTCCGGGTGAATGCGGACTGGACGCAGGCGCCATCGGGCGCCGGGTATGCGATGGCGGACCGCCGCGTGGTGGCTCACGCCGCCCCCGATCTCTACGAGAAGGTGGCACCGAGGCCGACCTCGTCGTTCGCACAAACACTTCGCCTGGCACTCATCGATGTCGCTCCGGAGTCGGTCGAGGATCCGTCGGTGGTCGTGCTCAGTCCCGGTATCCACTCGGAGACATCCTTCGATCAGGCGTACCTCGCATCTGTGCTGGGTTTTCCGCTGGTCGAATCCGCGGATCTGGTGGTGCGTGACGGCAAGCTGTGGATGCGGTCACTGGGCACCCTGCGCCGGGTGGACGTGGTACTTCGTCGCGTCGACGCCGCCTATTCCGATCCGCTGGATCTGCGCGCCGACTCACGGCTGGGAGTCGTTGGCTTGGTCGAGGTACTTCGCCGGGGCGCAGTGACCGTCGTCAACTCGCTGGGCAGCGGGGTATTGGAGAACCCGGGCCTGGCTCGTTTCCTGCCGGAGCTGTCGCAGCGGCTGTTCGACGAGCCGCTCGCCTTGTCCGGAGGTCAAATCTGGTGGGGCGGCATCGATGCGGAGCGCTCGCACCTGCTCGCGAACGTGGGCTCGCTGCTGGTCAAATCAACAGTGGGGGAAGAGGTTTACACCGGACCATTGCAGTCAGTGCAGACCCTGGAGACATTGCGGGCGCGCATCGAGGCGGCGCCCTGGCGCTGGGTCGGTCAGGAACTCCCCGAGCTGTCGGTGGCCCCCACCTATCTGCGCTCCGGCGCCCTCACCGCGGCGCCGATCGGTATGCGACTGTTCACGGTGGCACAGCGCGGCGGTTACGCGCCGATGATCGGCGGTCTCGGATACGTTGCCGCTTCCGGATACTCCGGATCGACGCTCAACAGTATTGCTGCCAAAGATATTTGGGTTCAACAGCCGGATCGCGATCAGACCGAGCGGGCCCTGACGGTGACATCGCTGGATCTGCCCACCGGTCGATTAGCGGGCGCCGATGCGGTCAGTTCACCGCGCGTGTTGTCCGATCTGTTCTGGCTGGGGCGGTATGGAGAGCGTGCGGAAAATCTGGTCCGGCTGTTGTCCGTCACCCGGGAACGGTTCCACGAGTACCGGTATCGGCAGTTCATGGAGGCCAGTGAATGCGTCCCGGTGCTGTTGAAGGCACTTGGCGACATCACCGGTACCGACACCGGCTCCGAGGATCTGGGCACCCAGTTGTGGTCATTGACGGTGGACAAGGAGCGAGTCGGGTCCCTGGCGCAATCGGTGGAACGGCTTGGTCTGGCGGCCCGCGCGGTTCGGGATCAGATGTCCAACGACACCTGGATGGTGCTCGGCGGCATGGACCGGGCCATCGCGACAGCAGGGGCTGAGTACGACGATTCCACGCGGTCGGGCGGTAGCCCCACCCGTGCCGACGATACGGTGCTCGCCGCCACCCAGACTCAGGTACTGGCAGGACTTCTCGCCCTGGCAGGCCTGGCGGCGGAGTCGACGGTGCACGATATCGGCTGGACGATCATGGATATCGGCAAGCGCATCGAGCGCGGTCTCGGCCTGACGGCCCTGCTGCGTTCCACGCTCACGACGGTCCGCGGCCGTGCGGCCGAGCAGTCCGTCACCGAGTCCACGTTGGTGGCGTGCGAGTCCTCGGTGATGTATCGCCGCCGCACCCGGGGCAAGATCAGTCTCGAGGCCGTTGCCGATCTGCTGCTGTTCGATGCCGTCAATCCGAGATCGCTTCTGTATCAAGTGGAGTCGTTACGCACCGACCTCAAGTCATTGCCGAGCGCCTCGGGAACCTCACGCCCGGAGCGGTTGGTGGAGGACTTGGTGACACAGTTGCGGCGGATCGATCCTGCCGATCTGGAGGTCGCGGGCGAGGACGGGCAGCGCGACACACTCGCAGATACCCTCGACAACGTCCATCAAGCGTTGCGCGAACTGTCTTCCGTGGTCACCAAGACGCACCTGTCGATGCCGACCGGTATGCAGCCACTGTGGGGCCCCGACCCGAGGCGGAGATTGCCGTGACCGATGGTCCCCCCGCGGGCGCCGCATCCGTGATCCAGTACCAGGTGACGCACCGCACCCTGTACAAGTACTCCGACGACGTCACCAGCTCGTATGGGCGCGGCTACCTCACGCCGCGTGACACCGATTGGCAGCGTTGTGAATCGAACGAGCTGATCGTCGAACCAGAGCCCTCGGACAGTTCCACCGGCAGGGACGTATACGGAAATCTCAGCTCGTACTTCCACGTCACCACACCGCACCGGGAGCTCAGCGTGACCGCCCGCTCGATCGTGGATGTCAGCACTCCGCGGCCTCCCGCTGCGGGGTGGGAGCAGGCGTGGGAGCTGGCCCGCCCGGCATACGGGGAATCGACCGGGGCCGGCGCACTCGCCGCCGAGTTCGTGCTGGACTTGGTGCCCCCCGAGATCACCGATGATGTACGTGCCTATGCCGCGGTGAGTTTCACCGCCGGGCGCCCGCTCGGGGAAGCTGTCGTGGACCTGATGGGCCGGATCTATCGTGACTTCCAATACCGGTCGGGGTCCACCACCATTTCCACCAAGGTCAGCGAAGTGCTGGCCGCGGGGGAGGGCGTTTGTCAGGACTTCGCCCGCATGGCGGCCACCGCGCTGCGCACCCAGGGGCTCGCGGCGCGCTACGTATCCGGTTACCTCGCAACGAATCCGCCGCCCGGGAAGCCTCGCTTGGTCGGCGCCGACGCCACCCATGCGTGGGCGGCGGTGTGGGTACCGCCCGATGGATGGGTCGCGTTCGACCCGACGAATGACACGGTTGCCGACGCGCGGTATGTCACCGTCGCGTGGGGTCGTGATTACGCGGACGTACCGCCCTTGCGCGGCATCATCTACACCGATTCCGAGAGCAGCACGATCAAGGTCTCGGTGGACGTGGCACCGTGTCAGGAGAGCCCCGCTCGTGCGTGACTTCATCTGTCCGCAGTGTGGCCAGCATCTGGCGTTCGAAAACTCGGTGTGCCTGGCCTGTGGCAGCCATGTCGGGTTCTCGCTCCAGGACAAGGCCTTGCTGGTCATCGCCCAGGACGACGGGCCCGGATTCGTTGACTCGGACAATCATCACCTGTGCGCGAACCTTCATGTGGCCGAATGTAATTGGCTGGTGGACGGCACTGGAACGGACACGTTGTGCGCGTCCTGCGTGCTGACGCGCACCCGGCCCAGTGATTCTGACGGCACGGCTTTGCCGGCGTTCGCCGAGGCTGAGAAGGCGAAGCGCCGGCTCATTGCAGAGCTCGCTGAGCTGCGATTACCGGTGACGGGGCGAGATGTCGACACCGAGTTCGGACTGGCCTTCGATCTGCTGTCCAGTGAAGAGCAGCAGGTGATGACGGGACACCACAACGGGGTGATCACGCTGGATCTCGCCGAGGGCGATGACGTGCACCGTGAGCAGCTTCGTATCTCGATGGATGAGCCGTATCGCACACTGCTCGGGCATTTTCGTCACGAGATCGGGCACTACTTCTATTACCGGCTCGTCGAAACCTCTGCGGACTATGAGCAGAGGTTTCGCGCGCTGTTCGGCGATCCGGATGCCGACTACCAGGCAGCACTTGATCGGCACTATCAGCAGGGTGCGCCCGAGGGCTGGCAGGCGAGTTTCGTTTCCTCCTATGCCACCATGCATCCCGCCGAGGACTGGGCGGAGACCTTCGCGCATTACCTGCATGTCCGGGACACGCTGGACACCGCCGCTGCCTTCGCGCTGGCGCCCGCGGGCGGCACCTTCGATCGCAGGGTGCTGGGCCCCAGCGGATTCGACACCATCATCGAGATGTGGCTGCCCTTGGCGTGGTCGCTGAACATGGTCAACCGCTCCATGGGGCGCGACGATCTGTACCCGTTCGTGCTGCGCGGTCCGGTGCTGGAGAAGATGCGCCTGATCCACGAGATCGTCATGGCCGTGGGGGATGCCGCGGCCGGGTGACTACCCGCCCGGGGTGGCGAATACGAATAGGGCCATGAACGCGACATTGATGAAGAAGGTGGCCTCCACCAGGCTGACGGTTATGAAAAACGGTGTGAACAAGCGGTTCTGAGATTCCGGCTGGCGGGCTACCCCGGCGATGAGCTGTGCTCCCGCCATGCCGTCGCCGATACCTGCGCCGATCGCACCGCCCGCCAGCGTGATGGCTCCGGCCAGTAGTGCGTTGCCCATGAGGAGTTCAGTGGCCATGATGTGCACCTTTCGTCGTCGTGGCATCCAACATTGCGGCGATGATGTCCACCGCCGCTCCGATACCGTCCTCGCCGTGAATGAGTCGTGAGAGACGTTGGGCTTCTTGGCGATACCGTGACTCGGTGATCACCTCTGTGATCGATGCCGACAGCTCGTCGGCGCGAAGCGACGTACGCGGCAGTGGTGTACAGGCGGCGCCGATTCCAGACAATCGGTGGGCCCAGAACGGTTGGTCCATGATGCCCGGGACGGGAATGCAGGGGATGCCGGCCCGCAGCGCGGCCGCAGTCGTACCGGCGCCGCAGTGGTGTGCGACAGCGGCCATTCGTGGAAACAGCCACGAGTGCGGAACATCGTCGACGGTGATGACGTCATCGCCCAGGCCGGCGAGTCCGGCCCACCCGCGTTGCACCACCGCCCGCACCCCGGCCACACGTATCGCATGGGCGATGGTTTCCGACAGCTCTTGCCCTCTGGCGGTGGCGGTGCTGCCAAAACCGACGAACACGGGAGCGGGACCGTTGTCAAGAAATTCACTCAGTTCTTCTGGCGGTAGCCAGGTTTCGTCATGATCGGGCCACCAGTAGCCGGTCAGATGCCAGTGCGGTCGCCAGTCGAGGGGGCGCGGGACGACGTGACGGCTGTAGCCGTGCACGATGGGCCAGTGTCTGGCTCGCGCGTTGTGATACCGGCGCAGTGATGCGGGGGCCAGTCCGAGGTGGTGGCGCAGACCATCGATGAGCGGCGTGTAGATCCGTTCCCCGGACTGGGCAAGGCGCCACACCAGCCGGTTACCCCAGGTGCCAAACGACCGGACGGTCAGTGGCGGTGGCGCAAATTCGGCAGTGGGACAGGCCGGTTGAAGACAGAGTCCCGCGCTGGGTATGTCGAGCGCCTCGGCAACGTGATATCCGAGCAGGGTGCCAACTGGGCCCTCGGCCAGCAGAACATCGGCATCGTGCGCCGTTTCGGCCATGGCCTCGCCGACTCCCGCCAGTCCGGCCCGCATCTCGGCGAGAGCTGCCCCCGAGGGGCGCATCCGTGTGCCGTCCACAAGGGCCTGACCATGCTCGGAGTCTCGGGTCGCCGCCTCGGTATCACCGGGTAACTGCCGGAATTCGAGACCGGCCGTACGTACCAGGTGTGCGTAGGGTTCTTGCGCGGCAATGGCTACGTGCGCAGACAGGCTGTCGCGCAGCCGTTTTCCCAGCCCGGTCAGCGGCGCCACGTCCCCGCGGGTGCCATATGCGCTGATCACAATCGTTGTCATGGTGCTGCACCGACGGCTTTGGTGAACATGTCGACGAGCTGTTCTCCGTATCCGATGGCGTCATAGTCCGGGTCGCGTCCCAGCTCCCACACGGCGCCATCAAGCGCCGCCCGCAAGGCGTTCTTCATGAACCGGGGTGACACCGACTGGAATTCACCGGTCGCGACGCCATCGGTGAAAATCGCCTCTGGATCCATCGCGGCGAACTCGGCGGGGGGTGCTGCGCCGGCCGCTGCCTGGTCGAACCGCAGACCATCCTGGCTGCGGTAACCGGTGATGA
The DNA here is from genome assembly GCF_002013465.1 of Mycobacterium sp. D16R12. Taxonomy (GTDB): domain Bacteria; phylum Actinomycetota; class Actinomycetes; order Mycobacteriales; family Mycobacteriaceae; genus Mycobacterium. Next base: position 376,319 of record NZ_MAFC01000002.1, on the reverse strand, counting down.
TCTCCAGTAGGGCGATCGCGGCCACCCGGTTACTCACCACGAATTCGATATTGGCTCTGATGTAGCCCGTGAGACGCGCAAGCGCGGTGGTCTCTGCGTGCACTGCAGGCACGATGACGGTGGCGGCACGAGTGAAGACTTCGAGCATCACGGATTCGATGACCTCGGTTTTGGACGTGAAGTGATACAGCACCGCGCTCTTGGCCACTCCGACGTGCTCGGCAATTTTCGCCAGCGATGTCTGTGGATACCCCGCACCGGCGAGCACCTCGATGGCGCCGGCCACTATCTGTGCCCGTCGGGCCCGTTCTGTGAACGTCAACGTCTCTGCAGACCGCATGGTCTTAAATTAGACCGATCGGTCAGGACGCGCAAGGGCAACGTCTGCGACCAACACTGGCAAATGCATGAATGTGAATTACGGGATGAGTGTGTGCCGCCCCACAGTCTTATAAAGACGGGGTAAGGTGAGGCGGTAATGACGACACTATTGGCAGACCCCGTCGCACAGGTTATCGCCACAGCTGAGGAGTTGCTCTCCAAGCGCGCGGGGGCGACCGTGACGTTGGCTGAACCCGAAGATCTCGGTGGCAGCGGGCCTGCGATCGTTATTCGGGTCCGTGCGGTGCAGAACCCGTTTGCGTTGCCCAAGTCCATGGTGATCAAGCAGGTCCCCGAGGGGGGATCCGATGACGCCGTGCTGCGCGAGGTCGTGTCGTATCAGTTCGCAAACTCCCTGACCGCCAAGCATCGGCCCGGCCCGGAGCTGGTTGCCTACTCGATCGCCGAACGGCTCATCGTGCTCACCGACCTGGGGTCCGCGCCCACCATGTCCGAGCTGCTCGCAGAGCGCAATCGTGCTGCGATAAACCACGCATTGATGGCGTGGGCGCAAGCCTTGGGGCGGATGCATGTCGCCACGGTGGGGCGTGAAGGTGACTTTGCTGCGCTGCTTCGGCGCCTCGATGTCAAGAAGACTGATGTCGACCCGGCGCAGCAGCGCCTCGGCGGAGCGGACACCATCGCGCCACTGCGGCAGATCCTGAGGAGTGAGTACTCCCTCGAGGTGCCGCCAGCGCTGATTCCGCGCCTACAGCAAACAGCGGAACTCTTCGGTAGGGGCGGCGTTCGAGCCTTTAGCCCTTCCGAGGTTGCGCCCGACAACATCCTCGTCACCGAACACGGTGTCCGAATCCTTGACTACGAGTGGGGCGGATTCCGCGACATCGTGCTGGACATCGCGCACGCACTCACTGTCTATCCGGAGTTCCTCGGCGCCACCGAACGCGGGGAAGTCGCCGAGCTCGACGATGCGATGACCGAAGCGTGGCGCTCCGATGTGGTGTCGATCGCCCCGGCACTGGCCGATGACGAGACACTTGCGCGACGCGTCCTGGATGCGCGACTGATGTGGGTGTGGCTTGCTACCCACGAGTACTTCACCATCGACCTTGACCTCGACGAGGACACGGTGGCCCTGGGAAACCCCGCGCCCAGCCATCCCGCGCTTCTTGGGCGCTGGATGGCACTACATGCGGCCGCCGAGCGTGTGGGTGACCTTGTCGTGGCGGCCCATGCGGCGGACGTCATCGCGGCGCTGCGCGGCGAGACTTTTACCGAGGACTGAGCTAGAGCTCGAACTTAATTCTCTCGCCGGTGGCGCAAACCAGGCCTCGTGCCGGTGTGAGCCGCTGAACTGCAACCGAATCCGCTGTTAGCGTCACTGCGACCCGCGGTGACGTTCGGCCCGGGAGATGACGGTTGGGCGGTCTATGACGAGAGCATCTCATTACAGACAATGTCCACCGCGGTACTGGTCCTCGAACAGGCTGTGCGCGAATATCTTTCAGCCGACCGGAACGGTTGATACATTCCCGAACGTGTCGAGTATCACAGCCATACGTCATCCAACCTGACATACAAGGCCGGTCGTGCCGTTGACTTGACACATCAGGACGTGCAGGGTTCATAGCGCACCGCATATCTCCATAGCCTCAACGCTGTTCGCCATGACAGCGTCGTCAATCGCTGCGAAACATCATCCGCGCGTAGATATTTGAGGTGACTGGTGACATCGAACAACATCGTGTTCTCCGAGGAGCTTGACCTCGTCTTCGAGGCCCTCCAGTCGGTGGCCACCGAGGCACTTCCCGAGCTCACCCCCGAATCGGAGATCGCGGACCTGGGTTACAGCTCGGTGCAGACCCTCGAGTTTCTGACGCATATCGAAGAAGTCACCGGGGTCCGCCTGCCGCCACGTGAGCTGGTCAGGGTGAAGACGATCGCCGACCTGGCCACAGTCGTACGCGCACATCTGGCCGCTGAGCTCGCCGGCTGATGGACGCGCACCGCGGGAACGGTCCATCGGAGCCGCTGGCCATCGTGGGGATGGCCTGCCAGGTACCGGGGGCCGGGGATGTCCGATCCTTCTGGCAGATGCTGCTGCGAGGCGACACTGCCGTCGGACAGATCCCGCGGGAGCGCTGGGAGCATGGGCCGTTCTTCGATCCGGAAGGTAAGCGCCCCAACACCACCTACACCGATGTGATGGCTGCGGTCAGCGGTATCGACCGGTTCGACCCGCTCACCTTCGGGATCTCGCCGCGGCAGGCCGAAGTCATGGATCCGCAGCATCGCATTCTGTTGACAACCACGCGCGAAGCGTTGGAAGACGCCGGCTTCGATCAAGAGAGCTTCGCGGGCCGCAGCGTCGGCGTGTACGTCGGTATCTCGACATCCGATTTCCGCGAGGTGGTGGTGAGTGCACCGCTGCGTGGAGTGCAGCTGGGCGCCGGTGAATTCGGGGATTCCTCGAGTCTTTCCGACATCGATTCGCGGGCGCTGACGGCCGACGTTCCGGTGGTGCGACCGTTCACCATGCCGGGCTCGCTGCTCAACATGTCGGCCGCGATGATCAGCAGAGCATTCAATCTGCGTGGTCCGTCGATGGCCGTCGACGCCGCCTGCGCATCGTCACTGGTGGCGCTGAACAACGCTGTGCTCGCGCTGCGGTCAGGGCAATGCGAGGTGGCGATCGTTGCCGGAGTGCACCTGAATCTGGTGCCCGATTCGCTGGTGATGTTCTCGAAGATCGGCGCGGTCTCCAAGTCCGGGGTCTGCGCCCCCTTCGACGCGAGCGCAGACGGATTCGTGCTGGGTGAGGGAGTCGGCGTCATCGTGCTGTCCCGCGAGGACACCCTGCCTGCGCGGGGCGAGGTACATGCCTGGTTGCGTGGCGTCGGATGCAACAACGACGGCGCCGGAGCCGGTCCGATGGAGCCGCAAGCCGCGGGGCAGCGCGCCGCAATCGAATTCGCACTTGCAGACGCGGGATTGGATCCCGGTCAGATCGACTACGTCGAGGCGCACGGTACCGCCACCCCGGTCGGTGATGCGGTGGAGGTCGAGTCGTTGAGCTCTTGTTTGGCGCACCGCGGGAATCTGCCGCGGTATCTCGGCAGTGCGAAAGCCAATGTGGGGCATGCCATGTCTGCGGCGGGACTGATCGGTCTGATCAAAACGGCGCTGGTGTTGCGCACCGGGATCATTCCGCCGCAGCCGAACATCCGCGCGAAGCGAGATGCCCTGAACCTGGAGGAACGCGGTTGGCGCATCGCCGAATCGGTGACCACGCTGCCCGCTGTGCCGGTACGGCCGCACGTGGCGGGTGTCAGCGCGTTCGGATTCGGCGGAACCAACGTGCACGTGCTCCTGGAGGCGGGTCAACCACGTGACGTCATGCGCGCGGGCACACCACGGGACTCCTGGGTGATACCGATTCGCGGTGAGAACGCGCGCGATATCGAGGTGCGTTGCCAGTATCTGCTGGACGATATCGACGCCACCCCCGACCTGGACCTCGGGCAGGTGGCCCGGGCGCTCACGCGCCGGGAGGACCGCGCAGTGGAGTTGCTCATCGTGACCGGCTCCATCCTGGAGCTCCACGAACACTTGCGCGCCGCACTCGCGGTGCTCAAGGCGGGCGGTGAAATTCCCACGCGGATAGGCGATGACGTCTGGTATCGGTCGGCCAGACCGTCCTCCGCGATCCCGCGGGTCTGCTTTCTGTTCGCCGGTCAGGGGGCGCAGACCGTCAACGAGCTTGCCTCCTTGAAGGCCACAGTGCCGGAGGTGAATGCAACCATCGAACGTCTTGCCGCCGCGGCACACAGCCCCGGACTGCTCGATGTGATGTATCCGGCCGAGCACACACCGACCGCCGAGCTGGCGCTCGCCAGCACCGACCGTTGCCAGCCGGCATTGCTGATCACGCAGCTGGCTGTCGTGCAGTATCTGGCCAGCGTCGGAGTCATTCCGGACGTGGTACTGGGCCACAGCGTCGGTGAATTCGCCGCGGCCGCTGCCGCGGGAGTGCTCTCCGACGAGCAGGCGGTCCATTTCGCCGCACGGCGGGGAGAGGCGATTGCCCATGCCGACATTCCGGCCGGGGGGATGATCGTGTGCCGAAGTGACGAGGCGAAGCTGCGCGCCCTCGTCGAGGATGTCCCGTCGGTATGGGTGGCCAACCACAACGCCGCGGATCAGATCGTCCTTGCTGGAACCACCGACGGATTGGCCAGCGCCAGTGCGCTACTCACCGGCGCCGATGTTCCGCACAAGGTGCTGAACGTCTCGCATGCGTTCCACAGTCCGCTGCTGGAACCGGCGAACCGCGTCATCGAGGGGCTGATTGCAGAATTGCCCATCCGGGACCCGGAAATCGGATTCATATCGTGCATCTCGGCGTCCGCGTACACCGATGCGGAGATGATCCGCACACGGTGGCGTGAGCATGCGCTCGCATCGGTGCGTTTCTCCGAGGCCCTCGGTGGCCTTGGGGACGCGGACACCGTTTTTCTTCAGATCGGTGCGGGGCATGCCCTGTTGAACCTCGCACGGTCCGCGGGCGCTCCCGTGGATCATCTGGTGGCGGTGGACACCGACGAGCATGCACGTCTGCTCAATCGGATACGGGCCCAATTACGGTCGGTCGGCGTGCCCGCCGGTCTGGACGGCACGTCCGATCACCCGGGCGCACTGCTGACCACGCGGCCGGTTCCGGCCAAGTCGCTGTGGCCGGTGAAGAAGCGTGAATCGTGGCGCACCCTCGCGGCGATCCCTCAGGACAGTTCTCCGGCGAAGCGGACACAATCCGCGCCAATCGGGAAGGAATCACCCCTCGTGCAGGACATCATCTCGCTGTGGCGCGAACAGACCGCGCTACTCACCACGGTGTTGGGCAACCAAACCATCGAACTGCCGCCGGTTGCGCAGGCGCTGCCTGCGACACCCGTCGCTCCGGCACCTCCCACGGCGGCGAACCCGCAGCGTACGCCCGTGAATCGAGACAGCCCTGTGAATCGAAACAGCAATGCACTCAACGAGATCGCACGCATCGGATCATATGACGCGGAGGCGCTCACCACTGGACACCTCCTCGTCGGTGATCTGGGTTTCGACTCGCTGATGCTCACGGAGCTGTTCAAGACCCTGCAGAAGGGCAACCCCGACTTGGCGCTGCAGGACTTGAGCGCCAAGGAACTCACGGTGGGCAATGTCGTGGCGTTGGCAGTGGGCGAGACCGCAGTTGTGGTCGCGAAACCCGAGCCCGCCGGGGAGGTACACGCCGAGCGGGTCACGCGTGAGCGCACGATCACCGATTTCCCGGAGTGGCAGGCGCTGGACAAGCGGCTGAAAGACCTCGACAGTGAGGGCACCGAGAACCCGTACTTCACGGTGCACCAGCAGGTCGTCAACGACACCACGCGCGTGGGCGATCGTGTGCTGATCAACTTCTCGAGCTACAACTACCTCGGACTCTCGGGAGATGAGCGGGTCACCGCCCGCGCCCAAGAGGCGTTAAGCCGTTACGGCACCTCGGTTTCCGCGAGTCGCTTACTTTCGGGAGAGAAGCCGGTGCACCGCGAACTGGAGGCAGCGATCGCACGGCTGTTGAAGGTCGAGGACGTGGTGACCCTCGTCGGCGGTCATTCCACGAATGTCACTGCCATCGGCCACATCCTCGGTGAGCAGGACATCGTGCTGCATGACGCGCTGGCGCACGACAGCATCATGCAGGGCTGCCGCTTGTCCGGTGCGACGCGTCGCCCGTTCAAACACAACGACGCCGCCCATCTCGACCAGTTGCTCGGTACCGTTCGCGACCGATACCGCCGGGCTCTGGTGGTGATCGAAGGCGCGTACAGCATGGACGGTGACATCGCGGACCTGCCGGCGTTCATCGAGGTGGCCAAGCGGCATGACGCATTGCTCATGGTCGACGAGGCACACTCCATCGGGGTTCTCGGTGCAGGCGGCGGCGGCATCGGCGAGCACTTCGACGTGGACCGTTCCCAGGTCGACATCTGGATGGGCACGCTGTCGAAATCGCTGTCCAGCTGCGGTGGCTATCTCGGCGGATCCCGCGAGCTGATCGAGTACCTGAAGTACAGCCTGCCCGGCTTCATCTACAGCTGCGGGCTGCCACCGGCGTCGGCCGGCGCTTCGCTCGCCTCGATCGAGATTCTGCAGGCCGAGCCGGAACGCGTTGCGGCACTGCATGCCAACGCCGACTACATGCGTGCCGCGTTCGCGGGCGCCGGTCTCTCGTTCGGCGACAGCAACGGAACTCCGATCATCCCGTTCGTGGTGGGCGACTCGCGCAGATCGCTTCTGCTGGCCGCACAGCTGCGCGAGGCCGGCATCAATGTCGACCCGATCCTGTACCCCGCCGTGCCCAACGATCAGACGCGATTGCGCTTCTTCGTCACGGCCAGTCACAGTTTCGAGCAGATCGACCGCACCGTGAAAATCCTTGCGAACCTTGTCAACCCCGCAACCCAGCACCTGAATGGAGCGTGACGATGTTCGATATCGATAACCCGCGATCACTGGTCACGGCGCTTCAGGCCAACGCCGCATCAACCACCCGCGGACTGACATTCATCGGTGACGACCGTAGCGAGGTGTTGGTGCCCTTCGCCGAGCTGCTGGGTGATGTGGCCCGCGGTGCCGGCGCATTGGCGGCACACGGCATCGCACCGGGTGATCGGGTGGCGCTGGTGGTGCCGGACACCCGTGAATTCGTCACCGGTTTCCTCGCGATCGTGTGGCTCGGTGCCATACCCGTGCCCTTGTACCCGCCGACGAGCCTGGGTAAGCAGGACGCGTATCTCGACTTCCTCGAATCAGTGCTGTCCTCCAGCGGATCTCGAGGGCTCATCGCACCGCAGTGGGTAGACGAGGTACTGAACCTGTCGGACAGATTCGGCGCCCAGGTGGCTGCCGTGGTGCACACCGAGACAATCGCCGCCGGCGGCGATTACGTGGACGCCGCCCCGCGTGCCATTGATCAGGTCACCTTCCTGCAGTTCACCAGTGGCAGTACCGGAAAACCTAAGGCCGTCCAGGTGACCGACGCCTCGCTGTGGGCCAACGCGCACTCATTCCTGACCAATCTGCGGTGTCTGGAGGCGCAGAAGTACCCCACCGAACGCCTGGTGAGCTGGCTTCCGCTGTACCACGACATGGGACTGATCGGACATTTCCTGAGTGTGGTGCTGTTCGGGCTGCAGGCAACCTATCTGCCCACATTGGCCTTCCTTCGTGACCCGGGCATCTGGCTCGACACGGTATCCCGTCATCGTGGAACTGTTTCTTTCGCACCGAATTTCGCGTTCGCCTTGACGGTCAAGAAGGCGGCGCCACCCGCGCCGGGGGAGATCACGTGGGACTTCTCCAGCGTTCGGGTCTTCGGTTGTGGTGCCGAACCGATCAACGCCGAGGTGCTGGACGCCTTCATCGACGCGTACGGGCCATACGGACTCAAACAGGAAGCCGTGATGCCTGCCTACGGCATGGCTGAGGCCACCCTCGCAATCGCCTTCGACAGTCTGGCCAGCCGGTTCCAGCGTCTGCCCATTTCCGGTGCGGCATATCGGAATGAGGGTCTGGTGGTGCCCGCCGCAGTGGGTGATGACGTCCTCACCTTCGTCAGCTGCGGGAAGGTCCTCGACGATCGCCACCGCGTGCAGATCATCGACGACGCGGGGCGGGAGCTGGCGCCGGGACGTGTCGGCGATGTTCAGTTTCACGGACCGTCCGTGGCGGCCGGATACTTCGAGAACGAGGAGGCAACCCGAAGTGCCTTCAGCGCTGACGGGTGGCTGAGCACCGGCGATCGCGGGTTCATCGTGGACGGCAACCTGTACGTCACCGGACGTAAGAAGGACATCCTCGTCGTCAACGGGCGCAACTATGACCCGCAGCAAGTCGAGTGGGCGGTAGAGGACGTGCCCGGAATCCGGAAGGGCAATGTGGTGGCCTTCTCGGTACCGGGAGATGTCACCGAACAGGTGGTGATCGCTGCCGAACGGTCCGGCAAGACCGAAGACGACGACAATGCCGCGCAGATCACGAAGATCAGGCGTTCGGTGTCCGATCGCACGCGGCTGGCGTTGGCCGATGTGGTGTTGTTGCAGCCGGGCCAGCTGCCCAAGACCTCCTCGGGAAAGGTCCAGCGTTCTCGCACCCGCGAGCTGTATGTGCGGGGGGCGCTCGCCGATTCGGTGGTGGCAACCCGCACGCACGCACACGCGGTTCCGATCACGGTCTAGTCACGCGGGCGCGTCGCAACCGGGTGCGGCGCCGGAGCATTCCTACGATCGCCGGGTGGCTGATCGCTATGGCACCGACATCCTGTCCAACAACCCGCATGCCCCGCGGCGTCCGCAATCGACCGAGGTCGCGGCGATAAAGGGCTTGGTAGTCGAGGATGCCCAGACGGGGTTCGTGGGTGCCGTCGTGCGGATCGAGTACGGCCGGATGGATCTGGAGGACCGGCACGGGCGCGTCCGCGGATTTCCGGTGGGTCCTGGATATCTCATCGATGGCAAGCCGGTGATCCTCAGAGAGCCGCTGCGGCACACACCCACCAAGCCGTCCAGGAGTGCATCGGGATCGGTTGCGGTCCAAGGTCTTAAGGCACGCACTGCGTTGGCCAGCCGAATCTACGTAGAGGGCCGTCACGATGCCGAGCTCGTCGAGCAGGTGTGGGGTCACGACCTGCGCGTCGAAGGTGTTGTCGTCGAGTACCTGGGCGGGGTGGATGACCTGGCGGCCATCGTGAAGGAATTCCAGCCCGGTCCCGGGCGCCGGCTCGGGGTGCTGGTTGACCACCTGGTGAAGGGGTCGAAGGAATCACGCATCGCTGAAACGGTGCAGAAGGGCCCTTATGGCGAGCACACCCTCGTGGTGGGGCATCCGTTCGTCGACATCTGGCAGGCGGTCAAGCCCGAGCGGATCGGCCTGCATGCCTGGCCCACCGTGCCGCGGGACATCGAATGGAAGCACGGCATCTGCCAGGCGCTCGGCTGGCCTCATGGCAGTCAGACCGAGATTGCCGAGGCCTGGCGCCGGATCCGCGGCAAGGTACGCACCTGGACAGACCTGGAGCCGGCCCTGATCGGCCGTGTCGAGGAACTGATCGATTTCGTCACGCAACCGGCAGGCTGAACCCGTCGGTCCGACGTGGTAAGCCTGAGACGTGTCAGACAGCCTGTTCGACGTACCCGGGGGCGGCTTCGACGCGACCCCTGTGGACGCGCGGGTGGCGCCCAACGCGCCCCTTGCTGTCCGAATGCGCCCCGCGACACTCGATGAAGTGGTGGGGCAGGGGCACCTGCTCAAGCAGGGCTCGCCGTTGCGTCGTCTCGTCGACGGTTCCGGAGCGGCCTCGGTCATTTTGTACGGACCACCGGGTACCGGGAAAACAACTCTTGCATCCTTGATTTCGGGTGCCACCGGCCGCAGGTTCGAAGCACTGTCGGCGCTGTCCGCCGGTGTGAAAGAGGTGCGGGCCGTCATCGACGATGCGCGCCGGGCCGCGGTCCATGGCCGCCAGACGGTGCTCTTCATCGACGAGGTACATCGGTTCTCCAAGACTCAGCAGGATGCACTGCTGGCGGCGGTGGAGAACCGGGTGGTGCTGCTGGTGGCCGCCACCACCGAGAATCCCTCCTTTTCCGTCGTGGCTCCGCTGCTCTCACGCTCGCTGATCCTTCAGTTGCAGCCGTTGGGCGACAACGACATTCGTGAGGTACTCGAGCGGGCGATTACAGATGAGCGTGGGCTCGGCGGCACGGTGAGCGTGGACGCCGAGGCGCTGAGCCTGCTGGCGCAGCTCGCCGCCGGCGATGCGCGGCGAGCACTGACCGCACTGGAAGTCGCCGCTGAAACAGCCGACGGAGCGGGCTCGGTGATATCCGTCGAGGTGGTCGAGCAGTCGGTGGATCGCGCCGCGGTGCGCTACGACCGCGACGGTGACCAGCATTACGACGTGGTGAGCGCCTTCATCAAGTCGATCCGGGGGTCCGATGTGGACGCCGCGCTGCACTATCTGGCGCGCATGCTGATTGCGGGGGAGGATCCGCGCTTCATCGCCCGGCGGCTGATGATTCTGGCCAGTGAGGATGTCGGGATGGCGGACCCCACCGCGTTGCCGGTGGCGGTGGCGGCGGCCCAGACAGTGCAACTGATCGGGATGCCGGAGGCGCAGCTGACCCTGACCCACGCCACCATCCACCTCGCGACCGCGCCCAAGTCGGGAGCGGTTCCCGCCGCGCTGGGAGCGGCGATGGGTGACATCCGCGCGGGGAAGGCCGGCCTGGTGCCGCCGCATCTGCGCGACGGCCATTACAGCGGCGCCGCAAAACTGGGCAACGCCGTCGGATACGTGTATCCGCACAACGATCGCGACGGTGTGGTGGCACAGCAGTACCCGCCCGATGAGCTCGTGGGCACCGACTACTACCAGCCCACCGATCACGGCAACGAACGTGACATCGGATCGCGGTTGGACAAACTGCGCGCCATCATTCGCCGTGGGCTGAAGAGATCCTGACGTCTCGGCATACTGGACGACATGGCGTTACGTATGCGTGTGGCTGCGGCCGGACTACTGGCATCGCTCGCGGTGATGGCAGCGCCTGCCGCCGCGTGGGCAGATCCGGAACCCGAACCGGGACCTGAGCCCGCCCTCGAAGATGCGGGCCCGCCACCGCCTGCACCGGTTGATCCGTGGGTGGAGCAGTACGGCCGCGACGTCGGTGCGGGCGCCGCCGGTAACGCCGCGGAGGCGGGAGCGGGCATCCTGCTGAGTCCCTTCCTGGGACCCTTCACCGGCCTGGCAACCGCGCCGATCGGCGGGGCCGTCGACAGTTCGATTCGCGACGCGCCTTAGCCGGTCACCGGGCGTGCTTGCTGCGAACGCGGCCGGGCTCGTTGGTCCATGTCGAGCGTCTCTTTCCGGTTGGCCGAGCGCAATGTGACGGACCAGATACTCGGTGGCGATACCTCCTGACCTTGGCGTATACCGGCGGTAGGCAGGCGCACCGGTAGGGTGGTCCGGTCAGATTCCCCAGCTACACGCAAGGACGACATGCAGACACACGAGATCCGGAAGCGATTCCTGGACCACTTCGTGAAGGCCGGTCACACCGAGGTACCGAGCGCCTCGGTGATACTCGACGACCCCAACCTGCTGTTCGTCAACGCTGGCATGGTTCAGTTCGTGCCGTTCTTCCTTGGACAGCGCACTCCGCCGTACAACACAGCCACCAGCGTCCAGAAGTGCATTCGCACGCCGGATATCGATGAGGTGGGCATCACCACCCGGCACAACACGTTCTTTCAGATGGCCGGGAACTTCTCCTTCGGCGACTACTTCAAGCGCGAGGCGATCGAGCTGGCCTGGACGCTGTTGACCAACCCGGTCTCCGAGGGTGGTTACGGGTTCGAGCCGGAGAAGCTCTGGGCCACCGTCTACCTCGATGACGATGAGGCCATCGCGCTGTGGCAGGAAATCGCCGGGCTGCCGCTGGATCGGATTCAGCGCCGCGGCATGGCCGACAACTACTGGTCCATGGGTATCCCCGGCCCGTGCGGCCCATGTTCAGAGATCTACTACGACCGTGGTCCCGAGTACGGCATCGAGGGTGGCCCCGAGGCCAACGAAGACCGCTACATCGAGATCTGGAATCTCGTGTTCATGCAGAACGAGCGCGGCGAGGGCACCTCCAAGACGGACTTCGAGATCCTCGGGCCGCTGCCCCGTCAGAACATCGACACCGGTATGGGTGTCGAGCGCATTGCGTGTCTGCTGCAAGGTGTCGACAACGTCTATGAAACCGACCTGGTGCGGCCTGTCATCGACTGCGTGGCAGCAGTCGCCCCGCGCGGGTACGGGCAAGGCAGCCACGAGGACGACGTGCGCTATCGCGTCGTCGGCGATCACGCTCGAACGGCGGCGATCATCATCGGTGACGGGGTCAGCCCCGGCAACGAGGGACGTGGCTACGTGCTGCGCCGCCTGCTGCGCCGGATCATCCGCTCCACCAAGTTGCTCGGCGTCGAAAAGCCCATGATGGGCGAGCTGATGGCCGTGGTGCGTGACGAGATGGGCCCGTCGTACCCCGTGTTGGTGACCGACTTCGAACGCATCAGCCGCATCGCCGTTGCCGAGGAGACTGCTTTCAACCGCACCCTGGCTTCCGGCTCGAAGCTGTTCGAGGATGCCGCGGACAAGACGAAGACTGCCGGAAAAAGCACGCTTTCGGGTAGCGATGCGTTCACCCTGCACGACACCTATGGATTCCCTATCGAGCTCACCCTCGAAATGGCGGCCGAGGCCGGGCTTTCGGTGGACGAGCACGGCTTCCGGGATCTGATGAACGAGCAGCGGCAGCGCGCCAAGGCCGACGCCGCCGCCCGTAAGCACGCCCACGCCGACCTGACGGCGTACCGCGAACTCGTCGATGGGGGCCCCACCGAATTCACCGGATTCGATGAATTAGATTCCCAGGCAACTATTTTGGGCATCTTTGTTGACGGCACCCGGGTGCCGGTCGCCTCGGTCGGCTCCGAAGCTGAGATTGTGTTGGACCGCACACCGCTGTACGCGGAATCGGGTGGACAGATCGCCGACCTCGGATCCATTCACGGAGACGGGGCCAACGCGACATCGCAGGCCAAGGTCTCCGATGTTCAGAAAATCGCCAAAACACTTTTCGTGCACAAGGTCACGGTGGAATCCGGCGAGTTCGTCGAGGGCGACCAGGTGGTTGCCTCGGTGGATCGGCAGTGGCGCCACGGCGCCACCCAGGGCCACTCGGGCACGCACATGGTGCACGCCGCACTGCGGCAAGTGCTGGGGCCCAATGCTGTTCAGGCAGGTTCACTGAACCGGCCCGGATATCTGCGTTTCGACTTCAGCTGGCAGGGCGCGCTCTCGGAGGCCCAGCGGCAAGAGGTGGAGGACGTCGCCAACAAGGCGGTCGAGGCCAACTACCCCGTCAATACCTTCGTCACCAACCTGGACCAGGCCAAGTCGATGGGCGCCATGGCGCTGTTCGGTGAAAACTATGGCGACCGTGTGCGTGTGGTCGATATCGGCGGACCGTTCTCGCTGGAACTGTGCGGCGGAACGCACGTGGCACATTCTTCGCAAATCGGGCCGGTGACGCTGTTGGGGGAGTCCTCGGTCGGCTCTGGGGTCCGCCGCGTCGAGGCCTATGTCGGGCTGGACGCGTTCCGGTACCTCTCCAAGGAACGCGCCTTGATGGCGGCGCTGTCCTCGACGCTGAAGGTGCCCTCCGAGGAGGTTCCGGGCCGGGTCGCCACCCTGGTAGACCGACTCAAGGTGGCCGAAAAGGAGCTGGAGCAAACGCGTTTGGCCTCAGTGCGGGGCTCTATCGCAACATTGGTGGACAACGCCGAACGTATCGGCGCCGCCACCGTGGTCGCGCACCGGCTGCCCGATGGCACCGGCGCGGGTGACCTGCGCAGCCTGGTGGGCGACATTCGTGGCCGCCTCGGCAGCGACCCTGCGGTGGTGGCCCTGATCGCGGCCGGCGACGGCTCGGTGCCCTTCGTGGTGTCGGTCAATCAGGCCGCTCAGGATGCCGGGCTTCGTGCCAACGATCTCGTGGGCGCCATCGGATCGGCCGTGGACGGTCGAGGCGGCGGTAAGTCCGACACGGCACAGGGTTCCGGCAAAGACCCCTCCGGCATTGACGCGGCGCTGCGCGCGCTGCGCGAACAGATCCGCCAGGCCTGAATCGAGTGCCTGACAGCATGGATGAGCCGCTTGCGGGAACGCCCGCAAGCGATGTTCCCACCCCGGATCGTCCTGGACCCGACGACCCGGGCCGAGGACGTCGTCTCGGTGTGGATGTAGGTACCGTCAGAATCGGCATCGCATCGAGCGACCCCGACGGAATTCTTGCCACTCCGGTGGAGACCGTTGCGCGGGACACGAAGGAAGACAGCGATTTTCGCCGTATCGTGGAGCTGATTGAAGAGATGAGCGTGGTTGAGGTCGTCGTCGGCCTGCCGCGCAACCTGCGGGAGGGAACTGGCGCATCCGCGCGTGACGCGGCGGGGTTCGCCAGCGAGCTCGGCCAGCGAATCGCCCCGGTACCGGTGCGCCTAGTAGACGAGCGTTTCACTACTACTACCGCCCAGCGTTCCCTGCGCGAGGCAGGAGTACGGTCTCGGCAGCAGCGCGGCATCATCGACCAGGCGGCGGCGGTGGCCATTCTGCAGGATTGGCTTGAGCAGCGGCGCCGGTGCGGCAATGAAGGGGGCACGCGTTGAGCGACTGGCGCGACTGGGACGATCGCCAGGAGCCCGACGACGACTGGGGAGGTGGCCGCCGGGCGGTACCGGTCGCGGTGGGTCCCCGTCCCCGCGAGACTCGTCGTGAGCGGGCCCGACGCAGGGCAGCAGCGCGGCGTCGGCGCAATGCCGGACTGGCGGGTCTTGCACTGGTCATCATCATCACGGTGGCGGCCGTCGTCGGCGGAGCCACATTATGGGACAGCCTGTTCGGTGCCGACGCCCCCGTTACCGACTATTCGGGGTCCGGCGTCAAGGATTTCGTGTTCGAGGTGCACCCCGGCGACACCACCAAGGTCATCGGGCAACGCCTCAAGGATGAGGGCGTGGTGGCCACCCCGAGCGCGTTCACCGATGCCGCGCAAGGCAATCAGGCCATCGCCGCAATTCAGCCCGGCTTCTACAAGCTGCGCACCAAGATCCCGGGTAAGGACGCCGTCGCACGCCTGGCCGAACAAGAGAACCGAGTCGGCCTGCTCGTCATACCCGAGGGGCGTCAGCTCGACGACGTCTCCGCCGTGGCCAATGGCGCGGTCACCGAGGGGATCTTCACCCTGATCGCCCGTGCCTCCTGTGTGGATCTGGACGGAGACAAGCACTGTGTGGCCGCCTCGGACTTGCGGCAGGCCGCCACGACGGCGTCTCAGGCCGAGCTGGCGGTCCCTGAGTGGGCGTCCAACGGGGTCAACGCCGTGCGCGACGACCATCGCCGCATCGAGGGTTTGATCGCCGCGGGGCGGTGGGACTTTGACCCGATGGCTGAGCCGGAGCAGATTCTGGCCTCGCTGATCCGGGAGAGCACCGGGCAGTACCAACAGCTGGGGCTGTTGCAAGCCGACGCAGCCGGATTGTCGCCCTACGAGGTGCTGGTGGTGGCGTCACTGCTGCAGCGGGAGGCCAAGCCTCGCGATTTCGCGAAGGTGGCGCGGGTGGTCTACAACCGACTGGCCAAACATCAGAAACTCGAATTCGACTCGACCGTGAACTATCCGTTGGACCGTCAAGAAATCGCGACCACCGACCACGACCGGGAAAACAAGACGCTCTGGAATACCTATGTTTCGCAAGGGCTTCCGGCCACTCCGATCTCGTCGCCGAGCCCGGAGGCGCTGCAGGCGGCCGAGCATCCGGAGCCGGGGGACTGGCTGTACTTCGTCACGATCGACGCGGAGGGCACCACGTTGTTCACCGCCGACTACAACGAGCACCTGGCCAATATCGAGCTGGCCAAGAAGAACGGCATCCTGGACAGTGCGCGATGAGCCTCTCGGGTGAAGAGCATGGGCACGGCTGACGTTCGCCGTGCCGCGGTCCTCGGGTCACCGATCGGGCATTCCCGCTCACCCGATCTGCATCTGGCCGCCTATCGCGCGCTGGGTCTGACCGATTGGACCTACGAACGCATCGAGTGCACGGCCGAGCAGCTGCCCGCTGTGGTGGGGGAGGCCGGGCCCGAATGGGTGGGATTCTCGGTGACCATGCCCGGCAAGTTCGCCGCTCTGGAATCCGCGTCGAGCCGCACCGAGCGCGCGGGGTTGATCGGAGCTGCCAACACGCTGGTGCGCACGGATAACGGTTGGCATGCCGACAACACGGATGTCGACGGAGTGTCCGGGGCACTGCGTGGCGCCGGGATCGATCCCTCGGGGCACACGGCGGTGATCGTCGGCGCCGGCGGCACCGCGCGGCCGGCGATCGTCGCGCTCGCGGCGATGGGTGTGCGGTCCCTGACGGTGGTGGCCCGAGATGCCGTCCGGGCGCAGGGTGCACTTGACTTGGCGGAGCGGGTGGGCGTGCCCGCGTCGGTGACCGGATTCGATGACGCGGCGCTGTCGTCGGTATGCGCATCGTCCGGCGTGTTGGTGAGCACCGTCCCCGAGGAGGCGGCGACGCCCTACGCGGATTCCCTGGCGGCGGCTCCCGCGATTCTTGACGTCATCTACCACCCGTGGCCCACCGAACTGGCGTCCGCGGCACAACGCCGCGGAGCAGCGGTGGTCGGCGGTCTGGAGATGCTGCTCAACCAGGCGTTTACCCAGGTGGAGCTGTTTACCGGGCAGCGCGCGCCACGTGCGGCGATGGCCGCCGCCCTGCACTGAGCGATCTGTAATCCGACCTTTCCGGCCAGCGGCCGTCGTGGCGATTCAGTCTCGCGAATGGACGCGACCAGCAGGAATCAAATTGATGGGACTTTCAGTCCCATCAGGTGTTGCATGGGATGCCGTGTCCCAGTAAATTGGTAGGTAATTCGAGGAGGAAGCAATGCCGCTTTACACCGTCCCCGGGCCGAGCGACTTCGACGCGGAGTACCTGCAGACCCTGCACACGCTGTCCGAAGGCTCGGTGCGCCTGCACTTCGATCCGTTCCTGGACATCGATTGGGATGCGCCCGATTACCAAATCGATCGCAACGATCCCCGCTGGGTGCTGCACCCGGAGCTGGACACCCTCGGCGCCACGCCGTGGTACCGGGAGCTGCCGCTCGATCGCCAAATCGAGATCGGGCGTTGGCGTCTGGCCAACAGCGTCAAGGTAGGGCTTGCCTTCGAGAGCATCCTGATCCGCGGCATGATGCAGTACCTCATGAAGCTGCCGAACGGCTCACCGGAGTTCCGTTACTGCCTCCACGAGATGACCGAGGAGTGCAACCACATCCAGATGTTCCAGGAACTCGTCAACCGCATCGGTGACGACGTCCCGGGCATGCGCAAGTGGTTCCGCCGGATGTCGCCGATGATCGGCGTGGCCGGCGGCTGGGCCCATGTGGTGCTCTTCATCGGCATCCTCGGCGGTGAGGAGCCCATCGACCACTATCAGAAGTCCTTGATCCGCAAGGACGTCGACCTGCCGCCGGCGGTCCGGCGCACGATGGAAATCCATGTGGCCGAAGAGGCGCGGCACATCTCCTTCGCGGGCGAATTCCTGCGCGTGCATATGCCGCTGATGAGCGCGCGCAAACGGGTTCTCTGCACCCTCTTGTTCCCTGTCGTCATGAAGTTACTGGCGAACGAGATCATGATTCCACCGCGGTCCTTCGCCGCCGAGTTCGGCATCCCGCGCGAGGTTTTCAAACAGGCCTTCTGGCGCAGCGAGCACGCTCGTCACACCCTTTCCGAGTACTTCGGCGATATGCGCAAGCTCACCGAGGACATCGGGATGCGGCCGTGGTGGGTGCGCCCGTTGTGGAAGCTGATGCACATCGACGGACGTCCGTCGCGCTACCGCAGCGAGCCCGACCGTTCACCTGCGGGCACGCCGCTAGCGGTTGGTGCCTGACAGTTCGGCGATCGCGGCCATCAACTCGGTCTGCGGATCCAAGGACACGCCCATCGAACGGCCGGCACCGTCCAGTACGTACCAGACATAATTGGCGAGGTCGTCGACGATCTCGGTGCGACTGCGCACCGGGTCGGCTTCCCGTAGCCACCGGGAGAGGGTTCCTTCGACCATCGTCACGACCGCATAAGTGACCGATTCGAAGGGGCTGTAGTCGATTCCGAGTAGTTCTGTGATCGGGATCAAAACCCCGCGGACACGCTGCTCCATGCGCACCTTGACCGTACTGACCGCATCGACGGCGGGATCCTCGTCGGTGGTACCGGAGCCCATGAACTCATAGCGATGTGGGTAGTCGGTCATCCAATCCAGTACCGCCCGAATCGTTCTGGTGGCAATGTCATTGATGGAACCCTTGGTGACATCGAGCTGCGACGAGATCGTCGTATCGAAGTCCTCCATCAGATACGAGCGGATCCGGCGATCGAGGTCTTCGCGTCCCTCAAACTGCCGGTACACCACTGACTTGGCCAGCTCTGCACGCCTGGCGATCGACTGCACGGGAATCTCGGTGCCGGGCGGCGTTTCATCGAGCAGCGCGACGGCCGATTCCACGATGCGGGTCTGACGGGCGGAGTTGTGCCGCTCCCAACGTGCCTCATGCCCGGTCAGCGAGCGTTCCTTGGCATTGGTATCCGGCACCGCCCGATTCTATCGACCCACTTCCGGCTTGGATGCCACACAGAAGATCCGGCGAAATCCGAACGGCGTCACCTCACCGGAACGCGGATAGGCCTGGCGCAGCAGTCCGGCGTATTCCGCCTCGAACTCGGCGAATTCGTCGGCCGAGAGCGCCGACACGACGGGCCGCAGCCCGGTGCCATGCACCCATCTCAGCACCGCGTCCTCGCCCGCGAGTAGGTGTACGTACGTCGTTTCCCAGGCATCCGGTACCAGACCCGCGGAAAGCGCCAGGCGCGCATAACCTTCTGCCCCCTCTGTGCTCTCGGTTCCGCGCAGCACCCCGCCCAATCGCGATGCCCAGCGCGGCGATTCGGCCACCTGGCGCATCAGCGCATGCGAGGGCGCACCGAAGTTGCCTGGAACCTGAAATGCCAGCCAGCCGCCCGGATTGAGCTGTTGTGCCCACCCGGCGATGAGCTCGCGGTGCTGCGGAAGCCATTGCAAGGCCGCATTGGTGAACAGCACGTCTACGCCGTCTGCCCGAAAGTCCGCAATATCGCCTTGTTCGAGACGCAGATTGGCGGGCAGGTCGGCGGGTGCGGTGGCCAGCAGTTCGGCGGAGGAATCCAGTCCCAGCACCGAAGCATTGGGCCAGCGGCGGGCCAAGTCGACGGTCAAGATTCCACTGGCGCAACCCAAATCAACGACGGTACGCGGAGCCGGGGCCGGTATTCGAGAAAGAAGCTCGTAGAACGGGCGACTGCGTTCGTCGCCGAATCGGCTGTATTCCTGCGGGCTCCACAATGTCCTCGTCACTACTCCAAATCTAGCCTCGCGGCGCTACATTCCCCACATGATTTACGGGGTGGGGGCGGCGGTGCTGTGCTGGATGGCGGCGCTGTCGTATTTCGACATCAGGTACCGCAGGCTGCCGAACTGGCTCACGCTGCCCGCGGCCGCGGTGGTTGTCGCGGTGGCGGTATTCGACCGCAGTCCGCCGATGGTGGTGGGTGCGGCGGCGCTGACCGGCGTGTATCTGGTGGCGCACCTGCTGTCGCCGCGTGCGATGGGGGCCGGGGACGTGAAGCTCGCCTTCGGAACCGGCGGTCTGGCGGGGGCATGTGGATTGGACGCGTGGTTTGTGGCGGCGATCGGTGCGCCGCTGTTCACCGGCCTGATCGGCGTGCTGCTCCTCGCCGGCGGACGTCGGGGAGTGTCGGTTCCACACGGACCGTCGATGTGTCTGGCGACCGCGTTGGCCGTCGGGCTGTTCACCCTGGCACCCGGCATCTGACAAAGAATCACCCACTGTCCCGATCGATTTGGAAGACCGATGTGCCCGCATGGGACAATGGCTCACGTGTTGCGCTGGATCACGGCAGGTGAATCGCATGGACGCGCGTTGATCGCGGTCCTGGAAGGCATGGTCGCTGGTGTCGAACTGACATCGGAGGACATCGGCAGGCAGCTGGCGCGTCGCCGGCTGGGCTACGGCCGAGGCGCGCGCATGGCCTTCGAGGCCGATCAGGTCAGCATGGTCGGCGGCGTTCGACACGGTCTGACCTTGGGCGGACCGCTGGCCATCGAGATCGGCAACACCGAATGGCCAAAATGGGAGACCGTGATGTCTCCGGACCCCGTCGACCCCGCCGAACTCGAGAACATCGCGCGCAACGCGCCACTGACACGGCCGCGTCCCGGACATGCGGACTATGCCGGCATGCTCAAGTACGGATTCGATGACGCCCGCCCGGTACTCGAGCGAGCCAGTGCGCGCGAGACCGCGGCCCGGGTGGCGGTGGGCACCATTGCCAAAGCCTTTCTCAAGCAGGCCCTGGGCGTGGATGTCATCTCGCACGTCATCTCCATCGGCGACTCCGAGCCGTACGACGGGCCGGTTCCCGCAGCCGCGGATCTCGCCGCCATCGATGCCAGTCCGGTGCGGGCGTTCGACGCACAGGCCGAGGCTTCGATGATCGGTGAGATCGAGGCCGCCAAGAAGGACGGCGACACTCTCGGTGGGGTGGTGGAAGTCGTGATCGCGGGCCTGCCTGTCGGACTTGGCTCCTTCATCAGTGGGCAGGACCGTCTGGACAGTCAGCTGGCCGCGGCCATCATGGGGATCCAGGCCATCAAGGGTGTTGAGATCGGTGACGGTTTCACCACGGCCCGCCGACGCGGCAGCGCCGCGCACGACGAGATCTACCCGGGCCCCGACGGCATCCTGCGCTCCACCAACCGTGCCGGAGGCCTCGAAGGCGGCATGACGAACGGCCAGCCGTTGCGGGTGCGGGCGGCCATGAAGCCCATCTCCACCGTCCCGCGGGCGTTGGCCACCGTCGACATGTCCACCGGCGAGGAAGCTGTCGCGATTCACCAGCGTTCGGACGTGTGTGCGGTACCGGCCGCCGGGGTGGTCGCCGAGGCGATGGTCGCGCTGGTGGTGGCCCGCGCCGCGCTGCAGAAATTCGGTGGCGACTCGCTGTCCGAGACGAAGACCAATGTCGGTGCCTACCTGGATGCGGTGGCACGGCGGGAGCCACGCCGGGAATCTTCCGATGAGCAGCCTGCGCGAAGAGCGGCTAACACAGCGGGATGAGCCCCAAAGCCGTCCTTGTCGGGCTGCCCGGATCGGGTAAGTCCACCATTGGCCGTCGGCTGGCAAAAGCGTTGGACGTCAACATCTATGACACCGACAACGGCATCGAGACAGCGGCCGGCCGCACCATCGCCGACATCTTCGCCGCCGACGGAGAACCGGAATTCCGGCGCATCGAGGAATCGGTGATTCGGCAGGCGCTTGATCAGCAAGACGGCGTGGTTTCGCTCGGCGGCGGCGCCGTGCTCACTCCAGGAGTTCGGGAAGCCCTCGCCGGACACACTGTGGTGTATCTGGAAATCAGTGCCGCGGAGGGGATTCGGCGCACCGGAGGAAGTGTGGTGCGTCCGCTGCTCGCCGGTCCGGATCGTGCCGAGAAGTATCACGCCCTGATGTCGCAGCGGGTGCCGCTATACCGCGAGATCGCCACCATCAAGGTCAACACCGACCGGCGAAACCCCGGCGCTGTGGTGCGGATGATCGTCTCCCGGTTGGAGAATCCGGACGCCCCCGTCTCATCGCGGCGGCGACGTCCCCGTCGACGTCCCCGCTCGCGACGCCGTACCTCGGGCATCGCCGCCCCCGCACGTACCGACCCTTCCGGAACCGAAACCAAGGAGTGAGCCGACAATGACTAGCGCCGAGCCGACAACGATCACCGTCGAGGTGAATCCGCCCTACCCGGTAATCGTGGGGACGGGTCTGCTGGGTGAGTTGGTAGGTGCGCTCAAGGGCTCCGACAAGGTGGCGATCCTGCATCAGCCCACCCTTGCCGTCACTGCAGAGGAAATTCGGAAGACGCTGGTCGACACCGGAATCGATGCGCATCGGGTCGAGATTCCCGATGCTGAGGCCGGTAAGGACCTTGCTGTGCTCGGCTTCATCTGGGAGGTGCTGGGCCGGATCGGGATTGGACGCAAAGACGCTGTCGTCAGCCTTGGGGGAGGAGCCGCCACCGACACCGCGGGCTTCGCCGCGGCCACCTGGCTGCGCGGGGTGAAGGTGGTGCACGTACCCACCACGTTGCTCGCCATGGTCGATGCCGCGGTCGGTGGAAAGACCGGCATCAACACCGAGGCGGGCAAGAACCTCGTCGGCGCATTCCACCAGCCGGGGGCGGTGCTGGTGGACCTGGCGACCCTTGACTCGTTGCCGCGCAACGAGATCGTTGCCGGCATGGCCGAAGTGGTGAAGGCAGGCTTCATCGCGGACCCGGTGATCCTCGACCTCATCGAGGCCGACCCGCAGGCCGCGATCGACCCTTCCAGGCCGGTGCTGCGCGAGCTCATCGAACGCTCCATCGCCGTGAAGGCGAAGGTGGTCGCCGCCGACGAGAAGGAGGCCGAGCTGCGCGAGATCCTCAACTACGGCCATACCCTCGGACACGCCATCGAGCGTCGTGAGCGGTACCGGTGGCGCCACGGCGCCGCGGTGTCCGTCGGTTTGGTGTTCGCTGCCGAACTGGGGCGGTTGGCCGGACGTCTGGACGACGAGACCGCCGATCGCCATGCGCGGGTGCTCTCGGCCCTCGGCCTGCCCACACGTTACGACGCCGACGCATTGGGACAACTCGTCGAATCCATGCAGGGCGATAAGAAGACCCGCTCGGGCATACTGCGTTTCGTGGTGCTTGACGGGTTGGCCAAGCCGGGACGGTTGGAAGGTCCCGATCCGTCGCTGCTGGCCGCTGCATACTCGGTGGTGGCCGGTCCCAGCTCTGGTGAGGGAGTGATGTTGTGACGATCCAGATTCTCAACGGCCCCAACCTGGGCCGTCTCGGTAAACGAGAGGCCGCTGTCTACGGCAGCGTCACCTACGAGCAGCTGGTGTCGCTCATCGAATCCGAAGCAGGCTCGTTGGGCGTCGACGTTCAGGTGCGGCAGACCGATAGCGAAGCGGAACTGCTCGGCTGGGTTCACGATGCCGCTGACGCGAAGGATCCGGTGATCCTGAATGCCGGTGCGTTCACCCACACCTCGGTGGCACTACGGGATGCGTGCGCCGAGCTGACCGCCGGACTGATCGAGGTGCACATCTCGAATGTGCATGCCCGCGAAGAGTTCCGGCACAAGTCCTATCTCAGTGCGCTGGCCACCGGGGTGATCGTCGGGCTCGGCGTCCAGGGATATCTGCTGGCCCTGCGCTACTTCGTGACGTCCGCTTCTTCCTGAACCGCTTGGAACACGTCGGTATCGGACTGCTGTAAAGCCGCGTGCTCCTTCTCCTTGCGGTCCACGAGTAGTCGGCCCACAAAGACGCCGGCCATGGCCGGCGCGAACACCAGCAGCGACACGAACGCCGCGGTGGTGGTGAGTTCTGCCAGGATGCCCGCCGCGTAGATCCCGTTGTTGAACAGACTGATCAGCCAGACCACCAGGCCACTGACGACTCCAGCGAAGATGCCAGCGAGCAGCCACCACATGGCAAGGTCATCACGTCGATCCGGATCAGGGTTGCGCTGGGCGTCGCCGCGGCCGTCGATGATCGCCCAGGCCGTCACCGCCACGATGAACACCAAGACCAGCACGATGTTGATCACGGTGCCGTGGGTCTCCCACACACTGATCGCCAGTCCCTGCACCACACGGATCAGCACCATGAGGACGGCGAAGACGGCGCCACGGGTGAGCCATTGAGTCGTCATAGAACGTGTTCCACCGTCGGACATGGGCCCAGCGTATCGCGGTAGCGTCGACACCTATGACGACCGTCCTCAGCCATACCGACCGCAGGGAACGGCTCCGGGAGGGGCTGCGCACGGATGGGCTCGATGCTCTTCTGATCACTGATCTGGTCAACATTCGCTATCTGACGGGTTTCACCGGGTCGGCGGCGGCGCTGTGGGTGGCCGCCGGAGACGGGCCGGACGAGACGGCGACCGTGCTGTGCACCGATGGCCGCTACCGCACCCAGGCCGCCACACAGGTTCCTGACCTGCGTGCCCTGATCGACCGCGGGTACGGAGCGGCCCTGGTCGCGCTGGCCGAGACCGGGCGCGCGGGCTTCGAAAGCCATGTGGTGACCGTCGACGGATACGACAAGCTGACGGCGGCAGCCGGGGATATCGAGCTCGTCCGGGCGCCCAACCGGGTGGAGAAGCTGCGGGAGGTGAAAGACGAGTCCGAGGTGCTCTTACTCGAAAGGGCTTGTGCCGCAGCCGACACCGCGTTGTCCGCGCTGATCGAGACCGGCGGAATCCGGCCCGGACGCACCGAGCGTGACGTGGCGCGGGACCTGGAGAACCTCATGTGCGAGCACGGAGCGGACGGCATCTCATTCGAGACGATCGTCGCCGCTGGGCCGCACTCGGCCATACCGCACCACCGGCCCACCGACGCGGTGCTGGCAGCTGGCGACTTCGTGAAAATCGACTTCGGAGCGCTGGTTGCCGGGTATCACTCCGACATGACCAGGACCCTGGTGCTCGGTTCGGTATCACCGTGGCAGCGGGAGATCTACGAACTGGTGCTGGCCGCGCAGGCGGCGGGGCGGGCGGCGCTGGCACCCGGGGCATCGCTGAAAGGTGTCGACGCCGCGGCCCGCGATGTCATCGCCACCGCGGGATACGGACAGAACTTCGGCCACGGCCTCGGGCACGGGGTGGGGTTGCAGATCCACGAAGCACCGGGTATCGGCGCCGGCGCCACCGGTACACTGCTTGCTGGCTCGGCGGTGACAGTCGAGCCAGGGGTCTACCTGCCCGACCGGGGCGGAGTCCGGATCGAGGACACGCTCGTGGTGCGGCCCGACGGGCCGGAGCTGTTGACCCGGTTCCCCAAGGAACTCACCGTCATTAATTGAGTAGTACTGAACAGTTACGCAAGGAGACAGACGACTGTGGCTTCAACCGCCGATTTCAAGAACGGCCTGGTGCTCAACATCGATGGTCAGCTGTGGCAGATCACCGAGTTCCAGCACGTGAAGCCCGGTAAGGGACCGGCGTTCGTGCGCACCAAACTCAAAAACGTGCTGTCGGGCAAGGTCGTCGACAAGACCTTCAACGCGGGCGTCAAGGTCGAGACCGCGACCGTCGACCGTCGCGACAACACCTATCTGTACCGCGACGGCGACTCGTTCGTGTTCATGGACAGCCAGGATTTCGAGCAGCACCACCTTTCCCCGGAGCTCGTCGGCGGCGCCTCGCGTTTCTTGCTGGAAGGCATGACCGTGCAGGTCGCGTTCAACGAGGGCGCCGCGCTGTACATCGAGCTTCCGGTGACTGTCGAGCTCGTGGTCACCCACACCGAGCCGGGCCTGCAGGGCGACCGCTCCAGCGCGGGCACTAAGCCGGCCACCATGGAAACCGGCGCCGAGATTCAGGTTCCGCTGTTCATCAACACCGGTGACCGCCTGAAGGTCGATTCGCGTGACGCCAGCTACCTCGGCCGTGTGAATGGCTGAAACCGGCTCGACCGGCCGGCCCGCTGCCAAGGGAGGCCGTCGCAAGGCGCGCAAGAGGGCAGTGGACCTGCTGTTCGAGGCCGAGGCGCGGGATATGACGGCCGCCGCGGTGGCCGACGAGCGTCGAGCCTTGGCGGAGTCGAAGTCGGACGTGGAACCACTGAATCCCTACACGGTGACTGTCGCGCATGGAGTCACCGAGCATGCGGTCCATATCGACGAGCTGATCGCTTCGCACCTGCAGGGTTGGACATTGGCCCGACTGCCCGCAGTGGATCGCGCGATCATGCGGGTCGCGGTGTGGGAGCTGCTGCATGCCGAGGACGTACCCGAGGTGGTCGCCGTCGACGAGGCGGTCGAGCTTGCCAAACAGCTCTCGACCGATGACTCGCCGGCCTTCGTGAACGGCGTTTTGGGGCAGCTCATGCTGGTGACCCCGCATATTCGGGGCGGTTCGGCCTCCAGTTCTGCGGAGTAGTTCAGCCGAGCTGGATCTCGAACACCGGAATTACCCGGTCGGTCAACGTCTCGTACTCGGCGAATCCGGGAGCGCGCTGTTTCACGATCTCGAACACCCGATCCCGCTCGGCGCGAGGTAGTTCGACGGCGGTGGCACTCGACTTCGGGTTGGCGCCGATCTCTACCTCGACACTGGGATTGGCGCGCAGATTCGCCACCCAGGCGGGATTCGTCGGCCGGCCCGCCGACGAGCCCACGATGTAGGCGTTGCCGTCGATATCGAAGTACGCCAACGGATTTACGCGTTCGACGCCCGATTTGGCCCCGGTGCTGGTCAGGAGCAGGAGCGGAAACCCCTCGAACTGGCCGCCGACCTTGCCTCCGTTGGCGCGGAACTCGGCGATGTTGGCCTCGTTGAATGACTGCTCGGTGCCCGATGGTTCGGTCATCGCGGTCTCGATTCTCTCGGTGACGGGTCGAGCCTAACGGCCTGTCGTGGATCACGAGGTAAGCAACCAAAAAATTACCGGATCAGGGCAGGGGTCCCGCCTCGGAATGCATGATGAGCGGTGTTCTGACACGATTAGCTGTATGGGTACGTGGGGTGAAGGGCCGTTTGACAACGACGATGCCGCAGACTTTCTGAGTGGTCTGAAGGAGAGCGATGATACCGAGCTGGAACTGGCTCGATATCTACGACTGGCGACCGGCGAGTATGTCGAGGCGCCCGAGGGTGCTTCGGCCGTCGCCGCCGCTACTGTAGTTGCTATCTTATGCTCAGACTCGGTGGATCCGGTGGTGATGTCCTGGTCCGAAGAGGTTGCCGACATTCGTGTCAAGCAAACCCAGGCCCATGCACTCGGACTACTGGCGAGTGCGGCGATCACGCGAGTGACCGGGACCGGCAGTGAACTGGCGGACCTCTGGGAGGACGGCGATGCGAGCCAGTGGCGTGCCCTCGTCGGTGCTGTCGATACCTCCCTGCGTGGAATCGGCGCACCGGATTATCACGACTGGGCCCCCTATCCGGGGCTGCTCGAGGCAGCTGCCATCGCGCTCCGCGATCCCGATGTGGCCCTTGATGAGTTGACGGCCGTCGTCAACCTGTCGAATGTTCGGGTCTTCACGCTGGACCGCGAACCCACCGAAGATTCCCGAGGGCTCTGGCAGGAGGTGGCGCTTGTCGACGGCCGTCGTCTCGTGATGTGGCATGGCGAGGACAAGTCCGGACGGTTCGACTCCGTGGAATTCACCTCGACGGTTCGCACGGTCCCGTTGTCCGCCATCACGGGGCAAGAGTTGCGTACCACGTACCAGGACATTGACGGCGTGCGCTCGTTGTTGGCCGTCGAACTCTGGTTATCCACGGCGATACCGGACAAGACGCGTGCCGTCTCAATTTCGGAGACGGAATGGGAGGTCGACGACTTCTATTTCGCCAAGTCGATCGTCGACGGTGGACTCGCACAGATGGAACGGCTCCTGCAATTCGGACGGGCGGTGGCTCAACATGTTTGATCCCGGTGCAGATTGGGCGACCTTGCCGCGGCTGGAGAGCGCCGTTGAGGTATTCACCCCGAACGCAGACTTGGTGATCGACCAGCTGCGTGGTGTCGTCGACTTCGAGCGGGTGTCTGCGTTCGTGCTGAGCCGAGGTACCGAGACGCACGACTCGGGCGAGATGCATTGGTGCGAAGTGGCATTGGTCGAAGGTGGCCGCATGATCCTGTGGTTCGGTAAGGACGGACACTGTGCTGGGCATGGGGGGCGCGCTCCACACCCGACACTGTCGGTGACGATGCGTACCTTCCCGCTCTCGGAAATCAGCGATCAGTCGCTGGTTACCGAGTACGACGTGGAGGCGGATGGATCACGGGTTCTCACCGCGGTCCACGTGACGGTCTACACGTCGACGACCTACCGGAGTGTGAAGACATCGTTAGAAGAGCATCGGCACAGCGTCGAGGACTTCCGTTTCTCAAAATACTCGAATCAAGGTGTGGCACAGATGAACAGGCTCATCGAGTTTGCGAGGGCATTGTCCCGTCAGACCCGCTGACCACACACTAGGAGGTTCAAGGATGGCGGTGCGCAGAATCTCGCCACGTTCGTCAGGAGCCCGGCAGGCTGACTGCTCCATGCGCACCTCGGCTGTGTGGCGGCTAGAGCGCGGCGTACACGGCCTGCGCGAACTGAACATGTAACAGCTGCAGTCGCAGCGTGGATGTGCGCGCCAGGGCGGCCTTGGGATCCAGTTCCGGCATGCGCCACTGCGGCAGGAACATCAGGATCGCGTCGGCCTTCGGGTCGGCGTGCCACCAGGTGCCGAATGCCCCCGGCCAGCCGAAGGTGCCAGCGCCGCCCGGACCGAACAGTGCGGCCTCGTTCGGATCAAGCACGACAGACAGTCCAAGGCCGAAACCGCGTCCGGTCCAGTACGGCAGGCCGAAGGACGGCAGTTTCCGCTGGGCCGGGGTGAGGCGGTTGGTGCGCAACGCGGCGGTCGATTCGGGGGAAAGGATGCGCACTCCGTCGGCCTGGCCGCCGCCGAGCAGTGCCCGCGCGAAGGTGAGGTAGTCGTGCGCGGTGCTCGCGAGCGCGCCGCCGCCGCGGCACAGCGCCGGTGCTGACGTAGGCATTGAGGTGAGATAGCCGCGGTCGGCCACCACGATCTGGTCGTCATCTCCGAGGCCGTACAGGCGTGCCAATCGGCTCGCCTTGCGTTCGGGAACGAAGAAATCGGTATCGGACATGCCCAACGGATCGAGGATTCGTTGACGCAACAGCTCGTTCAGCGGCAGCCCGGCCGCGCGTGCGATGAGTAAGCCGAGCACATCGGTGGAATGGCTGTAGTGGAAGCGTTCCCCTGGTGGGTACATCAGCGGCAGCGCGGCGATGGCCCCGATCCACTCGTCGGGCTCGCTGAACGCCGCGGTGTGCAGGGGCTGGTAGGCCTTCGCTATTGGTCCGGTCGCGATGAAGTCGTAGGTCAGCCCACTGCGGTGTGTCAACAGGTCTTCAACGGTGATGGTGCGTGGTGCCCGGAATGTGTCATCCAGCGGACCCTCCGGATCTGTGAGCACCCGCATCTGGGCGAACTCCGGCAGCCAGGTGGTGATCGGGTCGTTCAGCCGGATCGTGCCGTCGTCAACAAGAGTCATGGCGGCCGCACTGATCACCGGCTTTGTCATGGACGCGATGCGGAAAATGGTGTTGTCGGCCATCTGCAAACCGGCGTCGACGTCGCGATAGCCGACGGCGCCCAGGTGCTTGAGCTGCCCGCCCTGCCACACCAGCGTTACCGCTCCGGCCAGAATGCGGTCATTGACCGCGGCGCGAATAGGAGCGAGAGCTGCATCAAACGTGTCGTCGGACTCGGGCATGACTCCATCCTGTCAGTCGAGGCCGTCGGGTGCCCGGATGCTAAGATCCTTCGCGATAAGTGACATCCTTTAACGATCCGTCCAGTGAGGCGGAGAAGGAGGTCTCGCGTAAGCGTGGGCGTATTACCAGAGGGACGCGAACTGTTGTCCGCCGCAGATGTCGGCAGGACCATCTCGCGCATCGCGCATCAAATCATCGAGAAGACCGCGCTTTCCGATTCCGGTGACGCACCACGCGTCGTATTGGTCGGGATCCCCACGCGCGGTGCCACCCTCGCCAAGCGACTGGCCGCCCACATCACCGAGTTCTCCGGTGTCGAGGTGCCCGCCGGATTCCTGGACATCACGCTCTACCGCGACGATCTGCGCAACAAACCGCACCGCCCGCTCGAACGCACCTCCATTCCCGAGGGCGGGGTGGATGGTGCGCTGGTTGTCCTGGTTGACGACGTGTTGTTCTCCGGGCGCACCGTGCGCTCGGCCCTCGACGCGCTGCGCGACCTGGGCCGGCCCCGTGCGGTGCAGCTGGCGGTGCTGGTCGATCGCGGCCACCGCGAGCTGCCGTTGCGTGCCGATTACGTGGGCAAGAACGTGCCGACCGCACGTTCCGAAGACGTCAAGGTTCTGCTGACCGAACATGACGGCCGCGACTCCGTGGTGATCAACAGCGGAGAGGGGGCGGCCTCGTGAAGCACCTGCTGTCCGCAGCCGACCTGACCCGCGACGAGGCCACTGCCATCCTCGATGATGCCGACCGGTTCCTGCAGGCCCTGGCGGGGCGCGAGGTCAAAAAGCTGCCGACCCTGCGCGGGCGCACCATCATCACGATGTTCTATGAGAACTCCACGCGGACAAGAGTTTCTTTTGAGGTCGCGGGCAAGTGGATGAGCGCCGACGTCATCAACGTCAGCGCGTCGGGTTCCTCTGTGGCCAAGGGTGAGTCGCTGCGCGACACCGCTTTGACCTTGCGTGCCATCGGTGCCGATGCGTTGATCGTCCGTCACCCGGCTTCGGGCGTTGCCGCCCAGCTGGCCCAGTGGACCGCCGAAGGTGAGGGCGGCCCCGCGGTCATCAACGCCGGTGACGGTACCCATGAGCACCCCACCCAGGCGCTGCTTGATGCGCTTACCATCCGTCAGCGGCTGGGCGGCCTTGAGGGGCGTCGCGTCGTGATTGTGGGGGACATCCTGCACAGTCGAGTTGCTCGATCGAACGCCTTGCTGCTCAGCACATTCGGTGCGGAGGTGGTGCTGGTAGCACCACCCACGCTGCTGCCTGTGGGTATTGAGACCTGGCCGGTGACGGTCACCCATGACTTGGATGCCGAGCTGCCCGGGGCCGACGCGGTGCTTATGTTGCGGGTGCAGGCTGAACGTATGACCGGTGGTTTCTTCCCGTCGGCGCGCGAGTACTCGGTGCTGTACGGCTTGTCCGAGGCCCGACGGCGGCTCCTTCCCGAACACGCGGTGGTGCTGCATCCCGGGCCGATGCTGCGCGGTATGGAAATCGCTTCGTCGGTGGCTGATTCTTCGCAATCCGCTGTTCTGCAACAGGTATCGAATGGAGTGCATATTCGTATGGCCGTGCTGTTCCATCTACTGGTCGGCTCCGATGAGCCGCTTGCGCGAAGAGGCGACGGCTCCGATGAGGCGGTGCCCGCATGAGTGTCTTGATCAAGGGCGTACTGCTGTACGGCGAGGGCGAGCAGGTTGACGTCCTCGTCGAGGGCGGGCAGATCACCCGCATCGAGGCCGGTATTGGGCCGGGTATCGAGACCGAGGTCGACACGGCCATCGAAGCGCCCGGTCAGGTGCTGCTGCCCGGATTTGTCGACTTGCACACACACCTGCGCGAGCCGGGCCGTGAAGACACCGAGACCATCGATTCCGGTTCGGCGGCAGCAGCTTTGGGTGGCTATACCGCCGTCTTCGCGATGGCCAACACCAACCCGGTGGCGGATAGCCCTGTGGTGACCGATCACGTGTGGCAGCGCGGACAACAGGTGGGGCTTGTCGACGTACACCCGGTAGGCGCCGTCACCGTCGGGCTCGAGGGCAAGCAACTCACCGAGATGGCGATGATGGCGCGCGGCGCGGGCCGGGTACGGATGTTCTCCGATGACGGTAAGTGTGTGCACGATCCGCTGGTGATGCGACGTGCGCTGGAGTACGCCAAGGGCCTCGGTGTGCTCATCGCCCAGCATGCCGAGGAACCGCGGCTGACCGTCGGTTCGGTGGCGCATGAGGGTGCCCACGCGGCCAAGCTGGGCCTGACCGGATGGCCCCGCGCCGCTGAGGAATCCATCGTCGCGCGGGATGCGATTTTGTCCCGCGATACCGGCGCCCCGGTGCACATCTGTCACGCGTCCACCGCGGGCACCGTCGAGTTGCTCAAATGGGCAAAGGGGCAAGGAATTTCCATCACCGCCGAGGTGACGCCGCATCACCTGCTGCTGGATGACAGCCGGCTCGCCTCGTACGACGGTGTGTACCGCGTGAACCCGCCGTTGCGGGAGTCAACCGACGCCGAAGCGCTGCGTCAGGCCCTCGCCGATGGCGTGATCGACTGTGTGGCAACTGATCACGCACCGCACGCCGATCACGAGAAATGTTGTGAGTTCGCCGCGGCCCGCCCGGGCATGCTCGGTTTGCAGACCGCGTTGTCCGTGGTTGTCGAGACCATGGTGAAGCCGGGATTGCTGACCTGGCGCGATATCGCCAGGGTGATGAGCGAGCGTCCGGCGCAGATCGTGGGTCTGCCCGATCAGGGGCGTCCGCTGGCTGTCGGCGAACCCGCCAACCTCGCGATCGTTGACCCCGATGCGACTTGGACCGTCAGTGGCGATGGGCTGGCCAGCAAGTCGGCCAACACCCCATTCGAATCGATGACGTTGCCTGCCACCGTGACTGCCACGCTGCTGCGTGGGCGGGTCACCGCCCGGGACGGCAAGGTGACGCTGTGAACCACGGAGACTTCGTCGGCGCGCTCATCATGGCCGGTGCCTCCCTCACCTTGTCCGTGCTGCTCTTCCGACTGATGTGGCGCGGCTGGCGCGCACGCGCGCAGCGCCAGGCCGACACCGTCGGGGAGCTACCCGTAGTGCCCGCCGAGCGCGGCGACATCGTCATCGAACCCGCGGAGGGTCTCTACGTCGGCAGTACCATCGCACCGGACTGGCAAGACCGGATCGCGGTGGGCGACTTGGGCTACCGGGCGAGCGCCACCGTGACTCGATACACCGGCGGAGTCCTGCTGGAGCGCAGCGGAACCGCAGACATCTGGATACCCGCGGATGTCATCACCGAGATCCGCACGGCAAAGGCGCTGGCGGGCAAGGTACTTACCCACAATGGAATTCTCGCGATTCGGTGGCGGCTGCCCTCGGGCGTCGAGATCGACACCGGATTTTTGGCACGACCGCGAAGCGAATACGAGGAATGGAAGCAGGCGTCATGAGTGACAAGGCGGTGCTCGTTCTCGAAGACGGGCGGGTGTTCACCGGTAAGCCGTTCGGTGCGGTGGGTGAAACCCTCGGCGAGGCGGTGTTCTGCACGGCCATGTCGGGTTACCAAGAGACCCTGACGGACCCGAGCTATCACCGGCAGATCGTGGTGGCGACCGCGCCGCAGATCGGCAACACCGGGTGGAACGACGAGGACGACGAGAGCCGCGGCGGGAAGATTTGGGTTGCCGGGTATGCGGTGCGCGATCCCTCCAATCGGGTATCGAATTGGCGGGCCACGGGTTCCCTCGACGATGCCCTCAAGAAGCAGCATGTCGTCGGGATCGCCGGAATCGACACCCGCGCCGTCGTCCGTCACCTGCGCACTCGCGGGTCGATGAAGGCGGGCATCTTCAGCGGGACCGTTGCCGATGCACCGACCGACTTCCTGCTCTCGCGCGTCAACGGCCAACCCGCCATGCTCGGTGCGGATCTGGCCGGCGAAGTAAGCACCGATGACACCTACATCGTGGAACCCGATGGCGCCCATCGGTTCACCGTCGCGGCGTTGGACCTGGGCATCAAGACCAACACCCCGCGCAACTTCACGCGACGCGGTGTCCGCGTGCAGGTGGTGCCCTCGTCCATCAGCCCGGAGGAGCTGCTCGGGCTGGCACCCGACGGTGTGTTCCTGTCCAACGGGCCGGGCGATCCGGCCACCGCCGACCATGTGGTGGCGGTGACGCGTGCGGTGCTAGAGCAGAAGATCCCCTTGTTCGGCATCTGTTTCGGCAATCAGCTGCTGGGCCGGGCACTGGGTCGGTCCACCTACAAGATGACCTTCGGACATCGCGGCATCAACATCCCGGTCATCGACCACTCGACCGGTCGAGTCGCGATCACCGCGCAGAACCACGGCTTCGCCCTCGAAGGTGAAGCAGGCGAGCAGTTCGACACGCCGTTCGGTCGCGCCGAGGTCAGCCACACCTGCGCCAACGATGGCACGGTGGAAGGGATCCGGCTTCTGGACGGATCGGCCTTCTCGGTCCAGTACCACCCGGAGGCGGCGGCCGGTCCGCATGACGCCGAGTACCTGTTCGATCAGTTCGTTACGGCACTTGAGAATCGGGGTAACCGCTGATGCCACGTCGCACAGACCTCAACCACATCCTGGTCATTGGCTCCGGGCCCATCGTGATCGGCCAGGCCTGCGAGTTCGACTACTCGGGCACCCAGGCCTGTCGCGTGCTGCGTTCGGAGGGGCTACAGGTCAGTCTCGTCAACTCGAACCCGGCGACGATCATGACTGACCCGGAGTACGCCGACCACACCTATGTCGAGCCGATCACTGCCGAGTTTGTCGAGAAGGTCATTGCCGCACAGGCAGAGCAGGGCAACAAGATCGATGCCCTGCTGCCGACGCTGGGCGGTCAGACCGCGTTGAACACCGCGGTAGCGCTCTACGAGAACGGCGCACTGGACCGGCACGGAGTCGAGCTCATCGGCGCGAACTTCGAGGCCATCCAGCGTGGTGAGGACCGGCAGCGGTTCAAGGACATCGTCGCCAAGGTGGGTGGCGAGTCGGCGAAATCCCGCGTCTGTTTCACCATGGACGAGGTCCGCGACACTGTCTCGGACCTTGGATTGCCGGTAGTGGTGCGCCCGTCGTTCACCATGGGCGGCTTGGGCTCCGGCATGGCGTACACCCCCGAGGACGTTGAACGGATCGCGGGGGAGGGGCTCTCGGCGTCCCCGTCGGCGAACGTGCTGATCGAAGAATCCATCTACGGTTGGAAGGAATTCGAGCTCGAGCTGATGCGCGACAGCCGCGACAATGTGGTGGTCGTGTGCTCGATCGAGAACGTCGACCCGATGGGTGTGCACACCGGCGACTCGGTGACGGTCGCTCCCGCGATGACGCTCACCGACCGCGAGTATCAGAAGATGCGCGACCTCGGTATCGCGATCCTGCGCGAGGTCGGTGTCGACACCGGTGGCTGCAACATCCAGTTCGCCATCAACCCGCGCGACGGTCGCCTGATCGTCATCGAAATGAATCCGCGTGTCTCGCGCTCAAGTGCGTTGGCCTCCAAGGCAACCGGAT
This sequence comes from Mycobacterium sp. D16R12, assembly GCF_002013465.1. Classification (GTDB taxonomy): domain Bacteria; phylum Actinomycetota; class Actinomycetes; order Mycobacteriales; family Mycobacteriaceae; genus Mycobacterium. Next base: position 341,298 of record NZ_MAFC01000002.1, on the reverse strand, counting down.
TCCCGATCGCCAAGATCGCGGCCAAACTGGCGATCGGGTACACCCTCGACGAGATCGTCAACGACATCACCAAGGAGACCCCGGCCTGTTTCGAGCCGACTCTGGACTATGTGGTGGTCAAGGCGCCACGGTTCGCCTTCGAGAAGTTCCCCGGCGCTGATGCGACATTGACCACCACCATGAAATCGGTGGGTGAGGCGATGTCGCTGGGGCGGAACTTCGCCGAGGCACTCGGGAAGGTCATGCGCTCGCTGGAGACCTCCGCGGCGGGCTTCTGGACCGACAACGTGGGTCCCATCGAGGATCTGGACACGTTCCTGCAGGAGCTGCGGGTGCCTCGTGAGGGGCGCCTCTACGGCATCGAACACGCGTTGGCGGCCGGAGTCCCCGTCGAGCAGGTGGCCGAGATCACCGGCGTCGATCCGTGGTTCGTCGAAGAGATAGCGCAGATCCACCAACTCGGCGCCGAGCTGCGCGATGCGCCGATCCTCGACGAGGAACTGCTGCGCCGCGCCAAGCACTATGGGCTCTCGGATCGTCAGATCGCCGCGCTGCGACCGGAACTGGCGGGGGAGGACGGAGTGCGGTCGTTGCGGCACCGGATGGGCATCCGGCCGGTGTACAAGACCGTCGACACCTGCGCCGCCGAGTTCGAGGCCAGAACTCCGTATCACTACTCGAGCTACGAGTTGGATCCGGCGGCGGAATCGGAAGTGGCCCCGCAGACCGAGCGAGCCAAGGTGCTCATCCTGGGCTCGGGCCCGAACCGCATCGGGCAGGGCATCGAATTCGACTACAGCTGTGTGCACGCGGCAACCACGTTGTCGGAGGCCGGGTTCGAGACGATCATGGTCAACTGCAACCCCGAGACGGTGTCCACCGACTATGACACCGCTGACCGGCTCTACTTCGAACCGCTGACCTTCGAGGACGTACTCGAGGTCTACCACGCCGAAAGCGAATCCGGCCGCGGTGGACCGGGTGTCGTCGGGGTGATCGTGCAGCTCGGCGGACAGACCCCGTTGGGGTTGGCCAAGCGATTGGCCGATGCCGGAGTACCCGTGGTGGGCACCAGCCCGGCGGCCATCGACCGCGCCGAGGACCGGGGCGTGTTCGGGGACCTGTTGGTGTCGGCTGGTCTGCCGGCGCCACGGTTCGGCACCGCGACGACGTTCGAGCAGGCCAGGCAGATCGCGGCCGACATCGGCTACCCGGTACTGGTGCGCCCGTCCTACGTGCTGGGCGGACGGGGCATGGAGATCGTCTACGACGAGGACACCCTGCACGGCTACATCACTCGCGCCACCCAGCTCTCGCCCGAGCACCCGGTGCTGGTGGACCGCTTCCTCGAGGACGCCATCGAGATCGACGTCGATGCGTTGTGCGATGGCACCGAGGTCTACCTCGGCGGCGTCATGGAACATATCGAGGAGGCCGGCATTCACTCCGGTGACTCGGCGTGTGCGCTGCCGCCGGTCACCCTGGGCCGCAGCGATGTCGAGAAGGTGCGCACCGCCACCGAGGCCATCGCGCACGGAATTGGTGTGGTGGGCCTGCTCAATGTGCAGTACGCACTCAAGGACGATGTGCTGTACGTCCTGGAGGCAAATCCGCGTGCGAGCCGTACGGTGCCGTTCGTCTCCAAGGCCACGGCGGTGCCGCTGGCCAAGGCATGTGCGCGGATCATGCTGGGCGCCACCATCGCCGGTCTGCGCGAGGAGGGATTGTTGCCCGCCGACGGTGATGGCGCGACGATGCCACCCGGTGCTCCCGTGGCGGTCAAGGAAGCCGTGCTGCCGTTCCACCGATTCCGCAAGGCCGATGGCAGCCAAGTGGATTCCCTGCTGGGACCCGAGATGAAGTCCACCGGTGAGGTTATGGGCATCGACGCCGATTTCGGCAGCGCCTTCGCCAAGAGCCAGACCGCCGCATACGGTTCGCTGCCCAAGGAGGGCACGATCTTCGTCTCGGTGGCCAACCGCGACAAGCGCTCCCTGGTGTTCCCGGTGAAGCGACTGGCGGATCTTGGATTCAAGGTGCTGGCGACGGAAGGCACGGCAGAGATGCTGCGCCGCAACGGAATACCATGCGAAGAGGTGCGCAAGCACTACGAGAGTGCGGGGGAGGGACGTCCGGCGCAGTCGGCGGTGGACGTCATCAAGTCCGGCAAGGTCGCGATGGTCATCAACACTCCGTACGGGAACTCGGGCCCGCGCGTCGACGGTTACGAGATCCGATCGGCCGCGGTGTCGATGAACATCCCGTGCATCACCACGGTGCAGGGCGCCTCGGCCGCGGTGCAGGGGATCGAGGCGGGTATCCGCGGCGATATCGGCGTGCGGTCGCTGCAGGAACTCCACGCGGGCTTGCGATGAGCTGCTTGCGCGAAGAGCGTTGGGCGGAGATGAGCCGCTTGCGCGAAGAGTGTTGGGCGGAGATGAGCCGCTTGCGCGAAGAGCGTTGGTCCCGGTGACGTTCGGCGCACGGCTGAGGGCCGCCACCGCATCCCGTGGCCCGCTGTGTGTGGGCATCGACCCGCATCCGGAGCTGCTGCGTGCCTGGGGGCTGGATGCCGACGCGTCGGGCCTGGCCAGGTTCAGCGATATCTGCGTGGAGGCATTCGCCGACGTGGCGATCGTCAAACCGCAGGTCGCGTTCTTCGAAACCTATGGTGCTGCAGGGTATTCGGTTCTCGAACGAGTCATCACGGGTTTGCGTGAGGCGGGGGTGTTGCTGCTGGCCGACGCCAAGCGTGGCGACATCGGTTCGACCATGGCGGCATATGCGCATGCCTGGTTGGGTGATTCGCCGTTGAGCTCCGACGCTGTGACCGCCTCGCCGTATCTGGGCTTCGGGTCGTTGTCTCCGCTGCTGGACCTGGCGCGTGAGCGTGATCGTGGCGTCTTCGTCCTCGCTGCGACCTCCAATCCGGAAGCCCCTCCGGTGCAGCGGGCACGCACGGCAGAGGTGACCGTCGCGCAGGCGATGGTGGACCAGGTGGCAGCGCTGAACGCGCAGGAGGCCGGTCCGGGATCCGTCGGTGTGGTGGTCGGGGTGACCGTCACCGATCCGCCGGATCTGTCGTCGATCGGCGGCCCCGTGCTTGTTCCGGGTCTCGGTGCCCAGGGGGGTAGGCCCGAGGATCTGCGTGGATTGGGTGGAGCTCCGGGATCGCTGCTGCTGCCCGCGGTCTCGCGCGAAGTGCTGCGCGAGGGACCTGACGTCGCGGCGCTGCGTGCGGCCGTGTCGAGGCTGCGTGACAGCGTCGCCTATCTGCTTGTCGACTGAACAAGCGGAAGCTCATCATCTGAGCTATTCACTCTGCCGGGCAACGGCTTTCGGCAGAGAACGCGCGCGGCGGCCAGTGGTATCAGTGAGGCCACCACCACCCACCGTCCGATGGGTGTGAACCCGCCCCAGCCGGGATTGATGACGTAGATCCGGGTATAGACGAGCGTCAGTATCGCGCCGATCAGCACCAGGACGCCGACCGCGATATCGCGCCCCTTGCCCATCGACGGGATGGGGCGGTCCCACCACGGCAGCGCGCGGCGTTCCGTGGCCCTGAGGGGGACGAAGAAGACGGCCACGATGGCGCACACGATCGCCAGTCGCAGCACGTTTCCCGGCCAGTACCAGGCATCGCGCGGGCTCACCAACCCGATATGGAGGGCCAGGTAGACCCCGTAGGACAACAGGAACGTGACCACCCAGTGCCACAGGTAGATCGTCATGCTGCCGCTGTTGCACAGCTCGAGGAATCTCCAGGTGCGTGCCCCCTGGAGCAAGTGATTGATGGCCGGTGCGAGCGCGATGACTACCAGGCATTCCACGATTGCGCTCGTCGCGAGGAGCAAGGTCGGCGGCATGTTGGCGATGAGCCCCGTGGGATAGGGCCCGAGGATGGCCAGTGCCACGGTGGCGCCTAGTGCGACGGCCGCGGCTGCCAACGCCGGCAGGCGGGGGATGAGCCCGCGCTGATACGCGATGCCCAGCGCGGCGGGGACGAGCCACACGAAGATCATGTTGATCCAGCCCGTCATCACCCAGGTGTCGGTGACGACGCTGACGGTATCGATCAGGGCTGTGAGCAGGCACATTGTCGCGATGAACCAGGCGAGTCGGCGCCCCGTGCGGATGCGGGCCAGCCAGGGCATGAATGCCAGCGTCAGCAGGTAGGCCCCGACGTACCAGAGCAGCTCGATATGACGCATCTCGAGATACAGGAGTTGTCTGGAGTTGCCCATGGTGACGCGCAGCAAGGTGGTCACCAGCGCGACGAATGCGAGGAAATAGAACACCGGTCGGAAGAGTCGCGTCGTGCGGCTCATCAGAAATTCACCCCATGACTTACCGGACTCCCAGGAGTGAAGATTTGCTGCGGCGCCCGCGAAGAAAAACAGGGGCATCAGCGGGATCAGCCAAAATAGCCAGTGCACGTGGTAATTCGCTGACATAGCCGGTTTGCCCTTGACGAGGGTGGGGCTACCCGCGAGGACGTGGTAGGCCACGACGGTGGCCAGTGACACGAGCCTCACGGCATCCAATACCCGATCACGCTCACGTGATGGGTGCATGAAGTCACCCATAGGGCGCACCCTACCCAGCAACTGCTGTGCCTTGCTAAGCAACTTCACGGGGTGCCTGGTCGTTGGCGCCCCGACCTGCGCCTCTATCAACTGGACGTTGATGGGTCGCGACACGCGCAACACGAGATTCACACAAGATTTTCAGTTTGCCCTCATGGCAATCGCGGTTTGCTTGTCTCCGGTTCAGGTACAAGAATCGGCGGTGTTGTCAACTCTGAGTGAAACGCATTGCACAACAATGCTATTCAATCGCGACCTGCAGAAATGCCGGGTGAGAACGGGTGAGCGCGATGGTTGCTCGGCAGGATCGCCCGCGGCCCCTCTAGCAGGCCATTTTCACCGCGAAGAGGGGGGTGGGGTTCACATATGTCGGTTGGCGTGGGTACGGTCGCTGTCGCTGGCTGGTTGTTTTCCAGCCGATCAGAAAAACCGACGAGTTTTCGTATGAGACGGAGGAATCGTGGCCCTTCCACAGTTGACTGACGAGCAGCGTGCCGCCGCGTTGGCGAAGGCGGCTGCCGCCCGCCGCGCCCGGGCCGAGCTCAAGGAGAAGCTCAAGAAAGGCGGCACCAATCTCAAGCAGGTGCTCAAGGATGCCGAGACCGATGAGGTCCTGGGCAAGATGAAGGTTTCCGCACTGCTGGAAGCCCTGCCCAAGGTCGGCAAGGTTAAGGCGCAGGAGATCATGACCGAGCTGGAGATCGCCCCGACACGCCGTTTGCGTGGTCTCGGTGACCGTCAGCGCAAGGCGCTGCTGGAGCGGTTCGACTTCTCCTGATCTTCTCCAGATGACAGCTTCGATGAGGGGCCGGGTAGTAGTCCTATCCGGCCCCTCAGCCGTCGGTAAGTCCACCGTGGTGCGTCGCCTACGCGAGGACGTGGATGGCCTTTTCTTCAGCGTCTCCGCCACGACCAGGGCCCCGAGGCCCGGTGAGGTGGATGGCGTGGACTACCACTTCGTCACCGCCGAGGAGTTCCAACGGCTGATCGACACCGGTGCGCTGCTGGAATGGGCCGATATCCACGGTGGATTGCAGCGTTCGGGAACCCCTGCCGCGCCCGTCCGCGAGGCGATGGAAGCCGGTCGTCCGACCCTCATCGAGGTGGACCTGGCCGGCGCCCGTGCCATCAAGGCGGCACTTCCGCAGGCTCTGGCGGTCTTCCTGTCCCCGCCGAGCTGGGACGCGCTGGTGCAGCGGCTTACCGGCCGAGGCACCGAATCGGAGGCCGTGATCGCCCGGCGATTGGAAACTGCCGAGGTCGAAATGGCGGCTCAAAGTGACTTTGATGTCGTCGTCGTCAATGACCAGTTGGAAAATGCCTGCGCACAGTTGGTATCGTTATTGGTCGGACGTTAACCGGCAGCGCATCAACAGACACTGCGAACACCGCGCCAGCCATACTCAGCGCCATCTACCTATCCAGGAGATTTCTTAGTGAGCACCTCCCAGACCGACGTCATCGTCGAACCGGGCACCGAAAGCTACGACGCCGCTCTCGACACGCCGCTGGGTATCACCAACCCGCCGATCGACGAGCTGCTGGCGCGGGCCTCGAGCAAGTACGCGCTCGTGATCTACGCAGCCAAGCGTGCCCGCCAGATCAACGACTACTACAACCAGCTGGGCGACGGCATCCTCGAGTACGTGGGGCCGCTGGTCGAGCCGGGTCTGCAGGAGAAGCCGCTGTCGATCGCGCTGCGCGAGATCCACGGCGACCTGCTTGAGCACACCGAAGGCGAGTAGAAGCCAGGACGCCGGTCATGGCCGACCGTAAGCGGATCATCGTCGGAGTGGGCGGGGGAATTGCCGCCTACAAGGCCTGCACCGTGGTACGCCAGCTCGCGGAGGCCGGACACAGCGTCCGGGTCATTCCCACCGAGTCGGCCCTACAGTTCGTGGGTGCTGCGACCTTTGAGGCGCTCTCGGGGGAGCCGGCCCGAACCGGGGTGTTCGATGACGTTCCGGAGGTCCCCCATGTGCGGCTCGGGCAGGACGCCGACCTCGTCGTGGTCGCGCCTGCCACCGCGGATCTCCTGGCCCGTGCGGCCACGGGTCGCGCCGACGATCTGCTGACCGCGACCCTGCTGACCGCGCGTTGTCCGGTGCTCTTCGCCCCGGCGATGCACACCGAGATGTGGCTGCACGCCGCCACCCAGCACAACGTGTCGACACTGCGTGAGCGTGGCGCGGTGGTCCTAGAGCCGGCATCGGGACGGCTCACCGGTGCCGACACCGGTCCCGGCCGCCTTCCTGAGGCCGAAGAAATCACCACCCTGGCGCAACTGCTGCTGGCGCGGGCCGACGCGCTGCCGCACGATCTGGCCGGTGTACGCGTCCTGGTCACCGCCGGTGGCACCCGCGAGCCCCTGGATCCCGTGCGCTTCATCGGGAACCGCAGTTCGGGTAAGCAGGGATACGCGATAGCCCGGGTCGCTGCCCAACGCGGAGCCGAGGTCACACTCATCGCGGCGCATACCATCGGGCTGCCGGATCCGGCCGGTGTCGAGGTGGTGCACATCAGCTCCGCCGCGCAACTGCAGGATGCGGTGACCAAACACGCTCCCGTGGCCGAAGCGTTGATCATGGCCGCCGCGGTGGCCGATTTCCGTCCCGCCCACGTTGCGACCAGCAAGATCAAAAAGAGCCACGGTGCCGACGGTGCGAATCCCGTCGATGCGCCCATCGAATTGCTGCGCAACGCTGACGTGCTGGCCGGTGTGGTCCGCGCACGCACCGACGGGCAGCTGCCCAAGATGCGGGCCATCGTCGGATTCGCCGCCGAAACCGGTGACGCCAACGGCGATGTGCTCCACCACGCCCGCGCCAAGCTTAAGCGCAAGGGCTGTGATCTGTTGGTAGTCAACGCTGTTGGTGATGGACGAGCGTTCGAAGTGGATAGCAACGATGGTTGGCTACTTTCCGTCCAAAGCGGCGGCGAGGTCACCGAAGTTGTCCTGGAACACGGCACCAAAGTTCTGATGGCAAGCCGTATTGTGGATGCCGTCGCCGGGCTTTGTCAGAGAACCTGACAACCGGGCATGGCCCCGATCTGATGTCGTCGGCCATAATGTTTAGGACACGTAACGATCTGAAAGGGGCTGCGCTGTGAGCTCAGCGGGACGGCTTTTCACCAGTGAATCGGTGACTGAGGGGCATCCGGACAAGATCTGTGATGCCATCAGCGATTCGATCCTCGACGCGCTGCTCGCACAGGACCCCAAGTCCCGGGTTGCGGTGGAGACGTTGGTGACCACCGGTCAGGTTCACGTCGCCGGTGAAGTGACCACCTCCGCGTACGCCGACATCCCCAAGATCGTGCGTGATCGCGTTCTGGAGATCGGCTACGACTCGTCATCCAAGGGCTTCGACGGGCACTCCTGCGGTGTGAACATCGCCATCGGCGCCCAGTCGCCCGATATCGCCCAGGGCGTCGACACTGCCCACGAGGCCCGTGTCGAGGGTGCCGCCGACCCGCTGGACGCCCAGGGCGCCGGGGACCAGGGTCTGATGTTCGGGTACGCCATCAATGACACCCCCGAACTGATGCCGCTGCCCATCGCGCTGGCGCACCGCCTCGCGCGCCGGCTGACCGAGGTCCGCAAGGAAGGCCTGCTGCCGTACCTGCGCCCTGACGGCAAGACTCAGGTCACCATCGAATACGACGGCTACAAGGCCGTGCGGCTGGACACGGTGGTTCTCTCCACCCAGCACGCCGCCGATATCGACCTGGACAACCTGCTGACCCCGGATATCCGCGAGAAGGTCGTCAACACGGTCCTGGACGAGCTCGATCAGGAATCGCTGGACATTTCCGACTACCGGCTGCTGGTGAATCCGACCGGAAAGTTCGTGCTCGGTGGTCCGATGGGTGACGCCGGCCTGACCGGCCGCAAGATCATCGTCGACACCTACGGCGGCTGGGCCCGGCACGGCGGCGGCGCGTTCTCCGGCAAGGATCCGTCCAAAGTGGACCGTTCGGCCGCGTACGCGATGCGCTGGGTGGCCAAGAACGTGGTGGCCGCAGGGCTGGCGGACCGGGTTGAGGTGCAGGTCGCCTACGCGATCGGCAAGGCCGCTCCGGTGGGCCTGTTCATCGACACCTTCGGCACGAACACGGTCGACCAGGTCAAGATCGAGAAGGCCATCAACGAGGTGTTCGATCTGCGCCCGGGCGCGATCATCCGCGATCTGGATCTGCTGCGGCCGATCTACGCGCAGACCGCCGCGTACGGCCACTTCGGCCGTACGGACGTGGACCTGCCGTGGGAGCGAACCGACCGGGTCGACGCGCTCAAAGCCGCAATCTAGCTTTCCCCATAAGAAACGCCGAGTGTGAGCTGAACTGCTCGCACTCGGCGTTTTTGTCGTACCGGTGCTCAGAGCAGGTAGGGAATCAGGGCTTTCCGGTCGTTTGGGTAGTCGGTGAACTTCTCCTGATACCAGCGGTGGGTGGCCAGTGCGCGGGGGATCAGATTGCCGGCGGTGATCAGCAGGATGACGACGCCGGGCAACGCCCAGGTGAGTAGGGCGAACCCGGACCAGGCGATCAGCTCGCCCAGATACGCGGGGCTGGTGACTAACCGGAACCCGCCGCCGAACGGGATGCGGTACTCGGCTGAGCCGCTTGCGCGAAGACCAGATGCCCCGCCGCCGAGGTTCTTGTCACGCAGGTTCCGCACGATCGACTCGGAGCTGAGCAGCAGCGCGAATCCGCACAGGTAGACCGCCAGGCCCACCAGGAATCGCGGGTCCCCCAGCCAGGCGCTGTCGTATTGACCGAAGAAGTCGTGGCTGAAGAGTGTTCCGTTGAGGTACCCATGCATCGACGTCACGAGCATGCCCATGACGACAACCGAGACGTTGAACGTGCTGCGCTTGCCAGGCACCTGGCGGATGGCAAGAGGGAAGTACCAACCGCGGTTGGCGTAGTGCAGCATCCATATCCCGGCAAGAACCAGTGACGTCGGCTCGAAGCGGGCCGGTCCGGTCAGGTAGCAGATGAGAAACACCGCGGTCGCCGGAATCTCCATCAGCCACCAACCGAGTTTCGGGTTCAGGTTGAGCCCGAGTTTTGTTGTCGAGAAGCGCCCATAGGAACTCTGGGCGAAGAAGCCTCCGATGATCACGAATGCCGCGAAGCCGAAGGCCGCCGTCAGCACGGTGTCGTAAACGGTGTCGCCGGTGTACCAGTGCATGGAGATTCCCTCGGTGAGCGGGCGGCGTCGCCCGGATGTGAAACGCAGAACTGTAACGTGTTCTACCACGCGCGCATCGGGCCCCGGGAGAAGTGGCCAACCGCTGGGGGTCTGCGCCGGTGTTGTGCGGATTGACGCGCGCGCCGGGCTAGGTGCGCATAGAGTCTGCCAATGACGGTGTCTGATGCTCTTCGCGCGAGCGGCTCATCGGTGATCAGAGCCGCACTGACGCAAGCGACTTGGACTGGCGACAAGGAATCCATGCTCGCCAAGCATGAGCGCTTTGTCGCCGAGGCGGCGTCCCGGGGTGCCCAGGTGATCTGCTTCCAGGAGCTCTTCTACGGTCCCTACTTCGGCATTGTGCAGGACAAGAAGTACTACGAATACGCCGAGTCGGTGCCCGGACCGGTTACCGAGCGGTTCGCGGCGCTCGCCAGAAAACACCGCATGGTCATGGTGCTACCGGTATATGAGGAGGAGCGGCCGGGTGTCCTCTACAACACCGCGGCGGTGGTGGACGCCGACGGCGCCTACCTTGGTAAATACCGCAAGCATCACATTCCGCACCTCGACCGATTTTGGGAGAAGTTCTACTTTCGGCCAGGGAACCTCGGGTATCCGGTGTTCGATACCGCGGTCGGGAAGATCGGCGTCTATATCTGTTACGACCGGCATTTCCCGGAAGGATGGCGCAACTACGGGCTCGCGGGAGCAGAGCTGGTTTTCAACCCGTCGGCCACCAAACCCGGTCTGTCCAACAGGCTTTGGGAGCTGGAGCAGCCTGCGGCGGCGGCGGCGAACCAGTACTTCGTCGGTGCCAACAACCGAATAGGAACCGAGAACGGCGAATTCGGGGATCAGGCCGTCACGTTCTACGGCAGTTCCTACTTCGTCGATCCGCGCGGCAACTACGTCGGCGAGATCGCCTCCGAGAGTTCCGAAGAGATCGTGATACGGGATCTGGATCTGTCGGTGGTCCGTGAGGTGCGGGGCGACTGGCAGTTCTATCGGGATCGCAGGCCCGAGACCTACGGCCCGATCGTCGCTCCCTAGGAGGTTGTCGATGACAACGACTTTGATCCGAGGCGGCACCGTGGTGGCGGCGACCGGCCGCGGCGACGCGGATGTCCTGATCGACGGCGAAAAGATCGTGGGCGTCCTGCAACCCGGCAGCACGCTGCTGGGGGTGGATCTGGCTCGTGCGGTCGACACCGTGATCGAGGCGGCCGGCAAGTACGTCATCCCGGGTGGGATCGACGCACACACCCATATGTCGATGCCCTTCGGTGGCACCACGGCATCGGATGACTTCGAGACCGGGACGCGGGCCGCGGCCTGGGGCGGAACCACCACCATCATCGACTTCGCCGTACAGAAATACGGTGAGCAGCTGCAAGATTCGCTTCAGACCTGGCACGAGATGGCGGCGGGCCGGTGCGCGGTGGACTACTCCTTTCACCAGATTGTGGGTGACGTCAACGATGCCTCGCTGACGGCGCTGCGCAGCCTGGCCGATGAGGGCATCACGAGTTACAAAATGTTCATGGCGTACCCGGGCGTCTTCTACAGCAACGACGCGCAGATATTGCGCGCCATGCAGGTGGGTGCCGACACGGGGCTGATGACCATGATGCATGCCGAAAATGGTCCTGCCATAGATGTTTTAGTGGCTCAGCTACTCGCGGCGGGCAAGACGGATCCGTACTACCACGGGGTCGCGCGGGCTTGGCAGCTCGAGGAGGAGGCAACGCACCGCGCCATCATGCTGTCCAACCTGACGGGGGCGCCGCTGTACGTCGTGCACGTCTCGGCGAAACAGGCCGTCGCCCAGTTGGCCGCCGCGCGTGACGCGGGCCAGAACGTATACGGGGAGACCTGCCCGCAGTACTTGTACCTGTCCCTCGAGGACAATCTGGGTGCGCCAGGCTTCGAGGGAGCCAAGTGGGTCTGCTCGACACCGCTGCGGTCCAAGCATGAACACCACCAGGATGAGATGTGGCGCGCGCTGCGCACCAACGATATACAGATGGTGTCGACCGACCATTGCCCCTTCTGCATGAAGGGGCAGAAGGACATGGGCTTCGGGGATTTCTCGAAGATCCCCAACGGGATCGGCTCGATCGAGCACCGGATGGATCTGCTGTACCAAGGAGTCGTGGACGGCCGGATCACCGTGGAGCGGTGGGTGGAGATCACCTCGACAACCCCGGCCCGGATGTTCGGGCTCTACGGGCGCAAGGGGGTGATCGCACCGGGTGCCGATGCGGACATCGTCGTCTACGACCCCCATGGGCACACCTCGATCGGGTTGGGAAAGACCCACCACATGAACATGGACCACTCGGCATGGGAGGGCTACGAGATCGACGGACACGTCGACACCGTGCTCTCCCGCGGGAAGGTGATCGTCGACGGCGACGAGTATCTGGGCAGCAAGGGTGACGGTGCATTCCTGCGCCGCGACCTGTGTCAATACCTCATCTGAGGCTGGTTGATAGAGAGGGCCTGCGATGGATTTCGGAGTTGTCCTGCAATGTGATCCGCCGGCTGCGCGAACCGTGCAGCTGGCGAAACTTGCGGAGGCGCATGGCTTCAGCCATCTGTGGACCTTCGATTCACACCTGCTGTGGCAGGAGCCCTATGTGCTCTACAGCCAGATCTTGCATGAGACGAGGCGGATTGTCGTGGGGCCCATGGTTACCAATCCGGCGACGCGGGACTGGACCGTTACCGCATCGCTGTACGCCACCCTGAACGACATGTACGGCAACCGCACCATCTGCGGCATTGGGCGGGGCGATTCGGCGGTCCGGGTGACCGGCGGCGCGCCCACAACCCTGGCCACGCTGCGAGAATCTGTCCACGTCATCAGGGAGCTCGCGAATTCGCGGTCCGTCGAATACCACGGTGCCACCATGCAATTCCCATGGAGCCGCGGTTCGGCGCTCGAGGTATGGGTCGCGGCGTACGGTCCCAAGGCGCTCGCCCTGGCCGGTGAAGTGGCGGACGGGTTCATTCTGCAGCTCGCCGATATCGACATCGCGCGGTGGATGATCGCAGCGGTGCGGGATGCCGCCGTGGCGGCCGGACGTGATCCGGCGGATGTGCGGATCTGTGTGGCCGCACCCATGTATGTGGGATCGGACTGGACACATATGCGCGACCAATGCCGATGGTTCGGTGGAATGGTGGGCAATCACGTGGCCGACATCGTGACCAGGTACGGCTCTCATGGTCACGTACCGCAGTCGCTTACCGACTACATCGCCGGACGTGAAGGATACGACTACAACCAACACGGTCGGGCGGGGAACACCCATGCGGAGTTTGTGGGCGACGACATCGTAGAGCGCTTCTGTGTGCTCGGCACCGCGGCGGATCACATCGCAAAGTTGTTGGAGCTCAAGGCGCTCGGGGTAGACCAGTTCGCAGGATACCTGCAGCACGACAACAAGGAGGAGACCCTGCGGGTGTACGGGGAGACGGTCATTCCCGCACTCTCACAACACATCACGGCGAAGAGCTGATGGCAACGGCAGAGGGGGAGCTTGCGCCGGTAGCGGCCGCGAGCCGGTTGAGTAACGAGGACCTGGCTCCCACCACCGCGGCGCAGGCGACCTGGCGCACCTGGGACATCTTCTGTCTGTGGATGACCTCGGCGCACAGCCTGGGCAGCTACGGCTTTGCCGTGGGCATGTTGGCGCTGGGGCTGACGGGCTGGCAGACCATGCTGGCGCTTTTCGCCGGGGTGTTGGTGCTCTGGCTCGGGAGCAACCTGATCGGGATCGCCGGCCAACGGGTGGGGGTGCCGTTCCCGGTGTTCGCGCGCGCCACCTTCGGTGTCTTCGGTGCCAATGTCCCGGCTCTGTTGCGCGGGCTGGTCGCGATCTTCTGGTACGGAATCCAGACTTATCTGGCGTCCACGGCGGTCATCGTGCTGCTCTTGCGGTTGGACCCCGGGCTGCGGACGTGGACCGAACCGACGTTCTTGGGCCTGCACGCCTTGGGGTGGGCCGCCTTCCTGACGCTGTGGACCGTGCAGCTGCTGATCCTCAATTACGGCATGGAGATTGTCCGCAAGGCCTCCGATGTGGCCGGCCCGGTTGTGTGGATCGGGATGATCGCCCTGGCGATATGGATGCTGGTCAGGGTGGACTGGAGCATCGACTTCGGTGCCCGTATCGGCGCGCCGCTAACACCGGGGGCCACGGTGCTGGCCTTCGCCGGAGTCGCATTCTTGATGGTCGCCTTCATGGCCGGTCCCTTGGTCAACTACGCGGACTTCGCCCGGTTCGCACCCAGCCGCGGGGCGATCCTGCGCGGGAACGCGCTGGGCATCCCGCTCAACGAGACCGCGTTTGTGGTGATCTCGATCGTCATTTCGCTTGCCGCGCTGAAGAAATACGGCAGTGTGATGACCGATCCGGTGGAGCTGGTCGCCGATATCGATTCGGATGCCATCGTGATCGTTGCGGCGGTTCTCTTTGCCATCGCCACCGTGGGCATCAATGTGGTGCTCAACTTCGTCTCACCCTCTTACGACATCTCCAATGTCGCACCGAAGTACATCTCGTTTCGCACCGGGGGCATCATCACCGCGGTCCTATCGGTCGTGGTGCTTCCCTGGAACATCTGGGGGAACGAGGCCGCCATCGTGTACTTCCTCGGCGGGGTGGGCGCGCTGATGGGGCCGGTGTTCGGGATCCTCGTCGTGGACTACTACCTGCTGCGTCGCCAGCGCACCGACACGGCCGACCTGTACTCCGAGTCTGCCGAGGGCAGCTACTACTACACCCGCGGGTTCAACCCCGCGGCATTGATCGCGCTGGGTGTTTCGGGCGCGGCAGCGGTGGCTCTGGCGCTCGTGCCCTCGTCACAGAGCCTGACCGCGCTGTCGTGGCCGGCCGGGGCCCTGTTGGGAGGTGTCCTGATGTACGTGCTGAGCTCGACTCGTGCCGGGCTAGCCGTGCAGCGCAGCCCTGAGAGCGGCCAGTGAGCGGTCCCGCTCCTCGGTGGCGGCAGGCACGATGTCGGCGTAACCCAGGTAGCCGTGGATCAGCGTGGGGGCGTTGTGCAGCTCGACCGGCACGCCGGCGCCGCTGAGCAGCTCGGCGTACTTGGCGCCGTCGTCGCGCAGCGGATCGAACTGGGCGGTCCCGATAAACGCCGGGGCCAGCCCCTCGAAGCTCTCTGCGCGGGCCGGGACCAGCGTCGGGCCGGCGGTGGCGGGATTGGTGTCCCCGAGGTACCACTTGCTCAGCCCGGCGACGGCCTTGACGTCAAGGACGGGTGCCTCGGCGTTCTCGATCATCGACGGCAGCGTCACGTCGAAGGTGGTGGCCGGGTACCACAGCAGCTGGAAGGCCAGCGGAATGTCGTTATCGCGGGCCAGCTGAGCCAGTACCGCGGAGAGGTTTCCGCCGGCGGAATCGCCGCCGACGGCAAGGCGGTCCGGGTCACCACCTATCTCGGCGGCATGTTCGTGCACCCATTGCAACGCGGCCCAGCAGTCTTCGACCGCGGCAGGATAGGGATGCTCCGGCGCCAGTCGATAGTCCACCGACACCACCACGGCGTCGGCCTGCACCGCCGCCGCACGGCCCACCGCATCGTGAGTGTCCAGGTCGCCGATTACCCAGCCGCCCCCGTGGATCAGCACGAACACCGGGTGTACCCCGTCCGCGGACGGGGAATAGATCCGCACCGGTATTTCCCCGGCAGGGCCGGGGATGGTGCGGTCCTGCACCTTGGCGACCTCGATCCACGGTGGGCGCGCTGTGGCGATTGCCCGGTAGGCGTCCCGGGAAGCCTGCGGCCCATCTGGCGAAACGAGCTGAATCGGAACAGCTTCCAGGATCTTGAGAATGATCGGGTCGATGCCGGTTTCGGTGGCGGTCATGTCGTCACTGTATCGGGTGCTGACCTGCGAGTCGGGGGCGTCTGCTAGAACCACCAGGTGACTGCGACGCGGGTGGTGGCCGAGCACGAGCCGGTTGCTCGGGTACTGCCGCTGCTCACCGTGCCTCACCTGGATCGTGAGTTCGACTACCTGGTGTCGGCAGAGCAATCCGACGACGCCCAGCCCGGAGTGCGGGTGCGGGTGCGATTCCACGGTCGGCTGGTGGACGCGATAGTGCTCGAACGCCGCTCGGAAACCGATCACCCGGGCAAGCTCGGGTGGCTGGATCGCGTCGTATCGCCCACACGGGTGCTGACTCCGGACGTGCGCAGGCTCGTCGACGCGGTGGCGGCACGATACGCGGGTACCCGCGCCGACGTGCTGCGCCTGGCGCTGCCGCCTCGTCACGCGCGCGTCGAGAAGGAAATCCGCGCGGCAACGGCCGATGAGTTCGTGGCGGCGGCGCTCGATGGCTCGGGTTGGGGCCGCTATCAACGTGGCGAGCGATTTCTCGAGGCACTCTCGCAGGGCCGCGCCGCGCGTGCGGTGTGGCAGGCGCTGCCCGGCGAGGCCTGGTGCACCCGGCTCGCCGAGGCCGCGGTGGCCACGGTGAGTACCGGCAGGGGAGTACTCGCGATCGTCCCGGATCAGCGTGATATCGACGCGTTGGCCGCTGAATGTGTGAAACATGTAGGTACGCAACGCGTTATCGCGCTTTCGGCTGAACTCGGGCCCGCCGAGCGGTATCGGCGCTGGCTGGCGATTCTGCGCGGAGACGCGACGGTGGTGATCGGCACCCGGGCCGCGGTGTTCGCACCGGTGTCCGATCTGGGGCTGGTGATGGTGTGGGACGACGGCGATGACAACCTCGCCGAGCCCCGCTCTCCCTATCCGCACGCTCGTGAGGTGGCGATGCTGCGGGCGCACCAGCTGCGGTGCGCAGCGGTGATCGGTGGATATGCGCGCACCGCCGAGTCTCAGGCACTTGTGGAGAGCGGCTGGGCGCATGATCTGGTCGCCGCCCGTGCGGTGGTGCGCAAGACCTCCGCGCGAATCAGTGCCCTCGACGACAGCGGGTATGCGCAGGAACGCGATCCGGCGGCACGCTCGGCCCGGCTTCCCATGGTGGCGCTGGCCGCGGCGCGGGATGCGTTGAAGCGTGGGCATTCGGTGCTCGTGCAGGTGCCGCGCCGTGGGTACGTTCCGGCGCTGGCCTGCACCCGCTGCCGGACCGTCGCGCGGTGTCGTCACTGCACCGGCCCGCTGGCGCTGGAGGGACCAAGTGATACCTCGAGCCCCAGTTGTCGCTGGTGCGGA
Organism: Mycobacterium sp. D16R12; assembly: GCF_002013465.1. Lineage (GTDB taxonomy): Bacteria > Actinomycetota > Actinomycetes > Mycobacteriales > Mycobacteriaceae > Mycobacterium. The sequence continues at coordinate 324,296 of NZ_MAFC01000002.1, read as the reverse complement.
CGTGTCGATGCCGATCTGCGCTGTACCCGCTGCGGTTCGGGTGCGGTACGCGCCGTGGTGGTGGGCGCGCGCAGGACCGCCGAGGAGCTGGGCAGGGCATTGCCGGGAGTTCCGGTGGTGACATCCGGCGGCGGCGAGGTGCACACCACGGTCACCGGGCCGCCGAGCCTGGTGGTGTGCACGCCAGGGGCAGAACCCCTGACACCCAACGGGTATGGCGCGGCACTGCTCCTGGATGCGTGGGCCTTGCTCGGCCGTCAGGACCTGCGTGCCGCGGAAGACACCTTGCGCAAGTGGATGGCTGCTGCCGCGCTGGTGCGCGGAGGCGATGAAGGCGGAACCGTCGTTGTCGTCGCGGACTCGACCCTGCCGACAGTGCAGGCACTGATCCGGTGGGATCCGGTGGGGCATGCCGCCGCGGAACTGGCAGCCCGTGCGGAGGTCGGATTGCCGCCACAGGTCCATATCGCGGCCATCGACGGGCCCGCACCGGCGGTGGCGACTCTCATCGACACTGCCGATCTTCCCGAGGGTGCCGAGCTGCTGGGACCCGTGGAGCTACCGGTGGGGGCGCGCCGCCCGGCCGGGATATCCGACGGCGTCGAGGTGGTGCGCATGCTCATTCGGGTCGAACGCACCGCCGGACTTGAGATGGCCGCGGCTTTGCGCCGGGGAGTGGCAACGCTAAGTGCCCGACGCGACGCCGAGCCCGTCAGAGTCCAGATCGATCCGCTCCACGTAGGCTGATCCGGCGAACGTCAGGCGTTAGCGACGGTGAGCGCGGGGCTACCACCGATACCGTGGGCGAACGTATCGACGATGTAGCCGAGGAGCTCCTCACGGGTCATATCACTCGTGTTGGTCCACCAGTTGATGGTCATGAGCACCCCGCCGACCGCGAGCCGTGACCAGATGGGCGCCAGCTGCCGCATGTGCGCGCCGGGGAACTCGGCCTGCAAATGCTCTTCGGTCACCTGCGCGATCAGGTCGAAGACCCCGTGGTCGAGCCTCTCCTGGGCAGTGAGGTCGCGATCGAGCGCGACGTACAGCTCCGGTTCCGCGATGATCCAGTCGATGACGATGTCCGAAAATGCCCGGGTTTGATCGCGTATATCGCCGACCATGCTGTCTCGCCACGACCCGGCGATCAGCCGATCGGCATGGCGGCGGCTCAACGCGCGCAGCAGGTCTGCCTTGGTGGGAAAGATCGCATAGCAGGCGGATCTGGCGAATCCCGCCTCCCTGGCGACCTCGGCAATGGACACGGAGCCCCCGCTGTTGCGAATCGCGCGCTCCGCGGCATCGAGCAGGTCCTCTGTTCGCAACTTGCGATCGTAGGGCGCGCCACTCGGCCGGCCTCGTCCTCTGGTAGCCATCGCGATTATGGTATCGGATGTATCCAGACTTGGGATCGCGATCCTCGGCGAACGCCGATGGCCGGCCCGGACTCTGTCCGGCCACCGGGGATTCGATGTGGACGGTGCATCCTTCCTAGACTGACGCGGTGCGCATAGTGTTCGCCGGTACTCCGGCCCCGGCGTTGCCGTCTCTGCGAAGGCTGTTGGCCTCCCGCCATGAGGTGGTTGCGGTACTGACCCGGCCCGACGCCCGCGCCGGCAGGGGACGAGCCTCGGCCGCGTCACCGGTGGCCGAGCTGGCCCGCGAGCACGGGGTAACCGTGCTCGCCCCATCGCGCCCGAACGACCCCGAATTCGTCAGTGAGCTCACCGAGCTCGCTCCGGACTGCTGCGCGGTGGTGGCCTACGGCGCCCTGCTGAAACCAGAGCTGCTCGCCGTGCCCACGCATGGCTGGGTGAATCTGCATTTCTCACTGTTGCCCGCCTGGCGGGGCGCCGCGCCCGTGCAGGCATCCATCGCGGCCGGCGATGAGATAACCGGTGCCACCACGTTTCTTATCGAGCCCGCGTTGGACAGCGGACCCGTCTATGGCGTGGTCACCGAGCGGATCACCGCGGCAGATACTGCCGGTGCCTTGCTGGGCAGGCTCGCCGAATCCGGTGCGGGTCTTCTGGAATCGACAATGGACGGGATCGAGGACGGGGCATTGGTGGCCATTCCGCAGGTGGCCGACGGAGTGAGCACGGCGCCGAAGATCACCGTGGAGCACGCGCGTATCCGGTGGGAGCTTCCGGCCCGTGCGATCGATCGCCATGTGCGCGCCATGACTCCCGAACCCGGTGCCTGGACAACCATCGGTGAGACACGGGTCAAGGTGGGGCCGGTGCGGGTGGATGTCGATGAGCAAGCCGAACAACTGCCACCCGGAGCCGTCGCTGTGCGCAAGCGTGACGTGCTGGTGGGCACCGGCACTACCGCGATCGCACTCAACGAGGTGCAACCCCAAGGGAAGAAGCTGATGAACGCTGTCGACTGGGCGCGCGGCGCCAGACTGGATGCGGAGGTTCGCGCACTGTGAGCACACGACCGCCGCGACGCCGGCCGAACCAGGATGCGCGTCCGCCCGAGCGCACGCGCCCCAAGCTCGATCAGGCACGCCAGGCAGCGCTCGATGTGCTGCGCGCGGTATCGCGTCACGACGCGTACGCCAATCTGGCGCTGCCCGCGTTGCTGCGCGAGCGGGGCATATCCGGGCGTGACGCCGCCTTCGCCACCGAGCTCACTTATGGAACATCGAGGGCCCGTGGCCTTCTCGATGCGGTGATCGCATCGGCCGCGGGACGCTCCATCGACCAGGTGGACGAGGGGCTGCTCGATCCGCTGCGGCTGGGTGCCTATCAGCTGCTACGCACCCGCGTGGAACCCCATGCGGCACTGTCCACCACCGTGGATGCCGTGGCCGTTGAATTCGACCAGGGCAGAGCCGGTTTCGTGAACGCGGTACTGCGCACCATCTCTCGTCGCAGTGAGCAAGAATGGGTGCAGGAGTTGGCCCCGCCGGAATCCGACAGGATCGGCCGGCTCGCCTTCGCGACCGCCCACCCGCGGTGGATCGCTCAGGCGTTTTCCGATGCGCTGGGCCCGGCGGCCGCTGAGCTCGGCGACGTGCTCGCCAGTGACGACGAGCGCCCTCTCGTTCACCTCGCCGCACGTCCGGGACGCATGGACGCGGAAACGCTGGCCGAAGAGGTGGGCGGCACCGTCGGCCGCTACTCGCCCTATGCGGTGTACCTAGCCGGCGGAAACCCGGGCCGGGTGGAGGCCCTCCGCGACGGCCTGGCGCAGGTACAAGACGAAGGCAGCCAGCTGGTCGCGCGTGCGACCGCGCTGGCACCACTTGACGGCACCGACGAACGATGGCTCGATCTGTGCGCCGGGCCGGGTGGCAAGACGGCGTTGTTGGGGGCGCTGGCGGCCGAGTGCGGTGCCCATGTCACCGCCGTCGAGATCGCTGCGCACCGTGCCGGGTTGGTGGCCACCGCCGCGAAATCCTTACCGGTGACGGTGCTCACCGCGGATGGGCGTGAGAGCGGGCTGCCGCCGGCGTCCTTCGACCGCGTACTGGTTGACGCACCGTGCACGGGGCTCGGTGCGTTGCGTCGCCGCCCGGAGGCTCGCTGGCGGCGTCAACCGGGCGATATCCCGGCGCTGGTCAAGTTGCAACGCGAATTACTCTCCAGTGCCATCGAATTGACCCGCCCGGGCGGCATCATCGTCTACAGCACCTGCTCACCGCACCTGGCGGAAACAGTGGGTGTGGTGTCCGATGCGGTGCGGCGTCATCCGGTGACCGCCGAGGATGCCCGCGTGGTGTTCCCGGGCGTGGACAGGCTCGGCGATACCGATGCGGTGCAATTGTGGCCGCACCGGCACGGCACCGATGCCATGTTCACCGCCCTCCTGCGTAAACACGCATGAAGCGGCACATAAGCTGAACGGCATGTCTCACCGCGCTCCCATGATCGCCCCGTCGATCCTGTCCGCCGACTTCGCACGTCTTGCCGACGAGATGGCGGCCGTGGAAGGGGCCGACTGGCTGCATGTTGACGTCATGGACGGGCACTTCGTGCCCAATCTGACGCTGGGTCTTCCCGTTGTCGACAGTCTGTTGGCCGCAACCGATATCCCCATCGATTGCCACCTGATGATCGACAACCCGGATCGTTGGGCACCCGGATACGCCGAGGCGGGAGCGCACAATGTGACCTTCCACGCCGAGGCCACCGATGATCCCGTCGCCGTTGCCCGTGACATTCGTGCCGCGGGCGCCAAGGCCGGACTCAGCATCAAGCCGGGCACGCCCCTGGATCCATATCTAGAGGTGCTCAAGGACTTTGACACGCTGTTGGTGATGTCGGTGGAACCAGGATTTGGCGGACAATCGTTCATCGCGGGCGTACTGGACAAGGTGCGCGCAGTGCGCAAGCTTGTGGACTCCGGCGAGTTGACGGTGCTCGTGGAGATTGATGGCGGCATCAACGCCGACACCATTGAGCAGGCCGCCGAGGCGGGCGTCGACTGTTTCGTTGCGGGTTCGGCCGTGTACGGGGCTCAGGACCCCCAAGCGGCGGTGCGGGCGCTGCGTGAACAAGCCGCCAGGGCAGCAACACATTTGGCTCGCTGACATGACCAACCCGATCGGTCTCGATGCTGCCATGGATCTGGCGATCCGGGCCGCGGAGGAGGTCAAGGGCAGCACCTATCCGAATCCGCCTGTGGGCGCGGTGATCCTGGACGCCGCGGGGGCGGTCGTAGGCATCGGCGGTACCCGTCCGCCCGGGCAGGAGCATGCCGAGGTGGTGGCGCTGGCCCAGGCCGGTGATGCTGCGGCAGGTGGTACCGCGGTCGTCACTCTGGAGCCGTGCAATCACCAGGGGAGAACCGGGCCATGCGTGGATGCGCTTGCAGGGGCAGGCGTTTCCCGCGTGGTCTACGCCGTCGCAGATCCCAATCCGCAGGCAGCCGGGGGAGCCGAGCACTTGCGCGCGCTGGGCGTGGACGTCCTCGGTGGAGTCGCTGCCGACCTGGTCGCGGCGGGTCCACTGCGTGAGTGGCTGCACAAACAACGCACCGGACGTCCCCATGTCACCTGGAAGTACGGCGCCAGTGTCGATGGGCGTAGCGCCGCCAACGACGGCACCAGTCAATGGATCACCAGCGAGCAGTCACGGGCCGACGTGCACCGGCGCAGAGCGTTCGCCGATGCTGTTCTGGTGGGCACCGGCACCGTGTTCGCCGATGACCCGCAGCTCACCGCGCGCACTCCCGAGAACGTGTTGTGCGCGCACCAGCCGCTGCGTGTCGTTGTCGGTATGCGCGAGGTCTCCTCGGACGCCAAGGTATTGAACGACGACTCGCACACCATGGTGATCCGGACGCACGACCCGGCCGAAGTGATTGCGGCACTGGCAGACCGAACCGATGTCTTCCTGGAGGGCGGACCGACGCTGGCCGGGGCCTTCCTGCGTGCCGGTCTGGTGGACCGGATTCTGGCCTACCTAGCTCCGATGCTGTTGGGTGGCAACGTCCCCGCCGTGGAGGACGTGGGCGTTGCCACCCTGTCGCGCGCGCTGCGCTGGGAGTACGACCACATCGAGCGCATGGGGCCCGATGTGCTACTGAGCCTCGTCCCCCGACTTGCGTTGTGAGCCAAGGAATATCGCGATGATCGCACCGATCACGCAGACGACTGCCGTGATCGCGAACATCTCGCTGTACATCTGGCTGTAGGCGTGAACGGACCGGTCCAGGAGCTGCTGCTGTAGCACAAGGAGATTCGGCTTTCCTTCCGGCTTGGGCTCCTTGGCGGCCAGTGCGTCGAAGTTCTGGTAGAAGCGGTGAATGCCCCAGCCGCCGAGGGCGGCCATCCCGATCAGCATGCCCGTCATCCGCGCCACCACCACCAGTGCCGACGCGATGCCGTGCTGTACGGCGGGCACCACGCGTAGCGCGGCGGAGGAGAGCGGGCCGATTACCAGGCCCAGACCCACACCGGCGACCACCAGGTCCGTGTCCAGCCGGGGCAGCGTGAAGAACCCGAAGTTGTGCACGGCCGCCAATACATCGACCGGCCAGCCCGAGATCAGGTAATACCCGAAGGCGGCGATGAGCATGCCGGCCACCGCAATGATCCGGTCACCGAATCGGGTGGCCAGCCAGCCGCCGATCACAGCGCCGATCGGCAGTGCGACAAGGAACCGCGACAGCAGGAACACGGCGTTGGCCTTGTCCATCTGCAGCACACCCTGCCCCAGCAGCTCGATGTTCACGAGTGTCACCATGAGTGCGGATCCGGCAGCCAGCGATGCGGCCAGCGCCGCGAAGAAGGGGCCGAATCGAACCCCTTCGGGGCTGATCAACCGGGTCTTGGCGCGCGACTCCCAGAGGATGAACGTCAGGAATGCGACCGCGGATCCGGTCAGGACCGGCAGGGCCCAGTCCGGTAGTGCGGAGACCTTGGGATCGGGGCTGTACAAGCCGACGACCAGCAGGCCCAACGCCACGGCCAGCAGCGCACCCCCGACGACGTCGACCTTCGGGCGGTTCGCGTCATGCTGGTGCGCGGGGACACTGAACTGAACCAACACGATGGCGATGATCGCCAGCGGCACGTTGACCCAGAAGATGGCGGTCCAGGAGCCGAACAGCCACACACACAAGACGCCGTATAGCGGGCCCAGGACGCTGCCCAGTTCTTGCGCGGCACCGATACCACCGAGAACCGTCGCGCGATCGCGTTGCGCCCAGAGATCGGCACCCAGGGCCAGGGTGACGGGCAGCAGCGCACCGCTCGCGACACCCTGGATGACCCGGCCCGTCACCAACGTCGTGAGATCGGTCGACATCGCGGTGACAACAGAACCGATCGCGAAGCCCACGAGCGCCAGCTGCAGGATCCGCCGGCGACCGAATCGGTCGGAGGCCTGTCCCAGGAGGGGCATGGCGGCGATGTAGCCCAGCAGGTACCCGGTGACGATCGGGGTGACCTGCTGAATGTTGTTCAGTGCAATGCCGACGTCGCGCATGATGTCGGTGATGACGCTGACCACGACATAGGTGTCGAGGGCGCCCAACAACACCGCCAGACTTCCGGCGCCGATCGCGACGCCGCGATGCCGCAGCGGGCGGGTTGTCTCCGGGGCTGTATCGATCACGAGGCGGGCTTGTCGACCGTGACCGGCTTGCCCCAATCGGACAACGACATCTCAATGGTGTTGCCCGGCGACGTATCGACGCTGATCTTGCTCAGCGTGTGAGTGCCGTCCTTGGCGATCCAGGCCTTCCCGGGGATGTCCGAGGTGAGCTTGGAGCCGGCGAAGGTGTTGATGGCGTCCTTGTTCACGGTCCCGGTGACCAGAACCGAATCGACACCGTCGACGGTCTCGGTCTTCTCGGACTTCGCGCCCGTGAAGTTCGAGAGCAGGTTGGCCAACCCCTTGTTGGGATCCAGAATGATTCCGACGTCGTAGACATCCTTGACGGGGCCCATGCTGGTGTAAGCGCTGCCGAGCTGGGCGAACAGCTCGCCGTCGACCACCACGAAGGGCAGCTCCAGTCCACCGGTCTTGGCGGTGCCCTTGGCGGCCAGGGCGGGGGTGGTGGTCAGATCGCCGGTGAGCTCGGAGAGCTTGATCGTCGGCTTGTCGCCGGTGACCTTGAGTACGAGGTGAGTGCTCGTCTGTGTCTTGGTGGTGGCTGCCGACTCACTCAGGAGTGTGGCGGCCTCGGGCAAGTTGACGTCGGCCTTCTCGGTTTTGGAGCAGCCGGCCAGGGTAATGGCGGCGACTGCGACAGGGATAAGGGCGAGGCGGATGCGGTTGCGCATGCGTTCGATCGTAGAGGCTGAGCGCTACCCCGGGGAGGCTCGCGACACGGCGGCGTTGCTGGCGATGAAATTGACACTCCAGCAATCCGGCGCCATGCTCGTTTGCAGGGCGGGATTGTCAACCGAGGGCTGGTTGTTGTGAAAAACGTGAGTAGAGCTCTGGCATGTGGTGTGTCCGCGGTCGCCGCGGTCGCCGGCATACTTGTTGCTTCACCTGCGCTTTCGGCCGCCGATCCAGCCTCTGAAACTCCTCCGAAGATTGTCGCTTTCCCGGGCATGTCGATTGTCCAGGGGGACAGCCGTTGCACTCTTGGCTACGTCGATCCGGCATCTCGAATCGGTCTGACGGCGGGCCATTGCAATGCCACCGGATCGGTTACCGACCTGGGCGGGAACCGTATCGGCGAGGTGCTGCTGATGAGCCGCAACCTGCCCACCGGCGGCGCGATCGGCCCGGGAGACGTTGTCTCGGACTACGAGGGCATCTCGTTCGCGCCCGGTGTGGAGTTGAGCAGCACCCTGCCCAATGGGCTTGCGCTGCGCATGGCGCAGAACGCCGGGCCCGAGCCGGGGCTGCCGGTGTGCCTGATGGGATCGGTGTCCGGCGAGACGTGTGGCAAGGTCGACGCGATCAACAACGGTTGGTTCACCATGACCGATATCGGTGGGCAACACGGTGATTCGGGCGGTCCGGTGTACACCATCACCCAGCCGGGCCAGGCTCTGCTGGTGGGCATCTACTCACTGCGGTGGGGCGGAAAGCCCGCGGCCATGTCCTGGTCGGCGATATCGGCGCAGATGCAGTCGCAGCTGGTAGCTCAAATTCCTGCCGCCGGCCCAGGCAATGGTGGTCCCGAGCTGCCCGCAGTGCCTGTCTCGGCGACGGCCCCGGCGCCCGCGCCGTCCTAGGCCCCGTCGACTCATTTCCCTCTTCGCGTAGAGCGCATTGCGCTTTCCATTCTGATACTGTGGCGCCGTTCTGGGGCCACTAAGAAATTTGCTGAGCCTTCAGAAATTCCACAATGTCAATCATTGTGATCACACTGAATTTTGGAAGGTAGACATGAAACGCATTGCCATTGCTCTCGCCGCATTCGCGATAGCCATGGGGAGCGTCGGGTGTTCCGGAGGCGATGGTCAAGGCGGAAACATCGTTCGTATCGGCACGTCAGAGGCCGGTAAGGAGTCCTGGGACGTATTCGTCGATGAGGCAGGGAAGGCGGGAATCAAGCTCGTCACCACTAATTTCACCGACTACAGCCAGCCGAATGTGGCACTCACCCAAAAGCAGATCGATGTGAATCTGTTTCAGCATCTACGTTTTCTGGCCGAATACAATGTCGCCGATAACGCAACACTGGCTCCGGTCGGCGCCACCTACATCGTGCCGCTGGGTCTCTATTCGCAGAAGCACAAGACCCTCGCGGACGTCCCACAAGATGGGCAGATCGCCATCCCCAACGATCCGCCCAATCAGGCACGCGCGCTGTTCGTGTTGAAGGCCGCCGGGCTCATCACTCTCAAGGGCGGGCGGGCAACTCCGAGTGCCGCCGACATCGACAAGGGCGCTTCCAGGGTCACGGTGACGCTGGTGGACGCGGCGCAGACAGCGCTGTCCCTCAGGTCGATCGATGGGGCCGTCATCAACAACACGTATCTGGCGCAGTCGAACATCGACCCCAAGAGTGCGCTCTACGCCGATGATCCGGCGAGCCCCGGTGCCGAGCCGTACATCAACGTCATCGTCGCGCGCGCCGAAGAGAAGGACAACCCGACGTACCAGAAACTCATCGAGGTCTTCCATTCCCCGGCCGTCACCGAGGCATATGCCAAGGAGAGCAAGGGAACTCAATTGACGGTGACCAAGAGTGGTGCGGACTGCGCGTCGATCCTGGCGAGGATCGAGCAGCAGATCCGCAGCGAAAAATGACGACGGAAATGACCGCCGCGACTCCGCTCATCCGATTCGAGAACGTCAGCAAGACCTTTCGGGTGGGCAAGAAAACCGTGACCGCCGTCGATGAGGTGTCGCTCGATATCGCCGCGGGTGAGGTGTTCGCCATGATCGGCTACTCGGGCGCCGGCAAGAGCACGCTGGTACGTCTCATCAACGGGCTGGAAAGGCCCAGCTCTGGTCGCGTCGTTGTGGACGGAGCCGAGGTGAGCGCGCTGGGGGAGCGTGAACTGCGGCGTCTGCGCACCGATATCGGCATGATCTTCCAGCAGTTCAATCTCTTCCGGTCCCGAACCGTCGCGGGAAACATCGCATATCCGTTGCGGGTGGCCGGATGGACCGCCGAGAAGCGCAACGCACGGGTCGCCGAACTGCTGGAGTTCGTCGGACTCGGTGATAAGGCCAAGAGCTATCCGGATCAGCTCTCCGGTGGGCAGAAGCAACGTGTCGGCATCGCGCGGGCCCTCGCGACGTCACCGTCGATTCTGTTGGCCGACGAGGCCACCAGTGCCCTGGACCCCGAGACCACCGGCGATGTCCTGCAGTTGCTGCGCGCGGTCAACGACGAGTTGGGGGTGACCATCGTGGTGATCACCCATGAGATGGATGTGGTGCGTACCGTCGCCGATCGTGTCGCGGTTCTCGCGGACGGCAAGGTTGTCGAGACGGGAACCGTGTTCGATGTGTTCTCCACGCCGCAGAGCGAGGCGGGCAAGCGCTTCGTCGGCACTGTCCTGCAGAACACCCCCAGTGCGGCAGACGTCGCGCGAATAGCCCAGCGGCACAAGGGGAGCATCGTCTCGGTCGAGATCAGTGAGGGTGTGCAGATAGGCCCGGCACTGGCCCGTGCCACCGAGCTCGGGGTGCGCTTCGAGGTGGTGTACGGCGGTATCACCACGCTGCAGTCGCGCTCCTTCGGCAATCTCACGCTCGAACTCGATGGGCCTGATGATCAAGTGACGCGAATTATTTCGGATCTTTCGGCAGTGACAACCATCCAGTCGGTGAGGCGATGACGACAAATTGGGAGCGGCTGCGACCGCAATTGTTCGAGGCCTTCGGCGACACCCTGTACATGGTGTCGATCACCCTGGTGGTGGGTGGCTTCATCGGCCTGGGGTTGGGAGTGTTGTTGTACACCAGCAGATCCGGTGGGCTGCTGCAGAACCGGGTGTTGCACACGCTCGTCAATGTGGTGGTCAACATCGTCCGGCCCATACCGTTCGTGGTGCTGATCGCTGCCCTCGGGCCGATCACGCTCGGGGTGGTGGGGACGACCATCGGCACCACCGCAGTGGTGTTCGTGATGATCGTCGCGGCCTCATTCGCGATCGCCCGCATCGTCGAACAGAATCTGGTGACCATCGACCCCGGAGTTATCGAGGCGGCGCGCGCCGTCGGTGCCGGTCCGCTGCGGATCATCCTGACGTTACTGGTACCGGAAGCGTTGGGGCCCTTGATTCTCGGCTACACCTTTGTGTTGATCGGGATAGTCGACATGTCCGCGATGGCGGGATTGGTCGGCGGTGGCGGGCTTGGTGATTTCGCGATTGTGCAGGGGTATCAGCGTTTCAATTGGCAGGTGACCATCGTCTCGACCGTCATCATCATTGTGCTGGTGCAGGCTGCACAGTTCCTGGGAAACTATCTGGCGCGCAAGGCGCTTCGGCGATAGTTACGCGGGAGGTGCCGGTACGGGCGGTGCTGCAGGCACCGGAGGAGCCCCGGGCGCGGGAGGGGTGCCCTCGGGTGCCTCGGGCGGGGTCCAGTGCCACTGATCGGGTGCGGGCCCCTGCGAGTCGTCACCTAGGCCGGGGATGCGTGTGCCGGGAGGTGGGGCGGTGCCGGGCAACGGCTGGTTGAGCGATTCCTTGGTTCCGCGCCCTACGATGCCGCCGCGCCATTGGCCGTCCTGAACACCGCGCACGAGCCGTCCCAGGTAGTCGCCGCCGGAGATGTCGGCGTTCTCTTCACCGGGGTTGACCCCATAAATCTCGCCCTTGCCGGGCTCGGCGGGCTTGAGGTTCTGCGGCAGCAGGTATTGGTTGTTCAGTGCCCTGGTGTTGGGGGTGACGACGGGAGCTTCGGCGCCCGGCGCCGCTGGCGCCGCCGGTACCGGATTCTGGCCAATCAGGTTGGGGTTGCCCACGATGGCGAGGTTGTTGGGTATGCCGCCCAGACCTTGCTCGGTACCGGACAGGGCAAGTGGGTTGCCGATTTGCGATGCCGGCGGTGGTTCGGGTGGACCGGGAGGCGCGGGTGCGGCCGCGGGTGCCGGCGCCGGGTCTGGCTGGCCGGGATCACCGGCGGCGGTGGCCGCCGAGGCGAGCAGCGCACTGGCGGCAAGAGCCGCAGCCACCCCGATCTTCACGATGGACGGACGATCGGGGTTCCTCATGGCTGCGTCTCTCCTGTGTACTGAATGTGGTTCGGACGGTCTAGCTAGACGGTCTTGGTGACGCCGTAGTAGGCGACGATATCGTCGTTGTCCTTCGATGAGCTGGTCAGCACGGCGTACGAACGCAGGAACGACTGTCCGATGCAACCGTCGATCTTGATGTGCACGTCCCTGAGGGTGATGCGCGCTTCGCTGCCCTTGTACTTCTTCTTGTCGACCGAGACATTGATGACCTCACCGGGCTGAGGGTGCACCTCGATCTGGCCCTGAATGGGCATACCGACGCTGGTGATGCCGGCGGTGCCGAGGCCGGCGGTAAGGCTGATCGAGCCGTTCAGCTTGACGGTGTTCAGGCTGATGCCGCAACCGATCTGGTAGCCGGCTTCCAGGGTGCCGCCGGACAGCTTCGTGCTGCCGCCGCCCTTCGCCGAGCCGGTGAACGTGCCACCGGCGAGGTATTCGCGGGATGAGGTGGCGGTGGTCAGCGGCGGGATGGGCAGCTGGGACTCATCCTTGGCGCCGACGGTGAGGACCCAGCCGTCCGGGGTCTTGACGATGCCCGGGTCCTCGGAGCCCACCACGCCATTGTCGAGCGGCGGGGGTGGGGCGTCGGCCACGGGCTGCGCGGGTGGTGGGTCGTCCGGGTCCGCCAGAGCGAGCGGCGCCGACGCGGCGAGCGCGCACGCGGCGGTCAGGGTGACGAGACTCTTGAACATGGGAGTGAGGCCTCTCGTGGTCTTTTGCATTGGGGTGGCTGTAAGCGTGTGTGGCATCGACGTCAGACGGCCTTGGTGATACCCATGTAGGTGACCACGTCATCGGTGTTGTCCGTAGAGCTGGTGAAGGTGGCGTATGACCGGATGAAGGACTGACCGACGCAGCCGTCGATCTTGATACGGAAACCGGTGATGGTGGTGCGGGTGGTGGTGCCCTCGAAGGTCTTCTTGTTGACCGGAACGATGGTCACCGTGCCGGGTTTCAGGCCGACCTTGATCTGGCCGATGACGCTGGCGCTGGCCGTGGGGACGCCCGCCATGCTGAGCGAGGGGGAGATGCCGACACCACCCATGAGCTCCACGGGACCACCGGTGATACCGCAGCCGATCTGGTACCCGGCCTCCAGTGTTCCACCGGCGAGCTTGGTCTTACCCGAACCCTTCACCCCACCGATGAACGTGCCACCGACGATGTACTCGCGTGAGGACAGCGCGGTGGTCAATGGGGCCACCGGCAGAATGCTCTCGTCCTTGGCGGCGACGGCGAGGATCCAGCCATCCGGAGTGGGCAAGGTACCCGGGTCTGCCGAGGGCATGAAGCCAGGGTCGCCAGGAGGGGGCGGCGGTGCGTCGGCCGCCGGCTGCACGGGCGCCGGATCATCACCGGGTTCTGCCAAGGCGAGGGGCGCCGAAGCAGCAAGCGCGCAGACTGCAGTCAGAGTGATAAGACTTTTCAGCATGGTGCGGTAGCGCCTCTCAATTGTTGGTGATGTCCGTGTGACTTCTGTGAGGAAGCTGTCCCGACGAATGTTGGGGGTGCTGTGTTTCCAAAGGGTGAATGGACGGACAACAGTTATCGCCCAATGTCTATCCATTTCGTACGTCGGTACACACCGTTCCAACCGCGATGATTTGAAACGCGAAAAGCCCTCTGCCTCGGCGATTGTGACGAAAACCACTGGTGTCGCTACCGTCCGAGCAAGGCGGTTTGGGACTACCCGGTAGGGGTATCCAGCACACTTTTCAACGGTCAGTCGAATTCCTCTTCATATACTAGTTGTTCAACGTTCGTTCAGACTCGTGACAATTCCGCAACTCACTATCAGGTATTGGTGCTGTCGTAACGCGACGCCGTATGGAATTACCGGTACGGTCACGGCCGAACAGCACCAGAGAATCTGGAGAGGAATCGATGAGGCCATTACATCTCTGTCGGAAGGCGGCGGTGCCGTCGCTGCTGGCGATCGGCATGGGGTTGGCAACATTTCCCGTGGCATATGCCGAGCCAGATGGCCAAGATCAAGCGGAACAACCGGCCCAGCAGACCGTGCAGGCGCCGGGCCCTGCGGTCGTGTCCGCACCCGCCCCGACCTCCGATAGCGCCGCCCCGGCGGCCATCGAGGCGTGCGGGAAATTCGCGACGGCGCTCGACTACGCGGCGACGAACTATTCCGACTTCGCCGAGAACCTGGCCGGTATGGAAGGCAACTACAGCGACGCCTATGTGTCGTCCAGCAATAGCACGGGCCGCGATGCTCTCCATGAGGCCGCATCCTTCGCCAATGAGGCTGCGAACACCCCGGAACTGGACCCGGCGATCGCCGATCCGATGCGCTCATGGGCGACGAACGCGAACAAGCTGATGATTCTCATGGGTGTTCGTGCCTCGGTCGATGGTGTGAACGGCAAGGCGAACGACCTGAACACCGATGCGCATAACGTCCAGATGGCCTGTGCTCAGGCGGGGACGCACGCCTAACGCGGCGATACGCGCCCTATTCTTGTCGCATGTTCACTGGAATCGTTGAGGAGCTTGGCGAGATCCTGGGTAGAGAAGATCTCGGCGACTCTGCCCGTCTCACCGTGCTCGGCCCGCTTGTTGTCGAGGATGCCAAACACGGCGACTCGATCGCCGTGAACGGCGTCTGCCTCACGGTGGTCGATGTGCGCGCCGGTGGAGTCTTCACCACCGACGTCATGGGGGAGACGCTGTCGCGCTCGAGCCTGGACAAGATCGTGACCGGCACGAAGGTCAATCTGGAGCGGGCGGCCGCGGTCAACAGCCGGCTCGGCGGGCACATCGTGCAGGGACATGTGGACGGTACCGGAGAGGTGCTCACCCGCACTCCGTCGGAGAACTGGGAAGTGGTGCGCGTCTCGCTGCCGGAGGCAGTGGCCCGTTACGTGGTCCAGAAGGGCTCGATCACTGTGGACGGGGTGTCGCTGACCGTGTCGGGTCTGGGGCCGGACTGGTTCGAGGTATCACTCATTCCCACCACGCTGGGGTTGACGACGCTCGGATCGGCGGTGGTGGGCACGACGGTGAATCTCGAGGTGGATGTGATCGCCAAGTACGTCGAACGCCTGCTTGAGCACCGTTCCTAGTTCCTGATTCCGCTGAGTGAGCAGCGCTCGAATCATTGAATTCCCGGTGGTTCATAATTGAGTTGCCCACACGCCCCTAATGAGAGTGGTCCCCATGACCAGGTTGGACAGCATCGAACGCGCTGTCGCCGATATCGCCGCCGGTAAGGCCATCGTCGTCGTCGACGATGAGGATCGGGAGAACGAAGGCGATCTGATATTCGCCGCGGAGAAGGCCACCCCGGAGTTGGTGGCGTTCATGGTCCGGTACACGTCGGGGTACCTCTGTGTGCCGCTGGCAGGGGAGGACTGCGACCGACTCGGGCTGCTACCCCAATACGCGGTGAATCAGGATAAGCACGGCACCGCGTACACGGTCACCGTCGATGCGAAAAACGGTATCGGGACCGGGATTTCGGCTTCGGATCGCGCGGCGACAATGAGGCTCCTGGCCGATGCGCAGAGCGCCTCCGATGACTTCACCAAGCCAGGACACGTTGTTCCGTTGCGTGCCAAGGAAGGTGGGGTGCTGCGGCGCCCCGGCCACACGGAGGCATCGGTCGACCTGGCCAAGCTGGCCGGGCTGCGGCCCGCCGCGGTGATCTGCGAGATCGTCAGCCAGAAGGACGAGGGCGCGATGGCGCAGACCGAGGAGTTGCGGGTCTTCGCCGACGAGCACAACCTCGCGCTGGTCTCGATCGCGGACCTGATCGAGTGGCGCCGCAAGCACGAGAAGCATGTGGAGCGGATCGCCGAGGCGCGGATCCCCACCCAGCACGGCGAGTTTCGGGCTGTGGGTTACACGAGCATCTACGACGAGGTCGAGCATGTGGCGCTGGTGCTGGGGGACATCTCCGGACCCGAGGACGACGGAAACGATGTGCTGGTGCGGGTGCACTCCGAATGCCTGACCGGCGATGTATTCGGTTCGCGCCGTTGCGATTGCGGTCCTCAGCTGGACGCTGCAATGGAAATGGTGGCCAAGGAGGGCCGTGGCATCGTGCTGTACATGCGCGGCCACGAGGGGCGCGGCATCGGACTGATGCACAAGCTGCAGGCCTACCAGCTGCAGGATGCCGGTGAGGACACCGTGGATGCGAACCTCAAGCTCGGCTTGCCCGCCGACGCGCGCGACTATGGTTTGGGCGCACAGATTTTGGTCGACTTGGGTGTGAAGTCCATGCGGCTGCTGACCAACAACCCTGCCAAGCGCGTGGGGTTGGACGGCTACGGGCTGCACATCATCGAACGAGTTCCGCTGCCGGTGCGTGCCAACTCCGAGAACATTCGATACCTGCGTACCAAGCGGGACCGAATGGGGCACGACCTGGCTGATCTGGATGACCACCCTGAGGCAGACGGCGCGTGAGCGGCGATGGCATCCCGTCACTGAAAGTCGGCGACGCATCTGGGCTTAGCGTGGCGATAGTGGCCAGCACCTGGCATGACCAAATCTGCACAGCGCTCCTGGACGGCGCCAAGCGTGTCGCCGCCGACGCGGGTATCGACCGTCCGACGGTGGTGCGGGTGCTCGGCGCCATCGAGATACCGGTGGTGGCGCAGGCCCTGGCCCGTACCCACGACGCCGTTGTCGCGCTCGGGGTTGTGATCCAAGGCCAGACACCGCATTTCACCTACGTCTGTGATGCGGTGACCACCGGACTGACCCGTGTTTCCCTGGATACCAGCACGCCAGTCGCCAATGGGGTGTTGACCGTGAACAACGAGCAGCAGGCCCTGGACCGTGCGGGCTTGCCGGGGTCGTCCGAGGACAAGGGTGCCCAGGCGGCGGCTGCCGCACTGGACACGGCGCTGACGCTGCGCCGGCTCCGCCAGCCCTGGACTGAGGCGTGACCGACTCACCGGGCGACAGCCAATGGGAGCTCGTCCTGAAACCGCATCTGTCGCCGTACTTCGTCTACGCCGCTGCTTTTGTCATCGCGGCCGCGCATGTCGCAGTGGGTTTCCTGCTGAAGATCTCGCCCAACAGTGGGGTGATTTTCAAGACCTCCGACCAGGTCGGCATCGCTCTGGTGGGCTTCGTCATCGCGGGCGTGGTCCTGATGTTCGCCCGTCCTCGGGTACGTGCCGGTGCGGCAGGCATCGAGGTGCGCAATGTGCTGGGCCCCAAGCTCATTCCATGGCCAGAGGTAGTCGGCATCTCATTTCCGGCCGGTGCGCAATGGGCACGGCTGGACCTGGACGACTACGAGTACGAGCCGATGATGGCCATTCAGACGGTGGATAAGCAGCGCGCCGTCGACGCGATGGACGCGCTGCGCGGGCTGGTTGTGAAGTACACGGAGCAGTCAACGTCCTAGCCCGCCGCCGCGACCCGGCCGGCCCGCTATCTCACCCAGTTGCCCTTCCCGGCGGCGATGTCCACGTATCGTGTCAATATCGACCGTGCCTGCGACAATGGCCAGGGCAGAGAGCTTGGAGACCGTGGCGACTACGAGAACCGCAACGCGCCGCGGGACCGCCCGTGCCTCGTTGGCTTCCGTACGTGATGCGCACGACCTCTTTGTGGCGGGCCAGGTAGACGGTTCGTATCTCGAGTCGATACCTCTGCCGCGGCTGGTGACAGACAGCTGGCAACGGAGCCTGGCCACCGGGGTCGATCCCGACCGTGGACCTGGCGAAGCTGCTGCCGCGACGCGCCTGACCGAACTGCGCAGCAGCCATCCGCTCGCCGGGGCGTTACCGGTCATTCGTCGACTGCTCGTGGACCACGCCACCGACTCGGGCGTACTTGTGGGGGTCACCGCGGCCGACGGCGCGCTGCTCTGGGTGGAGGGTGACCCCGGCGCGGGGCGCAAGGCGGCCGGGATGAACTTCGTGCCCGGCGCCGACTGGAGCGAGCGCGCAGTGGGCACCAACGCCCCGGGTACCGCCCTCGCGCTGGATCGTGAGGTGCAGATCCGTGGCAGCGAGCACTTCTGCAGGCTGGTCCGGTCGTGGTCGTGCACCGCGGTTCCGATACATGACCCCGTGACCGGAGTACCTCTGGGAAGCATCGATCTGACGGGCGGTTCGGCGGTTGCCTCGGCACAGACCCTGGCCTTGGTGCGTGCAACCGCGGTTGCCGTCGAGCATTTCATCGCCCTGAACTACCCGCGACCGGGCCGTCCGGACAGCGGTACCGAACCGCGATTGACCTTGCTCGGCGCCGACCGCCCGGTTCTGCACACCGGCGACGGACAGGACGGGATGCGCACCCACCGGTTGTCCGGTCGCCACGCCGAAATCATGGCGCTGCTGTTGCGTCACCCCGAGGGTCTGAGCGCCGATCATCTGGCGATGCTGCTCGACGAAAATGATCTCGACGTCGTGACCATCCGCGCGGAAATGTCGCGACTACGCCGCATCGTGGGAGACGAATTGATCGTGTCCCGCCCCTATCGGCTGCTTACCCATGTCGGAAGCGATATGGGTGATGTCTTCGCCGCGCTTCGCGCCGGGGACATCACCAGGGCCGTGGACTGCTACGCGGGCCAGTTGTTGCCGCGGTCCGCCGCACCGGCCATCGGGAGATTGCGCCTGGAGCTGAGCGCGAGTCTTCGTGGTGCCGTACATGCCGATGGTGATCTGCATCTGTTGCGCCGCTGGCTGGATCTTCCCGAGGCGCGCGATGACCGTGAGGGATGGCAGGCGCTACACGAGCATCCTGGTGCGGACGGGCTCGTCCAGTCTGAGGCGCGTGGTCACCTCATCGCGCTGGATTCCGACCTCGCCTGAGCGCTGCGGGCGCCGCACGAAAAGTTGCAACCGTGCTGCAACGGGCCAAAACCTACCTTTAGTGATTACCGACACATTTGTTGTCTTGAAGGTAGGAGACCGCCGTGACTGTTTACGCTCGCCCGGGTGCGCAGGGATCGCTGATGACGTTCGCGTCCCGCTACGAGAATTTCATTGGCGGGCAATGGGTTCCCCCCGCGCAGGGGCGATACTTCGAGAACCGCACCCCGGTGACGGGGGAGGTGTTCTGCGAGATCCCGCGCTCCGGTGAAGCCGATGTCGAGAAGGCACTCGATGCCGCACACGCCGCAGCGACCGGCTGGGCCAAGACCTCACCGGCAGATCGGGCGCTCATCCTCAACAGGATCGCCGACCGGATGGAATCCAACCTGGAGTCGATCGCCGTTGCCGAGTCGTGGGACAACGGCAAGCCCATCCGCGAGACACTGAACGCCGACATTCCGCTGGCCGTCGATCATTTCCGATACTTCGCCGGTGTCCTTCGGGCGCAAGAGGGTTCACTCTCGCAGATCGACGAGGACACCGTCGCGTATCACTTCCACGAGCCCCTCGGTGTGGTGGGGCAGATCATCCCGTGGAACTTCCCGCTGTTGATGGCGAGCTGGAAACTCGCCCCGGCGATCGCGGCAGGCAACACGGTGGTACTCAAGCCCGCCGAACAAACGCCGGCTTCGATCCTGTACCTGTTCTCGCTCATCGGCGACCTCCTGCCGCCGGGCGTGGTGAACATCGTCAACGGGTTCGGGGTGGAGGCGGGAAAGCCGTTGGCCTCCAGCAGCCGGATCGCCAAGATCGCGTTCACCGGCGAAACCAGTACGGGCCGGTTGATCATGCAGTACGCCAGCCAAAACCTGATCCCCGTGACGCTGGAGCTCGGTGGCAAGAGCCCGAACCTGTTCTTCTCCGACGTGATGGCTGCCGGTGATGACTTCCAGGACAAGGCCTTGGAAGGGTTCACGATGTTCGCGTTCAACCAGGGCGAGGTGTGTACCTGTCCTTCGCGCAGCGTGATACAGGCCGATATCTTCGATGAGTTCCTGGAACTGGCCGCCATCCGCACCAAGGCCATCCGCCAGGGTGACCCGCTGGACACCGAGACAATGATGGGGGCGCAGGCCTCCCATGAGCAGCTCGAGAAGATTCTGTCCTATATCGACATCGGCAAATCCGAAGGGGCACGGCTGGTTACCGGCGGCGAGCGCGCAGAGCTCGGTGGCGATCTGTCGGGTGGGTATTACGTCACGCCGACGGTCTTCGCGGGGAACAACTCGATGCGGATCTTCCAGGAGGAGATCTTCGGGCCGGTACTGGCTGTGACCTCGTTCGCCGACTACGACGACGCGATCGCCATCGCCAACGACACCCCCTATGGGCTGGGTGCGGGAGTGTGGAGCCGCGACGGGAACATCGCCTATCGCGCCGGGCGCGACATCAAGGCGGGCCGTGTGTGGACAAACTGTTACCACCAGTACCCCGCGCACGCCGCCTTCGGCGGCTACAAGCGATCCGGCATCGGCCGCGAGAACCACAAGATGATGCTCGACCACTACCAGCAGACCAAGAACCTGCTGGTGTCCTACAGCTCCAAGGCGCAGGGATTCTTCTGATCGTCGCGATCGGCGATATCACCCGAAAGCGACGTCACCCCACTGAATTGACCTGCAGAGAGCAAGGAAACGATACATGGCGACCACCAAGCACGGCCTAGTCGAGGAGCACCTCCAGAGCGCGGACTATCTGCGTAAGCGTCAACTCAAATCGGGGAGCGCGGGCTGGCTGCTGCTGGCCGGTCTCGGGGTGAGTTATGTGGTGTCCGGTGACTATTCGGGCTGGAACTTCGGCCTGGGTCAAGGCGGGTTCGGCGGACTGGCGATCGCCACCGTGGTGATCGCCGGCATGTACCTGGCGCTGGTGCTGGGTATGGCGGAGCTGTCTTCTGCGCTGCCGACGGCGGGCGGCGGCTACACTTTCGCGCGCCGCGCGCTCGGTCCGTGGGGTGGATTTGCCACGGGCACAGCAATTCTCATCGAGTATTCGATTGCCCCGGCGGCCATCGCCACCTTCATCGGCGCATACGTCCAGTCGCTGGGGCTGTTCGGTATCACCAACGGGTGGTGGGTATACCTGGCCGCCTACGCCGTGTTCATCGGGATCCATCTGTCGGGTGTCGGTGAGGCGCTGAAGGTGATGTTCGCCATCACCGCGATTGCGTTGGTGGGCCTACTGATTTTCGCGGTTGCGGCGGCGGGTCATTTCGACATCCACAACCTGACCAACATCGCGGTCGACGCAGGTGCCGCGGGGGCTTCGAGCATCCTGCCGCATGGCTATCTGGGAATCTGGGCCGCCATTCCGTTCGCCATCTGGTTCTTCCTCGCTGTCGAGGGTGTTCCGCTGGCGGCCGAGGAGACGGCCAATCCGGAACGTAATGTGCCGCGCGGGATCATCGCGGCGATCGGCGTGCTGCTGGTGACCTGCGCGATCGCGCTGGTGCTGACCACTGGGGCCGGTGGCGCGGAACAGATGTCGGATTCCGGCAATCCGCTCGTCGAGGCGCTCGGTCACGGCACCGCCGCCAAGTTGGTCAACTACATCGGGTTGGCCGGGCTCATTGCGAGCTTTTTCTCGATCATCTACGCGTACTCACGTCAGCTCTTCGCGCTTTCCCGTGCGGGCTATCTACCGACGATTCTGTCGGTGACCAACTCCCGGAAGGCCCCGACCCTGGCGCTGATCGTCCCCGGCATCATCGGATTCGCGCTGTCGCTGACGGGGCATGGTGACCTGCTGCTGAACATGGCGGTCTTCGGAGCTGCCCTGAGTTACGTGCTGATGATGGTGAGCCACATCGTGCTGAGGGTGCGTGAGCCGAACATGCCGCGCCCGTACCGCACCCCGGGGGGCATCGTGACCACCGGCTTCGCCCTGATCGTCGCGGTGCTGGCGGTCATCGCGACATTCCTGGTCAACCCGGTGGCGGCGGGCCTGTGTCTGGCCGTGTTCGCAGCGTTCATGCTGTATTTCGCGCTCTACAGCCGCCACCGTCTGGTGGCGAATTCGCCCGACGAGGAGTTCGCGATGCTTGCGGAGGCCGAAAGCGAGCTCACGTGAAGTACCGGCAACAGATCGCTGGGGTGAGCTATGCCTTCGACGGGCTGGTGGATGTGATGGCCAAGGCGACACCCCTGCGGTCGGGTGACCAGCTCGCCGGCTGCGCGGCGGAATCCGATGCCGAACGGGCAGCTGCGGCATGGGTTCTCGCGGATCTGCCGCTCGAAATATTTCTCAACGAGGCGGTGGTGCCCTACGAAACCGACGAGGTCACCAGGCTGATCATCGACAGCCACGATCGCCGGGCCTACTCCGCGATCGCGCATCTGACCGTCGGGGGCTTTCGGGACTGGTTGTTGGAGAGCGCTTCCCGCGATGATGGAGCCCAGCGGATCGCCGCTGTCAATGCCGGGATAACTCCGGAGATGGCGGCGGCGGTGAGCAAGATCATGCGAAATCAAGATCTGGTCGCGGTCGGCGCCGCCATGCAGGTGAGTGCGGCCTTCCGCACGACCGTCGGCGGAAAGGGCACGCTGGCCACCCGGCTACAGCCGAATCACCCCACCGACGACCCCCGCGGTGTCGCGGCTGCCGTTCTTGACGGGCTGCTGCTGGGATGCGGTGACGCCGTCATCGGCATCAATCCGGCTACCGATTCACCGCACGCCACATCGGATCTGCTTCACCTCCTCGACTCGATCAGATCGCGCTACGACATCCCCACCCAGTCGTGCGTTCTCTCCCACATCACCACGACGATCGGACTGATCGAGCGGGGAGCGCCGGTGGATTTGACGTTCCAATCGATCGCGGGCACCGAGGGCGCCAACTCCGCTTTCGGAGTGGACATCGCGCTACTGCGTGAAGGTCGCGATGCGACCCGGGCCCTGCGGCGGGGGACCGTCGGGGACAACGTCATGTACCTCGAAACCGGGCAGGGGTCGGCGTTGAGCTCCCATGCCCATCTGGGTACTGGCGGCAAGCCTGTCGACCAGCAGACACTGGAGACGCGCGCCTACGCGGTGGCCCGCGACCTGGAGCCTTTCCTGGTCAACACGGTCGTTGGATTCATCGGGCCGGAATACCTCTACGACGGTAAGCAGATCGTCCGCGCCGGGTTGGAGGATCACTTCTGCGGCAAGCTGCTTGGCCTGCCGATGGGTGTCGACGTCTGCTACACCAATCATGCCGAGGCCGACCAGAACGATATGGACACACTGCTGATCCTGCTCGCAGCTGCGGGAGTCGCGTTTGTCATCACCGTTCCCGGTGCCGACGATGTCATGCTCGGTTATCAGAGTCTGTCGTTTCACGATGTGCTGCAGGCGCGCCGGACGCTGGGCCTGCGGCCGGCACCCGAGTTCGAGCAGTGGTTGCAGGCCATCGGAATGATCGACGAGGGTGGCCGTCTCACACCATTTGACGTGGCAAGCTCGCCGCTGCGCGCGCTGACCACCTCGGGTGCCCGATGACAAGTGGTGATGTTGCCCGCCATAGGTTTTGGAAAGAACTGCGGGCGAACACCCAAGCCAGGATCGGTCTGGACCGGGCGGGCAATGCGCTGCACACCCGGGATGTGCTGGACTTGGCTGCTGCCCACGCCGCTGCCCGCGATGCTGTCCATGTACCGCTGGACACCGAGCGTCTGTCCGTTGACGTCGGCGGAATCGGGCTGGGTATGCCCGCGGTGGTCACCAGTCAAGTGAGCTCTCGCGCAGAGTATTTGCGTAGACCTGACCTCGGAAGGTTGCCCTCCGATTTGTCCGCGGTGCCACGCGAGGCGACAGATATCGGGTTTGTGCTCGCGGACGGTCTGTCACCCACGGCCCTGATGCGCCATGGTGTTCCGCTTGTTCGTGAACTTGCGCTACAGCTCGGCGGCTCATACACGCTGGCAAAGCCCGTGATCGCGACACAGGCCCGGGTGGCGCTGGGCGACCACATCGCGGCGCAGGGACGGTACCGCACGCTGATTGTCATCATCGGTGAGCGGCCCGGGCTCAGTGTCGTCGACAGTCTCGGGATCTATCTCACGCACCTCCCGCAGCCGGGTTGCACTGACGCCGATCGCAATTGCATCTCCAACATCCATCCTCCCGACGGGCTCAGTTATCGGGAGGCCGCGCATATCGCGGCGAGTTTGGTCAGCGGCGCGCTGCGGTTGGGCCGATCCGGGGTGTCACTCAAGGACACCTCACGGGCCGGCGCGATCGACGATGCAGGCCAGGGCGAGCTGTGTTGACTGCTGTTCTCAGCCCGTATCGCCCATGACGAGGCCCTCGCGGCGTGGATCCGCACCGCCGATCCATCCCGGCCCTCGCCGTACGAGAGCGGACAGGCCACTGGACTGGTCGGCCACATCCACGGTGTGACCACGGCTGCGTAGGCCTTGGACCAATGGATCGTTGACGCCGTTGTCGCGGGCATCGATGTTGGGGTGTTCGCCGCCGACATTCGTCTTGCGAGAGTTGTTGGCACCGAAGTCCACCATCGATACCGCCTGCTGTGGATCGAGCCCCCAGTCCAAAATGCCCACAAGGGTTTTCACCACAAATTGAATGATCACCGCGCCACCTGGAGAGCCGACCGCGAGCAGCAGCGCGCCGCGCTTACCGGACTCCGTGCGTTCGAAAACCAGGGTAGGTGCCATGGAGCTACGCGGCCGCTTGCCCGGCTGGAGCCGGTTGGCAATCGGAAGCCCGTCCTTACCCACCGGCTCGGCAGAGAAATCTGTCAGCTGGTTGTTGAGGATGAAGCCGTCGACCATGTGATAGGAGCCGAACGCGGATTCGACTGTGGTGGTGAGCGATGCGGCATTGCCCTGCGCATCGACGACGGTCACCTGGCTGGTGCCGTGTTCGGGAGTGGACACGGCCGCCGATGCGGGAACATTGAATTCGCCGGGTTTGGCGGTGCCCATCGTCTTCTCGCCGGAGATCAGTTTCGCGCGCCCGTTGAGGTAGGCCGGGTTGAGCAGAGTGTTCGGTGAATTACCCGGGAGCGCGACGAAATCTGTGTCCGCGACGTATTTGTCGCGATCTGCGTACGCCAGCCGCTCGGCCTCGGCGATGTAGTGCACTCCGTCGACCGTGGGCCTGCCTCCGTCGGGGTCGACTTCCGTAGGTCGGTAGGAGGCCATCGGCAAGTTCTGCAGGATGCCCAGGGTGGCGGCGACGGCGATGCCACCCGAGGAAGGTGCCGGCATGCCGCAGATTTCGTGATCGCGGTATGTGGTGCAGAGGGATTCGCGTTTCTTCGCGGTGTACCCGGATAGATCAGCCGTCGTCATGAGGCTCGGGGTGCGTCCCGACGAGGTGTCTGCCGCTGCGGCGACGATGTCCTCGGCTATCGCGCCCCGGTAGAAGGCGTCCGGCCCGTCGCTGGCGATGGCGCCAAGGGTTTTGGCATAGGCCGGGTTGGTGAGCTTGGTTCCCGAGGATTTCGCTGATCCGTCGGGGTTGAGGAAGTACGTACCCGCCTCGTGGTCTAGGGCAAGGCTGCTCGCCGAGTCGCTGATCGCGGCGGCGAGCCGGGGACTGATATCGAAGCCTTCGTCGGCCAACTGAACTGCCGGAGTGAATAAGTCGCGCCATGGCACGGTGCCGTGCGCGGAATGGGCGTCATGGAGCATGCGGAGGATCCCCGGTACCCCGATCGAACGGCCCGATGACCGTGCGTCGGGCCTGGGCTCACTTCTGTCGGCATTGTCGATCCAGCGCAGATAGTTCTCCGTGGCCGCCGCGGGTGCGACCTCTCGGCCGTCGTATGCCTGCACGGCTCCGGTCTGGGCGTCGTAGTAGACGAGGAAACCGCCGCCGCCGATCCCGGAGGATTGCGGTTCGACGAGCCCGAGCACGCTTTGTGCGGCGATCAATGCGTCCGCCGCCGATCCGCCGTCGCGCAGCACCCGACAGGCTGCCTGGGTGGCCAACGGGTTAGCAGTCGCGACGGCATAGCTCGCGGTGCGGACCGCCGACATGCCTTTGCGGTAACCAGTGGCCACCTCGGGGTTGGTGGAGATATCGCGTGGGGTTGTGGTCCCTGCGACAACGGTTTTCGCAACCGGAATGCCATTGGTGACGATGCTGCATGGTTCGGATCCGGCACCCGGACGCATTGCGTGATCGGTCGAGCAACCCGCAGCGGCGAGGAGGGCGATGGAGGGGAAGGCCAGCAGTCTCGACAGAGTCCTCACAGTTCCATCACGTTAGCGGTTAGGAGGTCGTATCCACCGGGTGGTAGGAGAACCCGATCTCGACCGGCGTGTTGACGAGCTCGGGACTCCGGGCCGAAAACGCGGCGTCGCCGTTGGGATCGAGCTGGACGGTCAACGGGATGTCGGTGCCCTTGACCGTCGTCACCCTCGGCGATGCGAACATTCCGACCAGCAGCGCCGGCTGATCGGGGCCGGCGCCATCGGATTCGATGAGCAGCGTGGTGCCGTGACGCACCCAGTGTGTGCCCGCGGGTAGTCCGAGGCGCAGGTTGTAGTCGAACGAGTCCGACGGGTTCTTCTTCACGATGGTGAAGTACTCGCCGCCGTCGACAAGAGGTGTCACGGTGAAGTCGGTGTCGGCAGAACGGTAGGTGGCCTCGCCGTCGGCGCTCCATTCGGCGGGCAGCAACGGCGCGTCATCGGGCAAGTTGATCGTCAGTAGTTCGCCGGGTTTCCCGGTCCTGACCTTGATGCCCTCTTGCGCGAAGACCGGAAGTATCGCTGTCCGAGAAGCATTTTCAGCATTCGGTGCGGGTGCTGGGGTATCGGGATCGGCTGCGGCGATCGCGGGCGACAGGGCGATTCCGGTCACGGTCACCATGGCAATGGCCAGGGAACCAACGCTGTTTCTCATCCATCGTCCTATCTGTCAGCACGCCAGTGTGACGTGAGCGACCTTGGTAGACACGGGAACTGATGTCGGCCTGTTACGCATATCGCGCGCACTGGCTACGTTGGAGACCGGCGACTGCTGATTAACGGATTGGACGACGCAGTTGTCGGGATGGCCCGAACCGAGTCTCGTCACGGTTACGCGATAGCCGCTGGCCTGCAAGCTGTTGATCACCGCATCGGCATCGTTGGACGGACGGGCCAGGGCATGTATCGCGGTGACGAGGGACAGGCCTGTCGCCGCAGCGACGAGCACGGGTATCAACCCCTTGGGCAATCTACGCACCGTTGTCGCTCCTTCGCCTCTAAGTTGAGGTACCCCCTGAGGGTAGCGGATTGTCGAACAGCGTCGTGTGTCTATCGATGAGTTCGAGCGTCGGAGCCCCCGACTAGCCTGGATACGTGCCCGATCCCTCGACCTATCGACCGGCTCCCGGCTCGATACCTGTCGAGCCGGGGGTCTATCGATTCCGTGATCCGCACGGACGGGTTATCTATGTCGGCAAGGCCAAGAGTCTTCGTAGCCGGCTCACCTCGTACTTCGCCGATGTCGCGAGTCTGCATCCGCGCACCCGGCAGATGGTCACCACCGCGGGCAGCGTGGAATGGACAGTCGTCGGCACCGAGGTCGAAGCCCTACAGCTCGAATACAACTGGATCAAGGAATTTGATCCGCGCTTCAACGTCCGCTACCGCGACGACAAGTCGTATCCGGTGCTTGCCGTCACCCTCAACGAGGAGTACCCGCGGCTGTTCGTGTACCGCGGGCCCCGCCGCAAGGGTGTGCGCTACTTCGGCCCGTACTCGCATGCGTGGGCCATCAGGGAAACACTCGACCTGCTCACCCGGGTGTTTCCTGCGCGTACCTGCTCCAATGGGGTGTTCAAGCGCCACAAACAGATTGATCGGCCCTGCCTGCTCGGATACATCGAAAAGTGTTCGGCGCCCTGTGTTGGGCGGGTAAGCGCCGAAGAGCACCGCGAGATCGTCCTTGATTTCTGCGACTTCCTGTCGGGTAAGACGGATCGTCTGGCTCGCGACATGGAACGTGAAATGAACCATGCTTCCCAGGAACTCAATTTCGAGCGGGCGGCACGGCTGCGGGACAACATCTCGGCGCTGCAGCGTGCGCTGGAGCGGCAGACCGTGGTGTTCGGCGACGGCACCGACGCCGATGTGGTGGCGTTCGCCGATGACGAGCTGGAAGCCGCCGTGCAGGTTTTCCATGTGCGCGGTGGGCGGGTCCGCGGCCAACGTGGGTGGATTGTCGAAAAAACCGGGGACCCAGGCGATTCCGATCTTGAGGGGCTGGTCGAGCAGTTCCTCACTCAGTTCTATGGCGATCAGGCCGACCTCGCCCATGCCGCCGATACGGATGCCGATGTGGCGCCGGTGCCACGCGAGGTCCTGGTGCCCGTTCTGCCCCGCGACGCCGAGGGGATGACCTCCTGGTTGACCGGTCTGCGCGGATCTCGGGTGTCGTTACGGGTACCGCAGCGCGGCGACAAGAAGGCTCTCGCCGAGACGGTGGAGCGCAACGCGAAAGAGGCCCTTACGCAGCACAAGCTCAAACGCGCAGGCGATCTCACCACGAGATCGGCTGCGTTGCAGGAGCTTCAGGACGCGCTCGGTCTGGAGCAGGCGCCGTTGCGTATCGAGTGCATCGATATCAGCCATGTCCAGGGCACCGACGTGGTGGCCTCGCTGGTGGTTTTCGAGGACGGTCTGTCGCGCCGGTCGGACTATCGCCACTACAGCATCAGGGAGGCCGCCGGCGACGGGCGCTCGGATGATGTCGCCTCCATCGCGGAGGTCACCCGGCGACGATTCGCGCGACATGTGCAAGACGCCCAGATTCACCAGGACGCGGCTCCGGGGTTGGATGTCGCCGGCCTTGCGGCTCCGGAAGGCAGGTCGCGGAAATTCGCCTATCCGCCCAACCTTTTCGTAGTCGATGGTGGTGCGCCCCAGGTCAACGCGGCCGCCGCCGCGTTGAGCGAGCTGGGTGTCACCGATGTCGCGGTGATCGGTTTGGCCAAGCGGCTCGAAGAGGTGTGGGTGCCGGGTGAGGCAGATCCGGTAATCCTGCCGCGAACAAGTCAGGCGCTTTACCTCCTGCAGCGTGTGCGTGACGAGGCGCACCGATTCGCCATCACGTTCCATCGCAGCAAGCGGTCCCGGCGGATGACCGCCTCGGTGCTCGACGGCATACCGGGGCTGGGGGAGGCACGACGGGCCGCGCTCGTCTCGCATTTCGGTTCGGTGGCGCAGCTCAAAAAGGCCAGCGTCGAGGAGATCACCGCGGTTCCGGGCATCGGTGCGGCCACCGCGCTTGCGGTACGTGAGGCACTCGTCGGTTCTGACATTTCAGGTGCGACTTCCGGGGCAACCGACGCGCCGTTGCCCGTCATGGTCGAAAATGGAGTCGATGACACTCCATCCCCCTCATGAGACCGCGAACGCCGATATCGACGTCGTCCTGGTCACGGGCCTATCGGGCGCGGGACGCGGGACCACTGCCAAGGTGCTCGAGGACCTGGGGTGGTACGTCGCGGACAACCTGCCGCCCGAACTGATCACGCGCATGGTCGACCTAGGCCTTGCCGCCGGTTCACGTATCACGCAGCTCGCCGTGGTGATGGATGTGCGGTCTCGTGGCTTCACCGGTGACCTGGAGTCGGTGCGTGCCGACCTGGCCACCCGGGGCATCAGCCCACGCGTGCTGTTCCTGGAGGCGTCCGACGAAAGCCTGGTGCGCCGCTACGAACAGAACCGGCGTAGCCACCCGCTGCAGGGCGGTCAGACACTCGCCGAGGGCATCGCCGCCGAACGCACACTCCTCTCACCCATCCGGGCCTCGGCCGATCTGGTCATCGACACATCGTCACTGCCTGTGCCCGCGCTGCGTGCTGCCATCGAACGTGCCTTCAGCACTGAGACGGTGGCACATCTGAGCGTCACCGTGGAATCTTTCGGATTCAAATATGGACTGCCGATGGATGCCGATATGGTCGTTGACGTCCGATTTCTACCGAACCCGCATTGGGTGGATGAGCTTCGACCGCATACCGGTCAGCACCCTGCGGTCAGTCAGTACGTGTTGAGCCAACCCGGTGCGGACGAGTTCTTGGACACCTACCATCGGCTGCTGAACCTCGTCATCGACGGTTACCGGCGAGAGGGAAAGCGCTACATGACAATCGCGGTCGGCTGTACAGGCGGCAAGCATCGCAGTGTCGCGATAGCCGAGGCGCTGGCCGCATCTATGGCACCCGATGAAGGTCTGTCGGTGCGTGTGTTGCACCGCGACCTGGGACGCGAATGAGTCCCGGCGCCGATCAGCCCATCGCCAGCGGGCGGGAGCACCTTCCGACTGCGGGGGAGAGTTCCCATTTCGTGCGCCGAGAGCCTCGCATCGTGGCTCTCGGCGGAGGGCACGGTCTGTACGCGACGCTGTCGGCGGCGCGGCGGCTTACCCACGACATCACTGCCGTGGTCACGGTCTCCGATGACGGCGGGTCGTCAGGGCGAATCCGTTCCGAGTTGGGGATAGTGCCACCCGGTGATCTGCGCATGGCATTGGCGGCGCTCGCCTCCGACAGTCCGCGCGGACGCATGTGGGCTACGGCCATTCAGCACCGGCTCGGGGGCAGCGGCGGGTTGGCGGGGCATCCGATCGGCAACTTGATCCTGGCCGGACTGACCGACATGCTCGCCGATCCGGTCACTGCGCTCGACGAGATGGGGCGCATGCTCGGCATCACCGGGCGGGTGTTGCCGATGTGCCCGATTCCGTTGCAGATCGAGGCCGACGTGTCCGGCCTGGAATCCGACCCGCGGATGAGCCGGGTGATTCGCGGGCAGGTGGCGCTGGCGACCACGCCGGGCAAGGTGCGCCGGGTGCGTATGAACCCGGGCAATCCGCCCGCCACCCGGCAGGCTGTGGAGGCCATTATGGCTGCCGACCTGGTGGTTTTGGGGCCCGGTTCGTGGTTCACGAGCGTTATCCCACATGTGCTGGTGCCCGAACTTTTCGCGGCCCTGCAGCAGACTCGGGCCCGCAAGGCCCTGATCTTGAACCTTGCCCCGGAACCGGGGGAGACGGCGGGCTTTTCCGCGGAGCGTCATTTGCACGTACTCTCGCAGCACGCTCCCGAGTTCGGTGTGCATGACATCGTCGTCGAATCTGCGTCTGCAGATGACACCGAACGCGACCACTTGACCAGGGCGGCCGCCCTGTTCAATGCGCAGGTTCAATTCGCTGATGTCTCGCGTCCTGGTACACATTTACATGACCCTGCGAAACTGTCGGCGGTCTTGGATCGAGTACGAACGGGTAGTGCGGCCGCGGCCGCGGGAACAGATGCCGAATCCACGGTGCGCCTCGCAGCGGGGGGCGGGAGCACACAGCATGGAATCCAGAGAGGGGACGCCCCGTGGCGATGACCGCCGAGGTCAAGGACGAACTGAGCCGCCTGGTGGTGACTCAGGTCAGTAGCCGCCGCGCCGAGGTCGCGTCGCTGCTGCGGTTCGCCGGCGGACTGCACATCGTCAGCGGGCGGGTCGTCGTCGAGGCGGAGGTCGACCAGGGCAGCATCGCGCGGCGCCTGCGCAAGGACATCTTCGATCTGTACGGCTACAGCGCCGTGGTGCACGTGCTGTCCGCGGGCGGTATCCGCAAGACAACGCGCTATGTGGTCCGCGTCGCCAAAGATGGCGAAGCGTTGGCGAGACAAACGGGTCTGCTCGACCTGCGGGGCCGGCCGGTGCGCGGGCTGCCCGCACAGGTGGTCGGTGGCAGCGTGGCCGATGCCGAGGCCGCGTGGCGTGGCGCCTTCCTGGCGCACGGCTCGCTGACGGAACCCGGTAGGTCTTCGGCGCTGGAGGTCAGCTGCCCGGGTCCCGAGGCCGCGCTGGCATTGGTGGGCGCGGCTCGACGGCTTGGTGTCAGTGCCAAAGCACGTGAAGTGCGGGGCAGCGACCGTGTGGTGGTGCGTGACGGCGAGGCCATCGGTGCCCTGCTCACTCGGATGGGCGCCCAGGACACCCGGCTGACCTGGGAAGAACGCCGGATGCGCCGTGAGGTGCGGGCAACGGCGAACCGGCTCGCCAATTTCGATGACGCGAACCTGCGCAGGTCCGCCCGCGCCGCGGTCGCGGCCGCTGCCCGGGTGGAGCGGGCGCTGGAAATTCTCGGTGACACGGTGCCGGACCATCTCTCGGCGGCCGGAAAGTTGCGTGTCGAGCACCGTCAGGCATCACTTGAAGAGCTGGGCCGTCTCGCCGATCCGGTGATGACCAAAGATGCTGTAGCAGGTCGTATTCGGCGATTGTTGTCGATGGCTGACCGCAAGGCCAAGACGGACGGCATCCCCGATACCGAGTCCGCGGTGACCCCGGAGCTGCTCGAAGAGGCCTAGCCGGTCGCCTCGCGAAGGGCGAAAACCGATGGCGAATTGTCGGAGTGCTTTCGTACCCTGAGTTGGTGGACTCCGCCAAGCAGTTGAAAACCGAAGGGGTCCTTGGGGAAACCCCCGAGGACTCTGCGGGCGAGGAGCCACACCATCTGAGCAGACTCCCGCGTGCGCTGCGTCCCCTGCGCCATCGCGATTACCGGCTGCTGACGCTCGGCCTGGCAGTGACGCTGCTGGGCAACGGCATGTGGACCGTGGCGCTGGTCTGGCAGGTCATCCGGATGGGCATGGGCCCGGGACAGGTGGCCGTGGCGGGCACCATGTTCAGCATCGGACTGCTGGTCAGTGTGTTACCCGCAGGCGTGGCCGCGGACCGGCTGCCCAAGCTGTGGGTGATGCGCTGCTCGCTGATCGTGCAGGCCTCCATCATGTTCGTCACGGCGCTGTTGGCCCTGAGCGGCAGCCTGCAGATCTGGCATCTCGGCGTGACGTCGCTGCTGTTCGGGATATCCGAAGGCCTGTACATCCCCTCGTACACGGCGCTGTTGCCGAGCTTGCTGCCACACGACGAATTGCTTGCCGCCAACGGAATCGAAGGAGTGCTGCGCCCCACGGTGCAACTGGCGTTGGGCCCCGCGATCGGCGCCACGATCGTCAATGCGTGGGCGCCCGGTGGGGTGTTCTTGACCGAGGGTGTCCTCATCACGATCGCGGTCGGCTGCCTGGCGCTCATTCGCCATCGGCATGAGCCGGTGCGGACGGACGTCGACGAGCATCCGCTGCGGCGTGCGGCAACCGACCTTCTCGACGGTTTCACGTACATGGTGCACACCGGCTGGTTCTTCGCGACGCTTCTGTTCGCGATCGGCTATGTGCTGGTGGTGGTCGGCCCCATTGAAATCCTGTTGCCCTTTGTCATTCGTGATCACGGCGGTGATCCGGGATCACATGCCACGGTCTTGGCCCTGTTCGGTATCGCCGGTGCGGTGGGGTCGTTCGTGGTGTCCTCGCTGCCCCTGGCGCGCCGGTACCTGACCGTGATGATCCTGATGTGGGGTGCCGGGTCACTGCCGCTGGTGCTCATCGGATTCACCGGGCACCTCTGGACCATCATCGTGGCGATGATCATCGTCGGCGGAACCATGCAAGCGGCCAATGTCATCTGGGGCACCCTCATGCAGCGCCGGGTGCCCGAGGAGATGCTGGGCCGTGCCGCCAGCATGGACTTCTTCGTCTCGCTGGTCGGGTTGCCTGCTTCCTTCGCATTGGTCGTGCCGGTGGCTCATGTGATCGGCAATACCGCGGTGTTCATCATCGCCGGGATAGCGCCGCTGGTTCTGGCGGTCACCGCCCACGTGTTGGCGCGACTGGGCCGGGACGAAGTGGCTCACCCCCTGGGCTAATGTGAGTGCCGATAACGGGTACACCACATATCAAACAGACAAAGAGGGAGCGCTACGTGACTGTCCGGGTAGGCGTAAACGGGTTTGGCCGGATCGGCCGGAACTTCTTTCGGGCACTGGACGCGCAGAAGGCTCAAGGGATCAACACCGACATCGAGATTGTCGCGGTCAACGACCTGACCGATAACGCCACCCTGGCCCACCTGCTGAAATTCGACTCCATTCTGGGCCGGCTTCCGTATGACGTCAGCCTGGAAGGCGACGACACGATCGTTGTCGGCGACCACAAGATCAAGGCCCTCGAGGTCCGCGAAGGTCCGGCGGCACTGCCGTGGGGTGACCTGGGTGTCGATGTCGTCGTCGAATCGACCGGCATCTTCACCAAGCGTGACAAGGCGCAGGGCCACCTGGACGCCGGCGCCAAGAAGGTCATCATCTCCGCGCCCGCCAGCGACGAGGACATCACCATCGTGCTGGGCGTCAACGACGACAAGTACGACGGCAGCCAGAACATCATCTCCAACGCCTCCTGCACCACGAACTGCCTCGGACCCCTGGCCAAGGTGCTCAACGACGAGTTCGGCATCGTCAAGGGCCTGATGACCACCATCCATGCCTACACCCAGGACCAGAACCTGCAGGACGGCCCGCACAGCGATCTGCGTCGCGCCCGCGCCGCCGCGCTGAACATCGTGCCGACCTCGACGGGCGCCGCCAAGGCCATCGGTCTGGTGCTGCCTGAGCTCAAGGGCAAGCTCGACGGTTACGCCCTGCGCGTGCCGATCCCCACGGGTTCGGCGACCGACCTCACCGTGGAGCTTGCGAAGGCCGCCAGCGCTGCCGACATCAACGCCGCCATGAAGGCCGCCGCGGAGGGCAAGCTCAAGGGCATCCTGAAGTATTACGACGCGCCGATCGTGTCCTCGGACATCGTCACCGACCCGCACAGCTCGATCTTCGACGCGGGGCTGACCAAGGTGATCGACAACCAGGCCAAGGTGGTCTCCTGGTACGACAACGAGTGGGGCTACTCGAACCGCCTGGTCGACTTGGTCGGCCTGGTCGGCAAGTCGCTGTAACGATGACGATCAAGTCCCTCAACGATCTGCTGGCAGAGGGAGTTTCGGGCAAGGGCGTGCTGGTCCGGTCGGACCTGAACGTCCCGCTCGACGACAATCTCAACATCACCGACCCGGGTCGGATCGTGGCCTCGGTCCCGACCATCCGCGCGCTCGCGGGTGCCGGGGCCAAGGTCATCGTCACCGCACACCTGGGCCGACCGGACGGTAAGCCGGACCCCGGATTGTCTCTGGCTCCGGTGGGCGCTGCGCTCAGCGAACTGCTGGGTCAGCATGTGCAGGTTGCCGGCGACGTCGTCGGCACCGACGCGCTGGCACGTGCCGAAGGCCTCACCGACGGCGACGTGCTGCTGTTGGAGAACATCCGGTTCGACCCGCGTGAGACCAGCAAGGATGACGCACAGCGGCTGGCACTCGCCCAGGAGCTGGCCGAATTGGTAGGTGGCCCAACGGGTACCGACGGCGCGTTTGTCTCCGACGGGTTCGGTGTGGTGCACCGCAAGCAGGCCTCCGTCTACGACGTGGCGACCCTGCTGCCGCATTACGCCGGTGGCCTGGTGGCCGCCGAAGTAGAGGTGCTCAAGCGGCTGTCCGAATCCACCGAGCGTCCGTACGCGGTAGTGCTCGGCGGATCGAAGGTCTCGGACAAGCTGGCGGTCATCGAATCGCTGGCCACCAAGGCCGACAGCCTGGTGATCGGCGGCGGGATGTGCTTCACCTTCCTGGCTGCGCAGGGGCTGCCGGTCGGCAAGTCGCTGGTGCAGCCGGAGATGGTGGAGACGTGCAAACGGCTTCTGGATACCTATGCCGATGTGATCCACCTGCCGATCGATATCGTCGCGGCCGACGAGTTCTCCGCCGATTCGCCGTCGGAAATCGTTGCCGCGGATGCTATTCCGGAAGGCAAGATGGGCCTGGATATCGGGCCGGAGTCGGTGAAGCGATTCACGGCGGTGCTGTCGAATGCCAAGACCGTCTTCTGGAACGGCCCCATGGGTGTCTTTGAGTTCCCGGCTTTCGCCGCGGGCACCCGGGGTGTCGCAGAGGCGATCATCGCGGCCACCGAGAAGGGCGCGTTCAGCGTGGTCGGCGGTGGTGATTCGGCGGCCGCGGTGCGTGCACTGGACCTGCCGGACGACGGCTTCTCTCACATCTCCACCGGTGGTGGCGCATCCCTGGAATACCTTGAGGGCAAGGCTCTTCCGGGTATCGACGTATTAGACGACTAGGAGACTCATTTTGACGCTCTTCGCCCCAGAGGCTCATCGCAATGTCGCGTAAGCCGTTGATCGCCGGCAACTGGAAGATGAACCTCAATCACTTCGAGGCCATTGCTCTGGTACAGAAGATTGCTTTCTCGTTGCCGGACAAGTACTTCGACAAGGTGGACGTGACGGTCATTCCGCCGTTCACGGACATCCGGAGTGTGCAGACCCTGGTCGACGGGGACAAGCTGCGTCTTACCTATGGCGCCCAGGACTTGTCGGTACATGACTCGGGTGCCTATACCGGTGAGATCAGCGGTGCATTCCTGGCCAAGCTGGGAGTGACCTATGTCGTCGTCGGGCACTCCGAGCGTCGTCAGTACCACGCTGAGGACGATGCACTGGTCGCCGCCAAGGCGGCCGCGGCGCTCAAGCACGGCCTGACGCCGATCGTTTGCATCGGTGAGGCCCTCGACATCCGCGAGGCGGGGGATCACGTTCAGTACAACGTGGAGTCCTTGCGTGGGTCGCTGGCCGGGCTCAGTACGGAACAGGTCGAGAAGGTTGTCATTGCCTACGAGCCGGTATGGGCCATCGGCACCGGCCGGGTGGCCAGCGCGGCGGACGCCCAGGAGGTGTGTGCCGCGATCCGTGCCGAGCTGGTCCAGATCGCGAGCGCGGATGTGGCCGCATCGGTGCGCGTCCTGTACGGCGGCTCGGCCAACGCCAAGAACGTAGGCGAACTCATCGCGCAGGCCGACGTCGACGGTGCCCTGGTGGGCGGCGCCTCCCTCGATGGTGAGCAGTTCGCCCAGATGTCGGCCATCGCAGCGGGTGGACCCCTGCTGTAGCGGTCATCCCTGCGCAGGTGGCCGAAACGGAGCCGGTAGGCTAACCCCCATGGAATTGGCGCTGCAGATCATCCTGGTGATCACGAGCTTGTTGGTGGTCCTGCTGGTGCTGTTGCACCGGGCGAAGGGTGGCGGTCTGTCGACGCTGTTCGGCGGTGGCGTCCAGTCGAGCCTCTCTGGCTCAACCGTGGTGGAGAAGAACCTGGACCGGCTCACGTACTTCGTGACGGCCATCTGGGTGATCTCGATCATCGGCGTTGGGCTGGAGATCAAGCTCGGCGGATAGCGTCATCACGATTCACGGACAGCGGACTACTGCACAGGTAGTCCGCTGTTTTGTCTCTGCGGCAGATATCCTCGCAGGTAGTTGATGTTTCATCTATTTGCCGAGAAATTTCTTCAAAATTCATGGAACCGATTCATGCCTTCGGCCCATCAATCTCTATGTATGGCACAGAAGTCGACAAGTGCCATCAGCGGTCGGTGGACCGGGGACGCGGAGGGGACGTTCCCGTTTCACCGGCCGCACCCCAGGAAAGGAGCCCCTCGTCATGTCGGAGTGCCGTGGTGACCCCCGCCAATGGATTCGTGAGTACCAGGATCGCCTGGAGGTTCTCGGGCAGCGCGCCCAGTATGTGCAGCAGACCGTTGGCCTGGTTCGGGGCCATGCCAAGGACGACGTGGGGGTAGCGGTGACCGTCGGGTCGGGCGGCCGCATCGAGGCCCTGGATCTGGACGAGTCGACGCTGTCGATGGATGCAAGG
Organism: Mycobacterium sp. D16R12; assembly: GCF_002013465.1. Classification (GTDB taxonomy): domain Bacteria; phylum Actinomycetota; class Actinomycetes; order Mycobacteriales; family Mycobacteriaceae; genus Mycobacterium. The sequence continues at coordinate 286,706 of NZ_MAFC01000002.1, read as the reverse complement.
GATCTGTCGGCAGTCATCACCCGGACCATCGCCGCGGCGCAGGTCAATGCGGCCAGCCAGATCCACAGCACATTGCACGACCTCACCGGCGACGGACCGGCGATGGACTACGTCAAGGGCTACCTGGACGGGGGGCACCTTGGGGAGGGTGAACATCTGGGATCGTCGTCATGAGCAGTGAGACGAGCGGGACCTTCCATTTTGACCGCGATGTGGTGCTGCACGAGGCGGGGAACCTGGAGAGCGCCGGGGGCGCGGTGCGATTCTTGCTCGATCATCACGGCGAGGGGCTCGGCGAGCAGGACCTGGGGGCGGTGTCGTCAGACTTCGTGATGTCGGTGCGGGGGAGTATCGACCAGCTGTCTGACGCGGTCCGGACCCTGGGTGATGCCATGGTCGAGACGGGGCAGCGTCTGCACGATCAGGCTCGGCAGATTGCCGAAGCGGAGGATCAGACCGTCGCCGCGATGACGAAGATTGGTGAAGGGTTCGGTGGACACCCTTGATGCCGAGCTGAAACCGCTCACTCGCCTCTATGACGCCGGATTGGGCTTCTTAGTCGAGCATGTGCAGTTCCTCGAAGAACCACTCGATGCGCTTCGGGGTGACCCGGTAGCGGCCTCAGCGGAGGCCACCTTCTGGCGGTACTGCATTGCCGACGTCACCAATGTGCAGCAGGAGCTCTCGGCTGTGCTCAGTGCGCTGGATGACGGTCATAGTGGCGCGGCAGCAACAGGATTCGGCGAGGCAGCGGGTCTCATCGACGACGCCCTGCAAGAGTTGCGCGTGGTCGCGGCGAACGTCAATCAGCGCATCAACGTAGTGACGGATCTGGTCACACACACCCGAAGCATGCTCGGGCAATGGGTGGAAGGGTACGTCGATGACATCATCACCGAGTTCACGGCGGCTCGAGCCGCCTCACCCATCACCCAGGGCGGCAGCGTCGCGACCACGATCGCCTCTGCCGTGGCGGATGCTTCCGAGCTTGGAAACAAAATGGGGCGCACGCTGTCTCAGCTCCTCGACCGTCTGGACGAGCATGCGGGCGCGATCAGGGACGGGGTGGCCGAGTTCTCGATGAACGTCGAGCGCCTACGGACGCCTGCACCTGGACCTGCCGTCGCTCCGGCACCGGCCGTTCGGCAGTCACAGCTGGCCTCCGCACCGGCACCCGCCGAACACGGATTGTCCGTGGATCCGGATGCGCTGTTCGCCGCGGGGCAGGGCAACGAGAGTTAGACCGCCGCGCACAGGGTGTACGTCAGGATTCCGAACACGGCCATGATCCATGCGCCGCACAGTGTTTGAAGCCACCGGGGAGCTCGACAGATCTCCATGTAGGAGGCGATGATCAGCGCCACTTTAATCGCCGTGAGGGCCAATACGATCAGTATCACCGGGTGCGAGGGCCGTCCCGAGGGACTCTCGGACCACGACAGCACGGTGCATGCCGTCAATACCAACCAGGTCGGCAGTGCGGTACGCCCTGTGTGCGTTCGGATTGCGGAAATTGTCACTGGTTGCTCGCTATCTAAATCAGGTAGATCAACGAAAACAGCACGACCCACAAGACGTCCACCATGTGCCAGTACACGCCAATGCCTTCCAACAGGGCTACGCCATAGCGGCGCGGGGCCGCGGGGCGCATGGACCGGGCGGCAGCACTCAGGGCGAGCAGTCCGACCAGCACGTGCAGCAGGTGTATTCCGGTGAAAACGAAGTAGTACATGAAGAACTCGCCTGCTGCCGGATGGATGCCGCCACTCAGATGGCGGCCGTATTCAACGACCTTCAGTACCACGAACGCCGCGCCGAACCCGATCGCCGCGAGATACCAGCCATACGCCCGGGACCATTGTTTCCATCGCGCCTGGGTGAGCGCGGCCACCACCGCGGCCGAACTGGTGATGAGGGTGAGAGTTTCGGCCAGTCCGATCGGTTGCGACATGCTCGCACGGCCGAGCTCGAATATGGCCGGATTCCGGGAGTAGTTCCATCCCCAGATCGTGAAGAAGACACCGAACACGGTGAGATCTCCCATGATGAAGATCCACAGCTCCGTTTCACCGGGTACGTGCCTCGTCGCGCCGTGCCGGTGGGCGGAGGTCCGCGGACCGGTCTCGACAGTCACGAAAAATGCACCACTGCAGGGGTATTGGCAGATTTTGATTCGGCAATCAGCCTGCGTACCGCTGGTACGAGGATTGCCGGTGAGACCGCGAAGTAGACGATGAAGAGAATCGCGGGGATCCAGAACCCCACGACACCGTTCCATGCGAAGGGGCCGGAATGGAAGAAGAACACCAAGAGTTCGGGCAGGTACAGGATCGCAATCCACAAATTCAGGTATCCGAACCAGCGGGGGATCACCGGGTCGTGACGAGGGCTCAGTACAAGAATGGCGTAGGCGCTCAGTATCCATACCATCAAGAACATGGGGATACCCCCGATGAACTGGAGAAATCCGTAGTCGCTCGCGTACTGAACAAGTGCAGGGTCGCGCTCGGTTCGAAATGCCGCCACCGCGAACGAGAACGGCGTGTAGAAGTTCATCACCAAATACGTCGCGAGGGTCAGGCCCATCATCACAGTCACCAATCCGACCTGGCGCTCGATCCTCCGGACAATCAGGACCAAAAGCGCAGAAACCGGGAACAGGGCAAATGTGGAGCACATCATCAGCACCGCTGCCAGCATCAGCCAGACGTGCCGCTGCTGGAACTGGGCGGCAACCTCTGCCGGGCCGGCGGAGGGCGGAATCGGTGGCATGAAGTGCGCCACCAGCATCCAACCGGTTCCGAATAGTAGCAGGTAAAATAGTCCTGACCACGCACTTGCGCGCTCTAACGTTCGGTCTTGCATGCGTCGAACTCCTCACCGTGTAGCCCGCCGTGCGCGGCTATCGCCCATGACCTACTCGGTCGAAAGGGTCGCGGCCGCGATGCGGTGTGGGTATGTCAGCGAATTGACCGATCGTTAACATATGCCGACGTCTTGCGGAGGTCAATACCCTGTTGAGAAGTTGCCGTCGGGTCGAATCTGAGCGCGGGCGCGCCACAGGTGGTACGCGCAGTCGGCTAATCGAGCGCGCTATAGGATCTAGCGCTCGGTAAAGTGCACAGCGGCAAGCTGTTTCGGCCTGGATCGAGGGCCGCGTAAGGGACCGCTAGTGGGCGACGCCTAGTCCAGCTGGCTCGCGGCGGCTTCGTCGAGCAACCACACCGTGCGCTCGGTCCCGATGGCACCTGCTGCAGGCACATCGATAGGATCGGCTCCGCCGATGGCCGCGGCGACCGCCTCGGCCTTGGCCTCGCCCGATACGATCAGCCACACCTCGCGCGAACGCTGAATAGCAGGCAATGTCAATGTGATTCGCTGCGGCGGCGGCTTGGGGGAATCGGGCACCGCCACGACTAATCGCTGCGTCTCCTTGACGGCATCGGTGTGCGGGAACAGCGAATTGATGTGCCCCTCGCCGCCCATGCCCAGTAGATGGACGTCGAATGCGGGACAGTCCTGGCCGGGTTCGGCATTGGCTGCCAGCAGCTGTTCGTAAGCGAGTGCGGCCGCATCCAGATCGGTGCCGTACTCACTTTCGCTATTGGGCATCGCGTGCATATTGCGCATCGGGAAGTCGACATGCTCAAGCAGCGCCTCCCAGGCCTGCCAGGCGTTGCGTTCTGGATCGGTCTTCGGGACATACCGGTCGTCGCCCCAGAACACATGGACATTGGGCCAGTCGAGGTCACTGGCGACATCGCGGAGATGTTTGAGCAGGGCGATTCCGGTGCCGCCACCGGTGAGCACGATCATCGCCTTACCGCGCTCGGTAAGGGCGCCGGCGATCGCAAGCGCCAGCCGGTCACCCGCCGCGTTCACCAAAGCATCGGTGTCCGTGTACTTTTCGATAATTGTTTCACTCATAGGTACTGCACCTTCGTGATTCCCTCGAGCGCCGTGCGGTAAATCTCGTCGGGGTCGAGACGGCGCAAATCCTCGGCCAGGCAATCTCGTGTTTCTCTGCGGGGCAAAGGAAGTGTTGCCGATGGGCGACCGGTGCGGGCCAATGTTGCGATGGCCCCGGTCTGTGGTCGGCTCAGGGTGACGATCTCGCTGTCCCGGTGCAGTTCCACCTTGAGCTCGCCGACCAGCCGGGTGACGGGACCCTCGATACGTGAGGCGAGCCAACCCGCGATGACATCCAATGCGGGCTCGGTGGCCAGCCCGGACACCACTGCCGAGTTGATGCCCTCGTACGGTGGCTGATCCAGCGCCGAGGCCAGCAGGGCCCGCCAGTAGGTGATCCGGCTCCACGACAGGTCGGTGTCGCCCGGGGTGTATCCGGCGAGCCGATTCTTGATCGCATTCAGGGGGTCGGGCGCTGTCGTCGCGTCAGTGATCCGGCGAATCGCCAAGCGTCCCAGTGGGTCCTTAGCGGGAACGGGTGGAGCCTGGTTAGGCCACCAGGCGACCACCGGGGTGTCGGGCAGCAGGAACGGGATCACGACGCTGTGCTCGTGGGCGGCGAGCGGGCCCCGCAGCCGCAACACGACGACCTCGCCCGCGCCGGCATCGCCGCCGACACGGATCTGGGCGTTGAGCCCGGTGTTGGGGGCCAGCGGGTTGCGTTCCAGCACGATGATGCGGCATGGATGCTCGTGGCTGGCACCGTTGGCGGCCTCGATGACCGCTTCGACATCGTCGCCGGCATCGGTGATGACAACCAGGGTCAGTACGCGCGCCATGGTGACGGCACCGCCGGTTTCGCGTAGCTCGACCAGCTTCTTGTTGACGTCGTTGGTGGTGGTGTCGGGCAGATCGATGATCATGGTCGCCTCCAGTCACGTCCCGTGCGGGCCATCATGTCGAACGCCGACTGCGGCCCCCAGGTGCCGGATTCGTAGGTCTCGGGTTTTCCTTCTGACGCCCAGAAGTCGATCGCTGGATCGAGGATCTGCCAGGACAATTCGACTTCGGCGTTCACCGGGAACAGTGAGGGTTCTCCCAACAGCACATCGAGGATCAACCGCTCGTAGGCCTCCGGCGACTCCTCGGTGAATGCCTGCTCGTACGAGAAGTCCATGTTCACGTCCCGGACCTCCATGGCGTTGCCGGGAACCTTCGATCCGAACCGCAGCGTGACACCCTCGTCGGGCTGCACCCGAATCACCAGCGCGTTGGCGCCCAGTTCCTCGGTCATCGTGGAGTCGAAGGGCAGGTGGGGTGCTCGTTTGAACACCAGTGCGATCTCAGTGACCCTGCGGCCCAGGCGTTTCCCGGTACGCAGGTAGAACGGCACTCCGGCCCATCGCCGGCTGTCGACCTCCAGGGTGATCGCGGCGAATGTCTCGGTGGTCGAGGTTTTGGAGAACCCTTCCTCTTCCAACAGGCCCGGCACCTGCTGGCTGCCCTGCCAGCCGGGTCCGTATTGGCCGCGGGCCGTGGTTTCGGCGAGCGGCTCGGCCAGCCGAGTCGCCGACAGCACCTTGATTTTCTCGGCCTGTAGCTCGGCGGGGGAGAAGTTGATGGGCTCTTCCATCGCGGTGAACGCCAGCAGCTGCAGCAGGTGATTCTGGATGACATCGCGTGCCGCACCGATGCCGTCGTAATACCCTGCGCGGCCGCCTAATCCGATGTCTTCGGCCATCGTGATCTGCACATGATCGACGAAGTGTGCGTTCCAGATCGGGTCGAACAGCTGGTTGGCGAACCGCAGCGCCAGGATGTTCTGCACCGTCTCTTTACCGAGGTAGTGGTCGATGCGGAAGACCGACTCCTCGGGGAACACCTCGTTGACCACGGCGTTCAGTTCGCGGGCGCTCTGCAGATCATGGCCGAACGGCTTTTCGATCACCACTCGGCGCCACGCGCCGTCCACCGGTTTCGCCAGGCTGGATTTGGACAGCTGCTCGCATACCGTGGGGAAGGCGTTCGGCGGAATCGACAGGTAGAAGGCGTGATTGCCGCCGGTGCCGCGTTCCTCATCGAGTGTGCGCAGTGTCTTCTTGAGCTGCTCGAAGGCCGCGTCGTCGTCGAAACTGCCCTGCACGAAGCGGATTCCCTCGGCAAGGCGGTCCCATACGTGCTGACGGAACGGGGTGCGCGAATGTTCCTTGACGGCGTCGAGCACGATCTGTCCAAAATCCTCGTTGGCCCAGTCGCGGCGGGCGAATCCGACCAACGCGAAGGACGGAGGCAGCAGGCCGCGGTTGGCAAGGTCATAGATGGCCGGCATCAACTTCTTGCGGGCCAGATCGCCGGTGACCCCGAAGATCACCAGCGAGCAGGGGCCCGCGATGCGCGGAAGCCGCTTGTCGCGCTTGTCCCGCAACGGGTTCGTCGCCGATGAGCTGCTTGCGCGAAGAACGTCAGTCATGGATGAGCCTTTCGTGTGAAGACCGTCATCCACGCTCACTCCTTGGTGGATACCGCGTCGAGTTGGGCTTGGGTGGCGTCGATGAGCTCATTCCAGGCGACCTCGAACTTGTCGACGCCTTCGGTTTCGAGCACCTCGAACACATCATCCAGATCGATCCCAGCGCGGGTCAGCTCATGGAAGACCGCGTGGGCGCCGTCGTAGGTCCCGTGAATCGTGTTTCCGGTGACGATGCCGTGGTCGGCAACCGCATCGAGCGTCTTCTCGGGCATGGTGTTGACGGTGTGCGGAGCCACCAGGTCCACGACGTACATCGTGTCGTCGTAGTCGGGATTCTTGACTCCGGTCGAGGCCCACAGCGGGCGCTGCACCCGTGCGCCGGCCTTCTTGAGCTCGGCGAACCGGTGACCATGATCGAAGACCTTCTCGTAGGCCTGGTAGGCCAGACGGGCGTTGGCGACCCCGGCACGTCCGCGCAGGGACAGCGCCTGCCCATTGCCGATGTCCTCAAGGCGCTTGTCGATCTCGGAGTCCACCCGCGAGACGAAGAACGATGCCACCGAGTGGATCTTGGAAAGGTCGCGGCCCGCTTCCTTGGCGGCCTCCAGGCCGGTCAGGTAGGCGTCCATCACTTCCTTGTGGCGTTCCACCGAGAAGATCAGGGTGACGTTCACCGAGATGCCCTCCGCGATCACCGCCGCGATCGCGGGCAGACCTGCCTTGGTGGCCGGAATCTTGATCAGCACGTTCGGCCGGTCGACGATCTTCCACAGCTCGATGGCCTGCAGGATGGTCTTGTCGGTGTCGTGGGCCAGGCGCGGGTCCACCTCGATGGAGACTCGGCCGTCCACACCTTCGGAGGCTTCGTACTGGGGAGCCAACACATCGCACGCGGCCCGCACGTCGTCGGTGGTGGCGGTGCGGATTGCCGAGTCGACATCGGCGCCGCGCTCGGCCAGTTCGGCGATCTGTGCGTCGTACGCGTGCCCCTTGGACAGGGCGGCCTGGAAGATCGCCGGGTTGGTGGTGACCCCGACGATGCTCCTGGTGGCGATCAACTCGGCGAGGTTGCCCGAGGTGAGTCGGTCCCGGGAGAGATCGTCGAGCCAGACGGCAACTCCGGCTTCGCTCAGTTCGGCGAGATTAGCGTTCTGATCAGTCATCGATCTATCCCTTCAGATTCGGGGTTATTGAGCTGCTGCGATGGACCTTTCGGCGGCCGCAGCCACTGCATCCGGGGTGAAGCCGAACTCACGGAACAGGGTCTTGTCGTCGGCGGAAGCTCCGAAGTGCTCCAGCGAGACGATCTGACCGGCGTCGCCGGTGAACTTGTACCAGCTCTGGGCGATTCCGGCCTCCACGACCACTCGGGCACGCACCGATGGCGGCAGCACGCTGTCGCGGTATTCCTGGGGCTGGGACTCGAACCATTCCACGCATGGGAACGACACCACGGAGGCCGCAATTCCCTTGGTGGCCAGAATCTTCTTGGCTTCGACGGCAAGCTGCAGCTCCGAGCCGGTGCCGATGAGGATCACGTCGGGCGTTTCCGCTGGATTGTCACTGGCTGCTTCCAGCACATAGGCGCCCTTGGACACACCCTCGCGGCTGGTGCCCTCCAAGATCGGCACACCCTGGCGGGTCAGCGCCAAACCGACTGGGCCGGTGCTGGATTGACGTTCCAGGACGGTCGCCCAGGCGTACGCGGTTTCGTTGGCGTCACCGGGACGCACCACCGACAGGTTGGGGATGGCGCGCAGGGCGGCCAGGTGCTCCACCGGCTGGTGGGTCGGGCCGTCCTCGCCGAGGCCGATCGAGTCGTGTGTCCAGACGTAGATCGGGTCGATGTTCATCAACGCGGCCAGGCGCACCGCCGGCCTCATGTAGTCGGCGAACTGCATGAATGTTCCGCCATAGGCGCGGGTGGGGCCGTGCAGCACGATGCCGGACAGGATCGAGCCCATGGCGTGCTCGCGGATGCCGAAATGCAGTGTGCGCCCGTATGGTTGGGCGTTCCAATCGGAGGTCGCGATGGACGTGGGGCCGAACGAGTCGGCGCCCTTGATGGTGGTGTTGTTGCTGCCCGCGAGGTCGGCGGATCCACCCCACAGCTCGGGCAACTTGGGGCCGAGTGCCGACAGTGTGTCGCCGGAGGCCGCGCGGGTGGCGACACCCTTGGATCCGGGCTCCCAGGACGGCAGGTCATCGTCCCAGCCCTCGGGCAGGGCCCCGGCCAGCAGCCGGTCCAGTAACGCCTTGCGCTCGGGTTCGCGGGCGGCCCAGGCGTCAAAGCCCTTGTCCCACGCGGCATGTTCTTGCTTACCGCGCTGCACCAGGGCGCGTGTGTGCTCGATCACCTCGGGGGCGACATCGAACGACTTGTCCGGGTCGAATCCCAGGATCTTCTTGGTGGCGGCCACCTCGTCGGCGCCCAGGGCCGAGCCGTGTACGCCGCCGGTGTTCATCTTGGTAGGTGCCGGAAAGCCAATGATGGTGCGCAGGGCGATGAACGACGGACGGTCGGTGACCGCGCGTGCGTTGGCCAGGGCCTCTTCGATACCGGCGACGTTCTCACCGCCGATAACGGTCTGCACGTGCCAGCCGTATGCCTCGTATCGGGCCGCGGTGTCCTCGCTGAGCGCGATCTTGGTGTCGTGTTCGATGGAGATCTCGTTGTCGTCCCAGATGACGATGAGGTTGCCGAGCTGCTGGGTACCGGCCAGCGAGGACGCTTCGGAGGTCACGCCCTCCTCGATGTCGCCGTCGGAGGCGATGACGTAGATGAAGTGGTCGAACGGGCTGGTGCCGGGGGCGGCGTCCGGGTCGAAGAGGCCACGCTCGTAACGCGAGGCCATCGACATGCCGACCGCCGAGGCCAGGCCCTGGCCGAGCGGGCCGGTCGTGATCTCCACGCCCTTGGTGTGATGGTACTCGGGGTGGCCCGGGGTCAGCGAGCCCCAGGTGCGCAGAGCCTCGATGTCGGAGAGCTCCAGGCCGAACCCGCCCAAGTACAGCTGTAAGTACAGGGTCAGGCTGCTGTGGCCGCAGGACAGCACGAATCGGTCGCGCCCGATCCACGTGGTGTCACTGGGGTCATGTCGCAGCTGGCGCTGGAAAAGCGTGTACGCCAAGGGCGCCAGGCTCATCGCGGTGCCGGGGTGCCCATTGCCGACCTTCTGCACGGCATCGGCGGCCAGCACCCGCACGGTGTCTACCGCGCGCGAGTCCAGGTCAGTCCAGTCATCCGGGTGGTTGGCCCGGGTGAGGGTTGGGATATCGGTCGGGATTTCCGCCAGTTCATGCGGGATCGCGGTCACGGGCCCATCGTAGTGCGGCGGATTTCGCTCCGCTGCCTCACGGCCGGGTCACGCCATTCAGGCAATGTGATAGTCCGGTCACGGACAACCTATGTTCACTTCCGTGGGTCGACCTTGGTTGTCGACGCGCGACCCTGGCGGTCTACCATCGTCTGTAGTAGAGCGCTCAGTGCCGCGGGTCGGCTGGCTCACCGGATAATTACCCAGGAGGATCAGCGCGGTGCGGATGCGAGAGACGCAAGGCGCGCGTGCCCGCGGCCCGTTCTTTTCGACCATCCTCGCCTATGTCGCCCTGACCAAGCCGCGGGTCATCGAGTTGCTGCTGGTCACCACGATTCCCGCGATGTTGCTTGCCGATCGCGGTCATGTGAATCCGCTGCTCATCCTGAATACCCTGCTCGGCGGGATTATGGCCGCGGCCAGTGCCAACACCCTGAACTGTGTGGCCGATGCCGATATCGACAAGGTCATGAAGCGCACCGCGCGCCGGCCGTTGGCCACCGCGTCGGTCACCACTCGCAACGCGCTGATCTTCGGGATAGTGCTCGGCATCGGGGCGTTCGCCTGGCTGTGGTGGACCGCCAACCTGCTGTCCGGTGTGCTCGCCGTGGCCACCATCGCCTTTTACGTGTTCATCTACACGCTGGTGCTCAAGCGCCGCACCGCACAGAACGTGGTCTGGGGCGGGGCGGCCGGATGCATGCCGGTGATGATCGGCTGGTCGGCGGTCACCGACACGATTGCGTGGCCCGCGTTGGTGATGTTCGCGATCATCTTCTTCTGGACACCGCCGCACACCTGGGCGCTCGCGATGCGCTACAAGGAGGACTACCGCGCTGCGGGCGTCCCCATGCTGCCCGTGATCGCCACCGAGGAGAAGGTCACCAAGCTGATCCTCATCTACACCTGGCTGACGGTGCTGGCCACGCTGGTGCTCGCACTGGCCGCGGGTGTTATTTACGCCGTGGTCGCGTTCTTGGCCGGGGTGTGGTTCCTGGCGATGGCACACCAGCTGTACTCGGGTGTGCGCAAGGGGCAGCCGATCAAACCGCTGCGCTTGTTCTTGCAGTCGAACAACTATTTGGCCGTCGTCTTCTGCGCGCTGGCCGTGGACTCGGTGGTCGGCTGGCCGCTGTTGTTGAGCAATGGGTTACTAGGGCACTAGTACGACCGACCCGGTGGTCTTACGCGCCTCCAGGTCGATATGCGCTTGCGCGGCCTGATCCAGCGGATAGCTTGCTCCGACGGTGATCTTCAATGTCCCGCGTGACACCAGGTCCAGGACATCGCCTGCTCGCCAGGTGAATTCTTCGGGGGTTCGGATGAAATGGCTCATGGTGGGCCGGGTGAGCACTGCCGACTTCGCGGTCAGGCGCTGCGGGTCGAAGGGCGGCACCTGGCCACTGGCCGCGCCGTAGAGCGCGATCAGGCCGCGTACCCGGACTGCCGCCAGGCTTGCCTCGAAGGTCGACTTGCCGACGCCGTCGTAGGCGACCGCGACACCTTCTCCCGAGGTCAATTCCAGGATTCGTGCGGCGAATTCCGCCGGATCGGCAGGATCGGGGTAGGCCAGCACCTCAGTGGCGCCGGCCTCGCGGGACAGCCTTTCTTTGGCCGCGCTGGACACGGTGGTGATGACCCTGACGCCGCGATGGGCGGCCCACTGGGTCAGCAGCAAGCCCATACCGCCGGCTCCGGCGTGCACCAGCACGGTGTCACCCGCGGCTACGGGATAGACCGAGGTGAGTAGGTAATGCGCGGTGATGCCTTGCAGTAGCGCGCTGGCGGCAACTGACGCGGACAGGCCCGCGGGCACTTTCGCGGTGAAATCTGCGGGTGCAGTGGTGGATTCGGCATATCCCCAGGCCGCTACCGGGCTGGCGACGCGGTCCCCGGGGACGAGGTCCTCGACGCCCTCGCCGACCGCACTCACCACTCCGCTGACCTCCGAACCCGGGATATGGGGGAGCGGAGCGGGGTAGCTGCCGTTGCGGAGGTAGATATCGCGAAAGTTGACCCCCACCGCGTCGACGGCGATGAGCACCTGGCCGGGGCCCGGTGTCGGGTCGGTCTTTTCGACGAGGGTGAGGACGTCAGGTCCGCCGGTCACGGGCACTTCGATGGCACGCATGGGTACCAGTATCCAGGCCACGTACGCTCTACATATGACCGACGAAGCCCAGCCAGCCGAGAAGCAGCGGAAGGTGTCTGTGTCTCCCTCGGTGCACCGCGCACTGACCGCATTCGTGAAGGCGCATCACATGCCCACCAAGGCCGTGTTGCAGCCCGTAGGCCAGGCGGGCGTCCGGATCACCCTGGTCGGTGCCGACGGCATCCTGGGTGATCAGGTGGTCGCCGACCTCGCGACGGCGCACGCTGCGGTGGCGGCCGTCGAAGGCATCGAGCCTGTCGAGGAATGGGACCGCGAACTCGTCAGCACCGCCAACCCGGCACCGGGTCACGCCAAGAAGATGGCCGGGTGGGTCGCCCGGACGTAAGGCTGGGACGGCCGGATATCTTCCATCCGCGTATCGTTCTGGCCGGTTGCCCACAACTCGTCTCCGGTGACGGTGACGACGCCGAACTTGTTGCTGCGCTGCGTGTTCGCGATCTGCACGCCCGGTGGCTGTCCTGGGATGACCCCGAGGCCGCGCAAGCCGATCTGGTGATCCTGCGCGCGACCTGGGACTATCCCGAACGCCTGGATGAGTTCCTGCAGTGGGCCGGATCGGTGCGCAATGTGCTCAACCCGCTGCCGGTGGTGCGCTGGAACACCGATAAGCGCTATCTGAATGATCTTGCCGCAGTGGGTATTCCGACCGTCCCGAGTACCTTTTTCGCGCCCGGCGAGCCCATCGTCCTGCCTGACGGCGAGCTGGTGATCAAGCCCGCGGTCGCCGGTGGTTCGCGCGGTGCGGGCCGCTTCACCTGCCCGGAGGCCGCACGCAATCATGCCGAGGCGCTCCAAGATGAGGGCCGCACCGTCCTCATCCAGCCCTACGATCCTCGTGTCGATGTGCACGGCGAAACAGCGTTGGTCTTCCTCAATGGCGAACCGTCCCATGCGTTTACCAAGGGGGCATTGCTGCCTCCGCCGGGTGCCGCCGCCGACGTCGACGAGTCGGGTCTGTTCCACTCCGAGCAGCTGGCGCCGGTGAGGCCGTCGTCGGCGCTCTGGAGATTCGGTGCCACCGCGCTCGCCGCGGCGGCCACCAAATCCGGTGTCGCCATGACGGAGCTGCTGTACGCGCGCGTCGATGTCATCGGCGGGGTGCACGACGACGACCCACGGCTACTGGAGCTGGAGCTGGTCGAGCCGTCTCTGGGATGGCGTCAGCTGGAGACCGAGGAGCGCGATCTGGCGCAACGAAAGTTCGTGATCGGTGTCGAGGATGCGTTAGAACGCCTGGGCCTGGGCCCGCTGGGGCAGCACCGACGCGGCTAGCGCCGGGGTGGTCAGCGCCGCCCACAGTGCAGCGGTGGCCGCCGTGCACGCAGCCGCACCCGCGACATGAACGGCGACGAGCACGGCGGGCACACCCGTGTAGAACTGCACGACGCCCACGAGGCCCTGGGCCAGTGTCAGTGCCGCCAACACCGTGAACCGCGCCCAGATGGCTCTGGTCACACCGACGGCAGCGAGCCCGAATCCCAGCCCCAGGAGCAGCGCCAGGTAGGCGATGAGCAGTGTGCCGTGCAGATGCACCAATGTGGTGATCTCGACCTGCAACCGGGGCACCACGCGGGTGACGCTTTTGTCGCCGGCATGTGGTCCTGCTCCTGTCACCAGCGTTCCGGCGACCAGGATCCCGGCCAACGTCACGCCGATCAGCGCGGTCAGCCGGCGCAGCGGCGCGGGAGGCGGCGGAACCATGGGGAAGTCGGAAACGACATCGGGCTCACCGACTTTCACGTAGAGCAGCGTTGCCAGCCACACCATGCCCATCGATACCAGCAGATGGATCGCGACCGTCCACCACAACAGGCCGGTCAGTACGGTGATGCCACCGATGACCGCCTGCAGGACCGTCGAGGCCGGCATCAGCCAGGCGTACACGAGGACCTCGCGCCGGCGCCGTGCACGAGTCACGGCCAGTACTGCCAACGCGGCGGTGATAACCACCAGAAAGCTGATCATCCGGTTGCCGAATTCGACGGCCTGATGGATGCGCGGCACCTCGGCGACGGCGACAGGGGTGAAACTCCCGGGGAAGCACTGTGGCCAGGTGGGGCACCCCAGGCCGGAGGCGGTGACGCGAACCACGGCACCGGTCACGGCGATTCCACCCTGGGTCAGCACTACCGCCGCGGCAATGAGGCGCTGCGTCCGCAGGCTCGGTATCGGCAGTAGATCGACTACCCGCAAAAACGCCCGATATAGCACGCGATGAGTCTATGCCACTGCCAACTACGCCTTGTAGTAATCACTACCGATCTCGTGTGCGCGTAGGGCTCGGGCGGGTGAGTCCATTAATTGACGCTTTACCCCTTGACGTAAGCGATCTCGTCATGAATCCTACGCTGTGTATGAAATTCCTACATGTCGTAGGAATACTGACGCAGAGGGAGCGGGCCTGTGAGCGTGATCCGGGAGTGGCTGTCATTACCGAAGGTTGAACCTGCTGAGGACTATGGCTTCTTTGGTCCCGAATCGGTGTCGTGGCGTGTGTGGAGCTACCCGACGTCGCTGTCCATTGGATTTCAGCGTGCCGTGGTGATCGAGGAACTTGATCCCGCATTGATTGCGGCCGTGGACAAGACGCATGAGATCTATTCGCGGCCACGGACTCGTTACGACCGAACCTTGCGGTACTTCGCGATGGTCGCCTTTGACGACAGCAGGTCGACGGCCAAGGCGGCCGATGTCCTGGTCAAGATTCATTCCAAGGCCATCGGCGTCGATCCGGTCACCGGCGAGAACTACGACGCGAACAATCCCGACTCGCAGTTGTGGATCCATCTCACGGCCTGGCATTCGATTCTGCTCGCGTACGAGAAGTACGGCCCTGGGCGGCTTTCCTACAACGAAGAAGCGCAGTTCTGGAGTGAATGCGCCCGCGCGGCGGAATTGCAGACGTGCGACCCGGGCGATATCCCGCGAACGCGTGAGGGGATAAGCGAGTACTTCGAAAAGATGCGCCCGCAGCTCATCGGCTCTGATATCGCCCGGCAGGCGATGCAACACTTGCTCAGTGCCGAGGTGATGCTGCCACCGATGCCACTGCTGTTGCGCCCGTTCACCAAGGTGATCACCTGGTTTTTACGCCGGGGCACCTTGGCGACCATGCCTCGGTGGATGCGGGAGATGGCCGGGCTGAGTGTTGCCCCTCTGCTGGACGCGGTGATAGTGCCACCGATAAGCGCCGCATTCACGGCGATCAGCATGAGTAAGCGGCTGCAATTGATCCTGCTCCGGCTGATCTCACCTGCCACCGTGCCCATCGGCGCCCGCGTTCTGCTGTCGGTACCGCCGAAAAGCTCGATCACCATGACGCCCAGGGAGGCTCAGGAACTTTACGGCTATGAGATTCCGAGCCGGGCGCACCGCGAACTCCGGGACAAGCAGAGGGTTCGCGTGTTCGGAGAGGGACAAGCTCCTAGCGACGAGGGAATTAGAGAGTCCGAGCCCATTCTCGGCACCGTTGGATGATTCAGAAGGAAAACACCATGATCAAGGACCTGCTCGACCGTCGCCTCAGCATCCGCCAGCTCGTCTATCTGGCGATCGTCATTGGTTTGCCGTATTTGGTGATCGGGTTGATTTGGGCAATGACCCACCGTGACCACCTTGAACAACTCACCGGATTGGACAAGCTCTTCTCTATGCTGGGAGAAATTGTCGCCTGGCCGGTGCTCATCATCGCCAACGTGTATCTGCAGTAGCCGGGCCAGCCGTAGGAGGACACCGTCACTGCGCCGCCAGCCTCGAATCCGCGCGCCCGGGCCGAACATCTCGGGCCGGAGCGCAGGCGGGCGCAGGTGCTGGATACGGCCCTGCAGATCACCGCGGAAGAGGGCGTGGCGAATGTGACGATGGCTGCCATCGCCACGCGCATGGGCGTCACCCGCCCCGTTGTGTACGCCTGCTACAACGGGCGAAGTGAGGTACTGACCCAACTGCTCGAACGCGAAACACGGCTGGCTCTGACCAGCCTGCGTGCCGTCCTTCCGCCGCAGCGGACGGGCTCCGTTGAGCAGATGTTCGTCGACGGATTCGGAGCTCTGCTTGCCGACGTCGCCGCGCGCCCGGCATCCTGGCAGATCATTGCCGTGGCGCAGGCAGATCCTGTTCTTGCAGAGGCTATTTCGCAGGGGCGCTCGCAGATCCGGGCGCAGATCTGCGAAGTCATGCGACCCCTGCTGCAGCGGTGGCAGGTCCGCGATGTGGACTTCGTTCTGCCCCCGCTGGTGGAAACACTGCTGGCGATCAGCGAGGGGGCCATACGGTTGATGCTGAGCCCCGAACCGCGATGGTCCGCCACGGATCTGGCCGAAATCGTCGGCCGGGCCGCGTACCGGGCGTTGCGGGCCACTCCTCGCTGAGGGCGAGCCATCCGCACGAGCGGTCAATCCGCAGGCTAGCTGTTGCTAGCCGAGTCGTCGACTGATCCTGGGTACTACGTAATTGGAATACGAGTACTTGCCGGTGATCTTTCCGTCCGCGTCGAAGTGGAAGACGTCTAAGCCTTCCCATCCGAAACGCGGGAAGGCAATGGCCGCAAGGCGGGTCGCCACACCAAGCAGCCGCGCCGGGGATTGGCGCGCGCGGATGTCATGGCGGCATGTCCACCGAATGGTCGCCTTGCGTGCGGACTGGTCGATCAGCCGGTCGTGCTCGTCGAACGTCATCGCGCCGTATGCGCCCGTGAACTGCGGTTCGAATTCGCGACGAATGGCGGCCAATCCGACGTGCCGTGACCCATCGCCCGGCAGGTACTCGGCGTCATCGGCGAAATGTTCCATGACGACGTCGAGATCGTTGGTATTGAAGGCTGTCACAAATCTGTCCAGAGCCGCCGCGATATCAGGCATGGCTCAGGTGAATCGGAACCAGCGCAGCGCGCCGTATCCGGCGAGTGTGCCCCACACGGCGAGTACCGCAATGGCGAACCAATCCACCGAAAGCGTCATCGCGGCCGCGAGCGCCTCCGAGAGGGCGCCGGAGGGCGACAGTCGAGCCAACAGGACGACGGCATGGGGGATCGCGTCGGTGGTGCGACCGTCCTCGATCGTCAGCGCCCCTAGCCCGGCGAAGATGAACCACAACAGATTCGCAAGGGCCAGCACGATTTCTGCGCGCAGTGTGCCGCCGAGTAATAGCCCCATCGCCGCGAATGTCGCGGTGCCGATGGCGATGACCACGGCGCCGAGCAACAGCCCCACCGGATGTGGGCGCCAACCCAGCGCCCCACCGATCGCACCGATGACCGCGGCTTGCAAAACCACCACCGTGACGACGGCCAGTGCCTTGCCTGCGATGATGCCCCACACAGGTAATGCGGTGGCGCCCAAGCGTTTCAGTGCGCCATAGCGGCGGTCGAACCCGACGGCGATGGCCTGCCCGGTGAAGGCGGTGGAGATGACCGCCAGCGCCATGATGGCGGGCACGAAGATGTCGGTACGCGAGCCGGGGAACTGGCCCAGGGGCAGCAGTGTCAGCCCGATGAGCAGGGTGATCGGGATGAACATGGTGAGCAGCAGCTGTTCGCCGTTGCGGAGCAGCAGCTTGAGTTCCAGCCAGAACTGCGCGAACAGCATGGTGTGCACGGCGCTCGGACGCGGATCCGGCGTGAAGGTGCCCGGGTCGAAACGGGGTGTGGTCTCGGTCATCGCAATTCCCTGCCGGTCAGTTCCAGGAACACATCCTCGAGACTGCGTTTCTCCACCCGCAGATCGGTGGTCAACACATCCATCCGGGCACACCAGGCGGTGACGGTGGCCAGCACCTGTGGGTCCACGACGCCTTCGACGCGGTACTCGCCGGGAGTGAGCTCGGCGACCTTGTATCCCTCGGGCAGCGCGGAGGTGAGCAGGGTCAGATCCAGTCGTGGTGGGGCGGAGAAGCGCAGCTGGTTCTCGGCGCCGGACTGCATCAACTCCGACGGGGTGCCGGCGGCCACGACCACGCCGTGGTCGATGATCATCAGCTGGTCGGCAAGCTCCTCGGCCTCCTTCATGTGGTGCGTGGTCAGCACCACCGAGACTCCATCGCGCCGCAGACAGTCAATGAGCTCCCACACCACCAACCGGGCGTGGGCGTCCATACCGGCGGTCGGCTCGTCGAGGAACACCAGCTCGGGCCGGCCCACCAGTGCGCATGCCAGCGCGAGCCGCTGCTGCTGCCCTCCGGAAAGACGCCGATAGGGGGTGCGCGCGGCGTCTGTCAGCCCAAGAGTGTCCAGAAGCCATTGCGGGTCAAGCGGATTGGCGGAGTACGAGGCCACGAGCCCGAGCATCTCGCTGGCCCGCGCGGTGGGGTAGGCGCCGCCACCCTGCAGCATGACACCGATACGTGCGCGCACCGCCGAGTTCTTCGCGACCGGATCCATGCCCAGCACCTCGACGGTGCCCTCGTCGGGATGCAAGAAGCCCTCGCACAATTCGACGGACGTGGTCTTCCCCGCGCCGTTGGGGCCGAGCAGTGCGAAGACCTGGGCCTGCTCTACCTCAAGGTCGAGGTTGTGCAGTGCTGTCGTTGTCCCGTATCGCTTCGTCACCGACCGCATCCGCACCGGGGCTGCTGTCCTTGTCGGTGGTTGCGTCACGGTCAGTCAGCGTAAGCGGCGCGCCTTCGTCACCGTTAGGCAGCCGACGCCACGGCAGATAGTCGTGCGTGATAGCGATGAGCAGGACCGCGATGATGGCACTCGCCACTGTCGCGTCGATGATCTGGAACAGCGCGAACCTGTCGCCATTGGCGGTGGGCCCGAAAATGCCGACGAGCAGGGTGATGCCGATTGCCGTCCCACGGAAAGCGGGGCGGGTAGCCCACGCGGCCAGTGGGATGATCGCCCACAGCAGGTACCAGGGTTGCACCACCGGAAACAGCAGCACTGTGATGCCAAGGGCGACACCCAGCCCACCCACGGGGTGCAGGCGTCCGCGCAGCACGGCCAACAGCAGCCACGACACCGCGATACCGATGATGCCGATACCGATTCCACGGGTCAGCGACAGTATCGCGGTGGTGTGATCGCCCAGGCCGAGCAGAATTCCGACTTGTCCGGTGCCCAGCGCGACGAGGGTCGGCGGCGACATCCAGCTGCGCACGGCGTTCGCGGTGCCGAGTGTGTAAACCCAGCCGAATCCGAGCCCGCTGGCCGATCCGATGAGGACCGTGCAGGCGCCGGTGACGGTGCCCAGCAGTGCGCCGGCCTGGAAGAGACCGCGAACGCCGCCACCCCATCGACGAGCCAGGGCCATTCCGACGAAACCCAGGGCCAGCAGGGAGGGGAGTTTGACCTGCGATGATGCGGTGATCAGCAGCGTTCCGGCCAGGAGGTTTCCCAGCGGCGCCCAGGTGGCCCATTCGGCGCGGGTGCGGGGCCCCCAAGGATTCAACCGGGGTCGCACCCCCACGAGCGCGCCCGCCGAATCGACACCGCGCATCGCCAGCTCGGTGCCGGCCAGCATCAGGCCCAGCATCAGCGCCTCGTTGTGGATTCCCGCGACAAGATGCATCAGCAGCAGCGGATTCGCCGCGCCGAGCCACAGTGCGCTGACCTCCGCGACCCCGCAGCGCTGGGCCAGACGCGGCGTCGCCCAGATGATCAGCAGTACCCCGAGCAGTTCGACAAGTCGATGGCACAACGCACCGGCGACGATGTCATCACCGGTGAGCCGGCAGATGCCCTTGCCGATCCACAGGAACAACGGACCGTACGGCGCCGCAGTTTCCCGCCACATGCTGGGCACCGACAGGGTGAACACGTGATCCAGGCCGAGGGCGACCGCAGGGCCTTCGGTGTACGGGTCCTTGCCGAGTCGCGCGATCTGGCTCTGCGCCAGATACGAGTACACGTCCTTGGAGTACATCGGAGGCGCTATGAGCAGCGGCAGAATCCACAGCAGCAGGGTTCGGTCCAGCTGGCCGCGGGACATCCGGCGGACCGGTCCTCGTTCGCCGTTGGCATTCTTGTTGCGCAGGCTGCCGATAGCGAAGCGCCCCAACATGAGCCAGGCCAACGTCATCATCACGGCGCCGGTAGTCGTCATCGTCAGGGACACCGTCTGAATACGCGACGGGAGGTTGAGCAGCCGCACCCCGAAGATCGGATCTTGGATAACGGGTCGTGCGCCGGCGCCGAGAGCGCCGATGGCCATGAGGGCCGTTCCGGTGGCGCCGAACAGGCGAGTTCGGTTCATGGCCGTGAGCTCACGCTCATTCAGTGGGGCCGACGAACGCTCGTCATCATGTAGATGCGACAGCGACGAACTCAGCCACTGACCACGTACCGACACGCCAGCAGCGTATCGGCACGTCATGCTTGCTCCGTGGAACCAGTCGGGCAGGGCCTGTCCGGCCGCGCGGCGGCGCTCAACATAGGTAACCCTTGCTAGACGTGGCATTCCGAATTGCGTCACACTGGTGTTGTGAAATTCGGCCAGCCCTCTGCGGTGGCGTCAGCTGCGGCGACGTCGCAGGTGCTGGACGCTGCCCCGGCCGATTCCCACGCTGCTGTATCTCCCGACGGTCAGACACGCGCTGCCGTGGTGCGGCTGCTCATGGAGTCCGGGCCGGTCACCGCGGGTGAGATCGGGGAACAGCTCGGGCTGTCGCCTCAGGGCGTGCGCCGTCACCTCGATGCGTTGATCGAGGCCGGTGACGCCCTATCGAATCCGGCAGCCGCTTGGCAGCACAACGGCAGAGGGCGTCCCGCCAAGAGATTCCAGCTCACCGCGGACGGTCGCGCCAAGCTCGACCACGCCTACGACGACCTGGCATCTGCCGCCATGCGTCAGCTGCGCGAGATCGGCGGCGACGACGCGGTGCGCATCTTCGCGCGGCGCCGCATTGACACGATCTTGAGCGATGTCGCGGCTGGCGCGCCGTTTAACGACACCGAGGCCGCGGTGGATCAGATGGCCGCTGCGCTGACCAAGGCCGGTTATGCGGCCAGCACCCAGCGGGTCGGTGGAGCGGGCGCTTCCTCGAGCGGTGTGCAGATATGCCAGCATCACTGTCCGGTATCGCATGTGGCCGCCGAGTTCCCAGAACTCTGCGAGGCGGAACAGCAGGCCTTCGCCGAGTTGTTAGGAACACATGTACAGCGGCTGGCCACCATCGCCAACGGTGACTGTGCCTGCACCACGCATATTCCTCTGCACGCCTCTACAACTCTGGCGCCCAGCCCCGCGCCGGATACAACGATCAGTAAGGAGTCACGATGACCCTCGAGCGTGAGGTACTGACCCAGGACGAGACGATCGCGTCACTGGGCAATTACGGCTATGGCTGGTCTGACAGTGACACTGCTGGCGCGGCCGCGACCCGCGGCCTGTCCGAGGCCGTTGTGCGTGACATCTCGTCGAAGAAGAGCGAACCGGAGTGGATGCTCGACGTCCGCCTGAAGGCGCTGCGCACCTTCGACAAGAAGCCGATGCCGAACTGGGGATCGAACCTCGAGGGCATCGATTTCGACAACATCAAGTACTTCGTGCGTTCCAGCGAGAAGCAGGCTGCCACGTGGGACGATCTGCCCGCCGACATCAAGAACACCTACGACCGCCTCGGTATCCCCGAAGCCGAGAAGCAGCGCCTGGTGTCCGGTGTTGCCGCACAGTACGAGTCGGAAGTCGTCTATCACTCGATCCGTGAGGATCTTGAGGCCCAGGGCGTGATCTTCCTGGACACCGACTCGGGGCTGCGCGAGCACCCGGAGCTCTTCAAGGAGTACTTCGGCAGTGTCATCCCGGCCGGCGACAACAAGTTCTCCGCGCTCAATACTGCGGTGTGGTCGGGTGGCTCGTTCATCTACGTGCCGCCGGGCGTGAAGGTCGATATCCCGCTGCAGGCCTACTTCCGCATCAACACCGAGAACATGGGCCAGTTCGAGCGGACGCTCATCATCGTCGACGAGGGTGCATACGTGCACTACGTCGAGGGATGTACCGCACCGATCTACAAGTCTGATTCGTTGCACTCGGCCGTGGTGGAAATCATCGTCAAGCCGGGTGGGCGCTGCCGGTACACGACCATCCAGAACTGGTCGAACAACGTGTTCAACCTGGTCACCAAGCGGGCCCGCGCCGAGGCGGGGGCCACCATGGAGTGGGTCGACGGCAACATCGGCTCCAAGGTCACCATGAAGTACCCGGCTGTGTGGATGACCGGTGAGCACGCCAAGGGTGAGGTGTTGTCGGTCGCCTTCGCCGGCGAGGGACAACACCAGGACACCGGCGCCAAGATGCTGCACCTGGCGCCGAACACGTCGAGCAACATCGTCTCCAAGTCGGTGGCGCGTGGTGGCGGGCGTGCCTCCTACCGTGGCCTGGTCCAGGTCAACAAGGGGGCGCACGGCTCTCGCTCAACGGTGAAATGTGATGCGCTGCTTGTCGACTCGATCAGCCGCAGCGACACCTACCCGTACGTCGACATCCGCGAAGACGACGTCACCATGGGGCACGAGGCGACCGTCTCGAAGGTCAGTGACGATCAGTTGTTCTATCTGATGAGCCGCGGCATGACCGAGGACGAGGCGATGGCCATGGTGGTACGCGGCTTCGTGGAACCGATCGCGAAGGAACTGCCGATGGAGTACGCGCTCGAGCTCAACCGGCTCATCGAGCTGCAAATGGAAGGTTCGGTCGGTTAGTCATGACGCAGTTGACTCAAGCTGTCGAGGGCTCCAACAAGGGAGAACTGTTCAGCTCCTACGACGTCGAGGCCTTCGAGGTACCCGGTGGCCGTGACGAGCTGTGGCGGTTCACCCCGCTGCGCCGCCTGCGCGGTCTGCACGACGGATCCGCTGTCGCGACGGCAGCTGCAGCCGTAGCAGTCACCGCTGGTGATGGAGTAGCCGTCGAGAAGGTCGATCGCGGCGACGCACGGCTCGGAAAGGGCGGGGTTCCGTCGGATCGCGTTGCCGCACAGGCGTACTCCGCGTTCGCATCCGCCACCGTGGTCTCGGTCGGCAAGCAGGCCGTGGTCGCAGACCCGATCGAGATCGTCGTCACCGGTCCCGGCGCCGCAGAGGTGGCCTACGGGCATCTGCAGGTGCGCGCCGCGGAATTGTCGGAATCGCTCGTGGTCATCGACTACCGCGGCAGTGGAACATACGCCGAGAACGTCGAATTCCTGCTCGAGGACGCATCTCGGCTGACGGTCGTTTCGATCGCCGACTGGGCCGATGATGCCGTGCATGTCAGCGCGCACCACGCCAAGCTGGGCAAGGACGCGGTGTTGCGCCATATCGCCGTCACCCTCGGTGGTGATCTGGTTCGCCTCACCGGCACCGTCCGGTTCGCGGCGCCGGGAGGCGACGCCGAGCTGCTCGGTCTCTACTACGCCGACGACGGTCAGTTCTTCGAGCATCGGCTGCTGGTCGATCACGCCCAGCCCAACTGCCGTTCGCATGTCACGTACAAGGGTGCGCTGCAAGGCAATCCGGCCTCCGACAAGCCTGACGCGCACACCGTTTGGATCGGCGACGTACTGATCCGCGCCGAGGCGACCGGAACCGACACCTTCGAACTGAACCGCAACCTGATCCTCACCGACGGCGCTCGGGCCGACTCGGTGCCCAACCTCGAAATCGAGACCGGTGAGATCGCCGGGGCCGGGCACGCCAGTGCCACCGGGCGATTCGATGACGAGCAGCTGTTCTACCTGCGCTCGCGCGGTATCACCGAGGAGGATGCGCGCCGTCTGGTGGTGCGCGGCTTCTTCCAGGACATCATTGGCCGGATCGGGATCGAGTCAGTGCGAGCCCGCCTCACCGAGGCCATCGAAAACGAACTCGCCCAGACAAACTCATAGCTCGTACCAAATAGCTCGTACCAAAAGGAAGCCTCATGACCACTCTGGAAATCAAGGATTTGCACGTCAGCATCTCGCCCAACGAGGGCGAGACCATCGAGATCCTCAAGGGCGTCAACCTGACCGTGAACTCGGGGGAGACCCATGCGGTCATGGGCCCCAATGGTTCCGGGAAGTCCACGCTGTCCTATGCCATCGCCGGACACCCCAAGTACGAGGTGACCTCGGGGTCGATCACTCTCGATGGGCGGGACGTGCTGGAACTGTCCGTCGATGAAAGAGCGCGAGCGGGGCTCTTTTTGGCCATGCAGTACCCGATCGAGGTTCCGGGAGTCTCGATGTCGAACTTCCTGCGTACCGCCGCCACCGCTGTACGCGGCGAGGCGCCGAAGCTGCGCCACTGGATCAAGGAAGTCAAGGAAGCCATGGGGGAGTTGGAGATCGACTCCGCCTTCGCCGAGCGCAGCGTCAACGAGGGCTTCTCGGGCGGCGAGAAGAAGCGCCACGAGATCCTGCAGTTGGGCCTGCTCAAGCCGAAGATCGCGATCCTGGATGAGACAGACTCCGGGCTCGACGTCGATGCCTTGCGGATCGTCTCCGAGGGTGTGAATCGTTACGCCGAGCGCGAGAATGGTGGCGTTCTGCTCATCACCCACTACACCCGCATCCTGCGCTACATCCAGCCGCAGTTCGTACACGTCTTCGTCGGCGGGCGCATCGTCGAGTCCGGCGGCCCCGAGCTGGCCGACGAGCTGGAGGAAAACGGCTACGTGCGCTTTACCCAAACGGTGGGAGCCTGACCGTGACGGCCACTGTGCCGCTGGACACCACTCGGATCTCGGAGATCAGGGATGACTTCCCGATCTTGAGCCGGACGGTGCGCGGCGGTAAGCCGTTGGTCTATTTGGATTCCGGTGCGACCTCGCAGCGGCCTATCCAGGTTCTCGATGCCGAGCGAGTTTTCCTTACCGAGCGCAACGCCGCGGTGCATCGAGGTGCTCACCAGCTCGCCGAAGAAGCCACCGACGCCTACGAGGGGGCGCGCCATGCGATCGCCCGCTTTGTGGGCGTTGATGACGGTGAGATCGTCTTCACCAAGAACGCCACCGAGTCGCTGAACCTGGTGGCGTACGCCCTCGGCGACGACCGTTTCGATCGTGCGGTGGGACCCGGTGACGAGGTGGTGATCACCGAGCTGGAGCACCACGCGAATCTGGTTCCGTGGCAAGAGCTCTGCCGCCGCACCGGCGCGACCCTGCGCTGGTACGCCGTCACCGCCGACGGCCGCATCGATCTTGACTCGCTCGAGCTCACCGAGGCCGTCAAGGTTGTCGCGTTCACCCATCAGTCCAACGTGACCGGTGCGGTTGCCCCCGTCGACGAGTTGGTGCGCCGCGCGAAATCCGTTGGTGCCCTCGTCGTTCTGGACGCCTGCCAGTCGGTTCCGCATATGCCGGTGAATTTCCGGGAGCTGGGCGTCGACTACGCGGCCTTCTCCGGGCACAAGATGCTCGGACCATCCGGCGTCGGCGTGCTGTACGGCCGACGTGAGCTGCTGGAGGTCATGCCCCCGTTCATCACGGGTGGCTCCATGATCGAGACGGTCACCATGGAAGCCAGCACCTACGCGCCGCCGCCCCAGCGATTCGAGGCCGGCGTCCCGATGACCTCCCAGGTGGTCGGACTCGGCGCTGCCGTCGACTACCTGAATGCGATTGGCATGGAAGCCGTTGCCGCGCACGAGCATCAGCTGGTGTCGGCGGCACTGGCGGGGCTCGGAAGTATCGATGGCGTCCGCATCATCGGCCCCACCGAGAACGTCGACCGTGGGGGTGCGGTCGCCTTCGTGGTCGACGGCATCCATGCACACGATCTGGGGCAGGTTCTCGATGACGAGGGTGTCGCGGTACGAGTCGGGCATCACTGCGCCTGGCCGCTGCACCGACAGTTCGGTATCGCGGCGAGCGCCCGTGCCTCTTTCGCGGTCTACAACACCCTGGACGAAGTCGACCGACTGGTTGCCGGTGTCCGCCGCGCGCAAGAGTTCTTCGGCGTCGGGGCGAGCGCGGCGACGGGGGATTGACCGAGCATGCGCCTTGAGCAGATGTATCAGGAAGTCATCCTGGATCATTACAAGCATCCGCATCACCGCGGGCTGCGTGAGCCGTTCGCGGCCGAAGTGCACCACGTCAACCCCACCTGCGGTGATGAGGTAACCCTGCGAGTCGCCTTGGATGACAACAGGATCGCCGACATTTCCTATGACGGGCAGGGATGCTCGATCAGTCAGGCCGCAACCTCGGTGTTGACCGATCAGGTTATCGGGCTGACGGTGGATGAGGCACTCAAGACGGTGGCTTCGTTCAACGAGATGATCTCCTCACGCGGCACCATCGACGGCGATGAAGACATCATTGGCGACGGCGTTGCCTTCGCTGGGGTTTCGCGGTACCCAGCCCGCGTGAAGTGCGCGCTCCTAGGATGGATGGCATTCAAAGACGCGCTCGTCCAGGCTACGAACGCAGAAGAGGTGAACCGATGACCGAAGTGTCCGCGGAAGTGAAACTTCTCGAAGATCTCGAGGAGGCCATGCGCGACGTTGTCGACCCCGAGCTCGGTATCAACGTCGTCGATCTCGGGCTTGTGTACGGGCTCAACGTCGAAGAGGGGGAGAGCGGCAAGGTAGCCACCATCGACATGACGCTCACCTCGGCGGCATGCCCACTCACCGACGTCATCGAGGATCAGTCGCGTAACGCGCTGGTGGGCGCGGGGCTGGTCAAGGAGATCAAGATCAACTGGGTCTGGGTGCCGCCGTGGGGCCCGGACAAGATCACCGACGATGGTCGGGAGCAGCTCCGGGCCCTCGGCTTCACGGTCTAGCGCTCGTGATGGCCTTCGTGGCCGCCGGGTCCCCCGCATGAGCCGTCCTTGGCCGCACGAAGGGTGATCGTCGAGGCCTGAATGTTGCCCGATGCGTCATCGGTGCCGTGCGCGGCAATGCACTTGCCGGCGGCGATGGCGCTGTGGTCCACCGGGGCACGCTTGGCGTAGACGGTCTCGTTGTTCACGGTCACAGTCGTCGGGGTCGCGGCGCCGCCATTCGGATCGGTGCTACTGACCGTGATCGTGTTCCCGCTGACCGAGGTCACTGTTCCGTGAACCGCCTGATGCTCGGGGCGCTTACCGGATGTTGGGGTGGGCGACGCGGACTCCTGTGAGTCCTTGGCGTGTGATCGCGTGCAGTTGCCGTCCGCAGCCGGCCAGAGCATCACTCGCCGGGCCGTCGGTGGGTTCGAGTCCTGTTGTGCCACGGCGGCAATACAACTTCCCGCGGTGACGTCCGGCAATTGCGCGGCAGTGATCTCGGAGACCTTCGTCGACTGGCTGAAGCCGACGGTCGCGGTGCCGTCCTTCTTGGTCACCTGAATGGTGCTGCCGGACACCGAGGCGATGAGCCCCATCACGCGGTCCTTGTCGTTGTGTTCGCCCTGCTGTGCGGCCGAAGACGTGGTTGGTGCCGCTGACTTTGTGGAGGCGCCGTTGGTATTGGTAGGCGAGCCGCACGCGGCCACCGACAGCGCGGTCAGACCGGCCAGTGCGAACAGGGCGCCGCGGGCGAACCGTGGCTGGGCGAGTATCGGGGTTGGGGACATCGATGTTCTCCATGGTTGACGAATAGGACACCTCAGCGTGCTTGTGCTGGCTGAGGTTGCGCTCCGGTGTCTGTGCGAAGTTGCTGTGTGTTGGAGATGTCAGCCTTACCGACAACCCGTGGTACGAAGCCGTATCCGGATTTACCGCCGTGGCGGTCCGCATCGCCCGTCGGTGGCGGGACCCAAATCGATCTTGGTGGCCTGAAGCACCCCGCTGGCATTCTTGGTGCCGTGTGCGTCCGCGCATTTGCCGGTGATGATCGCGGTGGCCTCGGTGGGTTGCCGTTTGTCGTAGGCGGTATCAGCAGTCACCGTGACATTGGTCTGGATCTCTGATGTCCCACTGGGATCGGTGTTGGCGACCACGATGGTGCTGCCGATGACCGACGCGACCGCGCCCTGGACGCTCGGGCCGCCGAATGGCGGGGGACCCGCCGGAGCGCCGGGCGGCGGCCCCTGCGGTATGCCGGGAGGTGGTGCGCTGCCGGGCGGCGTCTCCACGGCACATTTGTCGTCCTCGGCCGCACTGATCAGCACCCGCTGCGCGGTGGCCTGGTCCGACGCGCCGGCGGTCGCCACCACGGCGACGCAGCTGCCGACGACGACATCCGACAGTTCCGCGGGTTGCACCTCGGTGAGCTTTGTCATGGTGTTGAAGTCGATATCGGCGCTGCCGACGGGGTTGGTCACCTGGACGGTGTGACCCGACACCGAGGAGATCAATCCACCGGCCCTGTCCTGTCCGCCCGCGTGCCGGGTGACGGTGGTCGAGGCAGGGCCCGGCGAGGACTGGACGGGCGTGTCCCCGGATCCGCCACATGCCGCGCCGGAGAGCATGACGACACCGGCGATCACTAGCAACGTGGGCCGCGGCCAGAGATTTGGTGACATGGTTGACCACGTTATCCGGAATGGATTGGGCGTCGGCGTAGTTTGACACCTCGTGACCGACGTGAGACCAGACGTAGCGCCCCTCTTCGAACCGTTCACCGTGAAATCGCTGACCGCCCCGAACAGGTTCGCGATGGCGCCGATGACGCGGTCGGCATCACCGGGCGGCGTACCCGGCGAGAATGTGGCTGCCTACTACCGCCGCCGTGCCGCCGGCGGTGTCGGGCTGATCATCACCGAGGGCGTATTCATCCCGGACGATGCCGCGGGCGGTCAGTCCAGCGTTCCGCGCCTCGTCGGCGACGAGGTGCTGGCGGGATGGTCCGCCGTTACCGATGCCGTGCACGACGAGGGGTCGGCGATCGCCGCGCAGCTGTGGCACCAGGGGGTCGAACGCGGCGTGGATCCGGAGTTCAATCCCCAGGTGGAGTCGGTGAGCCCATCCGGGTTGGGCGGAGATGCCTCCCCGCAAGGCCGTGCGCTGCAGACGGGTGAGCTTGCCCCGCTCGCAGAGCGATATGCGACAGCGGCCCGCAATGCCAAGGCCGCCGGATTCGACGCTGTCGAGCTGCACGGTGCCCACGGTTATCTCCTTGACCAGTTCCTGTGGGAGCGCACCAACGTTCGGGCCGACGGCTATGGCGGATCGGTCGTCGATCGGGTGCGATTCCCGGTCGAGGTGGTGCGGTCGGTACGTGCCGCTGTCGGGCCTGATTTCCCCATCCTGTACCGGTTTTCGCAGTGGAAGCAGGCGGACTACACGGCCACGCTGGCCGACAGCCCAGCGGAATTGGAACGGCTACTCGCACCCCTGGTCGAGGCCGGTGTCGACGTCTTCCATCCCTCTACGCGTCGGCACTATCTGCCCGCCTTCGCGGACTTGACCGGCGCTGACGGAGAGCTGAGTCTTGCCGGCTGGACCAAACGTGTCACGGGACTGCCGGCGATTGCCGTCGGCTCGGTGGGATTGCAGACGGAATTCAAACCGACCGAGGTTCGGGATATCGAGCCCGCGCCCGTCGAAGCGGTGCTGCGCCAATTCGCCGACAAAGAGTTCGATGTCATCGCCGTCGGTCGCGCCCTGCTGTCGGACCCCGAATGGGTGAACAAGCTGCGGGCCGGGCGCCAGGACGAGTTCGTCGGATTCAATATCGGCAAGGCCCTGGCCGCGCTGTACTGATCGGACCCTGGTACTGATCGGACTCAGTACTGAGCGATGACGGAACATCGCGCACCCCGACAACGTTGAGGACGACATGGCAACACGTGACATCACCGCTGACGCGTTCAATGACCTGGTCCACGACAACGACATCGTGCTGGTCGATTTCTGGGCGTCCTGGTGCGGACCGTGCCGCCAGTTCGGTCCGGTCTTCGAGGCCTCCTCGGAAGAGAACCCTGATGTCGTGCACGCGAAGGTGGACACCGAGGCCGAGCAGGCCTTGGCGGCGGCGGCGAATGTCCGCTCCATTCCGACGCTGATGGTGTTCAAGCAGGGCCAGCTGGTGTTCAACCAGGCCGGCGCGCTGCCTCCGGCATCGTTGGCCGATCTGGTGCAGAAGGTCCGCGATCTGGACGTCGAGGCGGCACTGCGCGAACAAGAGGCGTAACACCTCGAGAGTGGCGCCGCGCAGAAACGATTTGGTGCAATCCGGCGGGGTCGGTTATATGGACGCATGAGTTTCGTGCTGGTGGATCGTCCGCGTCCGGATATTGCCCTGGTCACCCTGAACCGGCCCGAGCGGATGAATGCCATGGCGTTCGACGTGATGCTGCCCTTCAAGCAGATGCTCGTCGACATCAGCCACGACAACGACGTGCGCGCCGTCATCATCACCGGGGCAGGCAAGGGCTTTTGCTCGGGGGCCGACCAGAAATCCGCCGGGCCCATCCCGCACATCGGAGGGCTGACCCAGCCGACGATCGCGCTGCGATCGATGGAGCTGCTCGACGACGTCATCCTTACCCTGCGCCGCATGCACCAGCCGGTGATCGCCGCCATCAACGGCGCCGCCATCGGTGGTGGTCTGTGCCTGGCACTGGCCTGCGATGTCCGGGTGGCATCTGAGGACGCCTACTTCCGGGCGGCCGGTATCAACAACGGACTGACGGCCAGTGAGCTGGGTCTGAGCTATCTGTTGCCGCGCGCCATCGGCACGTCCCGTGCTTCGGACATCATGCTGACCGGCCGCGATGTCGACGCCGACGAGGCCGAGCGCATCGGTTTGGTATCCCGCAAGGTGTCGTCCGAATCGCTGCTGGAAGAGTGTTACGCGATTGGAGAGCGCATCGCCGGGTTCTCCCGTCCAGGGATCGAGTTGACCAAGCGCACCATTTGGAGTGGGCTCGACGCCGCTAGCCTGGAAAGTCACATGCACCAAGAGGGCCTGGGCCAGCTATATGTCCGGCTGCTCACCGACAACTTCGAAGAGGCCACCGCCGCGCGCAAGGACAAGCGGGCGGCGGCGTTCAGAGACAAGCGCTGACCACGCGAGACGCGTACACAGCATTCAAGGAGTAAGTAGTGATTACCGCGACGGACCTCGAGGTCCGCGCCGGCGCCCGCACACTCGTCTACGCGCCGGGCCCCGCGTTACGCATCCAGCCCGGTGACCGCATCGGGCTGGTGGGGCGTAACGGGGCCGGCAAGACCACCTCGATGAGAATTCTGGCCGGCGAGGGCGAGCCGTATGCCGGATCGGTGTCTCGTACCGGTGAAATCGGTTACCTGCCACAGGATCCCAAGGAGGGGAACCTGGACATGCTGGCGCGTGATCGGGTGCTGTCGGCGCGCGGCCTGGACACCATCATCAGTGAGTTGGAGAAGCAGCAGACGCTGATGGCGGAGCTGGCCGACGATGATCTGCGCGATAAGGCGATCCGCCGTTATGGGCAGCTGGAGGAGCGTTTTTCCTCGCTGGGTGGGTACGTCGCGGAGAGTGAGGCAGCCCGCATCTGTTCCAGCCTGGGATTGCCCGAGCGGGTGCTGATCCAGCCACTGCGCACACTGTCGGGTGGTCAGCGGCGACGCGTGGAGCTGGCGCGGATTCTGTTCGGTGCGGCCGAGGGCGGTGCGGGGTCGAACATGACGCTGCTGCTCGACGAGCCGACCAACCACCTTGACGCGGACTCGATCGGTTGGTTGCGCGGCTTCCTGCAGACCCACGAAGGTGGGCTCGTGGTGATCAGTCACAACGTCGATCTGCTGGCCGATGTGGTCAACAAGGTGTGGTTCCTGGATGCCGTCCGCGGCGAGGTCGACGTCTACAACATGGGTTGGCAGAAATACCTGGACGCGCGGTCGCTGGATGAGCAGCGCCGTCGGCGCGAGCGGGCCAACGCGGAGAAGAAGGCGTCGGCCCTGCGAACCCAGGCGGCCAAGATGGGCGCCAAGGCAACCAAAGCCGTTGCCGCGCAGAATATGTTGCGTCGCGCCGAGAAGATGTTGTCGGGACTCGACGAAGAGCGGGTGGCCGACAAGGTGGCCCGGATCAAGTTCCCGACCCCTGCGGCATGTGGGCGGGTGCCGTTGGTGGCCAAAGGGCTGACCAAGAACTACGGGTCTCTGGAGATATTCACCGGGGTTGACCTGGCCATCGATCGCGGCTCGCGAGTCGTGGTTCTTGGGCTCAACGGCGCGGGCAAGACGACGCTGCTGCGCTTGCTGGCGGGCGCGGAGACCGCGGACGCCGGCGCGCTGGAGCCGGGCCACGGCCTCAAGCTCGGATATTTCGCGCAGGAGCACGACACCCTGGATGATCACGCGACGGTGTGGGAGAACCTCCGTCATGCCGCTCCGGATACGGGGGAGCAGGAGCTGCGTGGAATCCTGGGTGCGTTCATGTTCAGCGGCCCGCAACTGGAACAGCCGGCGGGAACGCTTTCCGGCGGTGAAAAGACCCGTCTGGCTCTAGCAGGTCTGGTGGCCTCGACCGCGAATGTGTTGCTGCTCGATGAGCCGACCAACAACCTGGATCCCGCCTCACGCGAACAGGTTTTGGACGCGCTGCGCAGTTACCTGGGTGCGGTCGTTCTTGTCACGCACGACCCGGGAGCCGCTGAAGCATTGAATCCGCAACGTGTCGTGTTGTTGCCGGACGGCACGGAAGACTACTGGTCGGACGAGTATCGGGACCTCATCGAGCTGGCCTGACCATTTCTCGTACGCCGTCCGCGTCTCGTGCACCTGCGTGATCACATTTGCGCTATGGTGCAACCGGGTCGAGCCGTCCACAGGGGCAGCGGCATGGAGTCGGGAGAGAGGTCGCGATGGCCAAAACACGCGACGAAGAGCGTGCTGAGCTCAAGGCGGCATACGAGAAGGGCGCGAGCATTCGCACACTCGCCGCGGACACGGGCCGATCATATGGCTATGTGCATCGGGCTCTCGTGGAATCGGGTGTCACCCTGCGTGGACGCGGCGGCCCGAATCGGCGCGGCCGCACAGCCTAACTGGCATCCGACACGCAGTGTGCCCGTTGAGCTTTCGGGCGTCAATTGTTGCTACCGTTATGCGATGCGAGGACAAGGCGGTATCCGGAACATCGGAGTGCTGGCGCTGGCGGCGATGACGGCGTCCGGCTGTGCCGGCCAGGTGCGCCAGCTGGGCGACTCGATATCGCCCGTGGCCACGACGACGGCGCTGCCGCAAACATCAACACCTGCCCCGGAGACATTCCGCGTCACGGCGTGCGAGACGGTCAGCGGTGGTGGCGGCAAGAATGTGGCCACACAGCTGCGAGACGTCCGTGTGGGTAAGCAGGACGACTTCGACAGGGTCACTTTCGAATTCGGGCCAGAGACCAAGGCCGATCCGAAAAACCAGGTGGCGCTGGATCAGCTGGTCGTTCCCAGGTACTCGGTGGACAGCCCCACCAGCGTCTCGGCGGGTCCCAAGGGAGACAAGGTCATCGTCGCTGGCACCGCACTGCTCGGCGTGCTGTTCGATGGTGCGTCCGCCCATGAGACCGATAAGCCCATCCGGTCGTATCCGGGGCCGAGCGAGATCAAGCCGAAGGACTTCCCGATCCTGGCGGAGGCCGAGCAAGGCGAGGACTTCGAGGGCAAGGTCCGGTGGGCGTTGGGTCTGAACAAACAGCGTTGCCCCGAGGTGAGCACGCTGACCAACCCGCCTCGTCTGGTCGTGGATCTGCCGCACTAGGGGTGTTGTGACCGGGCACCACCGCCCGGTCCTCAATTAGCCACCGGGGACAATCCCCGCGCGAACGCCAGCGGTTCGGTGTCGGACAACGTACATTCGCTAACCATGTATCGATACCTGGTACCGCTTGTACTGGTAGTCGGGCCGCTCGTGGGTGCCCCGCAGGCGGCGGCCGCACCGGCGTGCCCGACATTGACCGACGGCGGCGCGGAGAACTACGCCAATATCCTGCACGATGTGCGCATCGAGACATTCGACGACGTCGACAGGGTGACGTTCACCTTCGGGCCGGACAAGCTGGCGCCGCCGGTGGGGCCGGTGACCTACTGGCAGGCCCCGCCATTCTCGGTCACCCAGGTGGACGGGGGATATGCGGTGGCATTCCGTGGCGCGTCGGCGCACGACACCATCGTTGGCAGCTTCGACCGTCCCGAGAATCGGCAGGTGAAGTCATTTCCGCAGCCCAACGACCTCGGAGCCCCTCCTGGCTCGCCGGTGGTCCGGTCGGCTCGACTGATCCAGGACCCGGACATCTTCACCAACAAGAACGGTGTGATGGCGTGGAAGGTGGCGGCACGAGCGCCCAAGTGTCCGGCGGTGTACATCGCCGACACGCCCTCGCGGGCCGTCATCGATTTCCCTCACTAGTCCGCCGGCAGGCGGGAAACATCGTGCAGGTGATGCACCGGATCATGCACGAAGTACAGGCCCAGTGTCTCGACCGTGAAAATCGAACCGTTGCTTCGTCTTCCGCGTCGATGTAATGCGGACTCGGGGACATCGGCGAAGGCGGCCGCGACAGCCTCGCCTGCCGCGGCGAGTTCGACGGCCACTGCCTGCGCGTCTTGTGCGGCGTACCGCTCCTCGACGGCCGTCCTGTCCTGGTCCCAGTTCTCGAACAACGGGTTGTCCTCGGCCAGCATGAGCTGCAGCCGGGTCAGGAAAATGCGGAACACGTCGCGGACGTGGGCTCCGTACTCCAGCGGCGACCAGGTGTGCTCATCGGGGCGTACGCCCACCTCGGGGCGGGCCAGCACCGGCTGCCACGCAGTCAGGTTGTCGCGGACGATATCGGGTATCTGGGCGAATGATGTTGCGGCGGGATCAAATCCGCATTCCGCACACGGGCGTTCGAGGACCCAGGTCCAGTCCTTGGAGTCAGGCGTGATCGGCACGGCGCACCGAATCCTCGACGAGATCCAACACGCGGCTGAGGCTCTCGGTGGATTCGCCGGCGGCCAGGCGTGCCACCAGGCCGTCGAGCACCAGATCCAGATAGCCCAGGATCACCTCACTGGAGACGTCCTCACGCAACCGGCCGGCCTTCTTCTGGCGTTGCAGCCGTGCCAGGGTGGCGGTGTTGAGTTCTTCGGCGCGCTGATTCCAGCCTCGCCGGAATTCAGGATCGTTGCGCAGTTTGCGGGCGATTTCCAAACGAGTTGCCAGCCAATCGAATTGATTGGGGTCGGCCAGCATGTCACGCATCACCTGCACCAGACCCTCGCGGCTGGCGACGTTCGCCATCCGTTCGGCGTCCTCGCGGGCCAACGCGAAGAACAACGTGTCCTTATCGCGGAAATGATGGAATATCGCTCCCCGCGACATTCCGATGGTGTGCTCCAGCCGGCGCACGGTGGCGCCGTCGTACCCGTACTCGGCAAAACAGCGCCGCGCGCCATCGAGGATCTGGCGGCGACGAGCCGCGAGGTGGTCCTCGCTAACGCGCGGCACTGTTAGTCAGCCGTCTCTAGCCGGCCAGCATGTTCCGCAGCACGTACTGCAGAATTCCGCCGTTGCGGAAGTAGTCGGCCTCACCGGGGGTGTCGATCCGGACCACGGCGTCGAACTGAACCGTCTCTCCGTTCTCACGGGTCGCCGTCACACGCACGGTCTTCGGCGTCGAGCCTTCGTTGAGCTTCTCGATACCGCTGATGTCATAGGTCTCGGTGCCATCGAGTTTGAGCGAGGCCGCCGACTCTCCGACTGGGAACTGCAGCGGAATGACACCCATACCAATGAGATTCGACCGGTGGATGCGCTCGAAAGACTCGGTGATGACGGCCTTGACGCCCAGCAGGCGAGTGCCCTTGGCGGCCCAGTCACGCGAGGATCCTGACCCATATTCTTTACCGCCCAGCACGACCAGCGGAATGCCGGCCTTCTGGTAGTTCACCGAGGCGTCGTAGATGAACGCCTGCGGGCCACCGGGCTGGGTGAAGTCGCGGGTGTAACCGCCCGAGACATCGTCCAACAGCTGGTTACGCAGGCGGATGTTCGCGAAGGTGCCGCGCACCATCACCTCGTGGTTACCGCGGCGCGAGCCCAGCGAGTTGTAGTCCTTGCGGTCCACGCCGTGCTCGTCGAGGTACTGCGCGGCCGGGGTGCCCGACTTGATGGCACCGGCCGGCGAGATGTGGTCGGTGGTCACCGAGTCACCGAGCAGCGCGAGCACGCGGGCGCCGGCGATATCGGTGACCGGTGTCGGCTCCAGCGGCATCCCGTCGAAGTACGGCGCCTTGCGCACATAGGTGGACGTGTCGACCCAGTCGAAGGTGTTGCCCTCCGGGGTGGGCAGGCCGCGCCAGCGCTCGTCGCCCTTGAAGACATCGGCGTAGGAGTCGGTGAACATCTGGCGGTTGATCGACGAAGCGATGGTCTCTTCGATCTCCAAGGCGGTGGGCCAGATGTCCTTGAGGAAGACGTCGTTGCCGTCGTGATCCCGGCCCAGCGGGTCGGTATCGAAGTCGAAGTCCATGGTGCCCGCGATGCCGTAGGCGATGACCAGCGGCGGGGAGGCCAGGTAGTTCATCTTGACGTCGGGGGAGATGCGGCCTTCGAAGTTCCGGTTACCGGAGAGCACCGCGGTCACCGACAGGTCGTTGTCGTTGATGGCCTTGGAGATCTCGTCGGGCAGCGGGCCGGTGTTGCCGATGCATGTGGTGCAGCCGTAGCCGCCCAGGTAGTAGCCCAGCTTCTCCAGGTACGGCCACACGTTGGCCTTGTTGTAGTAATCGGTGACGACCTGCGACCCGGGGGCCATGTTCGTCTTGACCCACGGCTTGGTGGTGAGGCCCTTTTCGACGGCCTTCTTGGCGAGTAGGGCGGCACCCAGCATCACCGACGGGTTGGAGGTGTTGGTGCACGAGGTGATGCCCGCGACCACGACCGCGCCGTGGTCGAGAACGAAGTTGCCGCGCTCGGCGGATGTCACCTTGACCGGCTTGGACGGTCGGCCCTCGCCGCCGTTGGCCGCGGAAGGGATGACGGCGTCATCTTCGGCGAAGGACAGCACTGCCACATCGGAGGCGGGGAAGGATTCTTCGATCGCTTCGTCGAGTTGGGTGTGCGGCGTGGCAGCGGCCGGGCCGCTCTCGGCATCGTTGGTGTAGTTGTGGATGTCCTTGCGGAACGCGTTCTTCGCATCGGTCAACTCGATGCGGTCCTGCGGGCGCTTGGGTCCGGCGATGGAGGGCACGACGGTGGAGAGGTCGAGTTCCAGGTACTCCGAGAAGGCGGGCTCGTGGTCGGCGTCGTGCCACATGCCCTGTTCCTTGGCGTACGCCTCGACGAGCGCCAGCTGCTGATCGTCGCGGCCGGTCAGGCGCAGGTAGTTGATGGTCTCGTCGTCGATCGGGAAGATCGCTGCGGTAGAACCGAATTCGGGGCTCATGTTGCCCAGCGTGGCGCGGTTGGCCAGCGGTACCTCGGCCACGCCCTTGCCGTAGAACTCGACGAACTTGCCCACCACACCGTGCTTGCGCAGCATGTCGGTGACGGTCAGCACCACGTCGGTGGCGGTAACGCCCGGCTGGATCTCACCGGTGAGCTTGAAGCCGACGACGCGCGGGATCAGCATCGAGACCGGCTGGCCGAGCATGGCGGCCTCCGCCTCGATACCGCCGACACCCCAACCAAGGACGCCGAGGCCGTTGACCATCGTGGTGTGCGAGTCGGTACCCACACAGGTGTCCGGGTACGCCTGCCCGTTCCTCGTGAAGATGGTGCGGGCCAGGTACTCGATGTTGACCTGGTGCACGATGCCGGTGCCCGGGGGGACGACCTTGAAATCGTCGAAAGCGCCTTGGCCCCAACGCAAGAACTGGTAACGCTCGGCATTGCGCTCGTACTCGAGTTCCACGTTGCGCTCGAAGGCGTCGGCGGTGCCGAAGACATCGAGGATCACCGAGTGGTCGATGACCATCTCGGCGGGGGACAACGGGTTCACCTTGTCAGGATCACCACCCAATGCCGCGACGGCCTCACGCATGGTGGCCAGGTCGACGACACAGGGCACGCCCGTGAAGTCCTGCATGACCACCCGGGCCGGGGTGAACTGGATCTCCACGCTCGGCTCCGCCGCCGGGTCCCAATTGGCCAGGGCCAGAACATGGTCCTTGGTGATGTTCGCGCCGTCCTCGGTGCGTAACAGGTTCTCCGCCAACACTTTCAGGCTGTAAGGCAGTTTCTCGATACCGGGCACGGCGTTCAGTCGGAAGATCTCATACGACTCGTCACCAACCTGCAGAGTGCCGCGGGCGCCGAAGGAATTCACCGATTCATTGCTAGTCACATCAGCTCCAAAGCTCGCTCGAAGTCCACCCGCCGGCGGGCTGTGCCAGGCGGGGTTCCGGAGGCGCCACCGCAGATGGCTGCCTTCCATTGTCAGTCTAACAGTACGCTTGTCCCGTAATAAGGGGGATGCCCAAATTTCACACCCCGTTCCCACCCCCGCACCCGCCACCTTCGCGGCGGGCGTCGATATGCACGCCAAATGCGGCGTGTCTGTGCGCCCAACGCCGCGCGCGGCGGGGGTTAGATTGATCGCGTGACGCCCCAGCACTTGCCGACCATCATCCCCGCTGAGTTGTGCCAGGCGGTGGGGGTGTCAGTCCAGACCGCGGGCACCGATCCGATGAGTTGGTCGGCCAAGTGTCTGGAGATGGCGCGCGTGGATGTCAATGAGGACGGCGTGGCCGCCCCCGCGGCGGATGTCCCCGGATTGAAGGACGTCGTCGCGAAGGCGCATGCCAAGAACATCGACCTGAAGGTCATTTCGCTTCCCGGCAATCCCTGGATCGACACACCGCTGCGTGATATCGCCACCGAGATCGGCAAGGACCACCCGGACGCGACGATCCTCGTTATCAGTCCGTCTTTCGCCGGGACCTACAGCGCGAAGTTCGACAGGGTGACGCTCGAGGCTGGGCAGGACGTCGCCAAGACCGGCAACCCGGTGCTCTCTGCCAACAACTTCGTGGACGAGCTCGGGCGTGAGCACTTCTCGTGGACGGCGCTCACCATTGTGCTTGTGCTACTCGTCGCGGCCGCGTGCGCCGGAATTACGCTCCTGCGCGGCCGATTCACGAATGACTCGGTTAAGTAACGATTTGCAAACCATTCGCGCAGCCTGTTTCTTCACGAAATAGCCGCGCGCAGTATGGAACCGGGATGATCTGCCGGTATTCAATTCGGGCCAATTAACCGTCAGAAGACGTCTCATCAATTGCCCGTCAGCGGCCAATTAATTACAACTTTGTAATTTGTGACTAAAGTTTCATTAGTTGCCAAAGTGACGTACGGTGCAAGTGGCGCCAAAGTGGTTAGTGCGTCTTATGTGACAACTGGGAGCGTGTCGGGGAAGGGCCGCTATGACCGAGAAGGCTCACCGAGCGCCGAAGATCGAGGAGACGGCAGACCGAATGAAACGGACAATCCCGCAGAATTTCGCGGACCGTTTCGCGGTGCGCGGCAAACGGACCGCGGCAGTCGCCCTGGTGGTGCCCCAGCTGATGGCGGCCGGTCTGATGATGTGGCCCAACACGCTCGCCGTTACCTCCGCCGAACCTAACGACATGGCCTCTCTGATCAGTCAACTGGCCGACACGAACCAGCAGATCGAACAGCTCACCGCTGACGTGCAGACCCAGCAGGAGTCCATCAACAAGGGATTGGTCGATCTTCAGGACGCACGTGACAACGCGGCCGGAGCCGCCCAGGCGGTCGAAGAGGGCCAGCACGCCGTCGATACCGCCAATGGTGCGATCGCCGAAGCGCAGGGCAAGTTCGACCGGATGGCCGTGGCCACCTATATGGCGGGTCCTTCGGGTTCGTATCTCACCGCCACCAACCCTGACGACGTCGTGCGCCTGGCTTCGGTGACCAAGAGTGTCGAGGCGAGCTCGCAGACCGTCATGGACAACCTGCGCCGCGCACGTACCGAGCAGGTCAACAAGGAATCGCAAGCTCGAGCCATCCAGGACAAAGCCGACCAGGCCGCCGCTGATGCACAGAAACAGCAGGACGACCTGGTGTCGGCGATGAAGGATGTGCAGAAGAAGCTCGAAGCGCAGCGCGGAACCGCGTCGGAATTGGCGGCCAAGAAACAGAGCGCCGAGGCACAGCTCGCCGCCGCGCGTGGCCCGGCCTATGCCGCAACGACCGCGACCGCGCGGGTGATCAACCCCGATGCCGCCATCGCGGGTAACGGCAACGAGTGGACTTCAGCCCCGGCGGCTGTGGCATCAGCCGGGACGGGCGGTCAGTGGGATACGACGCTTCCGATGATCGCGAGCGCCAACGTGCCTACCGATCCGACGCAGACCATCAACATGGTGTTGGGCATCGGCAACACCGCGGCCAATGTCGGTCAGTCCGCCGTATGCGGTGTCATCGGCATGTTCTGCCCCAAACCCGCGCCGGCGGCGGCAGCTTCCAGTGAGGGCGGCGAGTACATCCCCAAGGTCTACGGCCGCGAGAACGTGGAGCGGGTCATCCAGCGTGCCGGTAGTGCGATGAACACGCCGTACTCCTGGGGCGGTGGTTCGTACAACGGCCCGACCCGCGGAATCGATTCCGGCGCAGGAACTGTCGGTTACGACTGCTCAGGACTGATGATGTACGGCTTCGCCGCGGTCGGCATCAGACTCAGGCACTACACCGGGTATCAGTACAACTCCGGGCGCAAGGTGCCCAGTGCGCAGATGAAGCGCGGCGACATGATCTTCTACGGCCCCAACGCAAGTCAGCACGTTGCGTTGTACCTCGGCAACGGTCAGATGCTCGAAGCGCCGAACACCGGCGATGTGGTCAAGGTGTCGCCGGTGCGGACCAGCGGCATGACGCCCTTCGTAACCCGATTGATTGAGTGGTAAAACCTGTGAACACAGCGAGAACGGCCAAATTGCTCAAGGTTCAGGGCCTCTTCGTCTTACGTGCGGCCCTCGCAGTGGGGATTGCTGTCGCGCTGGTGCTGTTCATGGGTGTACCGCGAGCCACTGCCGATGACAACCCGGTCAGCCCGAATGTGGGTGCTGCCTTCCTCAACGCCCTAGGGCTGAACCCGTCGGGCGGCGACTGGGACAACACGCTGCCCTTCGCGGGGCCGAGTCAGGGCGCCGACCCCACGAAAATCATGAACGGGGTCATGGGGGTCGGGCAGACCGCATTGGGCGCGTTGGGCATCGGCGGGAATCGTGCGTCTGCGGGTGCCGGTCGCCCACTGGTCTACGGCCGTCAGGCGGTGGAAGCGGTGATCCAGCGTGGTGGCACGCAGTTGGGTGTTCCGTACTCGTGGGGCGGTGGCACCGTGCGCGGGCCCAGTGGTGGCGTGGACTACGACTCCGGCAAGGTGGGCTACGACTGCTCCGGCTTCACCATGTTCTCCTACGCGGCGGCCGGCGTGAAGCTGCCCAAGTACTCGGGCGATCAGTACAACGCGGGCCAGAAGATTCCCGTCTCGCAGGCAAAGCGGGGCGATCTGCTGTTCTACGGCCCGGGTGGTTCCCAGCACGTGGTGATCTACCTCGGCAACGGTCAGATGCTGGAAGCCAGCGGCAGCGCGGAGAAGGTGACCGTGTCTCCTGTGCGCACCGGAGGCATGACTCCTTATGCCGTACGCATCATCGCGTGGTAGCTCTTCTGATCCTTCAGGTGAGCTAGAACGGCGCGCCAGCGAACCGGTACGTGGACCAAATCCCGGGATGCTGGAATAGTGGACCGGAGGCGCCGCCCAGGGTTGGGTGCCGCTCACATGCACCGCGTCACCAATAAGGCATGAAATCGTCAGGCAGAGCCGGAGGGAAGTTGATGTCATCACCAGGGTCACCAGGGGGAGGTGCCGGGTACCCCGGCGGAAGCGCCGGTCCCGCGCCGCACGCCCCGCAGGGTCCGACATCACCGGCCCTGGCCGCCGAGGTGCAGAACCTCGAGCGCGCCATCTTTGAGGTCAAGCGCGTCATCGTGGGTCAGGACCGGCTCGTCGAGCGAATTCTCGTCGGCCTGCTCGCCAAGGGGCACGTGTTGCTCGAAGGTGTGCCCGGTGTTGCCAAGACGCTGGCGGTCGAGACCTTCGCCAAGGTGGTTGGCGGCTCGTTCTCGCGTGTCCAGTTCACGCCGGACCTGGTGCCCACCGACATCATCGGTACCCGCATCTACCGCCAGGGCAAGGAGGAGTTCGACACCGAACTCGGTCCGGTGGTGGCCAACTTCCTGCTGGCCGACGAGATCAACCGCGCGCCCGCCAAGGTGCAGTCGGCACTGCTCGAGGTCATGGCCGAACGGCATGTCTCCATCGGCGGCAAGACGTATCCGATGCCCAAGCCCTTCCTGGTGATGGCCACGCAGAACCCCATCGAAAACGAGGGTGTGTATCCGCTGCCCGAAGCGCAGCGCGACCGTTTCCTGTTCAAGATCAACGTCGACTACCCGACCGTTGAGGAAGAGCGCGAGATCATCTACCGGATGGGCGTCACGCCGCCGGAGCCCAAGCAGATCCTGTCGGCTGAGGTTCTGCTGCGCCTGCAGGACGTCGCGGCCAACAACTTCGTGCACCACGCTTTGGTCGACTATGTGGTCCGGGTCATCTCGGCCACCCGTAACCCCGCGCAGTTCGGGCTCGGCGACGTCGCCAACTGGATCTCCTACGGTGCCAGCCCGCGTGCCTCGCTGGGCATCATCGCGGCGTCCCGGGCGTTGGCCTTGGTGCGGGGGCGCGATTACGTGATTCCGCAGGATGTCATCGAGGTCATCCCGGATGTGCTGCGTCACCGTCTGGTGATGAGCTACGACGCTCTGGCCGACGAGGTTTCCGCCGATACCGCGATCAACCGGATTCTGCAGACGGTTGGCCTGCCGCAGGTGAATGCCGTTCCACAACAAGGACATTCGGTGCAGCCGGCGATGGTGGGGACAAACAGCCCGGTCCCGGCCACCCATAACGCCGCGCCCAGGTGAGCACACCCAGTCCGGGCAACGCGCGGCCGGTAGACATCCCGTCCCTGCGTCGGGGCGAAATCCGTGATCCGCAGTTGTCGGCGGCGTTGCGGACGTTGGAACTGAAGATTCGTCGCAAGCTCGACGGGGTGCTGCACGGTAACCATCTCGGTCTGATTCCCGGCCCGGGATCGGAGCCGGGGGAGTCCAGGCTGTATCAACCCGGCGATGACGTGCGCCGGATGGATTGGTCGGTGACCGCGCGGACCACCAGCCCGCACGTCCGTCAGATGATCGCGGACCGCGAGCTGGAGACGTGGCTGGTGGTCGACATGTCGGCGAGCCTGGATTTCGGGACGACCAACTGCGAGAAGCGTGACCTCGCGGTCGCGGCGGCGGCGGCCATCATCTTCCTCAACAGCGGTGGCGGAAACAGGCTCGGCGCGCTGATTGCCAATGGGGACAAGATTGTTCGGCTACCGGCACGCTCCGGACGCGCCCACGAGCAGGACATCCTGCGCAGCATCGCCACCATGCCCAAGGCGCCCCTGGGTGTCCGCGGCGACCTGTCGTTGGCGATCGACGCGCTGCGACGGCCGGAGCGCCGTCGTGGAATGGCCGTCGTCATCAGCGACTTCCTCGGCCCCATCAACTGGATGCGGCCACTGCGCGCCATCGGGGCCCGCCACGAGGTGCTCGGTATCGAGGTACTCGATCCCCGCGACATGGAGCTCCCCGACGTCGGCGAAGTGCTCTTGCAGGACGCCGAGACCGGCATCACCAAGGAGTACCGGATCGATGAGAATCTGCGCCGGGACTTCGAACAGGCCGCGGCCAGGCATCATGAAGAGGTGGCACGCACATTGCGTCGTTGCGGTGCACCGCTTTTGAGCCTGCGGACCGACCGTGACTGGATCAACGACATCGTGAGATTTGTCTCCCAACAGCGCCGTGGTGCGGTGGCCGGGACGGGGGCGGGGGCTCGATGAACGATTTGCCGTTCTTCGGGCCGATGACTCTCACGGGCTTCACCCACCCGTGGTTCTTCCTGGTGCTCCTGCTCGTGGCCGCGTTGGTCGGGCTGTATGTGTTTGCGCAGTACCTGCGCGAGAAGCGCGTGCTGCGGTTCGCGAACACCGAGCTGCTGGACTCGGTGGCCCCGACTCGGCCCCGTGCCTGGCGGCACGCGGCGACAGCGCTCCTGGTAGTCGGCCTGCTGGTGCTGACCATCGCGCTGGCCGGCCCGAGTCATGACGTGAGGATTCCGCGTAACCGTGCTGTGGTGATGCTCGTCATCGACGTCTCGCGGTCCATGGAATCGACCGACGTCGCCCCCAGTCGTCTGGGTGCGGCGAAGGAAGCCGGTAAGGAGTTCGCCCGCAATCTCACCCCGGGTATCAACCTGGGCCTCATCGCTTACGCCGGTTCCGCGACAGTGCTCGTCTCACCCACCACGAACCGGGACGCCACGGTGAACGCCCTGGATAACCTGCAACTTGCGGATCGCACCGCTACCGGTGAAGGCATCTTCACGGCGTTGCAGGCCATCGCCACGGTGGGTGCGGTCATCGGCGGCGGTGACAAGGCGCCGCCGGCGCGCATCGTGTTGATGTCCGACGGTAAGGAAACGGTTCCGTCGAACCCGGACAATCCGAAGGGTGCCTACACCGCGGCACGTACCGCCAAGGATCAGCAGGTACCGATTTCGACGATCGCGTTCGGCACCAAGGACGGGTATGTCGAGATCAATGGGCAGCGCCAGAACGTCCCGTACGCCCCCGACATGATGGAGAAGGTGGCCAAGCTGTCGGGTGGGGAAACCTACACGGCGTCCACGCTCGGCCAGCTCAAGGAGGTGTACGCCAACCTGCAGCAGCAGATTGGGTACGAGACGATCCGCGGTGATGCCAGCGTCGGGTGGCTGCGTCTGGGTGCGCTGCTGGTGCTCGCGGCGGCCTTCGTCGGGCTAGTGATCAACCGGCGTCTACCCAACTGATTCGGTGTCGGCTCGGCGGTTCGTGTGAGCGTTCGGTTGGGCCAGTCGGTTAGGCCAAAGTCTAAGAAGACGATAAATTGACTCTCATGTCTGA
This sequence comes from Mycobacterium sp. D16R12, assembly GCF_002013465.1. Lineage (GTDB taxonomy): Bacteria > Actinomycetota > Actinomycetes > Mycobacteriales > Mycobacteriaceae > Mycobacterium. The sequence goes on along the minus strand of NZ_MAFC01000002.1, from coordinate 242,024 downwards.
TGCTTTCGGCGCTAGCGCAGCCCGTCCCGACTTTGTCTCTCGTTCTGTCCTGGTCACCGGTGGCAACCGGGGCATCGGCCTTGCGATCGCGCAACGTCTTGCCGCTGACGGGCACAAGGTGGCGGTGACGCACCGCGGGTCCGGTGTGCCGGAGGGCCTGTTCGGGGTGGAGTGCGATGTCACCGACAACGCTGCCGTTGACCGGGCCTTCAAAGAGGTTGAGGAGCACCAGGGCGCCGTCGAGGTGTTGGTGTCCAATGCCGGCATCGCGCAGGACGCGTTCCTGATGCGCATGACCGAGGAGAAGTTCGAGCAAGTCATCAACGCGAACCTGACCGGGGCGTTCCGGGTGGCCCAGCGGGCCTCGCGCACCATGCAGCGGAAGCGATTCGGCCGGATGATCTTCATCGGTTCGGTCTCCGGCACCTGGGGAATCGGCAACCAGGCCAACTATGCGGCCTCCAAGGCCGGTGTCATCGGCTTGGCGCGCTCGATTGCTCGGGAGCTCTCCAAGGCGGGCGTCACCGCCAACGTGGTCGCGCCAGGTTTCATCGACACCGAGATGACCCGCGCGCTCGATGAGAGGGTCCAGGAGGGCGCACTGGAATTCATCCCGGCCAAGCGGGTGGGCACTGCGGCTGAGGTCGCCGGGGTCGTCAGCTTCCTGGCCTCCGAAGATGCCAGTTACATCTCCGGTGCCGTCATCCCGGTTGATGGCGGCATGGGCATGGGCCACTAGGCACAGGCACTCGGCGGCAATGCGCCGCGTATGCGAAGAGCTGTAAGACGAGCGAGAACACAACTAAGGAGAATCGTGGCAGGGCTACTCGAGGGCAAGCGGATCCTGGTGACGGGCATCATCACCGATTCGTCGATCGCATTCCACATCGCAAAGGTCGCGCAGGAACAGGGTGCGCAGCTGGTCCTCACCGGTTTCGACCGGATGCGCCTCATCGAGCGCATCACCCAGCGCCTTCCGGAGCCGGCGCCGCTGTTGGAGCTCAATGTGCAGGACGAGAAGCACCTGGACAGCCTCGCCGAGCGTGTCACCGAGGTGATCGGAGCGGGCAACAAGCTCGATGGCGTGGTGCACTCCATCGGTTTCATGCCGCAGACCGGCATGGGGCTGAATCCGTTTTTCGAGGCGCCGTTCGAGGACGTGTCCAAGGGCTTCCACATCTCGGCGTTCTCCTACGCCTCGCTGGCCAAGGCAGTGCTGCCGATCATGAACCGCGGCGGCAGCATCGTAGGCATGGACTTCGATCCGACCCGCGCGATGCCGTTCTACAACTGGATGACCGTGGCCAAGAGCGCACTGGAATCGGTCAACCGGTTCGTCGCGCGCGAGGCGGGTGCGGCCGGTATCCGTTCCAATCTTGTTGCGGCCGGTCCGATTCGGACACTGGCCATGAGCGCGATCGTCGGTGGTGCGCTGGGCGACGAGGCCGGTAAGCAGATGAGCGTGCTCGAGGACGGCTGGGACCAGCGCGCCCCGATCGGCTGGGACATGAAGGACCCGACGCCGGTCGCCAAGACCGTGTGTGCCCTGCTGTCCGATTGGCTGCCCGCGACCACCGGCGACATCATCTTCGCCGACGGCGGCGCGCACACCCAGCTGCTCTGACCGGCGGAAATCGGCTGTGTTATTCGACGCTGTCCTCCTGCTGTCCTTCGGTGGTCCCGAGGGGCCGCAGGAGGTTCGGCCGTTCCTGGAGAATGTCACCCGCGGCCGCGGGATTCCGCCGGAACGTCTCGACGAAGTGGCCGAGCACTACTTCCATTTTGGCGGCGTCTCTCCGATCAACGGCATCAATCGAGCGCTGATCGAGGAGATCTCGCGCCAATTAGAACTGGCCGGGCGACCGCTGCCGGTGTTCTTCGGCAACCGCAATTGGCACCCGATGGTGGAAGAAACCGTTGCCGACATGCGCGACAAGGGGATTCGACGGGCAGCCGTCTTCACGACCTCAGCCTGGGGCGGTTACTCGGGGTGCACGCAGTACGTGGAGGACATCGCCCGCGCCCGCGCCGCGGTGGGGGACGGGGCACCGGAGTTGGTGAAGCTTCGTCAGTATTTCGACCACCCGGCGTTGGTGCAGCTGTATGCCGAGGCGGTTATCGCCGCGGTTTCGGGCCTGCAGGGTGCGCCTCGGTTGGTGTTCACGGCGCATTCCATCCCGATAGCTGCCGACCAGCGGCACGGCCCCGAGCTCTACAGCCGCCAGGTGCGCTACCTGGCGCAATTGGTCGCCGACGCGGCCGGGTACCGGGATTACGACGTGGTGTGGCAGTCCCGCTCGGGCCCGCCGCAGGTGCCGTGGCTGGAGCCGGACATCGTTGATCATCTCGCGGCACTCAAAGACCGAGGAATCCGATCAGTGGTTGTGGCGCCGATCGGGTTTGTGTCGGACCACCTGGAGGTGTTGTGGGACTTGGACAACGAGGCGTATGAGTATGCGGCCGCACACGACATCGAGTTCGCGCGGGCAGCGACGCCGGGGGCCGACGAGCGATTTGCGCGCATCGCGGTGGACTTGATCGCCGAGGTTGCCGATGGGAACTCCGCGCCGCGCGCAGCGGGAGAGAACCCGGTCTCCGGATACGGGTACAGCGTGAACGGCGCACCGTGTTCACCCCTGTGTTGCGGCCGTCCGCAGGTCTAGCTCGCGGCGCTGATAATTGCGGCGGCGGCGGCCATCCGCGCCTCGCGCACCAGAATGACGAGGGGCCGCAGTGCGTCGGCGACCGTCCCGTCGTCGAGTGCCCCGGGTGACTCCATGATCTCAGCGGCTGCCGTGGCGATGGCCTCAACCTGGTTGGCTGAATCGAGCACGCGGACCGCCCGGTGGGGCGCATAGTCCGGCAGGCGGTGCCCCCGTAGTGTGGCGAGCACATCTTCGACCAGGGAGCGAGGGTCGGCATCCGTTGGGCCCACAACCCGGTCCACGCGGTTGAGTGTCGCGGTGGCTGTCCGGACCGCCTGGCGTAGTTGATATTCGGCTTCACCGAGGTCGGGCACCGCTTGTGCGGGGATCCGGCCAGGTAGCGAGTACACAGTCCAGGACAGGCCGGTCGTCTCGCCGCGGTCCTCGTCGTACTCCACCGCAGGTACCAATCCTATTGCCGTGGAGTTATTTTGGCGATCGCTGAGTATAATCGCCTCGCTGGCCTCCATCGCGTCACGCTGAAACTGGGTATTGGCGGGCAGGCCCCGTGGGTCGCCGGGCGCGGGCAGAATCACATGGATATCGGGCGAACCGTGTGGTTGGCCGGTTGCGGTACGAACCGTCTGAAGCAGGCCGATGGGGCCGTTGTCGTCCATATCCGGCCACGAAAGCCCCGTGTGTCCTGCGGCGACCGCATCGTATGCAGTAACCAAATGCCTTGGAGCCCAAGCGATGAGGGCGTCGATGACATCGTCCGGCGATGCGCGGCCCGCCAGCCACGCGCTTGCCCACACCGCCAGGGACACACTCGGATTCGCCATAGTGCTCGCAGTCTAAGGCTCCGTATCCGCCCCCACCAGTTGCCCACGCGGTCTAATGTGGACCTATGCCGATTGTGTGGCTCGTCGCAGGCATCCTGCTTGCGGCCGCCGAGCTGATGACAGGTGACATGTTCCTGTTGATGCTGGGCGGTTCGGCCCTGGTCACGGCCGGTGCCGGCTGGGTGTTTGACATGCCGCTGTGGGCCGAGGGGCTGGTCTTCGTCATCAGCGCGGTCATTCTGCTGGTCGTTGTGCGACCAGCGTTGCGCAAGCGGCTGACGGCCGGCCCGATCCTGCACACCAACGCCAGGGCGTTGGAGGGCAAGAGTGCCATTGTGATTGAACCGGTCGATGACCTCCATGGGCTGGTTCGGCTCGGCGGCGAGATGTGGTCCGCCCGCAGCCTGGAGAAGTCAGGTCGATTCGAGCAGGGTGAGACGGTGACGGTCGTTCAGATCGACGGTGCGACAGCGGTTGTCGAGAAGATCTAGCGCAATAACCTCAGTGACAGGAGTACGGGTATGGGAGTAGCTGCCGGAGCCTTTGTGCTGATCGTCTTGATCATCCTGGGCGTCACCATCGTGCTGAAGTCCGTGGCACTCGTCCCGCAGGCGGAGGCCGCGGTGATCGAGCGCCTAGGGCGGTACTCGAAGACCGTCAGCGGGCAGTTGACCATCCTGGTGCCGTTCGTCGACCGCATCCGGGCCAAGGTCGATCTGCGTGAACGGGTGGTGTCCTTCCCGCCCCAACCGGTGATCACCGAGGACAACCTGACGGTGAATATCGACACCGTCGTCTACTTCCAGGTCACCAATCCGCAAGCTGCGGTGTACGAGATCAGCAACTACATCGTCGGTGTGGAACAGCTCACTACCACCACGCTGCGCAATGTGGTCGGCGGTATGACGCTGGAGCAGACGTTGACCTCACGTGATCAGATCAACGGTCAGTTGCGCGGTGTGCTCGACGAGGCCACCGGACGCTGGGGTCTGCGCGTCGCGCGCGTCGAGCTGCGATCGATCGACCCGCCGCCTTCGGTGCAGGAATCGATGGAAAAGCAGATGAAGGCGGACCGTGAGAAGCGCGCCATGATCCTGTCTGCCGAAGGTGCCAGGCAGGCGGCGATCCTGTCGGCTGAGGGGCAGAAGCAGGCCCAGATCCTCGCCGCTGAAGGTTCCCGGCAGTCGGCGATCCTGGCCGCGGAAGGTGAACGTCAGTCCCGCATCTTGCGTGCCGAGGGTGAGCGTGCCGCCCAGTATCTGCAAGCGCAAGGCCAGGCCAAGGCCATCGAAAAGGTCTTTGCCGCAGTAAAATCGGGTAAGCCCACCCCAGAGTTGTTGGCATACCAGTATTTACAGACGCTACCGAAGATGGCCCAGGGTGAAGCCAACAAGGTATGGCTCATTCCCAGTGACTTCGGTTCGGCATTGCAGGGGTTCACCAAGCTGTTGGGTGCCCCCGGATCTGACGGTGTGTTCCGTTACGAGCCGTCCCCGGACGATGAGTCAACCGAGCGTCCCGAGGATGACTCCGCCGAGGTTGCCGGATGGTTCGAGACCAAGACCACTCCCGAAGTCGCTGCGGCGGTTGCCGCGGCGCAATCCGCGGCTCAGGAAATCGGGGCGGCGGACCCCACGATCGACCCCACGCGCCGTCATGGGCTGCCGGGGGCGTGACACACGCGGTGGCTGCACCGGCGTTGTCGCCTTGACAAGGAGATTCCTCCGGCCCATCATGGGTACCGGTTCAGCACCTTGCTAGGTGAGGCTCCTACGTGAATACAGGCCACTGATCTGACGACGTCGAGAGACGCCCAAGGTTAGGACAGGTCTTCCCGGACTAAGGGATGACCCGAAGTGGCTTCCGCGAGCGGACACGTCACGTAGTGCCGAAGCCCTGACGAGAGGGGTGCATGCCGGGTGGCGTCGCTGTCTGGTGTTTCTCTCTTGTGGTCGCTGTGCCGACAGCAGGCGCCCGCGTGCGCCCCGACGGCAAGGAGGTGAGGCACAACCGTGATATCCGGTGACAGTCCGCATAGACAACAGCTGCCGCATACCTTGCTGCTTATTCGAGGGTGAAACCTCGCTTTAGTCAACGTTTTTGACGCTTGCGTTCAGGTATGCGGCTTCCCCAAAAGGAGTCCGATCATGATCACAACATTCAACGCAGTACGCCGGCTATGGACACGGCACCAGCTGACCCCGCAAGAGCGCGCGAATCTGCAATTGGCCTACTCACCGCTTGCGGTTGTTTCGGCGTCGCTAGGCGCGCACCCACCGCGGTAACCCTGAGGGGCTCCGCCATTGCATCCGCGCACAGCCGATTCACAGTGCGTGGACATTCGGAATTCATTCGAGGCCAATACGCTTCGGCCGCCCGCTGGGCGGACGGAGCGTATTGGTTCAAACGCTGAGGAGTCGGCATGACTACTTCGAATAAGGCGGCTACGCCGCGAGTAATTCAATTCTCGGAGCTGTTGAAGGCTCCGGTTTTCGCGCGCTCCGGCGATACGATCGGCCGGTTGGAGGATGTCATCGTGCGATTCCGCGGGTCGGATGAGTATCCGCTCGTCACCGGATACGTCGTCGACATGGGTGGGCGCAGGGTCTTCGTGTCCTCGGATGTGGTTTCCACCGTCGCGATGGATCGAATTGAATTGAGCAAGAACAAGGTTGACCTTCGTGGTTTCGAACGCCGCGACGGCGAGTACCTGCTTGATGAGGACGTGCTTGATCACCGGTTCATCGATGTGGAAAATGCCGAGCTGGTGCATGCCTATGACATCGAGCTCGTGGAATCGGCCGAAGGATGGATACTCGCCCGGCTCGACACACGCCGTCCCGCAAGGTTTTTTGGTCTGATCAAGGCCGGTGCGGGTCAGGCCGGTAGGGATTGGAAGGCCTTCGAGCCGATGATCGGCCACGGCGGGTCACTGTTGGCGCGACGCGTCGGCGGGAGAGTGAACACGCTCAAGCCTGCCGAGATCGCCGACCTACTCGAGGAGGCCACCAAGGAGGAGGGCGGCGAGATCCTCGACCGAGTCCGGGACAACCCGGAGCTCGAGGCCGACGTATTCGAAGAACTCGATTCGGATAAGGCCAGCAAGTTGTTCCAGGACATGTCTGATGCCGACGTCGCTGCCCTGCTTGGCCGGATGCGGGCGGACGACGCGGCGGATGCGATCTTCGACCTGCGGCAGTCCCGTCGGCGAGCCGTCTTGGACCTGATGCCCGGACCGCAACGTACCAAGGTGGTCACGTTGATGGGGTTCAGCCCCGAGTCGGCCGGTGGCCTGATGAATGTCGACATCGTCTCCTGCCTGCTCGGTAGCACCGCCGGTGATGCGCTTGGTGCGATTTCGGCAGCCAAATCCCTTCAGCCCGAAGCACTCCTGAAGGTGCATGTGATTTCCGGCGACGGCGAACTGGTGGGTGTGGTATCCGTGATCCGTCTTCTGCAGGCCGATCGTGGAACCGCCGTGGAATCGGTCATGGACGATGACCCGGTGCGCGTCGCCCCGGAGGCCGACCTGACCGACGTCGCATTGTTGATGGCGGATTACAACTTGGCCTTGATTCCCGTGGTCGACGAGGGGGACAAGGTGCTCGGTGTCGTGACCTATGACGATGTGCTGGCCGCGCTCATCCCTGAGGATTGGCGTCGTCGCGAGCCCGCCCCGCGTCCGGTGCGCTTGATCGCCCCGAGCCCAGACGGAGTCGCGCCATGAGCGAAAACGGAATCGTCGAGACCTCGGCGGGAAGCCCAGACGACCAGGTTGTTGTTGCACCCCAAGCGGTTACGGCCCAGCAGAAGAGCGCCGTGCTTGATTCGGCCCATCTGGGTGATATCGAAGGCGCCTTCGGCAAGATCAGCATCAGTGATCCCGGCCAGGCGCGCACCTTCAAGACCAGGATGGCGACGATGGCCGCCATCCTCGGGCCGGGCATCATCGTCATGGTTGGCGACAACGATGCGGGCGGTGTCGCTACCTACGCCCAAGCGGGTCAGAGCTACGGGTACAGCCTGCTGTGGGTGCTCTTGCTCCTCATCCCCGTTCTGATCGTCAATCAAGAGATGGTGGTTCGGCTCGGCGCCGTCACCGGGGTTGGGCATGCTCGGTTGCTCAATGAGCGGTTCGGCCGAGGCTGGGGCTGGTTTTCCGTCGGCGACTTGTTCATCCTCAACTTCCTGACCCTCGTCACCGAATTCATCGGTGTCGCACTGGCTTCCGAGTACCTCGGAATCTCGAAGTACTACACGGTGCCCTTCGCGGCGATCGCGCTGATTTTGATCATGGCCACCGGGAGCTTCCGGCGCTGGGAGCGCGCCATGTTCGTCTTCATCGCGATCACGCTGCTGCAGATCCCCATGTTCTTGATGTCGGATCCCCAGTGGGGCCGGGCCGCACATGATTTCGTGGTTCCGGGCATCGACGGCGGCATCACCTCGGGAGCGGTGCTGTTGATCATCGCCATGGTGGGCACCACCGTTGCGCCGTGGCAGCTGTTTTTCCAGCAGTCCAATATCGTCGACAAGCGCATCACACCGCGGTTCATCGGGTACGAGCGCGCCGATACCGTGATCGGTTCGCTCGTCGTGGTGATCGGTGCCGCTGCATTGGTGATGACCGCCGATTACGCCGCCCGTGCGACGGGCAACTCCGGGCCGGGCAAGTGGGGCGATGATGGCGACGCCGGCATGATCGCCGACTGGCTGGGGCAGCTACAACCGCTGCTGGGCAAGATTTTTGCGATCGTGTTGCTGGACGCGTCCATCATCGGGGCGGCTGCCGTCACGCTGGCCACCAGCTACGCATTCGGTGACACCTTTGGGCTCAAGCACTCTCTGCACCGCAGTTTCAAGGACGCCAAACCGTTCTATCTGTCGTACACGGTGATGGTGGGCGTGGGAGCGGCCATCGTGCTGATCCCGAATGCCCCGCTGGGGCTCATGACGACCGCGGTGCAGGCACTGGCCGGCCTGCTCTTGCCCAGCGCAAGTGTGTTCCTGTTGTTGTTGTGCAACGACAAGGCGGTGTTGGGTCCGTGGGTCAACAAGGGGTGGCTCAACATTGTGGCCGGGCTCATTGTCGGTGTGCTGCTGTTCCTTTCCGGCATTTTGATGGCTACGACGTTGTTCCCGGATCTGGACGTCGTACAGGTTGCCGGTGACCTGGCCATGGGTGTCGCCGTTCTCGCGGTGTTGGTCGGGATCGGTCTGTGGTGGGCGTCGGGGAGACAACGCACCGATCCGGCGGTCGTGTCGATGAACAAGGCGCTCGAAGGCGTCGACGCGCGGACCTGGCGCATGCCGCCGCTCGCGTTGCTCGAACCGGTCAAATGGAGCCCGGGAACCAAGCTGGGCATGCTTGCACTTCGGGGATATCTGGTTGTCGGTGCCATCCTGTTGGTGGTGAAGGCAATTCAACTCGCGCACGGGAGCTGAGTGACGATGCCGAAGGCACTGCGCAGTGAAACTGCGTAATGAAATCGTTGGGAATACGCGGTCGCGCTGGATTGTCTGGGCGCGACCGCGTCCAATGAATACATGAGTATTCGCGCGCTACGACGTTTCTGGGAGCGTCATCAGTTGACCCCCCAAGAACGCGCCAACATGCGGCTGGCCCACTCGCCGCTGGCGGTCATCTCTGCGTCCCTCGGTGCGCACGCGCCTCACTAGCGGGAATCGGCCGCCCTATCGATTACGTGGTGTCGTGGTGGTTCACTGGGACCATGAGCAACGACGCTTTTCTATCTTCGCGAGTTCTCGCTGTGCTGGGTACTGGCCGCCAGCGCATTGGCGGCGAAATCGTCATGACAGACCGGCTTTTGGCGAGTCCGAAAGTGTTGGCAGCACTCGCGGCCATCCAGGCCGCCGACGCGGCGGCATGCGTCCGTCCGATCAAACCCATTAAAGAGTCGCTGGAGACAGTGCGTTTGCCGCAGCGGATCTGGTGGGTTTTGCCGGTCGTCAAGTTGGCGTCGGCTGTGGGGCTCCTCGCCGGTATTCGGTGGACAGCACTGGGTCGGTTGACCGCGTTCATGCTGACCGTCTACTTCACGCTGGCGGTCGGTGCGCACGTACGGGTGCGCGACACGGTGCTCCACGCGCTGCCTGCGGCGAGCCTGCTGGTGTGGTTCGCCGTGCTCGCGGGCAAGGGATTCGAGGAGCGGAAATCCGCGGCCTAGCCACCGACCCGTTCGGGTTCGTCGGAGGTCTCGGGACTGGCGATCTCGGAGTGTGTGCGCTTGTAGCGCCGGATCTCATACAGGATGCCCAGTACGCCGACCACTGAGGTGACCAACGAGACCGCGAAGAGCGTGCCACTGATGTGACCGGTGAGTGCGTCACCGAGCACGACGACCGCCAGGGTGCCCGGAAGCAGACCGACGAAGGTGGCCAGCGTGTAGGGCACCGCGCGCACCGCGGAGGCCCCAGCGGCGTAGTTGAGAACCGAGAACGGCACTGCCGGGATGAGCCGCATCGCCATCACCGCGATCCATCCGCGACGGCGCAATTGGTCGTCGACGTTCTTCACCGCGGGGCGGTGATGGAGCGTGCTGAGCTTCCACCCCAGTGCCCGCACCCCCCACAGCGCCAAAACCGCGCTCGCGGTGCTCGCGACGACAGCCAACAGGACCCCGAGCTGCGTTCCGAAGAGCAGCCCGGCAGCCAGGGTGAAGGCGGTGCGAGGAAAGGGCAGCACCGTCACGATCGTGTGCGCCGCCAGGAAAGCGAGCGGAAACCATGGGCCGAGCTCACGAGCCCAATCCCTCATCTGGAGGGCAGTCGGCAGCGGAAGAAACAGCAGGGCCGCAGCCACGATGAGAACGGCCACACCGGTCCACAGGAGCTGACGTCGCGGGATCCGCCGCGCCACCGCGACGCCCGTGCCCCAGACCTGCCGGAATCCCATGGTGGACAAGCCTACGGAGCCCGGATGAACGAAGGGGATGGGACACCGGTGTCACGGAGGCCACGCCCCCGTACTGGGCAGTAGTCGATGGTGTCATTTAGCCTGATGACTAAGTGTGATAGGCATTTCGGCATGGAGTGCCATATATGTCGCTCGACGACGAGCAGCAGGGAGCAGTTTTGTGACTGTTGAGGTGCCCGAGATTCGACGTGACTTCGCGCGGTGGCAGAAGAACGTCGCCGGAGTCTTGGCCAAGACCACCCGCAAAGCGGTCGAGGATCTGCCCGCCGACCCCGAGCGACTGCTTGATTCGCCGACATATGACGGAATAGCGATCCGTCCGCTCTACACGGCGCTCGATGAACTCCCCGAGCCGTCGCTGCCCGGGCAGTGGCCCTTTGTGCGCGGTGGCGATCCGCGGCGCGATGTGAACAGCGGGTGGAAGGTCGCCGAGCGTTTCGACGGCGCGGGCGCCACCGATGCTGCGCTCGTGAACGAGGCCATTCTCGATGCGCTGGGCCAGGGGACCAGCGCCATCGTGCTGTCCGGTCTGGCACCAGAGTCGGTGGGACGCGCGCTACAGGCGGTGTATCTCGACCTGGCTCCCGTACAGGTGGAGGCCGGCGCCGAGCTCACCGGGGTGGCCGAGGCGATCTTCACGGTTCTGGACTCCTACGAGGGAGACAGTGTCGGGGTTGTCGTCGACCTCGGTGCCGATCCGCTGGGTGACGCGTTCGCCGGCAGGTCGGGTGTATCGGTCGATGAGACGGTGGTGTTGGCCGAGCGTGCGACTGCACGGACCGAGCAGATCCGGGCAATCACCGTCGACGGCACGATCGCGCACGAGCTGGGTTCCAGTGACAGCCAGGAGCTTGCGGTCGCAGTAGCCGCCGGGGTCGCATACCTGCGGCTGCTGGAGAATGCGGGCCTGGGTATCGCGGAAGCGTTGCGGCAGATCAGTTTCCGTTTCGCCGCGACCGACGATCAGTTCCTGTCGATCGCCAAATTCCGCGCCGCCAGGGTGCTCTGGGCTCGCGTGGCTGAGGTCGCCGGCGTGCCAGAGAGCGGTGGCGCCCTCATGCATGCAGTTACGTCCGAACCGATGATGGCTCAACGTGATCCGTGGGTGAACATGCTGCGTACCACGCTGGCCGCCTTCGGCGCTGGAGTTGGTGGGGCCGACAGCGTGCGGGTGCGCAGGTTCGACGACGCAATCGCCGGTGGACTCGATTCGGCATCCCCTGCATTCTCCGCGCGGATCGCCCGGAACACTCAGCTGCTGCTCATCGAGGAGTCTCATGTCGGGCGGGTACTCGACCCGGGCGGCGGCTCCTGGTACATCGAGGATCTCACAGAAACCCTTGCCCAGCAGGCCTGGTCGCTGTTCACCGAGATCGAGGGTGCGGGAGGATTCGAGGCGTCCGCCGATCTGATCAGGGAACGTATCGCCGCGACGCGAGTCCAGCGTGCCGACGACATCGCCCATCGGCGTACCTCGGTGACGGGGGTGAACGAGTTTCCGAACCTGGCAGAGGTGCCGCTGCCGCCGCATCCCACCGGGGGGTATCGGTACGCGGCCGATTTCGAGGCCCTGCGGGACCGCTCGGATGCCTCGCTGGCCGCATCAGGTGCGCGTCCGAGCGCACTACTGATTCCGCTGGGCCCGCTGGCCGAGCACAATGTGCGCACCACATTCGCCTCGAACCTGTTGGCATCCGGCGGCATCGAGGCCGTCAACCCCGGCGTGCTCGACGCCGGAACAATCGCCGGTGCTGTCGCGGATGCGCGAGCGCGTGTCGTCGTCATCTGTGGGACGGACGTCCGGTACGCCGCTGAGGCGGGTGCGGCGGTCGACGCGGCCAGGGCGGCTGGGGTCACCGACGTCTATCTCGCGGGGCCCGAGAAGTCTGTCGGGGAGGTCGCGGAGGCATCGCGCCCTGACGGTTACCTGACCATGAAGATTAATGCCGTCGAAGCTCTTTCGGCCATCCTGACCAAGTTGGGGGCGTGACATGACTGACCTCACGGATCGTTCGGTATCGGCCACCCTGGGCAGTTTCGCCGACGTGCCGCTGCACGGTGACCGCGTGTCGGTCGCGCCGGACGCCGCTGCCGTAGAGGCGGCCGTGGCTGTGGCCGCGGGCGCGCACGGATACACGAGCGAGCAGCTCGACTGGGAGACGCCCGAGGCGATCACCGTCAAACCCGTCTACACCGCCGCGGACCGAGAAGGATTGCGGGCGCAGGGATATCCACTGGACACCTTCCCCGGCCAGGTGCCGTTCCTGCGTGGGCCCTACCCGACGATGTACGTCAACCAGCCGTGGACCATCCGCCAGTACGCGGGCTTCTCCACGGCCGCCGAATCCAACGCGTTCTATCGCCGCAATCTCGCCGCGGGTCAGAAGGGTCTGTCAGTGGCCTTCGACCTGGCGACCCACCGCGGATACGATTCGGATCACCCGCGAGTGCAGGGCGACGTCGGAATGGCCGGTGTGGCCATCGATTCCATCCTCGATATGCGTCAGCTTTTTGACGGTATCGACCTGGGCTCGGTGTCGGTGTCGATGACCATGAATGGAGCGGTGCTCCCGATTCTGGCGCTCTACGTGGTGGCCGCCGAGGAACAGGGTGTCTCGCCACAACAATTGGCCGGGACCATCCAGAACGACATCCTCAAAGAGTTCATGGTCCGCAACACCTACATCTACCCACCGAAGCCGTCGATGCGGATCATCTCGGACATCTTCTCCTACACCAGTGCCAAGATGCCCAAGTTCAACTCTATTTCGATCTCGGGTTACCACATCCAAGAAGCCGGTGCCACAGCCGATCTCGAGCTGGCATACACCCTCGCCGACGGTGTCGAGTACATCAGGGCGGGCCTGGAGGGTGGCCTGGACATCGACGTCTTCGCTCCGCGTCTATCGTTCTTCTGGGCCATCGGCATGAACTTCTTCATGGAGGTTGCCAAGCTGCGCGCAGGGCGCCTGCTGTGGAGCGAGTTGGTGGCGCAGTTCGATCCGAAGAGCGCGAAATCGCAGTCGCTGCGCACGCATTCGCAGACTTCCGGCTGGTCGCTGACCGCGCAAGACGTGTTCAACAATGTGGCACGCACCTGTATCGAGGCGATGGCGGCGACCCAGGGACACACCCAGTCGCTGCACACGAATGCTCTGGACGAGGCGCTGGCGCTGCCGACGGACTTCTCGGCGCGTATCGCGCGCAACACCCAGCTGCTCATTCAGCAGGAGTCGGGGACGTGCCGGCCGATCGACCCGTGGGGTGGCTCGTACTACGTCGAATGGCTGACCCATCAGCTGGCATCCCGTGCTCGCGAGCACATTCGGGAGGTCACCGAGGCCGGCGGAATGGCGCAGGCCATCGATCAGGGCATCCCGAAGCTTCGCATCGAGGAGGCCGCGGCGCGTACTCAGGCGCGTATCGACTCGGGCCGTCAGCCGGTGATCGGCGTCAACAAGTACCAGGTGACCGAGGACCAGCAGATCGAGGTTCTCAAGGTGGAGAACTCGCGGGTGCGCACCGAACAGCTTGCCAAGCTGCAGCAGTTGCGCGCCGAGCGCGATAACGACGCGGTACAGCGTGCGCTCGAGGAACTAACCAGGGCGGCAGACGATTCCAGCCGTGCCGGAGAAGACGGATTGGGCAACAACCTGATGGCGCTGGCCATCAATGCCGCTCGGCACAAGGCGACCGTCGGGGAGATCTCCGACGCGCTGGAGAAGGTCTATGGGCGCCATCAGGCCGAAATCCGTACCATCAGTGGGGTATACCGCGACGAGGTGGGAAGGGACGGCGCCGTTAGCAGCGTGACGCAAGCGACAGAGCTGGTACAGAAGTTCGCCGACGCCGATGGCCGCCGGCCGCGTGTGCTGGTCGCCAAGATGGGCCAGGACGGGCACGACCGCGGGCAAAAGGTGATCGCAACGGCCTTCGCCGATATCGGATTCGACGTCGACGTGGGCCCGCTGTTCCAGACACCGGAGGAAGTCGCACGCCAGGCAGCCGACAATGACGTGCATGTGGTCGGGGTGTCGTCGCTGGCCGCGGGTCACCTGACTTTGGTGCCGGCGTTACGTACGGCATTGGCGGAGGTTGGGCGTCCCGACATCATGATCGTCGTCGGCGGTGTCATCCCGCCCGGTGACTTCGATGAGCTGTATGAGGCGGGTGCGGCAGCCATCTTCCCCCCGGGAACAGTCATCTCCGAGGCCGCGATTGGCTTGTTACACAAGCTGGCTGAGCGGCTCGGCTACGACCTCGTCTGATGCGGGAACAACAGTCACCTGATGATCTGGCGGCGCTGATCCGGTCGGGGGATCGATCGGCGCTTGCCCGAGCCATCACACTGGTCGAGTCGACGCGCGGCGATCATCGCGCGCAGGCCCAGCAGCTGCTGTTGGAGCTCTCTGCCGATGGTGGGAACGCCCTGCGGGTAGGTATTACCGGTGTGCCCGGGGTGGGAAAGTCGACCACCATCGAGGCGCTCGGCATGTACCTCATTGAGCACGGGCATCGGGTGGCCGTGCTGGCGGTCGATCCGTCGTCGACGCGCACCGGCGGTTCGATTTTGGGTGACAAGACCCGGATGGGTCGGCTCTCGGTACATCCCGATGCCTACATCCGGCCGTCGCCGACCTCGGGCACGCTTGGTGGGGTGGCCAAGGCGACCCGGGAGACGGTGGTGCTGCTGGAATCGGCCGGATTCGACGTCATCCTCATCGAGACCGTCGGCGTGGGGCAGTCCGAGGTCACCGTCGCCAACATGGTCGACACCTTTGTCTTCCTGACGCTGGCGCGCACCGGAGATCAGCTGCAGGGCATCAAAAAGGGTGTGCTCGAGCTGGCCGACATCGTGGTGGTCAACAAGGCCGATGGCTCCCATGCCATCGAGGCTCAGAAGGCCGCGCGGGAATTGTCGGGTGCGCTGCGGCTGATCTATCCGCATGACACCATATGGCGCCCACCGGTTCTCACCATGAGTGCGCTGGAGAACAATGGAGTCTCCGAGATGTGGGACACCGTGCTGCAGCACCGCGCGGTGCTGACAGAGGCAGGGGAGTTCGAGGCCAAACGTCGCCGCCAGCAAGTTGACTGGATGTGGGCAATGGTGCGCGACGCGGTGCTGGACCGGGTGCTCAACGCACCGGATGTGAAATCCGCACGTGCGGATATCGAGCAGCAGGTGCGTGAGGGCTCCCTGACGCCCGCGCTGGCCGCCGAGCGGCTACTCTCTCTCGGCTCGTAGGCGCCCCGCATGGTTGGCGATGCTGTGGAGCCCGAGGACTTTTCCGCTCCGTTGGTCTTTCTCGATACTGAGACCACCGGGCTGCACCGTGAGCGCCAGCCATGGGAAGTGGGGATCATTCGTCGCACCGATGTCGGGCAACGGCAGTTGCACCTATGCGTAGACGTCCAGGACTTAGACCTGGAATCGGCGGATCCCGCCGGCCTGGAGATCAGCGGTTTCCACAAGCGGCACCCCCAAGTGCGCCTGAAGCCGCTGCAGTTCCCGCGCGTCTTTCGTGCTGCGGAGGCTGTTGCGCTCGTCGATGAATGGACGGCGGGAGCCACCATCGTCGGGGTGATACCTCAATTCGATGCTGAGTGCCTGACGCGGATGTTCCTGGCTCACGGGACCAGCCCCGCGTGGAATCCGGCTCTTGTCGATGTCGTCGCTCTCACCGCGGCACGGATCCGTGAACGCGGGCTGATACCGGACGCCGATTACTCCAACCTTTCACTGCAATTCGGAGTGAAGACCCCCAGCGCCGGGCAGCGGCACACGGCCCTGGGAGATGCTCGCTGGGCCATGCGCTGGTACGACCGACTATCTGAATGAGGATGTCGAGGACAGGTAGATGAGCTTGCGTCGGATCCCGGCGATCTCGCGCGCGACGGAGCGCAGCACCGCACGTTCCTGCGGGGCAAGGGCAGACAGTGAAACGGTGTCGGACATGTGCTGTCCGTCCTGCCACGCCGTGGCCCGAGAGCGCCACCGAAATCGGAGCAGCCACGCGAAGCAATCCCGCAGTGTCGTGGCGTCATCGGCGTCCAGGATGTTGGCTGCCGACGCCGCGTCGAGGCGCTCTGGTGTCGAAAGTACATCCGCTCCGGCGGACAACGCCGCCCAGCGTGCGATCTTGACCACCGGATCGATCGCCGCGACCTTGAGATCGACGGTGTCGGATTGTGTCGCGAATATCCTTAACCGCGAGGGGAATCCGGCGCGTACGGCCACCGCGTCCTGCAGCATGGCGAGCCGGATCGGGTAGTGGCGCTGTGCACAGCGGGCAGTCTCGGTACGTAGGGCGTTGTCGGACAACAACGATCCCGCGCCCACCCCGTCCGAGTCGGCCATCAGCCCCGCCATCACAACGCCGCGGTCTTCGGGCGGGTTGGCGCACCAGCGTTCGATTCCTTCGAACCAGTTGGAGGTACGGCGGCAGAATCGGCCGCGACTGGCCAGCACGCCGTTCGAATCGCTCCCGATGCCACCGCGTTCGAGCATCGCGTGGACCTGGGCGGCCAGCTCCATCAGGTGAGTCTTGCGGTCGGCGTCCACCGCGTCGTCGACGGCGAGCAGCGTCTCGATATCGGAACCGGGTGCCGCCTCGCCGCGGGCCACACTTCCCGAGACAAACCAGGTCCAGCCCGGATCCACCCCGCCGGTGACGAGTCGCGTGGCCGTGCCGATACTGCACCGCAACGCTTCGGACCAGGCAGCGGCGAGGGCCGCCTCCGGTGTGCGCACCCGTACCTCAAGGGCTATCACCATCCGCGCCGCGCCCACTGCGGTGCAGAACCCGGCCTCGTCGTCGGCGGTATCGATCTGCGCTATCGCCTGAGCGATCCCGTTCGCGGGCGGCACATCGGCAGGCATGAGGATGATTGTGACCTACGTCGAGGCGATGGCGTGGGATATGAAATCGCGGACCGGACGCGAGAGTGGCTGCCCGGAGCTCCAGATGATGCCGACGTCCCGGTGGGCGTCGGCGTCCACGAGGCGCAACATCCTGAGATCAGGCGGGTAGGTGGTGGCGTCGACGGGGAGCACTGTGACGCCGAGTCCTGCCGCCACCAGGCCCGCCACCGTCGTCAGATTGCTCGATTCGAGCACGATGCGTGGCTGGAATTGTGCAGCAGCGCAAAGCTCCTCGAGGAGGCGGCGCATACCGAAACCCGGATGCATCCCGATGAATGGCTCGTCGGCCAGATCGATCATCGACACATCCGCGGAGTGCGCGAGTCGATGATCTGTGGGCACGGCGACACCGAGACGTTGCCGGAAGAGGTTGCGCCATCCGAGATTTGCGCGACGTGGCCGGGGGGAGACGATTGCGACGTCAAGATCGCCGTTCGCGACGAGGTCATCGAGGCTGCCGGCGGCGCCCTGCTCCAACACGAATCGGACGTGTGGTGACGTCGCGGCGAATCCCGCAATCAGGCGGGCGACGAGGGTGGGTCCGAAGGTGTGCAGGAATCCGAGCCGGATCTCACCCTCGGCAGGGTTGGCGAGGTCGTTGATGGTCCGACGAGCAGAGTCCAGTTCCATCTGGGCGCGCCGGGCGTGCTGATAGAAGATCCGCCCGGACGGGTTCAACGTGAGCCGCTTGCCGTGCCGGTCGAACAGTTGAACGCCCAGCCGGCCCTCCAACCTGGCCAGCATTCGGGTGAGCGTGGGCTGGGCGAGTTGGAGCTGCTCGGCGGCCGCGGTCACGTTCTGCCGCTCGGCGAGTGTTATGTACCACTCGTAGTCACCCTCTGCCACGCCTTCACCTCGCTATATGCGGATAATGAATTATAGATCGCTGAATCGCTCATTTCCGCGATATAACTCACCGGGGGAGCATCTACATCCATGGCGATGGCTCCGAGTACCCAGAGCGGCGCGGCGATCTGCGCCGCAGATCCGGTGCCCCATGAAACTGGTACCGCCGGATATCACCGTCTGACCGGTGCGCTCTTCGCCGCCGGGCTCGCGACGTTCGCCGCCCTCTACGGCACCCAGGCGGTGCTCCCGGCGCTCTCCGCGGATTTCGGGGTGAGCCCTGCGGCCGCCGCGCTGACCGTCTCGGTGACCACCGGGATGCTCGCGTTATCGATCATTCCGGCGAGTGCACTCTCGGAACGTTACGGGCGCACCCGGGTCATGCTGGTCTCGGCGATCGCCACGACGATCATCGGGCTGCTGCTCCCGGCCAGCCCCACCTTCTCGGTGTTGCTGATCGGCCGCGCTGCCGAAGGCGCTGCACTTGCCGGAATTCCGGCAGTAGCAATGGCATTCCTGGCCGAAGAGGTGCATCCGGGCTCACTGGGTTCGGCAATGGGCAGATACATCGCGGGAACCACAGTCGGTGGACTGGCCGGACGGCTGGTGGCGTCCTCGGTTCTCGACGTGAGCAATTGGCGCATGGCGTTACTCGGTAGTGGCGCCATGACGTTGGTGTGCACGGTGCTCTTCGCATTGCTGCTTCCACGGTCGCAGTTCTTCGTGCCCAAGCGGGTCCGGGTCGGCACCACGATGAAGATTCTCGGGACGCACATGCGAAACCCGGTTCTGCTCATCATGTTCGGGCTCGCCTTCCTGCTCATGGGCGGGTTCGTCACCGTCTACAACTATTTGGGCTACCGCCTGGTCGCGCCGCCGTTCGGGCTTCCTACGGCCGTCGCCGGACTGTTGTTCCTGCTGTATCTCGCGGGCACGGTGTCCTCGGCGGTGGCCGGCAGGCTGGCGGACCGCCGCGGCCGGGGGCTGGTCCTCATCGGAGCGGTTGCCGTCACGGCCATCGGACTGGCGCTGACCATCCCGGATTCACTCGTCGCGGTGATCATCGGCGTGGGTGTGTTCACCGCAGGCTTCTTCGCGGCCCATACCGTCGCGAGCGGCTGGGTGGGCGCCGTCGCGCAACGCGACCGTGCGGAGGCCTCCGCGCTGTACTTGTTCAGTTACTACCTCGGCAGTTCGGTGGCCGGGGCCGCGGGCGGGCTGGCGTACCAAGCGGGCGGGTGGGCGCTGACGGTGCTCTTCGTGGGGGCGTTACTGACGATTGCCCTGGTCCTGGCCGCGGTGATGGTACTTCGAAACCGGTTTGGCCATATCAACGCACCCGAATAGAATTGGCGCCACAGACACCGATCCGGCCATCACCGGGGAGTCTCCGGAAGAAAAGTTTCGTGCCCAGCGCGGATAACCCAGTAGAACCGGACGGGCAGGCCCGTGACAGCCGTTGTGAGAGGCCCCGACAGCGTGGGGCAAGCGGGGTGGTACCGCGGAGGTACGCCGACGGCGTCCCATCGTCCCCGTGCCAGCGAGCACAGGGAGACCGCGATGAGCCCCTCGGGCGAAGAGCATCAGGGCGAGCGAACCGACGCGTACCCGCGCACCGATCTCGGGGCCGATCAGCGCACCGGATCGCCGAATCTTCCTGCGCTGGAAAAGCAGGTGCTCGGCTACTGGGACGCCGACAACACCTTCCGCGCCAGCATTGACCAACGTGAGGGCTCCCCGGAGTACGTCTTCTATGACGGTCCTCCGTTCGCCAACGGGTTGCCGCACTACGGACATCTGCTCACCGGGTACGTCAAGGACATCGTCCCGCGCTATCAGACCATGCGTGGGTACCAGGTGGACCGCCGATTTGGTTGGGACACA
The DNA here is from genome assembly GCF_002013465.1 of Mycobacterium sp. D16R12. Lineage (GTDB taxonomy): Bacteria > Actinomycetota > Actinomycetes > Mycobacteriales > Mycobacteriaceae > Mycobacterium. The sequence continues at coordinate 221,945 of NZ_MAFC01000002.1, read as the reverse complement.
CATGGTTTGCCCGCCGAGCTGGAGGTGGAGCGCCAGCTCGGTATCACCGACAAATCGCAAATCGACGATATGGGCATCGCCGAGTTCAATGATGCCTGCCGCGAGTCGGTGCTGCGCTACACGAAGGAATGGCGCGAGTACGTCACCCGGCAGGCACGCTGGGTGGACTTCGACAACGACTACAAGACGCTCGACCCGACCTTTATGGAGTCGGTCATCTGGGCGTTCAAGCAATTGTGGGACAAGGGATTGGCGTATGAGGGATACCGCGTACTGCCGTATTGCTGGCGCGATGAGACGCCGCTGTCCAATCACGAACTGCGCATGGACGACGACGTGTACCAGAGCCGTCAGGATCCCGCCGTCACCGTGGGATACGGGATCGCCGGCAATGCGGACAGCCGGTGGGCGGTGCTCGACGGTGCGCGCCTGCTGATCTGGACCACAACGCCCTGGACGCTGCCCTCGAACCTGGCGGTCGCCGTCAACCCCGAGGTGACCTACGCGGTGGTTGCGGCCGAAGGTCACGACGGCACTGCGGATCGGTACCTGTTGGCGCAGGCGCGGGTGGGGTCCTACGCCCGTGAGCTCGGTGAAGAGCCGACGGTGCTGGACACCTATACCGGCGCCGAGCTGCTGGGTATGCGGTACCTCCCGCCGTTCCCGTACTTCCAGCAGGACGCGTCGCCGAATGCCTTCACGGTGCTCTCGGGCGACTACGTCACCACCGATGACGGCACCGGCATCGTGCATATCGCCCCGGCCTACGGTGAAGAAGACATGAACCTCACCGACAAGGCGGGGATCACCCCGGTCACCCCTGTCGATTCGAAGGGCCGATTCGACGCCAGCGTGCCTGATTACGTGGGCCAGCAGGTGTTCGATGCCAACGCGCAGATCATCAAGGACCTCAAGAACGGCACCGGTGCTGCCGCCTCCAATGGCGCCGTCCTGTTGCGTCATGAGACCTACGACCACTCGTACCCGCACTGCTGGCGGTGCCGAAACCCGTTGATCTACCGTGCCGTGTCCTCCTGGTTCATCAAGGTGACCGAGTTCCGGGACCGGATGGTGGAGCTCAACGAGCAGATCACCTGGTACCCCGAGCACGTCAAGCACGGCCAGTTCGGCAAGTGGCTGGAAGGCGCACGAGACTGGTCGGTGTCTCGAAACAGATACTGGGGCAGTCCGATTCCTGTGTGGAAGTCCGACGATCCGGCATATCCGCGCATCGACGTGTACGGAAGTCTCGACGAGCTCGAACGCGACTTCGGGGTCCGTCCGACGAACCTGCACCGGCCGTACATCGATGAGCTGACCCGGCCAAATCCGGACGACCCGACCGGCAAGTCCACCATGCGCCGCATCTCGGACATCTTCGACGTCTGGTTCGACTCGGGCTCAATGCCTTACGCGCAGGTGCACTATCCGTTCGAGAATGCCGAGTGGTTCGAAAATCACTTCCCGGCCGACTTCATCGTCGAGTACATCGGCCAGACTCGCGGTTGGTTCTACGTCATGCACGTGCTGGCGACGGCCATCTTCGATCGGCCGGCGTTCAGAAGCTGTGTGTCGCACGGCATCGTGCTGGGCAATGACGGCCAGAAGATGAGCAAGTCGCTGCGCAATTACCCGGATGTCAACGAGGTGTTCGACCGCGACGGCTCCGACGCGATGCGCTGGTTCCTCATGGCGTCGCCGATCCTGCGCGGTGGCAACCTGGTCGTCACCGAACAGGGTATTCGCGAGGGTGTGCGGCAGGTGATCCTGCCGCTGTGGAACGCATGGAGCTTCCTGCAACTGTATGCGCCCAAACCCGGGACGTGGCGCACCAATTCGACCCAGGTGCTCGACAGGTACATCCTGGCCAAACTGGCACAGCTGCGCGATGACCTCACCGCGGCCATGGATATCTGCGACGTCTCGGGAGCGTGTGAACAGCTGCGGCAGTTCACCGACGCACTGACCAACTGGTATGTGCGACGGTCACGTTCGCGGTTCTGGGACGAGGACGCGGATGCGATCGACACCTTGCACACCGTGCTGGAAACGACATGCCGTCTGGCCGCACCACTGCTGCCGATGACCACCGAGGTGATCTGGAGGGGGCTGACGGGGGAGCGGTCTGTACACCTGACCGATTGGGTGTCCGAATCGGCGCTGCCGGCCGATCCCGATCTGGTGGCAGCCATGGACGAGGTACGAAAGGTGGCCTCGACTGGCTCATCCTTGCGCAAGGCCAAGAAGCTGCGGGTGCGTCTGCCGCTGCTCAAACTGACGGTCGCGGTGCCCGACCCGAAGCGGTTGGAGCCGTATGCAGCCCTCATCGCCGATGAGCTGAACGTGAAATCCGTGGAACTGACCGACGATATCGCTGCCTACGGCAAGTTCGAATTGACCGTCAACGCACGTGCCGCCGGTCCGCGGCTGGGCAAGGAGGTGCAGACGGTCATCCGGGCGGTCAAGGCCGGCGACTGGGCGCTGCAGGCCGACGGAACCGTAGTCGCCGCCGGGATCACCCTACAGGAGGGCGAGTTCGATTCGAAACTGGTTGCTGCGGAGCCGGATTCCACGGCGGCGCTTCCCGAGGGCGGCGGACTTGTCATCCTCGATGACACCGTCACCGAGGAGCTGGAGGCCGAGGGATGGGCGCGCGATCTCATCCGGGAGCTTCAGGACCTTCGTAAGTCGACAGGTCTGGAGGTATCCGACCGCGTCGAGGTCATTCTCGAGGTACCCGAGGACCGTCACCCCTGGGCGGAACGTCACCGCGACCTCATCGCCGGCGAAATCCTGGCCACGACACTGGAAATCGGCCATGCCACAAACCCCGCCGCCGATGTCGGCGACGGGGTCCGGGTGTCCTTGAAAAAGGCGGTGGGTTAGCGCCTTACGCGGCCTTCACGGCCCGCCAGCGCTGGTTACCCCCGTCGAGGTGATGCTCGATGTCGGTGAAACCCGCTGCTCGCAGGCGATCCGGTAGTGACGTGGTCGGTACCGGATTGTAGGTGTCGCCGATGTGCAGCAGTCGGAAGAAGGTGGAATGCACACCGTCGCTGCCTGCGAAAACTCCGCCCGGGGCCAGCACCCGATGTGCCTGTGTGAACAGCGCATCCTGCAGATCAGGTGTCGGTACGTGGTGCAGCATGGTGAAGCACACCACCGAGCTGAATCGGTTGTTGTCGAAACCGAGCTTGGTGCCGTCACCCTGGATCACCGTTGCCTGATCGCCGTAGAGCCGCTGCAGCCGGGACGCCATGGTCTCGTCGATCTCCACCGCGGTGAGCTGCGGTGTGCGTCGGGTCAGCACCCGCAGATTGGCGCCGTAGCCGGGACCGATCTCCAGAGCGTCCTCGCCTAGCTCAACCCCCTGCAGCGCCCACGGGAGGAGCTGCGACTCGGTCTTGCGTGCCCACATCTGCGAGCTACAACACCAGCGGTGCACCACATTCATTGCCATGACACCAGGCTAGGGACGATATGGCTGTCTGAGTAGCGTGATTCGGCCATATCTTGTCGGAGTTCGGCCACAGCCCGCACCGTGTCGTCAACTACGGGGTGCTGGGCTCGATCGGTGTCGCCGGGCAGGGTGGCGTCCGACCTGCGCAATACGATGATCGCGTGTGTGCTGCCGGTCGATGGGTTCTGCACCTCGACATGGACGCCTTCTTCGCCTCGGTCGAGCAGCTGACCCGGCCAACCCTGCGTAATCGTCCGGTCCTCGTCGGTGGTACCGGCGGCCGGGGCGTGGTGGCCGGCGCGAGCTATGAGGCCCGCGTTTTCGGAGCACGCTCAGCGATGCCCATGCATCAGGCGCGACGTCTGGTCGGTATCAATGTCGTGGTCCTGCCGCCTCGTGGCGCGGTATACGGCGTCGCCAGCCGACGGGTGTTCGCGACAGTGCGGTCGATGATCCCGGTTCTGGAACAGCTGTCCTTCGACGAGGCCTTCGGGGAGCCTGTTGAACTAGCCGGGGCCACAACGGAAACCGTGGCGGAGTACATCGACGAACTTCGTTCACGGGTGCTCACCGAAACCGGGCTCACCGCGTCGGTCGGGGCGGGGTCCGGGAAGCAGCTTGCCAAGATCGCATCGGGATTGGCCAAACCCGACGGGGTGCGGATCGTCGCACCCGAGGAGCAGGGATCGCTGCTCGCCGATCTTGCAGTGCGTAAATTGTGGGGGATCGGGCCCGTCGCAGAAGAACGTCTGAACCGTTTGGGAATCAATACCATTGGCCAGCTAGCGGCGCTACAGACCAGCGAGGTGGCCTCGGTGTTGGGCGGCACGATAGGCCCCGCCCTGCACCAGCTTGCACGTGGTATCGATGAGCGCCCCGTGGCAGAACGCGCCGAGACCAAGCAGATCAGCGCGGAATCCACCTTCGCCGATGACCTGACAACTCTCGATCAATTGCGTGAGGCCATCGAACCCATCGGCGCGCACGCCCATCGGCGGCTCATCAAGCACGGTCGCGGCGTGCGCACCGTCACCGTGAAGCTGCGTCGCTCGGACATGAGCATCCTGACCAGGTCGGCGACTCTGCCTTACGCCACCACCGAACGTGCCGTGCTGATGTCGGCGGCGCGCCGGCTGCTACTCGACCCGGTCGAGATCGGCCCGATACGCCTTGTCGGCGTGGGATTCTCGGGATTCTCGGACGTCCAGCAGACCTCGCTTTTCCCGGATTTGGACCAGACCGAATCGGTTGCCGAAACCGATGAGGCTCCGTCCACCGCGGCGCCCGTCCCCAGCGCCGCAAGCTGGGGAGTCGGTGACGACATCCTCCATTCCGAGTATGGCCACGGCTGGATTCAGGGCACCGGACATGGCGTCATGACCGTGAGGTTCGAGACACGAAGCAGTGGACCGGGCATCGCACGCACCTTCGGTGTCGACGATCCGGGTGTCACCCGCGCCGACCCCGTGTCGAGCCTGGATTGGCCGGGAGAGTCAGCCGAGCCGCTCGACAACGGAGACGAGATCTGATCCGGTGGCCAGCGCCGCCATCAACAGCACGCGCGCTTGCCCGGAACGGAGCCGGGGCACCATCACCGCGCCGGCATCGATCAGCTTCTGCCCCGGCGCGTAACCGGGCGTCAGTGCACCACCGGGCACCCGGGTGGTGACCAGAACCCGGGTGCCGTCCGTAATTTGACGCGAAACAGACTCGATGACAACGTCATTGGCATTACCCGCGCCCATCGATTCCAGCACAAGTCCCTGCGCGCCGGCACGCACGTAGGACTCGAGTGCCACCGCGTCGGCACCCGGGTAGAGACTCACGATGTCGACGCGGGGTAGCGCGGCGCGGGTCACGGTGCCGAGGAACGCCGTGGATGCGTCGCCGCTGCGTACGAACACGCCATCGCGCACATGACCGATGGGGGCGACACCGGCGAATCCGGCAGGCGCGGCCAGATCGACCTTGCGGACACCCAGCGCCGGATACACCTGGCCGGCGAAGCACACCACCACGCCCAGGGCCTCACCGCTTGCCGCCACCGCCAACGCGTCACGCAGATTGCCCGGTCCGTCGGACTGTGGGTGGTCGCCACTGCGTTGCGCCCCGGTGAGTACGACGGGTACCGGCACCGCGCAGGTCAGCGCGAGCCAGAGCGCGGTCTCCTCCAAGGTGTCGGTTCCATGCGCGATGACGACGCCGGAGGCCCCGCTCGCGATATGACCGCGGAGCGCGGCAGCGATCTGTTGCCAGTGCTGCGGGGTCATTTCCGCGCTGTCGATCGCCATCAGGTCGTGGACGGCGACATCGCCGTATCCGGACGCGGCGAGCAGATCATCTCCCGAGCTGCGGTGTCGGGCGACGCCGTCGCTGCCTACCGCGGTCGCGATGGTTCCGCCGGTGGTCAACAGCACAAGGGTCGGTGATGAGGCGCTGGGGCGAAGAACATCGGGCACAGCCGCGATCATCGCAGACAGGCTGCGCAGAGCGCCCCCCTGAGTAGGGGATGATGGGTGACGTGAGTGACGAGCCCGAGACCGCCCCGAAGCCCAAACGGCGGATAAAACTGCTGCTCATTGTGGCGGCGGTGGTGCTCGCGGTGGACATCGTCACCAAGGTGCTTGCCGTCAGACTGCTGCAGCCGGGTAAGCCGGTACCGATCATCGGCGACACCGTCACCTGGACGCTCGTGCGTAACTCCGGTGCCGCGTTCTCCTTTGCCACCGGCTACACCTGGGTGCTGACCCTGATCGCCATGTCGGTCGTGGTGGGAATCCTGCTCATCGGTCGCCGATTGGTCTCCACGTGGTGGGCACTCGGATTGGGCATGATTCTCGGCGGCGCGCTGGGCAATCTCGTCGACAGGTTCTTCCGGGGCCCCGGGCCGCTGCGCGGCCATGTGGTCGACTTCCTGTCGGTGGGGTGGTGGCCGGTCTTCAACGTCGCCGACCCGGCGGTGGTGGGTGGAGCGATTCTGCTGGTGGCGCTCTCGCTGTTCGGATTCGACTACGACAGCGACGAGCGCTCGACGCGAGGAGCATCGGGCACCGACGAGCGCTCGACGCGAGGCGTATCGGGCACCGACGAGCGCTCGACGCCAGGCGAGGGCGCGGACAACGAGAACGCCGACGCGCAAGCTTCTCAGACTAAGCCGTTATGACCTCGCGTTCCCTGCCGGTGCCCGACGGCCTGTCCGGTATGCGCGTGGACGCCGGGCTGGCGCGCCTGCTCGGTCTGTCCCGGACGGCTGCGGCCACTCTCGCCGAGGAGGGTGCTGTGCTGCTGGATGGCGTTGTCGTCACCAAATCCGAGAAACTCACCGCAGGTACCTGGCTGGAAGTCACGCTCCCCGAGCCCAAGGCCCCACCGGAGAATCGGGTCGAGGCCATCGAGGGCATGAAGATCCTGTACGCCGATGACGACTTGGTGGCCGTCGACAAACCCGCGGGTGTCGCGGCGCACGCCTCCGTCGGCTGGAGCGGTCCCACCGTGCTCGGCGGGCTCGCCGCCGCCGGGTTCCGCATGACCACGTCCGGTGTGCCCGAACGCAAGGGAATCGTCCATCGCCTGGACGTCGGAACTTCCGGGGTCATGGTCGTGGCGCTGTCGGAGAAGGCATACACCGAGCTCAAACGCGCCTTCAAATACCGGCGTGTAGAGAAGCGTTATCACGCTCTCGTGCAAGGACATCCGGATCCGTCCAGCGGCACCATCGATGCCCCGATCGGGCGGCATCGAGGCCATGACTGGAAATTCGCCGTTGTCGAGGACGGACGGCATTCCATCACCCACTACGACACCCTTGAGGCGTTCGTGGCGGCCAGTCTGCTGGACGTACACCTGGAAACCGGTCGCACACACCAGATCCGGGTGCATTTCTCGGCCATCAAACACCCGTGCTGCGGGGATCTGACCTATGGCGCGGATCCGACGCTGGCCGCCAAGCTTGGGCTGGAACGTCAATGGCTGCATGCCAAATCGCTGGCCTTCACCCATCCGGGTGATGGTCGCTGGATGGAAATCACCAGCGAATATCCGGAGGATCTGGCGCACGCTCTTGACATCCTGCGATGAGTGGGGCCGTTACGACTCCTGAGCAGAATCGCCTGAAGTCCGGGTACCTGTTCGGCGCGGCCGCCTACTTCATGTGGGGATTGTTTCCGGCATTCTTCCCCCTGCTGGAACCGGCGAGCGCGCTGGAGATCCTGGCGCACCGGATGATCTGGACACTGCTGCTGATGGTCATTGTCGTCGCCGTCTCCCGGCGGTTGCGTGACCTCATCACGATGGGTCCGCGCAACTGGGGCCTACTTGTCGGCGCCTCGGTTCTCATCGCCCTCAATTGGGGTGTCTACATCTATGCCGTCAACTCCGGGCACGTGCTCGACGCTGCACTCGGATACTTCATCAACCCGTTAGTGACGGTGCTGTTGGGCGTGGTGATCTTCCGGGAGCCGCTCAGTAGATGGCAGCTGTTGGCGCTGGTGCTGGCATTCACCGCGGTCGCGGTGCTCACGGTCAGCTATGGGCAGCTGCCGGTCATCACACTGATACTGGCCGTCTCGTTCGCCGGATACGGAGCCATCAAGAAGACGGTGACCGTCGATCCGCGCGTGAGCCTGACCGCCGAGGGCATTGTCGCGGCGCCGTTCGCCGTCGTCTACCTGGCATTCCTCGGCGTTGCCGGTCAGCAGCACTTCCTGGGCTACACCCACGGCCACACCGCGCTGATGGTTTTCAGCGGGGTGGTGACGGCGCTACCGCTGCTGATGTTCGGCATTGCGGCACAACGTATTCCACTGGTGACTCTCGGCCTTCTGCAGTACCTGACGCCCACGCTGCAGATGCTATGGGGTGTGCTGGTCAAACATGAGGCGATGCCGCCGGAACGCTGGGCGGGCTTCGCGCTGATATGGGCGGCGCTGACGATCTTCACGGTGGACACCGTGCGCAGAGCGCGCCGGGCGCAGCTCGCCACGACCTGACACATACCGAACATCGTCGGGGCGCTATCCCGCGGCGGCGGGCTACCGTCGCCGTGTGCGCATTGCGGTCATCGGGGGCGGGCTCGGTGGACTGACCGCGACGATCAGTCTGACCCAGGCGGGCCACGAGGTGACGCTCTTTGAACAGTGCGAGCGGTTCACCGAGGTTGGCTGCGGAATCAGTGTGTGGCCCAACGCCATGCGTGCGCTCGACGAGCTGGGCCTTGGCGCAGAGGTGCGCGCACATGGGGTCCACCACTGCAGCGGAGCATTTCTGACCTCCACCGGGGGGAGGCTCTTCGATCCCGGAGCGCGGTATTTCGAGACGTTCGGGGACACGTGCGTCGTGCATCGCAAGGAACTGGTCGGGATCCTGGCACAGGCTGTCGCGCCCCAGAAATCGGCATTGGGTACCAAGGTGACCGGAGTGGGTCTGGACGGTGCGGTCGTCGCCGACGGTGAACGCCACCTGTTCGACCTGGTGATCGGCGCCGACGGGCTGCACAGTGTCACGCGCCGTGCACTGTGGCCGGAGGCCAGAGTGCCGCGATACACCGGGTACTCCATCACCCGTTTCGTCACGGTTCCGCTCGGTGACCAGCAGCCGCAGTCTCAACTCGAACTGTGGGGGCACCGGGCCCGCTTCGGCTACTTTCCGATGTCCGGCGGGCGCGCCTATTGCTACGGATTCCAGCCGACCGCGCCGGGCAATCCGAACCTGTCCCTAGATCCTTTTCGGCAGTTCCCGGCGCCGGTGGCCCACCTCCTCGATTCGGTCGGACCCGAGGGTGTTCTGCAGCATGACAGCTATGACCTGCCCAACCTCAGAACCTTCGTGAAAGGCAAGGTCGCGCTGCTGGGTGACGCGGCACATGCGATGACGCCGAACATCGGGCAGGGGGCGTGCCAGGCGCTGGAGGATGCCATCACCCTGGCCCGCGTCTGTCCGGACCTGCGGGCATACGACAGGTTGCGCCGACGCCGAACACAGCGGATCGCACGCGATTCTCGCCGGCTCGGCGCGATGGGGCTCGTGTCGAACCCGCTGTTGCTTCCGCTGCGCGATGTGGCGATGCGGACCACGCGGGGTGTGTCCCTACGGCAGCTGGATCGAGTGCTGCGGTGGGCACCACCGACTGGGGTCCCGTCGACGAATCCGTCGAGGTGATGTGAGGGGAGTGGTCCCCGCCGCCGTGAGGTCTGCGCCGTGCTTCCAGCTATGGTGTTGTCGCAGGTTCTCACCGTTGCTGGCGGGGCTTTTGTGACCGCTGTGATTCAGGTAGCTGGATGAGCCAGGCGACACACCCCCGACACGCCCGGGACTGTCAGACCCTCGCCATAAACTGACCCCTCTAGCGATTGACGCCCCCATCGTGGGTCGGTACGAAAGGCACGTGTGAGCTCCTCGAATTCTTCGTTCGTGCACCTGCACAACCACACCGAGTACTCGATGCTCGATGGTGCCGCGAAGATCAAGCCGATGCTCGCGGAGGTGGAGCGCCTGGGCATGTCTGCGGTCGGCATGACCGACCACGGGAACATGTACGGCGCCAGCGAGTTCTACAACGTGGCCACCGACACCGGGGTCAAGCCCATCATCGGCATCGAGGCCTACATCGCACCCGCCTCGCGATTCGACACCAAGCGTGTCTTCTGGGGCGATCCGGGCCAGAAGTCCGATGACGTGTCCGGTTCGGGTTCGTACACCCACATGACCATGGTCGCCGAGAATGCGACGGGCCTGCGCAACCTGTTCAAGCTCTCCTCGCTGGCCTCGTTCGAGGGGCAGCTCGGCAAGTGGGCGCGCATGGATGCCGAGCTCATCACCGAACACGCGAGCGGCATCATCGCCACCACCGGATGCCCCTCGGGTGAGGTGCAGACTCGGCTTCGTCTCGGTCAGGAGGCCGAGGCGCTGGCGGCTGCGGCCAAGTGGCAGGAGATCTTCGGTAAGGACAATTTCTTCCTGGAGCTGATGGACCACGGACTGTCCATCGAACGCAGGGTGCGCGAGGGCCTGCTGGAGGTGGGCAAGAAGCTCGGCATACCGCCGTTGGCCACGAACGACTGTCACTACGTCACCAAGGATCACGCGCATAACCATGAAGCGTTGCTCTGCGTGCAGACCGGCAAAACCATGTCGGACCCCACGCGCTTCAAGTTCGACGGCGACGGCTACTTCCTGAAGCCGGCTTCCGAGATGCGTGACCTGTGGGACGACTCCGTCCCGGGCGCGTGTGACAACACCCTGCTGATTGCGGAGCGGGTGCAGTCCTACGAGGAGGTCTGGAGCTTCAAGGACCGCATGCCGGTGTTCCCGGTGCCGGAGGGTGAAGACCAGGACTCCTGGCTACGCAAGGAGGTCGACCGCGGGCTCGAGCAGCGTTTCCGCGGCGTTGCCGGCGGAGTGCCCGACGAGTACTTCACCCGTGCTCACTACGAACTGGACGTCATCAAGCAAAAGGGTTTCCCCGCATACTTTCTCGTCGTCGGAGACCTCGTCACGCATGCCAAGGAGGTCGGCATCCGCGTCGGCCCTGGTCGTGGTTCGGCGGCCGGATCGCTGGTCGCCTACTCACTCGGTATCACCAATATCGACCCGATCCCGCACGGACTGCTGTTCGAGCGCTTCCTCAATCCGGAACGGCCGTCGGCACCTGATATCGATATCGACTTCGACGACCGTCGCCGCGGCGAGATGGTTCGGTACGCCACCGATAAATGGGGCAGCGACCGGGTGGCGCAGGTCATCACCTTCGGCACGATCAAGACCAAGGCCGCGCTGAAGGACTCGGCACGTATCCACTACGGGCAGCCGGGTTTCGCCATCGCCGACCGCATCACCAAGGCGCTGCCACCGCCGATCATGGCCAAGGACATCCCGGTCTGGGGTATCACCGACCCGGAGCACGAGCGGTACAAGGAAGCCGCCGAGGTTCGCACCCTGATCGACACCGATCCGGATGTGCGCACCATCTTCCAGACCGCGCGCGGCCTGGAAGGGCTGATCCGCAACGCCGGCGTGCACGCGTGTGCCGTCATCATGAGCTCGGAGCCGCTCACCGAGGCCATCCCGCTGTGGCGGCGCGCGCAGGACGGCGCCATCATCACCGGCTGGGACTACCCGTCGTGTGAGGCCATCGGCCTGTTGAAGATGGACTTCCTGGGGTTGCGCAACCTCACCGTCATCGGTGATGCGTTGGACAACATCAAGGCCAACCGTGGCGTCGACCTCGACCTGGATCATTTGCCGCTCGAAGATGCGGCGACATACGAATTGCTGTCCCGCGGTGACACCCTCGGGGTGTTCCAGCTCGATGGCGGGCCCATGCGGGATCTGCTGCGCCGCATGCAGCCCACCGGATTCAACGACATCGTCGCCGTGTTGGCGCTGTATCGCCCCGGCCCGATGGGCATGAACGCGCACAACGACTATGCCGACCGGAAGAACGGTCGCCAGCCGATCAAGCCGATTCACCCCGAGCTGGAAGAGCCGCTGAAGGACATCCTCTCCGAGACCTACGGTCTGATCGTCTACCAAGAGCAGATCATGTTCATCGCCCAGAAGGTCGCCTCGTACTCGATGGGTAAGGCCGATGCGCTCCGTAAGGCCATGGGCAAGAAGAAGCTTGAGGTGCTGGAGGCCGAGTACAAGGGCTTTTACGAAGGCATGACCAACAACGGCTTCTCCGAGAAGGCCGTCAAGGCGTTGTGGGACACCATTCTTCCGTTCGCCGGCTACGCGTTCAACAAGTCGCATGCCGCCGGATACGGGTTGGTGTCGTTCTGGACCGCCTACCTCAAGGCCAATTACCCGGGCGAATACATGGCCGGCCTGCTCACTTCCGTGGGCGACGACAAGGATAAGGCCGCCATCTATCTCGCCGACTGCCGTCGTCTGGGCATCACGGTGCTACCGCCGGACGTCAACGAGTCGGTACACAACTTCGCATCGGTGGGCGAGGACATCCGCTACGGGCTCGGTGGTGTCCGCAATGTCGGCGCCAATGTGGTGCAGTCGCTCATCGCGACCCGAGAATCTAAGGGCGCCTTTACCGACTTCTCCGACTATCTGCACAAGATTGACATCGCGGCCTGCAATAAGAAGGTCACGGAATCGCTGGTGAAGGCGGGGGCCTTTGACTCCCTGGGGCATTCCCGCAAGGGGCTGTTCCTCGTCCAGTCCGATGCCGTCGACTCGGTGCTGGGCACCAAGAAGGCCGAAGCGATGGGTCAGTTCGACCTCTTCGGAGGAGCAGGGGACGACGACGCCGACGCAGCCAACGTGTTCGCCATCAAGGTGCCCGACGACGAATGGGAAGAGAAGCACAAGCTCGCTCTCGAGCGAGAAATGCTGGGCCTGTACGTATCCGGGCATCCGCTCAATGGGGTGGCGCACCTGCTGGGCCGTCAGACCGACACCCAGATTCCCACGATCCTCGAAGGCGATATCGCCAACGACACCCAGGTGCGTGTGGGCGGGATTCTCGCCTCGGTCAACCGTCGCGTGAACAAGAACGGCATGCCCTGGGCCTCAGCGCAGCTCGAGGATCTCACGGGTGGCATCGAGGTGCTCTTCTTCCCGCAGGCCTATTCGGTGTACGGCGCCGAGATAGCCGACGACGCGGTGGTTCTGGTGAACGCGAAGGTGGCGATACGCGATGACCGAATCTCTCTGATCGCCAATGATCTTGTGGTGCCCGACTTCTCGCAGGCATCTGACGATCGTCCGGTTGCCGTGACGCTGCCGACGAGGCAGTGCACCATCGATAAGGTCACCGCGCTCAAGCAAGTGCTGGCGCGGCATCCCGGCACCAACCAGGTTCATCTGCGTTTGATCAGTGGGGAACGCGTCACCACGCTGGAGCTCGATCAGTCGCTTCGGGTGACACCGTCATCGGCCCTGATGGGCGATCTCAAGGCGCTACTCGGGCCGGGCTGCCTGGGCGGCTAGTTCTCCACGGCCGCGCTGCGCGACCTCGGCGGGCTCCACGGAGACGGCATCGAGCCATTCGGCTTGATCGGCGACCACGCCGGTCAAGATCTTGCGCGCTGTGGCCAGCAGCTCCGCCACACGCGGTGATGTCAAGGTGTACAGCACCGAGAGCCCTTCGCGACGAGCTGTCACCAGCCCGGCATGTCGGAGCACGGCCAACTGCTGTGACAGATTGGCTGCCTCGATACCCACCTCGGGCAGCATCTCGGACACGGCCCGATCGCGTTCGCTGAGCAGCTCCAGCACGCGTATCCGCACGGGATGTCCCAACGTTTTGAAGAAATCCGCCTTCATCCGATACAGCGGCTGACGTGCATCCATATCAAGTCCACCTCACCACACAACAACTTGCAAAGATTAGCAACCCGACAACACCGCAGGACAGGGGCGCGTCTATAGTTCCTGACGGCGCTCGCCGGGGCCCCTATCTGTATTAGCGGGGCTGTATCCGGCGAGAGCCGACTCAGACGTGCAGGAGTTTGTATGACGACCGATCGGCCCACCGCTGGGCAGTACATCACCTACGCCTATGGAAGGCGCTTGCCCGATTCGATGCGGGACTGGGTGGCCAACGATCTGTCCGGCCCCGGCGCCATTCGGCGGCACATGATCCGATACGTGATCCCGCCGCATTTCATCCTGGCTCCATTCTGGCTGCTGCCGGGCGGCCTGCTCCTGCACGTGGCGATCACCCTGCCCATCTATGTCTGGGCGATCCTGATGACGCACGCTCTCAACAAGATTTGGCGCCGCTACCGGTTGGCCCAGCACGATCTGGATCCGAAACTCGCCGACATCGGGAACCGCGAGAAGCACGCGCGCAAACACGAGACCTACGCCCAGCGCTACGGTGCACGCCCGGAGTCGAACGACACCTACTCCAGCAGCGACCCCATCTGACAAGCGATCAGCGCCGTGCCCCCGTCCACGGCTCTTCGTTCTTCTTTCGCCGTGCGGTCTCGGTTTTACGGTCCTTGACCCATTGCTCCTCGAAAGTCAGTCCCGGACGTGCGCTCGGTATCCGATTCATCGCACTACTGAGCCAGCGCGGCGGGGTAGCGGGCTCCCATTGCGGGAAGGTGACGCTGAGCGAATACATGGTCTTCAGGACGACGAACACCCCGAACAGTGCCGAAGGTGCGTCGGTGACAGCAACCGCGAACATCCCGAAGATCAGGGTCAGATGCACGACGGCAACTCGCATGAACCCGCGACTCGCCATCACCTCCAGCTGCCAGAAGGACCATCGGCGCAGGGAGGGAAGATCCACCAGGAAGTCGACGGCCAGCGCGATAAGCACCTGGAGGCACCCGAATCCCACACTGTGCCAATCGATACCGATCAGTGCGGCCTTGCCGTTGTGAGTGAGCAGGAAAATGATGACCGCGAGAAAGAATCCATGCGCCGCCGAGAAGACCAGAGTTGTGAACAGGAATCCCTTGATGAAGGAAGTTCGCGAGTAACTCTGGTCCGGCCCGGGCGCCTCGTATCGGAAGTGTCCGCGGCGCGGACTCCACCGCCGGTGCAGCAGGGCCCGGAGTGCGACGAACAGGGAGGCCGCCACGGTCTCGAACCAGTACACCGCGAGTGTCGTGCCGGCCGACCAGCCGCCCACGAACCAGCCGGTGAGTGGAATCGCATTCACCGCGATCATGGTGGCCAGGTGAAGGGCCCGATTAAGGGTCCCCGGGTCGTCCGATGTCGGCGCGGAGTCCTGTGAGATCACGGCTAGCCCAGGATGTTCACGGCGCGGGCGAGCACCAGTGCCACGGTGGACAGTGCCACGATTGATTGCAGCGTCATCAGCATCTTGGCCCACCGTGAGAGCGGCATGGTGTCAGTGGGGGAGAACGCGACGACGTTGGTGAAGCTCACGTACAGGTAATCGGGGAACTTCGGCCGCCAATCCGGCGGTGCGAGTTCTGGGTTGGCCATCTGGGGAAACATGAAGTCCGGATGCGGCCGCTCTAGGGTGTGGCGCGCGAAGGGTCCGCCGCGGTCAAACTCCCAGTACCACATGCCGAATACGATGACGTTGGTGATGAAGATCGCCAGGCCACTGCCGAGGAGCACGCGCGGGTTGTCGCCCATCTGCCCCGTCACGATCTTGTAATCCAGCAGTGCCGCGGAGATGGTGTTGTCGGCGGTAATGGCCGCGATCAGCAGATAGGTAGCCCAACGTCCGAGAGTCGTTGAACGCGTGAATTTTATCGGGTTGAGGACCACCAGGACGACCAGCAGCGCGGACTCAAGGGCGGGTAACGGCCACCGCGGCGTCAGATTGAACTGTGCGGGAATGGCCAACTGGAGGCCGATTGCGGCGACGAGGGCGATGAGAACCGGTATTCGGCTTTCGGGGGCGCCCGGGCGCAGCCAGGACGGCAGATGTTTCTCGGCGGCCAGCACGTCATCGGTTACCTCATGGGCAAGCCGCTCCATGCGGTGCCCGACAGGATGCTCGGCGGCCGAGTCGCTTGGCGAAGACATGGGGATGTATTACACCCCGTGGGGAGGTTCTGCTCAATGAATGAGCGAGCCGGCGAGCCAGACCATGCTGGCCACGGCGCTAGCGGAGAGCACCGCTGTCGACATTGACGCCACCAGCAAGAGGGTCGCCACGAAGACGGCAGTGCCGACTCCGAGCGCGAGCAGCTTGTAGGGGGGCCATGCCACGCCCGAGACGTCCACCGACCGCACCCCATGTGCTGCGCGCTCGAAGGTCGTCATGGGGTAGAGGATATGCCTAACGAGGAAGTTCGGTCAACCGAACACTCCGATCGTGGGTGGTAGAACTAAAGTCACGGGGTATCCGGCGCGGGCGAGACTCCCGGGCGTTCCGCGTTATCGGCGTGATTCCCCGGTAGGTGGAGCGATACAGTTGTCGGCATGCCATTAACCGGTGAATACGAACCCAGTGGACTCGATTGGTCGCAGAAGCAGGTGACCAAGATCATCGAGAGCGGGACCACCGACGGCATCACCATCGCGGACATGCCGGTGATTTTGCTGACCTCGCTCGGCGCCAAGTCCGGGAAGCTGCGCAAGATTGCCTTGATGCGGGTGGAGCACGACGGCGAGTACGCCATCGTGGCCTCGCTCGGCGGCGCACCCAAAAACCCCGTGTGGTACTACAACGTCAAAGAGAACCCGCTCGTCGAGCTGCAGGACGGCAGCACCACCAAGGACTACCAGGCCCACGAGGTCTTCGGCGATGAGAAGGCGCCGTGGTGGGACCGTGCCGTGGAGGCGTACCCGCCGTATGCGGAATACCAGACCAAGACCGACCGTCAGATCCCGGTTTTCGTGCTGACACCCGTCTCTTGAGCACAGCCCAGGCCGTCACTGCCAGCGACATCGATGCGGCGGCCAAACGGATCGATGAGGTGGTGCACCCGACTCCCGTTCAGCACGCGGATCGCCTCTCCACGCTGACCGGTGCCAACGTGTACCTCAAACGTGAAGATCTGCAGTCGGTTCGTTCGTACAAGCTGCGCGGCGCCTTCAACCTTCTGATGCAGCTCAGTGACGAGGAGAAGGCCGCGGGTGTGGTGTGCTCCAGCGCGGGTAACCACGCGCAGGGATTCGCACTGGCGTGCAAGTCGATGGGCGTGCACGGGCGTGTGTACATCCCCAGTAAGACTCCGAAGCAGAAGCGGCAACGAATCATCTACCACGGCAACGGTTTCGTGGAGCTCATCGCGGTGGGGCATGGTTACGACGATGCGGCCGCGGCGGCCAAGGCCGATGCCGAACGCACCGGTGCCACCCTGGTCCCGGCATTCGACGATCCGCGGACCATCGCCGGGCAGGGCACGATTGCCGCCGAGATCCTCGACCAGCTCGACGTCCAGCCGGACGTGGTGGTGGTCCCCGTCGGCGGCGGCGGATGTATCTCCGGAATCGTCACCTACCTGCGGGAACGGGCTCCGCAGGTACGGGTCGTAGGCGTTGAGCCGGCGGGCGCCGCATGTATGGCGGCCGCCATGCGCGCGGGTGGGCCGGTCCCGCTCGACCACGTTGATCCCTTCGTAGACGGTTGCGCCGTACAGGTCGCCGGGGCGGTTCCGTACCGACTGCTGGCCGCGGCGGGCGACACACTCACCTTGATGACCGTCGACGAAGGCGCGGCCTGCACCGCCATGCTCGAGCTCTATCAGAATGAGGGCATCATCGCCGAGCCCGCTGGCGCGCTGTCGGTCGCTGCGCTAGCAGAGCTGGACCTGGCGCCGGGTGAGACCGTTGTCTGCCTGATTTCCGGTGGCAACAACGATGTTTCGCGATACGGCGAAATCCTGGAGCGCTCCCTGGTGCACCTGGGGCTCAAGCACTATTTCCTCGTCGACTTCCCACAGGAGCCGGGCGCGTTGCGCCGGTTCCTCGGGGAAATACTCGGCCCCAACGACGACATCACGCTGTTCGAGTACGTCAAGCGGAACAACCGCGAGATGGGTGCCGCCCTGGTGGGCATCGAGCTCAGCAATGCCGACGATCTGACGGGCCTGGTGGATCGGATGCAGGCCTCCGATCTGGATATCGAACGGCTGGAACCGGATTCGGCGGCGTTCCGCTACCTGACGTAGCGCGACTATCCGCTCTTGCGTAGCACGACGAGGGCGCGGTCCTGCACCCGGACGGCCTTGCCCGCGTCGACTACCGCCGAGCACTGGCCGTCCGGCTCGCCGGTGTCGAGGACCGCGGTCCACTGCGCCGCGTAGTCACCGTCGGGTGTCACGAAATCGAGCGGCTCGTCATAGGCGTTGAAACACAACAGGAATGAGTCTCCAGAGACGCGTTCGCCGCGCGCGTTGGGTTCGGGAATCGC
Source organism: Mycobacterium sp. D16R12 (assembly GCF_002013465.1). Classification (GTDB taxonomy): domain Bacteria; phylum Actinomycetota; class Actinomycetes; order Mycobacteriales; family Mycobacteriaceae; genus Mycobacterium. The sequence continues at coordinate 203,679 of NZ_MAFC01000002.1, read as the reverse complement.
ATCACCGTTGAGGAAGACGGCCAGGCTCTTACCGAAACCGCTATCCCAGTCGGCGGTGGTCATTTCCTCGCCGGCGGGTGTCAGCCACGCGATATCGCGGACTTCCTCGCCTTCCCGGATGGGACGTCCTGCGAAGAACCGACGGCGCCGGAACACCGGGTGCTGCTTGCGTAACGCGATCACCGTTCGGGCGAATTGCAGCAGGTCGGAGTTTGTCTGCGCCAAATCCCAGTCCATCCAGGACAACGTCGAATCCTGGCAGTACACGTTGTTGTTGCCCTGTTGGGTCCGGCCTATCTCGTCGCCATGAGAGAGCATTGGGGTGCCCTGGCTCAGCACCAGCGTCGCAAAGATATTGCGTATCTGGCGCGCGCGCAGCGCGATAATCGCCGAGTCCTCGGTGGGCCCCTCCACACCGCAGTTCCACGAGCGGTTGTAGGTTTCGCCGTCCTTATTGTTCTCGCCGTTGGCCTCGTTGTGTTTTTCGTTGTAGGAGACCAGATCTCGCAGTGTGAAGCCGTCGTGCGCGGTGACGAAGTTGATGCTCGCGCTAGGGCGGCGCCCGGTGGCCTCGTACAGGTCGGAGGATCCGGTGAGCCGGGAGGCGAACTCTCCGAGCGTGGCGGGTTGGCCGCGCCAGTAGTCACGGACGGTATCGCGGAACTTGCCGTTCCATTCGGTCCATAGCCCCGGGAAGTTGCCGACCTGGTATCCGCCCTCGCCGATATCCCAGGGCTCGGCGATCAGTTTGACCTGGCTGACGATGGGATCCTGTTGGACCAGATCGAAGAAGGCCGAGAGCCGGTCGACGTCGTGCAGTTCGCGGGCCAGGGTTGAAGCCAGATCGAAGCGGAACCCGTCGACATGCATCTCAGTGACCCAGTAGCGCAGTGAGTCCATGATGAGTTGCAATGTGTGGGGGTTGCGGGCGTTGAGACTGTTCCCCGTGCCGGTGTAGTCGGTGTAGCGCGCGAGGTTGTCGTCGTTGAGTTTGTAGTAGGCGCGGTTGTCGATGCCGCGGAAACTCAGGGTCGGACCGATGTGGTCACCCTCGGCCGTGTGGTTGTAGACGACGTCGAGGATGACCTCGATATCGGCCTCGTGCAGGGCGCGCACCATTGCCTTGAACTCGGCGACCGCACCGCCGGCATGCGGTGACGACGCATACGCCGCGTGCGGGGCCAGATATCCGAAAGTGTTGTACCCCCAATAGTTTCGCAACCCCAGGGAGATCAATCGGCTGTCGTGGAAGAACTGGTGCACCGGCATCAGTTCAATGGCGGTGACCCCGAGGGAACGCAGGTGTTCGATGACGGCCGGATGGGCCAGGCCGGCGTAGGTGCCCCTGAGCTCCTCGGGAACCCCGGGATGAGTCTGGGTCATGCCCTTGACATGGGCTTCGTAGATGACCGTCTCGTGGTACGGGGTGCGCGGGCGCCGATCCGAGCCCCAGTCGAAATACGGGTTGATGACGACAGAGGTCATGGTGTGGCCCAGCGAGTCTCGCGCGACAAGTACTTCGGTGTCCACTGGGTCGTTCTGGTAGGACAGTAGCGGCGGGTCGGTCTCGGGGCCGTAGCCGAATTCGCCGTGGAACGCCTTGCCGTACGGGTCGAGCAGCAGTTTGTCCGGGTCGCAGCGGTGTCCGTTCTCGGGATCCCACGGCCCGTGCACCCGGAATCCGTACCGTTGGCCGGGGGAGATGGTCGGCAGATAGCAGTGCCACACGTACCCGTCGACCTCATCGAGGGGTACCCGGGTCTCGGTGCCGTCCTTGGCGATGAGGCACAGCTCGACGGCCGTGGCCACCTCGGAGAACAGCGAGAAGTTGGTGCCGGCACCGTCGTAGGTGGCACCCAGCGGATATGGATTGCCCGGCCATACCTGAAGCGGTGGCAGGGTCATGCTGATGACCCTATCGGTCCGGCGTCGGGATCGCGCGCCTCACCGGCCCGGCGGTGCCGGGCGCCACCACCCGGTCGCGATCGCGAGCTGCCGTCCCAGTTCCTTGGCCATGGTCCGCATGTAGGTCGCCGAGATGTGGTGAGAATCGTGATACACCAACACGTTTCCTTCCACCACGCGACATTTGTCGGGACGGCACACCGCCTTGGTCATGTCGAGGACCTTCAGCAGCGGGAACTGGTTCGTGATGGCGAGCGTGGGATTCACGTCGTCGAGCGCACGGTTGCGATCCATGGCGCACGAGTCGGAGTTTCCGCCCGCGGAGATGCAGTCGGCCGCGGTGTAGGTGGTGCCGTCCTTGTCGATAAGCCAGGGGGTATCGCGCATTCCGAGAACAGGGATTCCGGCCTCATCGAACGCCGTCCAGATGCCCAGATAGCTATCGGGCATCACATCGCCGGTGCCCAGGGCCGAGCGGGGGCGGGTGGTGGTGGTGAACACGTAGTCGGGGTGTTCCTTGATCAACCGCGACATCACCTCGTCGACCCACTTCTTGCAATCGGGGTACGGGTCGTTCGACCCGGCGATACGAGGGACCTCTTCGGTACTGAGCGGGCAACCCATCTTGAGGTAGGTGGTGATCTTGAAGTTGTGCTGGCGCCCCAGGATGTCGAGCGCGGTGATCCAGTGCTCGGCATGCGACCCACCGGCCAACGCGATGGTTCGCGTGGCGTGCGGATTGCCATAGGTACAGGAGATGACCGCGCGATTCCGGAAATCGCTGATGCAGTCCTGCTCGGTGGTGATCGGCAGATCGTCGGAGGCCTCCAGTGTGGTGGGCCGCATCGGCAGATCGGGCACGCGGTCGCCGTACAGCAGGGCCCCCGCGCCCGGGTAGTCGCGCGGACGCAGGCCGGAGAGCTCCTTGCCGTTGGATCGCTGCACTGTGACATGTTCAAGCCAGGTGAACGAGGTGGCCGTCAGCGCGACCGCCATCAACACGATCGCGGTCCCCAGCGCCAGGGTGGGGCGCCGCAACCTGGTCCACAGCGTGGCGGATTCTGGGAGCACCCGGGGATAACGCAGGGGAGTCTCGACGTATTTGTTGGTCAGGTAGGCCAGCGCCAGGGAGATGCCCAGGATGGCGGCACCCTCCCACAACGAGACCTTGGGTTGGCCGCTGTAGACCAACCAATAGACCAGCAGCGGCCAGTGCCACAGATACAGCGAGTAGGCCAATGACCCCAGCTCGACCAGCGGCCTGGTGGCGAGGAATCGGTTGGCGACCGGTTGCGCCGAGCCCAGGGGAAGGTTCGCCGCCGACAAGACGAGGACGAGGGTGGCGACGACGGGCACCAGCGCCAGTGGGCCCGGGAACTCGCGCACACCGTTGATGAGCGCGCCACAGGACAGGATCGTCGCCACGGCGATGATGCCGAGCACCTGGCGCAGCCACATCGGCCAGCGCGTTCCAGCCACCAACGCGCCCACCAGCACACCGAGCAGCAGCTCCCAGGCACGCGCGAACGTGTTGTAGTACGCGATCGACTGGAAGTCGAGATGGGCGTAGATCGCGTAGCCGAAGGATGCGGCGGTCAAGCCCGCGATGACGGCGATGAGGACGGGGCGCATGTACCGGCCGAGTGGTTTGCGCAGAAGAACGGCCAGCAGGTACACCAACGCCAGGAAGCCGACATAGAACTGCCCTTGCACCGACATCGACCAGAGGTGCTGTAGCGGGCTCACCGACTCGCTGGCCGCCAGGTAGTCGGCGGCGGTGTTGGCGAGCTCCCAGTTCTGGTAGTAGCCCAGGCTGGCCAGACTCTGCTCGGCGAACGTCTCCCACCGGGTTTCCGGCTGCACCAGGACGGTCAGTACGGCGCAAGCCGCCAACACCAGAATCAGCGCGGGGAGCAAGCGTCGGACCAGTCGTTTCAGTACCGGTACCGGGTTGAGGGACGTTCCCTGTGTGGTCGCTGTGCGAAGTAGCTTGCTGCCGTAGAAAAAGCCCGAGAGGGTTAAGAAGACGTCAACGCCACCCGACACCCGGCCGAACCACACGTGAAACACCGCCACCAGAAAAATGGCGATACCGCGTAAACCATCGAGGTCGTGGCGGTAAAACCCCTTGTCACTCTTGGGTTTTGGGGTGGCGTCGACCGCCGGGGCGGGGGGCACCTCGGGATCGGTCATAGGCTTAGTTGCTGAGACGAAGAACATTTTCGCCCCCAATGTACCCATGGTTGCCGAGAGTCTCCGCAGGTGCGCGCCAACGGCGTGTGCGTGCGAGGCGAATGGCTCCGTACCGAGGGTCTGTGACAGGCTCGACGACTGTGCCGAGGTTGACACCCGATGAGGTCGGAGCCGTCGATGCTGCGCATTTGTGGCATCCATACAGCAGGATCGGCGATCCCGACACAACCCAGCGACCACTGGTGGTGACCAGTGCCAGTGGTCCGAACATCACCGTGGTGCGGGATGGCCGTCCCGCCGAGGTGCTCGACGCGATGAGCTCGTGGTGGTCGTGCATACACGGCCACGGTCACCCCGTGCTGGATCGCGCGGTGACCGAGCAGGTGGCGTCGATGAGCCATGTCATGTTCGGGGGACTCACCCACGAGCCCGCCGCGCGGCTCGCCCAGCTGCTCGTGGAGCTGACCCCGCCCGGTCTGGAAACGGTGTTCTTCTCCGACTCCGGATCCGTGTCGGTCGAAGTGGCGATCAAGATGGCGCTGCAGTACTGGCGCAGCCTGGGTCTGCCCGCCAAGCATCGCCTGATGACCTGGCGTGGGGGCTACCACGGCGACACCTTCACCCCGATGAGTGTGTGTGACCCTGAGGGAGGCATGCACTCGCTATGGACCGATGTGCTGGCCAAGCAGATCTTCGCCGAGCGGGTCCCCGGCGCATATGACGACGAGTACACACAGCGTTTTGAGGCGGAGCTCTCGGAGCACGCCGCCGAACTCGCAGCGGTCATCGTGGAACCGGTGGTGCAGGGCGCCGGAGGCATGCGGTTCCACGATCCGCGGTACCTGGCGGAGCTGCGCGCGATGTGTGACAGGCATGGTGTGCTGCTGATCTTTGATGAGATCGCGACGGGCTTCGGGCGCACCGGTGAGCTGTTCGCCGCCGATCATGCCGGGGTCAGCCCTGACATCATGTGCGTGGGCAAGGCGATGACCGGCGGTTATCTCACCTTGGCGGCCACGCTGTGCACCGCCAAGATTGCGCGCACCATCAGTGATGGCGCGGCGGGCGCACTCATGCACGGTCCTACCTTCATGGCCAACCCGTTGGCGTGTGCTGTGGCGGTCGCCTCGATCGAATTGCTGCTCTCCGGAGACTGGAAGTCGCGGATAGCGGAGATCTCCGGGGGATTGCGTGAGGGCCTGGCACCCGCCGCCGATCTCGAGGGGGTCGCCGAGGTGCGCGTCTGTGGCGCAATCGGCGTCATCGACATGGAAGACCCTTTGGGCGCCGACGGTATGCGCGTGGCCACCGACGCGGCATTGGACGAAGGCGTGTGGCTGCGGCCCTTCCGGACCTTGATCTACACCATGCCGCCGTACATCTGCGATCAGGATGAGATCCACCGAATCACTCACGCGATGGTGAGCGCGGCGACGGCGGTAGGAGCCGCTGCGGCGGTGCGCTAACCTGAACACCGTTCAGGAGAGGAGGCGCCGGTGTCTGATGACCTTCGCGCAAGCGGCTCATCGATGGCCGAGGCATCATCACCGCTTGCCTGGTTGGGTGAGGTCGAGCGTCAACGGGAAGCTGCCGGCCTGCGCCGCAGGCTCCGCACCCGCAGCGCCGCCGAGCCCGAGATCGATCTGGCGTCCAACGACTATCTGGGCCTCGCGTGCCATCCGCAGGTCATCGAAGCCGGCGTCGAGGCCCTGCGGATGTGGGGTGCCGGTTCCACCGGTTCACGTCTGGTCACCGGTAACACCGAGCTGCATGAAGAGCTGGAGCGCGAGCTCGCGGTCTTCATGGACGCGCCCTCGGCGCTGGTCTTCTCCTCGGGTTACACCGCCAATCTTGGAGCGGTTGTCGCACTTTCCGGCCCCGGAACGCTCATCGTCTCCGATGCGCGCACCCATGCCTCATTGATCGACGCGTGCCGCCTGTCGCGGGCACGAGTGGTCGTGACTCCGTACCGCGATACCCAGGCGGTGGCGGCGGCCCTGGCGCAACGTCCCGAGGAACGCGCACTGGTTCTCACGGACGCGGTCTTCAGCGCCGACGGTGCGCTCGCACCCTTGACCGAGCTGCACCGGGTCTGCCGTAGGCACGCAGCGGTACTGCTGGTCGACGAGGCGCACGGACTCGGCGTACGCGGAGTCGGTGGCCGCGGCCTGGTCTCCGAAGTCGGTCTCGCTGGTCTCGATGATCTCGTCGTCACCGTCACGCTCTCCAAGGCCTTGGGCAGCCAGGGTGGGGCGGTGCTGGCGTCGGAAGCGGTTCGGGCACACCTCATCGATGCCGCCCGGCCGTTCATCTTCGACACCGGCCTCGCTCCGGCTGCAGTCGGGTCGGCGCTGGCGGCGCTACGGCTGATGGCGGCCGAACCGGAACGAGTGCGCGCAGTGCTCGACCACGCGGCGACGCTGGGGCAGTGGTGCGGATTGGCGGTCACGCCTGAGTCCGCGGTGGTGCCGGTGGTACTCGGTGACCCGACGATCGCGTTCAACGCCGCCAAGGCATGCCTGGAACAGGGCGTGCGGGTGGGCTGTTTTCGTCCACCGTCGGTCCCGGAGGGTCAGTCGCTGCTACGCCTGACGGCCCGGGCTTCGCTTACCGACGCCGATATGGATCGTGTGCGTGAGGTGCTCGCCGGAGTGTTGGCGCTGGCCCGCCGGTGACGATTCTCCTGGTCACCGGAACATCGACTGGGGTGGGAAAGACGGTGGCGACAGCGGCGCTGGCTGCGGCCGCGTTGAGCCAGGGCATCGAGGTGACGGTATGTAAACCGGTGCAGACCGGTGAGGACCGTGACGCCGACGAGGTTGCCCGCCTGTCCGGGGTGACGCATGTCGAGACCTTGGCCCGCTATCCAGAGCCGCTGGCTCCCGTGGCCTCGGCGTCGCGGGCCGGTCTGGCCCTGCTCGACCATGTACAGATGGCCACGGCGATATTCGCGCTCGACCGGCCCGGCGCATTAACACTGGTCGAGGGTGCGGGTGGCCTCCTGGTGGAGCTGGCCGCAGGGGGCAAGACTTTGCGTGATCTGGCGATTGTTCTCGACGCGCCAGTTCTGGTGGTGACCACTGCCGACCTGGGCACCCTGAATCACACGGCCCTCACGCTGGAAGCCCTTGCGGCGCAGTCGGTTCCCTGCGCCGGCTTGGTGGTGGGGAGTTTCCCGGCAGAGCCGGACCTGCCGCAGCAACTCAACCGTCAGGAACTCGCGAATCAGTTCAAAACGCCGGTGCGTGCGGTGATTCCGGAGGGGGCGCCGCGGCTGATGCCCGCGGTGTTCGCCGAGATGAGCGTCGCGCTCTTCGACCCGCAGTGGGTGGCCGAGCTGGTGGCCGCTAGCTGATTGGGCTGGACTGATGGGCCAACTGATCGATGCCGTCCACCAGGAGGCGCACTCCGAAGCCGAACTGCGCCGTGGGATCGGTGAGCGCCGCGCCGTCGGCGAGGAATGACTGGCCCTCTTCCAGGGCACCGGCGGAGTCCCATTGCAGCCGCGACTGTTCGTCGGCGACATATCCCAACACGTAGTAGACGATGCTGCGGGCGGCCAGTGCTGCAGGTACCGCGCCTAGTCCCGAGGTGACAGCGGCCTCGGCCAGGCGACTGAGCACCGTGATCATGTGGGAGGTTTGGCCTGAGGCGAAGCTCGCCGATACCAGCTCCGCGCCGTCCTTGTGGGAGAGCAGTGCGTTGCGCAGCGCGGAGCACAGAAAATCGACGCGCTGCTGCCAGGGCACATCACGGCAATCGGTTTCCGCCAACGGAGCCAGCACGTGATCGGCGACCGCGCCGAGTAGCTGCTGCTTGTTCGCGAAGTGCCAGTACAGCGCGCTCGGTGCGATATCGAGCTCGCGGGCGAGCCGTCGCATCGTCAGATCCGCGATCCCGTAGTCGTCCAGAATCGCGGTGGCCCGGCGCACCAGGTCATGTCGGTTGAGCGGGGCGGCACGCCCCTTGTTTGGCTCGGTGATGGCAATACTCTAACCTGAACACCGTTCAGGATTGGGACCGTCAGAGACAAGACACAAAGACAAGACACTGTGAGGAGCGCTGCGTGACTCAGGCAGCCGAAGCAACCACCGCGGGCGACACGGATCGCGACGTACTGGCCATTGCCCGTGAGCAGGTGCTCGAGCAGGGGGTAGGCCTGACCCAGGATCAGGTGCTGCGGGTACTTCAGCTCCCCGACGACCGCCTCGAAGAGCTGCTGGCACTCGCGCACGAGGTGCGGATGCAGTGGTGCGGCCCCGAGGTCGAGGTTGAGGGCATCATCAGCCTCAAGACCGGTGGCTGCCCCGAGGACTGCCATTTCTGTTCACAGTCCGGTCTGTTCGCTTCCCCCGTGCGCAGCGCCTGGCTCGACATCCCGAGCTTGGTCGAGGCCGCCAAACAGACCGCGAAGTCCGGCGCCACCGAGTTCTGCATCGTGGCGGCCGTTCGTGGCCCCGACGAGCGGCTGCTTGCTCAGGTTGCCGCCGGTATCGAGGCCATCCGCAACGAGGTCGACATTCAGATCGCCTGCTCGCTGGGCATGCTGACCCAGGAGCAGGTCGACCGCCTCTCGGCGATGGGCGTGCACCGCTACAACCACAACCTCGAAACCGCCAAGTCGCACTTCCCGAATGTGGTGACCACGCACAGCTGGGAGGAGCGCTGGGACACGCTCAGGATGGTTCGTGAGGCGGGCATGGAGGTCTGCTGTGGCGGCATCCTCGGTATGGGCGAGACGCTGGAGCAGCGCGCCGAATTCGCCGCGAACCTGGCCGAGCTGGAACCCGATGAGGTTCCGCTGAACTTCCTGAACCCGCGCCCCGGAACGCCCTTCGGCGACCTCGAGGTGCTCCCCGCCGCGGACGCGCTGCGCGCCGTTGCCGCGTTCCGTCTCGCACTGCCACGCACCATGCTGCGCTTCGCCGGCGGACGTGAGATCACCCTGGGTGATCTGGGCGCCAAGCAGGGCATTCTGGGCGGTATCAATGCCGTCATCGTGGGCAACTATCTGACGACGCTGGGCCGTCCGGCCGAGGCCGATCTGGAACTGCTCGTCGATCTGCAGATGCCGATCAAGGCACTCAACAGCAGCCTGTGACCAATAGCCTGTACGTGATGGGTACAGAACCGGTATCCGCCGGCAAGTACAACGTGTACACCGGCGAATCAATGGACGGGTCGACTGGACTGTTCATGCCGACAGCGGCGCAGCTGGGCTTGGAGCCCCCGCGGTTCTGTGCGGCATGCGGGCGACGGATGATCGTGCAGGTGCGTCCGGACGGCTGGCGCGCGAAATGCTCGCGACACGGCGAGGCGGACTCCAAGCAGCTCGAGCAGCGATGAGTGCCAACGAAGAGCCGTTGGTCCCGATGAGCGCGAGCGAAGAGCCGTTGGCGTCCGTATCTGTCGCCTCAAGAACCGCGGATGAGGTTGCACCGCCGCGTTTTTCCCATCTTCGTGCGGCCGCGATCGTGTTCGGCGGCCTGACCCTCGCCGGGGCGTTGGTGGGAGCATTGTGGAGTGTTATCGCACCGGGTGTGCACGGAGCCATCGCCGATACGCGTGACAACGGCCGGGTGTTCGTGCACCTGGGTAATGAGGCCGACAACTACTTCATCGCCACCACCATCCTGATCGGGATGGTGGCGGTGGTCGCGGTGGTCGTGTCCGCCGCGGCCTGGCAGTGGCGGGCGCACCGTGGACCGATCATGGTGGGCGCGCTCACCGTAGGTGCCCTGGCAGGCTCGGCGGTGGCCGCGGGTGTCGGAGCCGCCCTGGTCCGCTTGCGTTATGGCGTCCTGGATATCGCGGGTGCTCAGCTCGAGGAAGGGCACCGCATCAAGTACGTCGTCGAGGCGCCCGCGGTGTTCTACGGTCACACCCCGGCTCAGATCGCGGTCACGCTCGCGCTGGCGCCATGTTTGGCGGCTGTCACCTACATGTTTTGTGTAGTCGCCTGTGCCCGTGATGATCTCGATGCCTGGCCGCCGGCGAAGGTACCCGTGTACCGGGCACCCGTGACCGTCCCGCCCGTCGAAGGTGCTAGTTCGACGGCCTAGCTTCGTCGAGACCCAGCGAGCGTGCGGTCAGCCGCGCCGAGTCGGTAACCGCCGCCGTATCCCAGATGACGTCCCCGGCACCGGGAATCGCGCGGATCATCGCTGTCTGCCAGGAGGTGCGCCAGCGCTCGGGGAAGCAGCGCTGGAGCGCGTCGAGCATGATCGGGACTGCGGTGGACGCACCCGGAGAGGCGCCGAGCAAGCCTGCGATGGTGCCGTCGGCGCTGACCACGAGCTCGGTGCCTTGCTGGAGTACGCCCACCCGCCGGCGCTCGGGTGTAATGAGTTGCGCTCGCTGACCCGCCGGGACAAGCTCCCAATCGCCCGGCTCGGCGGCGGGGTAGTAACGGCGCAACTGCGAAAAGCGTTGCCGCGGACCCGCTACCACCTGTACGACCAGGTATCTGATCAGCGCGAGATTCTGAATGAGCGCAGCCGCGATCACATGTATGTTGTGCCACCGCACCGTGGTGAAGAAATCCACCCATCGGCCATGTTTGAGCAGCTTGGTGCTGAAGGTCGCATACGGGCCGAACATCAGGTACGGCCGACCGTGAACCATGCGTTTGTCCAGGTGCGGCACCGACATCGGTGGCGCACCCACGGGCGCTTGCCCGTACACCTTGGTCGCGTGCTGATCGGCCACGGCGGGATCCGCGCACCGAAGGAAGGCGGCGCCGACGGGCAGGACCCCGTAACCACGCACCTCGGGCAGGCGTGCGCGCTGCAGGAGCCGCAGTGCGTGCCCGCCTGCACCGACGAACACGGCGCGGGCTCGGATGGTGAAGTGGCCCTGAGTATTTGTCCCGCCTACTGTCCATGATCCGTCGCCGGTTCGATGGAGCGTGCGCACCTCGTGGCCCAGGCGGAGCTGGCCACCGCGATCGGTGACGATGCGCGTCAGCGCCCCAGTGAGGGCGCCGAAATCGATATCGGTGCCGTCGGGGTGCAAGGTGGCGGCGACGGGCTCATCGGCGGTGCGGCCGCGCATCACCAGCGGCGCCCAGCGCTCGATGGTGCCGAGGGTATCGCTGAACTGCATTCCGGTGAACATCGGCTCTAGGGAAAGCGTTTCGTATCGACGCCGTAGGTAGTCGACATCGCGCTGACCGAACACCACGTCCATGTGCGCGGCGCGGTGAATGAATGCATCGGGTTGCAGCAGCCCATTATCGGCGAGGTAGGACCACCACTGACGACTCAGGTGGAACTGGCCAGCTATCGCCGCGGGCTTGGCGCCGTCCGCGGGGTCTGGCATGTAGTTGAGCTCGCAGAATCCGCTGTGCCCGGTACCGGCGTTGTTCCAGGCGCCGCTGCTCTCGGTGGCGAGCGCATCGGCCCTCTCCAGTAACACAATTCGCCAGTCGGGTTCCAGGACCGACAACATCGAACCCAAGGTTGCGGACATGATCCCGCCGCCGATCAACACCACGTCGGCATCGTCATGGCACGCGCCGGACGTGTTCGAGAATCCCGTCATACCGTCCACCATCCGTGGTCGTCGTTCATTCCGTCCAATGAATGATTGGGGGAGTAGCATCCGATAATGGATCAATGGACATCGCAGCTGGCGCCCCAACTGCGGGCACTGGTGGAGCTGTCCGCCCACGACGGACACATGACGCAGGCCGCCCTGGCGCTGGATATTCCGCAGTCGTCGATGAGTCGACGAATCCACGCCCTGCAGACGGCCCTGGGGGTGCCGCTGCTCATTCACGACGGTAGGACGGTGCGGCTGACACCTGAGGCCCGCCGTCTGGCGGCCCGCGCACGTGAACCTCTCGCCGAGCTGGACCGCACACTCGCCGAGCTCACCGGAGATGCGGACCCGGATCACGGCACGGTGCGTTTCGGATTTCCGCTCACCATGGGATCGGGCCATATCCCGGATCTGCTCGCCGCCTTCCGGCATCGGCACCCAGGCATCCGGGTGCTCCTCAAACAGGCGCACGGAACAGAACTCGGCGCGGGGTTGATGACCGGGAATCTCGATCTCGCCATCGTGATTCCGGCACCAGAGCGCCTGCACCACACCACGATCGGTATCCAGCAGATTCAGGTCGCGGTACCCGCGGACCACCGGTTCGCCGCGGCAGGCCAACTACATCTGCACGAGCTGTCCGGCGAGACGTTCATCGCCAATCCGCCCAGCTACAACCTCCGGCAGCTCACCGAGACGTGGTGTCGAGAAGCGGGATACACCCCAAACATCGCCATCGAAGTCACCGAGTTCGGCACGATCCGTGAACTCATCGGCCGCGGCCTTGGCATTGCACTGCTGCCTCATGACGATCGCACTCCACCCGGTATCTGCGAAATACCGCTCGCAGGCGGAGGGCACCACCGTTCCATTGCCCTGGCGTGGGGCACCACCACCCGCGCGGCGCCCACCCGGCGCCTCAATGATTTCTTGCTCCAACACTTCTCACCGACCGCCGTCAACAGTGGTGAGACGCGCAACGCCTAATCGTGGCTGCCGCCGCCCGACTTCGAACCGCCGCTGCCGGATGCGGAGGAGCTGCCCGCCGATCCCGAGGACTTGCTCGCCGAGTCGTGCGTCGACGAAGTGCTCGGCGACTTGGATCCGGAACTCTTGGATTCGGAGGTCTTCGTGTCGGACGTCTTGTCGTCAGAACCCTTGGTGTTCGAGACCTTTGTCTTGGTATCGGATGTCTTGTTGTCCGGGGTCTTGGAACCCGACGTGGTCGCCCCGGTTTGCCCGGTGGTCGACTGGGAAATCGGACCGCGGACGGTGCCTTGCGCGCTGACGGCGCCGTGTTCGGTAGTGCTGGCCGCGGGAACCTTCGGCTTGAGCGGCTTGTCTGACTGGTCCTTGGTCACCGCGGCGGGCGATTTGTCTTCCTTCGCCGACCCCTTGGTGCCCTGGGCCGCTTCGCCAGAGGTCCCCTGCGTGCCAGTCACCGCACCGGTGGGCGCGCCATCTTTAGGAGGATCCTTGGGAGATTCCTTGGTGCCTTCCGCCACAGTCTCTTTGTTATCGCCGGTGGCCTTTTCGTTCGTCTTCTTTTCCTTGTCGGCGGCAGTGGCGGTCTTGTCCTTGGTGGGAGTCGCGTTCGCGGCAGCTTCCTTAGGACTCTGTGCGTCCTTGGTCTCTTTGGTATCGACGGCGGCGCTCGGTGCTGCGGCCTTACTGTCTTCCTTGACGATGCCCTTGATGGTGTCCTGCGCGGCATCACCAGTGGTTTCCACTGAGGCGCCGGTCTTTTCGAGGCTTGTCAGCTTCGGATCGCTTTTCGTCAGCCCCAGCGCGTCGGCGAAATGTGCTTCTGCATCCTTGAACGCCTTGGTGAAGGGCGCCAAGGCCTCGTGGACGGAGGTGGGCGTCGTGCCGACGGCATCCGCAGTCGCTTGCAGGGCCAAACCGGGAAGGGGCGGCAACGGCGGCAGGAAGTAGCGTGCCTCGGCCCACGCGAAATTGATGACGGAGTTGACGATGTCACTACCGAATCGCCCAAACGAATTGACGATGTTGGAGAAGCTCGGGTCGTTGATGATGGGGTCGACGAGGTTGTAGACAAAGCTGTTGGCGATGGGCCGAATGAGGTTGTCGTAGACGATGCCGATCTGCGCACTGACAAGTCCGCCGATGACGGGAACAAACCCGGCACCCCACTGCGCGAGGTCCACGCCGTAATCCACCCAGTACTGGATGAACTGGTAGGCCTGATCGATGCCATTGGTGATGGAGTTCGCGACGGCCGGACCTGAGGCCGCCGCTGCTGGAGCACTGGACCGAGATGCCGAGGCAGCGGGAACTTCAACGCGGCCAACGTGCTCAGCGGGGCCTTGCTGGCCTGAGGCGTGAATGCGAACGAGCTCAGACGAACTGAGGCGGATCGGATATCGGGCAACGAGATGGCCTGCGGCGTGCGCGGAACCACCGTCGGTGCGACGACCAAGGCGGTTGCGGTGATAGCGGCCATACCCGCCTTGAACAAGGGATTGGCGGTCCGGTCCATCTCACTCCTCTGTCTGATTCGAAGCGACCCGGACGTCAGCGTACGGGGTGCTCACGCCTGAACGGGACACTCCGATGAGGTGGTGTCGTCCAGCAACGAGGCAACCGCTGTCTCCAATGATGTTCTGGCGCTTTCCGATCCGGAACCTGGGTAATGTGCTATGGGCGGACGAGTCCCTGGTAATCGCGGATGGCGAAGGTGTCGTGGATATTGAGCGCGCGCGCCGCGACCAGCCGCGAGGCGAGGTGTGCCAGCGGTGATGGCAAATGACCAAGAATTCGTGCGCCGTGAACAAGAGTCCATAGGCCGACACGGCTCTTGGGCACCAGGGTGTCCGACGCGGTGAGAGCCAGTTGACGGCTGCGGCGCACGTACTCGCCCAGGGCTGCCTCGCAGGCAGGGTAGGCGCGGGTGTGATCACCTGCGGCGGTCGCGATTTCCCCGGCGAGCACGTATGCCCCAACCACCGCGAGACTCGTGCTTCCGCCCACCGCCGGGCCGGGGCAGTATCCAGCGTCGCCGACGAGTGTTATCCGTCCCTTGGACCAGGTGTTCATCCGCAGCTGGGTGATGGAGTCCATGTAGAAGGCATCGGTCGTGTCGACCTCGGCGAGCATGCGGGGGACCTCCCAGCCGAAGTCGGCGTACGCGTCTCGCAAGAGTTCCTTTTGTCGCGGTATGTCTCGGTGGTGGTAGTCAAGTGGCTCGGAGGTACGGAAGAGGAAGAACGCCCGCGCATCGGGGAGTTGCGCGGCGCTGTATATGCCGGCCATTCGGTCGACCCTGGGGAACATCACCGCACGGTCGGCCAGATCGAGGTAGTTGGGTATCGACGCGACGGCGAGGTACTCGCCCAGCCAATGCGAATAGCCAGACTCGGGACCGAACACCAGACCACGGACATTCGAGTGCAATCCGTCGGCGCCGATGACCAGGTCGAACAGGCGCTCCGGGCCCTGTTCGAAGGCGACATGCACCCCGGTGTCGTCTTCGGTGAGGGCCGCAATCGAGTCGCCGAAGATGTACTCCGCGGTGGGGGAGCTGGCGTCATACAGGATCTCGCTGAGATCGTCGCGCATGATCTCGACGTGACGCTGTGACACGGCCGAGAAGATCAGCGCCTCGGGGAGGTCCACCAGGCCGGGCTTACCCTCGCGATGGATCGACAGGAGGTCGGTGCCCACCTTGTGCGCCTCGATCCGATCGAGAACTCCCATCTTCTCGACGATGTCCATCGCGGGCTTGAACAGATCAACGGCATGGCCCCCCGATTTGCGCGGAGCCGGCGAGCGTTCGACCACTGTGACGTCAAATCCATAGCGCGCAAGCCAATAGGCCAGCGTGGGGCCAGCGACGCTGGCCCCCGAAACGAGCATTCGCATGCCATCTCCTTACTTAACGATCGGTAAGTAGATCGAGCATAGCGCTTACCAACCGGAAAGTCAGCGACTATCATCGGGCGATGGTCCCCGAGGCGCCCGGCGCGACGAACACCAGGGAACGCATCCAGGCCGTCGCGCGAGATCTCTTCGCCGAGCGTGGGTTGCGCAACACCAGCCTGCAGGACATCGCGGCCCAACTAGAAATCACCAAACCCGCTCTCTACTATCACTTTTCATCGCGAGAAGATCTGGTGCGCAGCATCGTGCAGCCGATGGCGGACGATCTGGAGGCGTTTTTGGCCACCAACGACTCACGGGACACCCGCCAACTACTCGAGGACTACTTCGACGTGTTGTGGTCGCACCGCGTTGTCATGGGCATCATCGTGCGCGATCTGGCCACCATGGGGCAGTTCGAACTGGGCGAATGGATGATCGAGTGGCGGCGCAAGCTGATCGCATTGCTCGCAGGTCCGAAACCGTCAGGGGGGCAGATGATCCGGGCGACCGTGGCGGTCGGCGGCTTATCGGACTGCACCATCGAATACGCGGACCGGGCGCATAGACAGGTCAAGAGGGTCGCGGTGGACGCCGCCATTGCCGCACTGAACAGTTGAGCGGCCGTTAGAGGGGACGTCCGCCCATCACTTTGGCGCTCACCCAGCCCAGCTTGAGCAGGCCGAAGTAGGTCGAGGGCTTGAATGCCAGCGGCCAGCTCGTCCGGCGCGGTGCCGTCGGCAGTGCCTCACCGCGCAATCGTGCGCCCAGCCACGCTATCGACATGGGGTGCAGCAACAGGTGCTCGTTGAGCAGATCACGGTGATAGGTGACGTGGGTGCCACCGCCACGGTAGGTATCGGCCAGTTCGTCGATGCATGAGGTCGAAATGATCTGGTCATGCACGGCCTGGACGATGAGGACGGGCGGGGTGGGGACCGTCTTACCGAGTTTGATGCTGTCGAAGACATGCTGCACCTCGGGTGTCTCGAGGAGCTGTTCCAGTGGCTGGTCCACCAGGTCATCCATGTCTTTGAAGGCCATGGCGACGATGGCCCGCAAGGTTGGCATCTCTTCGAGCCGTCCCAGGAATTCCTTGCCCTCGGGTGTCGCGTGTTCCTCGATCACGCGCTCAAGGCCCGGGTACACATGCGACAGCGCGGCGACGACGAGGCCGGGTAGGGCAGCGAACAGCCCGCCGTTGAGTCGCCGGAAGGTGTGCCCCAGGTCGCCGACGGGGGATCCGAGTACCGCACCGGCGATGGTGAGCTCGGGTGCGTAGTCCGCACTGACCTCCGCAGTCCAGGCGGTGGCGAGGCCTCCGCCGGAGTAACCCCATAGTCCGATGGGTGCGCGCCGGGACAGTCCCAGCCTGTCGCAGTTCAAGGCTGCTCGAAGTCCGTCGAGGGTCCGGTATCCGGGCTCCTCTGGGGCTCCCCAGATTCCGTCGACGCCTTCGTGGTCGGGTATGGACACCGCCCAGCCCTGGGCAAGGAGCGCCGCGATCAGCAGCAGTTCGAACTGCGTAAAGGAGCCGAGCGCGTGTGCGCCCCGTCGTAGGGCGTATGAGGGAAAGCAGCGGTCCGTGACGGCGTCGATGGCGCATTGGTACGACACGATCGGGACGGTTGCCGCCGGGTCGGTGCCGACGGGAATGAGCACCGTGGTGACCGCGGCATCCGCGCGCCGATTGAGGTCATTGCTGCGGTACAGCAGCTGCGTCGCGGTAAATCGCTGGGGGATCACGCCCAGGAACGCGATTTCGACATCTCGGGTGCGCAGCACGGTGCCCGGTGTGGCGTGCTCGAATCCGAGAGGCGGCAGGTAGAACGGATCCTCGGTGGGCAGCAGCGGGCGAGCGCCGCGCTCGATGTCCTGATGAGTCGGTTCGCCGATCCACTTGACGTCATCGGATATCGCCAGGTCGTGGGGTGCCATGCCTGCGCTCCCTTCAAGGTCCCCGGCATTCATACCCTAAGGAGATTCTAAGAAGCTAGTCCTGTCAGCCGGGAGGGCGCAGCGCAGCAAACTCATCGGTGACCCGATACCGGTCATCGGTGAAACGGTAGAGCGCCGCGGGTCGGCCGCCGCTGCGGCCTGATCGCACGGTGGTTCCGGTCGGTGTGAGCACTCCGCGCCGCACCAACACGCGTTGCAGGTTGGTGGCGTCGACGGGATATCCCAACGTCGCGCAATAGATGTCACGGAGCGTTGAAAGAGTGAATTCCTGTGGCGCCAAGGCGAATCCGATGTTTGTGTAGGACATTTTGGCAACCAGGCGGGTGTGGGCGTGCGCGACCATCACGTGGTGGTCGAAGGCCATCGCGGGCAGTTTGCTCACGCGGTGCCACTGGGTATCGGCGGGAAGCTCGGGGGTGGCAGGGAAGGGGACGAGCCCGAGGAACGTCGAGGCGATGGTGCGGGGACCGGGAACACGCTTCGGTGCAGAAAACACAGCCAGCTGTTCGAGGTGTGCCAGCTCACGCACGTCGACCTTTTCGGCGAGCTGCCGGCGGATGGACGAGGGGAGGTCTTCGTCGGCGCGGACCTGGCCGCCGGGGAGTGCCCAGGCGTCGCGGTGCGGTTCGAGTGCGCGCTGCCACAGCAGCACGGCGAGCTCGGGCGTGCGCACAGGACCGTTTGTGCTGGTTGCGGTGTCACTGAAGTGACGTACTTGGAACACCACGGCTAACACCTCGTGCTCGGTGCTAGTATGGACCATGTTTTCGATCATAAGTCGAAAACCTCGGTTGGCCAAACGCAGCCCGAAGGCCGGCCGAGACCCGAGGGCGCGAGGAGGCGGCCATGACGGCAGCTGACGTGGTACTGGACGGCGTGATCGATGGCCCCGGTGGATACACCGGCATCGAGGGCGACGCCCGATGGGCCGAGCAGGTACGCCGGCTGGCCAAGCAGCGCGGCGCCACACTGCTCGCACATAACTATCAGCTTCCGGCGATCCAGGACGTGGCGGACCATGTCGGCGACTCGCTGGCGCTCTCGCGCATCGCCGCCGAGGCGCCCGAGGACACCATCGTGTTCTGTGGTGTGCATTTCATGGCCGAGACGGCCAAGATTCTCAGTCCGGACAAGACGGTGCTCATCCCTGATCAGCGCGCCGGATGCTCACTCGCCGATTCCATCACGGCCGAGGAATTGCGGGACTGGAAGGCAGATTTTCCTGACGCCGTTGTGGTTTCGTACGTCAACACCACCGCGGCCGTGAAGGCGCTCACCGATATCTGTTGCACCTCCTCGAATGCCGTCGAGGTCGTTGCGTCGATCGACCCCGACCGCGAGGTGCTGTTTTGCCCGGACCAGTTCCTCGGTGCACATGTCAAGCGGGTGACGGGCCGTCAGAACCTGCAGATCTGGGCGGGTGAGTGCCATGTGCACGCCGGAATCAACGGTGAGGAACTTGCCGGGCAGGCACGTGCACACCCGGATGCCGAGCTGTTCGTGCACCCCGAATGCGGATGCGCAACATCGGCGCTCTACCTCGCCGGCGAGGGGGCCGTACCCGACGACCGGGTGAAGATCCTCTCGACTGGCGGAATGCTCGACGCGGCCCGCGAAACGCGCGCACGGGAGGTGCTGGTGGCCACTGAGGTCGGCATGCTGCACCAGTTGCGTAAGGCGGCGCCCGACGTGAATTTCCTGGCGGTCAACGACCGGGCCTCGTGCGCGTACATGAAGATGATCACCCCTGCGGCGATGCTGCGCTGCCTCGTGGAGGGTCGCGACGAGGTGCATGTGGACCCCGAAACCGCGCGGCTGGCGCGGCGAAGTGTGCAGCGGATGATCGAGATCGGACAGCCCGGCGGCGGAGAATGACATCCCCGGCGGGAACCACCTGGAGTGCTGATGCAGATGTGGTTGTCGTCGGTGCGGGTGTAGCCGGCTTGGCAGCTGCGCTCGCGGCGCACCGTCGCGGCCGAAAGGTCTTGGTGCTCAGTAAGGTCGGTGCTACTGCCACGCATTTCGCCCAGGGCGGTATCGCGGTCGTACTGCCCGACACCGACGATTCGGTCCAGGCTCATGTCCGTGACACGCTGATCGCCGGGGGCGGTCTGTGCGATGTCGATGCGGTGCGATCGATCGTGTCGGACGGTTATCGCGCGGTGTGCGATCTGGTCACCGACGGCGCCCGATTCGACGAAACACGTTCCGGTCAATGGGCATTGACACGCGAGGGCGGACACAGCACCCGCCGGATCATCCACGCGGGCGGCGATGCGACCGGTGCTGAAGTGCAGCGGGCGCTCGATCACGCCGCGGCGACGCTCGACATCCGGCGCAGTCATGTCGTGCACGACGTCCTCATCGGGCCGGATGGCGTGGGCGGTGTGGTCGTCGCAAACAGTGACGGATTGGGCGTCATCCGTACCGGGGCCGTGGTTCTGGCTACCGGCGGTCTCGGCCATCTGTATTCGGCTACCACCAACCCAGAGGGGTCAACCGGGGACGGGATCGCACTGGCCTTGCGGGCGGGCGTGCCGGTGGCAGATATCGAGTTCATCCAGTTTCATCCGACCATGCTGCATTCACCGCGGGCGACCGGATGCCGGCCGCTCATCAGTGAGGCAGTTCGCGGCGAAGGCGCCACTCTTGTTGACGCGCGGGGGGAATCGGTGACCTCCGGGGTTCATCCCATGGGTGATCTCGCCCCACGCGATGTGGTGGCCGGGGCGATCGCCCGTCGGCTGCGCGAGACCGGAGATCAGTGCGTCTATCTCGATGCACGCACGATCGACAACTTCGCGGGCCGATTCCCCACCATCACTGCCGCGTGTGCGGCGGCCGGTATCGATCCGACGGCTCAGCTCATCCCGGTGGTGCCGGGGGCGCATTACAGCTGTGGCGGTGTCGTCACGGATCCCTACGGTCGGACCGAGGTCGCCGGTTTGTTCGCCGCGGGTGAGGTCGCACGTACCGGCATGCACGGGGCAAACCGGCTGGCTTCCAATAGTTTATTGGAAGGCCTCGTGGTGGGCAGGCGTGCGGGGGAGGCCGCCGCGCAGGTGGCCGATCGGTCGGCTGTTGCCGGCGAGCATCAACACGCGCAACCGCGCCTCGACCGCCGGCGCCTGCAGGCCGCGATGAGCCGTTGGGCGTCGGTACTGCGTGATGCCGAGGGGCTCAAAACTCTTGACGACGAGCTGCGGTCGTGCGCCGCAGTGCCGACGTCGACTCCGCGCGAGGTGGAAGACGCCGCGCTGACGCTCACCGCGGCCGCCGTGGTGGCCGCGGCCTCGGCGCGTACCGAATCCCGTGGCTGCCATGCCCGCTCGGACTGGCCGGGCACCGATCCCAACTTCGCCATCAGTCTTCCGGTGCGCCGGGACGCCGACGGATGCGAAGTTGCGCTACCGTCTGGGGTGCCATGTTGACCGGGACGCTGACGGAAACCGAACTCGCCGAGGCACGTTCGGTTGTCCAGCGCGCCCTCGAAGAGGACCTGCGCTATGGGCCCGATGTCACGAGCCAGGCAACCGTGCCCGCCGACGCCGAATGCACCGCCTCGATGGTGACGCGTTCCGGCGGAGTCATCGCCGGGGTTGATATCGCCCTCATCGTTCTCGATACGGTGGTGGGCGCGGGGAATTACCGCGTGGAGAATCGTCTCACTGATGGCACTCGGGTGGGTACCGGCACGGCGCTGCTCACGGTCACCGCCCCCACACGTGATCTGTTGACCGCCGAGCGGACCATGCTGAATCTGGTGTGTCATCTCTCCGGTATCGCGACCACGACTGCCGCCTGGGTGGACGCGGTTGACGGTACTCACGCGCAGATCCGCGACACTCGCAAAACCCTTCCGGGACTGCGACTCCTGCAGAAGTATGCCGTTCGTGCGGGAGGTGGCGTGAATCACCGCCTTGGCCTCGGCGATGCCGCGCTGATCAAGGACAACCACGTGGTGGCCGCCGGTTCGGTGGTGGCCGCGCTGCGCGCGGTTCGCGCGGTGGCGCCGAACATCGAGTGTGAGGTCGAGGTCGACTCGCTCGAACAGCTCGACGAGGTCATGGCCGAGGGTGCGGAGCTTGTGCTTCTGGACAATTTCCCCGTGTGGCAGGCCCAGGTGGCCGTGCAGCGGCGCAATGCTCACGCTCCGCAGCTCAAGCTGGAGGCCTCGGGGGGGCTTACGCTGGAAACGGCTGCGGCGTACGCGAAGACGGGTGTTGACTACCTGGCCGTCGGTGCGCTGACGCATTCCGCCCGGGTGCTCGACATCGGTCTGGATATGTAGCGTCAGTCCCGCTGCGCGGCCCGTGCGAACTCCGTCGTGTAGGTCGCGTTGATGTCGATCCGTTGCTTCACGGGTGCCACGTTCTTCGAGTACATGCCGAGGATGCGCAATGCGTTCTGTGCGCCATCGGATTTCATGATTCCGTCGCCGTTGAACATTCCGATGGAATCGGCGATCGACTGCAGGTACAGATCTTTGTTTGCACCGGCGTATTGAGGTGG
Organism: Mycobacterium sp. D16R12; assembly: GCF_002013465.1. Taxonomy (GTDB): domain Bacteria; phylum Actinomycetota; class Actinomycetes; order Mycobacteriales; family Mycobacteriaceae; genus Mycobacterium. Next base: position 181,689 of record NZ_MAFC01000002.1, on the reverse strand, counting down.
CATCTTGTCGACGATCTGTGCGGGCGAATGCAGCTTGATCCAGCGCAGCGTTTGGATGAACGACGTGACCAGCTTTTGCACGATGTCGGGATGCTCTTGGACGGTGTCGCACCGCATGTAGAGCGAGGTCGACGGGTACAGCCCGCCCAGCGCCTGGCGTGTTCCGGATTCGGTGCGCAGGTCGACGAGGACCTTGGCCTGACCCGAGTTCACCATCTGCGCCACCGTCGGATCGGTGGTCATGCCCGCATCGATTCCGTCGTGGTTCATTCCGGCGATGAATGTTTGGCCGGCGCCAACCTTCACACGGTTGTAGTCGGCCGTGCCCAGTCCGGCCTGACCGGCCAGGGCCTGCGTCAGGAAGTCCGTGGAGGACCCCAGTGAAGTGACTCCGAGGTTCTTGCCGCGGAAGTCGGCAGGAGAGGTGATGGTTGCGGTGTCTCTGGCCGACACCAGCTCCACCTCACCCGGAACGTCCGCCATCTGAACCACCGAGGTAATGCACTGTTCCTTGGCCTGCAGGTCGATGGTGTGGTCGTAGAACCCCACGACCGCCTGCACATCGCCGGTGAGCAGCGCGGTCTCCGCGGTGGCCCCGGACTGCTCACTGAGCAGCGTCACGTCGATGTCGTTGTTCGTGAAATGGCCCAACTGCTGGGTGAGCATCGCCGGTAGGTAGATGATCTTCTCCAGGCCGCCAACCATGATGGTGACCTGCGGTCTGCCGTTGGCCATGGGGATGTGCCGGGAGTCGCGGCATCCAGCGGTGAGCGCCACCGCGATGACGAGGACGAGGGCGAGTGCGAGCTTTCTCATCCCTACACCCCGTGACCCGAACTCGACTGCGAGGGGCGCCATTTCAGCAGGCGCGATTCGGCGATGCCGATGAGCCATTCGGCGAGCAGGGCAACGACGGTGATGATGATCATGCCGGCGTAGATGCCGGCGGAGTCGAACGTGCCCTGAGCATTGCTGATCAACAGGCCCAATCCCTTGCTCGCACCGGCGTATTCACCGACGACGGCGCCGATGAGGGCGAACCCGAATGCGGTATGCAAACTCGAGAGAATCCAGCTTGTCGCGCTGGGCAGCACGATCGAGGTAAGGATGCGGCTGGGGCTGGCGCCGAGAATCCTGGCGTTGTTGATCACGTTCCCATCGACCTCCCGGGCACCGGTGAATGCATTGAAGAACACCGCGAAGAACACCAGAACCACTACGGTGGCAACCTTGGAGCTCAGTCCAAGGCCGAACCAGATGATGAACAGGGAGGCCAGCACGATGCGCGGAACAGCGTTGAGCGCCTTGATGAACGGGGCCAGCACTTCCGACCAGTAGCGACTGCGACCCAACAACACACCCAAGGTCACGCCCGCAACGGTGCCGATGAGGAAGCCCAGAACGGCCTCTTGCACGGTGGTGAAGATCTGTAGCCATATCGAGCCGAACTGTGTGCCGATGGTGAACCACTCGACCAATCGCGCCCAGATCAACGAGGGCTTGGAGTAGAAGAATGGGTCCAGCCACAGCGTCGCCGCCAGTTCCCACGAGGCCAGCCACATCACCACCAGCAGGGTTCGCAACTCCCATACGCGAATCTGGCTGCGACGCTTATTTTTACGCGCGCGTTGGAGGATCGCCTCGTCGCTCTCGGCCACCGGGCGTTCGAGCAGGCTATGCGACACGAGACTGTCCCTTCGCGCGGGCGGCCTCGACCTGATCGCGCAGTGTTTCCCAGATCTCGCGGTAGATGGTTCGGAACTCGTCGGTGAGCCTGACCTCCTCGACGTCCCGGGGGCGCGCCAGCGTGACCGGGAAGTCTCCACACACGGTGGCGGGGCTGGCGGTCATCACCACGACCCGGTCTGCCAGCGCGATCGCCTCCTCCAGGTCGTGAGTGACAAAGATGACCGCGGCGCCGGTGCCTGACCACACCCGCAGCAGTTCGTCCTGCATGAGTTGGCGGGTCTGCACGTCTAGGGCGCTGAACGGTTCGTCCATGAGGAGAATCTCGGGTTCGTTGACCAGCGTCTGCGCCAGCGCCACGCGCTTGCGCATGCCACCGGAGAGCTGATGTGGGTAGTACTTCTCGAAACCGGCGAGGCCCACCGTTCGCACCCAGTTGGCGGCCTTCTCGCGAGCCTCGATCTTGCTCGCGCCGCGGTATATCGGGCCAAGGGCCACATTGTCGATGACGTTCTTCCACGGCAGCACGGCGTCCTGCTGGAACATGTATCCGATGCCCGTCGGAATTCCGGATACGTCCTCGCCGCGCACCAGAACACGGCCGGCCGACGGCGGCTCGAGTCCGGACACGAGGGACAAGGTGGTGGATTTGCCGCATCCGGTGGGGCCGACGACGGCGACGAATTCCCCTGCGTCGACGGTGATGTTCAGATCTCGCACCGCGGTATGGATGCCGTCGCCTCGATTGGAGGGGAACCGTTTGGTTGCTCCCTGAAGTTCGATGAGTGGAAGCGCCATTGCCTTCTCCTTCGCTAGCCGCTGGAGACTGAACATAAGTGGTGCGCGTCACAGATTTCTGCTTGTGCGCACTACCCGCGCAAATCATGGATTTCGTCAGTTTTGCGCATTCTGCGCACGGTCTGCCTACGCTCTGGCACATGGGTTCCGGGAAGCGCACAGTGCTGCGATTGCGCACGCAAGTGCTTCTTCTGCAGGTTGCCGTCGTTTTCCTGGCCCTGGGGCTGGCGTTCGCGATCCTCGCTGTGGTGGGCGATAGGCGCCTTTCCTCCGAGTACGGGCAGCGGGCGCTGGCGATCGCAGGCACCGTCGCCGCCATGCCAGAGGTGCGTGCCAGGGTCGCCGAATACGCGCAGGGCACGCTCACTCCGGGTGCGGGTCTCACGAACGAGCTTTCGGACGGGCAGTTGCAACACATCGCGACCGACGTGCAGGAGCGTAACGAGGCGTTGTTCGTGGTGATCACCGATGAGCACGGAATCCGGTTGGCCCATCCCACGCAGGAGCGACTGGGTCATCCCGTCAGCACCGACCCCTCCAGCGCCCTCGCCGGGCGCGACGTCATCGTGGAGGAAACCGGCACCCTGGGCGGCTCCGTTAGAGCCAAAGTTCCCGTGCGGCAACCTGGTTCATCGGCCGTGGTGGGGGAGGTGAGCGTGGGCGTGTCGACGGCCGCGGTACGCGACCGTCTGTTGTCCGATCTGCGAATCGCGGGATGGATCGTGGGCGCGGCATTTCTGTGCGGTATCGCAGGCTCGGTGTTGTTGGCTCGCCGGTGGCGAAGCCTCACGCTCGGTCTGGAGCCCGCGGAGCTGGCCGAGCTGGTACGCGAACAGGCCGCGGTTCTGCACGGCATCGGGGAGGGGGTGCTGGGCATTGATGTCGACGGAAGAACCACCGTCGTCAACGACGAAGCCGCGCGTCTGCTGGAACTGGGCGATGTTGCGGGGCGGCAGGTCAGCGATATCGGTTTGACGCCAAGGGTTCTCTCGGTGCTTGCAGACATGTCGGCGGTGCCGGTTATGGCGACGGTGGGCGAACGCATCGTGGTGATCACGGCGCGTCCGGTGACTCGGGAAGGCCGCCCGCTGGGAGCGGTACTGACCGTGCGCGATCGCACCGATGTCGAATCGCTGACCCGGCAATTGGATGCGGTGCAGTCCATGAGCGCCGTGCTGCGCGCCCAGCGGCATGAATTCGCGAACCGCTTGCACCTGCTCAGCGGGCTGGTGCACGCGCGCCGAACCCAGGAGGCCGCACATTTCCTGGACGAGCTCCTCGGCGGTGGCCCGTTGGGCGCCGCGCTCCAGGACATCGAGACCCTGAGCGATCCCTATCTTCAGGCTTTCATCGCCGCGAAGACCGCGAACGCACGAGAGGCTGGCGTCACGCTGACGCTGGGAGACAACACCTGGGTATCCGGCACTCTCGTACATCTGGTGGATGTCACCACCGTGTTGGGCAACCTGATCGATAACGCGATCGATGCGGCACGCACCGGCTCGGATTCGCAGCCTAGGGTCGAGGTCGGGGTGGTTCAGGACGGTTCGACACTGCACATCACCGTGGCCGACAGCGGTGACGGGGTCGCCGAATCCATGACGGATGGTCTGTTCGTGGAGGGCATCTCGACCAAGGAGGATGCGACAGTTCCGGGTGGCCGCGGCGTCGGCCTGGCGCTGGCCCGCCAGATCGCGCGGGGGCTCGGCGGCGACGTATGGCTGGCGACGGCGGCGGGTGCGGGGCCTGGACTCGCGGGGGCGGAGTTCATCGCGCGGATGCCATCGGTCATGGCCGACACCGGAGGGAAGGAACCGGAATGAATGAATCCACGATCACTGTGCTGATCGTCGACGATGACTTCCGGGTCGCCAACTTGCACGCCGGGATTGTCGATGCCGTTCCGGGATTCAGGGTGGCGGCGATCGCGAACAGCATCACTGCGGCACACGATGCGGCGAGGTCTACTGCCATCGATCTCGCGCTGGTCGACGTGTATCTGCCCGACGGTTCCGGGATCGACTTTGTGCGCGAGTTGCGTTGCGACGCACTGGTGCTGTCGGCGGCGGCCGAGGGTGACACGATCCGTCAAGCAATGATCGCCGGTGCGGTGAGCTACCTGATGAAGCCGTTCGCCCATGCGGCGCTGGTGGCGCGGCTCACCGCATATGCGCGTTACCGCAAGATCCTTGACAGCGATGAGCTCAGTGCCGCGGAGGTAGACGCCGCGTTGGAGTCCTTGCGCCCGAGCGTCGGTGCGCCACGTTCCGCGACTCCGTCGTCGCCGACCAAGCAGATCGTGCTGCAGGCCATCCGGGATGCGTCCTCACCCATGTCATCGGCGGAAGTTGCCGTCGCGGTAGGGATTTCACGCGCGACGGCGCAACGCTATCTTGCGTCGCTGGTAGGCGCCTCGGAATTGGAGATGCGGTTGCGGTACGGCACCACGGGGCGGCCCGAGCAGGAGTTTCTCATCCCAGGAACGTGACGTTCCCTGAGACCGGATTGCGGGGCGAGCGCACCGAATTCACCGGAGCCGACGGGTCGCGGTATCCGATCGCCACCGCGCACACCAGATCGATCTGTGGGGAGAAACCCACGACGGGGCGCACCACCTCGGGAAACATGGCGGGTGCCACCTGCATGCAGGTGTCCACCCCGTGCGCATAGAGGGCAAGCGCCAGCGTCTGCAGATAGATGCCGACTCCCGCGGCGTCAGGGATACCCAGCCGGGAGTCGAGTCCCACCAGCGCAGCAGTCGGGGCCCCAAAAAAGTTGAAGTTGCGCAGGGTGGCCCGAAACCGCGCGTCGGAGTCGTATCTCTCGATTCCCATCGATCCGTACACCTGGGCGCCCAACTCGCGCCGTTGGAGCTGGAACTCATCGGGGAGATCCATGCGGGCCAAGCCGTGCTCCTGTGCATATGCCGTCAGCGCGGTCGCCAGCGTGTCCCGTGTCCGGCCCTCGACAACCGCGACCCGCCACGGCTGGATGTTCGAGTTGGATGGCGCGTGCTGCGCAGTCTCCAACGCGGCTTGCAAGATCTCCCGTGGAACCGGGTCGGCCAGGAAGGCGCGTATCGCCGATCGCCCCCGGACCAAACGATCGAAACCGGGGGCATCCAACACGGAGCTACTTCGCGATATCGGCGACGAAGACCCCTGCGAGCTTGTTGACCTGGCGGGTCGAGCGGGTCAGTGCCGGATCTCCCTGGCCTTGCTCCACGATGCGCGGGTTGATCACCTGGATCTGCTTGCCGCGAAAGAGCTTGATGTCGGCGCCGCCGGCGGCGATCACGTTCTTGGTCCAGTTGGTCTTACCGTGAATCAGCCCGATGGAGATGACATCGCCTTTGCGGAATGCGTTCACCGTGGTTTCGTACTTGGTGCCTGACGTACGGCCGAAGTGTGTAACGGTGGCGAATGAAGGCAGAAAGCGTGCGATACGGGCCATGAATGGGTTCATGAACTTGATCTGAGCTCGCTCAAGCCAGTCGGGCATAAGCATGGGCACGCCGGGTTGATTGTTTGCTGACATCGATGATCCGATCGTTGTGGGTCGGTACGGTTTTCCTGCCGATGAGTCTAGTTAGACGTGCGTCACACACAACCGGTGACTACCTGGTAAATGGTGTTGAGCAGCTCTGGGAGAATGGTGGTGTGAGCGACGGACCCACCCCATCAGATGCTCTTCGCGCAGGCGGCTCATCGCTGCTTCGCCGTATCGACATGCGTGGTGCAAACCTGTCCCCGTCCCATCTGCGCTCTGCCCTTCCGCGGGGCGGAACCGACGTCGATGCCGTGTTGCCGACGGTGCGGCCCGTCGTGGAGGCGGTCAGGGACCGCGGTGCCGAGGCCGCGCTCGAATACAGCGCCCAGTTCGATGGCGTTCGCCCCGCGACCGTCCGTGTACCGGCGGCCGAGCGGGAGCGTGCCCTAGCGGAGCTGGACCCGGCGGTGCGCGACGCGCTCGAGGTGGCCATTCTGCGGGCGCGTGCGGTGCACGCCGATCAGCGTCGCCAGGACACGGTCACCACCGTCGCCGATGGCGCCACCGTCACCGAGCGTTGGGTTCCCGTCGAGCGGGTGGGCTTGTACGTCCCCGGCGGTAATGCCGTGTACCCGTCGAGTGTCGTGATGAACGTCGTCCCGGCGCAGACAGCCGGGGTGGGGTCGCTCGTCATCGCGTCACCACCGCAGGCCCAATTCGGCGGGCTACCGCACCCGACGATTCTGGCGGCCGCACAGCTGCTCGGCGTCGAGGAGATCTGGGCAGTGGGTGGCGCGCAGGGTATCGCGCTGCTGGCGCACGGTGGTACCGATACCGACGGTGCCGAGCTCGCATCGGTCGACATGATCACCGGGCCCGGCAATATCTACGTGACAGCGGCCAAGCGGTTGTGCCGATCGCTGGTGGGCATCGACGCCGAGGCCGGTCCCACGGAAATCGCGGTCCTCGCCGATGAGACCGCCGACCCGGAACATGTGGCCGCCGACCTGATCAGCCAGGCCGAACATGACGTGCTGGCGGCGAGCGTGCTCGTCACCACGAGCGAGAAGCTGGCCGACGCCGTGGTGAAAGAGACTGCCGCACAGCTGGAGACGACGGTGCACGCAGAACGCGTCACCGCCGCGCTGACCGGCACTCAATCCGGAATAGTTCTCGTCGATGATCTCAGTGCGGGAATCAAGGTCGTGAACGCCTATGCGGCCGAGCACTTGGAGATTCAGACGGCCAATCCGGTGCCGGTGGCCGCGCGCATCCGCAATGCCGGTGCGATCTTCGTGGGGCCATGGTCGCCGGTCAGTCTCGGTGACTACTGCGCCGGATCCAATCACGTACTACCCACCGCCGGATGTGCACGGCATTCCAGCGGGCTCTCCGTGCAGACCTTCCTGCGCGGTATCCACATCGTCGATTACACCGAGGCCGCCCTCAAAGAGGTGTCCGGGCATGTGATCACGCTCGCCAACGCAGAGAATCTACCTGCGCATGGTGAGGCGGTTCGACGCAGGTTCGAGCGATCATGAGCGCACCGATCGGCAGCGCGGCCCGACTGGAGGACCTGCCGCTGCGGGACAGTCTGCGTGGCAAGAGTCCTTATGGCGCACCGCAGTTGACCGTGCCGGTGCGGCTGAACACCAACGAGAACCCACACGAACCGTCCGCCGGCCTTATCAACGATGTGGCGGACTCGGTCCGATGGGTGGCCGCGGAACTGCACCGCTATCCGGACCGGGATGCGGTGGCCCTGCGTACCGACCTGGCGGCATACCTGACGGAGCAGACGGGCGTATCCGTGGGCGCCGAGAATGTATGGGCAGCAAATGGTTCCAACGAAATACTGCAGCAGCTGCTGCAGGCTTTCGGCGGGCCGGGGCGCAGCGCGCTGGGGTTCACACCGTCCTACTCGATGCACCCGATCATTTCCGACGGAACCCAGACCGAATGGCTGCAGGCCCGGCGTTCGGAGGATTTCTCGCTGGATATCCGCACGGCGGTCGCGGCGATTGGGGAGCGTCGGCCAGATGTCGTCTTCGTGACGAGCCCCAACAACCCGACAGGGCAGTCGGTGCCGTTGGAGGACCTGCGTCAGATCCTTGACGCGGCTCCCGGAGTTGTGATCCTGGATGAGGCATACGGCGAATTCTCGGCGGCACCGAGTGGAATCACGCTTGTGGACGAGTATCCGGCGAAGCTGATCGTGAGCCGCACCATGAGTAAGGCCTTCGCCTTCGCGGGCGGGCGGCTTGGATACCTGGTAGCGGCGCCGGCGGTTATCGACGCACTGCTCCTGGTGCGATTGCCGTACCACCTCTCGGTGCTCACCCAGGCCGCCGCTCGCGCCGCGGTGAAACACCGCGCCGAGACCCTCGGTAGCGTGGCAACGTTGGTCGCCGAACGCATCAGAGTGTCAGAGGCCTTGTCGGCCAGCGGTTTCCGGGTGATCCCCAGTGACGCGAACTTCGTGCTATTCGGCAGATTTGTCGATTCGGCGGCAAGCTGGCAGCGGTATCTCGATGCCGGCGTTCTCATCCGGGATGTCGGCATTGACGGCTATTTGCGCGTCACCATCGGGCTGGCGAGCGAGAATGACGTGTTCTTGAAGGTCAGCGACAAACTGGCCGCGACGGACCTAGAGAAAGGTGCGCCCTCATGACAGCATCCGTGTGGAACCGGGTGGCACGAGTGGCCCGGGCCACCCGTGAGTCGGACATCGTGGTGGAACTGAACCTGGATGGTACCGGTCAGGTGCACATCGATACCGGGGTGCCGTTCTTCGACCACATGCTCACCGCGTTGGGGACGCACGCCAGTTTCGATCTGAAGATCACCGCCAAGGGTGACACCGAGATCGAGGCCCACCACACCGTGGAGGACACCGCCATCACCCTCGGGCAGGCACTCGCCGAGGCGCTGGGGGACAAGAAGGGAATCCGCAGGTTCGGGGATGCCTTCATCCCGATGGACGAGACCCTGGCCCATGCTGCGGTGGACGTATCGGGCAGACCGTACTGCGTGCACACCGGCGAGCCTGATCACCTGCTACACACCACGATCGCGGGTTCTTCGGTTCCGTACCACACCGTCATCAACGCGCACGTGTTCGAATCGTTGGCGCTCAACGCGCGGATCGCGCTGCATGTGCGCACCCTGTACGGCCGCGATCCGCACCACATCACCGAGGCCCAGTACAAGGCCGTCGCCAGAGCGCTGCGCCAGGCCGTCGAGCCCGATCCGCGAGTCACCGGTGTGCCGTCGACCAAGGGCAGCCTGTGACCGGTGCCGGACCCAAAGTCGTTGTCCTCGACTACGGTTCGGGCAATCTGAGATCCGCGCAGCGCGCGCTGGAAAGGGTTGGCGCCGACGTCACGGTGACAGCCGATGCCAATATGGCGCTCAATGCCGACGGTCTGGTCGTCCCCGGGGTGGGCGCCTTTGCGGCGTGCATGGAGGGGCTGCGCGGCATTGACGGCGAGCGCATCATCGACGTACGGCTCTCCGGCGGCCGCCCCGTGCTGGGCATCTGCGTCGGCATGCAGATCCTGTTCAGTCACGGCATCGAATTCGGTGTGGACGCCGAGGGATGCGGTCAGTGGCCGGGAGTAGTGAGCCGTCTAGACGCACCGGTGATCCCGCACATGGGCTGGAACACTGTCGACGCGCCGACCGGATCGGACTTGTTCGCCGGGCTGGACGCCGACACACGTTTTTACTTCGTGCACTCGTACGCGGTGCAGAAGTGGGAGCTGGAAACGCCCGCCGAGTCGCCGATCGTGAAGCCACTGGTGACATGGGCGACCCATCATGTGCCGTTTATCGCGGCGGTGGAGAATGGGGCACTCGCTGCCACGCAGTTCCATCCGGAGAAGAGTGGTGACGCGGGGGCCGTGTTGTTGAGCAATTGGGTGAAGGGAATCTCTTGAGTCTCGTTCTATTACCAGCGGTCGATGTCGCCGACGGCCAGGCCGTGCGCCTCGTCCAGGGCAAGGCAGGCAGCGAAACCACCTACGGCTCACCGCGTGATGCGGCGTTCGCATGGCAGAACGACGGTGCCGAGTGGGTCCACCTGGTGGACCTGGATGCCGCCTTCGGACGCGGCTCCAACCGCGAGCTGCTGGCACAGGTGGTCGGCGAGCTCGATGTGAAGGTGGAGCTCTCCGGCGGCATCCGAGACGACGAATCGTTGACCGCAGCGCTCGCAACCGGTTGCGCCCGAGTCAATCTCGGCACTGCCGCACTGGAAGATCCGGAGTGGTGTGCTTCCGCGATCGCCCGGCACGGTGAGCGGGTCGCGGTGGGGCTCGACGTCCAGATCGTCGACGGCGAGCACCGGTTACGCGGCCGTGGCTGGGTCAGTGACGGCGGCGACCTCTGGGAGGTGCTGGAACGCCTGCGCTCACAAGGGTGTTCGCGTTATGTGGTTACCGACGTCACGAAGGATGGCACCCTCACCGGGCCGAACCTCGAGCTGCTGGCACAGGTCGCGGGCGTGGCGAACGCACCGGTCATCGCCTCGGGCGGGGTTTCGAGCCTTGATGACCTGCGTGCCATCGCAGAACTGACCGGGGCCGGCATCGAGGGCGCGATCGTCGGAAAGGCCCTCTACGCGGGCCGTTTCACCCTGCCCGACGCTCTGGCTGCCGTTTCCTGACATGCCTACGACTACGGAGCTGGCTGCGCTGATTTCTGAGGCGTCCGCGATTCTGGACGTGGCGGCACAGCGTTTCGTGGCCGGGCACGGCGCCGATGGCGTCGTCTTCAAGGGCGGCAAGGACTTCGCCACCGAGGAGGACCTCGCCATCGAACGGATGGTGGTGGCGGCGCTCACCGAGCGCACCGGAATCGGCGTGCACGGTGAGGAATTCGGTGGTCCGGCCGTGGATTCCGGGCTGGTCTGGGTGGTCGACCCCATCGACGGCACCGTGAACTACGCGGCAGGTTCGCCGATGGCGGCAATTCTGCTGGGGCTGCTCTCCGACGGAGTACCGGTGGCCGGACTGACCTGGTTGCCGTTCATGGGGGACAAGTACACCGGCTTCGCGGGTGGTCCGCTGGTGCGTAACGGCGTGCCGATGGCGCCGTTGCCCCGCGTCGATCTCGCGGATGTGGCGGTGGGGCTGGGCACCTTCAATGTGGACTGGAAGGGCCGGGTACCGGGGCGCTATCGGCTCACAGTGCTGGAGAAGCTGAGCCGCATCACGTCACGACTCCGCATGCACGGCAGCACCGGGATCGATTTGGCGTTCACCGCGGGCGGGATTCTCGGCGGTGCGGTGAGTTTCGGCGCGCACGTGTGGGACCACGCCGCCGGTATCGCACTGGTGCAGGCCGCGGGCGGTCACGCGACGGACCTGCGCGGCAATCCTTGGACCCCCGAATCGCCGTCGGTGCTGGTAGCCGCGCCCGGCGTGCACGCGCAGATCCTGGAAGTGCTGGCCGAGGTGGGGGATCCGGAGGACTACCGATGAGTATTGATGAGGCCCCCGCAAGCGGGAGGGACCCCCAGCTTGCGCGAAGAGCGACAAATCTTGCTACCCGTGTCATCGCCTGCCTCGATGTCGACGACGGTCGAGTGGTCAAGGGCGTGAACTTCGAAAACCTGCGTGATGCAGGAGATCCTGTGGAGCTGGCCGCGGCGTATGACGCCGAGGGCGTGGACGAACTGACCTTCCTTGACGTCACGGCCTCGTCCTCGGGCCGGGCAACGATGCTGGATGTGGTGCGGCGCACCGCCGAGCAGGTATTCATTCCGTTGACGGTGGGCGGCGGTGTGCGATCTGTGGAAGACGTCAACGTGCTGCTGCGCGCCGGCGCGGACAAGGTGGGCGTCAACACCGCGGCGATCGCGCGCCCCGAACTGCTGGCAGAGCTGGCACAGCGGTTCGGATCGCAGTGCATTGTGCTGAGTGTGGACGCGCGCCGGGTCCGCGAGGGTGACCCACCGACGCCGTCGGGATGGGAAGTCACGACCCATGGCGGCCGCACGGGCACTGGGATCGACGCCATCGAATGGGCAACGCGTGGGGCTGAATTGGGCGTGGGGGAGATCCTGCTCAATTCCATGGACGCGGACGGCACCAAGGCGGGGTTCGATCTTCCGATGATCACGGCGGCACGTGCGGCGGTGGACGTTCCGGTGATCGCTAGTGGCGGGGCCGGCGCTGCCGCGCACTTCGCGCCGGCAGTCAAAGCCGGGGCGGACGCGGTGCTGGCGGCCAGTGTCTTTCATTTCCGGGAGCTGACCATCGGCGAGGTGAAAGCGGCCATGGCAGCAGAAGGGATCACCGTGCGATGAGCGAGCTCGATCCGGCCATTGCCGACCGTCTGAAACGTGACTCTGCCGGCCTGGTGACCGCGGTGGTGCAGGAACACGGCACGGGCACGGTGTTGATGGTGGCGTGGATGAACGACGAGGCCCTGGCCCAGACCCTTGAGACGCGACGCGGTACCTACTTCTCGCGGTCCCGTCAGCGCCTGTGGGTCAAGGGCGAGACGTCGGGTCACACCCAATACGTGCACGCGGTGCGGCTGGACTGTGACGGCGACACGCTGGTGCTCGAAGTCGACCAGACCGGACCGGCTTGCCACACCGGCGCCCACAGTTGCTTCGACGCCGATGAACTCTTGAGTGAAGAGCGTTAGGTTGCGCGTGCTACTTGCGGGCGCGGAGGAACTCTAGAGCCTTGTCCGCGTGCGCGTTCATGTTGAGCTCGCTGGCGAACACCTCGAGCACCGTCTTGTCGGTGTCGATGATGAACGTGGTCCGCTTGACCGGCGCCAGCTTGCCCAGCAGTCCGCGCTTGACGCCAAATGCCGTGGAGATCGCCCCGCCCTTGTCCGAGAGCAGTGGGTAGTCGAACTTGCGCTTGTCGGCGAAGTCGGCCTGCTTTTCTACCGAGTCGACACTGATGCCGACGCGAGAGGCGCCCACGTCCTTGAATTCGCTTGCCAAATCCCGGAAATGGCAGGCCTCGGCGGTGCAGCCGGGCGTGTTCGCGGCGGGATAGAAGAACAGCACGACGGGTCCGTCGGCCAGGAGCGCGGAGAGGCTGCGGGTGGTTCCGGTCTGGTCCGGAAGTTCGAAGTCCGCGACACGATCACCAGGTTTCATGAGTCGAACGCTACGCCAGCGCGTGCGACAGTCGGTTTCCCAGGGCGGTGATCGCGTGCATGTCACCACGGACGCCGGGCGCCCAGGGCAGTCCCAGCCGGTCTTTGGACTTGTTGACATACCGGGGGATCACGTGGAGGTGGAAATGGAACTCCGTCTGCCATGCGTGTGGGCCGCAGCAATTCAGGAGGTTCACGCCATCGGCCCCGAGCTCGGTGACGACTGCTCTGGCGATCCGCTGGGCGGTCAACGTGACAGCGCTCAGATCATCGGCCGATATCTCGAGCAGGTCCTTACTGTGCTGCTTCGGGACCACCAGGAGATGTCCGTCCGAGGCGGGGTTGATGTCCATGAACGCATAGGTTTTGGCGTCCTCCGCGACGCGTACGCCGGGTACGACACCGGAGACAATCCCGCAAAACAAGCACTTGTCAGCCACCGCTTTACGCTAGAGGCGTTGACCTATCGAACTGGTGTTCGATAGAGTGACGGTCTGAGAAGTGCTCGACCTGATGAGGTGCGACGTGCCATCAAAGAACGTGACGGTGTACCTACCCGGGGGTGCGGTGTGGGAGTTTCGTTGGGAGTTGCACTGGCGCAACAGGTTTCCGCGACACTCCCGGCTCGACCTGCGTGCATCGTCCTGCGAACACCCGACTGCCGCGAACGGCACGCCCAGGCCGCACATGCGGTCCCAGGCGTGCCCTGCCATCAGCGGGCAGGTAGCGGGCGTGACCGGATCACCCGGGGCCACCAGAACAACGGCCCGAGCAGCCGGGCAATGGCAGGGGTGATGAACGACCGCACGATGAGCGTGTCCAGCAGCAGGCCCAGGCCGATGATGGAGCCAAGCTGGCCCACCGACAGCAGGTCGCTGGACAGCATGGCCATCATCGTGGTCGCGAAGACGATGCCCGCGGTGGTGACCACCTTGCCGGAGTTGGCCACCGCACGGATCAGGCCCGTATTGAGCCCGGCTTTGCTCTCCTCCAGATAGCGGGCGATGAGCAGCAGGTTGTAGTCCGACCCCACGGCCACCAGGATGATGAAGGTGATGGGCAGATTCAGCCAGCTCAGCGGTATGCCGAGGAAGTGCTGCCAGACCAGAACCGACAGGCCGAAGGCGCCCGAGTAGGAGAACGCCACCGTGCCGATGATGACCAGTGCCGCCACCACGCTCCTGGTGATCAACAGCATGACCAGGAAGATCAGCGCGAACGCCGCAATCGCCGCAATCAGGAGATCGGTCTTGGTGGCGTCCTGGATGTCCCAGTACGTCGCCGCGGCACCGCCCAGATAGACCCGTGATCCGGCCAGGGTCGTTCCTTTGAGAGCCTCCTTGGCAGCGGGCAGATAGGCCTGCGCGTGCTGGATGCCTTCCTCGCTCAGTGCCTCACCGTCGTGGTAGATCATGTAACGGGCGGACTTCCCGTCCGGTGAGACGAAGTACTTCAGATCGATCTGGAAGTACGGATTGTCGAACGCGTCGGGGGGCAGGTAGAAGAACTCGTCGTTCTTCGAACTGTCGAATGCGTATCCGAGGTCCATCATCTGGCGACCCAACTCATTCATCTGGGTGAGCATCGGCCGCATGGTGCTCTGCTCGGTGAGCACCACCTTTCGCATGTTGTCCAGTTCGGCAGCGCTCTTGCCAATCACCTCGACCAGTTGTGGAGTGACGGCATCCTGGATCACCGCCGCCTTGAGGCTGTCGTCCACCGCATCGGTCATCGAATCGACCTGGTCGGTCATATCGAACAGCGACCTCATCGCCCAGCACATCGGGATATCGGCGCAGTGCGGTTCCCAGTAGAAGTAATTGCGCAGCGGCCGGAACTGATCGTCGAAATTGCCCAGGGTGTCCCGCATGCTGACCGTGACGTCTTTCAACTCCTGTGCGCCCTTGAGGGAGATGTGCGCCGATCCTGCCTGCTGCCCGGTGAGCTCCTGCTGTTGGCGCATCAGGGCAGCCATCCGGTCGGTGATATCGGCCATCTGTGTGAACCGGTCGGTGAGATCCGTCAGGAATGGGATCAGTTCGTTGATCTTGGTTCCCATCGTTCCCATGGTGTATGTGAACGACGAATGCTCCAGCGGGGTGCCCAGCGGCCTGGTGACGCTTTGGATCATGGCGACACCGGGCGTGTGGAACACCTCGCGCGCCACCTTGTCCAGCGCGATCATGTCCGTCGAGTTACGCATGTCGTGGTCGGATTCGATCATGAGCATGTCGCTGTTGAGCTTGCTCACCGGAAAGTGCCTGTCCGCCGCGGCATATCCCTGATTCGCCGGGACGTCGTCGGCGATGTATATCCGGTCGTTGTAGTTGGGACGGTACGACGGCAGCGTGATCGATCCGATCAACACCACAACGCTGCTCACCACGAGAATCCGCCCCGGCCAGCGCACGGTGACGGTGCCCACCTTGCGCCAAATGCCGGCGCTTGCCTTGACTTTCGGTTCGAAAACCCCGAAGCGGCTGCCCAGCGCCAGCACCGCCGGCCCAAAGGTGAGGGAAGCCGCCACCGCGACGAGCGTCGCCGCTGCGCACGGGATGCCCATGGTGTTGAAGTAGTTGAGGCGCGTGAACTGCAGGCAGAACGTCGCTCCCGCGATGGCCAGGCCGGAGCCGAGGATGACGTGTGAGACGCCCTTCACCGCGGAGTAATACGCCGTCTCCCGATCCTCGCCCGCATGGCGCGCCTCTTGATACCTGCCGATCAAGAAGATCGCATAGTCGGTCCCGGCGCCGAGAATCAACGACACCAGGATGTTCGATGCGAAGACCGAGATGCCGATGAGCTTGTGATAGGCGAGGAATGCGACAACGCCACGGCCACACGATAACTCGACCATCACCACCAACAGCGTCAAGAGGGCGGTGGCGACGGATCGGTAGACGATGAGCAGCATCACGGTGATGATGGCGATCGTCACGTACATCAGGCGGATCATGCTTTGGTTGCCCACCTGCAGCATGTCCGTGGAGAGCGGGGCCGAGCCGGAGACGTACACCTTGACCCCGTTGGGGGGCTGGACCTCGGCGACCAGCTCGCGGACCGCACGGATGGATTCATCGGAGACCGTCGAGCCCTGATCGCCCGCGACCCGGACGAGGGTGTAGGCGGCCTGCCCGTCGGAGCTCTGCACGCCCGCCGCGGTGGTGCCCTGACCCCACAGATTCATCACGTATTGGACGTGCTTCTTGTCGCTCTCCAGCTTGTTGGCCAGCACGTCATAGAACTTGTGATCGGCATCGTTGAGCTTGTGATCACCCTCCAGGATGACCATGGCCAGGCTGTTGCTGTCGGATTCCTGGAACGATTCGCCAATGTGAATCAGTGCCCTGGATGACGGCGCGTCGAGCGGCACCAGTGGGCCCTGGTTTGCGTCGGTGACCGGTTCGAGCTGCGGCACCACGGTGTTGATCACGACGGTGAACGCCGCCCAGGCAAGGACCACCAGTATGGAGAACTTCCGAATTGTCCTGGCGAAGAATGGTTTCTGTGTGGAATGTGTGCTCATGCGGACAGCACCTGGCACCAGACGCCGGCGTGCTCGCCGGTTGCGGTGTGCTCCGAGCGCACGAGTCCGTCAACGGTGATGCGGCAGCCGACATTTTGGCCCGCCACCTGTGCCGTGATGTCGCCGGTCGCGGTCGTCAACACGGTTGTCTCCGTGTGCGTCCACGGCAATGCGGTGGGCTGGATATCGACCGGTCTGTTGTTGGTGTCCCAATAGCTCACCCGCGCCCAGCCGCCGTAGTCGCCGAACACTTCGTAGACGATGTTCTTGGGATTGAATTGGACGACGGCGAAGTTGCCGCCGGGGCTGTGCGTTCGGTCCTGTGAGCCGAAGACCCCGTGTGCGAACTTGATGGCCAGCCCTGCGGTGAGGAGTATCGCCACGGACAGGAGCGGCAACCAGCCTTTGTTGAGTATGCGACGGCTCCTGGAGATGCTCATGGCTAACCCTTTCAGTCCTTGATATGCGGCCTTCGGGCATGCGGACATGGCGGCACGTCATCGCAGCGTTACTGATGTCTTACTGCAAGAATGTGTCGGTCATCATTGACCCGGTGACGTTCCACGTCGCTCGTTCCCGGATCTGTCGTCAGAGCGCAGGCAAAGTCCTGAACGGATGCGTGACAAATACTATATAAGTTAAGTAATTAGTGTCTAGTCGGTGTGACGTACACCGCGCCGGTCCGGTTGTCGCCGATGTTGCCGAGCTTGCGGGCAAGGCTCGCAGAGTTCGATAGCCTTAGGTCGGCACGTGCACATCCCGCGGTCGAGAGGATCCAAGAAGGGACGCGATGGGGGTCAAGGAGAGTTCGATCACTGTGCGCGATTGGTCGCAGAACAGGCCCGATCTCGACACAGCCTCCATGGAGATCATCGGCTTGCTCAAGCGTGCCTCAGGTCTGCTCGCGCGCGCCATCGAACCTTTGTGCACCTCCGCGTCCATCCCGGAGCCCGAGCACGACATTCTCATCGTGCTGCGATATCGCAAAGGTCCCGTCATCGCTCGTCACATCGCCGAAGAGCTCGGCGTTTCACAAGCTTGGGTGAGCCGAACGCTGCGCAAACTCGAGGAGCGTGGATATGTCACGCGGGAGGCCAGCGTCAACGACCGGCGCGCGGTCATCATCAGCATGACCGACAGCGGACGTGCAGTGGTTGACGAGCACTTCCCGGAGCGGTTACTTATCCAGTCCGCGGCCTTGGCCGGACTCGGCGATGACCGTGACGCCGTGGTGGGCGGGCTGGAGCGACTTGTCGAGTCCTTGCGGGCCTACGAGGGCTAGGCGAACCGCGGTCGGGCTGGCCCGCGTCGGCAACGCGACCTAATCGGCTGGCGGGGGTCTGGGAGAATGGCGTCCATGCATAGCACCGTCAGTGGCGCCGCGACCACGACCAGGGAAGAGTTCAACGCCCTGGCGGCGGTACATCGGGTGGTGCCAGTGACTCGAAAAGTACTGGCAGACAGTGAGACTCCGCTCTCCGCCTACCGCAAGTTGGGCGCCAACCGCCCGGGCACCTTCCTGCTCGAATCGGCGGAGAACGGGCGGTCATGGTCACGCTGGTCGTTCATCGGCGCGGGATCCCCCTCGGCGCTGACGGTCCGGGACGGCCATGCCGCCTGGCTGGGGGCCACCCCCGAGGGAGCTCCCGTCGGTGGCGATCCGCTCGACGCGCTTCGCGCCACGATGGACCTGCTGGCAGGCGAGGCGCTGTCGGACCTCCCGCCGCTGTCCGGAGGCATGGTCGGCTTCTTGGCCTACGACATCGTGCGTCGGCTGGAGCGACTTCCGCAGCAGACCACCGACGATCTGGGTCTGCCGGACCTGTTGCTCCTACTCGCCACTGATATGGCCGCCGTCGACCACCACGAGGGCACCATCACGCTGATCGCCAACGCGGTCAACTGGGATGACACCCCGGAACGTGTGGCCGAGGCCTATGACGGCGCGGTCGCGCGGCTGGACGTCATGACGGCGGCTCTGAGTCAGCCACTGCCCTCCACGGTCGCCCACTTCGACCGCCCGGCACCCGTGTATCGCAGCCAGCGCACCGTCCAGGAGTACAGCGCGATCGTCGACAAGCTGGTCGGCGATATCGAAGCAGGCGAGGCATTCCAGGTGGTGCCGAGCATGCGCTTCGAAATGGAGACCGATGTCGACCCGCTGGAGGTGTACCGGATCCTGCGGGTCACCAACCCCAGCCCCTACATGTATCTGCTTCACGCCCCGGATTCCGATGGCGGGACGGCATTTTCGGTGGTCGGATCGAGTCCGGAGGCGCTCGTTACGGTCAAGGACGGACTCGCCACCACCCATCCGATCGCCGGAACGCGTTGGCGCGGCGCCACCGACGAGGAAGACACCCTGCTGGCCAAGGATCTGCTCGCGGACGAGAAGGAACTCTCTGAGCACCTCATGCTGGTCGATCTGGGCCGCAACGACCTTGGACGCGTCTGCACCCCGGGCACCGTGAAGGTCAGCGATTACAGCCACATCGAGCGCTACAGCCACGTCATGCACTTGGTGTCGACGGTGTCTGGATCGCTCGCGGACGGCAAGACCGCACTGGATGCGATCACCGCATGCTTCCCCGCGGGAACGCTGTCCGGTGCGCCAAAGGTGCGTGCCATGGAGCTCATCGAGGAAGTCGAGCTCACTCGCCGCGGACTCTACGGGGGAGTGCTGGGATACCTGGACTTCGCCGGAAATGCCGATTTCGCCATCGCGATCCGCACCGCTCTGTTCAAAGACGGTCGTGCCTACGTGCAGGCCGGCGGTGGCGTGGTGGCCGACTCCACAGGCGAGTACGAATACAACGAGGCCCGGAACAAGGCCACCGCGGTGCTCAACGCCATTGCCGCGGCCGAAACCCTCACGGGCGCCGCGGATGTCTGATCCGGCCCAGCGCAATCCGGGCCGGAAGCGTCTCCTCCGGGGTGCCGGACTGCTCCTCATCGCAGCAGGTGGGCTGTGGGGGGCCTCGAAGCTCACCTGGGTCCGCCTGAGGTCGTTCGACGGTTTGGGTGAGCCCCGCACGATTCTGGTGTCGGGCGCCGACTGGTCGGCGGCCCTGTTTCCGCTGGCTGTCGCCCTGGTCGCGGCGGCCATCGCCACCCTTGCCATCCGCGGCTGGGCGCTGCGGATCTTGGCCGTCCTCGTGGCGACTATCGGAGCCGGCGCGGCCTATCTCGGCGTCAGCCTCTGGGCGATTCGCGACGCCGGACCGCGTGCTGCGGAGGTCAAGAACGTTCCGGTATCCACCCTGGTCGGCGCCGATCGGCTCTCCGGCGGAGCCACGATCACGGTCATTGCCGCCGTGGTGGCGGTGCTGGCCGCCATAACGCTGCTGCGGGCTGCACAGGGAGCCGTGGACACCAAGTACCAGACCCCGGCCGTCCGGCGCACTGACAGCACAGATCCGGCAGATAAGAAGCAGAGCGAGCGGGTGATGTGGGACAGCTTGGATGGCGGGAACGACCCCACCCTCGGTCCGGCAGAGGGTTCATCCGGCCCTACCTGACCCGGTTTTCTTGTGTGGCCCCTCAGCGGCTACCCTTCTGTGAAGTTCGAGTGCGCAGGCGCGGGGGCGCCGCAAGAAGGGAATCGTCGAGGTCATGAGTTCGGGAACCGTACTCGATTCGATCCTCGATGGCGTGCGTGCTGATGTCGCGGCTCGCGAAGCCGTTGTCGATCTCGCCACGGTGAAGGCAGCGGCCAAAGCCGCGCCCAAGCCACTCGATGTCATGGCCGCCCTGCGCGTGCCGGGTATCGCCGTGATCGCCGAGGTGAAACGGGCCAGTCCGTCGCGTGGTGCGCTCGCGGATATCAGCGATCCTGCCGAGCTTGCCAAGGCCTACGAGGACGGGGGAGCGCGGATCATCAGCGTGCTCACCGAGGGGCGACGGTTCCATGGAAGCCTCGATGATCTCGACTCGGTACGCGCCGCCGTATCAGTTCCGGTGCTGCGCAAGGACTTTGTGGTCGGCCCCTATCAGATCCACGAGGCGCGTGCGCACGGCGCCGACCTGATCCTGCTGATCGTCGCGGCGCTCGAACAGAACACACTTGTTTCCCTGCTCGACCGCACCGAGTCCCTCGGGATGACCGCGCTGGTCGAAGTGCACACCGAGGAAGAGGCCGATCGTGCGCTATCTGCCGGTGCGTCCGTCATCGGTGTCAACGCGCGCGACCTGAAAACTCTTGAAATCGACCGGGATTGCTTCTCGCGCATTGCGCCCGGATTGCCCAGTGGCGTGATCCGTATCGCCGAGTCCGGGATTCGCGGGACCGCCGACCTGCTGGCCTACGCCGGCGCCGGAGCCGACGCCGTCCTGGTAGGTGAGGGATTGGTTACCAGCGGCGATCCGCGGGGAGCCGTCGCCGATTTGGTGACTGCGGGCACGCACCCGTCCTGCCCCAAACCGGCTCGCTAGTCGATGTCTGACGGACTTCACGCAGGCGGCTCATCCAAGCCTGACGGTCTTCGCGCAAGCGGCTCATCCACCATGAAGAACACCGGCCTACCGCAGATGAGCGCTGCGATCGCCGAGACCACGGCACACGATCCCGATGGTCGCGGACATTTCGGTCCGTACGGCGGCCGCTATGTGGCCGAGGCGCTGATGGCCGTCATCGAGGAAGTCACCGCCGCGTACGAGAAGGTCAGATCCGATCGCTCCTTCCTCGACGAGCTAGACCGGTTGCAGACCCATTACGTGGGCCGTCCGTCGCCGCTGTACGAGGCCGAGCGCCTCAGCACCCACGCGGGCGGTGCGCGAATCCTGCTCAAGCGAGAAGACCTGAACCACACCGGTTCCCACAAGATCAACAACGTTCTCGGTCAGGTCCTGCTTGCCAAGAGGATGGGCAAGACCCGTGTCATCGCGGAAACGGGCGCGGGGCAGCACGGCGTCGCCACCGCTACCGCGTGTGCGCTTCTTGGTCTCGAATGTGTGATCTACATGGGTGCCGTCGACACCGCACGCCAGGCGCTCAACGTGGCGCGGATGCGGCTGTTGGGATCGACGGTGGTGTCCGTGGAGTCCGGGTCGAAAACCCTGAAGGACGCCATCAACGACGCCATGCGCGACTGGGTGACCAACGCGGACAACACCTATTACTGCTTCGGCACCGCCGCCGGCCCCCATCCCTTCCCAGTGATGGTCCGCGATTTCCAGCGCATCATCGGTATGGAGGCACGGGCCCAGGTACTGGATCAGGTGGGCAGATTGCCGGACGCCGTCGTGGCCTGCGTTGGCGGCGGATCGAACGCGATCGGCCTCTTTCATGCCTTTATCGACGACCCGGCGGTCCGGTTGGTCGGATACGAGGCTGCCGGCGATGGTGTCGAAACCGGAAGGCACGCTGCCACATTCACCGGCGGAACACCGGGCGCCTTCCAAGGTTCCTACTCCTACCTGCTACAGGACGAAGACGGTCAAACCATCGAGTCCCATTCGATCTCAGCGGGTTTGGATTACCCAGGGGTGGGCCCAGAACATGCCTGGCTGCGTGAAACCGGACGTGCCGACTACCGTCCGGTCACCGACAGCGAGGCCATGGATGCCTTCCTGCTGCTCTCTCGCGCCGAGGGAATCATCCCGGCGATCGAATCCGCGCATGCGGTCGCGGGCGCACTCCAACTCGGGGTCGAGCTGGGAGAAGGCGCGCTCATCGTGGTGAACCTGTCGGGTCGCGGCGACAAGGACGTAGAGACCGCGGCCAAGTGGTTCGACCTCTTGGACAAGAACGGCACCGACCAGGATGGAACGAGGCCATGACGCAGCCCGGCCGCCTGACCGAAGTCTTCAACAACTGCCGCGCCGAGGGGCGTGCCGCGTTGATCGGTTACCTGCCCAACGGGTATCCCGACCTGGACACCTCGATCGAGCTCATGACCACGCTGGTGCGGGGTGGGTGCGACATCATCGAGGTCGGGATCGCCTACTCGGACCCGATGATGGACGGCCCGATGATCGCGGCCGCCGCGGAAACCGCGCTCACCAACGGAGTTCGGGTAGCCGACGTCTTCACCACGGTTCGTGCCATCACCGACGCGGGCGGGCACGCCGTGGTCATGTCGTACTGGAATCCAGTGCTGCGGTATGGAGTTGACGCGTTCGCGCGCGACCTCGCGGCGGCGGGGGGCCTGGGGATCATCACTCCCGATCTGATCCCCGACGAGGCGCAGGACTGGATCGCCGCCTCAGACGCGCACGACCTCGATCGCATCTTCCTGGTCGCGCCGTCATCCACGCCGGAGCGGCTGGAGATGACGATCGGCGCCTGCCGGGGATTCGTCTACGCGGCCTCCACGATGGGTGTCACCGGCGCCCGCGATGCGGTCTCGAACGCTGCTCCCGCCCTGGTGAGCAGGGTTCGAGAAGTCTCCGATATCCCGGTGGGTGTCGGCCTTGGCGTGCGATCGGGCGCGCAAGCCGCAGAGATCGCGGCGTACGCCGACGGTGTCATCGTCGGCTCGGCCCTGGTGGCGGCCGCCCCCCAAGGTGCAGCCGCCGTGCGTACCCTGGCTGAAGAATTGGCTACTGGAGTGCGACAGGGCATCGGCTCGAGCACAAACTCGGGGACAACCTCGGGGACAACAAGGACAACACTGTGACAGTCGTGAATCTGGCATACATCCCCAGCCCGCCCCAAGGGGTTTGGCATCTGGGACCGATCCCGATCCGCGCCTACGCACTGTGCATCATCGCGGGCATCATCGTCGCGCTGGTCATCGGCGATCGCCGGTGGGAGCAACGCGGCGGCGAACGCGGCGTCATCTACGACATCGCGTTGTGGGCGGTGCCTTTTGGGCTGGTCGGTGGACGGCTCTATCACGTGATGACCGACTGGCAGACCTACTTCGGCCCGCACGGTAAGGGGCTGGGCAAGGCGATAGCGGTCTGGGAAGGCGGTCTCGGCATCTGGGGCGCCGTCGCCCTCGGCGGTGTCGGTGCCTGGATTGCCTGTCGCCGTCGGGGAATTTCCTTGCCCGCGTTCGGCGACGCGATCGCGCCCGGAATCGTGCTGGCCCAGGCCATTGGCCGGTTGGGTAATTACTTCAACCAGGAGCTTACCGGCGGTCCCACCACGCTGCCGTGGGGGCTGGAGCTGTTCTACCGCCGCTCGGCCGACGGCGCGGTTGACGTCCTCAACCTCAACGGTGTGTCCACCGGCGAGGTCGCCCAGGTCGTTCACCCCACCTTTCTGTACGAATTGCTGTGGAACGTCCTCGTTTTCGCGCTGCTGATCTTCGTCGATCGGCGCTTCAAGATCGGGCATGGGCGCCTGTTCGCGATGTACGTCGCGGCGTACTGCGTGGGACGTTTCTGGGTCGAGTTGATGCGCGTCGATCCGGCGACGCAATTCGGCGGGATTCGGGTCAACTCCTTCACCTCGACGGTGGTGTTCCTCGGCGCCATCGCCTACATCCTGCTGGCCCCCAAGGGCCGTGAGGACCCGGCGACCCTGGGCGGTACCCCGGCGCAGATCGAAGACGACGAGTCTCCCGAAGTGTCGGTCGCGGAAGACTCGGACGCGGCGAAAGAAGACGTCACGAAAGACCCGGTGGAAGACGCCGCGGATAAATCGGCCGACGAATCCGGTGAGAACTCTGGCATTGTGGAGAAATGACCGAGAGCACTCCGCCTCCTTTCGGAACACCTCCGCCGGTGCCCCCACCGCCTGGCCTTCCGTATCCGCCGCCGTATGTGGATCCCGCCGCCCCCTATGGACGGGACCCGGCCACCGGTGCGCCGTACTCCGATAAGTCGAAGCTGGTCGCCGGCCTGTTGCAACTGCTGGGCCTGGTCGGATTCCTGGGCTTCGGCCGGATCTACCTGGGCCAGACCCTGCTGGGCGTTGTCCAGCTGCTGATCGGCTTGGTGACGTTTGGCGTTGTCGCAGTTGTCTGGGGGATCATCGACGCTGTCTTGATCTTCGGCGGCAAGGTCAGCGACAAGGCGGGTCGCCAGCTTCGGGACTAGCCCCGCGGGTGTGAGACAATGGTGATGACCGGGACGGCCCGGTCATTCGTCGCCAGGGGACGGCCTCACTGAAATGTGGAGGTATCTCTCATGGTTTGGCTGGTTCTTCTTCTGGCAGGTCTGCTCGAGGTGGGCTGGGCCATTGGCCTGAAATACACCGAGGGTTTTACGCGGCTGTGGCCAACGGTCGGCACCGTGGGATCGATGATCATCAGCATCGCGCTGCTCGGCATCGCGATGAAGAGCCTGCCGGTCGGCACCGCATACGCGATCTGGGTGGGAGTTGGTGCTGTCGGCACCGCGATCCTGGGCATGGTGTTGTTCGGCGATTCGGCCAACGTCTGGCGACTACTCAGCCTGGGATTGATCGTCGCCGGCATCATCGGTCTGAAATTGGCCTCCTGACAACGTAAACCGGTCAAGGTAACCGCTGAGTGAATCGTGCCCGCACTGACTCGTGAGTAGGTACCACCACGACTATGCTCAAAAGTCGTGACGAGACGCGGAAAGATTGTTTGCACCCTTGGTCCTGCGACCGGTTCCGCTGAGCTTGTGCGCGAGCTCGTCGAATCCGGGATGGATGTCGCGCGACTCAACTTCAGCCACGGCGAGCACGCCGACCATGAGCAGAACTACCGCTGGGTCCGTAAGGCATCCGATGAGTCCGGGCGAGCGGTCGGCGTCCTCGCGGACCTGCAGGGTCCCAAGATCCGGCTGGGCCGGTTCGCCACCGGGTCCGCTCACTGGGCGACGGGCGAACAGGTCAGGATCACCGTCGAGGACGTCGTGGGAACCCCGGATCGGGTCTCCACCACGTACAAGCAGTTGGCTGCCGACGCCGCCGTTGGCGACAGGCTTCTGGTCGATGACGGCAAGGTCGGGTTGACCGTCGAGGCCATCGAAGGCAATGACGTGGTGTGCCTGGTCACCGAGGGCGGTCCGGTCAGCAATAACAAAGGCTTGTCGCTACCCGGGATGAACGTTTCGGTGCCCGCCCTGTCCGAGAAGGACATCGCGGACCTCGAATTCGCGCTGCGCCTCGGGGTGGACCTCATCGCGCTGTCGTTTGTACGGTCACCCGGGGATGTGGAACTGGTGCACGCCATCATGGACCGCGTCGGACGTCGCGTACCGGTGATCGCCAAGTTGGAGAAGCCCGAGGGCGTTGCCCACCTTGAGGCCATCGTGCTGGCATTCGACGCGATCATGGTCGCCCGGGGTGACCTCGGCGTCGAACTGCCGCTCGAAGACGTGCCGATTGTGCAGAAGCGCGCGATACAGATCGCGCGCGAAAACGCCCGCCCGGTCATCGTGGCGACCCAGATGCTCGAGTCGATGATCGAGAACTCGCGGCCGACGCGTGCCGAGGCCTCCGATGTCGCCAACGCGGTCCTCGATGGCGCGGATGCCGTGATGCTGTCGGGGGAGACCTCGGTCGGCAAGTACCCCATGGAGGCAGTGCGCACGATGGCCCGCATCGTGTCTGCGATCGAGAGCCATTCGGTCAGCGCACCGCCGTTGACTCACGTGCCACGTACGAAACGCGGCGTCATTTCGTACGCCGCGCGCGATATCGGCGAACGTCTGAACGCAAAGGCGCTCGTGGCATTCACGCAGTCCGGTGACACGGTGCGGCGGCTTGCTCGGCTACACACCCCACTGCCGGTGCTGGCCTTCACTCCGCTGCCCGAGGTACGTAGCCAGCTGGCGCTCACCTGGGGAACCGAAACCTTCATCGTCCCGGTGATGGATACCACCGACGGCATGATCCAACAGGTGGATACGGCATTGCTGGCCATGGAGCGCTATCAGCGAGGCGATCTCGTGGTGATCGTCGCGGGTGCTCCACCGGGGACAGTAGGCTCGACCAATCTGATCCACGTGCACCGGATCGGCGAGGACGACCACTAAGGAAGAGGATCAGCATCAGCAACGCACCTGATTTCGCACAGCTACTCGCGCTGCTGGAGCTGAAGAACCCCGAGACCGACCTGTTCGTCGGCGGTCACCCCACCGTCAATCCGCCCCGCACCTTCGGCGGTCAGCTGATGGCACAGTCTGTCGTGGCCTCCGGCCGTACCGTCTCGGAGAAGCTGTCGTTGGCGGCCGTCTCGACCCATTTCATCAACGGCGGTGATCCGACGCAGGACATCGAATTCCGGGTGCTGCGGTTGCGAGACGAGCGTAGTTTCGCCAATCGCCGCGTTGACGCGGTCCAGGGTGACCTCTTGCTGTCCTCTGCGTTGGTGTCGTATCTGAAGGACTCTCCGGGGCTCGAACATGCGGTGAAGCCGCCGGCGGTGGCCGACCCGGAAACGCTGCCGAGCATCGACGAGCACCTGGTCGGTTACGAGGAGACGGTGCCGATGTTCGTGGCTGCCCTGAAACCCATCGAATGGCGCTACGACAACGACCCCGCGTGGGTGCTCAAGTCGAAATCTGAACGGCTGGAACATAATCGGGTGTGGATGAAGACTCATTCGCCGCTGCCCGATGACCCGGTGCTACACAGTGCGGCACTGGTCTACTCATCGGACACCACGGTGTTGGATTCGATCATCACCACCCACGGGCTGTCCTGGGGTTATGACCGGATATTCGCGGCCACCATCAACCACAGCGTGTGGTTTCACCGTCCGCTGCGCTTCGATGACTGGGTGCTCTATGCCACCGAGTCGCCAGTTGCCTCGGCAGGCCGCGGAATGGGGGCGGGACGCTATTTCGATCGCGCAGGAGCGTTGCTGGCTAGTACTATCCAGGAAGGCATTGTCAAATACTTCCCGGGGCGGTCATGATTCGAATCATTTCTCTGCTGGTGCTGGTTCTCACTGTTGTCACCATCATTTCCATCATCAAAGACCCGGTGAAGCCCAACGGCGAGAAGCTACCGTGGGCCATCATCGTGCTGGTATTCCCGATCTTCGGCCCCATACTCTGGTTTGCCATCGGGAAGAGCAATCCCTCCGACCGCTGGTAGCCACGGGAGTATCCTTAAGGTCCGTGTAGGGCGACTGTGGGAGGTGGCGGAATGCTCGAGCCGTCAGCCGTTACCACTCATGTGCGTATTGCCGAACGCATTGCAGTGCAAAGTGATTCGCGGCGTGCGCGCTTCGTAAGCGCCGCCGCGGTGTTGTTTGTCGCGGGATGGCTGGTGTTGTTGGTTGCCCATTCCGGATATCCGGTGCAACCCGACTTCGACGAAATCCTTTGGCCCCTCACCGTTCTGTTCTGCGTCGGGTTCATCGCCCGCGGCATCTTCCTGGGCCGACCGGTCACCTACGGTCACGCGGCATGGGCGGGGGCGGCCGTGCTGATCGCGCTGGGGGCCAGCATCCTGCAGTTCGAGCGCACCGGCGATGCGCTGGTGATCGCCGCCGGACTCATCCTGATGTGGCCGACATCGGCGCCGGCACAGCCCGAAGCGTTGGCCCAGATCGGCGCCCTGGTCGCCAGGACCAGCGACGACCCGTTGGCCGCCTTTGCCATGCACTCGCTCAAGTCCTACTACTTCAACACCGATCGCACCGCGGCAATCGGGTATCGGACACGCGCCGGTTTCGCCGTGGTCGGGGGAGATCCGATCGGAGACGAAGCCGGGTTTCCCTCCCTGGTACGAGAATTTGCGGCGATGTGTCGCTCTCACGGCTGGCGGATCGCTGTCCTGGGGTGCAGTGAACGCCGCCTGCCGCTCTGGAGCGACCTGCGTGCCGTGGGCCATCCGTTGCACGCCGTCGCGGTGGGCCGCGATGTGGTTGTCGACGTGCAGACCTTCGACATGGTGGGTCGTCAGTATCGGAACTTGCGCCAAGGCATGCAGCGCACACACAACTCGGGGGTCACCACCGAGATCGTCGACGAGCGCTGCCTAGGTGGTGCACTGCGCACCGAACTTCAACAGGTGATGGAACTTTCGCACGGAGGTCGATTCGAGCGCGGGTTCTCCATGATCCTCGACGGCGCGCTGCTCGGCCGCTATCCCGGCATCCGGTTGATCATTGCGCGCGACAATCTTGGTGTGGTGCAAGGATTTCACCGATACGCCACCACCGGGGGCGGTACCGATGTCTCGCTCGACGTGCCGTGGCGGCGCCCCGGTGCGCCCAACGGCATCGACGAGCGACTGACCATTGACATGATCGCGGTCGCGAAGACAGAAGGAGCCCGCCGCCTGTCCCTGGCGTTCGCGGCATTCCCGGAGATCTTCGCCGACAAGGACCGCACCCGGGTCCAGGAGCTCTGCTACTCGGCGATTCACGTGCTCGACCCGCTGATCGCCCTGGAGTCTTTATACCGTTACTTGCGCAAATTCCATGCGCTGGGTGACCGGCGCTACGTGCTCGTGCAGATGTCCACGGTGCCGCTGGTCGGATTCGCGTTGCTGAGCCTGGAATTCAGCCCACGGTTGCGCCCCCAAAACACCAGCTGAGGCGCCTGCGTAACAGGACATTAACGTTGGGAAAACGCGCACGACTTGGGCGATCGACAGGCTGTCCGCGTGACCGACACTCTCGATACGACTGCATCCGCACCCGTTTCGTCTGCTCCGTCCACCCACGATGTCGCGGAGAGCGCGGCCCTGCGGGAGACATTGGAGGACTACACCCTTCGCTTCGCTCCTCGGCGTTTCCGCCGGTGGAGCCCGGCGGTGGTGGGGGTGACCGCTCTCGGCGGTATCGCCTATCTGGCGGACTTCGCGATCGGTGCCAACATTGGAATCTCCTACGGCACCGGAAATGCGCTGTGGGGCATAGGGGTTTTCGCGGTCATCATCATCCTGACTGGAATCCCGGTGTCCTACTACGCGGCCCGGTACAACATCGATCTCGATTTGATCACGCGCGGAAGCGGATTCGGCTACTACGGCAGCATCGTCACGAATATCATCTATGCGACGTTCACGTTCATATTCTTTGCGCTCGAGGGCTCGATCATGGCCCAGGGCCTCAAACTCGGGCTCGGCGTGCCGCTACCCATCGGGTATGCGGCGTCCACCATCATCATCATCCCGCTGGTTATCTACGGGATGAAGGCGCTGTCGGTGCTCCAGGTGTGGACCACTCCGTTGTGGCTCGTCATGATGGTCATCCCCTTCGTGTATCTCGTGGTGCGCCACCCGGATTCGATCGGAACGTTCTTCGCATACGGAGGCAAGGAGGCACAGGGGGTCAACCTGGGGTCGATCATGCTCGCCGCCGGTGTGTGCCTGTCCCTGATAGCGCAGATCGCCGAACAGATCGACTATCTGCGGTTCATGCCGCCCAAGACGCCCGAGAACAGCCGCCGCTGGTGGACGGCGATGTTGTTGGCGGGGCCCGGATGGGTCCTGTTCGGGGCCATCAAGCAGGTGATCGGGCTCTTCCTGGCGGTGTATCTGATCGCCAACGTGGCAGGCGGTGCCGCGGTGGCCAACCAGCCTGTGCACCAGTTCCTGGAGATCTACCAGAACATGATGCCGCACTGGCTGGCCATCACGCTGGCGGTAATTCTGGTGGTGATCAGCCAGATCAAGATCAATGTCACCAACGCCTACTCGGGCTCGCTGGCCTGGACCAATTCGTTCACCCGCATCACCAAGCACTACCCGGGCCGGTTGATTTTCGTGCTGTTCAACCTGGTGATCGCGCTGGTGCTGATGGAAGCCAACATGTTCGACTTCCTGAACACCATCCTCGGCTTCTACGCCAACTGCGGTATGGCCTGGGTGGTGACGGTGGCGACCGATATCGCGATCAACAAGTACGTTCTGAAGATCTCACCCATGGAACCCGAGTTCCGGCGCGGCATGCTCTACAACGTCAATCCGGTCGGATTCGTCTCGATGCTGCTCTCGGCGGGCATCTCGATCCTGGTCTTCTTCGGAGTGTTCGGAGAGGCGATCCGTCCCTACTCGCCGATCGTGGCAGTCGTGATCGCCTTTGTGCTGCCGCCGGTCCTCGCGGTGGCAACGCGCGGTAAATACTACCTGCGTCGCACCGATGACGGTATCGACCTCCCGATGTACGACGAGTACGGAAACCCTTCGGATGAGTTGCTTCGTTGTGCGGTCAGCGGGATCGAGTTCGAGCGTCCCGACATGCTCGCATCGGCCAAGCCCGGTCCCGACGGTGAGAAGCAGTACATCTCTTCGCTCAGCCTGGCCACGGATCGTGGCGGCGAGCATCTGCTGCCGGCCGATCCGCCCGTCACGTAGCGATCAGGTGGCCGGGGTACCGGCCTTCTGGTTCATTCGTTTCTCGAAATCGTTCTGGCACTGGGTGGCCTTGGCTTGATCGCTCTTCGCATCCGAGATGCACGTGATGAAGTCGGTCAGACCGGCTGACTTCATGAAAATCAGGGTGAACACGAGGATCAGCGTGGACAGCAGTATCGCCAGGCTCCCGAGCGCGATGCCCGAGATCGCCACACCCCGGTTGTTGGCCTCCGCACGCTTGACCCTGCGCACGCCCAGGATACCGAGCACCACTGCGACGAGTCCCCCCAGAAATCCGCCGAAAACGGTGCACGACAAGAGAATGGCAATGATTCCGGCGACCAGTGCACCCACGCCGAAGCCATTCTTGGGAGCCGGTGGGGGAACCGGCATTCCGGGCGCCCCGTAGGGGTAAGGGTACGGAGCCGGCGGGTACCCGCCGGGCGGCTGGTACGGGTGGTAAGGCGGGGGCGGCGTTTCCGTCATACCTGCACTGTATCGCCGAGTTGGATGCGCGGGCAGTCCACTGAATCGGGTAGATGGTGGGTCGCCACCAGGACCGTCCGTCCCGCCAGCAGTGAGCTCTTGGGGTCCAGTAACTCCCGCAGGAACGTCTCGGCGGCGTGTCCATCGAGATGTTCGGTGGGTTCGTCCAGCAGCAGCACAGGCACCTTGGACAACAGCGCCCGGGCGAGCAGGAGCCGTCTGCGTTGGCCGCCCGATACCGAGGCCGATCCTGCGGTCAACACCGTGTCCAGTGCGTGCGGCAACGACTCGACCCAGGGTCCGAGGCCGACCTCGGACAACGCGTCCACCAGTTCGCCATCGGTCGCATCACCCCGAGCGATGAGAAGATTGTCGCGCACCGTGGTGGCGAACAGGTGCGCATCCTCGGCGAAAAACCTGATCAGCGAGGGCAACTGGGCAGGCGCAATGCCCTCGAGTGCATCGCCCTCGATCCGAACGGCACCAGAGGCCGGTGATGCCAACCCGGCGAGTGTCGTCAGCAGCGATGTCTTGCCGATGCCGCTGGCACCGGTGATCGCCATCCGCGCACCCGCCGCCAGCTGGAACGTCAGTGGCCCGGATGTCGAATATCCGGTCCGCCAGCATAGTTCGGCGCATTCAAGCGACACGCCCGCCTTGTCGATCTTCGGCATCACATCCACGGGCGCGGGAGCGTCGATCTCTGCGGCCGCCAGCTCGTGGAGGTTTCGCGCCGATGCGCGCGAACGGGCGAACCCGATGGCCGCAGCGGGCAGCGCAGTGGAGGCCTCGAAGGCGGCCAGCGGCAACAACACCAGAATGGCGAGGGTCGTGGGCGCGATATGCCCGGCAAGCTCGACCGCCGCCGCCAAGGCTCCGACCACCGCGGCTCCCATGGCCAGGGTGGGTGCCGCCACCGACCATGCGGCAGGAGCGGCGGCGGCGTCCTGGGCCGTGGCCCAGTCCCTGCGGCGCTGGCGCGCCACGTCAAGCTGACGGGGGAGAAGGCCTCCGACCCGCAGTTCCGGAGCATGATCGAGGATCTCGACCGTCGTCTCGGCCTGCAAGGCACGAGCCCGGGCGCCGTGTGTCTCCCGTGCACTGGATGCGCGAGCCGCCAACACCGGTGCCAGCACGTCGGCAACCAGGAGGGCACCCGCCAAGATGGCCGCCGCAGGTATCGATATCAGCGCGACCGCCGCTATGGCCGCGACCCCGAGCACCCCGGCCACCGCGACCGGGATGACGCTGCGTACGACTGTCTCGGCCAGCTCATCGATGTCTGCGCCAATACGATCGAGCACCGCGCCCTTGCGCAGCTGTCCGGCCGAGCCGCCGACCAGACGTGCGTACACATCCGCGCGGACGGTGCCTGCACCCCGTAGTGCGATGTCGTGACCGGCGAGCCGTTCGCAGTACCGCCAGATGCCACGCGAAATGCCCAGTGCGCGCACCGTAACAACGGCTACGGACAGATCGAGGACCGGTGGCATCTGCCAGGCCCGGGTGATCAACCACGCCGACAAACCGGCCAGCGCCAGTGCACTGCCCAAGGCCAAGACGCCATATGTCACGGCGAGCGTCAGTCGTAGTGGCCGTACCCGCAGTGCGATCAGCCAGTGCCGTAACGGATCAGAGGTGCGCGGCATGTCTTGCCTGCACGGTGAACACTTCGTCGGCGGCGGCCAGCACGGGCGCTCGATGGCCCACCAGCACCACCGAGGCGCCGCGGCGCGCGCGGGCCACCAGCGCGGCCAGCACGCAGGCCTCGGTATCGGCGTCAAGGTGTGCCGTGGGTTCATCGAGTAAAAGGATCTGCCGATTGGTACCGAGCGCACGAGCCAGGCACAACCGCTGTCGTTCACCCAGCGACAGCCCGGCGCCGCCTGCACCAAGGCGGGTATCCAATCCGTCTCGCAGTGTCGCCAGTGTGCTATCGAACTGGCTGTCGGCAAGGGCGGATTCGAGATCGTCCAGCGCCCCGAACAATTCGAGATTCTCGCGCACTGTGCCGGGTATCAGCACTGGGCGTTGCGGCAGCCATCCGATCATCGACCACCACATATCGCGCTGGATCTGGTCAAGTGACACTCCGTCCACAAGTACCTCGCCCTGCGCGGGTGTGGTCAGGCCGGTAATCGCGTGTAGCACCGTCGACTTTCCGGCACCGTTGTGGCCGGTGAGTACCGTGACGGCACGGGGGCGGATGGTCGCGGTCAATTCCCATGGTGCATAGCCGCTTCGGTCAGCCACGCTGATGGCACGCAGCTCGATGAGCGGATGCCGGCGTGGAGCGACCGTTCCGCCAGCGGCGTCCGGAAGACCGATGGTGTCCAGGAGTTCAAACGCCTTGTCCGCAGCGGCCTTACCATCGGCGGCGCTGTGGAACTGGATGCCGACGCGCCGCAACGGCCAGTACACCTCGGGCGCCAGTATCAGCACCGTCAGCGCGGTGGTGAGATCGAGGTGTCCGAAGACCAAACGCATGCCGATGCTCACCGCGATCAGCGCCACGCTGAGGGTCGCGATCATTTCGAGCACCATCGCCGACAGGAACGCCACCCGTAACGTGGCCATGACGGAACGGCGCTGCGAGGCACCGAGTTCGGTGATCCGGCGCAACGGCGTCGCGGTGCGCCCGAGCGCACGCAGGGTCGGGATGCCTGCAATCACATCGAGAATCTGACCGGTGACGGCGGTCGAGGCGTTCAGCGCCGCCTCTGCACGATCCCGGGTGAGCAGGCCGATGAGAATCATGAAGATCGGTATGAGCGGCAGGGTGATCGCGACAATGATGGCCGATTGGATATCGGACAGGGCGATCACCACAGCGGCGGCGGGTGTCACGATGGCGGCGCTGAGGACTGCGGGCAGGTATCCGGCGAAGTAGGGGCGCAGGTCGTCCAGTCCCCGGGTCAATACCGTCGTGGCTGCGTCCCGGCAACGCTCCAGCTCACGCGGCTGTGCCTGGGCCATCGTCGACAACAGCTGGTCGTCGAGGTCGGCGATGACGCCGGTCGCGCCCCGCTCGCTGAATCGGGTCTGCACACCCTGCGCCGCGGCACAAATAGTCCAGAGCACGACGAGGACAATGAGTGGTTGCCCCATCTGGGCCATGTCACGAGACGCCGGATCGGTGATGAGCCGGGCGAGGGCATGCGCCAGCACCACCGCGATCGCGAGCGTGCATGCCGTCATCACCAGCTCGCACAGCACCGTCAGGATCAGGTAGCGGCGGGCGGGGGCGCTGCGGCGCCACAGTCGTGGATCGACCGGGGCACTGCGCGATGTCGTCATCGCACGGGTAGCCCGACCGAGTCGGGAATCTGGTCGGCCGAGATGCGCTGCCGGAACACCCAATAGGTCCAGCCTTGGTAGATCAGCACCACGGGAGCTGTGAGGGCCGCCGCCCAGCTCATGATCCGGAGCGTGTACGGGCTTGAGGATGCGGATGTCACCGTCAGGTTGTAGGCCGGATCCAGGCTGGAGACAATGAGATTGGGGTAGAGGGAGCCGAATAACAGGGTGACTACTGCGACCACCGTCAGGCAGGTGCAGGCAAAGGCCCAGCCGTCACGAGAAATTCGCGAAGCGGCTGCCGCACCCACCAGCGACAGTGCGGCGATCGCGAGCGCGATCCACGTCCAACTCTTGCCGTACGCGAGCTGTGTCCATAATCCATATCCACCGGCCGCGACAATCACGGGAATCGCCAAGGTGCGCGCTACCGAGACAGCGTCCTCGCGGACCGCGCCCGCGGTCTTGAGCGAGATGAACAGGGCACCGTGAAAAGCGAAGAGCCCCACGAAAACCAGGCCACCGAGCAGAACATACGGCCTGAATACATCGCCGAGGGTCAAGGTGAGCTGCTTGGCGCTGTCCACCGGAAGCCCGGCGAGCAGGGACGAGAACGCGACACCCCACAGCAGGGCGGGTATCCAGGATCCGATGGCTATCCCCAGGTCACAGCGAGCACGCCAGCGGGGGTCGTTGATCTTTCCCCGCCATTCGATGGCGACGATCCGGACGATCATGGCCACAAGAATGAGCAGCAGCGGAAGGTAAAGGCCGGAGAACACCGTGGCATACCAGTCCGGAAAGGCCGCGAACATCGCGCCGCCCGCGGTGATGAGCCAGACCTCGTTGCCGTCCCATACCGGCCCGATGGTGTTCAGGACGGCCCGTCGCCGACGATCGTCACCGCGGCCGAGCGGGTGCATGAGCATTCCGACACCGAAGTCAAAACCTTCGAGTACGAGGAAGCCGAGAAACAGCGCCGCCACGACGATGAACCAGAACTGTTGCAATGTTGTCGGATTCATGTTCGGAACCTCCTTACGCGACGGGTTGGGCTAGTAGGCGAAGGACAGCGGTTTGAGGCTGTCGTCATCGGTGACCGGTGCGGCGGGCTCGGTGTCGTGTTCGAGGGGCCCTTCGATGGTGTAACGGCGGATGAGCCAGAACCACACCACGCCCAGCGAACCGTAGAGCAGGGTGAATGTGATGAGGGACAGCCATACCGTCGCCGCGGAATGGTGAGAGACCGCCATATCTACGGTAAGCCGGATCTGTTCCACCCCTGTGGGATTGGGGGCAACCACCCAGGGTTGTCGCCCCATCTCGGTGAACACCCACCCGGCGCTGTTGGCCAGGAAGGGGGTCGGAATGGCCAAGATTGACAGCCAGGCGAACCAACGCTGATTCGGGATCCGTCCGCGCCGGGTGACCCAGAGTCCGGCCAATGCCAGCACGGCGGATCCCGCGGCCAGCCCGATCATCGCGCGAAAGGCCCAGTAGGTGACAAAGAGATTCGGGCGATAGTTACGCGGACCGAATTTCTGCTCGTATTCCTTCTGCAGGTCTTCCACGCCCTTGAGGGTGACGTCGCTGAACTTTCCCTCGGCCAGGAACGGCAGGACATAGGGAACGGAGATGGCGTGTACGACGCTGGCGCAGTTGTTGTGAGTGCCCACGGTCAACACCGAGAACTTGGGGTCTTTCTCGGTGTAACAAAGGGATTCGGCCGAGGCCATC
This sequence comes from Mycobacterium sp. D16R12, assembly GCF_002013465.1. Classification (GTDB taxonomy): domain Bacteria; phylum Actinomycetota; class Actinomycetes; order Mycobacteriales; family Mycobacteriaceae; genus Mycobacterium. Next base: position 145,369 of record NZ_MAFC01000002.1, on the reverse strand, counting down.
TTCATGGGCTGCTGCTGGAACATCAGCTTGCCCTGGACGTCGCCGGTGAATGCCAGACCGACCCCGGACAAGATCATGACCGCACACGCGCCGATCGCGGCGGGCCGGTACATCGTGCGCGCGTCTTCCAGCGTGCCGAGCTTATGTGAGCGAACCATCCACCAGCCACAGATGCCGGCGACGAATGTTCCTGCTGTGAGCAAGGCTCCAGCGACGGTGTGCGGAACGGCGGCCAGGGCCGTGTTGTTGGTGAGGAGCTCGGTGATGCTGGTCAGCTCGGCCCGGCCGGTTCCCGCGTTGTAGATGGCACCAACCGGGTGCTGCATGAATGAGTTGGCGGCAATGATGAAGAAGGCCGAGGCATTGACGCCGATCGCCACCATCCAGATGCACCCCAGGTGCACCAGCTTGGGTAAGCGCGTCCATCCAAAAATCCATAAACCCAGGAAGGTTGACTCCAGGAAGAAGGCCACGAGCCCTTCGAGAGCGAGCGGAGCGCCGAACACGTCACCCACGAACCGGGAGTATTCGCTCCAGTTCATCCCGAACTGGAATTCCTGCACGATGCCGGTGGCGACACCCAACGCGAAGTTGATGAGGAACAGCTTGCCGAAGAACCGGGTGAGGCGGTACCAGGCGTTGTTGCCGGTGACTACCCACGCCGTCTGCATGATGGCCAGCAGCGGTGCAAGCCCAATGGTTAACGGCACCAGGATGAAGTGGTACACGGTGGTGATGCCGAATTGCCATCGGGATACATCCAGGGCGTTCATCGCCACCTCCTACGACGCAGCGTAGTAGTAGTTGCTATCTGAGATCAACGCGATACGGGCCACATTTACTAATACGCCAACGAGACGAACGCGGGGCGGTAAACGCGTGAACCCACAAGAAGGGCGAAGTTAGGGGATCCGCCGGGGCGCGGCGTGGGAGCGCAAGGCCGGCGCCACGGCCGGACCCAGCAGGAATCCGTCGGTACTGCCCGCATCGAGAGCGCGCCGGTATATCTCGGCGGCGCCCCGCACCGCATCCAGGGTCACCTCGATATCGGACGCCGTGTGTGCGGCGGAGATCACAAAGGACTGCCCCAACACACCGCGTCGCAGGAGTTCCTGCAACAGCAGTGCGCGATAGGACTGTGACGGCTGTCCGTCCGGATCGAGGCTCGTAAAGGTCAGACATGACGACCGGCCAACGGTCCGGATATGTTCGCCCACACCAAGTGCCATCGTGATATCGGCGACGCCCTCGGCAAGACTGCGGCCCGCAGCCTCCATCACGCGGATCGGGGCATCGTCACGGTAGGACCGCACCACCGCACGAAACGCGGCCAGTCCCACCGCTTCCGGTCCGTTGGTGGTCGATAGCAGAAATGTCCGGGGATCGTCGGTCCGCAGACCACCACGTTCCATGTAGTCACGTTTTCCGGCAAGCGCGGCGATCGCAAAACCATTTCCCATCGCCTTACCCCAGCACGACAGATCCGGGGTAACCCCGTAGACCGCCTGGGCGCCCGCTCGGGACCACCGGAATCCCGTGATAATTTCGTCGAACACCAGCAGCGCACCATGGTCGGTACAGAGCGCCCGCACGGATTCCAGGAACCCGGGCTCGGGCTCGGCCGCCGCACTGGCGGCCTCCATGATGACGCAGGCAATCTCACCTGGGTAACGGTCGAAAAGTGTTGTCAGAGTATCGAGATCATTGTAGTTGAATCTGACGATGTCATCCGTTGCGGTCTTCGGGATGCCCGCGTTCATGTCGGTGGTGCCGATGAACCAGTCGTCAGTGGAGAAAAACGGCTGCTGGCACGCCGCGACCACGGTACGTCCGGTCACGGCACGGGCAAGGCGGATGGCCGCAGTGGTCACATCCGACCCGTTCTTGGCGAACTTGACCATGTCGGCGGTCGGCACGGTGCGCAGAAAATCCTCGGCGGCTTCGGCCTCCAGCACCGTCGGACGGCTGAAACTCACTCCCCGGTCCAGAGTTTCACGAACGGATTCGAGAATGGGGGCGTAGGCATGCCCGAGGGTTATGGCACGCAACCCCATGCCGTACTCGACATAGGAATTGCCGTCGACATCCCACACTCGGGCGCCCGACCCATGAGTGAGCACCGGCGCCATACCCAAGGGATATTGGTCGGCGCCACGCGCGTAGGTGTGCGCGCCTCCTGGCACCGCATCGTGGAGGCGGGCCTGCCATGCGTTCGACTGATCGAATCCCCGGTGCGTCACGTCGCTACTTTCTGGTGTCGTCTCACCAGTGCCCACGCCGCACCCGCGAGCACGATCAGCAGCCACCGAATCATCGAAATTTGTTGGAAGGCAGATACATCAAGCACCGAGCCGACGACGGTGAGCGCGACGAGTCCGCCCAGCACACCATTGATCAACTCCGTAGTGGGCACGTCCCGGCAGCGATTGCGTGCGCCGGCGGCGTAGATGATCGCCGTAATCATCAGGACGATCAGGGTCAGCAAGCCCAGGATGCCGCCCTCGATGAGACGGCTGAGGTACTCGTTGTCAAGAACCGGCTGCTCGGGCCCGAGCGGATACGTGAATGACCCCTGTCCCAGCCAGAAGTGCTCTGTCCAATGCGACATCACGTAGTCGATTCCCCGCGCGCGCGATTGCAGCGACGGATCGTCAGCGCTGCCCATGAAGGTACTGATGATCGCGTCGAAGACGCCGAGCCCGCTCACCGCGGCGACTGCCGCCGCACCCACAGCGGCGCACAACAATCCGGCGAGGCGACGCACCGGCCACCGCCACGACATCACGAGAATGGCCGCCGCCAACCCGATGAAGGCCGATCGAGATACGGTCACCACGGATCCCGCGATCATCATCATGGTCAGCACGGCCCATGGCCAGGTCTTTCTGCCGGTTGCCTTGGCGCTGTATACGAGCGCGATCCCAATGGGGGCGATCGTGGTCAGCACCGCACTGAGCTCCAGGGCATGGGCGGCCGCGCCCTGCGCGCGGACGACACCTTCACGGACAATCCCATGTGCGACACCGGTATCGCCAAATTTCATGATGCCGGGAATCCGGATCATGGCCGCGAGGTCGAGGCCCGTCGCGAACTGTGCCAGGGCGAGGGCCGCGGTGATGGCACCGCCGATGACGAGTGCCTTCAGCAAGATCTCGATGGTGCGCGCGGAGCGCTCGGGATGGGCGGCGAAGAGAAAGATGAAGCCGATGAGCGCGGTTACCGTTACCGCGAAAGCGGCGATACCCTGCCCGGCCTGTATCAGGGCCAGGTGCGGCAGGACGCGTGTAGTTACGACGTTGAACGACACGACCGTTGTCAGGAGGTAGGCCAGGATCGCGATGGAAAGCCCTCGGGCGCCGAGGTTAAGGCGATGCCCGGAGAGCACCCAATAGGCGCCCAGCGCGCCGGTGAGAATCAGCGCGACCTGGGCGGGGCTCAGTCCCTTCAATGCGTAGACCGCGTAGACCTGCCGGGTGCTCAGCAGCACGATCAATGCACCGGCCGTGAATGTGACGGCGTCCAGCGTGCGGCCGGCCACCGGCACGCCTGCGCTATCGGTCCGAGGAAGGCTTGTCGTCACGCCAGCTACGGAAATCGGTGAGTCGGGGCGGAGTCCAGTTCAGCACCGCTTGTGCAAGTGCCTCGTCGTCGATCTCGACGTTGTCCAGATCATCGTCGATGATCATGGGCGTCGGCTTATTTGCCACTGCTTGACCGTTGCCGCTTGGGCTCGCCGGCGCTGGTTCCTCGATCGGTGGGGCGGCGGGGGGCGGCTCGTCCGCTGCGCGTGCGGTCACAGTCTTCGCCCGGGCCTTGCTCTTGGTCGGAGTGCCAGCAGACTTTTCTTTGCGACGACGTGCCGCAACCGCGTCGTACATCAGGAGCCCGATGAGTCCCGCCAGCAGTGCCGCGACGGCCATGGAACCCGCCGATTTGATCGCACTGTTGGACATCACGACGGGTGCGGTCGGATCTTGCAGAACCGTGAGGCTGGCCCAGTTCTCGGGTGAGACGGAAGCGCCCACCTGGAGCTTCACCAGATTGTCGCGAGCAACGTCCAGGAGCGCCGCCGCGCCTGCCTGGCAGTCGGACGTGGCGCTGCACAGCACCAGGATCGACACCTGAGGCGACGGTTGTTGATTGCTCGGCCCCAGGTCAATGGTGTTGGAGACCTTGTAGTCCACGCCCGGGGCGGCGGCCGCAATGGCGGCCTGCGCGGGCTGGCTGGACATCGAGGTGGCGAGGATGCCGGCCAGCTGTGCCTTCTCCGGCGAGAGGTTCAGCATGGGGTTTGCACCCAGGGTGTCACCGGTCGAGGAGTACGTCGGCGGCGGTATGACGACGGCCGAGGCCGTGGACGCGCGAACGGTGACTCCCTTGGTGTATCCGTATGCGCCCGCTCCGCATACCAAAAGGGCCACCACGAGCAGTGCGATTCGCCGGTTCAAGATCCGCCTGACCAGGTCTTTGACGTTCACGGGTGCTCCGACTCTCGCTATCGTCCGGACTGTTCGCAGCAGGCGCGCCGTCCCCATAACCAGCGTTATTGGTCACGAGGATAACCCACACTTGCCCGCCGTATGGAATCACCGACGCTAGGCTGTCCGCCGTGTCGACAGAAGCGTTGGGCCCTCCGCTGAGGTTGACGATCTCCCAGGTGACGGTGGATCTTTGCTCCGCCCGGGATGTCCTCGCCGCCGTCGCGCAGCGCGCCTCGGCGTCCACGGATCGTCCGCTGGTGGTTGGCTCGGTGAATCTGGACCATCTGCATCACTTCGGCACCGGTCGCGCGAACCCGGATTGTGCGGAGCTCGGGCCGCAGCTGGATTGGTTGATGCTTGCCGACGGGGCACCGATCGTGGCGCGAGCCCGCCTCACGACGCGGCAGAACTGGCCGCGGATCACCGGCGCCGACCTCTTGCCGCTGGTCCTCGAACAGGCAACACGCACCGGTCAGCGCGTCGGATTCCTGGGTGGATTGCCGCAGATGCACGATCGGCTGCGCGCGGTGCTCGACGAACGCTATCCGGGCCTTCAGATCACTGGTTGGTGGGCGCCCGATCGCCTCGATCTCACCGACCCGGGCCGCAGCGAGGCCCTGGCACGTGACATCGCTGCCACGGGCGCCGACGTGCTGGTGGTGGGACTTGGAAAACCTCTGCAGGAGCTGTGGATCGCAGACCACGGGGTGACCACCGGCGCCGCGGTCCTGTTGGCCTTCGGCGCATCCGCAGACTTTCTTGCCGGCGCCGCCGCGCGAGCGCCGGAATGGATGCAGCGCTGCGGACTCGAGTGGTCCTATCGGTTGGGCCGTGAACCGCGGCGCATGGCCCGGCGATACCTGGTGCAGGGTCCCGCGTCCGTCCTGCGGTTACGGAAGGCCACGGTCGGGCCCGCACGGTCCTGGCAGGCGTCGTAGCTAAACCCCATGCATAATGCTCGCAAAATGCTCAGCCATTCGTTCGGAGCTGAACTCCGCCCGCACCCGCTGCGCCCCCGCCTGTCCGAGGGCGCGGGCGCGGTCGGAATCGCACACCAGGTCCGCAATGGCCCGGGCGAAGGCCTCGGGGTCGCCCGGCGGCACCAGGATGCCGTCGACGTTGTGCCGGACGTAATGCGCTATCCCCGGATTGGCCGTCATGACCACCGGGCGTCCGCTGGCCATGGCCTCGAGGGCGACCGTCAGACCCGACCCGGTAATCACGTCCGGGCGTACCGCGATCGCCACGACGATGGATCGGCGATACAGATCGCGCATTCGCCCGTAGAGACGCTCGGTGTGCAACGTGACCACCCCGGGCGGAGCGCTGATCGGCAGCGCGGTAGCCAACTCAAGCGTGAGGTCTGGGCAACGTTCACGGGCGGTCAGAACCGCCTGGACAAGCAGTGCGTGATCCCGGTGAACATCCTCGCCCGCGCTGACGACCAGGGGAGCGGCCGTGCTCTCCCACGGTTGCGCCCTATAGAAGTCGGTATCGATACCCACGGGTGCGAAATGCAGCCGCGAATCGTCGACACCCCAGGCGCGCGAGAGCAGTTCGACCTGCGGGGGGGACTGCGAAAAAACGGCCGCGCTACGCGCCAGCGCATGGCGCGCGAGTCCGCGATGAATCGGCGGGGAGTCCGCGGGGTCGGTGAGCCACCCGACTCCGGTCACCACCGGTGGGCTCATCCGGATGGCCGCCGCGGTCGCCGCGGGTACGCCGGTGCGCTCGTCGTAACAGAAGACGACATCGCTCGCGCGTCGTGCCGTCCTGTCGGCTACGGCCTCCAGGATTTCCAGATCACCGGTGCGATAGCGAATGTGACCGGCCACGCGTTCAAGGCGACGCCCGAACGAGAACTCGCTGAACGTCGGCGTCACGCCGTAGTTAGCCAGCCGATGCAGTCCGTAGGGCGTCCGGTCCGGCACCTCATCGGCACCGTTCCTGACCTCCCAGTGCGAAGCCGAAACGCCGTGCGGCAAAGCCACATACGCGTGCAGTCGTCGTTGCATTGTTCCCATCCCGTGTCGGCGCAAGGTAGCACATGACGTCCGAGCGCGCCGATGGATCGCCTGTTACCGAGCCGGCATCTGGGCGGCGGATTGCCAGTGCCATCGCATGGCAGCTGGGTGGTCGGATACTGGGCACGATCACGTCCATCGTCGCGATCGCGCTGACCACGCGTGCGCTGGGCCCGGAGTCCTACGGACATCTCAATTCTGCGATCTTCTTCATCGGACTGTGGACCAGCCTGACTGAGCTGGGTATCGGTGTCGTGATTGTCCGACGTGTCTCTGCGGGCGCCGGAAGCCTGCAGCGATTGGTCGGTATCAACCTGGCCTTCTCGCTCAGCTACTGCCTGCCGCTTGCCGCCGTGGCCGCCCTATCGGGTTGGCTGATCTACGGGGATCAGCCAGAGGTGCAGTCGATGCTGCTGATCATCAGCGCGAGCCTCACCCTGACAACACTGTCGAGCTGTCTCAACCCGATATTCATGTCCTCGGTGCGGTTCTCGGCGGTGGCGTTGGCGGACACGCTATCCCGGGTAGCGATGCTCGTCGTGACCATCGTCCTGGTAACCGCTGGTGCGGACCACGTTTGGTATGCGTTGCCCCAGGTGGCGGCGCCGGCCACGCTGCTTCTGATACAAGGTATCGCGGCACATCGGATCACCCCGCTGCGAATCATCGTGTCTGCGAAAGAGACCTGGGTCCTCCTGCGCGAAAGTATGCCGCAGACAATGGTGCTCATCATCGGCGTCCTCTACTGGCGCATCGATGGCGTGATACTCAGTCTCCTGAGCACACCCGCAGAGGTAGGCCGGTATGGCCTGGCGTACCAGACCGCGTTCACCCTGTCGCTGGTGGGAAACTTCTTCCTGGGCGCCACTCTGTCCACGATGACAGGACTGTTCGCGTCATCGCGTGAGCGCTTCGCGGCGTTCATCGAGCGTTCCATGGGATTGATGCTGGCCATCGCGGTTCCGGTCGCAGTCGTCGGCTTCTTCGTGGGCCGAGATCTGGTCGCACTCCTGGGTACCGAACAGTTCGTGGACAAATCGAATCTGGTGATGCCGTTGCTCCTGGTCGCGGTCGGCCTGACCTTCCTGACCGGCACCGTCAGTCAGGCGCTGTTCGCAGCGCATCATCAATCGTTTCTCCTGCGCCTCAATGTTTTCAATCTCGCCGCCAACATCGTTCTCAACATTCTGCTCATCCCTCACCTGGGCTCTCTGGGTGCGGCGATCGCGCTGGTGGCCAGTGAGGTGGTGGGCTTGGTCGCCGCCACCATCAGGCTGACCACCTGCACGGGCTATCGCACGCCGTGGACGTTCCTGTTGCGGTTGGCCATACCAACGGCAGCGGCAGTTGGCACGCTCCTGCTTGCCGCGCAGTGGATACACGAGTTGATCGCCGCCGCCATCGCCGCCGGTGTGTATGCGGCGGTGAATCTTTGGGCAGGCCCCGTGCATCTGCGAGATGTCCGGGAAGTACTCCGCAAGGAGGACTCTGATGGGTGATCGCCATGGCTAGGAAAAGACATAACGAGCTCAGCCGGGCCTACTTGCCGGCCCCTCGGGTCAGTGAGGTGCACGGGGGTATCGCGGTGTGCATCGTGGCATACCGCCGACCAGATCTGCTCGAGGACTGTCTGCGGTCCTGTCACGAACATCTCGGTGATCTGCCGGTGCACGTGTGGGATAACTCCGGACCGGACTATCCGGGGATGGAGACAGTTCGGGCGAGCTACCCGGACGTGCACTGGCACGGCACCGGCCACAATCTGGGATTCGCCTCCGCGGTCAACAGATTGGCCGACTTCGCGCCGGGAGCACATCTGCTGCTGCTGAACCCCGATGCGATCGTGACGGGACCGCTCGCGCAGACCCGCGCCCGGATCACACTCGATGCGGGGGTGGCCGCGGCCGCGCCGCCGATAGCCCCGGCGACCCCTCTTCCCGGCGAGTCCCCGTGGGATAACGGACATCGCGCCCCCAGCCTGTTGCGGGCGCTGGTGTCACGCGCGGGCTACGCGCCGGCGTTACGCGGCCGCGCGATCTCGGAGCTGTACGGGACGCGGCCCACCGATGTGGACGGATATCTCACGGGCGCCTGCCTCTTGGTCAACCGGCGGGCCTGGAATGAGATCGGCGGCTTCGATGAAGAATTCTTCCTCTACGGCGAGGAAGCCGACTGGCAGCTTCGTGCTCGGTCAGCCGGATGGCGGCTGGTTCTTGTCGATGAACCCGGCGTCACGCACAGTGCCAAGGGAACAGTCGCCGGAGATCGGCAGCGCGGCATCCGTTCCGACGATCTGCTGAGGGCCAATATCGCACTGACCCTCGAACACTCGAAGGGAGTGCGCACGGCCGATCTTTACCTGGCCGGGACATCCGTGCTGGACCGCGTGCAGCCCGGTGCCCGTCGCGCGCGCATGACGCGGATCAGAACCGGTGGGGGACGCCCCCAGGTAATCCTGACCACGAACCGCCTGGTGTACGGGGGAGCCGAACGCCAGCACGTATTGCTGGCCACCGAATTGGACCGGCGTGGCTACTCGGTAACCATCGCGTGCATGCAGCGACTCGGGCCATTGGTGGCCGAGATCCCGCCGACCGTGCGGGTGGTGCGCCAGCCCTGGTGGTGTCCCACCTTTGAGACTGCTCCCGGACCCGCAATCCTGGTGTCGGGAGATACCAACACCGAGACCGGATCCGCGACGCTATGGCGCGCGGCGGGACGGCATCGCAGATGGCTTGTGGCGGCTCATATCCCGCCCGAGCTGAAGACCGGCACATACTCGGCGCCACTCGCGGCGGCGATGAGCCGGGCCGACGGCTTTATCGCACTATCGCGCAGACACTGGGAAGAAGTGTCGGCACATCAACGGGTGGGTACACGTTTCTTCACCGCCCCCAACGGGGTTGTCAGCCGACGCGACCTGCCCGAGCATGCACCCGAGCGCAGGGCGCCGGACGGCACCTTGCGTTTCGTGATGTTGTCCCGCATCGTCGAACACAAGAATCCGCACCTGCTGGTGGAGGCGCTGGCCGGATTGGCCGAATATGACTGGCAGCTCTCCATCTTCGGAGACGGACCCGATCGTCAACGACTGGAAGCACTCACTCCCGAGGCGGTGCGCGATCGAGTGCGTTGGAGGGGTTGGTCTCCGGGACCTGAGCATGCGCTGGCCGAATGCGATGTGCTCTGCGTGCCCAGCCGAAGCGAAGCCTTTCCGCTGGTGATCCTCGAAGCGATGGCGCGCGCCGTACCGGTCATCGGATCCGCGGTGTGCTCGGTCCCGGACATGCTCGACGACGGCAGCGGCCTGGTCGTCGCCCCCATCGACGTGCCGTCCTGGCGCGCCGCGCTCAGGGGGGTCCTTACCGCTCCCGAGCGTTTGACAGCCATGGGAAGCAACGGCTTTGACCGTATGCGCGATCTGTACACGATCGAGACGATGGCCGATTCGTACGAGGAAGCCTTTACCGCGGTGTGCAAGGGCTGAGACCAGATGAGAATCCTTTGGCTGTCACCCTGGATGCGCCCCTTGGCGCGCGTGCACGCCGAGGCCCTGCGCGGTCAGGGCGCTTCGGTGCTGTTGGTGACCTCCGATCAGCACCCGGAGTCCGGCCCGGCGCGGGACTATGAGCTGGTGCTCGAACCCTCGCTCAAGGATCCCGCCGGGTGGGCATCCTGGTTACAAGCGGTGCCGAAAGTCCGGGCTTTCCGGCCCGATGTGGTGATCACCGAGCTTGTCCGCGATCCGCGTTGGCAGATGTTCGGCGCGGGTCTGCCGCGCGTGCTGCTTGTCCACGACGATCGGCCACACGACGCTTCTGAGGAGGTCTCGCGATGGCGGCGCGAAGCGTTTCGCCGCTGGGAGGCGAACGCGGCTCATCGCGTGGCGTTCAGCGACTATGTGGCACGGAACATCACCGCGCACGCCTCATCGCCGGTCGGGGTGGTTCCGCTTACGAGTGATCTGGATCCGCAGCGTGTGCCGGCCTTCGTTCCCGCGAACCGGCGTCGGGACTTCGTCCTGATCGGCCGGCTCAACGGGTACAAGAACGTCGACCTCATCCTGCGCGCGTGGCAGGCCCATGTCGCGGGCCCGGCCTGGCGCGGCGATCATCTGGTGCTGATCGGTGACGGCGACATCACGGGCGCCCTACCGGACTCGGTGCGGTGGATCCGTGGCCCGTATAGCTACAGCGATGTGCTGCAACCCCTTTCAGAAGCCAAGGCCTCGGTTGTGCATTACCGCCAGGCCTCCCAGAGCGGAGTGCAGACGCTCTCCATGCAGCTGGGGGTGAACGTCATCGCCTCCACCGAGGGCGCATTGCCGGAGTTCCAGCCGCCCGGTGAGGTGGCATTGGGCCGTGATGACACCGCCGGTCTCACCGCGGCGTTCGACCGCCATGCCGATCCCGTCGTCGCCGAGAGCCTCGGCGCAGCGGCACGCGAACATTACGCGCACAATTTCACCGCACCACACGCCGCGTCCAGGCTCCTAGCGATCTGCGAGCAGCTTCCACGTCTGCACTAGTTGCGCCTCCCAGTCGGCGATGTCGAGACCGCGCACCGTCTCACGACCGGCGGCCGCCAGCCTGCGGCGCTCTTGTGGATCCGTGGTCAGCTGCGTGAGGGCCCCGGCCAGGGCATCGATATCGCCGGGTGTCACGAGCAGGCCGTTCTCGCCGTTGCGCACGACCTCGGCAATCGATCCGACCGGTGAGGTGATGACCGCGACCGCCGAGGCCATGGCCTCCAACAGCGCCATGGGCAGCCCCTCGGCATAGCTGGGGAGCACGAAGATGTCCGCACCACTGAGCAATTCGGCGCCTGCTGCCGCATCCAGCCAGCCGTGCACGGTGATCACATCCGCGACACCGGCCGATGTGACGGCGGTGCGCGCCTGTTCCACTTCGCCGTCGCCGGCAAGGTGGATGTGCAGTGATGCGCGAATCTCCGGCGCCAGTCCAGATACCGCCCGGATGACGTCGTACGTGCCCTTGCGCTGACCGAGCCTGCCCAGGCTTACCGCCGTCAACCCGTCGCCGTGCGTGGACGCGGTCTGTTCGGGGATGCGCACCGGATTGCGCAGGACGGACACCCGCGCCGGATCGAGTTGCAGACACGCGGTGTACTCATCGGCGAGGTCACGCCCAAGGATGATCCAGCGGTCGGCGCGCAATCCCCAGCGCACACCACGTTGCACCGCCGCCCGCTGCTCGCGGTACCACCCGGCGAAGTCGAAGCTGTGGGCGTGGATGAGTGCCGGTACTCCGCGGATGCGTGCGGCCCACAAGGGCATTGCCTTCCGGGCCACACTGCCGCCATGGCCGAGATGTACGTGCAGGACGTCGACGTGCCCGGTGAGGACAAACCATGACGACACGATCATTCCGCGCACGCCCACCCACAACCAACGCCACCGCGCGGCGTCCACGTAGGTGGGCACCACCCGCACCGTCACGGCGGGGTCAGTCAACGCCGCCATATGTGCCATGACGGTTGCCATGCCGCCGCGGCTCTCGGGACTTGCCGGGGCCGGTCCGATGGCCAGGACGCGCACCGGCGCGGGCGCTGGATCCGAGTGGGGCACGGGCCAAGTGTAGAGCTCAACAGGTCTGTATCGTTCCCCGCTGTGACCGGTGCGCCAGCAGTGCGACGCCGCCGTCCATGGCGGCTGTGCGCGGCGGCGCTCACCGTGGTGGGTCTGATAGCTGCGGTGGTGCTGACGCGTGACTCCAGCAAGTTCGAGTATCGCGGTGCAGTAGACACCGCGGCGCACCGGCTCGATACGGGCCCGCTGGTGCCCAACGCTCTCGACGTGCAGTGGTGGGTACGCGATCACCCCGGTGACACGCGGGCGGCGGCGATCCGGGATCGAATCGCGCGGTACCCGATCGCGATGTGGGCCACCGGCAATGATGAGGACGACAGCCGAAACATCGGTGACATCGTCACACGGGCACGCGATGCCGGTGGCACCGCGCAACTGGTGCTGTACAACATTCCGGATCGTGATGACGGCTTCTCGGGACCTCATCACGCGGTCACGCCGCGGGTGTACCGGGCCTGGGTCGACCGGGTATCCGCTCTCGTGGGGGACGCCCGGCTGGTGCTGATCGTCGAGCCCGACGCCCTGTGGTTCGCCGATCGACAATCCCTGGAGGGCACTGATTTTGGCGATCGAATCGATTCCCTCCGGTATGTCGTGGAAACCTTCTCGGCGCGCAACGCCAATACGCGCGTCTACGTCGACGCCGGAACCTCGTCGGGTTCGGTGACTCCGGAGCGGATGGCGGCCCTGCTCGCCAAGGTCGGCGTATCCGATCGCGTGGGGTACGCCGTCAACGTCTCATCCTTCGCCCCGACCGCCGAGATCACCGCGTACGCGCAACGCATCAGGGCCTCTTTGCAACGGTGGTTCGGTGTCCCTGATCCACGCTATGTCGTCGACACCTCGCAGAACGGCAACCCGAACTGGAACTTCGACTGGTGCAACCCGGCCGGCCGCATTCTCGGGGCACCGCCCGCGGTGCTGGGGCGTCCCGACGGCCTGGACATGAATCTCTGGATTCTCGCGCCGGGCAGCTCCAACGGTCCCTGCGGCGCCGCCCCCGACGCACCCGGCGGGCAGTTCAGTCCGAAGCTGGCAACCGCGCTACTGCGTTAGCACAGCCCAGTCATCCAACGGCCTTCCAGCTCTGGAAAGCGCAGACGTACTTCCGCATACAGATCCGGCAGGGTCAGCAGCACGTGGGCTGGATCGGCGGTCACCAGATCGGCGGGTGACACGATCGGAATATCCGTTCCGGGCATACGGCGCCCCTGCTTGGCTACAGACGCATCGGCAACCGCCACCACCGATTCCGTCGTCAATCCGGCCCGGTGAAACAGCGCCACCGCACGTGACGGTGCCCCATACGCATACACCGTGTGTCCGGCGGCACGCCGTTCATCGAGCCAGTGGGTGAGGCGCTGCACCTGCTCATCCACCGCATGCTGCAGCTGCACGAAGCCGCTCGAATGCCCGGCGCCGTCTGCCTTCTCCCGCGCCAGTACCCGCTCCACGGCAGGCGGAACCGGGTATGCACCGTGTCGCGCCGCCACCAGCAGGGTGCCGCCGTACAGGTCGAACTCCCACACCGCCACCACGGACATGCCCACATCGGCGAGCATTCGACGCAGCACGGTCAGGGAGTAGTACGCAAAATGTCCGTGCCGCAGCGAGTTCCACTGACCCGATCTCAAGATCGTGGCTATCGAATGGAACTGAAGAAGCAGCACGCCCTCGACGCTGGTGCGGCGGGCGCGCATGCCGATGGCATCGGCCTGATCCCGGTCGTGCATCATGCCAAAGCTGTCCAGCACCAGATCTGCGGGCTCAGTAGATCCGATCTCAAAACCTTTGGGGAAAAGCAGGTTCAGCCAGCTGCCACCATGGGGACTGGTGAACTCGTACACGGTGCGTCCGGTGAGGAGCCCGGCGGCCTCCACCCGGGCGACCGCGTCGGCAGCCTGGTCCCGCAGGACTTGCGGCTCCACGGCCCTCGGCTCCTCGGTATCGGTATCGTCGATCTCGAGCTGTGCGAGCGCGCAGTCCGTGCACAGCACCATGGCCAGTGGATGTAGCGCGTCCTTGGCGGGTGCGCTGGAAGCGCCAGGGAAGTGGTCGGCGGCGGGTACGGCGCCCAGGTCCAATACCCGGTGCAGCCGCTGGCTCCGACAATAGCGACACCTGATCACCGTTGGCACCACAATCTTTCCGCAATACGGCAGGATGGCGGGGTGCGCATCCACACCACCGAAATCGACGGCGTACTGCTGATGGAGCCCACTCCACACCTGGACGATCGTGGGTTCTTCACCCGGACGTTCGACGCCACGACTTTCGACGAGTACCAACGTGCCGCCGGTGCCGCGGTACGGGCCGCTGACTTTCTGCAGGACTCCCAATCACGGTCACGCCAAGGCGTATTACGCGGTCTGCACGGACGTTCGGGCAAGGGGGAAAGCAAGCTCATCCGCTGTGCGCGCGGCGCCGTCTTCGATGTGCTGGTCGACGCCCGACACCAGTCACCGAGCTTCGGCCGTTGGCAGAGCTTCACTCTCGACGATTCCACCTTCAAGCACCTATTCGTCCCGGCCGGCATACTGCATGGCCATCAAGCGCTGACAGAGTGGGCCGACCTCTGCTATCGCATCGACCGGCCGCACGACCCCGCCGAGGATGTCTCGGTCGCCCATGACGATCCCCAGCTCGGCATCGACTGGCCGCTTCCGATCACGGTCGTCAGCGCCAAGGATGCTGCCGCCGGTAGTTGGGCCGCGTTGACCGGACGCTGACCGGCTCACCGGGCGACCGGTCGCAGCGTGTCGTCAACTGCTCCCGATTCACGCAGACTCTTCAGATGGGCGAGCCGCGTGAAGGATTGGCGGAACATCGATTCGGTGAGGTTGCCGGCCACGCACTGCTCGTAGAGTTCCTTGGCGCCCGCCTCGATCGACCATTGTGCGCGGTAACCGGGCAGTGCTGCTCGAATCGCTGAGAAGTCGACGCGATAGGAGCGAGGATCTGCGCCCGTCTCTCCCGTGATGGTCAGGGTCGAGTTGGGTACGGCGGAGACGGCCGCCTCCGCGATCTGTGCGACCGTCTGATTGTTCTCCTCGGTGCCGACGTTGAACGCCGCACAGTGAATCACGTCCTGCGGGGCCGACAGGCATTCGAGGAATGCGGAGCCGATGTCGCGGGCGTGTACCAAAGGGCGCCAGGGTGTCCCGTCGGAGAGCACGCGAACCTCACCGGTGATGACGGCGTTGCCGACGAGGTTGTTCAACACGATATCGGCGCGAAGCCTGGGCGAGTATCCGAATGCTGTGGCGTTACGCAGAAACACCGGCGAGAAATCGGAGTCGGCGATCGCGGCGACATCGTCCTCGACGCGAACCTTGCTCTCCGCATACGGAGTCAGGGGTTTCAGGGGAGCGTTCTCGGTGACCAGATCATCGCCCGCCGACCCGTACACCGAACATGTCGACGCGTACAGGTAGCGGCTCACCCCGGCGTCCTTGGCCAGCTGAGCCAGCCGCACCGAGGCGTGGTGGTTGATGTCGTAGGTGAGGTCCGGCGCCAGCGCACCGAGCGGATCGTTCGAGAGCGCCGCCAAGTGGATCACCGCATCGAAGCCCGCCAGCTGATCGACCGTGACATCGCGAAGGTCGACCGCAATCGACGGCGGATCCACGAGTGCCGGGCCCAGAACGCAATCGGCGAATAGTCCCGAATCCAGACCAACCACCTCGTGACCGGCCTCGGCGGCCATCTGCGACATGACTGTGCCGAGGTAGCCCTGATGACCGGTGACGAGAACCTTCACTGCGTTGCTCCTAGAGAGATCGTTACTTTTTCCAATACAAACGCCTCGGCGTAACGGTGGCGGCATTGCACACCGCGCACTCGTGCCAACGCGAGAAATGTCTCGTGGTCAAACCAATCGTGCGGGCGCTGCGATGGATAGTGCGTATAGATGAGATCGGCCTTGCTGCGGGCGATCTCATCGCCGAGCGGCTGAAAGACGGTGGGCGTCGGGGTGTCGGTCTCCCACTTGATGATCTCGTATCCGAGAATCAGATGATCGCGAAACTCGGTGGGTGCCAGGGTCGCCAGCAGCCGGTGGTCCTGATGGGCGTCGTGGCGCTGCGGAGCAAAGACCACCGAGGCCGCGGATTCGCGGCGAAAGGCGGCCACGGCGTCCTTGATCTGGTTCCAATGCGCGGGGCCGCGCCCGTCCGGAAAGTCGAGCACGTCGACGGTCACCTCGGCGCCGGGACACAGAGCCGCCAACGCGGCCCGCTCCTCGGACTCCCGTTCGGTTCCGCCGCCGGTCAGCACGAGGGCCCGCACACGCAAGCCGGGGCGGCGAGTGGCCATGGTCAGCAGCGTGCCGCCCATACCGATCGCGATATCGTCGCAATGCGCTGCCAGTAGCGCGATTTCATCAACAGATCCGGTGCTGAGCTCAATCACGTGGTGACGGGCTCCTGCTCCCAGACCATCCACGGGCGTACACCCTTGCGATAACCCTCGTCGAGCTCGGCACGTTCCTTGAAGGTGTCGGCCGGCTTCCAGAACCCGTTGAACTTGTAGCCGAACATCCTGCCCTCTTTGGCCAGCGACCCACAGGCGTCCTCAACCAGGTCGCCGCCCGCAGGCAGATAGTCGAAGACATCCTGGGAGAGCACGAAGTAGCCGCCGTTCTCCCACATGTCGAGTTTGGAGACGGCGGTGATATCGGTGATGGATCCGCCCTCGTTCACATCCACGGTGTGGAAGGACGATTGCGGCGGAACCAGCAGCATGGACGCAGCAGCTCCGGAATCCTGGAACTTGGCCACCAGATCATCAAGAGGAGCGTTGGTGAGAACGTCCGCGTAGTTGGCAAGGAAGTGGCGATCGTCGCCGAGGTGGTGACGGACGCGTCGAAGTCGTTCACCGATGGGCGATTCGGCGCCGGTGTCCGCGAACGTTATCGTCCAATCGGCGATATCCGATTTCAACAGCCGTACTTGACCTTCCGCCAACACGAAATCGTTGGACTGAGCCTCGTTGTAGCCGAGAAAGAAGTCCTTGATGGCTTCGGCGCCGTAGCCCAGACACAGGATGAATTCTTTATGCCCGTGGTAGGCATAGTATTTCATCACATGCCAGATGAGCGGTCGCGGCCCGACCATCTGGAGAGGCTTGGGAATCACGTCGCCGGCGTCGTTGCGCATGCGCATTCCGAAGCCGCCACAGAAAAGCACGACCTTCATACCGATGCTCCTTCGGGCTCAACATGTGGTTCCACGACATGCAGCTGGGGCAGGGGATAGACAAGCTTTCCGCCCCACGCGCCGACATGGCGCAATTGACTGGTGATCTCGGCTTCCAGATTCCATGGAAGCACCAGCACCACATCGGGTTTGTCTTCGTCGATGCGCTCAGGGGCGTACACCGGGATGCGAGTGCCAGGACTGAACATGCCTTGCTTATAGGGATTCCGGTCGACGGTATAGGCAAGAAGGTCGGTGCGGATGCCGCAGTAGTTCAGCAGGGTGTTGCCTTTGCCGGGCGCACCGTAGCCGACGACGGTCTTACCCTCTGCCTTGCAGGTAAGCAGAAACTGCAGGAGCTCCAGGCGGATTCGTTCGGTTGTCGCGCGAAACCGGTCATATCCGGAAAGCTCGTGTAGACCCGCCCGCCGTTCCAGTTCCAGGACTTCGGCGACCGACGGTGCGACCTCGGGCCGACACTCGCGCGGGCGCGCCCAGACCCGTATCGAACCGCCGTGCGTATCAAGGAGTTCGACATCGACTACTTCCAGATCGCCTACGGCAAGCGCTCTTTGAGCCGCCAATACGGTGTAGTACTGGAAATGCTCGTGGTAGATGGTGTCGAACTGGCCAAGCTCGATGAGGTTGAGCGCGTGATGTACCTCGATGCTCACCCAACCGTCATCGGCGACGAGCCCGCGCAGGGCACGCGTGAAACCGCGCAGATCGGGGATGTGCGCATATACATTGTTCGCGGCGACCAGACGGGCGGGACCGTGCTCCGCACGGACGCGAGCCGCGGTGTCTTCGTCGAGGAAGGCCGTCAGCGTGGGAACACCCTTGTCGCGCGCGGCCTGCCCGACATTCACCGAGGGCTCGATGCCGAGGCAGCGGATACCCGCGGCGACCGCATGTTGAAGCAGGTAGCCGTCGTTGCTGGCCACCTCGATAACGAAGTCTTCGGCACGCTCCGGGGAAAGCCCCAGTCGTGCAATCGAGTTGGCTACATATGAGTGCGCGTGGTCGACCCAGCTGTCGGAATACGACGAAAAGTAGGCATATTCGGTGAAGTTGTCTTCGGGGCTAATCAGCGCGGGAATTTGCAGCAACATGCAATCCCGGCACAGCCTCAGATGCAGAGGGTAGGTGGGCTCCGGTAGATCCAGCTCGTCGGCGTGCAGGAACTTCTGACAGGGCGGGGTGGCACCGAGATCGACGACGCTGAGCAGCTCCGTCGAGTCGCACAGGCGGCAGCGCACCGGTTTCTCCTTAGCCAGCTATGTGGAGTACGGATGTCTCCAGACCCGGCGCTAGGGTACCCGGTTCTCGGCGCTACTGCGACCAGCGGTTCGCGATCAGATTGAACCCGATGTCCTTGGTGTTCTGCATGGCCTCGTAGAGGCGGTAATAGGAGATAAAACTGATCCGCCATTTCCCGTCGGCATCACGGCGATAGCGGTCGGTGTAGTACGAGGTTCCGGTGATCAGGACGCTGTGCGCCGGGACGATGACGACATCACTCATGGCCCAGCTGCCGGTCGCGGTGTCGCCGTCGACCTGGATCTCTGGATGGCTCATGGTGTGCACGCTGGTGATGTCGGTGGTCAGTGATGACCGCATGTAGTCGACAACACCTGTGCGCGAGGTGAACTCGAGGGGCGCACCGTGCACCGCGGTGCCGTACGTCGCCTGCACATCTTCGGTGAGTGTGTCGGCGAACTCGTCCCACAACTTGTTGTCGAGGGTGCGGGCGTAGCGGTACTTGAGCTCGGTGATCTCGTGGATGTCGACGAGCGTGGCGAGGGTCATGATTGCCAGTATTAGCACGTGACGAGGCCTCGCGTGCGGCATCGGCAGGGGTTAGACATGGTGTGCGGTTCCTGCCGAGATCATCTGCAAAAGCTGTGTGTGGGAGTACATTTGTCCTGTATTTGTCCCCCTTTGAAGAGGTGCCCATGAACTCATTCACTCGTCTAGTTGTGGCGCCTGCGGCTGGCGTCCTGGCTGCTGCCTTCGTCGGATTCGGTGCAGCGGTGGCCTCGGCTGACCCGTCTCCGGCACCTCCGGTCCCGGGCGCGCCCAACTCGCCCTCGCACGGATCTTTGGTCGATCAGCCGGGCGACGACGGAAACAGCGGTTGGGGCTATCTGCCGGGAGGCGCGGGCGCTCAGTGTGAGAACGCCTGGGTGGTCTGTGGTTCCGACAACAACCCACCCGCATCCAACATCACTCCCGGGCATGACGACGACAACGGCTGGGTCAGCGCACCCGGACAGACCGGTGCCGATTGCGAGAACCCCGGAGTCACCTGCACCGACGTCGGCTAGGCGTTGCGCTGCCGGGGATCAGTACATCTGGCCGTAGGCCATGGATACCCAGCTGTGCTGGCCGGCAGCTCCCTGCACCTTGATGGTGTGTGGGGCTGCCGGGTCCGCCCTGACCGCGAGAAGCATCACAATAATTCCGGGCTTGCCGGGATCATCGCCGCATATGCCGCCGCCGGGCACCGCAGTGCCGTCCAGAGAGATGGTGAGCGCCGGGCCGCCAGTGCACAGCGCCGCGATGTAGGCCACCGGTTTGGACACTGACGGTTGGGGTGGCACCGGGATCACATAGCTGCCGGTGCCGTCCTTCGTGGCGGCGATGGCGGGGTTTTGCAGGCTTCGGAACGTATCGCGGATCCGCTTGGCCGGGTCATCGGCATCTGCCTTGGCAGTGGGGGAGACGGATGTCGACCTGGGGATAGTCGATGCGGCGAAGGTCTTCGTGGTGGCAGTTGACGACGCGGACTCCGTTATCCGGGTGATGCCAGACGATGTCTGGCACGCCGCGACCGTAGAGGCACACACCACAAACATCAGCACGCCGACAGTTGCTCGGTTCATGCGGGGAATCAAAGCATCATCGCGGCAGTTCGTGGTGCCCTCGGTGAGATTCGAACTCACACTGCACGGGTTTTGAATCCGTTTCCTCTGCCAGTTGGGATACGAGGGCTACGCGTTACTGCCGTTTTGGTGGCCAGCGGCCAGTCGCGCGATCTCCAACCTTAAGGGATGGGGTACATCACTTTCACCAGGGTATCGCCGTACATGCGACCACATGCGTCACAATGGTCGCCATGACCGGCCCCCAGAACACCGAACCGGCGGCACCCGCGCGCCGCGTGCTCGTCGCCGAAGACGAAGCCCTCATCCGCCTCGACCTGGTCGAGATGCTCCAAGAGGAGGGCTATGACGTGGTGGGTCAGGCCGGCGACGGGCAAGAGGCCGTCGACCTCGCCGAGGAGCTCAAACCGGACCTGGTGATCATGGACGTGAAGATGCCGCGCCGGGATGGCATCGACGCCGCCTCGGAGATCGCCGCCAAGCGCATCGCCCCGATCGTGATCCTCACCGCATTCAGCCAACGCGACCTCGTCGAGAAGGCCCGCGACGCCGGCGCCATGGCGTACTTGGTGAAGCCGTTCTCCAAGACCGACCTGGTGCCCGCCATCGAGGTCGCCGTGAGCCGTTTTGGCGAGCTCACCGCGCTGGAGAAGGAAGTTCAGACGCTGGCCGACCGGCTGGAGACCCGCAAGCTTGTCGAGCGCGCCAAGGGCGTCCTGCAGTCAACCCAGGGCCTCACCGAACCCGAGGCGTTCAAGTGGATCCAGCGCGCCGCAATGGACCGTCGCACCACCATGAAGCGCGTTGCCGAAGTGGTGCTCGAAACACTCGATACCGACGCGCCGAGCTGAAACTCGGGTAAGCACTGCGCGTTGCCCCGCAGTTGGCTATGTTTTCTGATCAGCGATTTTGTTTCGCCCTGTCAGCCCCAGCCATCCGGAGGTAATCGTGCGTGCACGCGCGAGTGTGATCATGCTGGGCGCGGTGACGCTCGCCCTGGCCGGCTGTCATGCCGGCGCTCAGTCCGACGAGTCGAATCAGACCAGCCTGAAGATCTCGCCCCTGGTGCAGATCGCTCAGGACGGGTCAGAGGTGCCCGCGTCCAACGTGAAGTCGGCGGCCGATCCCGCAGGTGATGGAAAGGCGCAGTGCGCCAACATTTCCCTTGCGATGGCCGGCGCTCTCAACGGCCCGGACGCGGCACTGGGAATCAACATTCTCGACGGGGCAAAACTGGCCGTCGATAAGCACAATGCCGCTAACCCCGGATGCCAGATCAAACTTCGTGAGTTCGATACCGAGGGGCTGCCGCAGAACGCGAGCAATATTGCTCCGCAAATCATCGGCGACCCGACCATCATCGGACTGATCGGGCCGGGGTTCTCCGGGGAAACCAAGTCCACGGGCCAGATCTTCAGTGAGGCCGGTCTGGTCTCTACGACCGCTTCTGCCACCAACGTGACACTCACCCAGCAGGGGTGGAAAACGTTCTTCCGTGGCCTGGCCAACGACGGAGTGCAGGGCCCCGCCGTTGCCAACTACCTCAAGAAGACGCTTGGGTACAAGAAGATCTGTGTGGTCGATGACAGCACGGACTACGGTTCCGGGCTGGCCAACGCGGTACGCGGGACGCTCGGCACCGATTGCAATGCCTCGGTGAAGAAGGGGGACAAGGACTTCTCCGCGGCGGTCACTCAGCTCAAGAGCGCCACACCTGATGCCGTGTTCTTCGGCGGTTACTACGCCGAGGCGGCCCCCTTGGTGCAGCAGCTGCGCAACGCCGGAGTGACCGCGACGTTCGTGTCCGCGGACGGCACCAAGGACATGGAGTTCGTGAAGCAAGCGGGCGATTCCGCCAAGGACGCGCTGCTGTCCTGCCCGTGTGGGCCTGCGTCGGACTCCTTCGCCAAGGAATACACCGCTAAGTTCTCCCAGGAACCAGGGACATACAGCACCGAGGGCTACGACCTGGCGACGATCTTGGTCAAGGGAATCGACGCCGGAAAGACCACGCGGGCGGGTTTGGTTGATTGGGTGCGGAACTACCAGGGGCAGGGAGTGGCGCGTGAGTACAAGTGGAACGAGAACGGAGAGCTAACCTCGACGCTTATCTGGGTGTATAAGGTCACATAGGACAAACGAGGGGACTAGGCTCAGCCGCAAATGATTTCGGGGTGGATGGCACAGACAGGTGTGCAGGCCAGCACAATTTCATTCGATCTGCACGGACTGTGGAACAGCATCGGTCAGCTGACGATCGACGGTTTGGCGTGGGGCGCCATCTACGCGTTGGTCGCGGTGGGCTACACGCTCGTCTTCGGGGTGCTGCGCCTCATCAACTTCGCGCACTCCGAGGTCTTCATGCTGGGCATGTTCGGGGCGTATTTCGCCCTGGATGTCGTACTCGGCTTCGCACCCGGCGGTAATGCCTACAACAAGGGCGTATCGCTCACCGTGCTGTACCTCGGTGTCGCGATGCTCATCGCGATGCTCGTATCGGCCAGCACGGCGCTGGGACTGGAAGCGGTGGCCTACCGCCCGCTGCGCCGCCGCGGCGCCCGGCCACTGACCTTCCTCATCACCGCCATCGGGATGTCTTTTGTCATTCAGGAATTCGTGCATTTCGTGCTGCCGAAGATCCTGAAGGGTTACGGCGGCAGTAATGCACAGCAGCCGATCCGCCTGGTGACGCCCAGACCGGTCTGGACCTTTGGCCCCTTTGACATAGGCGGCCACCACATTCCATTCGAGGCCACGCTCACCAACGTCACCATCGTGGTGGTGGCGGCGGCCCTGGTGCTGGCCCTCTTGACCGACATCGCGATCAACCACACCAAGTTCGGGCGCGGTATTCGCGCGGTCGCGCAGGATCCGACGACGGCGACCCTGATGGGCGTCTCGCGCGAACGCATCATCATGACGACGTTCATCATCGGCGGTCTGTTGGCCGGGGCGGCCGCGCTCCTCTACACACTGAAAGTGCCGCAGGGCATCATCTACTCCGGCGGATTCCTGTTGGGTATCAAGGCATTCTCCGCCGCGGTTCTCGGTGGTATCGGCAACCTGCGCGGTGCGCTGCTGGGCGGCCTGCTGCTGGGCGTGATGGAGAACTACGGGCAAGCGGTGTTCGGCACACAATGGCGCGATGTGGTGGCCTTCGTCCTGCTGGTGCTGGTGCTCATGTTCCGTCCCACCGGCATTCTCGGTGAGAGCTTAGGGCGGGCGAAGGCATGACCGCCGCACGCGCTCTGGCGCCGGGCGACTCGATACGCCGGTGGTGGTCGGAGCTGGCCCGCCCAGTCCAGTGGGCATACGGGATCATCGGATTCGCGCTCATGGCGCTGCTACCGGTGTGGAAGATCCCGCTCCTAGACACCCCCAACACTGCCTTCGGCCCGGTAATGGCCCAGTTCGCGATGGTAGCGCTGATTGCGATAGGTCTGAATGTCGTTGTGGGGCAGGCGGGGTTGCTTGACCTCGGGTATGTCGGCTTCTATGCCATCGGCGCGTACACGGTCGCGTTGCTCACCAGTCCCGACAGTCCGTGGAACCGCATGGGGACATCGGCCTTCTTCAGTTCGAGCTGGGCATGGTTGTCCTGTCTACCCATCGCTGTGGCGATCACCGCCTTCTTCGGCCTCGTGCTGGGCACACCGACACTGCGCCTTCGGGGTGACTATCTGGCCATCGTGACGCTGGGATTCGGCGAGATCATCCGGCTGCTCGCCGACAATCTGGAGGTCACCAACGGACCGCGCGGCCTACACAAGATCGCGTATCCGCATGTGGGGGAGCAGTACGTCCGTGGCGGCGTCTTCTCCAGCGGCAATTCGGGCGGCCACCTGAACTATGGCGTGTGGTGGTACTGGCTCGGGCTCTGTCTGATCGCGGTGGTGCTGATCCTGATGGGCAATCTGGAGCGCAGCCGAGTCGGCCGCTCCTGGGTGGCCATTCGGGAGGACGAAGATGCCGCCGAGATGATGGGCGTCCCCACGTTTCGGTTCAAGTTGTGGGCCTTCGTCATTGGTGCCAGCATCGGCGGATTGTCCGGTGCCCTGTACGCGGGCCAGGTCCAGTACGTGGCATCGCCCACCTTCAACATCATCAACTCGATGCTGTTCCTGTGCGCCGTGGTGCTGGGCGGGCAGGGCAACAAGCTCGGCGTGATCTTCGGCGCGTTCATCATCGTGTACCTGCCGAACCGCCTTCTCGGCGTGCAAGTGCAGGGCGTGGACCTTGGCAATCTGAAGTATCTGTTCTTCGGGTTGGCGCTGGTTGTGTTGATGATCTTCCGGCCGCAAGGACTCTTCCCGGCACAACAGAAGCTGATGGCCTACTGGCGCAAGGTATCTGATCGGGTTGGTGCCACGAAGCCCGAGGAAGCCGAGGCTCCGGCATGACCAAGCATCAGAAGGCCGGCCCCGAGGACGAGCAGGAAGCAGTCGAGATCGCCGGCTCCGAAACCGCGATTGACATTGCCGAAGATCTTGACGACACGCCCGATCCCGCCGCCGCCGAGGTGCTACTCGAGGTGAAGGAACTGACCCTCAAATTCGGTGGCCTGCAAGCCCTCGACGGGGTGAGCTTCGACATCCGGCGTGGAGAGATCCTCGGCCTGGTCGGTCCGAACGGCGCCGGCAAGACAACGTGCTTCAACGCCATCACGGGCGTCTACAAGCCGACGTCGGGCAGCATCGTGTTCGACGGGAAACCGATGCGCAGGCTGCGGCGGCACCAGATCACCCGGCGCGGGATCGCCCGGACCTTCCAGAACATCCGGCTGTTCGGCGAGATGACGGCCCTGGAGAATGTCGCGGTAGGTACCGATGCCCGGCACAAGACCTCGGTGCTGGGTGCACTCCTGCGCACCCCGCGGCACCGGCGTGAGGAGCACTATGCCGTCGACGTGGGGTTGGGGCTGCTCGACTTCGTCGGCATCGCCGATGTCGCCGACATCAAGGCCAAGGACCTCCCATACGGCAGCCAGCGCAGACTCGAGATCGCGCGGGCGCTGGCCACCGAGCCCAAACTGCTCTGCCTGGACGAGCCGGCCGCCGGGTTCACCCCCAGTGAGAAGGAATCGCTGATCGAGCTGATTCAGCGCATCCGCGACTACGGATACACCGTCTTGCTCATCGAGCACGATATGAAGCTGGTCATGGGCGTCACCGATCGCATCGTCGTGCTCGAATTCGGCAGGAAGATCGCCGACGGTCTGCCCGCCGAGGTCAGAAACGACCCGGCGGTGATCGAGGCGTACCTAGGAGTGGCCGATGAGGAATTCCACGGACCCGGTCCCGGGCCCGGTTGGCTCGACTCGGCTGAATCACCCGATACCGAAAGCGAGAGGTAAGTGCCTCCCGTACAGCTGAAACTCACCAACGTCGGGGTCCACTATGGCCCGATCCAGGCTGTTCGCACGCTGTCCCTGGACGTCCGTGAGGGCGAGCTGGTCACGCTGCTCGGTTCCAACGGCGCCGGCAAGTCGACCACCATGCGCGCCATCTCCGGCCTGGTCCCGCTCAGCGCCGGGACCATCTACTTCGAGGGCCAGGACATCTCAAAGATGAAGGCGCACAAGCGCGTCAAGGCGGGAATCGTCCAGGCGCCCGAAGGGCGGGGGATATTCCCCGGCATGACCGTCGCCGAGAACCTCGAAATGGGTTGTTACGGGCGAAAGTTCAAGTCACGCGCGGAACGCCGGGAACGCCTCGACTGGATCAACGCATTGTTCCCGCGGCTCGCCGAACGTCGGCACCAAGAGGGCGGCACCCTCTCTGGCGGCGAACAACAGATGCTGTCCATTGGACGTGCCCTGATGGCCCGGCCCAAGATCCTCCTGCTCGATGAGCCGTCCATGGGTCTGGCGCCGTTGTTGATCACGAAGATCTTCAACATCATCGAGGAGATCAACGCCTCCGGGACTACGGTAGTTCTGGTTGAGCAGAACGCGCAGCAGGCGCTGAGCCGTTCGGATCACGCCTACATTCTGGAGACGGGGTCGGTCGTTCGATCGGGCGCCGGACGAGAATTGTTGCAGGACGACAGCGTTCGGTCCGCCTATCTCGGCGTCGTCTGACCCTCTCCGATTTTGGCCGCGGAGCGCTCCCACGGCCAGGTCATCAATGCCCAGATCGTCAGGACCAACGCGGTCGCGCAGGCCACGTACCACGGCCACGGACCCATCAGGTCCAAAAGACTTGCCGTTGAGGGCTTCTTGTTGAGGAATCCATAATTCGACCCGGCGATGGCGTTGAACGCCATGGTGAGAGCGGCCCAGATCAACGTGACGGTGACGGTCAGACGATAGCTACGCCACGTCGGACGCATGCCCCGGCCCCAGGTGAGATAGATCGCCGCCCACACGACGAGCATATGTATCGACCAGAACGCGAGGAATTCGTACCCCGGGAAGTCGGGACCGGTCAGCACGGGGGAGATCAGCGCCTGACTGCTGAGCACCAATCCCCAGTAATACGTCAACGCATATGCCCAATACCGTTGCGACCACAGCGCGTACGCCGCGACAACGGTCGCCAGGTCTGTCAGCCGCAGGGGTACCGAGACATCGATGCGCACAGGGATACATCCGGCGATGAAGATGACGGCATAGATGATCGCCGTCACGGCACCGAGCCCGCGACCGAGCAGGCGCGCGCGGACCTCGCTGAGCGTGCGCCCGCACGACACCAACAGCACTGCGCCCACCACGAATACGGCAAGAATCACCCAGTGCGACGGGCCGTACGCGTGGAACTGTCGTTCCATCGCTTGAGGCTAATGCCCCACGATCACCACGGCGCTCGACTAGCGCGCGACGATGACCGACGAACCGTTGCCGAACAGGCCCTGGTTGGCGGTAATCCCGACCCGCGCACCCTCGACCTGCCGATCGCCGGCCTGCCCGCGCAGCTGCCAGGTCAGCTCGCACACCTGCGCGATGGCCTGAGCCGGGATCGCCTCACCGAAGGAGGCAAGGCCGCCGGAGGCATTCACCGGAATCCGGCCGCCCACCGTGGTGGCACCGCTGCGCAACAGCTGCTCGCCCTCGCCCCTGGCGCACAGGCCCAGATGCTCGTACCAGTCCAGCTCCAGGGCCGTCGAGAGGTCGTACACCTCGGCGAGGCTCACGTCCTCGGGCCCGATACCGGCCTCCGCGTAGGCCGCGTCGACGATCTGGTCCTTGAACACGCGCTCGGGCGCCGCCACCACCGCGGTGGAATCGGTGGCGATATCAGGGAGTTCAGGAAGATGCTGCGGGTACTTGGGGGTAATGGTGGCGACCGCGCGCACCGACGGGACACCCTCGACCGAGCCGAGATGTTTCTTCGCGAAATCGGCGCTGGCCACGATCAGGGCCGCAGCGCCGTCGCTGGTGGCGCAGATGTCCAGCAGCCGCAGCGGGTCCGACACGACCGGGCTGGCGAGCACGTCCTCCACGGAGGACTCCTTGCGGAACCGGGCGTTCGGGTTGTTGAGGCCGTGCCGGGAGTTCTTGACCTTCACCTGGGCGAAATCTTCGGCCGTCGCGCCGTAGAGGTCCATCCGGCGCCGCGCAAGCATCGCGAAGTACACCGGGTTGGTGGCGCCGATGAGGTGGAAACGCTGCCAATCCGGGTCGGCCTTGCGCTCGCCGCCCACCGGCGCGAAGAAGCCCTTCGGGGTGGTGTCGGCCCCGATCACCAACGCGACATCGCAGAAACCGGCGAGAATCTGCGCGCGGGCACTCTGCAGGGCCTGCGAGCCGCTGGCACAGGCCGCGTACGTCGAGCTGATCGGCACACCGTTCCATCCCAGCTTCTGGGCGAACGTCGAGCCCGCGATGAAGCCCGGGTAACCATTGCGAATGGTGTCCGCTCCGGCGACGAATTGAATTTGGCGCCAATCCAATTCGGCATCCTGCAGTGCGGTGCGGGCCGCGGCGACGCCGTACTCGGTGAAGTCACGTCCCCACTTACCCCACGGGTGCATGCCCGCGCCGAGGATGTAGACCGGATCCGGGGTGCGGCTCATGCAGAGACCTTCTTCCATGCGTAGACCAGACGCTGCACGCCCTCGTCATCGGTGTAGAGCGGTTCGAGCGCCAGTTCCATGGCCTGGCCCACCTTCAGGTCGGCCGCGCCGGTGCCCCTGACCACCTTGCCGAGCACGATGATGCCCTCGGCCGCCAGCTCGACCGCGGCGATCGCGTACGGCTCGTACGGGTCGGACGCCGGGTACGGGGGCGGCGGTGCGTACTGGTTCTCGGTGTAGCTCCAGATCGTGCCGCGAGCCGACAGCGGCACCTGATCCAGAACATCGCTGTCACAGGCCGGGTTGGGGCAGTTGTTGGCGCGCGGCGGGAACACGATGGTGGCGCACTGTGTGCACTTGCCGCCGATCAGGTGTGGCTGGCCGGATTCGTCGGTATCGAACCAGCCGTCGACGGCAGGGGCTTGATCTGTAGGCACCCGGTCAGATTACCCATGCTCATGGGCGAATTGAAACGTGTGTCAGTTTTGTGTCCCGCCTGGCGGGATCATGGCCCAAATATCGAGTCCGCCGGCACGAAATTCTCGAATGTGTTCCGGACGGCTGACATGCCCCACAACTGCTCGGCCAACTCCGCCGATTCGACCGTCGGGAACTCGTGGGCGTCGGGAGGTGTCACGGCCGCCATCTCGCTTCCGAGGATGAGCGCCCCGATGGTCAACAGCCCGACGTACACGCCATGCGGTGCCGCTTCGGAGTGCAGTCCCTGCAGATAGTTTCGTGCCGCGGCGGCCGCCGGGCCCGGTCCGCTCATCTCCGGCATCGCCCTGGCGCCGGTACCGCCAATGGCGGCCAGGATCGCCCCACGTCCTCGCTCGATCATCCCGGGCAGCGTCGCGGACACTGTGTGAATCAACGGACGCACCAGCAGCCCCCAGTAGCGGTCGGCCTCGGCGACGGTGAGTTGGCGAGCGGGGGTGAACGTCACCGGTGATGAGGGACCGTAGTAAATGGCCTCGATCGGGGGCAGTGTGGCGGTCACCGCCGCGAGGAGTTCCACAATGTGGCCGTCGTCGGTGAGGTCGGCCGGAAAGGCGGTGGCCGATGTTCCTTCTTCGGCGAGATCTGAAACCAAGGCATCGAGCGGTTCGCGGCGGCGGCCCACGACCGCGATGTGGAAACCTTCACGGCCGAATCGACGAGCCACCGCCGCGCCGGTGCCGCTGCCCGCTCCGAGCACGAGCATGGTCTTCTCCATCATCATCCTCCAGGTCATTCCATTTCTTACGATATGTGCGTAACAACATGATGATGAAGTTTTAGACTGCGTACAAAAGGCACATGAATGTGCGCTACGGGACAAGGATGTGCGTCATGACCGAGGAAACAACCTCGCTCCCTTACATCTGTGCGGGGGTGCCGCCCCGCGAGAGCGAGTTCATTCGCGACGTACTCGATCGCATCGGCGACAAATGGAGCCTGCTGGTGATCGGGACACTGCGTGATGGGCCACTGCGGTATACGCAGCTTCAAGGCGCGATTCCTGGCATCTCGCAGCGCATGCTGACCCGCACGCTGATGCAGCTGCATCGTGACGGACTTGTCACGCGCACCGCGTACGCCGAGGTGCCGCCGCGGGTGGAGTATGCACTGTCCGAACTCGGGAACGATCTACACGGCGCCGTGAACGCGCTGATCTCGTGGGCGCGCACCCACCACGAGCAGATCCGCAGCCACAGAACCCTTTTCGATGCCGAGAGCGTGCGGTGAAATAGCAATGGGTATCGCGTTCAACCACACCATCATTCATTCACATGACCGCGACGCGTCCGCGCGCTTCTTCACCGAGGTCTTCGGGCTGCCTTCCGCACAGGAAATCGGTCCGTTCCTCAATGTCGCTCTCGAACACGGCGGCAATCTGGACTTCGCGACCATCGCGGGCGATGACATCACCCCGCAGCACTATGCCTTCCTGGTCAACGAGGACGACTTCGACGCAATCTACGGCCGCATCACAGCTCGCGGTCTTGAGCACTGGGCAGATCCACGGGGCCAACATCCGGGCGAGATCAATCACAACGACGGCGGCCGCGGGGTGTACTTCCGGGACCCGTCGGGCCACTATCTGGAAATCATC
The DNA here is from genome assembly GCF_002013465.1 of Mycobacterium sp. D16R12. Classification (GTDB taxonomy): domain Bacteria; phylum Actinomycetota; class Actinomycetes; order Mycobacteriales; family Mycobacteriaceae; genus Mycobacterium. Next base: position 115,068 of record NZ_MAFC01000002.1, on the reverse strand, counting down.
ACCCGGTCCTACGGATCGGGGGAGGCGTCGGGGTCGTAGGTGCTGTCGCCCCCGTTGCTTAGGGTAGGAGGGTGACTGCGCCTGTAACCAAGACCGAGACCAAACAGCCGACCCTGCTGCTGCTCGACGGTAACTCGCTGGCGTTCCGGGCGTTTTATGCGCTCCCGGCCGAGAATTTCAAGACACAGTCCGGCCTGACCACCAACGCGGTGTACGGGTTCACCTCGATGTTGATCAACCTGCTGCGCGATGAGACGCCGACGCATGTGGCCGCCGCCTTCGATGTTTCCCGCAAGACATTCCGCTCCGAGCGGTACCCCGAATACAAGGCCACTCGTTCAGCCACGCCCGACGAATTCCGCGGGCAGATCGACATCGCCAAGGAAGTACTGAAGGCCCTCGGCATCACGGTGCTCGCCGAAGAAGGATTCGAAGCCGACGACATCATCGCCACCCTGGCCACCCAGGGGCAGGCCGAGGGCTTCAAGGTCTATGTGGTCACCGGTGACCGCGACGCACTGCAGCTCGTCAATCAGGACGTGACGGTGCTGTATCCGCGCAAGGGCGTCAGTGACCTCACCCGGTTCACGCCGGAGGCGGTGGTCGAGAAGTACGGGCTGACTCCCACCCAGTACCCCGATTTCGCGGCGCTGCGGGGCGACCCCAGTGACAACCTGCCCGGAATCCCCGGTGTCGGCGAGAAGACCGCCAGCAAGTGGATCCTCGAGTACGGATCCTTGCAAGAGCTGATCGACAAGGCCGATACCGTGCGCGGAAAGGTTGGCGACTCGCTGCGCGCGAACCTGGCATCGGTGGTCCTGAACCGCGAGCTCACCGATCTGGTGCGGACGGTGCCGCTTCCGTATGTACCCGCCCAGCTTGCCTTGGCACCCTGGGACCGCGACCAGATACACCGCCTGTTCGACGATCTCGAGTTCCGCGTGCTGCGCGACAGGTTGTTCGAGACCCTGGAAGCCGTGGAACCCGAAGTGGACGAGGGCTTCCAGCTGGTGGGGCAGGCATTGGAGCCGGGAACTGTCGCCGAGTGGCTGACCGCACACACCGCCGATGGCCGCCGCAGCGGCCTCGCGGTAGTCGGGGCATACACGCCCTATGACGGTGATGCCACGGCCGTGGCCATCGCGTCCGCCGACGGAGATGGTGCGTACATCGACACCACCACGGTCACCCCAGAGGATGAGGCAGCCCTCGCCGAATGGCTCGCCGATGAGGCTCGCCCCAAGGCCCTTCATGAGGCGAAGCAGGCCATGCACGCCCTGGCCGGACGCGGGTGGCCACTCGCGGGCGTCACCTCCGATACCGCTCTGGCCGCCTACCTGGTGCGTCCCGGGCAGCGCAGCTTCGCGCTCGACGACCTGTCATTGCGGTATCTGCGCCGTGAGCTGCGCGCCGAAGACAATGGAGAACAACAGCTTTCGCTGCTCGATGAAGACGGTGCGGACGAAGCCAAACAATCCCAGGCTCAGATGCTGCGTGCCCGCGCCGTCATCGACCTCGCCGATGCGCTCGACGTCGAACTCGAACGCATCGAGTCGGCGGCCCTGCTCGCCGAGATGGAACTACCGGTCTTGCGGGTGCTGGCGGGGTTGGAGTCGGTGGGTATCGCGGTCGACACCGACCACCTGACCTCCCTGCAGAACCAATTCGCCACCGGTATCCGGGAGGCCGCCGACGCCGCCTATGCGGTGATCGGGAAGCAGATCAACCTGGGTTCTCCCAAACAGCTCCAGGTGGTGCTGTTTGACGAGCTCGGTATGCCCAAGACCAAGAAGACCAAGACCGGCTATACGACCGATGCGGATGCGCTGCAGACGCTCTTCGACAAGACCGGACATCCGTTCCTGGAGCACCTTCTCACTCACCGTGACGTCACCAGGCTCAAGGTCACCGTCGACGGGCTGCTGAAATCCGTTGCCGCGGATGGACGTATTCACACCACCTTCAATCAGACGATCGCGGCGACGGGCCGGTTGTCATCGACAGAGCCAAATCTGCAGAACATCCCGGTGCGCACCGAGGCGGGGCGTGAGATCCGCGATGGGTTCGTGGTCGGTGGGGGCTACTCCGAGCTGATGACTGTCGACTACAGCCAGATCGAGATGCGCATCATGGCGCATCTGTCGGCCGATGAGGGTCTTATCGAAGCGTTCAACACCGGCGAGGACCTGCACTCGTTCGTGGCTGCCCGTGCGTTCGGGGTGCCGATCGACGAGGTGACCGGCGAGCTGCGCCGGCGGGTCAAGGCAATGTCCTACGGCCTGGCGTACGGGCTGTCGGCCTATGGCCTCGCCACCCAGCTCAAGATCTCCAATGACGAGGCCAAAGAGCAGATGGACCAGTACTTTTCGCGGTTCGGCGGCGTTCGTGAATACCTGCACGCCGTGGTGGATCAGGCCCGTAAGGATGGATACACCTCGACGGTGCTCGGTCGGCGTCGCTACCTGCCCGATCTAGACAGTGGCGATCGCCTGCGGCGCGAGGCAGCCGAGCGCGCCGCGCTCAACGCGCCGATTCAGGGCAGCGCCGCCGACATCATCAAGGTCGCCATGATCACCACCGATAAAGCACTGCGCGACAAGGATTTACAGTCGCGCATGCTCCTTCAGGTGCATGACGAGCTGCTCTTCGAAGTGGCCGATGGCGAACGGGACACGCTCGAAGCGTTGGTACGTGAGACCATGGGTTCGGCGTATCCGCTCGATGTGCCGCTTGAGGTTTCGGTGGGGTATGGCCGTAGCTGGGATGCCGCGGCCCACTGAGCCGCGACGCTAGTGCACGTCCGGGGTGTATACGCGCTCCGGACGCAGGCCTCTGCCGACCGCGATCGGCGGCACGAACTTGAGCGGGCCCCGTCCGACAAAGAATGGCAGTTTGATGGGGGACAGGTCGCCGGTGAGAACCGGCTTGATGACGTTGTTCTGGACGAACACCTGAAACGCTTGCACCACCTTGGTCGGCAGTTCGCGTCGGCGTTGCACCCTGGCCAGATCCTCGTCGGTGACATACCCCTTGCGCAGTGGATCCACGAGGATGTTCGCGGCTGCCACCGCATCGGCGACAGCCAGGTTGATACCGACTCCGCCGGCGGGCGACATGGCATGTGCGGCATCGCCTATGCACAGCAGACCGGGGCGCCACCAGGTCTTGAGCCGATCGACCCGGACATCGAGATGGCTCGTGTCATCCCAGGACCGCAGATCGTTGACGTGCTCGCGCAGCTGCGGGCGGGCCGTGATCAAGCGCTCCTTGAATGTGTCGAGCGAGCCGTTATGCGGGCCTGCACCCTTGGGCATGAGATGGGCGACCTGCCAGTAGTCGCCGCGATGGATCATGGCCAACAACAGGCCTCTACGCAGTACCGCGAATGTCTCGTCGGGATCACCCGGTCGCCGGTTCAACCGGAACCACAGCACGTCCATCGGTGAGCTCTCGTTGGCGGTTTCCAGTCCCGAAGCGGCGCGTACGGCAGACGTGCGACCGTCCGCCGCCATGACCAGCTCGGCATGAACCTCCAGATCGGGCGTCCGCACGCCTGTCACTCGGTCACCGTCGACGATCAGATCGGTGACCGCCGCGTTACGGATGAGCGTGAATTCCGGGTATTGCTGGGCTTTCTCAGCCAAGAAGTCGAGGAAATCCCACTGCGGCATGAACGCGATGTATGGCTGCTTGTATCCCAACCACGCGAGCACGCGAAAATCACCGAAGGTGCGCAACCGCCCGTCGCCGTCGAAGGCGATGTGATCGACCTTCTGGTGTGGCAGCCGCAGGAACTCGTCGATCAGCCCGAGATCATCCATGATGCGCATGGTGGTGGGGTGAACGGTGTCCCCGCGAAAATCGCGCAGAAAGTCGGCGTGCTTTTCCAGGACGACAACGTTGATCCCGGCCCTCGCCAGCAGCAGGGCATGCACCAAGCCTGCGGGGCCTCCGCCGGCGACACACACCTGAGTCCGCAGCACTTGCGTCATACCCGGACGCTACGCCCGAACCAGCTGTGGTGGGGGTATCCATTCGGTGGTGCCGTCGGTGTGTTTTCGGGTGGTCCAGCCGTGCTCGAGCAGGCGGTGGTGGGGGCCGCAGGCGAAGGTGAGGTTGTCGATGTCGGTGGGGCCGCCGTGGGCCCATTCGTTGATGTGGTGGACCTGGCACAGGTATCCGGGGACGTGGCAGCCGGGGTGGGTGCAGCCGCGGTCCTTGGCGTGCAACACAATCCGCTGATCCGCGGTGGCGATACGTTTGGTGCGACCGAGATATAGCGGGCGGCCGTCGTCGTCGAAGATCGTCAGGCAGTGGTGGGCGTGGGCGGCCACGCGGATCAGGTCGCGCAGGGGCAGCCTCGTGCCGGCACCGGTGATCGCGATACCTGCAGCCGATTCCAGTTCTTTGAGGGTGGTGCTGACCACGACGGTCACGGGCAGGCCGTGATGGGAGCCGAGCTGTCCGGAGGCGAGCGCCATGCGCGACATCGCCTTGAGGGCGTCGTGGTTGCGTTGGGCGCTGCTGCGGGTGTCGCGCTCGGCGGCCTCGGGGGCCGGTTCCCCGTCCACGACCGCACTTTCATCGTTCGGGTTGCACATGCCGGGTGCGGCCAGTTTCGAGAACACCGCATCCAGATACGCACGCGTCTCGGGATCGAGCAGTCCCGAGATCGCGGACATGCCATCAAAACCCTGCCGCCCGATCGTGATCCCGCGGCGCCGTGCTCGATCCACATCGGAGAACTCGCCATCGGGATTCAACAGCGCCATCATCCGATCAGCGCCCACCCGCAGTGCCTCGGGCCGAAACCGGGCGGCCATTTGGGCCAACTGCTGTTCGGCAGACTCACGGGTCGGCGCATCCACCATGACGGGCAGCCGATCAAAGAACCGCCGCACGATTCGCACATGCTCGTCCCCGATGTCACCTCGTCCCAGCGCGGCGGCCACATTCGGTAGCTGCGATTCCAACACCTCACCGGTCAACGCACGCCTGGGCGCCAATTGTTCGGCATCAGCGATCCGACGCCGGGCCGCACCCTTGCTGATATGCAGCCGCCGGCATATCACGTCCACATGCGAGGTGCCGCCCAGCTCGGTGGGCGAGGCCTGGGCGGTCACCTTCGGCACGAGCCCCAGTCCGCTGCAGAACAGTCGTCGTTGCGCCACTTCCAGACGGGCCATGATCGTCAGTGCATCGGCGGCGGTGAGTCCATCGCGCGATTCAGCGCAGAAAGCATCAACCGACGCCTCCAACACCTCGATCGAACTCATGTTCGAATACTAAATGCACCCTCCGACAAAACAACCGCTGATGTGACGCCAGAAACCAAAGTGGCACAAGTGAATTAGCTCAGGTCTTTAGTCCTACAGGCCTGGATGCGTGATGCTCGGGGTCGGTGCGTGTTCGCTCACCGAGACACTTGTGCGCTCGTGGGCTCGCTCTTGTGCCTCAGCCACGGTGGCCGCGGCCCCGAACAGCATCAGAGCGCCAATGATGAGCCTCGCCGTTTCCCGTCGCGAGTTCGTCATATCTGGCCTTCCGTCGAAACCGGGGCCTCGAATCGCCCGGTAATGGCATCAGGTTCGCACCCAGGAGCTGTGAACACACTGAGCGAAGACAAGACGATGCTTCTCAGCGGTTCCTCAGCACCCGGCGGTTACGGTGCGGGCGGAAATTGTTGACTGCTAGTACGGATGTGATGGGTGTATGGCTACATCGAACTACAAGCTTCCGCAGGTCACCGCGCTGTTTTGGGTGTTGAAGATCGCGGCGACCACTCTCGGGGAGACCGGCGGGGACTTAATCGCCCAAACCCTGGGGCTTGGCTACGCCGCGGCGTCGATCCTGTTTGTCGGAATCTTTTTGGTGAGTCTGCTCGCCCAGCTGCGGGCTCACCAGTTCCATCCGGCCCTGTACTGGACCGTGATCGCCGCCACAAGCACCGCCGGCACGACGATGTCGGATCTCATCAACCGCGGCCCCGGCTCAGACACCGACACTGACGGCGGCCTGGGTTATGGGGTCGGTGCTGCCCTGCTGATCACCGGCCTCGCGATCGTGTTCCTGATCTGGAAGTTGACGCGCGAAACCTTCGACGTCGCCAACATCAGTACGTTGCGCGGCGAAGTCCTCTACTGGGCGGCCATCTTGCTGTCCAATACCCTGGGTACATCGCTGGGCGATTACCTCGCCGACAGCTCCGGGCTCGGATACTGGGGGAGCGCCGCACTCATCGCAACAATCATGGCCACGATCTTGGCCGCTCATTATCTGACGAACATCTCCGGCGTGCTGCTGTTCTGGGCGGCGTTCATCCTGACCAGGCCCTTGGGCGCCACCGTTGGCGACTTTCTATCCAAGCCAATAGAGAAGGGCGGGTTGGCATTTGGCACATGGGGCACCTCGGGTGCATTGCTGGCGGTACTCATCGTGGGCATCGCCTTCGGGTATCGCAAGCCGCCGGGCGACGTACCCGAGGACGATCCGGATCCTGAACTCCGACAGCTGGCCCGTGACTGAAAGCAGAAATTTCTCGAAATCTACTGGGCCTCAGTTTATTTCACAAGAGAAACGACTCAGCAACCAAGCCTAAGGCGGCCACAACTGCTGTCGCTGCGCCACAGAACACTACCGATTTCGCCAGCAGCCAATTGTCGTGCACTATCGCCAGATCTGTTGCACTCTGCCGGTGGAATGGTCCGCGATCATTGCTCAACGTATCTAGGTTGGACATGGCATAAGGATGCCGGACTGGTGCTTACGTTTCGCTGAGAATGAATATCAAGGGACCGCAAGGGCTGCGACGGTTGTTCGGGTGATGCTTCAAGCTGCGATGCTGGCTCCGGCGATGACTGTCCGTTTTCGCTTGATCTGAGGCAACGCAAGCCTGGGGCCGGCATATCTGCGCATGCCTTGTCGCCACGTCAGGCGCTCATGGATGAAACCTAATTGTCCGCTCGAGTTCAATCTTCTTCCGTCAAGCTGCCCGCCCAGAGGTGATCTAGATTACGCAGATCGCCCAAAATTTACTAGTAAACGTTGTGTACCCGCAAACTTACTGCTATAAATTCCGGGTAGTGCAGACCAGCCCCAGGCACCACCGACTTGAACTAAGCAAAGGAGCAAGACAATGACTGACACAGACCTAGGTCCAGAGGATGCCGAAACTCCAGATGAAGGCAGTGAAGACCTCCTGGGCCACGCCGAGGCCGCCGTGAACCTTGACGGCCCCGGATGTCATGTCCAGTGCGGCGACGCATCACCCACCCCACGCTGACCACAAAGGAGACTTTGAGATGTCAATTTATGAGCCCGAAGGTCCCGAAGACACCGATGCCACACCCGCCTCGGCCGCAGAAGAGATCCTGGGACACACCGCGGAAGCACTAGATGATCCCGGCTGCGATGGACAGTGCGGCCGCTTTCGCCCCTCATCACTCACGGCCGACTAGTGATCGGCACGCATACGGCCGCCGCGGACACAAAGCCGCGGATGTTGCGCAGCGAATTCGGGTGGTGGTTCCTCGGAAATGGCACCTGGACGCTACTGCGACCAGAGCACGTCAATGCCGAGGGCAACATCATCGAACGCATCGACAAGTTCTTGATCGACAGCGGCGCCTACGCCGAGCCGCCGACATCGTCCGAGATCTTCTCGCTCACGGTAATGACAACAACGAACTGTAACCTCGGGTGCGGCTACTGCTATCAAAACACGGCCCTTGACCCCACCGGAGGGCATCGCACGGTGCGCATCCCGAAAACACGCCTCAACACTGAAGGAATTGACCGCATCTTCCGGTTCGCGCAAGCACAGGTCGACGCGGCAGGACTAAAAGGCATCCACCTCGGCCTCTACGGCGGAGAACCGCTCATGAACCCGCAAGCCTGCCTACAACTACTCGACAGAGGTCGGGCCAACGCAAACGTCACATCAGCCAGCATGGTCAGTAACGGCGTCCTTCTCAAGCCACGTTTGGCCAAACAACTCAGCGACGCAGGCCTACGGCACGTACAGATCACCTTCGACGGCTGCCGAGCAGACCACGACACCATACGCGTAAAACGCTCCGGAGCACCAACATTCGACATTATCGTAAACAATCTCGTTGCCGCGGAAACAGTTTCAGACCTGCGGTGGAACTTTCGCGTAAACGTATCGCACCACAACTTTGACCGTATTGCCGAACTATTCGGCGACCTAGACGGCTTTGTAGATCCCACGCAATGCTCCATCCACTTTGCATGGGTGGGCGACAACGGATTCGGATACGAAAACACGCTAAACGCCAACAAGAACGTCGCCGACCGTTTCGCCGACATCACGATCCAGGCGATCGAAGCCGGCTACAAACTATCGCGTCCTTCAATGGCGCGACGCTGCCAAACCTGCTCAATCGCGGGGGGCCGCTATGGGGCAGTCATCGGGCCTGAAGGGACCATATACAGCTGCTGGCAATCCGGCGGCAAACCCGACATGGCCGTCGGCAACGTCGACACCGGCTACACAGTCCCAGTATCCGACTCCTCGCGATGGGTGCAGTGCGCCTACGAGTACGAACACTCTGATCTGCAGCAGCAGAAGACAATTCAGGACACACACGACGCCAGAGTCCTCGACCACATATACAGGACAGGAAGGCTGTGATGACAACTACGCCCATTCCAAATCCGAACCCGGAAGAGACCAGCCAGCCGGACGATTTGCTAGCCCACGAGGTCCAGAAGAATCTTGCAGACCCAGGCTGCCGCCGCCAATGCGGCTCCGATCACGAGGGCTGCGAGCAATACGCCAGACCCATCCCAGTTTAGAGAAAGGGCTCGCAGACGTGACCGACACTCCAGACGCGCCAACTTCACCTCCAGAAGATGCAGACAAACCGAAAGACCTACTGGCACACGAAACTCAGGCACACCTATCCAGTCCAGGCTGCGACGAACAATGCGGAGATCACGGCGCAGGCAGATGCCCAGACCTTTCAGGCTGCTCCAAGGTTCATATCTAACTGGGCAGCTTGACCGCAGCGTTGCGGGGCAGCGGGCGCCAATTCGTGACATTATCGTCACAGTGACATAATGATCTCGGATGGGAGTGGTCCGAACGGTGGGGCAGTGTCCCTTTCGTGACGGCCTTGCGACCACACAGCTTCGGTTCACGGATCGAGCTGCTTCGAGTCCGATTCCTTTAGGTGCGTAGCAAGTACGACGGCGGGTTATTGGCCGCGGACTCAGGATCGCGAAAGATCTGTCATCCCAATGGGCGGTTGACCGTCTACGCAAGTTCGGGGGCGATCGTGCTGCGCATCGACAGATTGGGACAGCTACCCTTAGACGTACTATATCGTCACAGTGACGTTTATGTAGCGAAGGGGCAGGATGTCCAGAAGGGGTGCCTGAACTGCGAAACATGCCGCGCCCGAGGAGTTTTAGGCTTTAGTGCGGTTCACGGGTCCAATGACCCCGAGCCGCTCGCCAAGTTACCCCGTGTCCGGAGCGGTGTCGATCAGCGACTGGTAGCGACGCGAGGTGGCAGCCGGGCGAGGAGTCCGGCGCAAATGCAGAAAGGTGCAGATAGGCGTCCTTCTGTCATCGGCCCTGCGTGTATCTAACGCCGATAAGACACATTATGTCAGATAATAGTTTGGCTATTGCAACGGATGCAGGATCTGCCTCTGCCCCGGCCGGGATTGGCTGGTTGATCTGAGTGGTTAGGGTAGCGAGCATGACTGTGCACGACCGGCTCGCTGAGCTTTCCCAGCGGATCACCGCGCTGACGGGGCACACCATCAGCCGCGACCAGGTGATGGCAGTGGCCGACCAGGCCTTCAAGCAGCAGATCGATCTCGATGACGATGGCCAGCTGCGCACGCTGGTATCAGACATACAGTCTGGCAAGCCTGCCGAATCGGAGAACGCTGCCTCGACCTTGCCGGCACCCACGCCTTCAGCCGCGGCGTTCGGGAACCGCCGGATGCGATGGGCGGTAGTCGCAGCTGTCGCAGTACTAGTGATCGCGGGGGGCACCGCCGCCTACTTCGTGATCCGACGCGCCCCGAACCACTGCGACACTACGGTCGCCGCCGCCGAGGAGGTTGCCCACCTGAGCTTCGAGTTCACCGGTCTCGCAGATCAGAACCTGCCCGCGCTCAAGGAGCGTGTATCCACTGAGGTTTACACACAGTCCGAACAGGCATTCCGCTCCGTCAGTACGATTCCGGGCTCAGATCGATACGTCTCGCATATCGCCGAGCTAACCAGCAAGCAGGTCGAGTGCTCCGGTACCAACGCCCGCGTTGAGTCACAGATCGCCTGGTCGGTAACGACACCTAGAAACCCTGCACCGCAGACCGCGCACGGAACCTGGGCCACCACTCTCGAGCACCAGAAGAACCAGTGGATCGTCACCAAGGTTGAGTACGCGTCTAAGCACTAGATGTGCCCGGGTCCTCAGCGATTTCGCCGCCGGTAGGCCATTCTGCCCGTGTCCAGGCCGTTGTCCTGGTTTCCGCTTACCCGGTTCCGGAAGTCGCCGACCACCGGAATTGGTTCGGCGGTGGTCCGCTCTCCGGTCCGCGCCGAATAGTGCTAAATCGAATATGCAGGGGTTACCCGTGAATCTGGGTTGTTACTTCACCCGATCAATCGCTCCGGCCACCCCTATAGCAATCCACCGCGAGACGCCCACCCCTTGCGCCGGACGGTTGACGGCGTTTCTTCCCCCGTCGCAACTCAATCGAATCGCCGGTACTCGTTGTAGCTTGCTTCGCTGCCGCTCGAGTCATGGGCCGACCGCCCGGGCCGGTTGACAGCCGCGCCAGAAATCCAGGGGCGTCGGCCTTTTGCTCAGCGGAAGAAAGGTTCAACCGTGCCACTGAGCTTGACGACCATCGGATTTCCGCGGCGATCCTTCGCGGTGGGGACTTCAACACGCACCCAACCCTCGGCCACGTTGTATTCGTGAACATTGGTTTTCTCGACGCCATTAAAGCGAATACCCACGTCGCGGCGAAGCACCTCTTCGCTATAGAAGGCGCTGCGCGGATCGATGGAGAGGTGATTCGGTGGAACGTCTGTGTTCTGATCCTCGGACATGATGGCCTTCGTTGAATGCTGTGTTAGGTGCTCGGATTGTTCTCAAAGAACTTACGCGACCCTGCAATGGCGGGTCGCGCGTAGGTCTAGAAGGGCCGCTCTCCCCTGCCGCTTCTGATGAATTCCGCACGTTCGTATCGGGAGGAATGCGCCACATTCCCATCGTGCGCATCCACCAACCTGAGTACCGCATTTTCGTAGGCGATCAGCGCCTGCGCCATCGTCGTACCCCACTGTTGCTGCATCGTTGCGTGCCTGGGTGGCGACTCGAACTGGCGTCTGGCTAGGCGTCGTGACCACTGAATGCGGCCTGGCTGCTCGGGTGGCACCAGTTGGGTGGACACTATGGCGTGGCCCTTTCTGCAACAGTGTTCAAAGTCGAGCTTGGCGTCTCCGATGTCGATCACGGTTACTACGCCGATCACGCGCTGACAGTGGCCCGCCATCCGAGTGAGACCGATGAGCGGATGGTGGTGCGCTTGTTGGCTTTTGGGCTTCGCGCACACCGGCTCAACGACGTCGACGGCGAGTTGGCGTTCGGGGCAGGCCTGTCCACCCCCGGTGTACCGGACTTGCGGCTCGCTGACTACACCGGCCGGATCCTGGAGTGGGTCAACGTCGGCCAGCCCGATGAACGCGCATTGGGCAAGGCGGCCAGCCAGGCCGACCAGGTGCTGCTCTTCCCATTCGCCGCCGGCGTGGCCACCTGGTGGCGCACCGTCGGCCCCAAAGTGGCGGGGCTGTCGAACCTGTCGGTAATGCAGATACCGCATGCAGCGGTGCAGCAACTGGCCCAGGCTGTCGATCGACGGGTCTCGGCGCAGGTGATGGTGATCGAAGGTCAGGTGACGATGACCGTGAGCGGGGTCGACGTCACCTTCACGCCCGAGCCATTGGAGTGAACGTCTGAGCCCGAGTTGCTAGTCGATGGCGTTAGCGTCACGGATGCTGATGTCGGCGGCATCGAAGAAGGTACGGAGGGCGGATTCGTCGCCATCGATGTGGACGAGTGCGCAGACGTCATCGAGAGCCAGAACGCCGGCCGAGAGCCCGAGTGCTAGCTCCCCGTTGGTGGTGAGCACAGCGTCGAGCTCCCGGCCATCGGGCCTGCTCACCTCGACACCGGTATCAGTTGCTCGCAGTTGGACCATCACGCCGTCCACCGCGACTCCGATGGCCGCACCCCGACGGGCGGGCGCACGGCCTTCGAAGAGGGCGGGAAGTGCCACGTAGAGCCCCTCAGCACGGAACTCATCGCCTTCAGACCCGCTAATCATCAGCGGGGTCGACCAGCGGATCAGCCCATTGATCGGCTGGCGCAGCTGCGCACCCCACGGCGTTAATGCGTATGTGATCGCGCTGCTGTCGTCGGACAAGCGCCGCTCGACGACGCCCGCGGTTTCCAGGTCACGCAGCCGATCGGTCAGCAGGTTCGTCGCGATGCCGGACAACCCCTCGCGCAGCTCGCCATACCGCGCAGGTCCGATAAGTAGTTCGCGGACGATCAACAGATTCCACCGGTCACCTACGACATCCAGGGCCCGTGCAAGTCCGCAGTACTGCCCGTAGTCTCGACTCATCGCCACCTACTTGATATTTTAAAGTGCACTTGATTGTATCACTTCATAGGTGAGGAGATGGACATGGCCGTTAGCGAACGACCTACGTGGGTCGACGACAAGTTGTTCCCGTTCGAGAGTCGATTCATTGATATCGACGCGCACCGCGTGCACTACGTAGACGAGGGATCAGGACCGACGCTGCTATTTCTGCACGGCAATCCGACCTGGTCATTCGATTACAGCAAGGTCATCGAATCCCTGCGAACCGAATTCCGTTGCATCGCAGTGGACTACCCTGGATTCGGGCTGTCAGCGGCGGCGCCGGGATACCGGTTTCTACCCACTGAACACGCGGAGGTGATCGACGGGTTCGTGGAGGCACTCGAGTTGAGCGGAGTGACCCTCGTGGGCCACGACTGGGGCGGCCCAATCGGACTAGCAATCGTGCAACGCCGACCCGAGGCCTTCGACAGGCTGGTGCTTACCAACACGTGGGCATGGCCGGTCGGTGACCCGCTCGTGCAGGTCATGTCTCACGTGATGGGCAGCCCAGTCGGGCGCCTGCTAATCCGGCAGTTCAACTTGTTCGTCAACGTGATGATCCCGGTCGGGCACCGGCTAACCAAGCCCACCCGGCAGCAGATGGTCCATTACCAGAACGCCCTCAACAGTCCCGGTCGCCGAGAGGCATCCGCTGTCTTTCCTCGCGAGATCACCTCCAGCCGAGCATTTCTCGCGGACATTGAGGCCGGGTTGGTCGGCATCGCCCCATTGCCGACGTTGATCATCTGGGGCGACGGCGACTTCGCATTCGGGGACAAGGACCTGCGGCGGTGGCAGGAAACTTTCACCGATCACCAGACAGTCATCGTCAACGGTGCTGGCCACTTCGTCCCCTCCGACGCTCCCGAGCAGTTCGCAGCTGCAATCCGCCACTGGCACGGCCCGCCCCTGCCCTAGCCGTCAATCTCGATGCACAGTCCTTGTCCTGCATCGCAACTGATCTGCACGTCGAAACCCGCGGCTTCCCCGCTCAAGGCGGCCGGTGAGCTCAGACTCAGCCAACAGCCGCTTGAGCCGGGCGTTCTACTCGCGCCGGGAACATGCCACGGAACGTCGTTTTGGTTGGGGCCGAAACCATGGCGCACCACTACCCCACTGTTGCATCGTGCAGACATAATCGATGCGGCCGGCTATCGAGGCTCCGCATGATCTCGCGCGAGGAGCAGATATCTGATGCAGATCGAGAATGAAACTGCTTACGCGTCAACAGAATCCTTCGATACCTATGTAGGCGACGACGGGAGCGTCCGCGAGTCAGACTCTGTTGTGAGAGTCGAGAACCTCGAGCACAACGCCTCAGATCTGAGCCGCCAATTCCAGACTGCTGAGCCATTTCCGCACCTGGTGGTCGACGATTTCCTCCGCTTGCCCTCGGAGTCCGCCGATGCTTTTCCCGGTATCGCCTGGCCCTGGTGGAACAAATGGGAAGACGGCTACATCCGGAACAAACGATTCTGCGCGGAAATCGACCTCATCCCGGAACCGTTCAAAACTGTCATCAGAGAGCTCAACGAACCGCGCTTCCTGAGCGTGCTTGAAAAGATCACTGGCATCAGGCAGTTGCTCCCCGATCCCTATCTCTTTGGGGGCGGCATTCACCTCAGCGGCTCGGGTGGTGTCCTGACTCCCCACACCGACTTTCACTACCTTCGCACGCTAAACCTCTACCGCCGCATCAACGTTATCGTCTACTTGAATGACGGTTGGTCACTGAATGACGGAGGTTGCCTGTCGCTTTTCGACGCGAAGGGCCGGGCCGTTCAGACGGTCGTTCCCGTCTGGGGCAGGGCCCTCATCTTTCGCACCGATGACCAGTCGGTGCACGGATTCCCCCACCCCGTCGCCGAAGGCTCATGGCGAAAATCGCTGGCCCTCTTCTATTACACAGCCGCTCCGGCCGACAGCTTCGGTGGTGACGAGACGACGTACTACAGGGAGCACGGGCAGCAGGATGGCATCGCCCGCAAGGCCCGACTCCTCCTCTTCAGGCGCCTGCTGAACCTGAGCCGCAATATCAGCATGTTTGCGTATGTCGTGAACCCCAATCTCGGCCTCCCCGCGGTCAAGGCTCATTTCGCCTACCTGCGCAAGGCCAAAGCCCGTGAAATAGCCAGGAAATTGCGGCACTAGGACCCGGACGCCAGCGCAACAAGGAGTAAGCAATGGAAGGCTTTAGCGGCAAGGTGGCCGTGGTCACCGGCGCAGGATCGGGCATCGGGCGCGCTCTGGCGATCGAGCTGGCCCGCTCGGGCGCCAAGGTCGCCATCAGCGATGTGGATCCCGAAGGACTGGCCCAGACCGAACGCCTGGTCAAATCCGTCGGCGCCGAAGTCCGCGCCGATCACCTCAATGTCGCTGAGCGCGAGGCCTTCCTGCTCTACGCCGACTCCGTCAAGGAACAGTTCGGCGAGGTAAACCAGATGTTCAACAACGCGGGCATCGCCTACTCGGGCGACGTTGGAGTGAGTCCTTTCAAGGACATCGAGCGCATCTTCGATGTCGACTTCTGGGGTGTCGTCAACGGCACCAAGGCCTTCCTGCCCCACCTGATCGCCTCCGGTAACGGCCACGTCATCAATGTCTCCAGCCTGTTCGGCCTGCTGTCCTTACCCGGCCAGAGCGCCTACAACGCAGCCAAGTTCGCAGTGCGCGGCTTCACCGAATCCCTGCGCCAGGAGATGATCATCGGCAAGAAGCCGGTCGCCGTCACCTGCGTGCACCCCGGCGGTATCAAGACGGCAATCGCCCGCAACGCCACCGTCGCCGAGGGGATCGATGTGCAGGCGGCGGCCGCCGTGTTTGACAAGTATCTGGCGATCACCAGCCCAGAGGCCGCCGCGCGCATCATCCTCACCGCCGTGCGCAAGAAGAAGCCCCGCGTGCTCGTCGGACCCGATGCCAAGGTCCTCGATGTGCTCGTCCGGGTCATGGGATCTCGCTACCAGGAACTCTTTTCGGTGTTCACGGGCCTCTCCGCTCAGCGGGCTTCCGCGACGGCGAAGTAGTCGCCGTGTTCGAGGTCCTCGATCAGCGTGTGGTGACTCGGGTTCCAGCCGAGCAGCTCGCGGGTACGCGCACTGGTGACCGGGACGTCGGCGGCGAATACGGCGCTAAAAGCTCCGCTCCCGAAATGAGCTGGCGCCTCGTCCAACCCGACCGATACGACGGGCAGATCGAGCGTTTGACCAATCTTTTCGGCGATGTCGCGAAGCGGCACACCGCTTTCCGCTGCCCCGTGAAGCGCAGTCCCAGCCGGCGCCTTCTCCAGCGCAAGCCGAAACAGGGTGGCCGCGTCGAGACGGTGGACCGTGGGCCACCGGTTGGACCCGTCCCCGATGTAGGCCGAGACACCCGTCGTGCGGGCGACCGCGACCAACATCGCGACGAAGCCGTAATCGCCCGGACCGTGCACCGTCGGGGCGAGCCGGATGACACTGGAGCGCACTCCCCGATCTGCGAAACCTAGGCAGCTC
The DNA here is from genome assembly GCF_002013465.1 of Mycobacterium sp. D16R12. Classification (GTDB taxonomy): domain Bacteria; phylum Actinomycetota; class Actinomycetes; order Mycobacteriales; family Mycobacteriaceae; genus Mycobacterium. Next base: position 98,873 of record NZ_MAFC01000002.1, on the reverse strand, counting down.
TGCTCGCCCGGGATCCGATACGCGGCGAATGCGTCTTTGTCGGGCGCATCGGTCTCCTCGCTCATCCGTCCCGGAGTCATCACCATTGTCCCGGACGTTGATACGAACGGCTTGCCGGTTCCGGCCAACACGGTGCCCAGGGCTTCGATCGCCTCAACGTCACGTCGGGTGATTCCCACCCAATCGCCGGGCTCGCCGCCGGCTGCCATGTGCACTACCCCGTCGGCGGCAGCCGCGCCGGCACGCAGCCGGTCGAGATCGTCGAGCGAACCGGCAAACGGCTCTGCCCCCAGGCTAACCAGGCGATCCGCCGAGGCAGCCGAGCGAGCCAATCCGGTGACCCGGTGGCCTGCGGACAGCAGCTCCGATACGACTGCTGGGCCGGTCAGTCCGGATCCGCCGGTGATGAATACATGCATCAAATTCCTCCATGACCAAATGGAACGCGCTCCGCTTCGTCGACGACATTACATAAACGGAGCATGTTCCGCTAGATTGGCATGGTGACCCAGCCAGTTCGTAGCGACGCGGCGCGCAACCGTCAGGCGCTCATCGACGTCGCGAGCAGGCTGTTCGCCTCCGCCTGTGGCGACGACGAACCCTCGCTGCGGTTGATTGCCCGCGAGGCCGGTGTGGGCGTCGGTACGTTGTTCCGGCACTTCCCCAGCCGCGAGGAGTTGGTCGAGGCCGTGTACCTGGACCAAGTGCGCCGACTGACCGATGGCGCTGACGAGCTTCTAGCGACTTACCCACCCGCGCAGGCGATGCGCCGCTGGATGGACCTATTCACCGAGTGGTTGGCCACTAAGAACGGAATGCTCGACACCCTGCGAGCGATGATCAAAGACAATCGACTCGGCTCTGGTCATACTCGCGCCAAACTGCTGGCGGCTATCGACAAGATCCTGGCCGCCGGCCGTGCAGCGGGTGATATCGGCGCGCACATCACCTCCGACGACGTTGCGGCAGGCCTTGTCGGAATCTTCTCGGTGGCCCCGACCGCAGGCAACGGCGAACAGTCCGCGCGGCTACTGGACATCTTCATGAGCGGCCTTTCGGCACCCAGCCGGATTTAGGAACCCTACCCACTCAGCATGCGATCGCGTCGAGCTCTGCGACGTCATCCTCAGAGAGCGTCAATGCGGGAGCCGTGATGTTCTCGCGCAAATGTCCAAGCGACGCGGTGCCGGGGATCAGCAGAATGTTCGGCGAGCGCTGCAGCAGCCATGCCAGCGCAACAACCAATGGTGCGGCCCCTACCCGGGTGGCAACTGCTGAAAGTACCTCCGATTGCAGCGGAGTCAGACCACCGAGCGGAAAGTAGGGCACATACGCGATGTCTTGTGTAGCAAGCAGATCGACCAGGTCGTCATCGCCGCGTTGAACCAAGTTGTAGAGGTTCTGCACGCACACGATTGGAGCGACGGACTGCGCCTCCACGATTTGAGCGGCGGTCACGGTACTGAGGCCGAGGTGTTTGATTAGCCCTTCCTGCTGTAGCTCCACAAGCACTTCGAAGGGCTCTGCGATCGAATCTTCGTTGGGAACCCCAATCCCACTCCCGACCCGCAAGTTGACCACGTCCAGAACATCGAGTCCAAGGTGGGCCAGGTTGTCATGGACAGCGCGTCGCAGCTGTTCGGGTCGAAGCGCAGGAAACCAACCACCGCGGGCATCACGCGCGTATCCGACCTTGGTGACGATATGCACGTCGTCTGGGTACGGACGCAAAGCCTCGCTGATGATCTCGTTGGTGACGTGAGGTCCATAGAAGTCGGCAGTATCGATATGGGTGATTCCACACTCGATCACATTGCGTAGCAGGGATATTGCGGCGTCACGGTCAGCAGGCGGACCGAATACCTGTGGTCCGGCCAGTTGAATGGCACCGTAACCCATCCGGGTGACCGTCAGATCCTTTCCCAGACTGAACGTTTCATCGGCAAGCGTCGTGGGCATTTGGGTCCTTCGTCGTTGATTGCATTCGTCGGTTCTACAGTCGCCGATGCGCCGAGAAGTAGGCAGAACCCCAGCGATCCTGGGAGTGACAGGACCAGGCGCGGAGGCGGTCGTCGGGATAGCGTGACGTGTGTGGGCGAGAGCAACCTGCTGGGTGACTATCTGCGCGGTCGCCGTGAGCTCGTAGAACCGGCCAGCGTAGGACTCGCGGTGCACGGAGTGCGCCGCGTCGTCGGGCTGCGGCGTGAAGAGGTGGCCCTGCTGGCCGGAATCAGTTCCGACTACTACTTGCGCCTGGAACAAGGCCGTGACCGTAACCCGTCCCACCAGGTACTCGAATCGCTGGCCCGAGTCTTACAACTTGACCCGGACGGCACCGACTATCTGATGAGCCTGGCCGGCCCGCGACCTGTGCGCAGGCGCCGTGCCCGACGTGAGATCGTCCCCACGAGCACCCTGCAGTTGCTTGATGCACTCGCTCAACCGGCCGCCATCCTGGGCCGGTACACCGATGTCCTGGCCGCCAACAGACTCGCAACAGCGCTATCGCCTAACTTTCGGGTCGGCGCCAACACCCTGCGCACACTTTTCCTCGACCCTGCCGAACGAGCGCTCTATCCTGACTGGGAACGAAACACTGCCCGGTTGGTCTCCGTCTTCCGGAAATCCGTAGGAACAGACATCGATGACCCACGCATTGTCGAGCTCGTCGGTGAACTGTCGCTGTTCAGCGAGCGCTTCCGCCAGCTATGGGCGCGCCGGGACGTCTCCCCTCCCCAGAGCTTCCCTCTCCGTTTCCGGCATCCTCAAGTCGGAGAGCTCACCCTCAACCTTGAAAAATTCGTTATCGCCCAGACCGAGGGGCAACTGCTGACCATCTTCCACGCCGAGCCCGGTACCGAAAGTGCCGAAAAGCTAGCCCTCCTCGCAACCCTGATAAGCACCACCGATAACGCGGCACGCACGTCAACTGCCGAATCACGGCCAGAAGTCAGGTTCTAGGACTCCGCTGTCTGCGACGATCTCGCCGTCCATGCACCGTGGCGAAAATGGCCTGCCTGGGCCAGACATCGGGCGCTTGAGGTAACGCTGTCGCGGCGGCGCCTGCCGCAATCGATGAATGCGACTGGCTCATAATGGAATTGGCCGTACTCTCCTTCTGGAGCCGCAGCTACAGCCCGGTAGGTACAACCTTGTCGTTGACCGCCACCTCGAGCTGGCCGGTCTTCGTGTTGTATTCGATCTGGCCGTGCTCGAACGTCGAAACGAGTAGATCACCATCCGCGTTCTCATCGCTGGTCGGCAGGCCCAGCGGACCTGCCGACCCGTTTTCGCCGGTGATCGACGGTGTGCCGTCCGGGCCCCGTTGGATGTTCCACGCGTCCCGGATCTTGCCCACGACGATGTACGCGGGAGTGCCTGCCTGGTTGTTCTTGGCGATGATCGCACCGCCCTGGAACTGCTGGAACACCGCGCCGCTCTCACGGGTGCCCGCGTTGCGGTCACCCGTGAGTGCCTTACCGAGAGCCTGCTTCTGATCCTCGGTCGCCGATGAATATTTGGCAGCAATCGGGCCGGTCAGCGTCACCTCGACGTCTCTATCCCCGATGAGCTTCACCTCGACGGGCTGCACGGGAGCCTGGGACGACGAGGTGACGATCAGCGCGACCCGCGGCGGCGTCGACGAGTCGACACTCTTGCCGTTGCTGCAACTCACAGTGATCAGAGCAACGGCGGCCAGACCGGCGACTGCCGTGCTGCGGTATGCGATCGTCTTCATGAGCTTCCTCTCGCGTCGTGCTGTGGTGTAGCTCGAGTTAAGGCTGAACCTCTCGCCGGGCCGACACTACAACCGAACCACTCAGGTCGCGCGGGTGATCGCGGTCTTCGTGGCTGAGGAACGCTACCGGCATTGAACTCCGGGATTGTTACAAGACTTTCCAATACCGCCGCTATTTCTTCCACCAGTGTCGAGCTGGGGATCACCCAAGACCTGCCACGAATCGGGCGTGTATGTATTCATCGCTTCGTGTCCGATAAGGAATTCGGCCTCATCGTCCCAGGAATCTGCACGATATGTCACAGAGGCCGCATCTCCCCCCGTGATGGATGTCGCGTCACGAAGACCGTCCCCGACAGGGGTTACACAACCGATAAGGGCGAGTGCCAGTAGCAGACTAAACCTAGATTCTGTACGCATGACGAATGCGCCACCTCTCTTCAGGCTCAATTGATGTCAGGGCTGGCTGAGACGCCGCAACGTTCCTTGAAGTCGGTCACCGGCTGGCGGATTCCTTCGAGATCGCTACGGACATCTGGATTCGCGGCCATGTACACGTCGATCGCCGAACGTATCTGGCTTCTCGATTTGCCCTTGAAGCCGTTGAAAAACTCGTTCACATCGGGATGTGTGTGCAGGTAGACCGATTCTACGGCCGCAACCCCGGACACCACTCCGAGCAGATCCGCCGCACTGCAGTTGGACGCATCTACGCCGGGATCATCGGCCGAGGCTAACGGCATTCCAACGCCGGACAACCCCAAGGTAGAGGCGGCGATTCCGGCGTAAACCACAAATCTTGATGCAGACGACATACGAACTCCTTCCGTGAGAAACACGCCGTGGAGCGAACTCCCTGATAAAGGAAACAGTAACGCAATGGCTAGGTTTCGCCTGTTTGACCGTAGGAATAGTGCAGCAACTAACACCGCGCCGGCATGACTCCGTCAAGTGCCTGGATGCTGTGCTGGCGCACTGCCGACGCCTCTAGCTGCAGGGATATTGTCCGTTGAGCACACAATTCAACGGCGGTGTGTAGGAACCACTCAGCACACCTCTTAGCCCACCTGTGGCCGAACCTCCTGGCGCGATGACGCGATTCCAATTCGCAGGGCCCAGAACGTAATGTGTGCCAGATTGCGCAATGGTGCTACTCCACGTGTGCCGGACGGACTCCCCCATCGGCAGGTCGAATTCGAGCCTCCAATCGGTGAGCGGCACCGTGCTCAAATTGGTGATGGTGAAACTGGCGATGAATCCGGTCTGCCACGTCGAAGTCACCGACAACGTTGCCGCGGCAGCAGCCGCATGAGCTACGGGCGCGCTGGGGATTCCGAGAACGGCAAGTATCGACGCCGACACGGCTACGTGAAGTGCTGTGCGCCAGCGTTTCACGTAATTGTCAAGTCGGGCCATAGCAGCCAACACTAAAGCCAAACAGACGATATTGGCACTCGCACCACAGGTAAGCCGCAGTACCTTTGCTCAACTGAGACCGTCATGAAACTTAGTCTCGCTGCCCGGTTCGGCCTCGGAACTTGGCCGGTAGTAGCTGATTCGGGGCACCTCGCGGGTCTCGCTGGACAAATAGGGCACAGTGCCCGGGGCCGGTACGGCCTCGGTGTAGCAGTCGATGCGGATCTCGCCCGAGATCCAGTCGATTTCGTACGCTGCGTCTTCGAGAACGGGGACGACCCAGTCGGCAAGGGCGACGGTGACGAGGGACTTGTTCGGCACTTGGTGTAGCGGGCCGCACTGGAGTGGTTTCCAGCCAGGGTTCCGGTCTTCGGTGAACATCACCTGGTACCAGTACGGGCTCATCGGAGTCACTTCTCCCGGTTCGGCTCACGTCTCGGCGATCAGCCGAGCGGCGAACTCCGTTCGGCATCAAGCAGTTTAGGTGGTTCGGCCCCCGCACCGGCATTCGGAATCCGATTGCCAATTCATGTTCTGAGGCACCGGACTACTGCTGGCCTCGCTATCGGGCTCGACCTCTGATATGGTGAAAGTGGTTGATTTTCTTAGTGACACGCTCGCGAAGATTTTCCGCGGCGGACACATACCCTATCTCCGTGACTTTTGCCGGTTGCTTTGATTTCGCGTACCTCCGCAGACCCAGGGTCGAACGTCGACCCCGCAATTAGATACTCAGGAGAGTAATCGCATGGCTCAAGGCATCGTGAAATGGTTCAACGCCGAAAAGGGATTCGGGTTCATCACCCCGGACAACGGCAGCAAGGACCTGTTTGTGCACTTCTCGGCCATCGCCGACAAGGGCGGCTTCCGCAGCCTCAACGAGAACGATCGCGTCAGCTTCGAAGAAGAAGCCGGCGATCGCGGCCCCCAGGCTGTCTCAGTGCAGACCGTCTAAAGTCTTACTGCGCAACATAAATGCGTCCGGCTGGCTGTCCAGGAATCCTGGGCAGCCAGCTTTTTATTTGCCGCCAAGGCCGTCTCTCGCACCCCGGCTCACAGGCTCGTGCGGCGCTCGATGAGGTTGATTCCCTGTGATGTGGCATATCTTTTCGCGGCGTACATCGCGCTGTCGGCCTTAATGAGCAAGTCCGCGACTACCGCCGCCAGCGATACGGGCGCGCTGTCGTCGGTCCGCGACAGTTCCTCGGATGCGACGCCGACGCTGGCATCCACCTGGGTGGCGTCGTCGGCGAGGGCGTCTTGGACCGCACGCTGGTAGTCGAGCACCCGGTTTCCGTCGACAACGGTCACGACACCGAACTCGTCTCCGCCGAGCCGGACTAGCCACGTGTCGGGACCTGCCAACAACTGCAGCAGCTGGGCCGTTTGCTGCAGCACTCGATCGCCTGCGTGGTGCCCTTGTTTGTCGTTGATCGATTTGAATCCGTTCAGATCGATGACAGCGACTACGGCGTGCTTGCCCGTTGCATCACCGGACCAGTTCGCGCAGGCTTGCTGAAGACCGCGGCGGTTGAGTAGGCCGGTGAGTTCGTCCTGGCGGGCGAGGCGATCCTTGTCGCGGGCGACCTTGGCGAATTGAGCCATGCCGAGGTAAATGGCCCAGGCTGCGACCGCGTTGACCAAGATCACGGTCGCCACGGTTGTAATGAGTGCCGGCATGCTGGAATCTCCGCGGATCACGGCCCCGCCTATCGTCAGGCCCGTCGCGAGTGCCGTCACGGCAGCCTGTAGCGCCATCGCTAACCGGCCGTGAAATGCGAATGCATAGGTGTTAGCGGCCACCAGCCACACCAGCTTGAGGAACGCGATACCTGTCTCCGTGACGACGCAGACACCGACTGTGATGGCTACATCGCAGTACAGGATGTAGGCGATGGACTCCGCGTAGGTGATGGGCTTTTTGAGGGCGTACCGGATGCCCCAGGCGAATGCCGGAATCGAAATGGCGAGGCAGACGAGTGGGACCGTGGACATGCCTGCGAAGGCCAGCGTTACGGCTGCCGCACCGATACCGGGTGCGCAGATAGCTGTGAGGAGCCAGACAGGGCGTAGCAGCCGAATGCCCTCAAGAGTCTCGGTATTGACCGTATAGATCTGTTCCGCCCGATTGCGGAAGCTCATGACATGGCTGGACATGTTTTCCGCCTAAGAATCAACACTTCGCTACTAGAACGTCGGTACCGCGCTGGACCTCGGGCACGCGCCCGAACCAGGCCAGCGACATCGTAGCCCTCCGCCATAGCGTGCGTGTTTCTCATCGGTTGCTGGCCAAAGGACCCGGCGGTGTTGCAGTCCCGATAGCCGCGGAAGTCGCTCGCGGCCACGTCCACACACTAGGTCTATTCGGTGATAGCTGTGCTTTGCGGCAGGCACGTTGACTAGCCTGAATATGGATACCCAGACACCGACGTAAGGAGATGTCATGCGCCTATCTACACGCAATCAGCTGACGGGCACCATCACCGAGGTGACCGTCGGGACCGTGATGGCCATAGTGAAGATCCGGCTCGACGGTGGCGATCAAGTCGTCACTTCTTCGATCACCAAGGACGCGGTGGCCGACCTCGTGCTCACCGTCGGTCAGGCCGCCACCGTATTCATCAAGTCCACCGAGGTGACCGTGGGGGTCGAGTAGTTCAGGTTCGCAGCGAGTCGGCTCTCATGTGAACGTGCGGCGCCCGAGCTCAGTGAAATCCACCTCGACCTCGTCGCCATCTCGCTGGATCTCGCAGTAGCCATGGCGGCGAAGCTCATCAAGCACATTCCACGGTGGCTCTTCGTCAGGCAGATACCAGCCAATGGCCGTAGGCCGTTCGCGGTCGTGGTGGTGGTCGACGAGCTGATCGACCACCAACGTGGCCTCGGGGCTAAGCTGAACGGGCTCGGGGCGTTCGCTAGGTCTCCGTGAGAACCACTTCATGGCAACAGTTTACGAGTAACCCGCTCGTCCATGCTGTCAGGCTTCCTGGGACATAGCCTTGACCACCGCACGCTCCCGTGGCCGGATGGAATCGGGTGGGCCAACTTACTGTCCCATGGCGGCGAGGCCGTCCAGGATGTAGGTCAAGCCGAAGTCGGGTCCGTAGTCCTGCACGGTTCCGGTACTGCAACCTAATTGGCGCAGTCCCATCATGTTGCAGATCTCCTTGTCTAGCTGATTGTCGAAAAGGATGTGGTCGGTCATGCCACGTACCCGGACACTTCCGTTGTCTTGGTCGATGATGTTGTAGAGGTTTTCCATACCCAGCGGCAGGATGTCGAGCGTCTCGGCGAGTTCCCGCTGGTGGTCGACAACGGTCTTCAAGGCGGTGTTGCCGTTGAGGACACTTTGTTTGATGTCCTCACGGTTGGCTTCCAGAAGGTCCCCGGCCTGTGTGACGAGGTCGTTGAGCGTGCGGCCAGTGGTACCGGTGCCCAGTTGTTCGTCATCGAGAAGCGCGCTGAGTTGGCGGATGGTGGAGGCGAACTCGCGTAGCTTGCCGTCATTGGCGGCCGCGGCGTCGAACAGCGAGCTGACGTTCTTGATGATGGTGGTCATCTGCCCGCGCGTGATCGCACCGCCCTCTGAGCTGAGCCGCAGTGCCTTGGACAGTTCGGCTAGGCCCGACGTGATCTTCTCGCCATTTCCGTCCACCGCCCCCGCAGCCGAGTTGATGATGTCCCCAACGGGCCCCTGCCCCTTGCCATCACCCTTGAGAGACACCGACAACCTGTCGAGCATGCCCAGCACCCGATCGAATTCGACGGGTGTCTTGGTGCGGTTGAGGCCGATGGTTTCGCGGTCTTTGAGCTGGGGTCCACCTCGGTACGGCGGAGTCAATTCGATCTGCCGGTCGGTCAGGATCGAGGTCGACAATGTCACGGCCTGCACATCGGCGGGGAGTTTCACATCTTTGTCGACGGTGAACTGCACCTCGACATAGCCGGCCTTCGGGGTGACCTTCTCGATCTTGCCCACGGGCATACCCAACACGGCGACCGTACTGTCTTCGTAAAGACCGGAGGCACTGTCGAATTGGGCGATCACTGTGATGTGGTCGAGGTGCCGCTGAACTGCATACCACCCGTAGCCGACGGCAACCGCCAATAACGCCGCGCTCAGGAGCACCGCCGTCCCTCGAAACCCCTTCCGGAGGAACATTTCAAGGGAGGTCGTTGTCCGGGTGCTGCTGTGCAGCTCGGTATTCCTTGATGAGGCGTTCGGTGAGATCGGCGACGGTCGGAATGTCTCGTACCGCAGACGTCGAGTGACCTGCGCCCCAGATATCCAGCCAGTTGCGGGGACTTTCACCGTTGTCGTGCAACATCGTTGTGATGCTGTCGTTCGGTCCGGCTTGCTGCAGGGCCGCGATGTCGACGCCGTAAGCCTGCAGCGAGGGGCGGAGCAGATTGGCGGGCAATCCGGTGACGGCGGAGGTGAGCATGATGTCGTCAAGAGAGGATTCGGACACCATATCTTTGTGTCCGCGTGGGGCCATGCTTTCGGTGGTGGCTAGGAACCTTGTACCTAGATAGGCAAGATCGGCGCCGAGCGTGATAGCTGCTCGCACAGCGACACCGTCGCCGATTCCGCCCGCGAGAACGATGGTGCCGGTGAAGAATTCCCGTACCGCCCGAACAAAGGCAAACGGATTAGCCCACCCGGTCTGGCCGCCAGCGCCGGCGGATAACAGGATCAGGCCGTCTGCACCCGCCTCAACCGCGCGGTGGGCATGTCGCAACGAGGCGACATCGGCGAACACCAGCGACCCGGCCGCGTGCAGTGGTTCGATCACCGCGGCGGGCGAACCCACGGAGGTGATGACGATTTCGGTCGGGTGCTCACACAGCACGGCCAGATCGGAGGCCGTCCGCGAATTGCCTTTCTGAACAATGAGGTTGGCTGCCACCGGCGCCGGCCGCTGTCCGGTATGCGGGCAGACGCCCCCAGCCAGGTCTGCCTCGATTCGGACGAGCCAATCTGCCAATTCCTCGGGGGTTCTCGCGTTGATGGTCGGGAAGGCTCCGATGACACCGGCCAGGCAAGCCGCGGTGACCAGCTCGGGGCCCGAGACGAGGAACATAGGCGCGGCTATCGCTGGTAGCGCCAGCCGTGGTGCCAGATCGTCGAACGTGATCATATGGCGGCCTGCGCAGGTATCTCCGTGCCTTCCAATATCGTTCGTGCGATCAACTCGGGGTCGTCCCACATCGGCATGTGCCCACACCCGGGCAGGCTGATCCACCGGGTGTGCGCGGGCAGCTGATCGGGCAGGCGGTAGCCGTTGGCGCGCAACATCCGGTCCTTGGTGCCGAAGGCCACGGTGATCGGGATGTCGAGGTGTTGACCGTTCTCGAATGCGTATCCACGCTTGGCGATGTCCAACACGATCCGCAGAACCGGTCGAGATACGTGCAGGTATCGGATGATGTCCTCGACGTCGTCCCACGGGATTGCCTCCGGGCGGCCGACGCCCGTGTGCAGCAAGATCGTTCGGGCTCGCGGTACCCGCCGCACTACCGCCATGACGTTTCTCCGGTGCAGTATTTCAGTGGCGACCGACATGATCTTGAACTGGGAGCGCAACGCGAGCGGCATGCGGCGGCGCCACAAGCCAGCCGGTGCAATGCCGACGACCGTGCGGGCCAGTCCACGCTTGGCGGCCTCTAGCGCGATCAGGCCGCCCATCGAGTTGCCTACCAGGTCGACCGGTTCGTTGATCCCCACTCGGGCAAGTTCCCCCGGGAGTTGGTCGAGCAACCATTCCATGGTGAAGGCGGCATCCGGCGGGACCGGCGTATCGCCGAATCCGGGAACGTCGAAGGCAATGACACGTCGGTTCTCGGCGAGCTGATCGAGCACCGGCAGCCACGTCTTGGCCGACGCTCCGCCACCGTGCAGCAGCACCAGCGGCCGCCCGGTGCCTCGTTCGATGCGGTGCCAGCCGCCGCTATCGGTCGCCCGGAGCGGTCCGCCTTCCGGAGCGGTCGATACGGACTTGAGTTTTTTTGCTCCGGTGTAGAGGCCGTCGATCACGGCCGCGTACTTCTCAGCGATCACGCGGCGTCTGAGCGACATCTTCGGAGTGAGCTCGTCGGAATCGGCCACCCAATCCGTCTCCAGAATCGCGAAACGCTTGATCTGCTCGACACGGGACAGTCGCGCGTTGGCGCGCTCGACGGCCGCGTCAACGATTCTGCGGACCTCCTCGTCGCCTGCGAGTGCTGTCACGGATGGGTCGGTGAGACCGTGCTCGCTGGCATACGCTGCACTCGCGTCGGGGTCGAGCACGATCAGTGCGACGTTGTAGGGACGCCGATCGCCGATGGCCACGACCTGGCCGACGAGAGTGTGCTCGCGCTTGACCGCATTCTCGATATTGGCGGGCGACATGTTCTTTCCCGCCGCGTTGATGATCAGCTCCTTCTTGCGGTCCACGATGGACACGTATCCGTCGTCATCAATCTCGGCGATGTCGCCCGTGTGTAGCCACCCGTCGGGCCCCAGCACCTCGCTAGTGCGCTCGGGGTCGCGGTGGTATCCGGCCATCACGAGCGGGCCACGCACTAGCAGCTCTCCGTCCTCGGCGACGCGCAACTCCACCTCCGATAGCGCCGTCCCGCAGGTGCCGACCCGGAACGCATCCGGCGCATTGGCGGTGATCAGGCAGGAAGTCTCCGACATTCCGAAAACCTCGCACAGCGGCAGGCCAAGCGCATGGAAGTAGTCGAGGACCTCCGGCTGAGCCGGCGCACCGCCGATGACCACGACTTCGCAGACATCGAGCCCAAGTCGAGCCCGCAGCGCTGCCTTCTGCTCCTCAGGCAACGCGGCCGGATCGGTGAGACCGTAGCCCTCCATGCGTGCCTTGATCTTCTCGAAAACCCTTGGCACCGAACCCCACAGGGTCGGGCGCACCGTCGGCAGATGGTCCACGATGGTCGTCGCGTCGGCAACGCAGGTGACGGTGAAACCCAGCGCGATCGAGGCGAGATAGTGCGAACTCCAGCGATCGGCCAGATGCGCCGATGGCAGAAACGAGATGATCCGGCCGCCTGGAGTCGGTGCATGCCGCTCGTGTGTCACGCGAACCTGCGTCATCAGATTGGCGTGGGTGAGCTCGACTCCCTTCGGCGGGCCGGTGGTGCCCGACGTGTAGACGAGCACGGCGATGTCACTTGGCTGCACCGCGCCCCACGCTGCCGCGAAATCGAAGTCGTTGTCCCCCATGGCTTCCAGCTGTTCGAGGCTGATCGCCCCGGACTCGTGGTTCGACTCGGGGTCGACCACGACCACGTGGCTGGGGCCGGTCTGGCCCGTTGTCTTCTTGATCGTGGGCACGAATGCGCGCTCGGTCACCACCACCCGATTTTGCGCGTTGTCGAACAAGTGGGCGATCTGCTCGGGAGAAGAGGAGTTGTAGATCGAGAACGGTATCGCGCCTAGATGCATCACCGCCGTATCCACCAGATGAAACTCGGGCCGGTTCACCAGCATGATGGCGACCGTGTCGCCCTTGCCGACACCGAGCTCGGCCAGACCCGCCGCGATCCGCTCTACCCGCTGCCCATACTGCGCCCACGTGATCGAGACCGAACCGTCGGAGCTCTGTAGTGCAACGTGCGTTGCGCGCGCGGCAGCGGTCATCTGGAACGCGGCGCACAGAGTGGGCGCAGTCAACGCCGACAGTTCGGCGTTGACGGTACTCGTCGGGGATGACGTCATCGGATCCTCCGCAAATGATGGATTGTTTTATTACTGATACCAATATCGGGGGCGGCTTGTGTATATCCGCGTCGCCCGCCGAGATAAAGGTAAGAGCGGGTTCTTCTACGAGTATCGAGTATCCGAGGACGCGGAGGCCATGGTGTGAGCGTCAAAGTCGTGCGCCAGGTCTTTGTTATTTTTTCTAAATGCGGCTACGTTGAGGATGCTATGGACGCATCCACCGATCGCTCCTCGCGCCCTGCGAAACAACGCGACCTCGTCGCGCGGCTGGTTGCTTACTTGGAGCCCCTGCCCGCACAACTCCTCGGACGCATGCAGGGGGAGATCCCGGCCTATCGTGAGATTGACGGCACCGAGCTGCTGCCCGCCGCTATCACCAGCATCACCTGGATTCTGACGGCTGTCGGTGAGGGGCGTCCGTTCACCGAGACGGAGTTGGCCTCTTTCCGTGAGCACGGTGAAATGCGTGGGAGACAAGGCATTTCGATCGAAGACATGCTCTTTGGCTGGCGTTTGGCCGTCCGGACTGCCCTGGAAAGCCTGGTGTCCGTTGGCCGCGACAACGACGTCACCGATAGGGACCTGCTGAACTTGTCGCATGACATTCTCGCCGTCTCCGACGTCGCCATCGTTGCCTTGGCCCGCGGTCACCACGATGCCGAACGCGAAGTGGCCGACTATGAACAGGATCGGCTTACCGACCTGGTTCGCGCGATCCTGCTCGGCAGCCTCAGCCGTGCCGAGATCCGCGTTCGAGTCGACGGCTACGGCCTGGACCCCGACGGCGACTACCACGCGATCAGGGCCCGTACCACTGCGAATACACAGACTGGCGATCTCACGCGGTATCTCGGACGGACACCGGGCGCGAGCGCGCGCGGATTGATCGCCTCGATTGACGGCGACATCGCGGGCTTCTTCGATCGGCGCCCGGACCCTACGCCCGGCGCCATCATCGGCCTGGGCCCACCCGCTCGCCTCGATCGGCTCGAACCATCGTTCCGGCGAGCCACCCGAGCTATGACCACCGCCGCCGCCTTCGGGCTCACTGGTGTTCACGACCTAAGCGGACTCGGACTGCTACCGGCCGTGCTCGACGAACATGAAGTCGGTGACGAACTCGTACGCCGATACATCACGCCGCTGGGCCGCGGCGAGGCCGCCGACACAATCCTGAATACGGTACGCCACTACCTCAGCGTGGGTATGCGCGCCGACATCGCCGCCGAGGAACTGTTCGTGCACCACAACACCGTTCGCTATCGACTACGCCGCTACGAAGAACTGACCGACACCAACCTGCGCGATCCCGACCGGGCCCTCGAAGCGTGGTGGGCGCTCCAACGCCACCGACTCATAGCCTCCACGGACCCAGCCGGCTGAACTGCCTTACACCTCGCCGCGGACGCGATCCTCGTATGCCTTGCGCTGCGCGTTGTCTACCTTGTCGGTGAACACATGCTCACCACCGAAGAGTCTGTTCAGTCTTTCTGCCACGGTGCGAGGCATGAACTTTTGCGAGGCCACCAACGTACCGGCCAACCGGGTGACGCGCACCTTCGGCCGCGGCGTGATGATGAGATCAACGATCGCGCTTGCGATCTCACTGGGCTCAGCGTTTCTAATGCCCCTGATACCCGTGGTTCCCGAGGTCAGTTCGGTGTTGACGAACGACGGCAGTACCGTCGAGAACCGCACCCCCGCCGTTCGATTCTCGACGCGCATCGCGTCGGTGAAACCGACCACCGCATACTTGCTCGCGCAGTAGGTGGCGAGCCCAGCCGTGTATGTTTCACCGGCCAGCGAGGCCACGTTGATCACGTGTCCCCGCGTACGCGGAACCATCCGCTGCGCAGCGAGTTTCGTCCCGATAATCACCCCGTACGTGTTTATGTCCAGGATTCGCCGGGTCACCGCATCGGGTTCGTCGACGAGCCTGCCCACTGGCATGATGCCCGCGTTGTTGATCAGCACATCAAGCGGGCCGAGTTCACGTTCCACGTGGTCGAGGAATGACGTGAACGACTCGAGATCGGTCACGTCCAACCCGGATGCGAACACGTCGATCTCGCTACCGGACTGCTTGACGGCCGTCTCGTCGACATCGCCGATGGCCACTTTGGCGCCGAGGGCACACAGAGCCGAAGCGGTCGCGTATCCGATACCACGAGCACCGCCGGTGATGGCGATCACCCTGCCGCGCAGAATATTTGATCTATTCGTCATCTGTCCTTCTCCTTTGGTAGACCGAATCGGCGCAGGCCGCGTGCGCCGACCGCACGCATGGCACCGAAGACGAACCGAATCCGGGCCTTGGAATACGGAAACCAGATCGGCTCGTTGATCACCGGCGGCAGACGTGGCTCCGTAATGGCGGTCTGGCGGCAGTACTTGCGCACGCCCGCAGTACCGCCCCACCGCGACCCGATACCGGACTGCTTCCAACCGCCCATGGGCAACGCGAAACTGAACAAGTTCGCGATGGCATCGTTGATGTTGACCGCACCGGCGTCGAGTCGACGCGCTACTCGCTGTCCCTGGACCCTGTCGCGCGTCCACACCGACGCCGACAATCCATAGCGTGAGTCATTCGCGAGCCGAATCGCTTCATCCGCATCGGCGACCTTGATCACTGGAATTGTCGGGCCGAATGTTTCTTCCTGGATGCAGGACATCGACTGGTCCACGTCGACGAGCACCGTCGGCTGGAAGAAGGTGCCGATGCCAGTGGGGTTGCCGCCGAGGGTCACTCGCGCACCGGCCGTGACTGCCTCCTGGACGTGACGCTGGACAATGTCGCGCTGGTCCATATTCGCCATCGGTCCGATGTCAAAGCGGAAGCCCCGATCGTCCTGCCCTTGACGCAGCTCGCCGACACGCTGTGTGAGTTTCGTGACGAACTCGTCATAGACGGGAGCTTCGACGTACACCCGCTCGACCGACACACAGACCTGGCCGGCGTTGAACAGTGCTCCCCACGCTATTCCATGCACAGCGCGGTCAATGTCGGCGTCGGCCAGCACCAGTGCAGGATCCTTACCGCCGAGCTCAAGGCTGTATGGCTTCAGTTGATCAATGCACTGCCGCGCAACAGCTTGCCCGGTCCGCGTTGAGCCGGTGAACTGTACGTAGTCGACGGCGTCGACCACTGCCTCACCGATATCACCGCTGCCGGCGGCGACCGCGAAGACCTTTGGCGCGCCGATCTCGTCCCAGCCGCGAGCGAGTTCAAGAGCGCTGAGCGGAGTGACCTCGGACGGCTTCAGCAGCACGGCAGCACCGGCCATGAGTGCGGGTGGGATGTCCATTGCGGCCATACCGAGTGGAAAATTCCACGGAGTGATGACGCCAACCAGCTGATACGGCCGGAACGTGGTCGTGAGCTTTTTGGTCCAGCCCAGCGGGCCGTGCGGCCGCGGCCGCACGTCTGCCAGGAACTTGCCCGCATTGCGCGCGAAGTAGTTGATTAAATCGACCCACGCCGGCACTTCGAGCTCGGCTTCAGCGCGGGGCTTACCGGTCTCGGATTGCAGGACATCGGCGATATGCGCCGAGTGGTCGAGCAGCCAGGCCTGTAGCTCGAAGAGCCAGTAGGCACGGATTTTGTGTCCCAACGCTTCCCATCCGGTTTGGGCCTCGCGCAATGCACGCGCCTTCTCGGCAACCGATTCTCGACTCTCGTCGATAACCCTGCCGACGAGCCTGCCGTCGGCAGGGTTATAGACGTTGACCGCGGTCTGGGCCATGAGCTCCTTCATGCAGGTCTGGATTCGTTGTGTGCAACAGCGACCAGGCCGCGCGCGACGCGCACGATCACACCAGGCGCATCCAGTTGCGGGCAGTGTCCTGCCTGCGTGAGCACCACCAAGCGGCTGTGTGGGATCACCTGGTGCCAGCCCTCACTCGATGCAAGTGCGACGAGTCGATCCCGCCTACCGTGCACGAGCACGGTAGGACACGCGATACCGCTGACCGCTGGTTCGGCGTCCACCTCGGCTTTCATAGAGAGTGCCAGCGAGAGCAGTTCTCGGGCGCCGCGACGACTATGCACCTGAGAACTGAGGGTCCGTACCAATGTGATGTCCAGTGCCGCCCGGTCCCCATAGATCAGGCGACTGGCGATCTTATCGGCGCCACAGGACCGGATGCCCTGGGGAATGCGGGCAGTCGCCGCCCGTAGCAGGAAGCGACCATCGCGGGCGAGGCCGGCCCGCACCAGCCGAGTCCACCCCATGCCGGGAGTGGCGGTGGGCACTATGCCGCGGATTGGTAGCCGCAAGGGTGAGGCCGCGGCGCGGACAGTCAGGAAAGAGCCGAGCGAGTTGCCGATCACGACAACCGGAGCGTGTCGACCATGCTGTGCCACCACCGCCCCGACGAAACGATCACCCTGCGGCAGCCAAGCACCGGGCTGGGCGGAGTCGGCGTCACCGAAGCCGGGCAGGTCGACCGCGACGGCGGCTTGCCCGGCCGCGGCGAACCGATTCAGCACCGGTCGCCACGCATCGGCGGAGTGGGAGAAGCCATGCAGAAGCACGATGGCCGGCCCCTCCCCCTCGACAAACAGTTCGCGCGTTCTCACACCGGCGTGGACAGCGCGTCGCTCCCTAATCACGCGTTCAGGCCTGCTCTCCCCATTTGTCAAACTGGCCTGGCAGCTCATCGAGCAGCCAGGGACCCTCGACCTCAACGGTTTCCACCGAGTTCCACCCCTGTAGAAGCGTGACCGCGCCGCCCTGGACCGCGAGTACTTTGCCGGTCAGCGGGCACTTCTCGTCTGCCAGGTAGGCGACGATCGGTGCAATGTTCGCCGGGCTGAAGGCGTCGAACTCGCCCTCAGGAACCTCTTCGGCGAAGATTGCGCCCATGCCGGGAGTGGCCAGCGTCAGGCGGGTGCGTGCGACCGGTGCGATCGCGTTCACGCGCACGCCATAACGCTCGAGCTCTAAGGCAGCAACCTCGGTAAGAGCTGCTATGCCGGCCTTGGCGGCGCCGTAGTTCGCCTGGCCGGCGTTTGGCATAAACGTCCCGGAGGCCGAAGCGGTGTTGATCACCGCGGCATTAACCGGCTTACCGGCCTTAGACTGATCCTTCCAGTACCCGGCGGCGTGCCGCAAGACTGAGAAGTGTCCCTTGAGGTGCACGGCGATGACGCTGTCCCACTGAGCCTCGTCCATCGATGCGACGAACCCATCACGCAGGATGCCCGCGTTATTGACGACGATGTCCAGGCCGCCGAATTCCGAAATTGCCTGCTCGACAAGTGCCTTCGCGCCGTCCCAGGTTGCAATGTTGTCGGTGTTGGCAACAGCCGTACCACCGGCGGCGATGATTTCGTTCGCCACTTCCTGCGCCGGGCCGACATCGCTGCCTGCGCCATCGTTGGAGCCGCCGAGGTCGTTGACAACGACGCTCGCGCCCAGCGCGGCAAGCAGTAACGCGTGCTCTCGCCCGATGCCGCGGCCTGCACCGGTGACCAGAGCCACGCGGTTCTCCATTGAACCCATGCGAGTTCCCTTCTCAGATTTGGATGATCGGATATCAGACGGCCAGGGCCGCAAGCTTTTCCAGCGAGGCGTTGAGTTCCTTGGTGGATGCGCGCTCGATGGCACCACCGATGGCCCCGACCATCATCTGGCTGATGAACTCGGCATCGACAGAGGCAGTGGAGGCGTCGTCACCTGTCGCCTTCACCGACAGCGTCAGAGTGATCTTCGCGCCGGCCATGCCTGTGCCCGAGAAGGTTGTGGTCTTCGGGGCGTCGTACTCGTCGACGGTGAAGGTGATCGTGTTGGCCATACCCATGATCGTGAGAACTTCGCTCAGGGTCGCACCCTGCGACAGGGTGGCCGGCGGGGCGTCCTTCCACTTGGTGTGCAACGTGAGCCACTCCTCGAAACGCGCGGGGTCGGAGATGATCGCCCACACCTTGTCCTGCGATGCGGCAATCTCGATCGAACCGTTGGCCTTTGCCATGGCATTACTCCTTTACTGTTGGTGGAAAATCGAATTCAGCGGTTTGCTGGTCGGTATGCGGTGACGACGGCGGACCCGCCGAGACCAATATTGTGTTGCAGCGCAACCTTCGCGCCGTCGACCTGACGCTTATCGGCGGTGCCGCGCAACTGCCAGGTCAGTTCGGCGCACTGCGCAAGACCGGTCGCACCCAAGGGATGTCCCTTGGAGATGAGACCACCGGACGGGTTGACGACCCAGCGACCGCCGTAGGTGGTGTCACCGTTGTCGATGAGCTTGTGGCCCTCCCCCTCCGCTGCGAGGCCGAGCGCCTCATAGGTGAGCAGCTCGTTGGGTGCGAAGCAGTCATGCAGTTCGATGACATCGATGTCGTCCGGGGCGATCTGTGCCTGCTCGTATACGCGATTCGCCGCGGTACGGCTCATACCGGCGCCGACGAGGGTTGCCATGCTGCCCGATTCGAACGTCCCCGGCACATCCGTAACCAGCGCCTGACCGACGATCTCGATCGCCTGCGCCGCAAGGTTGTGCTTCTCGACGAATGCCTCGCTGGCGAGGACCGCCGCGCCGGAGCCGTCGGAGGTTGGCGAGCACATCGGGCGGGTGAGCTGACCGGGCGCGTAGATCATCTTGGCGCCCGCGATCTCTTCCTCGGTATACACATCCTGGAACTGCGAGTACGGGTTGTTGACTGAGTGCTGGTGATTCTTGACCGCGATCCGCGCGAAGTGCTCCGGCGTGGAGCCGTACTTCTCGTTGTGCTCCAGACCTGCAGCACCGAACATCCACGGCGCGACGGGGAATGCAAATTCCTGGAGTTCGGCCATTGCCTCCAGGTGCTGCTGCATCGGCTGCTCGCGGTCGTCATACGTGGAGCCGAGAGAACCCGGCTGCATCTTCTCAAATCCGATCGCCAGCGTGCAGTCCGCAAGTCCACCGCGAATCGCTTGTGCGGCAAGGAATAGCGCGCTCGACCCGGTTGAACAGTTGCTGTTCACGTTGAACACCGGGATGCCGGTCAGGCCGAGCCCGTACACCGCGCGGTGCCCGGAGCACGATTCGCCGTAGCAGTAACCCGCGTAAGCCTGCTCTATCAAGTCGTACGCGATTCCTGCGTCATCGAGAGCCTTGGTGCCCGATTCCCGCGTCATCGCCGGGTAATCCCAGCCCTCGCGCCGTCCGGGCTTCTCGAACTTGGTCATGCCGACGCCGACCACAAATACCTTGTTACTCATAATTTTTGCCTTTCTAGGCGAATTCGGCCAAGCCGTCAGTGATGACGAATTTCCCGGGTTTCTCGTCACCAGAGGTTTCGAACGCGTAGGTGCCCTCACGTGTGTTCCAGAACGTGCTGGTGATCGTTTCTCTAGGCCGCGCGGGCTTACTGAGCCGCACGGCGAGCCGCTTCAGACGGGCCGGATCATCCGGGGACAACTGAGACAGCAGGGCATGCGAGGTGAACGCTATCGTGCACAGGCCGTGAATGATGATGCCCGGCAATCCCATTGCCTTCGCGAAGTCATCATCGAGGTGGATGGGCATCGGATCGCCCGCCGGTTCGCTGTAGCGAAACGTCTGGTCCTCGTCAAACGTTTGGACCGTGCTGAAAGCCGGCTTGTTGTCACGCAGCGACGCGTCGAAGCTGTGTTCAGGGCTTCTCTCCCCCACGGTGCCGTCGAACGAGCCGCCACGGAAGAAGCCGATAAAGTACTGCTCGTTCACCAAATCGCCGCGGTCGCTGCGGGTTTCCATCAGGCTCGTGACGACAACGCCGGAATCCTTGCCCTCGATACCGATCGGCTTCGCACGCACCGTCAGGATCTCGCCCGGCTCGATCGGTCGGTGAATGCGGAAGTCATGTTCACCGTGCAGGATCCGCATCATCAGTTCGTCCGGGACCACGCTCATGGTCGCGTCGGCCATCATCGCGGTGACTGGTACGACCGCGAACACCGGTGGCGCATAGGTACCGTCCAGATGGGCGGCGATCGGATCGTTTGTTGCCTGGGCATAGGCAATTGTTTGTTCCCGCTCGACCTTGAATTCCTGTTCACCGGTCCACTGACCGAGGCGGTCGAGATTGAATCCATCGTGGTTGACCATGCATTCTCCTTGCGCAGCATCGAATCTGGTTACGACGCTATGTGGCCGAGATCGGCGAGGCGATGACCGAAGTTCTCGCCTTCTTGACCGAACTGCTCGCGTCGGCACGGTAGTTTCATCTATGTGCCTCCTGTCGATGCGATGACCGCATACACGCTCCCGATCCAGCGGGTTCAGGCTTTCGCCGGACTGGCGTTGTGCCGCGGTTGGGACGTTGAAGCGATGCTGGGCGCCGCTGGGGTCTCGCCGACGCTGCTGGTAGAGGGCCGCTCACGGGTGACAATGGATCAAGCCGGCGTGCTGTTCCGGGAGCTATGGCGCCAAACAGACGACGAACTGCTGGGACTCGGGCTGACTCAAGTTCCCCGCGGCACCTTTCGGCTTCTGTGTTACGCCCTCATCAGCGCGCCAGATCTCGGTGCGGCCATGCAGCGGTTCGAGGATGTCAACCGGGCGGTGCCCGGGATCCCGCCCGTCGCGCTCACGGTCCAGGACGACATCGCCCGGCTGTCAGTCGATATCACCGGTATTGAGCAGCCGGTAGATCTTCTGATCGATACCCTGCTCGCCACTGTGCACCGGTTCATCGGGTGGGCCACCGGGAAGCGGATACCGCTGCACCGGGTCGAGGTCCCCTACGTAAAGCGTGCAGAGGTCGATGACTATGACCTCATATTCGGAGTTCCCGTGATGTTTTCGACTGACCGCCCGGCACTGGTGTTCGACAGAGATCACCTGTCGGCGCCTATCGTCCGTGACGAAGGTTCATTGGAGAACTATCTTCGTGATGCGCCGGCGAGCGTGCTCACCTATCGCAGCTACGCGACGTCGACGGCCAGCCAGGTACGTACGCTGCTTGCACAGGGGCTGACGGGAAACTGGTTGAGCTTCGACGAGATCGCCGCCCAACTGTTGATGAGCCCACAAACATTGCGCCGCAAGCTCCGGGACGAGGGCACCTCTCCGCGGGAGATCAAAGAAGAGATCCTGCGGGACGCGGCGATTACCAGCCTGGTGCGCAGTGAGGAGACGGTCGCCGCACTCTCACGGCGGCTCGGATTCTCCGAGCCCAGCGCCTTCTCCCGCGCCTTCCGTCGCTGGACCGGCAGCCCACCCGGTTCCTACCAGCACTAACTGGTTAGCCGCCCGATCTGATGGTCGGCAATCCCCCAGTCGGACAGCAGCTTAGCGACTGCCGATGGCTCCGCGGTCTGTGGTTGGGGATGAGCCGCCGGGGTGCGACTGAATCGCGGCGCGGGGGCCGGCTGGCGTATCCCCGCGACCTCAATGAATGCCTCACGAGCCCGGTTGTGCTCGTGTTCGTGTGCCTCCCAGGGGCTCAGCACCGGTGTCACGCACGCGTCGGAGTTTGCGAATACTACGGCCCACTCGTCACGCGTGCGTTCCTTGATCTTCGCCCCGATCACCTCTTTGAGCTGTGCCCATCCGGACGCGTCCATCTGGAACGGCAAGTCCGGATCGTCGATGCCGAGCGCAGCCAAAAGTTCTACATAGAAAGGAAATTCCACACACCCGACGGCGAGATAGCGACCGTCCGCGCATTCGTATGTGTCGTAGAACGGTGCGCCGCCGTCCAGTGCGTTCTGCCCGCGGGGCTGGTTCCACAAGCCGACCGCATGCATTCCGTGCATGAACGCGGTGTACAGCGAGGCACCGTCCACCATCGCAGCATCGATGATCTGTCCTTTGCCGGACTGCCCACGCTCGTACAACGCGGATACCACGCCAAGCGCCAATAGCATTCCGCCACCGGCGAAGTCGCCGATAATGTTGCCCGGTGGTATCGGGCGCTCACCCGAGCGTCCAATGAGATCGAGGGTGCCGGTCAGTGCTATGTAATTGATGTCGTGCCCAGCGGTGCTGGACAGCGGGCCCTGCTGGCCCCAGCCAGTCATCCGGCCGTAGATCAGGCTTGGGTTGCGGCTCTCCAGATCTGCCGGTCCGATACCTAGGCGCTCGGCCACCCCGGGCCGGAACCCTTCGACGAAAACGTCGGCGTGCTCTACCAGCGCATACAGCGCTTCCACGTCATCAGGGTCTTTTAGGTTCAGCTTGACGGTGCGTTTGCCTCGGTCGAGCGGACCGTCCGGCGGGGTGAGTCCGTCACCGGCTACGCCGGCACGCTCGACGCGCAGCACCTCGGCCCCCAGATCGGCGAGCACCATGCACCCGAACGGCGCTGGCGCCAGGCTGGCGATTTCGACGACCTTGACTCCTGCAAGCGGCCCCATCAGAGGGACTTCGCGATGATCGTCTTCATGATCTCGTTGGTGCCGCCGTATACCTTCTGAATGCGCGCGTCGGTATAGAGCCTGGAGATCGGATACTCCTGCATGTACCCGTACCCGCCGAACAGCTGCAGGCATTCGTCGGCAACCCGGCATTGCTGTTCGGTCAGCCACCATTTCGCCTTCGCGGCCATTGGCACATCCAGCTCACCCGCGAGATGTTTGACGATGCAATCATCCAGGAAGCTCCACGCGACGGACTTGATGGTGTCGCTCTCGGCGAGCACGAACTGCGTGTTCTGGAACTTGAAGATTGGCCGGCCAAAGGCTTCCCGCTCCTTGGTGTAGGCGAGGGTGACGTCGACCGTCACCTCGATCGCCGCGGCCGCGGCGACGGCAAGTACCAGGCGCTCCTGCGGCAATTGCTGCATCAACTGGATGAACCCGAGACCCTCTACCGTGCCGACGAGATTCGATTGCGGCACCCGTACCTCGTCGAAAAACAGTTCACAGGTGTCCTGTCCGTGCTGGCCGATCTTGTCCAGATTGCGTCCCCTCCGGAATCCTTCGCGATCGGTCTCCACGAGGATGAGCGACACACTGTCCACACCGTTGCTGTCGAGGTCGGTCTTCGCCGCCACGACAACCAGGTCGGCGAGGTGGCCGTTGGAAATGAATGTCTTCGCGCCGCTGATCAGATAGTCGTCGCCGTCCTTGACGGCCTTCGTCCTGATCGCCTGCAGATCCGAGCCGGTTCCGGGCTCGGTCATCGCGATCGCACTGACGACCTCACCCGAGGCCATCTTCGGCAGCCACGTCTGCTTCTGCTCCTCGGTGCCGTAGGAGCCGATGTAGTGCGCGATGATGGCGCTGTGCAGTAGGCCGCCGAAACTCGGTGCCATGGCGCGGATCTGCTCGATCGCAACGACCGCATCGTGGGCGAAGGTTCCCCCGCCACCGCCGTACTCCTCGGGAATGCTCAAGCACAACAGGCCCAGTTCACCGGCGCGCGTCCAGACGTCGCGGTCGACAGACTGCTGCTGGCCCCAGCGCTGCTCGTTCGGCGTGCATTCCTTTTCGAAGAAGCGCCGCGCCAGCTCGGCAAGCGCGTCCAGGTCCTTGTCCATCCAGGGTGAGCGATGCAACGCCACAGCAGAACTCCTTCGTCGGTATTTGGCTCCACCGACGCTATGGCGAGCTGTTCACGTGGCCAATGACCGCGACGACCACAAGTTTGACCGGACTGCTCACCGCTTCGGCCACTCCGGGCGCGCGCGCCATCGGCTGTTCGGCCCGCCCGAGGTGGCGAGCGAAGAGCCGATTTTCGGGCGGGCTCTTATCGCACCGCTCCCCCCGCCACCCGGAATGCAGCTGTTAGCGTGACCACCGTGAACTCTTCGCGTGTGTACCCATCCGTCGCGCTTGCGGCCTGCGCAGCCTCCTTCGTTCTGGCGCTCGCCGCGTGCGGGTCCGATACGGAGGCCAAGTCGGCACCTGCCGACCCGGCAACCGCGGCCAGCGCTTGCCCAACAGCAGCACCGCAGAACGGTGGCACGCCCGAGTGGACGCAGGCCGGGAGCACCGGCAATGTCGCGGTCAGTGGATCAACGGATACGGCGGCGCCATCGGTCAACGTGACCGCTCCGTTCAGCGTGACCGAGACCCAGGTGCACACGCTGCAGGCCGGAACCGGACCGATTGTCGGGGACATAGCCACGGTTTCGGTCTGCTACATGGGTGTCAACGGTCGTGACGGGTCCGTGTTCGACAGCAGCTATACCCGGGGCGCCCCGGCTCAGTTTCCACTGAACGGAGTCGTGCCGGGCTTCAAGAAGGCCATCGCGGGGCAGAAGGTCGGCTCCACCGTCGCTGTGGCGATGGTCCCTGCCGACGGCTATCCGGCCGGTCAGCCCAGCGCCGGCATCCGTCCGGGTGACACACTCGTCTTCGCGATCAAGATCCTCGACGCGTCAAACTGATCTCAGCGGGCCGGCTCGGGTGCCGTCGACTGCGCGTTCTCGACGGCACTGAACGCGGCCACTGTCACCGCCGCGACAACCGCGACCAGGAATGCCACGGCGACAAGCCAGCCCCATCCCGGGCGGGCGCTGTCGCCTAAGAGCACGACACCGGTAACGCCGGGCACGACCGTCTCCCCCACCACCAATGCCGCCGCCGCACCGTTGACCGAACCCACTTGCAGCGCAACGGTAAACAAGTAGAAGCCGCCCACCCCCGCAAGGATCACCGCGTAGGCGGCCGGATCGGACAGCATGACCTTCACGCGCAACGGATCCAGGCCATCGAGCACCCTGACCGCGACAGCCATTGCCCCATAAAGAATCCCGGCGCACAAGCCTGCCGGAATCGCGGCACGGGCGCCGAGCAGGCGGATAAAGCCGAGCCCCGTGAGCAGCACCACCGCCGATGCGATCAGCACACCCCAGTGCACGGCCGCCGGTGCGGCATCTTCCCCGCGATGGCCGGCTGTCGTCGCGAGGACGCATAACGACAGCAGCACGGCGGAGATTGCCAGCCAGTCACGTCGTTGCAGACGCACACCCAACACTGCGATGCCGAGTACCGCGGTGACCACCAGGTTGGCACTCATGATCGTCTGGGAGAGAAACAGCGGAATCAAGCGTGCCGACACCAGGCTGCCCGCGAACCCGACGAGATCGAGAACCATCCCGGCGATGAATGCGGGAGTCAGCATCGCGGCGATGGTCGATTTCAGCGGCGGGGCGCCGTCGCCTGTCGGTCCATGAACTGTCGTCGCGGATTCACGGGCACCGTAACCCTGCAGGACCGACGCCGTTCCATACCCAAGGCACGCGAGCACGGCGGCCAAAATGCCGATCAACATGGAATAGCAGTCTCATTGCGTGCGGTCGTCGACATCGGTTGATTCTATTCGCCATGCCACGCGGCCCGTGCTGGCGGATTTCGCCTTAACGGCAGCAGGTGGGATCCAGCACTGTGCACAGCGCGGTGAGCGCATCCGGAACCGGCCGGTGATAAACATTCATTCCGCGACGGTCGGATTCCACCAGCCCCGCCTTGCGCAATTGGTTCATGTGGTGACTGACGGTTGACTCGGTGAGTCCGAGGATGCCTGCGAGGTCTCCGCTGATGATCTCCCCCTGGGGTGCGCCGAACAGCTGGGACATGATCTTGACCCGCACAGGATCGGCAAGTGCCTTGAGGCGCAATGCCACTTCGAGGGCCTGTTCGTCGGTCATCGGGCCGGCCGCCACCGGGGCGCAGCACACGGGACCGGTGGTGTCTACCACGGGAAGAGCCTTGGGCATGGTTCCAGCATCCCCATGTCTTTGACATATGTCAAAGACATGGCACACTCAGCACATCCGATAAGTTCGATGAATGTCTCATTAGCTCCGGAGGTAAACCGTGTCCCGTGTGCAGCTGGCCCTCAACGTCGACGACCTTGATGCGTCAATCGCGTTCTACTCCACACTTTTTGGAGTGCCGCCGACCAAGCGCAAGCCGGGGTACGCGAACTTTGCAATCGATTCCCCACCGCTGAAGCTGGTGTTGTTGGAGAACCCGGGTCGCGGCGGCACGATCAACCATCTGGGGGTGCAGGTTGAGTCCAGTGAGCAGGTGCACGCTGAGATTGGCCGCTTGACCGAGGCCGGCATGTTCACCGAGGAAGAGATCGGCACCACGTGTTGTTTCGCGACGCAGGACAAGGTGTGGGTTACCGCCCCCGACCGTGAGAAGTGGGAAATCTACACGGTTTTGGCCGATTCGGAGACCTTTGGCACGAGTCCGGAGCTCCTCGCTCCAACCGCCGCCGCGGACGCCCCGTCGTGCTGCCAGACACGATGAATGGAGTAGCCGCGCCCGCTGCGGTTGGGAGGTTGTCGACGCTGGATCGGTTCTTGCCGGTTTGGATCGGGTTGGCGATGATCGCCGGACTGCTGCTGGGCCGTTCGATACCCGGACTGAACTCTGCGCTGGAAAGGGTTCAGGTCGACGGGATCTCACTGCCCATCGCGATCGGGCTACTCGTCATGATGTATCCGGTCTTGGCGAAGGTGCGCTACGACCGCCTTGATGCCGTCACCGCCGACCGCAAGCTGCTGATCGGCTCGCTGGCCTTGAACTGGGTACTCGGCCCGGCGTTGATGTTCACGCTGGCATGGCTGCTGTTACCGGATCTGCCCGAGTATCGCACCGGTCTGATCGTCGTCGGCCTGGCCCGCTGCATCGCCATGGTGATCATCTGGAACGACCTGGCGTGTGGTGATCGTGAAGCCGCTGCCGTGCTCGTCGCGTTGAACTCGATCTTTCAGGTAGTGATGTTCGCGGTGCTTGGTTGGTTCTATCTCTCGGTGCTGCCCGGCTGGCTGCACCTGCCGCAGACCGCCCTCGACACCTCGCCGTGGCAGATCGCCAAATCCGTGCTCATCTTCCTCGGTATCCCGCTCGCGGCCGGATACGTATCCCGCCTCCTCGGAGAACGGATCAAGGGGCGTGCGTGGTACGAAACACGATTCCTGCCGGCCGTGGGCCCCTGGGCGTTGTACGGGCTGCTGTTCACCATCGTGATCCTGTTTTCCCTCCAAGGCGCCCAAATCACCTCCCACCCATGGGATGTGGCCCGGATCGCGGTGCCGTTGCTGGCCTACTTCGCGATCATGTGGGGCGGCGGGTATCTGCTTGGCGCTGCCCTGAGGCTGGGCTACCCACGTACCACCACGCTGGCGTTCACCGCTGCCGGCAACAACTTCGAGTTGGCCATCGCCGTTGCGATCGCCACCTGGGGTGCCACCTCCGGCCAGGCGCTGGCCGGCGTCGTCGGTCCCTTGATCGAAGTGCCGGTCCTGGTTGCGCTCGTCTACGTTTCCCTGGCGCTGCGCCGCAGATTTATCCTTGCCCCACAACAGAATATGTCCGAAAACGTGCGCGAGGAAGCGGTTCAATGACCGAAGGTATGCCCACCGTACTTTTTCTGTGCACCCACAACGCGGGCCGCTCCCAGATGGCACTCGGATTCTTCACACATATGGCCGGTCATCGGGCTGTTGCATGGTCGGGCGGTTCGGAGCCCGGACACGAAATCAACCCCATTGCGGTCCAAGTCATGGCCGAGCGGGGCATCGATATCACCGGTGAGTACCCCAAACCCTGGACCGACGAGATCGTGCGGAGTGCCGATGTCGTGGTCACCATGGGATGCGGCGACACCTGCCCGTACTTCCCCGGGAAGCGTTACATGAACTGGGACCTGACCGACCCGGCCGGCCGGCCCATTGAGGCCGTGCGTCCCATCCGCGACGAGATAGAACAGCGGGTCCGCAGCCTGCTGGCCGAGCTCGACATCACACGCTAGGCGGCCATGATGATCCGGAGCGCGGCGGAGACTTCATCCTCCTTGGGAGAATCAAGTAGGGGCAATTGTGCCGCCAAGCGCATGATCACCCTGGCGAGAATCCGGTTGGTACGCGCCGGCACCATGAGGATCCGGACAGTCCGATGTTCACCCTGGAGTGTGACTACCCAATGGAATGATCGGTTCGCGAGAGTCGGAGGCATCGCCGCCGACCTCATGCTTGACCGGGGCGACCCGGCCTTCCAGTTCAGGGATACCTGACTGACCGGACCGATCTCCCCGGAGAGCTCTTCAATCAACGGTGATAGTTCCCGCGCGATCAGTCCGTCGTCCTGCGGCCACCACGCGCCATTCATCCTGCCCGTCTTACGCGGGCCTAAGGTAAAGCGGATCGGCGGACCAGGATACTCGGCCTGTGTCATACGTACTTCCTTGTTGCTCAGTGGGACTCAGACAAGGGAATCCGTATGAGCCGAAACAGTTGGTGCTGGGTACGTGCCACCGCGATAGTTACTTATCCAATATTACCCCCTTTGGACAGCTCCGTTGGTGCTGGTTTGTAAATGGTTGACGCTCAACAATTTTGAATATGTCAAGAGATCGCGATTGGTCGGCGCCCCAGGCGTTCGGAGGACTATGTCCAACGAACTCGGGGACGGTCACGGAATGCTCTCAATTGGGATAGCCCTCCACGTATTCGCCCATTCACAGAGAGAGCATGCTAGATTTCTGTAACTGCTGGATACGTGTACTGCTAGTTGCAGTATCCGTCTGGCTCCCCGATCTGAGGAACGTGTCCATGCAGAAGGCCTTCACCGACCTTGAGTTGCTCCATGAGCTCGAGCCCGTGGTCGAGGAGAATGTCCATCGCCACCTCGGTGTCACCAAGGACTGGAGCCCCCACGACTACGTTCCGTGGTCCGAGGGCAAGAACTACAAGGCTCTGGGTGGTCAGGACTGGGATCCGGAACAATCCAAGCTCTCCGAGCTGGCCAAGATTGCGATGATCACCAACCTGCTCACCGAGGACAATCTGCCCTCGTACCACCGTGAGATCGCGATGAACTTCACCATGGATGGGCCGTGGGGTACCTGGGTGAACCGCTGGACCGCCGAGGAGAACCGCCACGGCATCGCCATCCGCGATTACCTCGTCGTCACCCGCGCGGTGGACCCGGTGGAACTTGAGAAACTCCGCATCGCCCAGATGACGAGCGGGTTCTCCCCCGGCCAGAACCGGCAGAACGTACCGTTCTCGGAGGGCCTGTTCGACTCGGTGGTCTACGTGACGTTCCAGGAGCTGGCCACCCGTGTCTCGCACCGCAACACCGGTAAGGCATGCGCCGAGCCCGTAGCCGATGAGCTGCTCAAGCGCATCTCGACCGACGAGAACCTGCACATGATCTTCTACCGCAACATGGTGGCCGCCGGCCTGGAGATCGCCCCGAACCAGGCGGTCCAGGCAGTCCATAAGGTGCTCGACAACTTCACGATGCCGGGCTACACGATCCCGGGATTTCGCCGTAACGCGGTCACCATCGCCACCGGCGGCGTCTACGACCCGCAGTCTCACCTGGAGGAAGTGGTCCTGCCGGTGCTGCGTAAGTGGCGCATCTTCGAGCGTGACGACATCACCGGCGAGGGCGAGTGGTACCGCGAAGATCTCGCCCGTATTGTCGGCGACCTCAAGAAGACCTCCCAGGACTTCGAGGAAGTCAAAGCCAAGTACCTGGATCGGCAGGCCAAGCGTGCCGAACGTAACGCCGCGAAAGTGCTTGTGTAGCTCGGTACGGCGAGGTTTAGATGCCCGCCGCCGCGTGAGAAGTGCTTCATGCCTACGATTTTCGTGAACATGTGTCGAGTCGGGTCTAGTAGACATCCCGAAGGTAGCGCTTGCTGGCGACAAGTTCGCGTTTGTAATCGTGCGCACCCTCCGCCGAGAGCCGCCCATGCTTTTCGATGATAGAGGTCAGCGCGGTGTCGACGTCTTTGGCCATTCGGGATGCATCGCCGCACACATAGAGGTGGGCGCCGTCCTGCAACCAAGCCCATAGCTCGGCGCCGTTGTCCAGCATCTTGTGCTGCACATAGACCCGGTCCCTCTGGTCGCGGGAAAAGGCGACGTCGAGCTTGGACAGGAAGCCGTCATCGGTCATTGCCGAGAGGTCGTCGCGATAGTAAAAGTGTTGCGCCGCATGTTGGTCGCCGAAGAAGAGCCAGTTTCGGCCGGTGTGACCGAGCGCGCGCCGCTCGTGCAGAAATCCTCGGAACGGCGCGATTCCAGTCCCCGGACCAATCATGATCATCGGTGTCCGTGACTCCTCCGGTGGACGGAAATGCGGGGACTTCTGCAGAAATACGGGAACCGGTGTGTCGTCGGCGCGATCCGCGAGAAAGGTCGAGCACACGCCTCCTCGTTCGGCGCCGCCGCTCCCCCGATAGCGGACGACGGAAACCGTCAGCTGGATTTCATCCGGGCTGACAAGCGGACTGGACGAAATCGAATAGCAGCGCGGAGTCAGCCGCACCAGCACATCTTGCCACTGCTCGGCGGTGGCGTGCACAGGAAACTCTTGCACCGCATCCACGCCATTGCGGCCAATCACCCACGACGCAAGGTTCTTTCGCGCATCGCGCAGATCCTTGACTGCCCTGGTGTCCGTGATGTTGTCGGCGAGGAAGCTCAGCAGATTGGGCGTTACCCGGCCGATGTCGTATGAGTATGTCAGGGCATCCCGCAAGGTCCGTTCTGTGCCGTCGACCTCGATGATGTCGTCGGCGCGCAGCCCAGTGCCGGCAAGCCAAGCGTCAACCGCGCTATCGCAGTTGGTGGGACACACCCCAAGCGCGTCGCCGGCGCTGTAGGTCACACCGTGCTCGGAGATGTCGAATCCGAAGTGCCGTACTTCCTTTGAGGAGGAACGAGGTGTCAGCACAGTGTTGCGGCTAAGGCGCGCTGCGACGGGGCTGTTGCGGGTGAACAGTTGAACTGTCCCCGCGGTAGACGGGCGGAGGGTCGGGCTGGCCGGTGCCGCTACAGCGACAGGCTCCTCGCGCGTGGTGACCAGGCTGGTGACCTGCCGAGCCCATTGCGCCAGGGGTTCGTCATCGTAGATCTCGCAGTCCAACCGGTCTATCAGCCGGACCGCGCCCAGAGTGGCCAGCCGTTCATCGATGGATTTCGCATGGCCGCAGAAGTTCTCGTAGGCGCGGTCGCCAATACCCAACACGGCGAAGCGCAGCCCGGTCAATTGGGGCGCATCGGGGGTATGTAGGCGGTCCCAGAAGCCGGCTCCATTATCCGGCGGGCCACCGTCGCCGAAGGTGCTGGTAACGACAAGAACATCGGTGGCCGCCGCGAGGTCGTCGAGCCCGCAGTCATCCATGTTGACGATCCGCGGCGGCATACCCGTGGAACCCAGCTGCGAGGCCAGATTGGTGGCGTACTCCTCTGCGTTGCCGGTCTGGGATGCCCACAGCACCAACGCTGTTGGCGAGGCGGCGGGCAATGGCATATCGGCCGGAGCCGTTGCGCCGCCGGTGGTACGGGAGTACATGCCGGCCAGCGCGCCATCGACCCATAGGCGTACCGCGGTACCGACCGGCGCGCCTGCGGGTAGGACGGGAACGCCCTGGGCGCCCTGGGCGAGTGTGCTGAAAAACCCTGACAAATAGGACTGTTCGCTTTCGGCGAGAATAGGTATCGGCTGCGGCGTCAGGCCGAGGGCTTCAGCGACAGGGTGCATAGACGTTGTCTCCGGTCGGTCCGGTTTCTGGATAACCATGGCGGGTCGCATGCTGACCGCACACACTTTGAGCTCCGGCTGTAGCGAATCAGGATCCACGGCATCACTCGTGAGTGCGTTGATCGCGAGGTATTCGCCGTGCTCGTCGTTCCAATGAAAGGGCACAAAACAGTTTCCGGGCCGCACTCGGTCAGTGACGGCGGCGGGCAGCACTGCTCGTCCGCGCCGCGACTGTAGTTCGATCGGCTGCCCCTCGGTGATGCCCAGTCCCGCGGCATCCTCGGGATGAATTTCGACAAAGGGGTCACTGTTGAGCTTGTTGAGTTTGGCTACCTGCCCTGTCTTGGTCATGGTGTGCCATTGGTGTTGCAGGCGGCCCGTGTTCAGAATGAACGGATAGTCGTCGTCGGGCAGCTCGCGCGCATCCATATGCGGGCGCGGGTGGAAGACTGCACGGCGTGAGGGCGTCGCGAACGCCAACCGCGGTCGATGCCCCGTGGCGTCTTCGAAAAGATTCTGGCTGATGCCGTCGTTGAGGTAGCGAATGGGATGGCGATCGTCGGTATCGTCCGGCGGACAGGGCCACTGCAACGGAGTTTCGCGCAGGCGCCCGTAGCTGGCACCGCGCAGGTCGTAGCCCGTCTTGGGATTCCAGAACCGACGGATCTCGTTGAACACATCTTCACTGGACGTGAAGCTGAACTGGTCACCAAATCCCATCGCGGTAGCAACCTGGCAGATCAATTGCCAGTCGGGACGGGCTTCGCCGATCGGCTCGACCGAGCGCTGGAGCAAGGTGAGGTTGCGTTCCGAGTTGATCATCACCGCGTCGGCCTCCGCCCACAGCGCGGCAGGCAGAACAATGTCCGCGTAGCGATTTGTGGCCGTGGCCGTGTAGGTGTCCTGGGTGATGACCAATTCCGCGGTCTCCAGCCCAGTAATAGTGGTTCCGCGGTTCGGCACTGTAGCAACGGGGTTCGTGCAAATAATCCAGCACGCCTTGATGTCCCCCGCCGTCATGTGCTCAAACATTGCGATGGTTCCTGGGCCCACCTCGGTTCGGATGGTGTCCGGCGCGAGGCCCCACTCCGTCTCCACGAACGTCCGGTCTTCGGGGCTGACCACGGATCGCTGACCGGGCAGTCCCGGACCCATGTAGCCCATCTCGCGCCCTCCCATGGCATTGGGTTGGCCGGTCAGGGACATGGGGCCGCTGCCCGGGCGACAAATAGCACCGGTCGCGAGGTGGAGATTGCATATCGCGTTCGTGTTCCAGGTGCCGTGGGTGCTCTGGTTCAGACCCATGGTCCAGCACGTCATCCACTCGCCGGCCTCACCAATCATTGTGGCGGCGGCGCGGATATCGGATTCAGGGATGCCGGTGATCTCGGCTACCACCTCGGGGGGATAGTCGGCCAGGAACTCGGGCATCGCCGCCCAGCCCTCCGTGTGCTGGGCGATGAATTCCTCATCGATATCTCGGGACTTCACCAGAAGATGCAGCAGCCCGTTGAGAAGCGCCAAGTCGGTGCCGGGATTGATTTGCAAGAACAGGTCGGCTTTATCGGCGGTCGCCGTGCGCCGCGGATCTACGACGATCAGTTTTGCACCGGCTTTGAGCCGGTCCGCCATCCGTAGGAACAGGATCGGATGACAATCCGCCATATTCGCGCCGATAACGAAAAATAGGTCAGCGCAATCGAAATCGGTGTACGACCCCGGCGGGCCGTCTGCCCCGAGTGACTGTTTGTATCCGGTCCCGGCGCTGGCCATGCAGAGCCGTGAGTTCGACTCAATGTGTACGGTGCGAATGAATCCCTTGGCCAGCTTGTTGGCCAGGTACTGCGCTTCGATCGACATCTGGCCCGATACGTACAGGGCGATCGCGTCAGGCCCGTGCTCATCAAGAATCGCACGCAGCCTCTGCCCCGCCTCGGTCACGGCGACGTCAACGGGAGTCTCGACAAGCTCCGCGCCACGCGACGGGCGGGCCAATGCGGTTGTCAGCCGACCATCGACCGCTGCCATGAGCTCGGCGTGGGTGGCGCCCTTCGTGCATAAGCGGCCGAAATTGGTCGGATGAAGCTTGTCGCCCGATACCCGTGCGATCACCGGACCCGTCGGACCGGGCTTCGTGTGGACCTCGATGCCGCAGCCCACCCCGCAGTACGAACACGCCGTACGTGTCGACGTACCCACATCCCCTGGAGCGGCCATGTCACCACAGTCGCCCAGATGTGTTTCCCAATGGTTTCCGTGGGCATTATGTGCAGGAAAAACACACCTCACAGTGCATCCGGTGCGCGTGTAAGCATCCGCAGTCGAATGCACTCCGGTGCGGTCTGCGACAGAATCGGGTGTACTGCGTGATGAGAAGGAGGGACAACGAATGACCGATTGGGATGTGGCGGGCCGAGCGAACTATGTGTCGTTTACGAGCTATCGCAAGGACGGCACGGCGGTGTCGACACCGGTCTGGATAGCTCCGGCCGACGGCAAGCTCTACTTCTTCTCGGAGGTCGGCGCATACAAGGTCAAACGCATCCGGCGCAATCCAGCGGTGACGTTGCAGCCGTGCAGTGTTCGCGGACAGCTCACCCCCGGTGCGCCGGTCGTGGTGGGTACCGCACGGGTGCTGGACCTCGAAGACACTCCGCGGGTCCGCAAGATCGTCAGCCGCAAGTATTGGCTTTTGGGACCGTTGAGTGAGCTCGGAGTCTGGATTGCCCGTCGCCAGCAGGCGTCGGTCGCCATCGAAATCTCCCCCGGATCTCCCGCTTCGCCGTAACTGGGCCGTGCTTCGCGCAAACTCCGATCAAGATCGCGTGGCGATATGATCAACGTGTGAGTGTACGAAGCCTAAATCTGGACGATTTACGCTGCTTCGTAGCGGTTGCCAACAGATTGAATTTCACCAGGCGGCACGAGAGCTGCATCTGACTCCGTCTGTGCTGAGTAGGCGGATAAGCAACGCGGAGCGACTTCTCAACGCAAATCTTTTCCTTCGCGATACACGTACGGTCCTGCTGACAGGCGAAGGTGCGCGGCTGCTTCCGTTCGCGCGGGAGATCATTGAGAAGTTCGACAAGATGCCGCATGAAATCTCCAAGGGCCCACTTCCGGCGAGGAAAATTCGGTGCGGCATCCCGCCGTGGTTACCGCCGGCACTGCAGGCCAAGCTGACCACATTGGGGGAAAATAGCACCGAGAAATTCAAGTTCACGCAGGCACCGCTCGCGAGCCCCGACATCATCGAAGGGATACTGCACGAAAGGCTGGACTTCGGGTTCGTCAGGCCCAACTCGCATGCGACCGTGCTGTCCTACACGACCGTGTGGAAGGAACGAATCGGCGCCGTGCTCTCGCGCGAGCGGTACGAGAGTCGTGACTCCATCTCCGTTGCCGAGCTCCTCACGCTTGATTACATCGGTGACCGGCGTGACAGCGATACCGAGTATCGGCGCCATGTGGAAACAGAGCTGGAGAAGCAAGGGCGACTCACGCGGACGGACTTCACACTCGGTGACGTCGGACGGGTCAAGCAAGGAATCGCCTCAGGTCAGGCCTTCAATCTGGCGCCGATCCCGTCACCCGGCGAACCGAACGTGTTGGAATACGACGACTTTGTTCTTGTTCTGATATCGGATCTGAACTTCAGACTCTTGACATGTCTGGCGTACCGGGACGACACGGCCGTACGTGATCGGGAGCTACAAGAGATTCTTGACACGATAATTCTGCTGTTCCGCCAATAGCCGGGTGGGAGTGCCCCGCCTCGCGGTAGTCGCCCTGCCCCGGTCCGCAGTGTCGAGGCGTTCCGGCCATCGCGTTGAACGCCCGTGTACGCCTGCCGCTGTCTTGGAGGCCGTTTCGCCATACTCCGATAGCAAATGAATTCATTGACGCGGCACCGTTTCCATCATTTGCCTTCGCCAATGTGAGCACACGGCGTATTTGCAGTATCGGCACTCCGGAGTGTCCTTATGTTGTGCTACAGGGCATTCCTTCCGGCCTCTGACGTTGATTAGTAAAGCGCATTGCGAATTCGCTCGCTCGATCTCAGAAAATCTGCAGTAACTCGTAAACACCGTGAGGATCGGACGCGTGGAGATTCTTGCGGCAGACGTAGAGCCGGTGCTGGTCGAGATTGTGCAGTATGTTCATTCGCAAAGGTAAAAGCACAGCGTCGGCGCCGCGAGGAGTTATGAAGCTTGGGCAGGTATTCGATAGACGCCACAATGCTCTGACCATGTGGCGTCTCATTCTGGCGATCGGAGTGATCCTCTACCATTCCTGGCCGCTCACCGGTCGTCAGATTGACTATGCGCCGGCCGTGCGACTGCTCAGCAACATATTTGCCGATGGATTCTTCGTCATTTCCGGGTTCCTCATCACCGCTGCGTGGATGCGCCGTCCGTACCTTAAGGAGTACTGGGCATCCCGCACATTGCGAATCTTCCCGGGCTTATGGGTATGCCTGCTCGTGGTCGCCTTCGTCATAGCTCCGATCGCCGCCAAGGTCCAGCACTCCACGGTGACGTTCTCCTCGGAGCTCGCGTATGTCGTCAACAACGCCCTGCTCAACGTGGCCTATTTCGATATCGACGGCACGCCCACCGATGTGCCGTATCCGGGAGTCTGGAACGGATCCATCTGGACACTGTTCTTCGTTCTGCTTTGTGACGTCATGGTCTCCGTGCTGGGCATTGTCGGCCTTCTGAAGCGACGCTGGGTTATTCCGGCTCTGTTCGTCTCGGCCGTGATCTGGGCGGCCTACGTTTCCTACACTCCCCCGCTGTACAGCTGGCCGCAGGTGTTGGCCCGATTCTTCGTCGTGTTCCTCGCGGGTGCCATGCTCTACCAGTACCAAGACCAAGTGCCGGCCCGCTGGTCGCTGGTCGCGTTGAGCGTCGCCATCGTCGCCGCGTCAGGACTCACGCAAAACTACCGAGTCATCGGCGCCTTGCCACTGGCCTACGCGGTCATAGTTTCCGGCGCTCTCATCCGTAAAACGCGTCTGCGCAACGACCTTTCGTACGGCGTGTACATCTACGCATTCCCGGTCCAGCAGTTGCTGGCCGGTCTCGGGCTTACCCGATTGAACCCGTTCTTGTTCTTTCTTCTTGCCGCCGCGGCCACCCTTCCGCTTGCCGCACTGAGCTGGTTTGTGGTGGAGAAGCGTGCCATGGCCCTCAAGTCTCGGGTCCGCCGGAAGCCGGTCCAGCAGCCCACTGCGCACAGGGTGGCGATGTCCTGACGGTCGCGCCAGTTGCGTTGGGGTCCAATCATGTTGCGAGCACCGATGGAAGTGTTCATGCGAATGGCAGAACTATGCGCGATCTTGGTGCTAGCTTCTGCTCTTGTGCTCCCCTTCACGCCTCGCCTGATCGTCGAGCCGGATGACGGCCTGGAACCGGTTCGCGAGTTCATTGAGAGCGCAGAGACATCGCTTCTCATCAAACAATTCACTTTCACCGAGGAAAGCCTGATCGGAGCGGTGATCGGCCGTTGTCAGGCGGGTGTGGACGTCCGCGTGATGCTCAACCCGCAACGGTCCGGCGGTGACCGGGCCAACGACCACACATTTGAGACGCTCGCCGCGGCCGGGGTAAACGTCGCCTGGTCTAGTCCCAAATTCTATGTGACACACGAGAAGTCGATCGTCGCGGACAACAAGGTGGCACTGGTGGCCACCTTCAACCTGTGCGAGAAGTACTTCACGCGGACTCGCGACTACGGCGTCGTCACGGTGGTGCCCAGCCATGTCAGACAGATTGTCGAGGTGTTCGAGGCCGACTGGGAGCACCGGGACTGGGTGCCATCGGTCTTCGAGGGACTGTTGTGGAGCAACGCGAACTCTCGGTACCACATGGCGGAGTTCATCGACGCGGCCGAACAGCGGCTCGACATCCAACATCCGAAGTACGTCGATGCGGTCATCCTGGACCGTGTCGCCGCGGCGGTCGACAGGGGCGTCAGGGTGCGTGTGCTGTGCGGAGGCAGACACGGCATCAGCGAATGGGACATTCTCGACACGTTCGCGTCGCTCCGGACACTGGGCCGCATCGGGGTGAAGGTCCACAAACAGAAGAACCTGAGGGTGCACGCCAAGCTGCTCGTCGTCGACAATGCCCACGCCCTGGTGGGCTCGATGAACATCGATCGCAGTGCCTTCGACCTGCGGCGCGAACTGGGGATCACAATCACCGACGAACTCGTGGTCGCCCGGTTGCAGGATGTGTTCAACACCGACTGGGACCTGTCGCATCAATATGACCCGCCGGATCCGCTCGATTCATACCAGCACCAGGAGGATGACTTCCCGCACGATCCGGAATTGATGCATGAGTAGCGGGGATGTCGATCCCTCACTGCCGCGGGTTTCCCTGTTTCAGTTGGCCTGGACGTTCAACCACATCGCGCTGGCCTCATTCGGGGGCGGCCTCTCGGCATGGTCGCGGGAGGTGCTCGTCATCGAAAGGAAGTGGCTGGGCGAAGAGGAGTTCTTGTCGGCCATGACGATGTGCCGAATCCTCCCGGGCGCCAACCAGATCAACATGGCCGTCTTTGTCGGCACCAAGATGCGTGGCGCCCCGGGTGCCGGCGCGGCGGTCGTAGGCCTATGCCTGGTACCGCTGATCCTGGTGTTGGCGGTGTCCTACTTCTACTTTCGCTTCAAGGAGGTGCCCGCCGTCAAGGGCGTGCTGCATGGCGCCTCGGCCGCCGCCGTGGCACTCACCCTGGCCATGGTGATCAAGACGGGCCAGAAGTGCTTGACCGGTCTGGTACCGGTGCTCTTGTTCACCGCCAGCTTCGCGCTCAACGGGTTGATGCGCTGGCCCCTGCTGCTGACACTGGCCCTCCTCGCGCCACTGGCCCTCTTCTGGGCGTGGCCCCGCAAGGTGTCCGCATGAGCACCTACTGGCAGTTGGTGGTGCTGTTCGGATCGCTGTCGCTGATGTCCATCGGCGGCGGCAATGCGGTGCTGCCGGAGATGCACCTGCGTTCAGTGAGCGGCGAACACTGGTTGACCAATTCACAATTCGCCGATGTCTTTTCGATTTCCCAGACCACGCCGGGCCCGAGCATTCTGATCGTGGCGATGGTCGGGTATGCCGCCGGGCTCCCGGTCGGTGGCGTCGCGGGGGGCATTCTCGGTGGAGTCATCGCGACGGTCGCCATGGTGTTTCCCGCCGCATCGCTGGTGTACGCGGTGACGCGATTCTGGCAGCGGGCTCAGAAATCGAAATGGCGCATCGCGATGGAGAGAGGGCTGGCGCCGCTGACCGTTGGGCTGATCCTGGCGACTTCACTGGTGATGAGTCGCGCAGCGGATCACGACTGGCGTGCGTACACGCTGACGGGCATCTGCACACTGATCTTCGTCGTCACCAAGATGAATCCCTTGATCGTGGTCGCCATCGCGGGAGTGCTCGGCTACTTCGGCCTGGTGTAGTACCGCTGTCCGGATCAGCGCCAGCCATAGCCGGGTGCGCCGAACCCGTACCCAAATCCGTCGTCGCCTGCCCACATCCACGGAGAGAGGTCATCATCGGTACTTTGTGTGCACGCGGCATCGGGGCCCAAACCTCCCGAGAACTGGCACGGAGGCTCGGCCCTGGCCGGCGCGGCCAAGGCTAACGCCGCCACCAATACCGCTGTGACACATGCGCTGTAAGGCATTCCGTACCCCCTCTTCGTGGTAATAGCGTGCGGGGCTGGAATTGAGATTAGCACCAGAATCGGTGACCCGCCGCGAGTTGAACCATGCATTCCGGTGGCCTGATCTGGGGCGCGACATTCACTTGCGACAATGGCTGCATGGTTGAGCAGAGCCTCTGGATGCAAAAAGTCGCGGCCGATCCACACCATTCGCATTGGTACATCGAGCGCTTTCGCGCGCTGGCACGTGAGGGCGCTGATTTGGCGGGCGAAGCGCGCTTTGTGGACGCGATGGTGCCGCGCGGCGCCCGGGTCCTCGATGCCGGGTGTGGCTCCGGCCGGGTGGGCGGATTTCTGGCGGCCGCTGGTCACCACGTGGTCGGTGTCGACGTCGACCCCGTGCTCATTGAGGCGGCCGAGCAGGACCATCCCGGTTCACGTTGGATTGTCAGCGATCTCGCCGAACTCGACCTGCCCTCGGCCGGCATCGACGAGCCATTCGACATCATCGTGTCGGCGGGCAACGTGATGGCATTTCTTGCCCCCAGTACCCGCGTTCGGGTCTTGGCGCGGCTAGGTGCGCACCTGGCGGACGACGGGCGCGCGGTGATCGGCTTTGGTGCCGGCCGTGACTACGAGTTCACCCGCTTCTTCGACGATGCTGCCGAGGCCGGCCTCATCCCCGATCTCCTGCTGTCCACCTGGGACTTGCGGCCCTTCACCGATGACTCCGACTTTCTCGTCGCGCTGCTGCGGGCAGGAGACGCCCATCATGGACTCTGAAGCGCACAGCGCGACCATTACACGGGGCAAGCCGCAATCACTGGCATTGGTGGGCATCGCTTACCTCATCGCCGTGGGCGTGGGTGCCGCTTGGCTTGTCTGGGGGCCAGGTACCGGACGCATGTGGCTGGACACCCTGATCGCCGATGTGCTGGCCACCGTGGTGATCTTCGTGTTCAGCAGGCTGTACCGGAATTCGAGCTTCTACGACGCCTATTGGAGCGTGATACCCCCGCTGCTACTGATCTACTGGTGGTCTGAGTCCGGGGTGCACGAGTTGCGTTGTTGGCTCATCGCGATGGTGGTCATGGTGTGGGCAGTACGTCTCACAGCCAACTGGCTGTATGCGTTTCCCGGTCTGCACCATGAGGATTGGCGTTACCCCATGCTGCGTGCCAGCGCTGGGCGATGGAGCTTCCTGGCCGATCTGGTGGCGATCCATCTCATCCCCACGCTGCTGGTTTTCCTCGGCATGCTCCCGGCGTATGTCGCCGTCACGCGACCCGGAGGCGACGTGGGCTGGCTGACCGCGATCGCCTGTGTCGTCGGCCTAGCGGCGGTCGCCCTGGAACTGGTCGCCGACACGCAAATGCACCGGTTTACCCGCAACCGTCGCCCCGGCGAGGTGATGGACCGTGGCCTCTGGTCATGGTCCCGGCATCCAAACTACTTCGGAGAGTTCAATTTCTGGGTTTCCCTGGCGCTCTTCGGCGTAGCTGTCTCCCCTGGGGACGCGTGGTGGCTGTGCCTGGGCGCGGTGGGCATGTTGGGAATGTTCCTGGGCTCGAGCATCCCGATGATGGAACAGCGCAGCCTGCAACGTCGCCCCGAGTACCAGGACGTGATCGCGCGGGTGTCACGATTCGTGCCGCGCCCGCCGCGGAAATCAGCGTGAGCCGTCGACGGGTCGTGGTCGCCGGGCTCGGCGACAGCGGCCTGCTCACGGCAATCCGGCTCGCTCGCCACAGCGACGTCGTCGGAATCTCCGTCAAACCCGGATTGGTCAGCGGACAAGAACTGGGCGTACGGCTCTCGCGCCCGGAAGAATGGGCGCAGAACTACTGGGTCCCGTTCGACCGATTCCGCAGGCTTGACCGCGTGCGCACGGTGCATGCCAGGCTCACTGGCGTCGACCTCAGCGCCCGAACGGTTTTCGGCCAGAACGGTGACGGTTCACCGCTGACGGAACCGTATGACACGTTGATCATCTCGACCGGCGTCAGTAATGGCTTCTGGCGACAGCCGACCCTGCAGTCGAGCACCGAAGTGGCCGCGGACTTGCGTACGGCACACCACCGTCTGGCCTCCGCGCATACGGTGATCGTCATCGGTGGCGGGGCCGCCGCCGTGAGCAGCGCCGCCAACCTGGCGATGACATGGCCGAACCTACGGGTCGACCTCTACTTTCCCGGCGAACACGCGCTGACACAGCACTCGCCGAGAGTGTGGGACCGGATCCGCCAGCGGCTGAAGGAACTCCGCGTGGGAGTGCATCCCGGGCATCGTGCACTCATCCCCGATGGGTTCACGTGCGACCGAATTACCGGCGAGCCGGTGCACTGGAGCTCCGGGCAGTCGCCGGCGTCCGCCGATGCGGTGGTGTGGGCCATCGGTCGCGTCCGGCCCAATACAGGGTGGCTGCCGGCAGAGCTACTGGACGAGCACGGCTTCGTGCGGGTGACACCACAGCTGCACGTTCCGCACTACCGGGATGTCTTCGCCGTCGGAGACGTCGCGGCAACCGATCCGCTCCGTACCTCTGCCCGCAATCGTGCCGATCGGCTTGTGGCACACAATATTCAGGCCGGAGTCTCCGGGCGGCCATTACGTACCTACCGCCCGCCCAAGTACCGGTGGGGCTCGGTGCTCGGTGTGCAGCCCGAGGGGCTGGAAGTCTTCGCACCCTCCGGCCACGCATTCCGCTTCCCGGCGTGGTCGATCGAGCGTGTGCTGCAACCCTGGATCGTCAGACGCGGTATCTACCGCGGCATCCGCCACAACCAGCCGCTTCCATCCACCAGCGAAGCGCTCGAGCCTCCCCCGAAGGACTGATCAACCCAACCAATACTGGTGAGAGTCACGGAGCTTCGTGTGCCGGCCGTCACCCCGGGACGGACTACTCGGCAGGTCAGAACTTTGCTGTAGCGCTATGCTCCGGTCGTGAAGCTACGTTTCGAGCTTGCTCCGAGGTGGGTACATGCGCCCGCGTATTCGATGCTGTTTTTCACCCTTGATCGCTCTGCACAGCGGCTGCCGATTCGCGTCCCGATTGGGGGGTGCAGTGTTTGACACCCCAGCATCTGGCCCGGCCGGGCACTGGGCCGCGCCCTCTCCAATTCACACAGTGCCTAATCGCGAAGGTAATCACTATGGTTAGCTCCACCACTGGACTCTTCTCGTTTCGCGGCCGTGTGGCGACCGCGATTTTCGTGATCGCCATCGGCCTCTTCGGACTCTGGGCGTACTTTCAGTACCGCGATCCGGAACAGTTCTGGCTTGCCCTGTTCCCCCTCGCATTGGGGCCGCTCGCAATCCGTGATGCCGTTAAGCGCAAGCGTGCCGGGTTCTTCGACGGCAACGGCAACAAATGATGTGCACGCCGATTAGCAGGGAACATCGCATCGAGGCTCTGAATGCGTCCGATTGACTGGTCCTGCATGGATTGCGGGATCAACACTGACGACATCGACGGCCTTGGTCGTGACGAGTACTACATGCTCCATCACCACCTGTGGCTCGGGATCAATCCCGACAGGGCTGGTCACCTGTGCATCGGATGCGCCGAAAGCCGACTCGGCCGACCTCTGATCCGGGCAGATTTCACAGATGCTCCGGTCAACACGAAGCCGCGAAGAGCAAGCGTGCGGTTGATGTCACGACTTGCACATCCCGATCACGGCATCGACCAGTCCCCGACAAACTCCGAAGCAGACCCTGCGGCGCCGGGGTTGCAGGGCGCATAGGCACCAAAAGTAAAGAGCCGCGTCCTGTTTGGCCGCATCCGCGGTCGCAGGTCGAGCTCCGCACGCAATCCGCCGGGTTCCCGACGTTGATGCGGAAACTCTGCCCCGCACCGGCTCGTCGGCGGGACCTCGATTTCTGGGTTCAGCCCGTGATCTCGTGGCGGATCTGGCCGTTCATCATCGTCATCGTGACCGTTGCCTTGTGGATGTCGTGTGGGTCTCCCTCAAGGATGTTGCGGTCGAGCACGATGAGGTCTGCGAGCTTGCCGACCTCTACCGAGCCGACCTTGTCGTCCATCCGGATCTGGTGCGCGGCACCCAGGGTGTTGGCATGCACTGCCTGCGCCGCCGACAGCTTCTGGTCAACGGGACGCAGCACCTCGGCATCGGGCGCGCCCACCAGTTGGCGGGTGACACCGATCTGGATTGATTCGAGTGGCTTGTAGGTGGAGAAGTACCCGGCCGCGGGCCAGTCAGTTCCCAGTGACACTCTCCCACCGGCTCGCAGTATGTCCTGGACCCGGTAGAAGTTGTCCTTGCGGGGTGCGCCGTAGCGGACTGCCATGTTGACCACGGTGTCGGGATCGGCGGAGAACCAGTTCGCGGAGAACTGCGCACCAACCCCTAGCTGTGCGAACCGTGCGATGTCCGCGTCATCGACATAGATCAGGTGTGCGATCGAATGCCGGCGGTCGCGGGCCGGGTTCTTGGCGATCGCCGCCTCGAAAGCATCCAGTGCCA
This sequence comes from Mycobacterium sp. D16R12, assembly GCF_002013465.1. Taxonomy (GTDB): domain Bacteria; phylum Actinomycetota; class Actinomycetes; order Mycobacteriales; family Mycobacteriaceae; genus Mycobacterium. Next base: position 54,407 of record NZ_MAFC01000002.1, on the reverse strand, counting down.
CCCGCACCGTGCGCTCCCCGCACGCGTGCACATGCATGTCGATACTCGCGGCGTCGATCTGGCTGACGAGCCGTCCCCACTGCTCCTCGGTGAACGGTGACGTGCCGATCGAATCGGGTTTGTCCGCATAAGGATCGAGCAGCCAGGCGGTGTAGCCGCCTTGGGTGCCGTCGCCCATGATCTTGATCATGCCGACGTGAACGAGGTCGCTCGAGATCTGATCACGAGTCTGGGCGAACTCCGCGACCGCATCGTCGAAGGGGGGTGCTTTGACGACGTAGGACGCCACCACGCGGAACGGCAATCGGCCCCTGCGCTCAATGTCGGTATATAGCCCAAGGAGCGCGGCCTGACTCCCGACCGGCGGGACGCCGGCGTCGAAAATCGACGTAATGCCGGCTGCCGCCGCTTTGGGCAGCCAGTCTTCAAGCGCTCGTTGCATGCTTTCGACGGTGATCGGCTCGATGGCATCGATCAGGTCGAGGATCGCACTGATCTCCAAGATGTAGCCGCTCGGCTCACCCTTGCTGTCCTTGGCGTAGTAGCTGAAGCCGGGGACCGGGTCGGGTGTATCGCGGTGTATGCCCGCGACCTCGAGGGCTTTGCTGTTGGCCCACATGCTGTGCGCATCGACGGCGAAGAAGAATCCGGGCCGGTCGGGCAGCACGCCGTCCAGCTCCTGACGAGTCGGTCCCTCCGGCCCGAACATGTCTACGCGCCAACCGAATCCGCGTATCGGCCCATTCGGATTCTCCTTGGCGTACTGGGCAATAGCTGCCAACGCCTCTTCCTTGGTTGACACCTGCAGATTCACACCACTGCTGAGGAAGGCTCCGAAGAAGGGGTGAATATGCCCTTCGACGAATCCAGGCATGAGTAGCTTGCCGGCGAGATCGATGACGCGGGTGCTTGGGCCCACCATCGCCATCGCGTCTGACTCCTTACCGACGTGCGTGATGGTGTTGCCCTTCACGGCCACCGCTTCGGCCCAGTCCTGCCGTCCGGCCACCGTGTAGACGCGTCCGTTGCGGAACACGAAATCCGGTTCGGCGCTTCCTGTCGTCGGCCGTGAATCTGTTCCGGTCGAGCACGCAGCGACAGTGCCCGCGGTGAGTGCTACTGCGGCAGCAGCGCGCAATGCGGTTCGGCGGCTGGCTTTGGTGCTGAACGACGAGAAATGGGGGGCCCACTCGCATGCTGTGCACATATCCACACACTATCGAACCTTGACTGAATTTTCAGTTTGTTCTACCGTCACTCTTATCCACCCCAGGAGGTACGCAAATGCCCGCATCGGGATTCATCGTCGAAACCGCGTTCACGCCGCCACCCTCGCTGGCGCGCGTGCGCGAGCCACGACGAGCGCCGCTCCGCGTGGCTCTGGTGCAGCACCGCTGGCTCGCCGATCCGCAGCAGCTGCGCGACCAACTTTCCGAAGGCGTCCGACTGGCCGCCGAAGAGGGCGCGAAGGCGGTATTCCTGCCGGAACTGACGCTGTCGCGCTACCCCGCGGATGTTCGGGCAGGCGCGAACCCGGGTGCCCACGCCGAGGAGCTGCTGTCGGGGCCGACATTCGCTTTCGCCGCGCAGGCCGCCAAGGAGAACGGTGTGCTGGTGCATGCGTCTCTGTACGAGCGTGCCGATGACGCCGATGGGCTCGGATACAACACCGCCATCCTGGTGTCCCCCGGCGGTGAGCTCGCCGGGCGCACCCGGAAACTGCACATTCCGGTCACTGCGGGTTACTACGAGGACACGTACTTTCGCGCCGGACCCGCCGACGACGCGTATCCGCTGTACCGCGTGGCCGAACTTGACGATGCAGCCCTCGGGATGCCCACCTGTTGGGATGAGTGGTTTCCTGAGGTCTCGCGGATGTACTCGCTCGCCGGCGCGGAGATCCTGGTCTATCCGACAGCGATCGGTTCCGAGCCCGCCTTTCCGGCTTTTGATACTCAGCCGCTCTGGCAACACGTGATCGTGGGAAACGGGATTACCGCAGGGACATTCATGATCGTGCCCAATCGTTTTGGCGATGAGGGAAGTGTGAACTTCTACGGTTCCTCGTTCATTTCCGATCCGTACGGCCGAATTCTCGCGCAGGCACCACGCGACGCGGCGGCGGTACTGGTGGCCGATCTGGATCTTGAGCAGCGCAAGGATTGGCTGGATCTGTTCCCGTTCAACACAACCCGCCGGCCCGACACCTACGCCCGGCTCAGCGCACCTGTCGATACGGCGAATCCCTACGGGTCGCAAGCGTCATGACCTGGCTCATGCCGCGGGAAACGGCCCGGCAGGAACGTATCTGGATGGCATTTCCGTCGCAGGGTGCAACCGTCTTCGAGAACGCGGAATCCACGCACCAGGCGCGCACCGCGTGGGCCACGGTCGCGCACGCCGTCCTCGACTTCGAGCCGGTCTCGATGATCGTCGACCCGGCCGATCGCGCGGCGGCGCGGACGTACCTCTCGCGGGAGATCGAGGTATTCGAGGCTCCGCTCGATGATGCCTGGATGCGGGACATCGGCCCCACCTTTGTACGCGGCGCAGACGGCGGCCTGGGTGCCGTGGACTGGGTGTTCAACGGATGGGGAGCCCGCGACTGGGCACGCTGGGACAACGACGCGCACATCGGTGGGCTCGTCGGTCGGCTCGCCGGGGCGCAGATTGTCCCCTCCTCCTTGGTCAATGAGGGCGGGGGCATCCAGGTTGATGGCGAGGGCACGGTGCTGGTCACCGAGACGGTGCAGCTCGATCCCACTCGTAACCCGGGGTTGGACAAGCCCGCAGTGGAAGCCGAGCTGGCGCGCACCATCGGAGCGAGGCACGTGATCTGGCTGCCGCGCGGCCTGACCCGTGATGCGCAGCGGTTCGGCACGAATGGCCATGTCGACATTGTCGTAGCCATCCCGTCGCCGGGACGGCTGCTGGTGCACACACAGAACAACGCCACGCACCCGGACCACGAGGTAACCAAGGAGATCATCGAACTGCTGGCACAGACTAGTGACGCCCGGGGAAAGCCATGGGAGATAACGCAAATCCCGGCGCCCGAGGTGCTGCGCGACAGCGAGGGCTGGGTGGATTACAGCTACATCAACCATCTCGTCGTCAATGACGGCGTAATCGCCTGTCGGTTCGACGATCCGGCCGACGACACCGCTAAAGCCATTCTTGCCGAGGCGTATCCGGGCCGCGCAGTGGTGACCGTAGATGCGCGTGAGATCTTCGCGCGGGGCGGTGGTATCCACTGCATCACCCAGCAACAGCCAGCCCTGACCTGATCTGATGGCAACACGGTGCCGGGGGCGTGGCGTACCCGGATGCCTTCCTAGCATGTAGCGAGCTGTCGAGAGCGGAAGGGAAGTGCGTCGGGTGACCAGTCGACAAGAAGCGATCCTGCAGGCCAGTGCTACCGCTATCGCCGAAAACGGTGTCCGGGGCCTGCGTGTCAGCGATGTCGCACGGGTGGCTGGGGTGTCGTCGGGTCTGCTCTACTACCACTTCAAGGACCGTGATGGCCTGCTCGCGGCGGCCCTCACCTACATCAATGACCAGGCACGCGCGTACCGGCAGGCCGCCAGCGGTTCCGGAGTATCGCGGGGCCAGCTCATTGCGCATATTCTCGGGGAAATCCAGGATTCTGCTGCGGTGGTGGAGAACTCGTTGGTGTGGAACGAGTTACGTGCTTCGGCGGTCTACGAGGAACCCCTGCGCGAACCCCTCGCGCGAACATCCGAAGAGTGGACGCGCGAAACCGCTGCCGCCATCAGAGCTACTCAGGACATCGGTGAGGTGTCCGACACCGTGGACGCCGACCGCACGGCCTTGGTCCTCAATGCACTCACCGAGGGTCTGGCATCCCGCTGGCTTTCCCGAGAACTCACCGCCGATGAGGCACGTGCCCATCTGCGCACCACTGCCGAGTTGATGCTTCCCGCTATCCCGTCGTCGGATTGGAGTACACGCGGCGAGGCGTGATGAGAACGGCCGCGCGTCGTTCCTTTGCCATCACGCGGTCATAGGTATCCCAGTCGTCGTGAGTGCCACCGGCTGCCTGAAAAATGTTGCGCAACAACAGGCGTAACGCCTCGCCGTCGACGCCGGGATGCGGGTCGTCGGGACCGGTGATCTCCACGGTGCCCTCGACGGTGGCCCATTGCCACCCGGCGCGCACGACAATGGTGGCGCGCGGGTCGGCCCGCAGATGGTCGAGCTTGCGGGTGCCTCCTGCTGCCACCAGCGCGACGATCGGCTCGCCGGTTTGAGGATGTGGCATGACGCCGGCGTTGATCACCGACGACTGGACGCTGCCGTCGCCTCGAATGGTGCTGAGCACGCACAGCCCGTGATCGAGGTGGACGAGCTCGGCGAATGCGGATATGTCCGTCACGACTGAATCCCTTCCGTGAGCCGCCACGAGCGACCTACCTCACTGTAGGCGCTTGCTCTGCCAGGACTCTGGTCCGCACACACTTATTGAATCTGATTCAGAAACCACTTGACGACGAGGGCTCGGCCCCGTTAGTTTCTGAATCAGATTCAAATACTGGAGGTGTGATGGCCGGCAATCGGCGAGGTGTGGCGTCGCGTGCCGCGCTGCTGGAGGCCGGTCGTGTCGCCTTCAGTGCGCAGCGGTACGACGAGGTATCGATCGTGGATGTCGCCCGTTCCCTGGGTGTGGCGGCAGGATCGGTCAGTTATCACTTCGGCGGTAAGCGGGGCTTCTACCTCGCGGTGGTCGAGCAGGCTGCCGACGAATTCTGGAGTGATCTCGTACAGATGCGTGGGCCCGCGCTGGAGCGATTGTCCGATGGCGTCGGCAAGTTCCTGGACCGCGCGCAGCAGGAACCGGGTGCCTTCGAGGCTCTGCTCACCGATGTCGCCGATGCCGAGGTCCGGCACATTCGTGAACAACATCGGCAGCGCCTCGCACACGCGCTGGCCGTGGAGATCACAGGAACCGAATCGACACCGGTGCTGCGCGCGGCGATCAGCGGCTGCCTCTCATTCATCGAAGGCATCGTGCTGCATTGGATGCACACCAAGGAGATCTCGCGTGATGCGATTCGCGACCTGATCATGGCCAACTTCTTCGGCACCGTGCTCAGCGCCGTGAAGTCGGACCCCGATATCGAGCTAAGCCAGCGGGTGGTCGATGTCGTGGTGTCGGACCCACAACTGCTATCCCTGCTCACGGATCTGGCCTCGACAAACCCTTTGACCAACAACCCCAAATAGCCGAAAGCACCGACATGTCAACGACTCTGCCCTCTGGGCCCTCCCCTGTTGTCCACCACCCGATCGCACGTGCCACCGCATACTTGATCGGGCCGCGTGGGCTGCGAGACATCGGTCGTTTGCGCAGTGAGATCGCCGGAAAGGTTGTCGTCGTCACCGGCGCCTCCTACGGACTCGGCGCCGCCACAGCCGAACTCTTCGCACAGGCCGGCGCACGAGTGGTACTGGCCGCACGGTCCATGGAGCAGCTCCGGCAAGTGGCCGCAGGCATCGCCGAAACGGGCGGAGAGGCAGCGGTTTACCCACTTGACCTGACATCCGAAGAGTCGGTTGCGGAATTCGCGGAGGCGGTTCTCCATGACTTCGGTGGGGTCGACTACCTGATCCACAACGCAGGTAAGTCCCTGCGCCGCTCGATACACCTCTCTTACGACAGGCCCAAGGATGTCAACGCGACATCCGGTGCGAACTATGTGGGCCCCATGCGGCTTACCTTGGCGCTGCTACCCGGGATGCGTGCCCGCGGAACCGGCCACATCGTCAACGTATCGACGGTGGGCGTGATGTTCGGGGTGGTTCCCAAGTGGGGCTTCTATCTCTCGTCCAAGGCGGCGTTCGATGTCTGGATGCGGGCGGTCGGCATGGAGGCCCGCGGTGACGGCGTGACCCTGACGACCTTTTACGCGGGCCTGATGCACACCCGGATGAGCGCCCCCAGCCGCTGGATGCGGCTACTTCCGGGGCAGACCCCGCTCGACGCCGCGCGGGTGATTGCCCGTGCCGTGGTGCAGAAGCCACGCACACTTACCCCGTTCTACGGACACCCCTTTGCGATATTGGCTCCGGTACTGCGCTTTCCGATGGAGCCGATTCTCGGGTTCGTCTATCGCCGGTTGGGCGACACCCAAGCCTCGTTGGCCAGGGTGGCCACCAGCCAGCCGGTGCCGATTCGTGCCCAGATCTCGGACAAGGTTGGCGCTCATGTCGAGTGAGCTCAGACAGAGCCTGCGGCAGTGGACTGCCGCGGTGCCCGCGGCACTAACCTCGGGTGCGCTTACCCCGGTCGGTCCACGTGCCCTCGCCACGCTCGCCCGTACCTTCTGGCAGTACGGGCCCACGCCAGCGATGTTGTTGGCAGCCAGTGCGATTCGATTTCCTCACCGAATCGCACTGATCGACGATTCCGGACAACTCACCTACGGCCAGCTGCACCAACGCGCGGAGGCGATTGCCGCTTCGGTTTATGCGTTAGCACCGTCGCCTCCCCGGTCAGTCGGGATCGTATGCCGAAACCACCGTGGGTTCATCGAGGCCATGCTGGCCGGTTCTCAGCTCGGGGCCGAGCTCATCTTCATCAACACAGAACTGACTCCTCAACAGTTGCAAGCGATTCTGCAACGCCACGAACCCGACGTATTGATCTTCGACGCCGAGTACGCCGCAGCGGTCGAGGATGCCGACTATCACGGCCTGCGCGTGTTGGCCTGGCATGAAAACCCGGCCGTAGACGGACTCCCGACGTTGGATGTGCTTGTCGATCAATCGCATCCGAAGCCGCCACCGGTGCGCCGCCCCGTCAAGATCACCCTACTCACGTCCGGCACCACCGGTCTGGCCAAGGGCGTGCCGCGTGCCATCAAACCCCGGCAGTTGGTGCTCATGTGTGTGACCGCGATGGGGACGGTACGGCTACGCTCCCGTGACCGGGTGCTGGTGGCGCCGCCGTTCTTCCACGGATTTGGATTGGCCGCGCTGTTGGGGCCGATGGCGCTCGGCGGAACCGTGGTGTGCCGGCGACGATTCGATGCCAAGCAGGCCATGGAAGACATTGCGCGCAAACATGTCACAGTGCTATTCGCGGTACCGGTCATGCTGCAGAGGTTATTGCTGGCACTGCCGGAGGCCGGTGGGCAGATCACCTCAGGACCACCCCTGCGCATGATCGTTACGGGGGCGGCGCCGATATCCCCGGCCACCGTCTCCGCCGTGCTGGCCGCCTTTGGGCCGATACTGGTGAACGGGTACGGATCGACCGAGGCCGGCGTGGTGGCGATCGCCACCCCCGCAGACCTCATTGCCGCACCGAATACCTTAGGGCGCACAACACTTGGCGTTTCGGTGCGCATTCTTGGGAGCGACCGTCGAGAGGTCACGGCCGGTGAAACCGGGATGATCTTTGTGCGTGGCGGCCTGGCGTACGAGGGCTACACCCCCGATAAGACGGCACGTCCCGCCTCCAAGGAAATTGTCGATGGCCATGTCAACACCGGGGATATGGGTCATTTCGATGCCGACGGCAGGCTGTACATCGATGGCCGTTCCGATGACATGATCGTCTCGGGTGGAGAGAACGTCTTTCCTGGAGAGGTCGAGGACCGTCTCACGGCGCATCCCGCGATCGCGGATGCCGTCGTCATCGGAGTACCCGATGACGAGTTCGGGCAGGTGTTGCAAGCCTTCGTCGTCGCAGCGGCGGGGGCCCCGGCCCCCTCGGACGACGCGCTCAAGGCCCACGTCCGCCACGGGCTTGAGCGCTACAAGGTCCCGAAGCGATTCATCGTTCTCGACGAGATTCCCCGTAACGCAAGCGGAAAAGTGCTTCGTGCACAACTGCATTCGAATGGATCCCATTAGGCGTTACCTAAACCCGAGGACAACGATGTCTCAGCCCCCTGTGCGCACTCGCCGCGAACGGAATCAGTTCTACGATCCGCCGTATCTCGACGAGAGCGGCTCCCCCGGCGATCTGCTGCGCGCCGCGCCCATGACGGCGCGAGTGTTTCCCGGCGTGACGATGCCGGCCCGCGCATGGCGCGTGCTCTATCGCTCCACCACCGCTACGGGCGATCCCATCGCGGTATCCGGAGTCGTGCTCATTCCGAACATCCCGGACCCCTCGGGATCAAGGCCCTTGCTCGGATTCGCGCCAGGTACGCAAGGATTGGCGCGCTCTGCCACGGTGTCTCGGCTGCTCGAACTCGGTGTGGAGTACGAAGCCATATTTCTGACGGCGGCGGTGCGGCGCGGTTGGGTGGTTGCCGTTACCGACTATCCGGGGCTCGGCACCCCCGGTGTACATCCCTATGTCATTGGCAAAACCAACGGCCGCGCACTTCTCGATGTCATGCGTGCCGCAAGGCATCTACCGCAGGCCGACCTCGACGCACAGGGCCCGGCGGGTATCTACGGCTACTCGGAGGGCGGCAACTCCGCCGGTTGGGCCGCGCAACTGCAGCCGAGTTACGCCCCTGATATGCCACTGAGCGGCGCAGCCGTCGGCGCGGCTCCGGTGGACTTCCCCGAGCTCGCCGCAGATCTCGATGGTGGACTGTTCGCTTTTCTCTTGTTGTACGCCGGGATCGGGCTCGATAGTGCCTACCCGGACCTGCGATTGCACAACTATCTCAACCGCGGCGGCCAGCTGGTCACGGCGCTGCTACGACGTAGCCATATCGTTGCCGCCATCGTGCTGGGCCTGCTCTTACCCAAGAAGCGGCAGCGATATCTGTCGGGAGCAGACCCATTCGTTGAGCCCGAATGGGTAGCGCAACTGCGCGACAACAGTCTTGGACACATCGCCCCAGCGACGCCGCTGTTGGTGGGCACCGGGCGGCAAGACCAGGTGATCCCCTACCGCCAGGTCGAGCTGCTGCTGCAGCGCTGGCGCGCTCTCGGCGTCGACGTGCGACAGCATCCGATCCGCTTCGGTGAACACATCACGGCTGCTCCGCAATTCGCCAGGGCTGGATTCGCTTTTCTGGCCGATCATTTCAGTGTTGCCGAATCACGAACGCCGTCGAATCAAAGAGAAGCGGGATAACCAGGATCCGCTCGGTGTGATCCGCCGGGAGGCTCGCGGATGTGAGCTGGCCGCTCTCACATCGTTGTACGCGACATTCGGTACCCGGCAGCGAGTAGCAGCAGCCATGCCGCCCCGACGACCAGCGCTACACGGGTATCGGCGCTGAACGCCAGCAGAACCATGACGAACACCAAAAACCCGGTCGCAAAGACCTGCAGGTACGGCCAGCCCGGCGCGGGAAAGGCTGGGGTTGATACGTCGCAGGTACTCGACTGTGCCCGGAACCTGAAGTGGGACAATAGGATCATTAGCCAGACGAAGATAGTCGCGAAGGTGGCGACGGATGCGATCATGACGAAGACACGCTCCTCTATCGCATAGTTCAACACCACGCCGACGAGCAAGGCCGCCGTCATCACGACGACAGTCATCCATGGGACGCCGTTACGTGATACCCGCCGCATGATCGCCGGGGCTTGTCCTCGCTGAGCCATCCCGTAGATCATTCGGCCCGCAGCGAAGATATCGCTATTGATGGCGGACAGCGCTGCCGTCACCACGACGATGTTCAGCACAGTCGCAGCCGATGTGAGCCCCAGACGCTCAAATATCTGGACGAAGGGGCTGCTGTTCGCATCAATTGATCGCCAGGGATTCAACGACATGATGACGGCGAGCGTCAGGACGTAGAAAAGCATGATGCGCACCGGCACTGTATTGATGGCCCGGGGAATCGTGCGTGCGGGGTCTTTGGCCTCGCCCGCGGTGATTCCGATGATCTCGGTGCCGCCGAACGCGAACATCACGATCATGAAGCTGCCCACGAAACCTGCCAACCCGTTGGGAAAGAACCCCCCGTCATTCCATAGATTGGCGACATCGTGCTGAGCTCCGTGATCGGAAGACGTCCCCCACAGCAGGATCGCGATACCGCCGCCGATCATCGCGATGATGGCGAGGACCTTCACGAGGCTGAGCCAGAATTCAACTTCTCCGAACACCTTGACGCTAAGCAGATTTACCGCGCCGATGAAGAAGATGATCGACAGAACCCAGATCCAGCGCGGCACGTCCGGGAACCAGAAGCCCATGTACACACCGAACGCGGTGACGTCGGCCAGGCAGACGACGATCATCTCCAGGGCGTACGTCCAACCGGTGAGAAAGCCTGCCAGCGGTCCCAGGTATTGAGTCGCGTACTCCCCGAACGATCCCGCGACCGGGCTGCGTACCGCCATCTCCCCCAGGGACCGCAGTACGAGGTAAATGACGGCCCCACCCAGCAGATAGGCCAGGAGAACCGACGGACCCGCTTGTCTGATCGCTTCGGCTGATCCGTAGAACAGCCCTGTCCCGATGGCCGAACCCAATGCGATGAAGCGGATATGGCGAGCGGAGAGCCCCCGCGTAAGCGTCTCGGAGGTGCTGTTCACAGACCGAACTCCTATCGCGCGGCAGCACGCGGGTTTGTGGGCTAACAGATAAGTTAGCTGAGTTTAGGTGCCGCGCTGATGGCCGCGGTTACCGGAGCTGCTCGATCGGGTCAGACGAACCGAGGGTCGACGAGAATCAAGCCAGGTTGATCGCCAACTGGCACGATTACGTCTGTGACAGACGAACCAGTTCCGGGCGCCTTCAGCGCGAAGATGGCGGACGTCGCGCGCCGCATGCAGCAAGAGCATTCGAGCGTCGAGATGACGCTCAGATCGATCACCGCCGCGGCTCGGGAGAACGTGCCCGGCGTCGAGCAGGCCGGCATCACACTGGTGACTGGTCAATACACCATTGAATCCCGCGCGGCGACCTCAGAGCTGCCACGCATACTCGACGAGGTTCAACAGGAGCTCAAAGAGGGGCCTTGCGTGCAAGCAGCCTGGGAGCACGAGACGGTGTACGCCGAGGACCTCACCAAGACCACGCCCTGGCCCGAATTCGCTAAGGCAGCCGTCAAGCTCGGCGTGCGGTCAATGTTGTCGTTCCAATTGTTCACCAACGGTGAAAACCTCGGAGCACTGAACCTTTACTCACTGTCCGCGAAGGCATTTGGAGCAGATTCATATGACGCAGGCCTTGCCTTGGCGACACACGCAGCGATTGTGCTTGTCGCCGCGCAACGGGAATCACAATGGGTCTCGGCCCTTGCCTCGCGTGACATCATCGGTCAGGCCAAGGGAATGCTGATGGAACGGTTCAATATCGATGCCGCACAAGCATTCACACTGATCAGACAGCTATCTCAGGAATCCAATACCAAACTTGTGGATATCGCCCGCGCGATCGTGGACGATCGCCCGTCGAATTGATGCACAGCGTCGTCAAACGGGATCGATCAGGGGATGTTCACGCATCCCACGTTGGGGACACAACCGCTGCCACCGCCTGAGCCACCGGATCCGGTTGGGCCGCCAGGGATATTGCCCGCACCTTCGCCAGGCTTGCCGCCACCGGTCACGGGGGCTGTTTGAGTGGTGGTGCCGCCACTAACAGCAGGCGCGTTGCTACCGCAGCCAACTAGCGAAGCGATCACCGCCATGGCGCTGATGACGAAAAGACTTGTGCACACCGGTTTGATCAACGGCGTCGTGGGTATTGCTCGAAATGACCCCTTGTCCAGGACACCATAGCGCGCGGCAAGCCCGCCGCTTGCCACTAGGAGATCACATGCGAGAAGCAGCCGAAGATCCTGTGGATCATGCCCGCACCTTCCGTCCCCATGCCGGTGAGACCCTGACAGATCGAGCATCATGGCCCGGACTGGCGCTCGTCGCGATCGGCATCACCTCGGTGGTGCTGGGCCTCACCGCTGCCGGCTATCAGTTGTACGGATGGGCCGCGATCGCAGGTGTGTCGGCTCTCGCATTCTTCGTTCTCGGATGGCTCTGGCTCCACATCGAACGCAAACGAATCCGCGTGATGGAAGCCCAATGGCACCAGGAACATTCGGAACCCCACCATGATTGAACAAGTCTGACGAAATGAACGGGGTCGAGCACCGAGGTGCTTTTGCCCTTGACCTTTCAGCTTCAGCCTCCTTTGGGCCACTGCATCTTTCAGTCACGGCGCGCGCTCTGTTTAAAGGTTGCGGCGCGGGGTAATTCAGACGATGAGCAAGAGGAGCATAGCGATGCCCAGTAGCAGCGGCCCACACGGTAAGGCCATATATCCGTCCGAGGTGGGCCAGCGGTTGTCGGCATTCGACAGATTCGCGACGGTAATGTCCGGCTACGTCTCGCAGCCGTGGTTCTTTGTGGTGTGCGTGCTCATCGTAGTCTTGTGGGCCCCTACGTTCGTCTTGTTCAACATCGACACCTGGCAACTGATCATCAACACGTTGACCACCATCATCACCTTTCTCCTGGTAGCACTTCTGCAGAACACACAAAGACGGTCAGACAACGCCGTCCAGCAGAAGCTCAATGGGATCGCGGACGGACTAGCCGATATCGCGGACGCGCTGGGCCATATGAACCCGGACTTGGCGCCCAAGCTGAGCCGGGACCGCGCGGATCTGCTCGACGCGGTAGGTCTCGAAGAACATGAGAGCACGGACTCCTCATGACTTACGGAATCGATGATTGAGTCCTTCGTGTACCGGGTAGCCCAGATTCACGATGAATGAACAGGAGACTGCTCGTGATCCGCGCCGCGACCATCAGCGACAGGGATCGTGGCGAAGACTCTGGAAAACACGTCAGCTTGCGCGGGACCCGGGTGAGCTCGATGCGAACCGCATGAACAGCTATCAGCCATGAATTCCCTTGGGCTATCGAACGACGACTGCGGAAGAGGTAGACTCGCATTAGCTAATTCCATCGGTGTCATGCACAGTTCGGCGTGGACATCGAGCGGTTGTCGGCCGGTATTGGTTGTGCACAGATGCTCCGGGTAATCTCAAACGCAGGAAATATTGGGAGAGATATGACCGAGAATCACACGGCTCAATCCGGCAATCATGCGGGCGACCGGTCCCTCACGTTCCAAATAGCCGCTCGGCTAGACAATCTGGCGATGATCCGTACGGTCGTCGCCGCGGCCGCGACCTTTGAGGATGTCGATCTCGACACGGTGGCCGATCTGAAACTGGCCACTGATGAGGCGTGCACCCGACTGATCAGGGCGTCGGTACCCGACGCCACACTCACTGTCCGGTTGGATTTTCATTCAGATCGTCTGGGCATCGTGGCATTCACGCACTGTCTGCCCGGGGACGTCTTTCCGCTCGATAGCTTCGGCTGGCATGTCCTTAAGTCTTTGGTAGACCATGTTGAAACATTCGAAAGAGACCACCCCGCCGAAGCCACTGGCCGTATCGTCGGTGTCACCATGACCACGGGGTGGAACACCACCGCTGCGGTGCACGTGGCGCACGGATAGCACCGCCGCGCGTTCACGTTTGACCTTCGGCTACAGGGCCAGCTTCTCCCACGCCTCGGGCATCGAATCGCTCAGCGGGAACGTGCTGGCGTCCCCACTGATGTCGAGCAACTTGGCAACGGCTCGACCGGGAATCACCGACCAGTCGATCCCTTGTATCGCGCAGTGGCGACGTATCTCATCCAGCGCCAGCAGGCCATCGGTTCCGAAGAACCGCAACCCTTCTAGATCTAGTACCAATGCGCGGTGCCCATCCAGGTACCGTGTCGCATACTCCGTGAGGTGGCTGGCGTTGACTGCATCGATCTCTCCCGTGGCACTTACGAGGATTGCAGATGGACGGTGCCAGTGAGCAGTGAACTGCGCCGTGTCGTCCGTTGATGAAAACAGTGAAACAACACTGGTTTTGGCTCGAACCGCGAAACGTGATGCATTCTGGTCAATGATAGACATGTATGACTCCATCGATCGAAGTGTGCATTCTTCGGATCGGAGACACCAGGCCACTCGGCCGATTTAGAAGCCCAACCCTGCACTGGCATCTACAGATCCTGCGCGGCTGTGGACTCAACCTGATGATGACGTTACGCCGACTAGCGTTCGTACACAATGCTTCTAACCGCTCGAGTCAACCAGCGCAAACATGAATCCCCTCTTCGTCAGGTGTTTGCGCCTTTGAGCTAATTTTGATGATCATGAACCTGATCTAGGCCCTGTAGCACGCGACATGCGCGTCACGGGCGGGCAATGCCCTACTGCAACTGTTCCCGAAGGTATCGCAAGGTGTCACTGAGAATCCGCGACACATGCATCTGGGATACGCCGATCTGCTCGGCTATTTGACTCTGCGTCATACCTTTGAAGAACCGAAGTTCCAGGACGATTCGCTCACGGCGGGGCAGCGCGGCCAGCAGAGGGCGTACAGCCTCGCGATTCGTGACGTGTTCCAACGCCGGATCGGTGTCGCCGAGGAGGTCGGCCAGATGCCGAGATTCCTCATTGCCTTGCGCGAGTGGCGCCTCGATTGACTGGGGCTGATAGGCATCCGCCGCGATCAGGCTCTCCACGACCTCTTCGCGGTTGATTCCCAACTCGATCGCCAGCTCGGTGGCCGTCGGTGCGCGTTGCAGTGCCTGAGTCAATTCCACAGTGGCCCTGGCGATCTGTGCATGTCTGTCCCTGATGGCACGCGGCACATGTATTGACCATCCGTGGTCACGGAAATGCCGACGTACCTCCCCCATCATGGTGGGAACAGCGAAACCGAGGAAGCTCGAACCCTTCTCGGGATCGAACCGGTTGACAGCGTTCATGAGCCCAACGCGCGCCACCTGAATCAGGTCTTCGAGGTCTACACCACGACGATCGAAATGGCGCGCAACATTGTCGGCCAGAGGAAGGCACCTGGTCACAATCTGCTCGCGACCGCGGTCGTATGCGGTGCTACCCGGCGGCAGGCCACCGAGAGCAACAAACATGTTGGGAACGTCCGAATAGTCATCGGCCGGGCCGCTTGGTTTGGATCTAGCCTCCGCGCGCCCGGTACTCGGAACTTCCACAGGGCATTCCATTCATGAACCTCTCAACGCTGTCGACAACGCAGCTCGTCCGATTTAGCCGACTACGTCCGCGTCGGCGAGCTGCGCCTGCATTCGATGGCGGGTCGATTACCGCTCCTGTGCCGGCGGACCCTGTCCTCTTATGACAACCATGTGCGCGCCACATCTGCTTCTCTCACACTAAGCGGATATCGCGGCGGGCACCACCCTGTGGCTCACCGGCGTTCGCTGGAGAACGGCGTCTTGTGGAGGTTTAATTCGGCGTCAGCGGGGAATTCAACGGTGATGTCTGCCCATCAACTCGCAATGGGAGTGCTTGATCTTGCTTGGTCAGCCCCGAGGTGCGATTCAGGTTGACCGGTGCGTATATGCGCCACAACATGACTCGGAGCTATTTATCGACACGATGGGGCCGCTCGCTCCAGAGGCCGGACCTTGTGTGACTCACTTATGCACGGGCAGTGGATATTTGGTGTTGACGGCAGTCAATTCGCGTTTGACCAAAAGAATCGCCCGCTCGCTCACGCTTCGTGGCCAGGTGTGAGCCCCTTGACGTCATTCAATGTCACGTATTCGGACAACTTCGCCACCGGGCCGATAGCGACCGGTGACAACACCTGACCGACATGATCGCCGGAACACAGCGCGAATTTGTCGACCTTGTCACCGGTCTGTTCGCCAAAGAGGCGCACCAGCTCACCATCCGCGCGCGGGATCACTTGCACTGCCAGATGACTAGCCGCATGCGAAGCTCGCCAGGTGTGGTTTTGTTTCGACAACCCCACGAGAAAAAGCGGCGGGTCGATGCTGACCTGAGTCGCAAACCCAACCAGGCAGCCAGAGGGGCCATCAGGCCCCTGCACGGTCACGATGCACATCGGGTGGTCCAGTTGACCCATGAGGCTCGCGAAATCCGCGTACACGTCGGACTCTGACGAGGCTGCTGCGCTTACCATTCCTCACACGCTAGGCGGCATGTCCGATCCAGCTGGCGGAATGTCCGATGTTCGCACGCCCGTCGGCGCTCAGGGCGTGCATGAACTCGTACTGCCGACGTAAACCGCTGCGCGCCTGCCTGAGGCGACCGCCGGGCAGTATGAAATTCGCGCCGGTGCGTAGCAGATTCACCGGGATTCGCAGCATCGGATACCACGGAGGCATGTAGGTGGGCAGCCCAAGCCTGCGCATCTGCGCCCGCCCGATGTACGTCGTGGTGATTGAAATATGTTGTGCCCATACGATTCGGCGGCGGATCGCCTTGAAATTCGAGTAACGCCAGTGCAGTGGATCATTGGCCATCGGCACCGCCATCGCGCGGCTGGTCTCATCTGGCCGATGCAACGACATCAAGTAGTGGTACAGCCGCTTCAGCGCGTCACGGAAATTCACGGGAAGGTATTGCTCCTCGACACCCATGAGCCACCCCACATACCGGGTCAGGTGTGCGACATCGTCCAGCTCGCGAGGCGTCGCGACGATGCCGAAGGACAGCGACAACACCGCCGGTACGTAGATTGCACCGAGAATGGTTGCTGCCATATCGGTTTGACTGACCGGCGTCCCCCAATCCTCGGCCTGCCATTCGGGTAGTGCTCCGACATGCCGTCGCACGAATGCATGAATCATCCGAACATGCAGGGTCGCTTGATAACCGCTGCCCTGCGGAGACAGTCCGTCATCGGCGATCGTGCTGAGTGCCCACTGCATGGTTTCGGCGAAGCGCTGGGCACTCCCGCTTTCCCCGCTCTGTCCCGTCTTGGTGAGAAGAAGCGTCCGGTTGATACCTGACGCGGCGAAACCGCCCAGGAACGGGACGTCTCTCGCTAGGAAGATCGTGTCGAGGCCCCCACGCTGAAAGAATCTCTGACCGGAACGAATTCGCTTCCAGTCAACCCAATCCGGTGTTGCTTCGATGTGTGTGAAAAACGTGTGTAGTGGTTCGGGCGGATTCTCGACATTGCAGATCCCTTGGGCCATCGCCTGGTTGAAAAGCGGTCGCGTCGAGTCCATCCCCTGTGCGTACATCCAGTCAACGAGGTCGTCCATCGGCCGGTCCCCCGCGTTCAAGGCCGCACCGATCGTGCGCCATTCCGCATCGGTTGGCGGGCCAATCAGCATTGCTTTGGCCAGGAGGCCGACCATGGGCACCTTGCGCCGGTCTCGAGGGTGGCGGGACGGGACGGCAGTGGCCATGTGAGGTGCCATGAGCGGGTTCCTTTCGGAGCGGGAGGCAACTTCTGGAGGAAGTCTCCACCAGAAATTGCTTTTGTGCAAGAACTCCACCAGAATTCGAGAATGACGGCCACGCGCGGTTACGGTGGGATACCTGCTGATCAGCGAAGGGCGGAGCGCCGTGCGCGCCTCCTCGACGCGTCCCTCGAGATGGTGGGCTCACAGGGGTACAACAGCCTCTCGGCCTCGGGTTTATGTCAGGCCACCGGATTGAACGACCGTTACTTCTATGAGCACTTCGAGAACCGCCACGCGATCTTCGTGGCACTGGTCGACGAGCTGGCAACTCAGACGTTGACGGCCATGACCGATGCCGTCGCCGCATCCGGGACCGACGGGCAGCAGATCGTGCGCGCCGGGTTGGGGGCGTGTATTGATCTGCTCACCGGGGATCCGCGTAAGGCCCGTGTGGTGTTTGTCGAAGCCCCCGCGCACAGCTCGCACCAACACCGCACCCGGATACGCGGCATGTTCATTGCCTTAATGCGCGCCCAGGCGGGTCGAATATCTTCCGGAGCCTTATCGGAGGACCTGGAACACAGAGTCACGCTTGCGGGCGTCCAGTTGTTCGGCGCGCTCATGGAGAGTGTGACAAGTTGGCTTGCCGGTGATCTCGCCATCAGCAAAGAGCAGCTGATCGATCTGAGCGTCGATCTCCTGCTGACGGTGACGAATCACGTACTGGCCGTTGATAACAACCCCTCTGTCTGACGCCACCGCGGTTACTTGCCGGTGCGCTCGCGGTGCTTGCACCCGGGCCAGCAGCAGGGCCGGCGCTTACCCTCTTCGAGCTCCTCTTGGGTCCGCCGAATACGGCGCTCCCGCGTGGCCTCCTGCTTCGCGTCCTCGACCCAACAGATGAACTCGTTGCGCCCCAACGGCGTGATGTCCTGCCACAAGGCCAGGGCCGTGGGGTTCTCGATCAACGCCGCGCGCAGATCGGCAGGCAACGTATGCACTACTCCCCCGGCGACCCTGGTGCTACTCACGGCGTCGGACTGCTCGGGGCAGGGCCGTCCGGAGCAGGACCGGTCGGCTCATAGCCGGGAGGCGGAGGCCCCGTCAACGGGGTGTACCCCGGTGGCAGCGGTGGTCCCGACGGCGCCGGTGCATAGGGATCGCGTATCCGACCGGGGTTGGAGGACTCCGGGGCGTTCGTCGAGATGTAACCCGGCGGCAGCTGTGGCGCGGGTCCCGCGCCGGCCGGCCGGCCAGCCACACCTTCAGGAGTGTCCAGCGGCCCGTCTTTGGCCTGATGGTAGAGGTCGCGGATGGTCCCCAGCGGGCCTCCGGACCCCGAGCCGTACGAGGGGTTCGCGACCTCGGGAACCGATGGCTGAGCAGGCGGCGGGGGCGGTGGACCGACAGGTGCAGTGGCCGACGCTGCCGCATCCGGAGCCGACGGCCCGGGTGGGGGGCCAGGCGCCACAGGATCTGCTCCGGCGGGAGTCGACAGGGATAGCGCGGCACCGGCGACGATCACGCCAGCGACGAACAGCTTGGCAGCATCCATCAAGTCATCGTCGCATAGACGATGGGCAGCTGCTGGTCACTGGCAGTGCAGCGCGGCGATGCCATGCCTGGGGCTGATCTTCACCGAGCACCACGAAGCTGCTCCGGATGCTTACCCCGCCGCTGTAGAGTCCCACGGCATCGTCACCTGGGGCGGCGCCAACAGACCTCTCACGGAATCGGTTCCCTGACATGATCAGCAGACGTGGATTTTCCAAGGTGGCGCTGGCCTCGGCAGTCGGCATAACCACCCTTGGGGCCTGCTCGAACGGCGCCAGTGTCGACACGACTCGCCCGCGCACACAGTTCCCGCCCCTCCAACAGATCGACGCCGGCCTGCTCAACGTCGGATACGTCGATGAAGGGCCGTCCGACGGACAGCCGGTGATCCTGCTGCACGGCTGGCCCTATGACATTCACAGTTATCTCGATGTGGTGCCGCTGCTGACCGCCAAGGGATTTCGGGTTCTGGTGCCTTATCTGCGGGGATACGGCAGTACCCGGTTCAGGTCCACCGATACTTTCCGCAATGGTCAACAAGCAGCGCTTGCCACCGACGTCATCGACTTCATGGACGCGCTGAAAATTCCGTCGGCCATCCTCGGTGGATTCGACTGGGGCGCCCGTAACGCCGACATTGTCGCCGCGATCTGGCCCGAACGGGTGAAAGCGCTTGTGGCGGTCAGCGGTTACATCATCGTGAATCTGGAAGCCAACCAGCAGCCACTGTCGCCGCAGGCGGAACTGGGCTGGTGGTACCAGTACTACTTCTCCACCGATCGCGGAGTGCGCGGCTACCGGCAGAACACCCGCGACTTCAACGAGCTCATCTGGCACAACGCCTCTCCGACGTGGCACTTCGACGACACCACCTACAACCGCTCGGCCGGGGCCTTCGACAACCCCGACCATGTCGACATCGTCATTCACAACTACCGGTGGCGGCTCGGGCTGGCCAAGGGTGAGCAGCGCTATGACGCTATCGAGGCCAAACTGGCCGCCAAGCCGACCATCGGTGTGCCGACCATCACGATCGGCAGCGATTTCGACGGGCCGGCCAAGGATGGGTCTACCTACCGGAAGATGTTCACCGGCAAGTACACCCACCGGATACTCGACGGAATCGGGCACAACGTCCCACAGGAAGCGCCCCAGGATTTTGCCACCGCCATCATCGACGCAAACGCCCTTTAGGTCGGTACCGCACGTCGCCCGCTTAGAATCGCAGGGGAACAGGCGAACAGGTAGGGAATGAACTCACTCGGAATGTCGATCGGGGCTACACAGCTGGTCGCCACCGACGGCAACCCTGACGGCGTCCCCGTCGTGCGGACTTCGATGCTCACGCTCCACGAGGATCGGCCCTCGGAGGTCGGTATCCCGAAGGAAGCTGGCCTGGCCCTCACCGGCTTCGTCGATCGCGTCGGGGACCCTGTCGGAATCGTCGGGGCCGACGGATCCGTGCACAGCGCCGATTGGGTCATGGCCGAAGCCATCCGGGTCATGATCGCCGACGCGGCCGTAGTCGCGAACTTCGATACTCCTCCGGCACTCGCGGCTGCCATCCCAGCCCATTGGGGTGCGCACTCCGTCGCCGCGTTGCGGGCCGCCATCGACAAGGTGCCCGCCCTGGCGCCCGGGGGCACCCCGATGAAGCTGGTGCCCGACGCACGCGCCGCACTGGAGAGCGCGCGTGATCGCCTGCCCGCTCATGGTGTCGTCATTGTCTGCGATTTCGGCGGAACCGGCACCAGCATCACAATCGCCGACGCCGCGCGTAACTTCGAACCCATCGGCCAGACCGTTCGCCATCGTGACTTCTCGGGGCAGCGCATTGACCAAGAGCTCTTGACGCAGGTTCTTGCCGGCCTCAACCAGGACCCGGACGGAACGGCATCCCTGGGCGCCCTGACGCGCCTGCGTGATCGCTGCCGGGCGGCCAAGGAGCATCTGTCGACGGACACCACGACCGTGGTTCCCGTTGAGCTGCCTGGCCTCACCTCTGATGTGCGGCTCACGCGCAGTGAGCTGGAAGACTGGATCCGAGAACCGCTTGCCGCGCTGATCACCGGCATTCAAGAAACCTTGGAACGCAACAATATTCCTTCGGCCGGGGTTAGTGCCGTCCTCACCGTGGGCGGTGGTTCCGGCATCCCCCTTGTCACCCAACAGCTTTCCGAACGCTTGCGATGCCCGATCATCGCCGCACCGCAGCCTCAGCTCGCCGCCGCATTCGGGGCTGCCGTCATGGCCGGTCAACCAGAGGAAACGCCGTCCCCAGAAGTGACCATGATGCGGCCGGTACCTGCGGGTGAGGAAACCGCCAAGAGCCCCGCATCCAAACCCATCGACACCGTCGAATCCGACAGGTTGGCCTGGTCAGAAGGCGACACCTCCCCGGAATTGCAGGAGTACCAGGACTACTCGACTCCGGCCGCCGCTGCCCGACCAGAGGTCACGTTCACCCCCGGGCCGGGCGACCACCGCGACACCGACCGGATGCGCTGGTTCCAGCGGCCGTTCCTCTGGTTCCTTGCTGCGGCAGTGTTCTCGGGGGCCATATTCACCGCACTGTTCATCGCGTGGCAGGACCGCGATGACGCTCCCTCTCCGAGTAACCGGACCTCGACCACGACGACAGTGACGACCTCGCCGCACCCCTAGTCCTCGTGAATCCTGTTTTAGCCCAGCAGTTCTGAGTGGCGCCCGGAGTTTTGCGGCAAGCTCCGGTGTGAGCCACAAAGTAAGAGTGTGAAGGCGCGATGCGCCTTCCCTTTTTAGTGTCGGCACTGTTGGATGTCGGGATGGTGTTGTTCGAGGTGAGCGCATGACCGGTGCTAGGCGATTCTGGATCGCGCTCGTGGCGGGGTTGGTGGCCGGCACGTTGACGTGGACGCTATTGCAACGGTGGCAGGTTGCACTCCTCGCGGTGGTCATCGTGGCCGCGGCCATCAGTGTGGTGTGGGCGCTCATTGTGTTGTGGCCCATGGATTCCGACCAGACACGTGCGCGCGCGAGCAGTGAGGACATGGACGACGAGCTGGGCGATCTGGCGATGCTGCTGGTTCTGCTGGCCAGCCTGTCCGCAATCGGGATACTTCTGATCTCGGCCAACGATGAGGACAAGGGTGCCTACGCAGGATTGTGCATCGGAGCGATCCTGACAGTCTGGGCGATGCTGCACACGATCTACGCCGCCCGATACGCACGGATCTATTACCAGGGCACCCCTGGTGGAATCGACTTCAACTCCGAAGTACCACCTCGCTACGTCGACTTCTACTACTTCTCCTTCAATCTCGGTATGACCTATCAGGTATCAGATACCGCCGTCACCGCGTCCCACATCCGCGACGTGGTGTTGAAGCACTGCCTTTTCAGCTACATCTACGGCACCGTCATCATCGCGTGCACGATCAACCTGGTCATCAATCTCGTCGGTTAAGACTCAGCACTGCGCACGCGCCGATAGCGCGCGGTGTGGAAGTCGCGGTTTCCGAACTCCGACTCAATTGCGGTGAGACGCTTGAAGTAGTGCCCAATCGCCAACTCCTCGGTCATCCCCATACCGCCGTGCAACTGGACGGCCTCCTGTCCCACCAGACGGGCAGCACGCGAGATCGTCGCCTTGGCCGCCGACACCACACGGGTGCGGCGCGGACCGCCAAGATTGAGCGAGGCGAGATAGGAGGCCGCGACCGCCTGCTCCACCTCGATGTGCATGTTCACCATGCGGTGTTGTAGCGCCTGGAAGTTGGAGATCGCCACGCCGAACTGCCGACGTTGCTTGGTGTATTCGACCGTATCGGCGAGCACCTTGCGGAGCATCCCGACCGCCTCGGCGACGGTGGCGGCCGTCGCTTCATCGAGCGCCGCATCGATCAGCGGCCATGCGCCGTCGACCTCCGAAATCCGGGCCGAATCCGGCACGCGCAGAGCCGATATCACCAGGTCGCTCGCGTGATGGTCGTCAATCGTGCGGTAATGATGTGCGGTTACGCCTTCAGCCGGACTTGCGGGATCGAACGGCACCACGAACAGGGTGAGACCGGCGGTGTCGGCGTCATCGCCGGAGGTCCGTGTGGTGATGATCAGATGGGTGGCGATGGGTGCATCGCTCACCACGATCTTCTCGCCGTCGAGCACCCAATCTTGCCCCTCGCGGCGAGCAGTTGTTCGCACCGAGTGAAATGATTGCCCGGAAGTTGGCTCTAGTGAGGCGAATCCGGTCACCACGTCGCCGGCCGCGATACCGCCGACGAGATCCTTGGCCAGGTCGCTGTTCGACCGCCGGAGCAGGCCGCCGCCGAGCACCACCGTACCGATGAAGGGCTCGACGACGAGATGATGTCCGAGCACCTCGGCAATCACTAGCACCTCCTCCGCGCCGCCGCCCAGACCACCGAGATCCTCAGGCAGTGGCGCGGCGAGGATACCGAGCTCCTCGGCGAAGGACTTCCACAGCTGCGGCTGCCAACCGACATCCGAGCGCGCCGCGCGCCGGCTGGTATCGAGGCCGTACCGGATGGCCAGGAAATCCGAGACGGAGTTCTTCAGGAGCTGTTGCTCGTCGGTGAGATTGAAATCCATGGTGATGTTCGCTCTTGTCTGTCAGAGGCCGAGTTGGGCTTTGGCAAGGATGTTGCGTTGAATCTCGTTGGAACCCGCATAGATCGATCCGGCGCGGTCGTTGAAGTAGTGCAGTGGCGCCACCGCCTGCCACAGCTCACCGCTGTGATAGCCGTCGGCGGGCGGGGTGTACTCGACCACCGGACCGCCCGGCTTCGTGACATGAGGCTGATACACGCGGCCACGCGGACCCGCAGCCTCCAGCGTGAGTGTGGTCAACGCCTGCGAAAGTTCGGTTCCAAGAATCTTGAGCATCGAGGACGCGGTGCCCGGATTACCGCCTCCCGCGACGACCGCCAGCACCCGGTGCTCAAGAACCTCCATAACGTCGATACGTATCGCGAGATCGGCGAGCTTGGCGGCGAACACCGGATCGTCTGCCAGGCTTCCATTCTCGGCGGGAACCGACCGGGCGGCCATACTCAGCTGATCGAGTCCCACCTGCAGCATGGGAGCCGCTGCCCCACCGCCACGCTCGAACTCGAGGAGATACTTGGCGACGGTCCACCCCTCGTCAATCTCACCGAGGACATTGGCCTTGGGGACTCGCACGTTGTCGAAGAACACGACGTTCTGCACCTCCTCGCCCGAGCTCATCACCAGGGGCTTGACCTCGATGCCGGGTGAGGTGAAATCGATAAGGATGAAGGTGATACCGAGCTGCTTCTTCGGCCCCTTGGTGGTGCGGACCAGAGCGAACATCCAATTTGCCTCGCGCGCATGGGTTGTCCAGATCTTGGAGCCATTGAGGATCAAATCATCACCGTCGGAGAGCGCCGACATCTGCAATGACGCCAGGTCCGACCCGGACTCGGGCTCGCTGTAACCCTGGCAGAAGAACACCTCCCCCGTCAGAATGCGGGGCAGGAAGAAGTCCTTTTGCTCCGGTGTGCCGAACTTGACGATGGCGTGCGCAACCATCCGAATACCCATCGGCGACAACGCCGGTGCCCCGGCAAGGGTCGATTCGACCGCGAAGATGTAGTGCTGCGCGACGGTCCACGGCTGGCCGCCGTGTTTCACCGGCCAGGCGGGTGAAGCCCATCCCTTCTCGTGGAGGATGGCCTGCCATTGGAGGCTCGCCTCGTGGTCGCTGTACACACTCGTTTGCAGGCGCCCGGCCGCACGCAGATCCTCGGTGAGGTACTTGTCCAGGAACTCCTGGACTTCGGTGCGGAATTGTTCTTCCTCTGCTGAGAAGGCCAGGTCCATGTGCACTCCGTTGTGTCGAGGCTGCTGGGAAACGCGCCGAATCCGATTCGATCTGGATGCACGCGCATTCAGATTAATACCCGTTCTACTCCCAGGCAAATACCGGCTCCTGTAAGACTGGATGGGTGTCATCTCCAGCCGGCCGCTCATACAGCGGTCTTCCCGCCGACGAACGCCTGGCCCGGCGTCGGCAGCAGCTGCTCGAGGCAGGACTGGACATCCTCGGCGCCCCGGACGGACCCGGTGACCTCACACTGCGCACCGTCTGTCAGCGCTCCGGGCTGGCACAACGCTATTTCTACGAAAGCTTCTCCGACAAGGACGAATTCGCCATCGCGATCTTCGATTGGGCCGTTGAGGGGCTTACGTCGACCATCGAGGCGGAGGTGGCCGCGGCGCCGCCGCGCCAGCAGGTGAGGGCCGGTATCAACAGCGTGGTGCGTGTCATCAATGCGGACCGTCGCATCGGGCAGCTGCTCTACAGCCCGCGGCAGGTCAATCCGGTTCTGGTGCGCAAGAGGTTCGAGGCCACGGCGATGTTTGTGTCGCTGTTCGCCCAGCATCTGCGCGACTGGTTTCGCCGTGATGATGACGGCAGCCTTCCGGTGCTGGCCCATTTCGTCGTGGGTGGCGTCGGACAGGCCGTCGCGGCATGGCTGAACCAGGACATCGCGGGCACCGAGGAGACTCTCATCGATCAGCTGGTCGACATGCTGCTGGCCCACGGGCCGGAACGCTCCACGCAACGCTGAGGAGCGACCGCTTTGGGTCACGTACCCCTACCCCGCGCCGGTATTCTGAGTATTAGCTGAAATCTCCATGAGAGCTTCCTGATTTCCTCCATTGCGGCGTAGACATATCCATTGAAAATGGTATATGCATATATAGCAATGTGTTATACGGGTCGCTGCGCGCGATGCGTTCAATTAGCTGGCTTTTCAGAGAGTGGAGAGGTGCAGGCATGAAGCTGTTTACGGCAGTGAGTTCGGCAATGGTCGTCGGGGCAATCACCCTGATCGGGACACCGGTGGCACAGGCAGCGCCGGAGCCGCCGCCCGTGTGTTACGCGAATCAGCCGAGCGTCGGTGCCACCGACTTCGATCCCTGCCTAGCCCCGGGCGACATCGAGTACCAGCAGGGTGCCCATCAGCCGACCTATGAGGGCGCCAATCCACTGACACCGACCGGGGTCAACCCGTTCGTGCCGGACGGCACGAACAAGAACAACGCCGGCTAACGGACGCCGCGACGCGCGCGAAACACCTGACCGACACGCGGAAAAGCCCTTGAGAACACCACGCCAGGCGGCCAAGGATATAGGTGTGGATTACGCCGAGGTGCTTGAGAAGTTGGTCGCATGGGCGACCGAGGTGGATGCCGTCCGGGCTGTCATTGTCACCGGGTCCGCGGCCAACGGCGACGTTCATCCCCTGTCGGATCGGGACATCGAGCTCTACGCGTCCGACCCCGATGACCTGGCGGACGAAGATTCGTGGTGGGCATCGCTGGGCGACGTTCTTGTGGTCGAGCGTCTAGAAGACGAAGACTCCGGTTATCAGACCCGCCTGATCTACTACGCCGGCGGCAAGCTCGACTTCACCCTGATTCCTGCCGACGACCTCGCCGAGATGGAGCACGATCGGCCCTTCGAGGTGTTGGTCGACAAGGACGATCAGGCACCTGACCCGCACGCGGTGGGCACGCCGGAGGGACAGCTGCCCGACCAGGAGGAGTTCGAGGAGAGCGTGCACTGGGGCTACGCCGCGGCGCTGATGTGCGCGAAAGCCGTGGTGCGCGAGGAGCTCTGGTCGGCGAAGCTGCGTGACCAGGACCTCAAGGAAGAGTTGCTGCGCATCATTGAATGGGACCATCGCGTCCGGTACGGCGCCGCGCATGACACTCGTTACCTGGGTACCCGCATGGACAGCTGGATGGATGCTGATGTGCGCGACGAAGTCGAGGGCTGCTGGGCGCATTTCGATGCCGACGACACCGTAAACGCACTACGGCGGACGGTGGATCTGTTCGCGCGGCTGTCTGCGCGTACCGGCGCCGCCCTCAGTTTTGAACCGTTTCGTCACGAACGGCTGCGGCGCGAGATCGAGCAGATCCTGTCGCTGCGCGCCTAGCGGGCTGCTCACCGCCAGCACCTGCCTGGAGGCCCGGCATGATGGACGTCATGGAGTCGTCCCGCGTCGATCGGTGGCTGTGGGCGGTCCGGCTGACGAAGACCCGGCCGGATGCCGCCGCGGCATGCCGAGGTGGGCATGTGCGGATCAACGATCGCCCGGCGAAACCGTCGACGATGGTGGCCCCCGGTGACGAGGTTCGCGCATTGGTGGGCGATACAACGCGAATCGTCAAGGTGGTGCGGGTGATCCAGAAACGGGTTGGCGCCGCCGACGCTGTGACCTGCTACCTCGATCGAACACCTGCCCGGCCCGAGGCCCCTCAGGTTCTGCTGGCAGCGCGAGATCGCGGCGCAGGTCGGCCGACTAAACGGGATCGACGAATGTTGGACAAGTGGCGTGCGGGCCGGGAATAGGCCCTCAGTAGACGTCGCGTACGTACCGATGGCTCTTGATGAGGTCGTTGACGTACGAGTGCGCCGCTGCGGCGTCCATTCCGCCGCAGCGGGCAACGATCTCGTGCAACGTCGCATCGACGTCCTTGGCCATGTTCTCGGCATCGCCGCACACGTAGAGGTACGCACCATCCTGCAGCCAGGCGAATAGCTCCGCCTCGTTCTCCATCATGCGGTGCTGGACATACCGTTTCGGCTCCTCGTCGGCGCCGTCTCGTGAGAACGCGAGGTCGAGCCGGGTCAATATGCCCGAATCGACGAAGCCCTGAAGCTCCTCGCCATAGAGGAAACTGGTGGCACGGCGCCGGTCTCCGAAGAACAGCCACGAACGCCCGGTCGCGCCCGAGACCTGACGCTCCTGGAGGAAGCCGCGGAACGGCGCGATCCCCGTCCCCGGCCCGATCATGATGATCGGCACGTCGGCCGCCGGCAGCCGGAATGTGTGGTTGGGACGCAGATGCACCCGCATCGCCTGCCCGCGATCGGCCAGAAATGTCGATGCCACACCGCCATAGATGCGATCGGCATCGGCGTATCGAATGGTCGCTACGGTCAGGTGCACGGTGTCGGGGTGCAGGGCCGGGCTGGATGCGATGGAGTAATCACGGAACTGAAGCGGGCGCAGATTGTCGACCAGTTCATCAACGGTCAACTCCCCCAACCTGATCAGATCGAGAACATCTTTTCCATACAGCCACGACCCCGGCGAGGGAGTGACGTCGCCACCAAGCGCGGCGACCGCCTCCGTGTTCTCCGTTCGGGTAGCGACCAGGGCACGAAGGGTCCGCGAGGGGGTGCGGATCTCGAGATGATCGGACAGCAGTTCGGCGAGCGGCTCATCGTGACCGGCCACCCGATGATCGGCCCCGACGCCCAGTTCGGCAATTATCGCCGTGACGAGCCCGGGATCGTTGGTCGCGTGCACGGCAATCGAATCGCCTGCCTCATAGGAGATTCCGGAACCGGTGAGGTCCACTTCGTAATGGCGTACTTCTTTGTCGGATTCGGTGGTGGTGAGCAGCCGGTTGACGAGCAAGCGGGCCTCGACGGGCTCGTTGCGGTCGCGCTTGGGAGGTGCGGGCGCCTCCGTCACCACGTCCGTTGCGGTAGTACTGATCTGGCCCGCCGCGAGACGCTTGACCAGATCGGTGGTCCACTCCTTCGACTGCTGGAGATAGGGCCCATCGATGTCGACGCGTTCGGCCAGCCGGGCCGCACCCAGGGCCTCTAGGCGCTGGTCGAGGAGCAGACCCGCGTTGCAGAAGAATTCGTAGCTGCTGTCACCGAGCGCGAGCACCGAGAAATTCAGATGCTCCAGCCGATCGGCGGCCTCGGCGCTGATCGCTTCCCAGAACAGCAGCGCGTTATCAGGAAATTCACCGTCGCCGAATGTCGATACCACGACAACGAAATGCGATACCGATTGCAGATCCGCGACGTCGACCTGGTTGAGTTCGATCGCCTCGGACTTGATGCCGGTGGCCTCTTCCAGAGCCTCGGAGAACGACATGGCAGCGTCCTCGGCATTGCCCATATCGGTGCCGTAGCCGACGATCAACGAGAAGTCCGGCTGGGCGGTCACAACGCTCCCTCGCTCGCGCGCGCGGGGCTGGTCCCAGCGCTGGGTAAGGGCGACCTTACTTTGGTGTGAGATGCCGTGGGGATCTCCCCCCTCTTTTCCCTGCGTGGACCGCCTGACCCGCTAGCATCCGAACGTGGCCTGGCTCAATTCCTGGTGGCACTACGACGTGGTGGACGGTTACAAGGGTCCCCTACTGCTCGGCTTCGTCGCGTTCGTGGTGACCTTCGTGGTGACGCGCACGATCACGCGGCTTATCCGCGATGGGAAGGGGCCCTTCCACAACATTTCCGGCGGCGGTGTGCACATCCACCATTCGGTGCCGGGAGTGGTGTTGCTGATCATCGGTGGTTTCACGGCACTCGGGTCTCCGCCGCTATCGGTGTGGACGTACCTGGCGGGCCTGTTGGTGGGGGTCGGCGCGTCGTTGGTGCTCGACGAGTTCGCGATGATCTTCCACCTGGAGGACGTTTACTGGTCGAACGAGGGGCAGTTATCGGTCGACATGGTCACCCTCGCCACCGCGTGTATCGGTCTGGCCGCCGTCGGCGTGTCACCGCTGAACGTGGACGGCCTGACCGGCGTGATCGCGATCGCGCGCGGGGTCGCGGCGCTATTGCTGCTGATCCACCTTGCGCTGGTGGCGATTACCGCACTCAAGGGCAAGTACCCCACCGCGATGATCGGGATCTTCATCGCTCCTGTCGCCTGGTGGTCCGCGGTGCGTCTCGCCCGCCCGACATCCCCATGGGCGCGGTGGCGCTACTCCGCGGAGAAGCTCGCGCGGGCGCGGCAGCGTGCCTTGGTGTTTGACCGTCGGTGGGGTCCCGTGCGTCGGCGATGGCTCGATGCGATTGGCGGCACGCCAACCCCCGAGCTTTCTCACCCCCCGACAGAGTCGCGCACTCGCTGAGCGATCTCGGCGAGTGTTGATTCCTGGTGCACCGGCGCCCCCCACTGCGGGGTGATGGACAGCGGAACCCAGCTGGTGCAACCCCTGTGTTCGTCACCTCGAAGGATTCGCACCGGCTCGACCAGGGGGTACGCACGCACCACCAACGCCGTGAGGCGGTGTTTGGGCCGAAAATCCAAGCGATCAGCGCGAATCGATTCGATTGTCCAGATATGCAGTGCGGCAAGCTCTTCAAGCGCCTCGGGTCGGTTGACCTCGACCGCGGCGACAACTTCGGCACCGGCCCGCACTACGACATGCGTTTCGGTGCTGTCGCCGGCGGCACGTGCCAGCAGGTCGTGATGTTCTGGCCGGACCCGTTCGGCATGGCCGTGTACAGCCGTCGGGAAGAGCAGGAACCGGGAATCAGCAAGGGTGAAACGCTTCTCGTGGATTCCACCCTTGCGCAGCAGAATCGTCTGCCGTCCGTCGAGCATGCCGCCAATCGCAGCGCTCCACTCCTTCAGGGCGAGCGGGCCCGGAATCTCGGTCACATCGCGAGACTACGGCCGGGGCGTCACCAGCACCGGACAGGTGGCCTTGTGTATCAGTGCGTGGCTGGTGGATCCGAGAAAGAAGCCCGCGACATCACCGCGGCCGCGGCTTCCGGCGACGAGCAACTGCGCGCTCTCGGACTCGCGGAGCAAGACGTCGGCGGGATGCCCGACCGTGACAACGCGCCGAACCGGAACATCCGGATACTTCTCCTGCCAGCCATCGAGCCGCTCGGCAAGGATCTGTTCCTGGCGCTTCTCCTCTCCGGCCGAATCCATCGTGCTCCACGCCGTATAGGCGTACACGTAACCCGGCGGAATGTTGTTCCACACATGCACTGCCACCAGCTCGGCGTCTCGCATCGCGGCCTCTTCGAACGCCCAGGCGATCGCGCCGTCGCTGGATTCGGAGTCGGCGACGCCCACGACCACCGGTCCTGCCGGCCCCGGCGCTGCCCTCACGACGACGACGGGGCTGTGTCCCTTCGCGGTCAGCGACACCGACACCGTGCCGGCCATCATCCCGGTAAATCCGCCGAGTCCACTGGAACCAAGCACCGTCATGACGGCATTTCTGGACAGTTCGACGAGGATCGCCACCGGCTTACCGGTCGCCTTGACCGTGGACACCTCAATGTTCGGGTGCAGCGCGAAGACGTGATCCTTGGCCTGGCTGAGGAACTCGGCCCCGTCGGTGTCCAGGTGATCGAAGAAGCTCGCCGACGCTCCCAGGTTGTAGCCCTGACCGAAGCTGCTGTGGTCGATGGCATGGACCAGCGTCAGCGGCAGGTTCCGCCGCTGCGCCTCGGCACCTGCCCATGTCAGTGCGTGGAGAGCCGATGTCGATCCATCGATACCCACAAGAATGTGCGGGCGAGGCGTGGTGGTCATGGCTCCTCCGATGCGGTAGGGCAATTGCTCTCACCACAGACACTATGGGCGGGCAATCGTGGCTCCCATGGGCCAAAATCCCCATTTTCGGTGACTTTCGCCCATACAAACGTGTGCTGCATCACTCCATATGCATGTCATTCGCGTTGGCGGAGATCCCATTTGGAGCTCACCGACTGGTCGATAGCATGACTAAGGACTCTGACGATCCTGCTAGCGTTGTGCGTAACGGAATCTCGCCGGCAGTCGATATGGACGTCGGGGGAACTGGTGGAAGGTAGACGAGAATGCCCTTGACGGCGAAGTTGATTGTTGGTTCTGGTGCGGTGGCATTGTCGCTGGTTGCGGGCGGTGGAATCGCTTCCGCTGACCCGGATGTGACGGCCATCGTCAACACCACGTGCTCCTACCCGCAGATCATGGCGGCACTGAACGAGCAGTCGCCCGCGGCGGCACAGCAGGTGAACGCCAATCCCATCGCCGGTGCATGGCTGCAGCAGTTCGTGGCCTCCCCGCGAGCGAAGCGGCAGCAGATGGTCAACGAGGTGCGGGGAATGCCGGCCGTTCAGGAATACACCGTCCTGATCAACCAGGTCGCCAACTCCTGCAATAACTACTGATCGGCGATTTCCCGTCCGCTACCTCATAATGGTGATGGGGCGGCCGATCCACTGATGCGTCGGCGCGCTTGCCAGGGCTGATACTCGGTGTGACGTATATCCCGCCGGCTATCAGACCTCATCGACTTAGGCTAGGCTTGGTTTAATTCCCTCAGGGGGCCGGGTTACCGGTTTCTGTCGGGTCGCGACCACGCTGAGCGCTGGTCAGGGCGGGTTCGCTCAACGAACGAGAGACCCAACGTCACACGCTGGATACGCCGTGCGCGGCGCTGGGTGAGGAGAATCGGCTGAACGGGCTGTATGACCAGAGCCAGGAGAAAAGTAGCTGCGGCGTCGGCTTCCTGACCCGCAAGGATGGCATCCAGACACACGATGTCGTACGAATGCTCCACGAGGCACTATGTGCCGTCCCGCACCGCGGTGGAATGTCCTCCGAGGGTGTGGGTGACGGAGCCGGTGTCAACATGGACCTGTCCTTGCGCTTCTTCTCCGAACTGACGGGCGATCCCGGCTTGGAGCCGGGTAAGTTCGGCGTGGGCAACTTCTTCTTGCCCAATGACGCGGCATTCCATCCAGAGGCCGAGGCGGTCATCGAGCAGGCACTGCTCGCCCAGGGATTCACGATTCTGCTCAAACGCGATGTGCCGGTGAACAATGCGGCCATCCGCCCGGCGGCCGTCAAATACCAGCTGCCGATACGTCAGTGGGTGTTCCTCTCCGACTCCGACCGCAAGACCCACGAAGCACTGATGGCGATCGAAGCTATCGGCTACACGCGCCCGGAATTGCTAGGGCTCTACCCACTCTCGCTCAGCACACAGACCCAGGTACTCAAGGGCCGTCTCAACTCGAACGAGGTGGTGCCCTACTTCAGTGACCTGTCCGACCCGCGCATGGAAGTGCACTCGATGTTCTTCCACACACGGTTCTCGACGAACACCGCGCCGAATGCCACCATGGCTCAGCCATTCCGGTTGATGGCGCATAACGGTGAGCTCAACACCGACAAGAAAAATCGTCTGTCCGAGAACGCGATGGCGCTCGCACGTAATCGGGCGATCATTCGCCCGGTAGGGCAATCGGACAGCTGCCGACTGGACCAGACCCTCCAGAGCCGCGTGCTCGAGGATGACCTCGACCTCGTCACCGCCGTGGTCGCGATGATGCCGCCAGCGTGGGAGAACGACACGACACTGTCACCCGAGGTGACGGCGATGCTGGAGTACTTCAGCCTCTACGAGGAGAAGAACGACGGTCCGGCCGCGTTGATCTTCGGAGACGGCACCATCATCGGTGCGCGCTTGGACCGGCTGGGCCTTCGGCCGCTGCGCACCGTCGAGACGGCCGAGTACCTGGGTGTGATGTCCGAGGCCGGGCAGATCTACTTTGACCCCGACACGGTGCTCGAGCGAGGCCGTATCGAGGCCGGCGGCATGCGCTACTACGACCACGCCGAGCGTCGGTCCTACGGCACCATTGAAGCGCTGGAAAAGCTTGCTGCACGCCATGATTACCCCGCCATGCTGGCGCAGACCCGTGTGAACATCGCGGATCTTCCCCACGTACCCCCCTTGGGCCAGGGTTCGCCGGCCCGGTACGACGGCGACCTCGACAGGCACCAGCGGTACGTGGCCTACTCGCTCAACCAGGAAAGCTTCAAGTTCCTGATGGATCCGATGCTGGCCACCGGCCAGGAGAAAATCTCCGCGATGGGGTACGGCGCAGCCATCAACGCGCTCTCCAATCAGGAAGGCGGCGTTGCGAAGTACTTCTCGCAGCGGTTCGCTCAAGTGACCAACCCGCCGCTGGATTCCATCCGCGAAGCGGATGGCATGACCTTGCGTGTCGCGCTCGGCGCGAAACCCAACAGCGGGGCACAGTCCGCACCGCAGATCGTGGTGCCCTCCCCCATCCTCACCCATCTGGACATGCTCAAGATCCGCGAGCAGCAGGGCACCCCGGTGCGGCGTTTCGGGATGCGTTACCGGGTAGAGCTTTCCGATGCTGAGTCGAACGCTGAGCGAATCGTGCAGGCCATCGACGAATTATGCGATGCGGTAGAGGAATTCGCGCGGGAGACCGGCGGCATTGCCGTCATCTCCGATCGTCATGTCTCCAGCGACCGCGCCGCGATGCCCCTCATCATCGTGATCTCTGCCATCAACCAGCGGCTGATCGAGGAAGGCCTGCGGCTGCGCGTTTCGCTGATCGCCGAGAGCGGGCAACTGTGCTCATCGCACCACGTTGCCTCCGTGCTGGGTTTCGGCGCTTCGGCGGTGTATCCCCTCGCGGTGCAGATGCGGGCTGAGGAAAAGTACGGCGCCGACGCCGACAAGGCATTCAAGCATTTCGCCAAGGCGGCCGAGAAATCACTGATGAAGACCATGGGCCGGGTTGGCCTTTGTACCGTCGAGAGTTACATCGGCGGAGAGTTCTTCGAGCCGAACTACCTGGACACCTCGGATCCAGTGCTGCACAGGTACTTCCCCAACGTGGTGTCACCGGTCGCCGGTGTCGGTTTCTCCACGCTGGCGGCCGCCGTCGCTGACTGGCACGCACGGGCACTGGCCGTGACAGGTGAGAAGGACGTTCCGCTGCTCGGGCTGTTCAAGGAGCGGGCCGAAGGCGCGGGCCACTCGTACGGCACAACAGCCGTGCGCGGGTTCGTGGACATGACCGAGGAGGCGATCTCGTTCGGGGACGACGCGCGCCCGGACAACCCGGACATGGCCGATCCCACCTATCTGAGGCTGCTGCCACTGCATCAGCTCGAGGGTGCGTTCGGCCTGGACGACGGTGCATACCGCAACAACAGCTTTGACGAGCTGCCCACTCGCGCCGTCGACAGTTTCGACATCACGCCCGGGTACCGCAGCTTCGTCCGGGCAATGAACACCGAACGTACCCGGCGCCCGGCAGCTCTTCGTGACGTGCTGTCCCTGCCCGCCGATGTCAACTTTGTACGCACGGCCAATGAGTTCCGCAGGGAAATGGGCCAATTCGCGCGGTTTGGGAACAACGACTTCCAGGTACGCGGCCTGTCCTGTCAGCAGACGGACGATGAGTTCGTGCTGCGGCTCTCGCACGCCCATGAACGGCTGGCGGCTCTGGCGGCCTCGCTGCGTGTGCGATTCGGTGGCGACATCACCGGCCAGGAGATCGTCGGCGACGAGCTGCGGCTGAGTGCGACAGGCCAGGCGGCGATCTACCTGGCGAAGATCCGGACGGCTCCGGAGTCGGTTCCGTTGTCCTCGGTGCAGCCGGCCAGCGAGATCACCCCGACGCTGACGTCCGGAGCCATGAGCCACGGCGCGTTGGTTGCTCCGGCGCACGAGGCGGTGGCGCACGGGACCAACCTGGTTGGCGGCCTGTCGAACTGCGGTGAGGGTGGCGAGCACATCAGCCGCTACGGAACCATCCGCGGCTCTCGCATCAAGCAGTTCGCCTCGGGACGCTTCGGGGTGTGGGCGGGATACCTCGCCGACCCGATGCTCCGGGAGTTGGAGATCAAGATCGGCCAGGGCGCCAAGCCCGGGGAGGGCGGGCAGCTCCCGGCACCCAAGGTCACCGTGCAGATCGCGGCGGCCCGTGGCGGCACGCCGGGCGTTGAGCTCGTCTCTCCCCCGCCCCATCACGACACGTATTCGATCGAGGACCTCGCGCAGCTCATCCACGACTGCAAGGCCGCGCGCGTCCGGGTGATCGTGAAACTGGTCTCCTCGGAGGGCATCGGCACGATCGCGGTGGGGGTCGCCAAGGCCGGCGCCGACGTCATCAACGTCGCCGGGAACACCGGCGGCACCGGCGCGGCGGCCGTCACCAGCCTCAAGTATGCGGGCCGGTCAGCAGAAATCGGAGTCGCGGAAGTACATCAGGCCCTCTGCGCCAACGGAATCCGGCAAAAAGTGGTGCTGCGTTGCTCGGGTGCGCACCAGACTGCCAGTGACGTCATCAAGTCAGCGCTGCTGGGCGCGGACAGCTTCGAGTTCGGAACCACCGCGCTGATGATGCTCAAGTGCGTGATGGCCAAGAACTGCAACATCAAGTGCCCTGCCGGGCTGACCACCAACGCCGAGGTGTTCGAGGGTGACCCACGCGCGCTCGCACAGTATCTGCTGAACATCGCGCACGAGGTGCGGGAGATCCTGGCGGCGCTCGGCCTGCGGACACTGCGCGAAGCGCGCGGGCGCAGCGACCTGCTGCATCTGCTGGACCATCCCTCGAGCATCGGCACCCTCGACCTGCGCCGAATGCTTGCGGTGGCAGAGGAGTTCGTAGTCGAGAACCCCGTGTACATGGAGAAGGACTACTCGGTGGACGACGCGTTCGCCGCCCAGCTCGATCTTGACGGCGCGGTCCTGCCGCCCATGCGGTTGACCAATCAGAACAAGAGCGTCGGTGGGCAGCTCGCGATCGACATCGAGCGGATGCTCAACTACCAGGAGGCGAGTGGATCCGCGGTCGCCGCTGATGAGCGCGGTCGCCGTTATCTGCTGCCGGAGAGCGTCACGATCACCACCACCGGTTCGGCGGGCCAGAGCTACGGCGTCTTCTGCAATGACGGCATGGTGCTGACGCACACGGGCACCTGTAACGACGGTGTCGGCAAGAGCGCCTGCGGTGGCACGATCACGGTGCGCTCCCCGGGCGGCGGTTCGGATGCCGCCGGAGGCAATGTTCTCATCGGTAACTTCGCACTGTTCGGCGCCTCCGGTGGCCGACTCTTCGTCGAGGGCCAGGCCGGGGACCGCTTCGCCGTACGGAACTCGGGTGCCACCGCAGTGGTCGAAGGCGTCGGCGAATTCCTGTGCGAATACATGACGAACGGCGCTGTGCTCAACATCGGCAGCTTCGGCAAGGGCGTCGCGAACGGGATGAGCGGCGGCTTCCTGTATCAGTACGACCCACAGGGCGAGCTGCCATCGAAGGTGAGCACCGACTCGGTGCTGGTACTACCCGTCACCGACGCGCCATTCCACGAGGCAGCCGCACGCATCCTGCTCGAGTGGCATGTGTCGGCCACCGGATCAACCAAAGGCCAAGCCTTGCTTGATGATTGGCAGTTCACTCGAGAGCACCTGGTCTACACAATGTCGCGGGCTCTGCTGCAATACCAGGATTCCGACGCCATTCTGCACGGCAAGACACGCAAGGAGCTGCTGGACGAGCTCACCGCCGCCCTGGCCGGCTACCAGGTGCATAAGTTGAAGCGGTCGTATCGCGACCAGCGCGATGTCCTGGGCGGATCTGTACCCGCCTATGGCGACACCGATACCGAGGGCATGTACGCGCTGCTCAACACCTACACGGTCCTGAGTATGGCGCAGCAGCTTGCCCTATCGAGAATGCCGAACATCACGGCCGTGACGGATCCGCGGATCGACAAGGCGGTGCGCAATCTCGTACTCACCGAGGACTTTTTCCTGATTCAGAAGCTGCAGAAATATGCGCGGGAGGCGATCGACGGATACAGCGACGAGGACCTGGCCGTGCTCATCGCAGACAAGCGCCTCACCGACTACAAGGATGCGCTCAACCAGCGCAACGTCCTGTCGATGGACAGCCCCGGCACGTATGGCTGGATCCTGTACCAGAGCGCCAAGAACCTGGACACGATCGGCCGTTTGCCTTCCTTCGAAGAGCTGTTCGCGCATCAAGCGTTGCCTGCCGTCACCCTCTCCGGACCGTCCCTCCAGACCACGTGAAGAAGCCATGAAGATCGCCTACATTCCCGAAGACGCCCCATTCAACGAGGACCAGCGCGCCTGGCTCTCCGGCTTCCTGGCAGGGCTGCATTCCCGCCTCGCCATGAACCTGGCAGCTCCGCCTCCGGCGGCCACCGCAGACCTGGCGGCTCCCCGCCCGCCGCTGCGGGTCCTCTACGGAACACAGACCGGCAACGCCGAGGGCGTGGCGGGTGACATCGCGGCGTCCGCCAAGGCGCAGGGGTTCGATGCCACGGTCAGCGGACTCGACGAGATAGCACTCGACGAATTCGCCGGACTGAAGTACGTCCTCATCGTCACATCCACCTATGGCGAGGGCGAGATGCCCGATAATGCCGAATTGTTCTGGGAAGCACTGTCTTCGGCACTGGCGCCGCGGCTCGAGGGGGTTTCCTACGGAGTGCTCGCACTCGGCGATACCAGTTATGACGGCTTCTGTCAGGCGGGCAAGCTCATCGACACCCGGCTCGAACAACTCGGCGCGAGCCGAGTGGTGGGGCGCACCGACTGCGATATCGACTACGAGGTGCAGGCCGCGGAATGGGTCCAGGGTGCCGTGGGCAGCCTGGCCACCCTGGCGGGGGCCAGCGGTGGTCCCGGTACTCCCCCGCCGAGTATCGCGGCGCGATCCGGGTGGACCCGTAAGAACCCGTTCTCCGCGGAGGTACGGGTGAACCGGCTGCTCTCAAGGGCGGGTTCGGACAAGGAGATTCGGCACTTCGAGTTCGCGCTCGCCGACAGCGGAATCGCGTACGAGGCCGGCGATGCGCTCGCGGTCATCGCCGAGAACGACCCGGCACTCGTGGAGGCGATCGCCGATCACTTCCGCGTCTCGGTCGGCACGCTTGTCGACGGTGAACCGTTGGGCGAGCTGCTGGGCACCCGCTACGAGATCAGCACCCCGTCACGGGACCTGTTGAGCGAGGTGGAAAGCCGTGCGGAGAGCGAGGAGTTCTCGCACGCGTTGCGTGGCGGCGTGAAGGAGGTGCTGGACGCCTGGCTGTATGGCAAGGACATCCTGGACATCCTTCGGATCGGCGGGGATGCCCTCAGCCTTGAAGAGTTCGTCGGGCTCCTCAAACCGCTTCCGCACCGCGCCTACTCGATCTCGTCGAGCGCGCTGGCTCATCCCGACCGCATCCACCTGACAGTGGCCAGCGTCCGCTACCAAAGCCTGGGCCGCGAGCGCGGCGGGGTATGTTCCACCTTCCTGGCCGACCGCAGCAGCAGTGCCCGAATCTTCCTGCAGCCCAACAAGTCATTCCGGGTGCCCAGCGACGATGACGCTCCGATGATCATGGTCGGTCCCGGCACCGGTGTGGCGCCGTTCCGGGCGTTCCTGCAGGAACGCGAGCACCGTGGTGCCAGCGGCCGTAACTGGCTGTTCTTCGGCGACCAGCACCGGGAGCACGACTACATCTACGAGAACGAGCTGGACGGCTGGCACGCCTCCGGCCTCCTCAACCGCCTTGATCTGGCCTTCTCCCGCGACCAGGCGCAGAAGGTCTATGTACAGACGCGGATGCGCGAGCACGGCCGGGATCTGTTCACGTGGCTCCAAGACGGAGGGCACTTCTATGTGTGTGGCGATGCCACGCGCATGGCCAAGGATGTGGACAAGGCACTGCACGAGATCGTCGGTGAACACGGCAGCTTGAGCCCCGACGAAGCCTCTGAGTACGTGAACACCCTCAAGCGGGAAAAGCGGTACGTCCGCGATGTGTACTGACGGCCGGCGTTGCGAACACTGCCCCGCCCGGCGAATTGTGGCGGGGCCCAGGGCCATCGCCGAAGCACTACCCGCTCTCGGCACGGTGGTCGCGGTCACCGCGAACGACGCCGCCCTGCTGAGCCACACCGGCGAGTACCTTGAACCCTCATTTCCGGGCGATGCGCTCAGCTGCGATGACGAATACGTTGCGCTGAGACTGAATCCGGCCCTCGTCCGCGACGCATTCCTGGCTCCGCGGGGGCTGACGATAGTCGGTGACACCGGCACTCACCGTGCCTATCTCACGCCGCTCTCGGACCGCCTCACGGTCAGCGCCCTCGAACTGGCGCCGGCGGCCGATCCGGAGGCATTCCCCGTCACGGACTGGTCGGACGTCAGCTGGCGTGACACCGATCAGCTCACCCATCTCGACGCGCTCACTCCCGGGCGTTACCGGGTACTGCCCTTTACCGGCGCCCGCACGATCGATACCGGGGTTGTGCCCCATCTCCTGGCCCACCTCGTCGACGTGGACATGCCCTTTACCGTCGCGGTCCCCGGCGGTGGCTGTGTCCAGCTGCACCGCGGCCACGCCGCGATGGTCGAACAGGCGGGTGCCCATATCGCCGTCATCTTCGGGGCCTCGCGGTACGCCATGGACCCGGTGTTCATCGCCGAAAGCTGGGTGACGCACGCGTACGGCACCCAGGGGCTCACCTCCTCGGTGGAGCTGTATGACCACAGCCACCGTTGCGTCACAGCGATTACGCAGACCGGGCCGATCACGGCCCGGCTGCATCAGGCATGGGAGCACATGGTTGCCTCGCTGCCGGACGGTGTTTGATCGCCGCAGTGCGGATGTTTCGGCCCTTTGCTCACAAAGGCCGGGCGGTAGCGTGTGAACAGATTGAGATGTCCCGGTGAATTGGGGGCAGCGTCCGGGAAATTGTGCGGTCCTAGCGTGTGCGCATGAGAGCGACACCCGGAGTGTGCAACATGAGCGGTGAACCGTGAGCAGTCTGGCCAAGATCGTCGATCCGATTCTGCCCGGTCGGAGCGCGGACCTGCGGCAGGCGCAGTACTACCAGGATGTCCTCGGCGAGCTGCGTTCGGTGGCACGGCGGGAATTGGACGACCACCTCGCCTCCGTGGAGCGAAGAAGGCAGAGCGGCAAGCCATCCAGCCTCTCGCGGCTGCACCGGCTGGTCGGGGCCAAGCGTGCGGAACTTGCAGCCCTTGACCAGTTGCTCGTCGCGCTCAGCGATCGATTCGGAGACCACTCGACCCTGTCAGCCGGATAGTTCCGCCCGGCGGTACGCACGACGCCACGGTGTACTGCCCGGTGACCGGTGGGAGCCTTCGCGCTCGGCGGGGACTAAAAGCCGCCCGCCCGCATATCGGGCTGTGAATCCTCCAGCGGGGTAAGGATTGTCGCAAGCCAGGTCACCGTCAGGGTCGCAGAGGCGAGCGCGGCGAGCAGTGTCCACACCAACGGATCGGACCCGTCAGCAGTTTGATGCCACCACAGCGCGGCGAGACTGGTCACCGTGCTGAGCGCGGCGGTGTAAGCCGCCGCGCAGCACCATCGGAAGTGTCTCCGCCGCAGAGCGATGAGCGAGACAACACATGCCGCCAGGAACATCATCGATGTTCCCGGCACCACGGCATCGACATGCAGCGACGGGCTTACCTGGGCACCGAGGTTTGACCAGCGGCTTGCCGCTGCCACGCCCAGGATGATTGCCGCCAAGAGCGCGGTCCAGCGGCGTGGTCTGCTCATCCAGACGTCCTCAAGCACGCCGCGCTCGATCGCGCGCAGTGTGTCCTCAAGCCCAACGTCCTGGCGCTGCGTCTTCACTCAATGCCTCCCAAATCCGAACATCTCTGAGAGTAGAGGTCGGATGCGGGGCCGCGGCAGTTCCATGCCACTTGTCGCCAGTGTCTTGCCACGTTCCGGCCGTGGACCTCTTAACCCAGGCCTGGGGGCTGATGCGGACAGGCTTCCGGTCTTTCTCGGATGAGTCGTCAGCGCGACGTTGAGTTCGGGTCGTAGGTGATCACCGGCGGATTGGTGCCCCACGGCACCAAGGGGTTGGTTTCACTGCTTCGCCTATGCGCAGTTGAGAGTGACGTAGGCCATCTTGGAATCCGCGGATTCTTGTTCGCGGGCCGGAGCCGGCCTGATGTCGCTCGTGTGGGGGTGCTGCACCGGAGATTGGGTCAGGATCGATCGCACCGTGCAGTCCTCGATGTCCCGTCCGCCCACCTTGGTGACGATGACGCGGTATCCCTCGGAGGTGAGCATGTCGATGACGCCTTGTGCGCCGCCCACCGTGGCTGGGCCCGCGACAGCAACCGGGGATCCAGGGAGTGCGTCGGCCGCGATCACCGCCGCAGTGACGAGTCCCGTGGCGGACACCGCCCGAATGAGCATTCTGGCGCGCTGACCTGTGCATTGCCTGATCATCTAGACGGACGAACTATTTATCGGCAGTCGCGGCTAGCATTGGGACATGACAACGCAGTTTGACGCCGTGATCGTCGGGGCCGGTTTCGGCGGGATGGGCGCGGCGATCCAGCTCAAGGAGCTGGGCCTGACCAATCTGGCGATCCTGGATCGCGAGGACGATCTGGGCGGCACCTGGCACGTCAATCACTACCCCGGGCTGGCTGTCGACATCCCCTCGGCAACCTATTCGTACTCCTTCGAGCCGAATCCCTACTGGTCGCGGTTGTTCGCGCCGGGCTCCGAGCTCAAGCAGTACGCGGCCCACGTCGCCGAGAAGCACGATCTGCGCAAGTACATGCGTTTCAACACTCCGGTATCGGGTGCACGCTGGGACGAGGAGGGACAACACTGGGTTGTCGCCACCGAAGCAGGCGATACCGTCACCGGCAAGTACCTGCTCACGGCCACCGGCTACCTGTCCCAGCCCAAGATGCCCGATATCGCGGGCATCGAATCCTTCGCCGGCAAGATCATCCACACCACCAAGTGGGACAACAGCTATCGTGCCGCGGGCCACAAGATTGGCCTGATCGGCACCGGCGCCACCGCCGTTCAACTCATCCCGGAGCTCGCCAAGGATGCGCAGCACCTGACCGTGTACCAGCGCACCCCGATCTGGGTCGTGCCCAAGGCCGACGCGAAAGTGCCCGGCGTGATCAAGAAGCTTTTCGCGAAGGTGCCACGGACCCAAAAGATCGCCCGCACAGTAGGTTCGGCGATCCTCGAGGTGATCATGGTGGGCGGAGTGTTGCATTTCCGCCAGTTCCGGCAGGCCAACCATGGAGCCGCGATGCTCGCCAAGGCGCATTTGTTCGCGCAGGTGCGCGATCGCGAGCTGCGCCGCAAGCTGACACCCGACTATGACTTCGGCTGCAAGCGACCAACCTTTTCGAACACATACTTCCGAGCGTTCAGTAAGAAGAACGTCAGCCTCGAGACGGCATCGATTGAGCGCATCGAGCCCGACGGAATTGTCACCGCCGACGGTCGTAAGACGGTCATCGATACCCTGGTCCTGGCCACCGGTTTCAATCTGTGGGAATCAGCCTTCCCCGCGTTCGAGGTCGTCGGCCGTGAGGACTACAATCTCGGAAAGTTCTGGCGGGACAACCGTTTCCAGGCATTCGAGGGTATCGCGGTCCCCAAGTTCCCGAATCTGCTGACGCTCAACGGGCCCTACTCCTACAGCGGGCTGTCCTACTTCGACACCATCGAATCCCAGATGCGGCATATCAAGCGGCTCTTCGGTGAGATGGCGCGCACCGGCACCGAGACCTTCGAAGTCACCGACGAGGCCAACACGGAATTCCTGAACCGCATGGTCGGCAACCTGGACAATTCGGTGTTCTATCTCGGCAGCTGCCAGACGGCACGAAGTTACTACTTCAATCAGCACGGTGAGGCCGCGCTGCTGCGACCGACCTCCACGGCCAGCGCGTACAAGGAGCAGGAGTCCTTCCCGCTCGAGGCGTACCAGCTGGCCTAGGCGGTTCGTCGCCGACTAGGTGA
This sequence comes from Mycobacterium sp. D16R12, assembly GCF_002013465.1. GTDB lineage: Bacteria > Actinomycetota > Actinomycetes > Mycobacteriales > Mycobacteriaceae > Mycobacterium. Next base: position 11,268 of record NZ_MAFC01000002.1, on the reverse strand, counting down.
GCACACAGTCACCGCAGACGGCGGAACGGTCGTCGGTGAGCTGGTAAATGAGGCAGCAGCTGCGCCTCCGGAAGTCCGGCCCCGCGCGCAGGGTGCCGTCGTCGATGCGCCGGTCGCGAAGGTGTGTGTTGGCGACGTCTCGGGCGGCATCGGTCAGCTCGGGCCGCGATGAGGCAATGAGACGCGCGGCGCTGTTGACGGCCGATCCGATGTTCCCCCACAAGACGCGGTGACTTACGCCGGTGTGGTCGATCACGCCCTGAGTTATTGATTCGACGGCCGATTCGGCAGGGGTGTTGCGCTCCCCTGCCCGCAGGACCACCGACAGCGGAAAGGGGCCGCCCAATTCGTCCTGCCACCACAACTCGTGCGACTCCTGCGACATACGCAGCTCACCGCACGTCGCGGCGGCGACGGTTGGCGCCAGGATGCGGGCGACGAGGCCAAGATGGGTCACAGAGGCCGCCACCCGCAGATCGACATCGGCGACGCCTACCGCCGTACGCGCGGCGAGACTGCTTCGGACGCTGTCGATCCGGTCGGCAAGTGCGCGTGATCCGTCGATCAGCTCCGTCATGGGCCGCCACGGAGGCATCGGTGTCTCCCCGGCATCATGTGTCGCGACGGCAAAGAAGGGGCCAAAAGCCGACAGCTCAACCGCGCTCACACGCCGATGATGCCACCAGCACGATCAAGATCACGCGCGGGCGAGACATTCGGATTAGGTTGTTTGCGTCCACCGCATCGATTGGCGGTGTGCACGAAAGGGGTGTCTGGTGGATGAGCAGGTCGGGGACCTAACCACTGTCAATTTTGAGTACCACTACTCGCATCCCGCACACAGCGTGTGGTCGATACTCAACTCGCCACAGTTCTTCGGGCAATGGGTCACAGATTTCGGGCCGACGAAATACGAGACCGGACTCAACTTTTCGTTTAGCGTCTTCCCGTTCGTGGGTAGTGGCTTCGTCGGAGAGATCGACGGCCGGTTCACCGAGGTGGTCGACGATGAGGTGTTGGCCTACCGGCTGACCACCCGCGACGGTTCGATCGTCATCGACTCGCGCTGGACACTGGAACCGGACTCGGACGGAACGCGACTGTCGGTCGAGGCGACCGGGTTCAATCCGAATGACCATGACCAGATGCGATTCCGGCAGTTGTGTCTGGTGGGTTGGCCCGCCGTGTTGGACCGGATTGACGACTTTCTGCGCGAGCGCTGATCACACAGAAAGCCGCACGTTGACCTGGCTACTCGATCACGCGAACCAGGTACGGGGCCATGTCGTTGAAGCGCACCGGCGATACCTGCACCGCTGGTTCGGATGCCTCCAGCATGAGGTTGTTGCCCAGGAACATCGTCACGCTCTGCGTGCCGTTGGGTCCGTAGAAGATGAGATCTCCCGGGAGCGCCTGTGCCGGAAGAACTTTCCGGCCGATGTTGTACTGGTCGCCGGACCGGCGCGGCAGCTTGATGCCCGCGGCGGCGTAGGAGTAGACCATCAACCCCGAGGCGTCGAATCCCGGAACCTTCGGGGCGGGGGTTGCCACCGGAGCCGGAATCAACCCCAGCAGGCTCGTGGTCGCCTCCGGCGCGGCCGGCGCGGTGTCGGTGCTTGTGGTGGGGCCGTCGGTATTGCCACCCCCATACGTGAACGGCACGTTGCGCTGGGCCAGACCCCTCGCGATCACCGCATTGATGGTCTTCTGGGCGTCGGCGGGGCTTTTGTGAACATCGGCAGAAGCCAGCCCCGGGGTGGCGAACAACAGGGCGATGCCGAGCATGACTGCATAGGTGCGTTTCATTCGATTGTCGCTTCTCTCCGGCCGTGAACACTGGCTCCCGGGTGGTTTTTTCCGGCCGGCGATGACCACCAAGATCCTTTCTACCGCCGACATCGCGCAGATCCCAATTAGGTTCTGCGACATGGCCAATGAGTTGTCGTACTGTGACCGAACGGTGACACTCCGACCCTGTACGGCGACATGTCAACCCTTGCGCTCAACGTTTCTTGAGCGCGCTCGGCCTACCGGTCGTAGGCTGACGCCATGACCGATCACGACCGCCTTGCCACCCGCCGCGAGATTGCCGACGCACTCACGAACGCCTTCGAACGGCGTCATGAAGTGCTTGATCTGATTGTCGAAGCCGATGACCGGAAAAGCGCCATCGATGCGATCGCCACATTGCTGGGAACCTCCCACCTGGGTGGCGAAGCGGTCATGGGCATGTCCTTCGACCAGCTGACCAAGGACGAGCGCCGTAAGAACGCCGCAGAGCTCGAGGATCTCAACAGCCAGCTCACCTTCACCCTCATGGAGCGCCCCGCGAGCTCGGGAGACAGCCTCGAACTACGACCGTTCTCCGGCGCTTCCGACGCCGATATCTTCGCGGCCCGCACCGACGAGGTGGGTCAGGCGGGAGACGGTTCCGGTGCCCCGGCGGGCGGCCTCGAAGACGAGCTGCGGGCGGCGCTCGCACGCATCGACGACGAGGAAGCGGCCTGGTTCGTCGCGTTCGAAGGGCCCAGCAAGGTCGGCATCGTCTTTGGCGAGCTGGTCGACGGTGAGGTGAACGTGCGGATCTGGGTTCATCCCGACCATCGGAAGAAAGGTTACGGCACAGCGGCTTTGCGGAAGTCTCGGTCGGTGATGGCCGCCTACTTCCCCGCCGTCCCCATGGTGGTGCGGGCCCCCGGAGCCGCCTCGTCGTGAGTGGGGGGTAGCCGGGCGCTCATCAAGAGCATTAATCAATGTGCTTGATGCACTGACGAATTGGCGCGAACTTTCTGGACGACACGCCGCCATGTCGCAACTCTACGGGCGGTTGAAAATTGGCGAAGTCCGCTAGTGTTAGCGAGGTATGAGCACACACGAGGAATCTCCGATGGGCATCCTGGTGTCTCAGATCTATCGAGTGCTCTGGTCACGAGCCTCGGTGATCGTGCGCGACTTCGGCGTGACGGTTCCGCAGATGGAGTGCTTGGCCGTACTGTCCGCGCAGCCTGGGATATCCAATGTTGAGATCGCCGCCGAGCTTCGCATCACGCCCCAGGCGGTAAGTCTGGTCCAGCGGTCCCTCGAAGAAGCAGGCCTGGTGCTTCGGTCGCGTCGACAGGCTGACGCCAGGGTGCTCACCACCGAGTTGACCGCCAAAGGGCGCAAGCTCTTCGAGCGTGCCGACGCCACTCTGCGCGAGGATGACGACGAGATACTCGCCAACATGACAGACAAGGATCGCGCACAGCTGCGCAGGCTGCTCGGCGGCGTGATCGAAACCATGCCGGCGAGGTAATTCCCCTCGGCTGCCCAGCGCAAAAGCGCTCGGCGCCAACACCATTTGACGATCATTGCCGACCCTTTGTGCTGGTCAGGCGGGTTGCGAACTCTTTCCAATTCTTTCGTGGATTTCCTGGATTGATTCCAGATAGTTGAGGCATACTGACCTGGTGACCCTCACTTCAGATGAGTACGCGGCGCTGCTGCGGACTGCTGATCTGCGGGTGACCCGGCCCCGGGTCGCCGTCCTCGAAGCCGTGGAAGCGCACCCGCATGCCGATACCGAGACCGTCTTCGGTGTTGTCAGGACCGGTCTGCCCGAGGTGTCCCGGCAGGCCGTGTACGACGTCTTGGCGGCCCTGACTTCCGCGGGCCTGGTGCGCAAGATCCAGCCGTCCGGTTCCGTCGCGCGGTACGAATCGCGCGTCGGCGACAACCATCACCATGTCGTATGCCGCTCGTGCGGCGTCATCGCGGACGTCGATTGCGCCGTCGGTGCCGCACCGTGCCTCACCCCATCCGACTACAACGGTTTCGTCCTTGAGGAGGCCGAAGTTATCTATTGGGGCCTATGCCCCGCCTGCGCTTCCCCGCAGACCCCCACACGAATTTCGGGATCACACACGTGATCACAGCCCATATCACCCCCTCCCGAAAGGATCGCTGTGCCTGAAGAACACCCGCCCATTGCAGAGGCGAACAACCAACCGTCGAACGGTTGCCCCGTTGCGGGCGGTCGACTGAACTATCCCGTCGAGGGTGGTAACGCCAACCGCGAATGGTGGCCCACCCAGCTCAACCTGGGCATCCTCAAGAAGAATCCGCCGGCGGCCAACCCTCTCGGCGAGGACTTCGACTACGCCAAGGCCGTGCAGACGATCAACGTTGACCAGCTCAAAAGGGATGTCGAGACAGTCCTGACCGACTCGCAGGACTGGTGGCCCGCAGATTTCGGCAACTACGGCCCGATGTTCATTCGTATGTCGTGGCATGCCGCCGGCACCTACCGCGTCGCTGACGGTCGGGGCGGCGCGGGCGCCGGTATGCAGCGATTCGCCCCGCTGAACAGCTGGCCCGACAACGTGCTGCTGGATCGTGCACGGCGCCTGCTATGGCCCGTCAAGAAGAAGTACGGAAACTCGCTGTCTTGGGCCGACCTCATCGTCTTCGCTGGTAACCATGCCATGGACACCATGGGCTTCAAGACCTTTGGGTTCGCGTTCGGGCGTGAGGACCGTTGGGAACCCGAGCAGGATGTCTACTGGGGCCCCGAACACACCTGGTTGGGCGACGAGCGTTACACCGGCGATCGTGACCTGGAGAACCCCCTTGCCGCGGTGCAGATGGGTCTGATCTACGTCAATCCCGAAGGCCCCAACGGCAATCCGGATCCACTGGCCGCCGCCATCGACATCCGCGAGACCTTTGCCCGGATGGCGATGAACGACGAGGAGACCGCGGCGCTGATCGTCGGTGGCCATACCTTCGGTAAGACGCACGGCGCGGGCGATGCCGGGCTGGTCGGGCCGGTTCCCGAGGACGCGCCGCTGGAGCAGATGGGTATCGGCTGGAAGAGCTCGTTCGGCTCCGGCAAGGGCAATGACGCGATCGGCAGTGGTCTGGAAGTTACCTGGACCCACACGCCGACCAAGTGGGACAACAGCTTCCTGGAGATTCTGTACGGCAACGAATGGGAGCTGACCAAGAGCCCTGCCGGTGCGCATCAGTGGAAGCCCAAGGACGGCGGCTGGGCAAACTCGGTACCGACCGCCCAGGGCACGGGCAAGACGCATCCGTCGATGCTCACCACGGACCTGTCGATGCGGTTCGACCCCATCTACGAAGGGATCACCCGGCGCTGGCTCGATCATCCCGAAGAGCTGGCCGACGCCTACGCCAAGGCCTGGTACAAGCTGATTCACCGCGACCTTGGGCCCCTCACTCGTTATCTCGGTCCGTTGGTGCCCGCGGAGACCCTGCTGTGGCAGGACGTCATCCCCGCCTCGGATACCAACATCGGGGCCGATGACATCGCCGAGCTGAAGAAGCAGATTCTTGCGTCCGGCCTTACTGTGCCGCAGCTTGTTTCAACCGCGTGGAAGGCAGCGGCGTCGTATCGCAACAGCGACAAGCGTGGTGGTGCCAACGGTGGCCGCATCCGGTTGCAGCCCCAGGCCGGCTGGGAATCCAACGAGCCCGATGAACTCGCCCAGGTGATCCGCACGCTGGAGGGCATCCAGGAGTCCTTCAACGCCGGAGGTAAAAAGGTCTCGTTCGCCGATCTCGTCGTGCTCGGTGGCGCTGCTGCCGTCGAAAAGGCCGCCAAGGATGCCGGATTCGATATCGCCGTGCCGTTCACACCCGGCCGCGGCGATGCCACCCAGGAACAGACCGATGTCGATTCGTTCTCCTACCTGGACCCGACCGCCGATGGTTTCCGCAACTACCTGGGCAAGGGTGCGCAGATCCCTGCCGAATACAAGTTGATCGACAAGGCCAACCTGTTGGCGCTGTCCCCGCCGGAACTGACTGTCCTCGTCGGCGGTCTGCGCGTGCTGGGTGCCAACTATCAGGGCTCCGAGCTCGGCGTGCTCACCGACAGGCCCGGGACATTGACGAACGACTTCTTCGTCAATCTGGTCGACATGGGTACGCAGTGGACACCGTCGTCAGCCGACGACGGCACCTACCTGGGGACCGATCGTGCCAGCGGCACGGCGAAGTGGACCGCGAGCCGGGTGGATCTGGTGTTCGGTGCGAACTCCGAGCTGCGCGCTCTCGCAGAGGTTTACGCACAGGACGACGCCAAGGAGAAGTTCGTCAAGGACTTCGTCGCGGCATGGGTCAAGGTGTCGAACGCAGACCGGTTCGACGTTCGCTGATATTCGCAGCACGTAGGTGGCCGGCTCCTTCGGGGGCCGGCCATCGCGCTATCTGCGAGGACTCGTCAACCTCTGTCGTCTGCGTCTTTCGGCTCGGCACGCGTCGTCAGCGGTACGCCGGCCTCCTCGAAGATCTCCTCGATGGCATCCCAGTCCCTCTTCCCCACCGCCGACTTGATGCGCGCCGCGTCCCGCAGCACAAACCGGAACGGCTCATCTTCGGGGGTACCGAATCCACCTCGAAGGCAATCCACAAGGGCATCCAGGTTGCTGCCGAAATAGCCGCCCGGCCCGTTCACCGCGCGGCCGAGCTCGGTGAAGAAGTCCGCCCGGGTACGGACGTGGGAGCCATCGACGAGATAGGTCTTCATGCGCCGCCAACCTCACAGAATGACTGGTAGTGATCGCCCGTGTAGTACACGTGCGGCGGATCTTTCAGCGGATTGCCACCGGTGATGATGCGCCGCGTGCCGCGCGTCTTACTGCCCGGACTGCGGACCGTGTACTCGTGGTAATACCCGCGGGGCTCGGAGGGCAAGATCCTCTCGCGATTCTGGAACACGACGCCGTCATTACGGGGATACGGAAATGGTCCGCCGGCGTGAATAAGGTCCACCGTCCCGGCGGCTTCGGAAGGCAGCTCGGACAGGTTGCACTGGGAGATGCCGGCGCGCGCCGGTAAGGGCTGGGTGCAACCGATGAGCGCCAATGCCAAGACCGCGGCGCCGACGGCACGCAAACACGGCGACATGCTTCGACGGTACTGCATACATCTGCTGGAACCGCCGTCGACGGCCTCCGAGTTACCTCGATCTTCCCCGCAGCACGGCCAATTCGGCATGTGCGGACGCGTGCTCGGCTTCGACCAGTGCGGCTTGTTCGTCGGCGGGGTCGGCGAACAGGAACGAGCCGGTGCCGGGTGCGCCGGCCGATCCGAGCTTGTTCATGCGCTGCGGCACTGCCGCGCCCTGGTACTGCAGCGGGATGGCGTGGCCGTGCTCGTCGACTCCGGCCAGCGGCTGGTGCAGCTCGATGTATTCACCGTGCGGCAGTCGCTTGATGATGCCGGTTTCGATGCCGTGTTCGAGCACCGCGCGGTCGCTGCGCTGCAGGCCGATGGCCCACCGGTAGGCGAGGTAGTAGACGACGATCGGCAAGATGACCATGCCGATGCGACCGATCCACGTTGTCGCGTTCAGCGAGATGTGGAACTTCAGCGCAATGATGTCGTTGATGCACGACAGCGTGAGCAGAATGTACAGCGAAAACGCCGCTGCCCCAATGGCGGTGCGCACCGGAGCATCACGCGGACGCTGTAGCAGGTTGTGATGCGCATCGTCACCGGTCATGCGTCTCTCGATCCACGGCCAGGCGACAATCACCGCGAACGCGAGCATGATGCCCAGCACTCCCCACAGCACAGCGGGCACGGTGTAGCCGAAGATGTACAGCTCCCAATCCGGGACGAGCCGCAGCAGACCGTCGGTCCACATCAGGTAGATATCCGGTGGTGATCCAGCCGCTACCTGTGATGGCTTGTAAGGCCCGAGATTCCACACCGGATTGATCTGCAGCAGGCCGCCCATGAGCGCGAGAACAGCGGTCACGACGGCGAAGAACGCGCCGGATTTCATCGCGAACACCGGAACGATCCGCACCCCAACAACATTGGATTCGGTGCGGCGCGGGCCCGGGAATTGCGTGTGCTTCTGATACCACACCAGCGCCAGGTGTACGCCGATGAGTGCGATCATGATGGCGGGAATGAGCAGCACATGCAGGGCGTAAAGCCTTGGTAGCACGATGTTTCCGGGGAAGTCGCCACCGAACAACGCCCAGTGCATCCAGGTTCCGACGATCGGTAGCGACATCATGCCCTGGGTGACCACGCGAAGTCCGGTGCCGGACAGCAGATCATCGGGCAGCGAGTAGCCCGCGAACCCTTCTGCCATGGCGAGGATCAGCAGCAGCGAGCCGATCACCCAGTTGGCCTCGCGGGGGCGGCGAAACGCCCCGGTGAAGAAGACGCGGGCCAGGTGCACGACGATTGAGGCCGCGAACATCAGCGCAGCCCAGTGGTGGATCTGGCGAACAAACAGGCCGCCGCGGACCTCGAAGCTCAGATTCAGGGCGCTCTCGTAGGCCTTGGACATCTGCATGCCGCGCAGCGGCTGGTAGACGCCGTTGTAGGTGACCTCGGCCATGGACGGGTCGAAGAACAGGGCCAGATAGATGCCCGAGAGCAGCAGCACTACAAAGCTATACAGCGCGATCTCACCCAGCAGGAATGACCAGTGCGTCGGGAAGACCTTGTTCATCTGTCTTCGCAGGCCCGACGCCGCGTGGTAGCGCGAATCGACCGCCTTGGCAAGCTCCGTTGCTTGACCCATAGCTGCTCCCTCGGGAAGAGACTTTGTGCCTACTACGGAGAGTAGTACGTCATTACTACTTGCGGTAGTAATTGTCGGAGATTTATTTGAGTCGGCCGCTTCAGTAACAGAGCGAGCGCTCTGTTACTCTCCGGGTGTGCCGCGGCCACGCATCCATTCGATCGACGATCTGCTCGATGCCACCGAGCGGATCGCGGTAGACGAGGGACCTGCGGCCGTGACGGTCCGGGCGGTTTCGCTGGCTACCGGGATTTCCAACGGCGCCATCTACCACGCCTTCGGGTCACGCGGTGCGATGGTCGGACGGGCCTGGTTACGTGCTGCCGAGCGGTTTCTCGCCATGCAACGTGACGCCGTCGATGCAGCGTTCGCGGCAGGTGCGCCTATCCACGTCACCGCGGTGAACGCCGTTGTCGCGGCCGCCGACACCCCCGCCGTCTTCGCCGAACGATTCCCAGAATCTTCGCGCCTGGTGCTCGGCGTACGGCGCGAGGACCTTGTGGGCCCCGATGTTCCTGACGACGTCGCCGATGCCATGGCGGGCGTAGACGCCATGCTCGTCGCGTTGTTCATTCTGTTGTCGCGAGCCCTATGGGACCGGGAGGACGGCCGTGCGGTTCAGGTCATCGAAGACTGCCTCGTGGGATTACCGACCGGCCTGCTGCTGCGGGGGCGCCGCCGTCCCGATGCGGCGGCACGCTCGCGTCTGGAGGCCGCGGTGCGCGCCATTCTTGCTCTCGATCCACCACCAGTGCGCCCAAAAATGAAGGGCGCCACAATGAAAGGAAATACGGGATGACCCCCACCCTCGAACTTCACGACACCATCGCGGTTCTGAACCTCGGCGTGGACGAAAACCGCTTCTCCCCCGATTGGCTCGATACCGTCAATGGGCTCCTCGACGATGCGCTGACACACGCCAAGCCATTGGTCACCGTGGGAACCGGAAAGTTCTACTCGAACGGGCTCGATCTGGATTGGCTTCTGTCGCACGGTGATCAATCTGACTGGTACGTCGGCCGCGTGCACGCGCTCTTGAGTCGAGTTCTCACCCTCCCGCTGCCCACCGTCGCCGCGGTCAACGGTCACGCGTTCGGAGCAGGGGCGATGCTCGCCGTCGCCCATGACTATCGGGTGATGCGATCCGACCGTGGGTACTTGTGCTTCCCCGAGGTCGATATCAACATCCCGTTCACACCCGGAATGGCGAGCCTCATCCAGGCCAAGGTGACCCCGCAGACAGCGGTCACCGCGATGACCACCGGGCATCGGTACGGCGGAGACGCCGCCGTTGCCGCGGGTCTGGCCGACCGGGCCGCGGCCGAAGACGAGGTACTCACCGTCGCAGTCGATCTGATGAGTCCGCTGGTCGGGAAGAGCAGCGGAACCCTGGGCGCCATCAAGACGACCATGTTCGCCGCCACCACCGCTGCCCTGGCGGTGTGAGGCCGCTCTACTGAGGTGGAATGACCGGTGGGCGGCACACGTTGCCCACCGGGTCCCACCACCAACCGTTATCGCAGTTCAAGGGTGTTGTCGCTACCGCTGGTCGGCAGGTGTTGGCCACCGGGTCCCACCATCCGTCCGGACAGTTGGGCACGATGGGATCCGCCGAGCCGATGGCCGGTGCGATGCCGGACACCGCGGCGAGCGGGAGTATCGTTCCCGCGGCGACGATCATCAGTCGGCGTGCGAGCGTGTTCATGTGGACCACCTCTGCTATCGGGTAGTACGGCTGGTGTGAGCCTACCCGGCACCAGGTGCGCGAAACCTCGGCGCCAGCACTCGTCGCGCCACCGAATCCAGGGCGTATCCGAGCACGCCGATCACAAGAATGACGGCCACCACCTGATCGTAAGCCAGCTGATCACGTGCGTTGAGGATCTGATAGCCCAAACCTGATCGCACGCCGAGCATTTCGGCAGGAACTAGGACCACCCAGGCGATGCCCAGGGCGATGCGCACCCCGGTCTGAACGTTGCCCCGGATGGCCGGAAGTATCACCGTGGTGAGGAGCTCGGTGCGAGTGGCATGAAAGGACCGTGCCACATGCAGATACCCGGGTTCGATGCCATGGACGCCCGCCGTCGTGTTGATGAGTATCGGCCACACCGACGCCGCGGCGATGAGAAAAATGACCGGCTGGCTGCCGATCCCGAACACGGCCACCGCGATCGGCGTCCACGACAGCGGTGAGATCATCCGCAGAAACTGGATCACCGGACGTGTGGCACGTTCAGCGGTGGTGCTCACACCGAGCAGCAGACCCGCTGGAACCCCGATCACGGCGGCCAGGCTCAGCCCGATCAGTAACCGCCACAGACTTATTCCGACATCCGGCAGTAACACACCACGATTCACCAGATCGATGGCTGCGGGCAGTGCTTTGTCCGGAGCCGTCTGTTGTAGCAGCGAATGGGGTTGGCTGAGTACTGAGCTCGCGAGCCACCAGAGGGCCATGCTCGCGGCGATCGCCGATGCCGGAGGCCAGATCTTGCTGAGCACTCGCGGTCTCCGCGGTGGGGCTCCGCCATCGCGAGTAATCGTGGACGTGCTCTCGACGGTGCTCACCATGCCTGTACCTGTTCTGTTCGGGTGAAATCGGCCGTGATACCGAAGGCTTCAGGCCCCCCGTGGGTGGCGATCGCGCTGCGGATGAAGGTGTCGTCGACGAGGTCGTCGTGTAATCGCGCCGGGTCCAACCGGTCAAGGAATCC
>NZ_MAFC01000001.1 GCF_002013465.1 Mycobacterium sp. D16R12 | reverse complement strand
GCGATCGCCATCGACGACGGTGTCGTGCATCGACTCGACCAACCGCTGCGTGAAGCTCCGATAGGGAAACGGCTGGAAGCCGAGACGCTGCGGGTGCCAGTCCGGATGTTTCAGCGGGTAGGGCGGATTCGGGTAGGTCAACGCCGTCTGCACCGCCGCCACCGATTGCGGCAGGTACCTGCCGCCGCCGAGCGTGCTCGCCGCCGACTTTCTGTCGCCATCTATCCGCAACTGGGCAGCCACCACCGCGTCGGTGACACCCTGCACGGCCGACGCGCGGCCGGCGATCACATCATCGCGTGTGACGAGGACACAGCAGGCATGGTCGCGCCACACATCTCCGAGAAACGTGTGAATCCGTCCGATCTTCTTGATCTGTGCGATGGCGTTGAACGGATCGGCGACAACGTATCCCCCGATGGATCGGTTGGCCAGCGCGGGCACCATATCGGAGGGGCTCATCACGATGAGCTCAACGGTGCGCTGGCTGCGGGAGGCGGTGCTCCGCACCACCGGCCGTAACCCGTGGCCGCGCAACAGCTCTTGTAAGACGATGTTATGGATCGACCACCAGAATGGAATGGCCACCTGGGTGCCGGCGAGATCCTCCAAGTGCTCGATATCCGGCGCCACGGTGAGCGCCGATCCGTTGGTGTGATTCCACCCCAGAACGCGCACACCGTGCCCCAGCACCTGTCGGAGCTGGATCGCCATGGGCATCAGCAGATGCGCCACGTCGATCTGCCGTGCCATGAAGGCCTCCGCCAGTGCGGCCCAGCTGCGGAACAGCACAGGTTTGGCAGCGCTTACGGCGCCGGCCGGATACATCCCTGCCGCGTGCGCGAGTAGCAGCGGTGCCGCGTCGGTGATCGGCAGATACCCGATGCGCAGTTGGGACGTGGTGTTCGACGCATCGGAAGCAGCGGCGCGGATCAGCCCTGCCCCACCGAAAAGTCCTGCTGTGGTGGTCATTCCAGCAGCTCCCGCGAGCACAGCCCGACGCGAGATGTTGCCGCTCACTCGCTCCCCGCCTCCGCCGGGTGGTACTGAGCAAGGATTTCTTCGCGGATCCGGCCTCGCTCCCCCACGGCACTGTTGTCGAGCGACCACTGCTGACGTATGCGTCCGTCGTCGCCCAAAAGGACCACCCTGTGCGCGAGTGTCAACGCTTCGTCGACGTCATGGGTAACCAGGATGACGGTGACCGCCAACTCCCCGGCCAGCTCTGCCAGCCATGACTGTAGATCTGCCCGGGTCGCCGGGTCCAGTGCACTGAACGGTTCATCCAGGAGTAGCAACCGCGGACGCGTCGCCACCGCGCGCAGGATCGAAACACGTTGGGCCTGGCCGCCGGATAGTTGATCGGGATAACGGTCCGAGAGCAGTCGTATCCCGAAGCGCCCCAACAACTCATCCACGTACGCATCGTCGAAGCCGCCCCGGTGCGCCGCGAATCGCCTGGCGAACGCGATGTTCTCCGCGACGGTGAGCCACGGCATCAGCAAGGCGTCTTGAAACACGACGCCCGTTCGTGGTCGCCCACCGTCCGATGCCCAGACCACGGTGCCGGTGCTGAGTTCTTCCAGTCCCGCGAGTACGCGCAATAGGGTGGACTTGCCACTCCCACTTGGGCCCAGGACAGCCACGAACTCGCCCGATGTCACCTGGACGTCGATGTCACGGAAGGCGGCTGTTGACCCGAAATACCTGGTGCCGTTTGTTATTCGTACTGCTTCAGTTCCCACCGCAGCTGTCCTTCCGAGGGTGATTGAATGGGCAGGAAGGCGGCCTCGCGAAACCGCCGGTTCGCCGGGGTTCCCAGCGCGTAACCGGCACCTCCTGCCAAGGTGACCTCCAACCGCGACGCCTGACCGGCAAGGCCGGCGGCGTCCAGCCGGAGGCGGAGAAGCTCCGCAATACTCGGAGCCGATGGTGCAGCCGCAAAGGCATAGAGGCGATCTCGCACTGCCTGATTCCGTCGTGCGAGCTCGCCCACTTCGGTGGTGAACTGTCCGGCGAGCTCACCACGTGCGGATCGCGCACCGTCAAGTGCCGCACCGCTGACTCCGGTGCAGAAGGCGGTCTGGAGCAGGAGAAAGGCCGGCCGGATTCTGGCGACGAAGCCCGGTAGGTCTGCGCTGATGATGTTCTCGGCAGGAACATGGAGGTTGTCCAGTTGCAGGGATGTCGAGGCCGTCGCCGTCAATGCCATCAGGTTCGGTGGTCGCTCGATGCGTATCCCGTCCGCGTTGACATCGGCCGCCACCACGAAGGTGGCGCCGTTCGCCCCGCAGGCGGGCAGCACCATCAGCGCATCGGGGAACACGTTGGAAGCCCAACGGATCGGGCCGGTGATGCGTAGGCCGTCGGGATGCATCGTGGCACGCAACGGCACCTCTCCCAACCCCGCAACCTGTTTGAGACCGGCTGCCATTGCGGTGACCCCCGCACGGCGCCCGGCCGTCAGGGCGGGCAGATATGCGGCACGAAGCGCCTGCGGTGCCAGGCTCACATACTCGATGGTCATGCGATGAGCCCATGCCGAGAAGCCCACGGCCAGACTGCTGGCGGCTACCCGTTCGATCACCCGCGCCATGGGACCGAGGTCAGCACCGACAAGACCCGCATCGAACAGACCCTCAGCGCCCAGGGCGGCTATATCGGCGCGTACGTCAGTCTCATCGGCGTCGAGAGCGGCCGCACGTGCGGCCACCTCATCGCCGACGTGTTCGAGTGCCGCGTCGATGCCCTTGTCCACGGCGGCCGTCATAGTGAGATATCTCCGAGTCCATGCAGTCTGTCGACCGGGGTGTCGACGGCCTTGCGCGCACGGAGCACAGCCTCCTCGTCGGGAGCGTCGTAGAAGCACAGGCACTTATCCATGTCTTCACGGACGTAGGTCCGCAGGAAGCTGACTTCAGGTACGTCGGCGTACTTGGGCGCCTTGGCCTTCTTGCGCGCCAGATAGGTCTGCATATCCAGGTCCGCGGGTAGGTCCCATTCCACCAGGTATCCGGCGGCTGGTCGCACGGACTTCAGCTGGTCCAGGTCCGCGCCCACCAGGCGAACCGGATGCGGTCCCGAAACCGTCTCGACGCGCAGAGAGTCCGCGTCCAACGGTGCCGCCTCCCCATCGAACTCCGCGATGACGAAGATACGGCGAGCTTCGCGTGTCACCTGCGCTTCGATCAATTCGCCGCCACCGCGATGAACTCGCCCGTCGATGTCTTTGAGAAGCAGTGCGGGATCGGTCTTATCGGCAGGGGTAAGGGCGATCTCGTAGAGATGCAGCGTCACGTCACTCTTCCTAACTTCGGTGTACGACTTCGATGTGCGACGAAGATGACGGTTCCATGGACAGACCGGTCTGTCTATGGAGGCCCGGTGGGCTACCCTGCTCTCATGCGTTCCACCACAGCACCGTCGGGCACCGAGACCACCGCGACTCCCCGTGTGCTCGCGCCCGCCGATCGACTGCTTCGCGCGGCCGCAGATCTCTTTGCAGCGCAGGGAATTCGAGCGGTGGGGATAGATCAGATCTTGCGCGAGGCGGGGGTTGCCAAGGCGAGCCTGTACAGCAGCTACGGATCCAAGGATGCCCTCATCGTCGCCTACCTCGAAGAATTGGATCAGCGTGATCGCAACCGCTGGAACTCGGCGGTCGCCACACTGCGCGATCCCATCGGAAAAGTCCTGACATTCTTTGATCTGGCCGCCACTACCGCGAATGCCAGAAACTTCCGCGGGTGTCTGTACGCGAACGCTGCCACCGAATTCCCCGGCACGGAATGGGAACCGGTACGCGCGCATCGTGAGTGGTTCCGTGAGACCGTGACCGCACTGCTGCGTGAGGCCGGGATTTCACGCCCCGACAACGTGGCCCGACGCGTGCAACTGTTTTACGACGGTGCGCTGACCGCATCCAAGATGGAGAAAACCGTGGCGCCGATAACGCTGGCGCGCAAAATCACTCGCGAGATGATCGGCTAGACGCCAGAACTCTGGTTGGATGGACCGTATGACTGAGGACGTCAGAGTGGTCTCGGCAAGTCGTGAGGTGGATGCCCCCGCAGCGGTGATCTTCGAGTTCATCGCCGATGCCGCACGGCAGCGAGAATGGGATGGCAACGAGAACCTTGCCCAGGCAGCCATCGGACAACGTGTTCACGGTGTGGGTGACGTATTCGTGATGACCCTCACCAACGGTGGGGTTCGCGACAACCACATCGTGGAGTTCGAGGAGGCGCGCCGGATCGCGTGGTTACCCTCGGAGGTAGGCAAGAAACCGCCTGGTCACCTATGGCGATGGGAACTGGAGCCGCTTGGCGACAGCCGTACGCGGGTGACCCATACCTACGACTGGACGAATCTGACCGACGAGAACAGGCTGCCCCGGGCTCGCAGCACCACATCGGAGCGGCTGCAGGACTCGGTGGACAGGCTCGCGGCACTCGCCGAGTCACGCGCTTAGCGTCGGCCCAAGAGTCCGGGCTCGACCCTTGACCTCAAGTTCACTTGAGGTTTAACACTGGGCTCATGACAACGAAAACATCGAATGTGCGTCAGATTCGATCAGATCTGTGGGAGACACGCAGGGACAGTCCGTTCCCCGGGCTGACCACTCACGCCTACCTGTGGACGCGTCCCGAGGGGAACGTGCTGTTCTACAGTCCCGCCACCGAGGCCGACTTCGAGGTGCTAGCAGAGCTTGGCGGGGTGGCCCACCAGTACCTGTCGCATCAGGACGAGGCCGGACCCATGCTCGCCGTCGTGAAACAGCGATTCGGTTCGAGACTGCACGCATCGGTCCACGAGCGGAACGAGATTGGTGCGCACGCGAACCTTGACGTCCCCATCGACGAGCGTCATGTGGACGGCAACGGCGTAGAGGCCATCCCCACGCCGGGACATTCCGCCGGCAGCACAAGCTATCTGGTCACCGGCGCGGACGGCGAGAAGTACCTCTTCACCGGGGACACCATGTTCCCCACCGAGGGTGGCACATGGTCCACCTTCCTGGTCCCCGGGCGCGGCACTGCCGATGAGTTGTCGAGGAGCCTGGAACTGTTGGGGAGCCTGGACCCGGATGTCGTCATCTCGAGCGCCTACGGCGGGGACTCCGCGGTGCACGAGCTTCCGGAAGGCCGCTGGCGCGAGCTCATTGCGCAGGCGCAGCAGAGTGTGCGGCGCGATTAGGGCCGAACAGCCTGCCCGAACCCAAAGACTCCGTTCGGATCGTAGGCGGAGGCAACGCGTCGTAGCCGCGCCAGGTTGCCACCGTAATATGCTGCGGCCCAATCGGGTAGCCGAGGATCGATGTAGTTCACGTAGGCAGCCGCGCCACAGATCTCTCCGAGCCGATCACGCGCCTCGTCCACGCGTCGGTATGCGGCGGAGGGCTCCGCGCCGACTCCGTGGTAGATCTGGATGGATGCGGCCGCCCGCCGATGCGGGAAGGCGGTGTCGTCGGCCGAAATTCGACTCACGGCGCCTCCGAGGCTGTCGAAGATGAAGGTGAGTCCGCGCTCCCCGACCAGGAGCGACTCGATTCTGGCGGTGTCGACTGCCGCGTCCGGGACCATGCGGGAGGATGCCACAAAAGCCTCGCGCTGCAGCTGCCCCGTCCCGTCGCCGGTCCATGCCGGATGACACTGAGCCACGGTCAATGTCGAGCAGCCGCCCATGAACTTCATGGCATCGAGAAAGGACATGTCGGCAATGAATCGATCGGATGGGCTGACGCCGATCGCGCTGCGGAGAGCATCGACCAGCGCACGTGGATTGTCGGTCTTGGCGATACATCCCACGATCCGACATTGCGGTGTGGGTCCGGCGACGGCGTGCAAGGTTGTCCACAGTTCATCGGGCGCATCGTTCATGAACATGAGCCACCGGCGCATGATCGCGCCTGCGTTCCCGGGCGTGAAGTCGAGCGTGAATACCGTGAGCTCGGTTGCCTGGGCGGTCTCGAAGGTGAACTCCGTGGCAATGCAGAAGTTTCCGCCACCAACTCCGCGGATGGCCCAGAACAGCTCGGGCTCGGAATCCGAGGACACGACTCGGATCTCACCGTCGGCGGTCACCGCGCGGGCCGATATCAGTTGGTCGCACGTGAGTCCGAACTTGCGGGTGAGCACCCCTACCCCACCGCCGAGAGTCAACCCGGCGATGCCGACGGTCGGGCAGGAGCCGCCGGCGAGCATCCGGCCTGCGGCCCAGATACCTGCGTAGACATCGATCAGACGCGCGCCGGACCCGACCGTCGCCTGCGTCCCGGTCACCGAAACCGCCGCCATCCGCCCGAGATCGACCACGAGGCCGTCGTTCGGGACGCAGTAACCGGCATAGCTATGGCCGCCGCTGCGCGCCGCTATGGGTATCCCGGCGCTGGATGCGAACTCCACGCAACGCGCCACATCCTGCTCGGAAGTGCAGAAGGCCACCGCACCAGGATGATTCACATCGAAGAGGGGATTGAACGTCTGTGCGGCATCGACCGACCCCGACTCCCCGCGCACCGTGAGAATTCCGGATAGCCTGCGGCGCAGGTCTTCCCATCGAGGCACTGTCGGTACGTCTGCTGAGTCTTTTGGCGAACACCCGGTGATCGCCGCGGCACCGAGCGTCAACGCCGCCCCAGCGGACAGCACCCTGCGCCTGGTGACGAGCGCAGGTGTGCGCGGCCGATCCGGTTGGGGGTCCATCACTGCTCCTGCCTGCCACTATCGGGTGGATGCCCCATCTTGTCGCCTACGGCCGGTGCGCGTTGCGTGCAACGGTAGATTGGCCCACATGACGGTGAGCCCGGCACCCGATCCGGTGGCCGATATAGCGCTCAGCCCCACAGGCCCGCAGGTAGGAGCCTTCTTCGACCTGGACGGCACTCTCGTGGCCGGATTCACCCCGACGGCACACGCCCGCGATCGGATGCGCCGTGGGCAGGCCAGCATCGGCGAGGTTCTGGGGGTGCTGGAGGCTACTTTCCGCTACAAGCTGGGCCGCATGGAGTTCGAGCGATTGGTAGTACGCGCTGCGGGATACCTGCGTGGTGACTCGCTGTCCGAGCTCGAAGCCGTCGGCGAGCGAATCTTCGACCAGCACAATGCCTCGATGATATATCCGCAGATGTGTGAGCGTGTGCGGGCGCATCAGCAACAGGGCCACACCGTGATGCTGAGTTCTTCGGCCCTGACCATTCACGCCGAACCGGTAGCGCGCCATCTTGGAATAACCCACGTGCTGTGCAACCACTTCGACCTCGACGACGACGGGCTGCTCACCGGCGGTATCCGCACACCCATCGTGTGGGGACGCAACAAGGCGACCGCGGTCGCGCTGTTCTGCGAATCCAATGGCGTTGATTTGCAACGCAGTTACTTCTATGCGGACGGCGAGGAGGACATCGATCTGATGTCCCTTGTCGGTGAGCCCTGCCCGGTCAACCCGCGCGGCCGGCTCGCGGCCATGGCATCTACACAAGGCTGGCCGGTGCTGCGATTGGACGATCCGCGGCCTCATGGCGTGAGCTCGTCACTGCGCAGACTCGCCGGGTTGATTCGCCGATAGGCTTGGATCATGGCGGGACGCTATGTGGCATTGGGAAGTTCGATGGCAGCCGGACCGGGCATCCTGCCACGTGCGCCGGGATCACCTCGATTGGCCGGGCGTTCGGCACGCAACTATCCGCACCACATTGCCGAACGGAAGGGATATCAGCTGGTCGATGTCACCTACTCCGGTGCGACCACGGCACATGTCCTGACCGACCCACAGAACACTGCGGCACCGCAGATCGACGCGCTCGATGGCACCGAGGAGCTGGTGACGGTCACGATCGGCGGTAACGACGTCGGTTATGTGCCGTTCTTGCTGGCCGCGTGCCTGCCGCGTCTTCTGCGTACCCTGCCCGTGATCGGAGGCGGGCTGGTCGACATGCTCGACACCGGCCAGCGGGATGCGGCACTGGCGGTTGTGGGTGAATCGCTGCGCGCGGTAGGTGAGCAGGTGCGGAATCGCGCGCCGCAGGCACGGGTGATCTTCGTCGATTACCTCGCGCTCTTGCCACCCGAAGGCGAGCTCGCGCCGCCATACACCCAGGCAGAGACCATCAGCGGACGTCGCATCGCCGCGGGCCTCGCGGCGGCCACCGCGACCGCGGCCGACGCCACCGGCTGCGAGATCGTGCGTGCGTCGGCGGCCAGCGCCGACCATCACGCCTGGTCGGCGCGACCCTGGACTACCCGTCCCGGATTGCCGTGGCCTTGGCGCCCGGCGCCACTTCACCCCAACGCGGACGGGATGGCAGCCGTGGCCGATCTCGTCGTGGCCGTATTGGACGCCGCGTCTAATGACTGAGGTTGCGGCGTGACCGGCCCGCAGCATTGCGATACTTGATCCCGTGCGCACAACTTCCCTGCTCATGGTTACCGTCTCCGCCCTTGCGATCGGAGTCGGATTCGCCAGCCCGGCGTCGGCTGTGGCGCCTCCGGCAGACGGGACTTACCGGATGATCGAGGAAGGATTCGGCGAGGTTTCCTGGACGCTGTCCGCGGTCTGCGTGCAGGCCTCAGGCACCCGCATTCAGTCCGACTACACCGATCCCACCATCCAGGCCGACGGCTGCACGCTCACCGTCACCAGCGCGACACCCGACATCCTCAAGCACAACGACAGACTGCAGAACTACTCCACGGTGGCCAAGCTCGCCGACGGCCAATGGACGTTCCTGCACGCGCGGCCACAGGGCATGACCTGCCCGGACGGAACCTTCGCGCCGACCCAGGAGAAGTACGTCTTCAATGACGAGACTCTCGCCGGGGTGCACACCACGATCCACAGCGCGGTATGCGGCGGCCAGCCAGGTATGACAAAGAAGCCCTTCAGCCTGCAGTTCGTCAAACCGCTCGATATACCCGTCGATCGGTTCCCGCAGTACTGCGACGGGTTCGCGCACTGCTGGTGACCGGTTAGGGCAGCAACGGCACGCGCCACAGCGGCACGCCCGGGTCGATGACCCACAGCCGGGTCATCGTCAGCCGCGTGATCAGCATCGCTCCCCGGATCAACACCGCCGCGAGCGGCAATTCGGCGGCGACAGCGGCCAGGATCGCCCAGTGCAGCTCCGCCGGGCCCGCTGTCATCACGTCGAACCACGCGTCGCAGATCAGCAGCACACCGGTAGTGAACGCTGTCAGCACCAGCAACTGACGGCGCAGCAGACCCAGTACGGCGGTCGCCGCCATGAATGCCACCAGCAGCATGTCGAAGACGACCCATGTCGCCGTCCAACGCTGTGCCACATAGTTTTCCGGCAGCGTGAACGCCAGGTAGGTGATCCAGGGAATCAGCGCGATAGCTCCGCCGATCATCAAACTCAGCCGCAGTGCGCGAAACCTGGCCAGATTCGGCGGTGCCACCTCGCTGAGCGGGCGTTCCAGCCGCTGAATCAGGTCTCGTCGCTCGGCCGCGGACAGCGCCGAGATCGTCTCGTCAGATAGATAACTCTGGGTCATGTCCAGCTTCCTCCCAGGAAACCTCATCACAATGTCAGCGTGCCACCGACTACGCCGATGCCCCCTCCGGCGCCGACTCCTATTCCACAGCTGCCTGCCAACGACTTCCACCAGTACAGCCACGGGATTTCGGCCCTCGGTGGTTGGTTTCCGATGGTCGTCCAGGTGCTTGCAGTGGTGACCTTGCTGGTGGTCATCGGATGGCGCACCCGCCGGTGGCGCCTGCTGTGGGTGCCCGTGAGCGTAGCGGTCGGCGCGGTAGGTGCGTTGGTGGCGTGGATCTACACGAACTCCGAAGGGTTGGCCTCTGACCCCGCGCCCTTCAAACTGTGGATATGGATCGGTGTGTTCGTCACATCCGTCGCGGTTGCCGTCATCGGCTTCCGGGGTGCGCGCTGGTGGCGTCGCGGCATATCCGCGTTGGCCATCCCGCTGACGCTGCTTTCGGCACTCGTCGCGCTCAATGCCTGGGTGGGCTACTACCCCACCGTGCAGGCCGCCTGGGGTGCGGTCTCAGCGGGCCCTCTTCCCAACGAGATCGATATCAGTGAGCTTGCGGGTCTGCGCAATTCGAATCCCGGTACCGGCAAGCTTGTCGACGTGGACATCCCCGGTGACGCAAGCGGGTTCAAGCACCGAGGTGAATACGTCTATCTCCCACCGGCCTGGTTCGCGGGCGCTACCCCGCCGCGGCTGCCGGTAGTGATGATGATCGCCGGCGAGTTCAACACTCCTGCCGACTGGATCCGCACGGGCAACGCCACCCAGATGATCGACGACTACGCCAAATCCCACGGTGGTCAAGCACCGATATTCGTCTTCGTGGATGTCGCGGGAAGTTTCAACAACGACACCGAATGTGTCAACGGCCCGCGCGGCAATGCCGCCGATCACCTCACCGAAGATGTTCGCCCCTATGTGGTCTCGGAGTTCGGCGGGTCGTCTGACCCGGCCAATTGGGCTGTTGTCGGCTGGTCGATGGGCGGCACCTGCGCTATTGACCTGACGGTCATGCATCCGGATCTGTTCTCCACCTTCGTCGATATCGCCGGTGACCATGGGCCTACCGCCGGAACCAAGCAACAGACCATCGAGCGGCTCTACGGCGGTGATGCCGCGCGATGGGATGCCTTCGACCCGCGCACCGTGATGGCCAAACATGGCCCGTACACCGATGTCACGGGATGGTTCGAGGACGCGATACCTCCGGCAGACAGCAAGAAGCCAAGCGGTGCAAAGCGCCCCACGGCCGACACCCCCACGGGGATCGGTGGGCATGACGATGTGACCGATGACGACAGGGACGGTGCCGCGGCGGATCTGTGCACTGCTGCCCAACAGGTGCAGATATCGTGCACCATCCACCAGATGATCAGCGGGCACACCTGGCAATTCGCCAGCCGAACATTCTCGGACGCACTGCCGTGGCTGGCGGCACAGCTCCGCACCCCGGGAAGCCCCTGAGCGCCTAAGGCGGCCCGACCTGCGTCCGCAGCGACTCCAGCAGCTCCTGCCACCACTCGCCGTGGCGGCGCAGGAACAATCCGTCGGGAAAGGTATGGCGGGCAACATGTTCCTGCGGAACCGTTTCCCAGCCGAGATGTTGGACCGTCACCCGGGTTTCGTCCCTGATCGGCTCGAATCTGACCTCCACTGTGGTCATCTGCCCCTCGGTGAAGGTGTCCTGGCGCCACGTGAACCCGAGGCGACTGCCGGGTTCCCACGTTGTGACCCTGCCGATTTCGAACTCGGTGCCGTCCGGGTATGACTCGAGGAAGCGGCCCCCGAGCTCCGGTTCGATCGTGAGGACGCCGGAGCGCCGGGTGAATCGGAACAGCGTGTTGGGCTGCCACCAGCTTCCGATGTCATGGACGAATACCTCGAATGCACGCTCCGGAGTGGCACGTACCCGCAGCGACACCAGCACGCGTGATGTCATCAGGCCTGCCCACGTTCGATGTGCTCCTTGAAAGCGGAAAGTTGGGTGGCCCAGAGCTTCTCGATCTCGTTGAGCCATGCCTTCAGTTCCGCCACGGGCGCGGGTCGCAATGTGTAGATGCGCACTCGCGCGTCGAATTCGGGGTGAGATTCCTCGACCAGCTCGCTGGCCTTGAGGGTCCGCAGGTGCCTGCTGAGCGCGGCGGGGCTCAGGCCGACGGCTTGTGCGATCTCCCCCGCGCGACACGGACGATCCCGCAGCACCTCAACGATTCTTCGTCGATTGGGATCGGCCAGCGCGGTGAGTGTGCGATCTATGCTCGCGAGCCCCTGAGAAGGCCGGGTCAAACCCAGCCCTCGATGTTCAGACCGCTCGCTTTCTCGGCATCCTCGCGCGAGACCGTCCGCACCGACTGGCCGAACGTCCAGACGTGCCCCTCGGGGTCCTGGGCCCGGTACACCCGATCGCCGTAGAACTGGTCGGCCGGACGCATCAAGATCGTGGCACCGGCTGCCTCGGCCTGCTCGCAGTGGGTGTCGATATCGCTGTCGATCTGAACATGGATTGTCTGGGTACATCTGCCGCCCACAGTTTTCGGGCTGGCGACGCTGGCGTCCCACTCGGATCCGACCATCAGATAGCCATCCCCGAAACGCATCTCGGAATGCTCAATCTTGCCGTCGTTGTCGGTGATGACCATGGACCGTTCGAAACCGAAGGCCTTCTCCAGCCAGTCGAGGGCTGCCGATGGGTCCTGGTAGACGACCGCCGAGGCCAAGCTAGCGCGTGTGCTCATGGTTGATATTTAACGCTTGCGTTGAATATCTGTCAACGGTCGCATGCGTTCCGTGGGTGCATCCGTGAGCTGGGGGTTCGTCCAGCTCACGGAAAGTACCGCTAGGGGTTGACCTTCGAGACGACGTGCTCGGCGAAGCCCTCCAGGTTTCGGATCTTCGTCTCCAGTGGCTCGGTGTCCGGCCCGACGATGTACGGAATCCGGAAGCCGACGATGACATCGGTGACGCCCTTGTCCTCCAGGCGTTTCACGCCGTCCACCGTGAACCCGTCGACGGAGATGACGTGGACCTCAAAGGGCTTGTCGGCCGTCCCCTCTTCTTCACGGAACTTGTTGAGCTTGGCCAGCAGCTCGTCCAGATCCTCGGTACCCCCACCGTGCATCCAGCCATCGCACCGCGCGGCGCGACGCAGTGCGGCGTCGGCATGTCCACCGATCAGGATCGGGATGGGCTGGGTCGGCGCGGGACACATCTTGGTCTTGGGAATGTCGTAGAACTCGCCGTGGAATTCGAAGTAGTCACCGGTGGTCAGCCCCTGGATGATCTCGATACATTCGTCCATGCGCTTACCACGCTTGGCGAAGGGCACATTCATCAGTTCGTAGTCCTCGGGCCACGGGCTGGTGCCCACGCCGAGACCCAGACGATTACCCGTCAGTGCCGCGATGGACGAGGCCTGCTTGGCCACCAGGGCGGGCGGCCGGATCGGCAATTTGAGCACGAAGATGTTGAACCGCAGCGTGGAGGTCACCGCGCCGAGGGCCGCGGTGAGGGTCAATGCCTCGATGAACGGTTTGTCTTCCAGGAATTCGCGGTTCCCATCGGGCGTGTACGGATACTTCGCATCCGACTCGTAGGGATACGCCAGGCTGTCGGCGATGGTCATACCGTGGTAGCCGGCCGCCTCGGCCGCCTGAGCCAAGGGAATGTAGTACGACGGATCGGTCATGGCCTCGGCGAAGGTGAACCGCATAGCTTCCTCCTAGAGTGCTTGATAAACACATTGTGCTGTCGGTACTACGCACTCTAGCGGTTGCGAAATCTGAACTCGCATATTGTTTTTACGGAGTCAACGCGCCTTCTCGTCTGCGCCCGCAATGGCGAAAAACAGTGCGGGAATCAGGATTTCGACGGCAAGCATGACGATCCAAAACGGGTGTGGTTGTCCCGAGTCGATGAGTGAGGCCACCCGGCCAAGCCCGCCCACCAGCAGCCCGGCGGCGAGGAACCGGACGGCGATGCCAGGAATGGGCGACTGGCGGGCCACCCAGATCCAGGCCACGCCGTAGACGGCGAACAGCCCGGAGAAGAAGCGCTCCTGGCTGTCGGTGCTCGCGGTGATGTCACCCCCACCGATGACCGTTCCGGCTCCCCCGATGAGGTGATAGAGGCCGATGGCCACGCAGACCACGCCGGTAAGGATCGCCAGGTACTTCAGCACTTTGTCCATCGCTACGCCCTCCGAGTCGCACCAACTTGATAGAACGTTCTAGTTAGGACCGTACAATGCGACGAAGCCGGATACAAGGCCCCGAAAGGACGCACCATGGCTGCCGACACACGCGACCGCATCATCGCCGCCACCTGCGAGTTGTTCCGTCGTCAGGGCATGACCGGTACTGGGCTCAAACAGATCGCGCAGAGTGCGGGTGCGCCCTTCGGATCGATTTATCACTTCTTCCCCGGAGGAAAGGTGCAACTGGCAGACGAGGCGATTCGGACCGCCGGCGCGATGTATCGGGATCTGGTGCTGGCGCTCTTCGATCAGGGCGGTCCCGATCTGCCTGCCACCATCCGCACCGCGTTCGCGGCGGCGGCCGACAATCTCATCGCGACCGACTATGCCGACGCCTGCCCCATCGCCACCATCGCCCTTGAAGTGGCGAGCACTGACGACCTTCTCCGTCGAGCCACCGCCGACGTCTTCGCGGACTGGATCGATCAAGGTGCCGAACACATCTCCGGATCAGGTCTGCCGCACGAGGTGCGCAGGCGTCTCATGCTGGGATTCATCACCAGCCTGGAGGGTGCGTTCGTGTTGAGCCGAGCGCTACGCAGCCCGGAGCCGCTGCTGGCCGCGGGCGAGACGGTCGCGGCGGCCACCTCGGCCGCCCTGTCCGCCGGGAGTGCGCCGCCGGAATAAATCGGACTGCAGTCCGGTTAATGAGGCATAGGAACTCTCACCAGGAGGTTTTCATGCCAGCCATCACCGTGTCGTCAATGGACGCCCTGACTCTGCCGCGAATCCCCGCGCCCGAACCCTCCGATACCGAACGCGCGGTGCGGTCCATCACCAGTGGGCCCCGCGGATACGAGGGCGAAGGCTTCCCCGTCGTGCGCGCCTTCGGGGGCGTGCCATCCGCCGAGTTGGACCCATTCATTCATATGGACCAAATGGGCGAGGTCGACTACGAACCGGGCGAGCCGCGCGGAACGGATTGGCACCCTCATCGCGGATTCGAAACCGTCACCTACATGATCGACGGCAGGTTCGCTCATCAGGACTCCCACGGCGGGGGCGGACTCATTCACGACGGAGCCACCCAATGGATGACCGCTGGGTCCGGAATCTTGCATATCGAAACTCCCCCAGCAGAATTGGTGGAGAGTGGCGGAATTTTCCACGGCATCCAGCTCTGGGTCAACCTGCCTGCTCGCGATAAGTTCCTGGCTCCGGCCTACCAGTCCATCGAGGGGGCGCAAACCACGTTGGTGAGCTCGCCGGATGGCGGCGCACTGGTGCGGATCATCGCCGGAGACATCGGGGACCATCATGGTCCAGGCAGCACACACACGCCAATCACCCTGGCGCATGCGACGATCCAGCCGGGTGCGCAGCTGAACGTGCCTTGGAACCGGGAGTTCAACGCGCTCATCTACGTGCTGTCCGGACGTGGCTCAGTGGGCACGTTGGGACACCCGATCGAGCAGGGGCAACTCGCCGTGCTCGGCCCCGGCGATCGAATCACGGTGCAGGCCGAAGCAGATCAGGATGGGAACCGCCCGGCATTGGAAGTGCTCATGCTCGGCGGCCGCCCCATCCGTGAGCGTGTGGTGGCCTACGGACCGTTCGTGATGAACACCAAGGCCGAGTTGATCCAGGCGGTTGAGGACTATCAGGCGGGCAAGTTCGGCGCGATTCCCCCGAATGCGCTGATGCCGCACGTAGCCCGCTAACCGCGAGACGCCTATCGCCGGAATGCCCGGCGGTAGGCGCTCGGCGTTGTCGCGGTGACCCTGCGCAGATGCGTTCGCATGGCCGTCACGCTGCCAAAACCACATTGTGCGGCAATGGATTCCATGGTCATATCGGTGTTCTCCAACAATTCGCGAGCGCGGGTGGCGCGCTGCACATCGAGCCACCGCTTGGGCGTGGTGCCGACTTCCTCACCGAAGCGCCGGTTGAACGTGCGAAGGCTCAAATGCGCGTACCGCGCCAGTGCGGACACATCGTCGATATCGGCGAGACGCTCAGAAGCCCAGCTCAGGGTCGGGCCGAGGCCGGTGCAGTCGTGAGAGGTCTTGGTCGGCGGAATGAACTGGGCCTGTCCACCGTCGCGATGGGGCGCCATCACGTTCCACCGGGCCATCTCCGATGCCGCGGCCGCCCCCAGCTCGCGTCGCACCACATGCAGACACAGGTCCATGCCCGCCGAGAGCCCCGCCGAGGTGAGGATGTCCCCATCGTCCACGTACAGCGCATCGGGCCGGAGATCGACCTGCGGATAGAGCGTGCGCATGTCATCGCAGTACTCCCAATGCGTGGTGGCGGGGCGTCCATCCAGCAGGCCCGCGGCCGCGAGAACGAAGGCGCCCAGGCAGATGCTGAAAATCACCGCGCCGCGCTGGTGTGCGCTTACCAAAGCGTTCAGCACTTCATCGGGTGGCGGATAGTCGTGCGGTGCCCGAGCGGGAACCACCACGATGTCGGCGCTCTCCAGCGCATCGATGCCATGCTCCACGTCGAGATTGAAACCGTCTGGAGTCCAGACACTTCCGGGTCGATGGCCGCAGGTGACCAGATCGAAACCATCCGGCTGGCCGGATCGCCCAGGACCCCTTCGGAACATCTGCACGGCGCACGCCAGGTCGTAGGTGATGACGCCGTCGAGCGCCAGTGCCGCCACCGTCTTGGTGCCCATGGCTCACTATGGCATAAATCCGAGCATCTGTGGCATTCATGCCACTGGTCGTTTCGGGTGCACCGGCCTTGACTGAGGCCATGACGATCGAATTGGACTGGCACTGGGCGACGCGGACCGGCGGCGAGGTCTCGGCGGCCCAGCGCCGGGTGTTGTTGGGACGCTTGTTTCGTGCGTTGCCCGCAATGGTCGGCGATGCTGTCAAGACGCGGATGGGCCGGCGCGGGCAGGGGCGCGTCGAATTCGGGTCGATCGCGGTACCCGATTCCGCGCTCGCGCGTGCCGCCGAGCAGGAGGCACGTGACTCGGTGACACCGCACGTACTCGAACACTCATACCGCACCTACTTTTTCGGAAAGGCGCTCGCCGCGTTCGATGGCGTACAGGTCGATGACGAACTCGTCTACATCGCGAGCCTGTTGCACGATCTGCACCTTGAGCATCCGACACCCGGACGGTGCTTCGCCGTGGTCGGCGGCGAGCGTGCCGCACAGTTCGTCAGGGATCGAGGTGCCTCCGAGGACCGCGCGCAGGCGGTCGGCGCCGCGATCGCAGCGCACATCACCCTTGGGGCCAGCGAAAACCTCTCAGATCCAGGCGGATTCGTGTCGGCCGGCGCGGGAACCGATGTCTTCGGACTACGGCTGTCGGATCTCGATGCCGGTTGGGTGGGCGAGCTGCTGCAGCGGCATCCGCGGCTGGAATTCAAGCGGCACATGCTCAAGGCCTGGACCGCCGAGGGTGCCGCGGTACCGAACGGCCGCGCCGCGTGGCTGACCCGCTATGCGGCGTTCCCGCTGCTGGTCAAGGCCGCCCCCTTTGACCAGTAGGGCTACCGCAGCAGCAATCCGCGCAACAGATGCAAGGCCACAGTGGTGGAACGCTCACGAACCTGGCTGCGGTTTCCCGGGATAACGACACGGAGGTCGGCCCTCGCCCCCTCCGCCGTCTTCACACAGAAACACACCGTGCCCACCGGCTTCTCCGGCGTTCCACCGCCGGGGCCGGCCACACCCGTCGTCGACATCGCGATATCGGCACCCAGCGCCTTCAACGCACCGTCCACCATGGCCTCGGCGACCTGCGGAGACACCGCACCGTGATCGGCGATGAGCTGCGGATCCACATGCAGCTGGCCAATTTTGACATCGTTCGCGTAGCTGATCACCCCGCCCAGGAAGTATTCCGAGGAGCCCGGTACATCGGCTATCCGCGCTCCCAACAGCCCCGCCGTGCAAGACTCCGCCACGGCCAGGCGCCTTCCGCGCAGCAACCCGGCGACCAGTTGGTCGACGGTCGAACCGTCCGAGGAAAACAGTGCCGCACCATGGCGGGCCTGAATGAACTCGTAGAGGCGGGTCCACAGATGCTGGGCAGAGGCCTCGAATCGGGTGACCACCTCGACCTCGCTGCGTCGCAGGCAGGTGGTGACCTCCAGTGCGGCAAGGTCTCCCAACGCGCTTTCGGCCAGGCGCAGTGTCTCGGCGATATCGGGCTCGGTGATTCCGTACAAGCGCAGCGTCGTCTGCTCGATGGCCATGACATCATCGCCGAGGAGAGCCCGGAAGGGCCCGGACTCCACTGCCGACGGCCACATTCGCTGGAGCTCATGTGGAGGTCCGGGCAGCACCACGATGAGGACGTCACCCGTGCTCATGATCGCTCCCGGCGCGGTGCCCACCGGGTCAAGTACCTGTCCCTGCGCCGGCACGAGCGCCTGTTTGGCGATGCCGACGCGCAGCGCCTCCCAGTCCACGTTGTCCCAACGATTTGCCATCGGCCGCAGCCGATCCATGATGGCCTCTTCCAAGGCAGCATCGAAAACAAGTGTGGTTCCGGCAAATTCAGCCACTGTGGGTAGCGTCATGTCGTCGGCTGTGGGCCCCAGGCCGCCGGATGTGACGATGAGGTCAACACCTTGATGGGCGAGAAACCGCAGTTGTGCCGTCAGATCCTCTTTGCGGTCTCCGCACACGCAGATGTGTGCGACATCGACGCCCACCTCCCGCAGATGTTCGGAAAGCCACGGGCCATTCGCATCGGCCACCCGCCCGGTGAGGACCTCCGTACCCGTGACGACGATTCCCGCTCGCAACATGTCAGCAGCCTAGGCCGGTAGGTTCGGTGTTATGGATGAGGGCGCCATCATCGAATACATCGTCACGACCTTCCCAGACCTTCAGCACGAGGTTGTGCAGGGCAATTGGTTCTTCTTCCGTGGCTCCGAACGCCAGATGCCCGTCATCACCCTGATGTCGAACGAGGCGTTCGACACGTACTCCGATCTGGGTCGGCCCTCGGTGTACCGGCTCAACATCGGGGTCAGCGGCGACACTTTCGCCAAGGTCGTCGCGCGCCGAGACGACGAATCGTCCGATACCGACTACACCGAGTTCGACCGAGTTCTCCCCCATCCCGAGTACGCCGGAGCCAAATGGGTATGCGTGGTCAATCCCGGTGAAGACACCTTCGGTGAAGCGGTCCGTCCGCTGCTGGCCGAGGCGTATGCGCGCGGCCGGAGCGATTAGCCTTCGCTGACGTAGGCCCACAGAAGACGCGTAACGGCGACCTCGCCAAGGGTGGTGAGAGTAGGCCCCTCGTTCTGGAAACCGTGTGCGGCGAGGGCCTCGATCAGGGGCTGGTCATCGGCGCGCGCCGCAACCACGATCCGCCTGGTAGATGACGGAGCATGCGTCAAGCGCCCAGCCAGATCAGCGACAGTCGGGGTGAGCATGTCCTCGGAAACACCAGGATGCGGCCGACTGATGAGCTCGGTGGTGGAGCTGCCCGGATCGACGGAGATCTCGACGCATCCCGTGGTCTTACCCGAAAAATCCACGGCGACTCGGCTATTTGCGGCGGGTGTCGCGCGCCGGCCCCAGTTGCGCAGTTCGTAGTGCCCGCGCGCCATGAGGTCGCTCCAGGAAACCCCCGATCGGTATTCGGACACCCGGGTAGTTGCGTTGCGCGCAAACGTGTCTCGCGTGTGCCCTAGCGCGGCCAGGTTCTCTGGGGTATTGCTCTGAAACCAAATCTGATGATCGGTGGGCTTTCCGTCGTACATGCGCAGCTTGCGGCATGTCTGCAGCTCCGACCAGCCCACGGCCTGGGCCAGTCGTTGCACCGGAACGTTCTGAACCGCCAGCGGTGCCACCGCGTGCGGAATGTTCGGATTGGCCTCGAAACCGGCGATGATCAGCGATGCCTGCGCCCACATGGTGACCGTGTGCGGAACACCGGCGGTCCATGTTGAGACCTCGGTACCGCCCGTTCGTGGGTGCCGTCCGGCCATGGCGAGGTGGCCGACCACGTGCTCACGGCATCCATCGAGGTGCACGAGCACATGAGAAACCCAACCCTGTGCCGTGTCGGAGAGTGCCTGCTTCCAGGTATGAACCCACATGTATGGCGAGTGCGCCGCCGACCACGACATATCCGTGCGGCCGAACGCCGGTGCCAGCCGCGTCTCGTAGCGCAGGTTGGTTTCCCGCCACGATGCACCATCGGAGAACCGCGGAGTGCGCAGCATGACCGTCATACCGTCGATTTCAACCGGCCCCGGGGATGGCGGGGCGGGTCCATCGTTTGCACGCACCTCGGCAGGCTAGCGCACCGGACCGGAAGCGAGATGGCGATTAATAGACCACTGCGAGAAGGCGATTGCGGTGTACAGGGTGTCTATTTTAGCTGCGCACTCGCCAGTAGAGTCCACATCCGAAGCGCGACACCGTCGGCGCCCAGGGTCGGCGGCGCGTCACCCTCGTCGATGAAACCAAGCGTGGCGAGCCGGTCCGCAAGGGCGGTGTCGGCGTCACTGACCGCGATGACCGTCCGGCGCGACCGGTCGGGGCGAGCTGTCAGGTGGATCGCGAGTGCGGACAACGCCGAAACGCGGGCGTCTTCTGATATCCGCGACTCGAATCGTGGCACCAATTCCGTTGTCGACGTGCCGAAGTCGGAATGGACATCAATTGAACCGCCAGGTCGTGCGGCCACCGTCACCCGGTATCGCCCACGACCGGCCGGCTCGACCTGCACCACTTCCCCACCGGTGGAGGATATTTCGAGTGCACGCTCGGGTGGTGTCGTTCGCAGCGCGGTACCGATCCGTTGACGGGTGCGGATAACCGCGAATCGGGCCCACGCCACCAGATACTCGGCACCCGGCCGACCGGCCCTCGGAAGGGTCGAAGGTGTTCTCGTGATCGGAATTTCCGAGAGTCGGCGCCTGGCCCAGGCACGGTACCCGGCCGTATTGGCGAGAATCCACATGTGATGGTCCGATACCTGCCCGTCGTATGTGCGCAGGGCCCGACGTGTCTGTAGCTGGGTCCAACCCATGGAGTGCGAGAATCTGTTTGCGCGCACGTTCGATACCGCGGTCGGCGCCAGCGCGTGCGGGATGGCGGGATTTTCTTCGAACGCGGAAAGCACCGTGGTCAGCTGTGCCCACGTGCTCACCGCCGAAGGAACATCCGCTGCCCAGCTGGAGATCTCGGCGCCGCCGGTTCGTGGATCTGTTCCGGTCATCGAGAAATGGCCGACGACCCTTTCCGCGCCCCCGTCGATCCTTAGCAGCAGATATGAGGCTCCCCCGGCGCGCGCATCCGCACGAGCCGAACGCCAGGTGTCCACCCAGATCACCGCCGAATGTGCACTCTCCCAGTCCATGTCATCACGGTTGAACGCCGGTGAGAGCCGTTCGGCGAAGGTCAACGCGGTCTTGCGCCAGGATGAGCCGTCCGCAAGCCGGGGCGCCCGCAACCTCACCGTCACCCCGTCGATCGTGACGGGACCCCGGTCCACCGATGACCGGTTTTGGGATTTGCTAGGCACCGAGCCAGGCTACAGGAGGAAAATTCGCTCTGCGATCGCCTCAGGTGACAGGTACCAGGACGAGTGGAACCTGCTTGGCACCGATGAGGCGATGCGACACAGACTGCCCGAGCAGTGCGTCCCACGCAGAAGCCGGTCCTCCACGCGGGCTGCCCAGGATGATCATCAACGCCGCGTACTGGTGCGCCACGCCGAGAAGCGCCGCGGTTGCGGGCCCATGGGCGCGATGGTATTTCCACGCCACTTCCTGGCCGGAGAGCTCTTCCAGCGCCTCGGCCTCGGCGGCGGCAACAGCGGTGCCCGCCTGAACTTCCCAACTGTCCGTGTCCGGATCCGATGGTTCATCGTCCATGTCCAGGATGTGCACCACGTGTACGCACGCGCCCAGCCGCCGAGCCAGATCGATCCCGAAGTGCAGCGCGGCAGTGCTCGGCGGGTATCTGTCCCATCCGACCACCAGATGCACATCGGGCTCGTCGGTCATAGTCACATCCTCACGCCATCGACCATGCCAGCGCTAGTCCCCCGGCACATGCGCCCACGGTGCCCAACAGCGTGCCGAGCGTGTTGTACAGGGCCAGGGACCATTCACGCCGCTCGATGAGTCGCACCGACTCGACGCTGGCGGTGCTGAAGGTTGTATAGCCACCGCAGAAACCCGTTCCCAGGACTGTCAGCAGTGTTGACGGCGAATGGTGAAAGATCACCGCTCCCGCCAGTACCCCGATGACGGCCGACCCGGTGAGATTGATGAGTAGCGTCGCCCAGGGAAAGGGGTGGGCCCGTCGATGTTTGATGGCGGAATCGACGACGAATCGCAACACCGCGCCCAGGGCCCCGGCGAGTATCACGGCGATGACCGTCACGCCGAACCTCCCGCGTACCGTGCGAGGGCTTGTGCGGCAGCGGCTATCCCGGCCATCGCGGCGGCCAAACCCGCGGCGACGCTGACCACCGCGTACCCGACTGCCGTACCCGGAAATCCGTTGCGGGCGAGCGTGCTGATCTCCAGCGCCAGTGCGCTGTAGGTGGTGAAGGCGCCGCAGACACCCGTGCCAAGAAACAACCGGGCGCGCTGGCGCCAGCCGCCGTCGGGACCCAGCAGCGTGAGGGTCTCCAGCAGCGCGCCGAGGACGAACGCTCCGGTCAGGTTGACCGCGAATGTTCCCCAGGGCCACGACGCACCGGAGGCCGGCCACATCTGCTCGAACCAGTACCGCAGCCCGGTTCCACACACTCCGCCGAGAAAAACCCACAGCAGCGCATACGGCCGCAGATGTAGGGGTCGCGCGAACTCCTCGCGTTGTCCACCTGTCACATTCGGTCCCATCGTGTTACGACTCATCAACACAGGAACTATCAGCCGTCAGTGGCGGTTCGGGACAAGCCCCGGCGAGATCCATCGCGCGTGACGAATATAGCGCGAGAGCGGTCAGTACACGTCGCGGACGTAACGTTTCTCGGCCACGAGTCCCTTGCGGAACTCGAGGGCCTCTTCGCCCGACAGCCGCCCGTGCTTCTGTGCGATCGTGAGCAACGCGCCGTCGACGTCTTTGGCCATGCGGCTGGCATCACCGCACACGTAGAGGTGTGCGCCCTCGGCGAGCCAGCGCCACATCTGTGCCCCTTGCTCCATCATGCGGTGCTGGACGTAGATGCGTTTCTGCTGGTCGCGCGAGAACGCGAGATCGAGTCGCCGCAGGGAGCCGTCGCGCAGGAAGCCGTCGAGCTCCTCGCGGTAGTAGAAGTGCTGGGTGCGGTGCTGATCGCCAAAGAACAGCCAATTGGGTCCGGTGTGTCCGAGTGCGCGACGTTCTTGGAGGAACCCGCGGAAGGGGGCGATACCGGTTCCGGGCCCGATCATGATCATCGGCGTATCCGAGGTACCGGGCGGGCGAAAGTGCGGTGATCGTTGCAGGAAGATCGGGACGGGAAGGGTCTGCGCGCGGTCGGCCAGGAAGGTCGACCCCACACCTCCGCGGGCCGAGCCGTCCGGTCCGCGGTACCGGACGATGGAGACCGTCAACGCGACGGACTTCGGGCTGACCAGGGGGCTTGACGAGATTGAGTACTGGCGGGGAGTGAGCCTGATGAGAACCTGCTGCCACTCATCGATGTCGGCGCGGATGGGAAATTCGTGAAGCACGTCAAGGGCATTGCGTCCCTGCAGCCACAGCTCACGCACCGCGGTGTCGGCACCACGCAACAACTTGACGACGCGTCTGTCGCCTCGCCGGTCGGCGATGAAGCGCAACAGATCGTCCGTGACGCGACATATGTCGTAATGACTGGCGAGCGCGGTGGCCAACGGGAGTTCACCCCCATCGATCGCGATCGGCATCTCTGCATCGAAACCGGTTGCGGCGAGCCAGCGTTGAACGTCTTCATCGCGGTTGGTCGGATAGATCCCGAGGGCGTCGCCCACCGAGTAGTCGACATCATGGCCGGTCAGGTCGAACTCGATGCGCCGCACCTCCTTGTCGGATCCCGGCGCCGACAGAATCTCGTTATGTGACAGCGCCGCCAGGATGGGCGCGTTGCGGGTGAACATTTCCGGCACGGCCACCGGCAGCCCGTCGCTGCGCAATCGCTTGACCGCCTCGGTGCTGGCGGCCGTGCCTTCCCCGATTGCCTCCAGCAGATCCGCGGTCCACGATGCGACCAGCGACCGGTCGGTGGCCTCGCCGTCCACCCGGCCGAGCACCGGGGTAGCGCCGAGCTCGTGTAACCGGGCGTCGAGCGCCTTCGCGTGGCCACAGAAATCCGCGTATGCGCGGTCACCGAACCCCAGCACCGCATAACGCATGTGCTTGAGGGGCTTTGTCTCGCCGGAGAGCGTCGACCAGAATCGCGCGCCGTTATCGGGTGGCCCACCCTCGCCAAAGCTGCTGGCGATGAGCACTGCCGTGCGGACCTCGCCGAGATCGGCAGGGTCACACTCGTCCATCGCGGTGATCGTCGCACGGATCCCTGCCGTCGCCAGCAGCTTGTGCACCGAGGTGGCCGCGATCTCGGCGTTGCCGGTCTGCGATGTCCACAGAATTGCTATGTCCCCCAGCGCTTGTGCGGGCGTGTCGGGCGCGGTATCGATGATTGTCCGCCCGGTGGGGCGCAACGCGACGGCGCTGACCTTGAACTCGGGTTGCAGCGAATCCGGGTCGACGGCATCGTTGGTCACCGCGTTGATCGCCAGGCCGGGCCCCTGCGCGTCATTCCAGTGGAAGGGGACGAAACAGCTGCCGCGCCTGGTCCTGTCGCTGATGATCGCGGGCAGCTCCGCACGGCCGCGGCGCGAGGCGATTTCGACAACATCACCCTCAGCGATCCCGAGGGTCACGGCGTCATGCGGATGGATCTCCACAAAGGGTGACGGATGGAGTCGGTCGAGAGCCTTGATGCGACCAGTCTTGGTGAGTGTGTGCCAATGATGTTGCAAACGACCAGTATTCATGACCATGGGATATCCGTCGCCCGCGAGTTCCGCGGGATCGCGGTGCGCCCGGGCGTGGAACACCGCCCGGCGAGACGGGGTCGGGAACGCCAGCCGAGGCATGGTGCCGTTCTCATCGAGGTACAGATCCTGGCTGATTCCGTCATTCAGGTAGCGAATCGGGTTACGGTCCCCCGCATTCTCGGGCGGGCACGGCCATTGCACCGGCCCCTGTCGCAACCGGGCATAGCTCACGCCCCGCAGGTCATACCCGGTACGTGGATTCCAAAATGCGCGGATCTCCTCGAAGACCTCCTCGCTGGAGGAGTAGTCGAACGCATCGCCGAACCCCATCGCGGTGGCGACATCGCAGATCAAACGCCAGTCGGGTTGGGCATCGCCCGGTGCGTCGACGGCCCGGTTGGTCAGGGTCACCGTGCGCTCCGAGTTGACCGATACGCCATCGGATTCGGCCCACAGGGCTGCGGGCAACAGCACATCGGCGTAGTCGTTGGTGGCCGTCGCCAGGAACGCGTCCTGGGTAATCACCAGCTCGGCGCGTCGCAGACCGTCAATCACGTTCTGCCGATTAGCCACCGAGGCAACGGGATTCGTGCAGATAATCCAGCATGCTTTGATGTCTCCCGCAGCCATCTGCGCGAACATGTCGACCGTGCCGGCACCGAAGTCCGTGCGAAGGGATCCGGGCGCGAGGCCCCATCGCCTCTCGACGAAGTCTCGATCTGCGGCGGATTTCACGGATCGCTGGCCCGGCAACCCCGGGCCCATGTAGCCCATTTCCCTGCCACCCATCGCATTGGGCTGACCGGTCAGCGAGAACGGTCCACTACCGGGGCGAGAGATTGCTCCGGTAGCCAGATGAATGTTGCAGATGGCGTTGGTGTTCCAGGTGCCATGCGTGCTCTGGTTGAGGCCCATCGTCCACAGCGTCATCCATTCGCGCGCCTCCCCGATCCACCGAGCGGCAGTGCGGATGTCGTCCTCGGCCAGCCCCGTGATCGCCGCCACCACCGGCGGCGCGTAGCCGCCGAGGAACTCTGGCATTCCTGCCCAGCCCTCGGTGTGTTGAGCGATGAATTCGGAGTCGATATCACCGTTTTCGACAAGCAGATGCAGCAGTCCGTTGAGCAGGGCCAGGTCGGTTCCCGGACTGATCTGCAGGAACAAATCTGCGCGTTCGGCGGTGGCGGTACGGCGCGGGTCGACCACGATCAACCGAGCTCCACTGCCGAGCCGGTCGGCCATGCGCAGGAACAGAATCGGATGGCAGTCGGCCATGTTCGCGCCGATGACAAGGAACAGGTCGCTCTGCTCGATATCCGAGTACGACCCGGGGGGCCCGTCGGCCCCCAATGATTGTGTGTATCCGGTGCCTGCACTTGCCATGCAGAGACGAGAGTTCGATTCGATCTGCGTGGTGCGGATGTAGCCCTTCGCGAGCTTGTTGGCGAGGTACTGCGCCTCCAGGCTCATCTGACCGGATACGTACAGCGCAATCGCATCGGGGCCGTGAGTGTCGAGGACCTCACGTAACCGCCGGCCCGCCTCGGTGGTTGTCGCCGCCAACGGCGCCGGAACCGGCTCCTGTCCGCGGCCGGGACGAATATGTGCCGTCGTCATGCGTCCGTCGGCGGCCATCAGTTGGGCATGGGTGGCGCCCTTGGTGCAGAGGCGGCCATGATTGCTCGGGTGCAGGGCATCGCCCTCTACGGTTGCGATGGTGACCGGACCTGCCAAACTGGTGTCGGCGCGCACGACGACGCCGCACCCGACACCGCAATACGAGCAGGCAGCGCGGCGCCCGGTGGGCGGCGCGCTGCGTTCGGTCACCCCGTCATGGTGAGTCACGCAGATTCCCGAATTCTTCCGCCGAGGTTATCCGGCTGTCACGGCGTCCTCACCGCAAGGATCCACGGTGCGTGAGGTGGCGAGCTCGGCCACGCCGTGTCGTTAAAGCACCGACGAACCAGGTGTTCCACTAGCATCATGCAGCGGGTCGACGCTCGTTTCCTCCGTACACATACTCGAAGGAGCTAGACATGGTGTTGAACATCATTTGGATGATCATTCTTGGCCTGATCGTTGGGTGGATCGCCCGGTTGCTCGTGCCCGGCAAGGAGAACTTCGGCTGGATCGTGACAGCGTTGCTGGGCATCGTCGGTGGTTATGTCGGCGGGACGCTGGGAAGTCTGGTGTTCGCCCCACACAAGTTCACGGTCACCCCGCCGATCAACCACGCCTTCCTCGGTGCGTTAGTTGGCGCGGTGATCTTGCTGCTCGTCTACAAATTCGTCGCAGGCAAAACCAAGAGCTAGTCCGCACTAGGCGGGGCGCCGCCGGTAGGGCGCGGCAATGCCGACGCCGGATCGGCGTCACCCCTGTGCCGCACTCCCGGCGAACTTGTTGGCGGCCCTCGAGTTCTTCACCGAACTCGAGGGCCCCGTCAGCCATGGGTCACGTTGCTCTTACTGATCGTCTGGGCCGACGCGGATCGGATCTTCACCGATAACACCGTGCGCGGTGCGAAGCGGAACTCTGCGATGCGATCGAATCGTGCTGCGCAGAACTGGCCGAGAGCTAGACCGGGACGCCGGGCGCCGGTGGCGCCGCAGGCGGTGCCGGAGGCGCGGGCTGCCCCGGAGCAGCAGGTTCGGGGGCCGGTGCACCCGGTGCCGCAGGAGCCGGTGGGGGCGGCGGCTGATTGGGATCGGCCGGTGGAGGCGGCGGCTGATTGGGATCCGCAGGCGGCGGTGCCGGCTGGTTGGGATCGGCCGGCTGCCCGGCCGGAGGCGTGACAGGAGTGGGCGGGGTCCAGGGGCGAACCGAGTCGGTCAGGGTCTTGGCCACACCCTTGTCCACCGGTGAGGCCGAGGTGCCAAGCCAGACGATGAACCAGCGATCCTTGCCCTTACCCACGGCCGCGGCCCAGATCTGGCCGGGCTCCTTGGCGGCGTCATCGAATTTGACCTCGTAGTACGAGGATGCTGCGGGCATGCCCGCCACTTCGAAGGTCTGATCTTCCTGGTTGACGCGGTTGCCCGGGTACGGCATGAAGAACTCGCCCATATCCGATGCCAGCCTGCGGGCCGCCTTCTGATTGTCGGGCTCGGCACCTGCGAAGAGCTTGAGATCCAGGCGACCCAACAGAATGCTTCCGTTCGGTGCGGCCGGATTGGTCAGCAGCGCCGATCCGTAGGTGAGCCTGCGCGCATCCGACTGCGCCCAGCCTTGCGGCACAACATAACTGAATCCGCCTTGGTCATTGTTGACGCGTCCCCCGTCTGCCGGCGCACCGGGTGCCGGCGCGCCGGGCGGAGGTGCCACCGGCGGCGTCGCGGGTGCCGGCGCGGGCGCGCCAGGCGGAGGTGCTGCCGGAGGGGTCGTCACCGTCGTCGGAGTCTCCGGATTGGGAGCCGGTTGACCGGGAGCCGGCGTTGCGGGCGGCGGAGGAGCGTCGGTTGTCACCAGGTGGATGTCCGCCGTGCGTACCGATGCCGGCGTCTGATTGGCCGGTCCGGCGACGAGCGTGATAGCTCCTGCCCCGGACAGCGAAGCGACGGCGATAGCGGCCGCCATCACTCGTGCCTGGTGCGCCCGCTTGCCCGCCGATGTTGCCCGTGGTTGCTGCATGTCCATGAACGTACCGTTTTGTCCAGCACGTGCAAGCGTAACCGGCAATCGGCGCGCCCGATTTGCCGACCGCTGCCACTGACGCCACTTCGCGACCATTCGATGCGGTGGCAAGGGGTTTGGCTGACCAGAAGCAAACATAGGTTTCCTTTCGAAGGCTACCGAAATCCACGTCCCCAGCTATTGCGCCGCCTGAATGACGACCTCGTGGGCCTTCACGGCAAAGTATGCCGACGCCTCGGGTGTCAGCTTGAGTTCTGCCGCGGCGGCCGCGGTGATATGTGCCGTGAATATCGTGGCTCCAGCAGATGCCGTTACAACCACGGTGTCCGCATGAGCGCTCAGGGTCGTCACGGACACGGCGATGACGTTGCGCGGGCTACCTCCCGGTGGGGACAGATGCACGCTGACAGCACGCGGCCCGAACACCGCGACGGCGTGCTGGCCCTGCGCGGGGCTTCCGGTGCCGGACCACACCCCATGAATGACAAGGTCCTCGACGTGTAGCCCACCGTCCTCACCCACGGTGCCGTCGAGGAGGTTCACGCCCGCAAACCGGGCGCCAAACTGGCTGGTCGGCCGGGCCAAGACCGTGGTGGTTTCTCCCAGCTCGGCGACGCAGCCGGAGTCCAACACCATCACCCTGTCGGCAATGGCGACCGCATCCATGATGTCGTGGGTCACGATCAGAGCGCTTTGTCCGTCGCGGCCCAACACCCGCCCCAGCAGTGCCCGGACGGCTGGCGCGCTCTCGGCGTCCAGACCGGACAGCGGCTCGTCGAGCAGCACCAGCTCGGGTTCGGTGGCCAGCGCGC
Organism: Mycobacterium sp. D16R12; assembly: GCF_002013465.1. Taxonomy (GTDB): domain Bacteria; phylum Actinomycetota; class Actinomycetes; order Mycobacteriales; family Mycobacteriaceae; genus Mycobacterium. The sequence continues at coordinate 13,960 of NZ_MAFC01000001.1, read as the reverse complement.
GTGCGATGGCCACCCGCTGCGCCTGTCCCCCGGACAGTTCACCGGGTCGGCGTCCCGCCAGATCACGCGCGCCGACCGATTCCAGCCAGTGATCACGCGCGCCGGGCACCTCGTCGCGGCGCCGGCCGCGCATCCCGAACTCGACGTTCCCCGCGACCGTCAAGTGCGGGAACAACAACGCCTCCTGCAGCAGCAGCGCCGTCCGCCGCCGGTGAGTGGGGACGAAAGTGCCAGTGGCACAGTCCGTCAGCACGTGGCCGCCGAGCCTTATCTCACCGGAGTCGGGCCGTAGCAGCCCGGCGATGAGCCCGAGCAACGTGGACTTACCGGCCCCATTGGGGCCAACGATCGCCAGCGTCTCTCCGGGCGCGACCGTGAACGTGGCCTGCACGCCGCGGCCCGAATGCCCTGCGTCGAATCGCAGTTCGCTCATCGCCGCCACCCGTCCGGGCGCCAGGTCCGTGCGCCGACAACGGCCAGGACAACCGCTGCCACCGCCACCAGCAGCAGTGAAAGCGCCACGGCTGCTTGGGCATCTGATTCGCGCTGCAGGTATATCTCCAGCGGCAGGGTGCGCGTGACGCCCTGCCGCGAACCCGCGAACGTCAAGGTGGCACCGAATTCACCCAGCGAGCGAGCGAAGGCCAACACCGTGCCCGATATCAGCGCCGGCATCACCAGCGGCAGCGACACGCGACGCAGCACGGTGGTCGGCGGTGCCCCCAGGCTTGCCGCCACATGGTCATAGCGCTGCCCCGTCGTGACCAGCGCACCCTCGAGGCTGATGACGAGGAACGGCAGCGATACGAAGGTCTGCGCCAAAACCACGGCGGAGGTGGAAAACGCTATCCGGATTCCGACGGCGTCCAGGTAGTGCCCGAGCAGTCCCAGCTTGCCGAAGGCATAGAGCAGCGCGATACCGCCGACGACCGGTGGCAGCACCAAGGGCAGCAGAATCAACGGGCGCAGCAGCCGGGTCAACCAGACAGGCCCGCGAGCCAAGACGATGGCCAGAGGCACCCCCAGCAGCAGACACAGCGCTGTGCTCGCGAGGCATGTCCGCAGGCTCAGCCCCAGCGCCGCCCGTGAAGCGGGGCTCGTGACCAGGGCCGGGAACTGCGCCCAATCGGCCTTCACCACGAGTGCCAGCAGTGGCAGCACGATGAGCAGCGCCCCGATGGCCGCCGGCAGATATACCCACCGGGGCAGACCGGGTGCCGGGGTCACGGCGCGGAGAACCCCGCCGCCGCCAGAGTCTTGTGTCCGACGTCCCCGGTGACGGTTTCGATGAACTGGTTCGCGCGTTCCGGATTGCGCGAATTCGCGGTCATCGCAATCGGATAGGTGTTGACGATGGACTGTGCTTCGGGGAATGCGACGGCGGTGACCTTGTCGCCGGCGCCCTTGGCGTCGGTGACATACACCAGACCGGCATCGGCCTGACCCGCGATCACCTTGTTCAGCACATCGGTTACCGAGGACTCTTCGCTGGCCGGGTTCAATTGCACCCCAGTCTCTTTGGATGCAGTGCTGGCGGCTGACCCGCATGGAACCTGTGCTGCGCACACCACCACGTCCAGACCCGGACGTGCCAGGTCCGCGAAGGTGGCGATGCCCTTCGGATTACCCGGTGCAACGACGATCGTGAGCGTGTTGGCGGCGAAGTCCACAGGATTGACGACCGCATGCGCCTTCCACGCCTTATCCATGTTGGCCGAGTCCGCGGTGGCCAGTACGTCTGCCTGGGCACCCTGGGTGAGCTGCGTGACCAGATCCGAGGAGCCCGCAAAGGTGAACTCGACCGTGGTTCCGGCGTGGGTGGACTCGAAAGACTTCCCGATCTCGGTGAACGCCTTGCGCAGCGACGCGGCGGCCAGCACATGTAATTGGACGGTGGCGGGCCCTGGGCCTTTTGCCGAGTCGGGTGCGCTGTCGGCGGGCGTCGTTCGGGAGGCGCAGCCGGACATGGCCAGCGAACCCGTGAGGAGAACCGCGGCGAGAAATTTCCATGCTCTGCTGGTCACCGCCACAACCCTAGTCGTCACCTGGCCGATATGCGGTGGTCGAGGGTATTGCTACCGTCCAGTAATATTGGGCGTCAAACCCGTGCGACCCGGCCGCCAAATCCGGGGTATGAGGTCCGGGTTGTGTCACGATCAAGCTGATCAGGCCTGGCAACAGGAGCGGATCGGTAAGGCTTTCAGGAAGGCAAGGAAGGTACCGCCATGGACGTACTGGTAACCGGAGCGGTTAACGAAGTCGGCCGGGCAGTGGCCGCGGAATTCCGCAACGCCGGCCATCGGGTCGTCATCACCGGCCCCAACGCCGACGAGTTGGAGATCGCCGCCAAGGAACTCGAGGTCGACGCCATCGTGTGCGATAACTCCGACCCGGACAGCCTGGAGGAGAACCTCGAGCTGTTCCCGCAGCACCTCGACGCCATCATCAACATCCCCAATCCGGTCTGGAGCGAGCCCGGCCCGCATCTGGGCACCCTCACCGACACCGGAGAGGCTTGGCTGTCGCGGTATGAGTCCAGCGTGCTGACGGCAGTGCTGACGGTGCAGGCCATCGGCGACCACCTACGTTCCGGTGCGGCCATCGTCAACCTGTGCACATTGGGCACTCGCGACCGATCGGGGGCAACCACTGCCGCCAAGGCCGCACTCTCGGCGTGGACCGCCGAGCAGGCCGAGCGGATGGGCACCCGCGGTATCACCATCAACACCATCGCACCCGGGCAATCGGCCGAGGCCAACTACGACGGCCTCGACAGCGCCGAGGATGCACAAGATCTGGTCGGTGCCGAGATCGCCCGACTGGCATTGTTCCTCACCAGCCCGCAGGCGCGGCACATCACCGGTCAGACTCTGCACGTCAGCCGCGGCGTCCCCGCCGGCGTCAGCTAATCTGCAGCTGGAGTGCACTCCAGCTGCAGATCTTCGAATTGCCTTGCGGGGCAAGACCGTAATGCCGCGTCGGCGGATCGCGCGTAGGCTGGCCGAGTGACCATTCGGCTCGGATATCAGATCCCCAATTTCTCCTACGGCACCGGCGTCGCCGAACTCTTCCCCACCGTCGTCAATCAGGCGCGCGAAGCGGAGGCCTCGGGCTTCGACACGGTCTTCCTGATGGATCACTTCTATCAGCTGCCCATGATCGGCACCCCTGATCAGCCCATGCTGGAGGCCTACACGGCCCTGGGTGCACTGGCCAGTGCCACCAGCACCATTCAGCTGTCCACGCTGGTCACCGGCAATACCTACCGAAATCCGACGCTGCTCGCGAAGGCCGTCACCACGCTCGACGTGGTCAGCGGAGGACGCGCGATCCTGGGCATCGGTGCGGGATGGTTCGAGCTCGAACACCAGCAGCTCGGCTTCGATTTCGGCACATTCACCGACCGCTTCGAACGGTTGAGCGAGGCGCTCGAGATCATCGCGCCCATGCTCCGCGGCGAGCGCCCCACCTTCGAAGGCAAGTACTACCGCGCCGAGACGGCGCTGAACGAACCACGGATCCGCCCGAACATACCCATCATGATCGGCGGCAGCGGCGAGAAAAAGACCTTCGGTCTGGCGGTGAAGTACGCCGATCACCTGAATCTGCTCAGCTCGCTCGATGAGATCCCGCACAAGCTGTCGGTGCTGAGGCAGCGCTGCGAGGAGGCCGGTCGTGACCCGGCCACGCTGGAGACCTCCGCCTTCTTCTCGGTGTTCATCGATGACAACTCGGCGACGGCATGGAAGCTGGCCGCTGAGCAGCTGCGTAAAAACGGTCTTGACCTGGACACCCTGCCCGACGATGTCCGGGCGCAGGTGCTCGGACGCACCCTGGTGGGTAGCCCGGAGGAAATCGCCGAGCAGGTACAAACCCGGATTCTCGATCAGGGAATCGACTCGGTCACCCTCAACGCAACCGCCAACGGGCATGTCCCCGGCGTGGTGGAACTGATCGGCAACACTCTTCGCCCGCTGTTCAAGGACTAGTCGGACGGATTCGGTCTCTATCCCGCGATCCTTGGGCAGGATGTGGGATATGGACGCGCCGTTCAGCCTGAAACCTGCCGCTACCGCCGTGGAGGCGCTTCTTCCCGGGGTGTCGGACGATGCGCTGGACAATTCGACTCCCTGCGCCGAGTTGACGGTCCGTGCTCTGCTGAATCACCTGATGGGTCTGTCGACGGCCTTCCGGTACGTCGTCCAGCCCGAGGAGGCCGCGGCTCTCGGTATCGACCTCTCCGGCCCGTCGTTCACCGAGGACCTCGATCCGCAGTGGCGGACCTTGTTGCCGCAACGTCTCGCCGACCTCGTCGAGACCTGGACGCAGCCGCAGTCATGGGATGGCGAGTCGACCATCGCGGGAACCCTCATGCCCCATGACCAGGTGGCGATGGTGGCCCTCGACGAGCTGGTACTGCACGGCTGGGATTTGGCGGCCGCGACAGGGCAGCCGTTCGACCTACCGGCGGGCACCGATCCGGGCCTGTACGGGTTCATCAGTGCGCTCGCTTCCGACGACGGAATTCCGGGTTTGTTCGGTCCGCAGCGACCGGTTTCCCCGGGTGCCCCACAGTTCGATCACATGCTCGCCATGTCGGGACGTGATCCAGGCTGGCGACCGCAGGGTGTGTGAGATATTTCGCTAAACTAACTGACGCGACGTGAGGGGAAATCCCGACTACGGTTGGGGTGTTGCACCAAGTGTCAGACAAGGTGAATAACCCCAGTTGAGACACCATTCGATGAGGAGTGATCCGATGAGCACGACACCAGACGCCGCCAGCTCTGCGGCGCCTGTCGAGGCCAATCCGAAGCCCAAGATCAAGGACGCGCTGACGCCGACACACCGAGTCGTCATCATCGGGTCGGGGTTCGGCGGCCTGACCGCCGCTAAGACACTCAAACGTGCCAACGTCGACGTCACGCTGATCGCGCGCACCACCCACCACCTGTTCCAGCCGCTCCTGTACCAAGTGGCCACCGGGATCATCTCCGAAGGGGAGATCGCTCCCCCGACGCGGCAGATCTTGAAGGACCAGGACAACGCGCAGGTGGTTCTCGGCGATGTGACAAGCATCGACCTGGAAAATCAGATCGTCCATTCCTCACTGCTCGGGCACGACTACTCCACGCCGTACGACAGCCTGATCGTCGCCGCGGGTGCGGGTCAGTCCTACTTCGGGAACGACCACTTCGCCGAGTGGGCTCCGGGTATGAAGTCCATTGACGACGCTCTGGAGCTGCGCGGCCGTATTCTGGGCGCCTTCGAGCAGGCGGAACGCTCCAGCGATCCCGTCCGGCGCCGCAAGCTGATGACCTTCACCGTGGTAGGTGCCGGGCCTACCGGCGTCGAGATGGCCGGGCAGATCGCCGAACTGGCCAACGAGACCCTCAAGGGCACCTTCCGGCACATCGACCCGACCGACGCGCGGGTCATCCTGCTCGATGCCGCGACGGCCGTGCTGCCGCCCTTCGGTCCGAAGCTGGGAGAAAAGGCGCGCAAACGCCTAGAGAAGCTGGGTGTTGAGATCCAGTTGGGTGCCATGGTCACCGACGTGGATCGCAACGGCCTGACCGTCAAGCATTCCGATGGCACCGTGGAACGCATCGAATCCTGGTGCAAGGTGTGGTCCGCGGGCGTGTCCGCCAGCCCTCTCGGCAAGAACCTGGCCGAGCAGTCGGGTGTCGAGCTCGATCGTGCCGGACGTGTGAAGGTCGGCCCGGACCTGTCGATTCCCGGTCACCCGAACGTCTTTGTGGTCGGCGACATGATGGCGGTCGACGGCGTACCCGGTGTCGCCCAGGGCGCCATCCAGGGCGGGCGCTATGCGGCCAAGCAGATCAAGGCCGAACTGAAGGGACGTAGCGCAGCGGAACGTCCCCCGTTCAAATTCTTCGACAAGGGCTCGATGGCCACCGTGTCGCGGTACAGCGCAGTGGTCAAGATCGGCAAGCTGGAGTTCAGCGGATTCATCGCCTGGCTCAGCTGGCTGGCGCTGCACTTGGTCTATCTGGTCGGGTTCAAGAATCGTCTGGTGACCCTGATCCTGTGGTCCATTGCGTTCGTGACGCGCTCGCGCGGCCAGATGGCGATCACCGAGCAGCAGGCTTGGGCGCGAACACGTCTGGACCAGCTTGAAGAGCTCGTTGCGGAGAAAAACGGCGACGACGAGCAAGTTGCGGAGCCACAAGAGGAAAAGGCCGCGAGCTAGTCGGGTTAGTCGGACGGAAGACGCCGCCCCTGCCAGGTAAGCAGGGTGGCGTCGCCCGCAAGGCGCAGCACGGTGGCGTCAATCGGACTGGGTTGTGTGGAATTTATTGCGGGATAGCGTAATTCGCTGATCAGCGCCAGAGGGCGGCCCAGTTCGTCATCGGTGACCGATCCGGCGCCGAGTTCGACACGATGGCGTAGCAGCGGGCGATCCTCGATATCCGCGTCGAGCTGACCGGTCCAGAATCCCGACGACTCCCCCGTCCTGCCGATCTGCACACGTTCGCGCAGTCGCAGGCTCGCAGTGACCGATCCGCGAACGGTGACGTGAGAGTGGTGAGAGGCGTTGGCCGCCACGATGGTGGGCGCCGGGTCGAGATCGAGCTCGCCCGCCACCGAACAGTCCCACGCTGTAGAGGACTGAAGGGTGTCGCGGCCGGGCAGGGCCACCGCGGCCGCCACGGATCGCACCCGCAACAGCACCCCTTCACCGACTTCGATACGCACCGAGATCTCGTCGCCACCAAGCGGACTCGCCGTCACGCCGACCAGGTGCACGGTATCGGCGTCGGTCAGTCGGCCCTGCAGGCTTCCTGAACAGCGCAAGCGTGGGAGTCGGCCCTTCTCCGCAATGATCTCGACGTCAGTGCGCATGGTCCAGATGGTGCCGCACCCATGCCAACACCTCGGCGGCCGTCGGGTCCTGGGTCAACGAGATCATCGCCGTGGGCCGGCCGTCGCGTACGGCCGCCGCGTCACGGGCCATCACGCCCAAATCGGCGCCCACCATCGGTGCAAGATCGGTCTTGTTGATGACCAGCAGGTCCGAGAAGGTAACGCCGGGACCGCCTTTCCGCGGCACCTTGTCGCCACCGGCGACGTCGATCACGAAGATCTGCACGTCGATCAGGCCGGAGGAGAAGGTGGCGGTCAGGTTATCGCCGCCCGATTCGACGAGGATGAGGTCGAGTGGATCATTGGTGGCGATGAGATCCTCTATGGCATCCAGGTTCGCGGTGATGTCGTCGCGGATCGCGGTGTGCGGGCAGCCACCGGTTTGCACCGCGGTGATGCGCTCATCGGGAAGCACCGCATGGCGGCGCAGAAAGTCGGCATCCTCGGTGGTGTAGATGTCGTTGGTCAGCACCGCCACCGAGATCTCGTCGCGCAGCGTGCGGCACAGCGCGGCAACCAGCGCGGTCTTACCCGACCCCACCGGCCCGCCGATCCCGATGCGCAGCGGCTCCCCCGGCTGACGGACCCGACGTGGCCTGTCGATGTGCTGATGGGGCTGGCCGTCTAGGAGGTGCGGTGCCATCTTGATCCAATCGTGGTTGTGCGTGAAAGCCTAAAACCGTAAAACCTTAAAACCTCAAAAACTACGAAACAAACAGCGGGCGTTCGCGTGTGAGATGCTGCTCGGCGAGCACATCCAAGAGCGGGTCCGACAGACAGGCCAACCCGGAACTGGCCAGTGTCGCGGTCTCCTCGCACAGTCCGGTCAGGGCCAGGGTGCCTACCGCCACCTCCGCCGGGTCCAGAGCCAACAGTCGCTGTCCTGCCGTGGCAGACCCGGTCAAGGTCGTGTACACGACGACGAGGGCGATATCGCGGCCCGACAAACCCGCTGCCGTGCCAATGATGCCGTACACCACGGCCAAATGCGGCTGCCGACCGTACGTGCGCCAATCGATATCCGGCCAGGCGCTCCCGGCCAGGCGCTTGAGCCCGCGGCCCTGAGCGCGGGAGGCGTCACGCGCGGCTTGTGACGGGGTGCGTGCGTCCGTTTCGGCATCTGCTCGCACGGGATCCAGCCGCCCCGACGTGACGGCGGCAGCGATCGAAGCCGCGACCAGGCCATGAGTCCGGATACGCCGCCGCAGATAGGCGTTGAGCGTCGTACAGTCCCGCACGAGGCCCTGGCCGATCGCCTCCTCCACCCCTCCGGAATGTACATGCGAACCGGTCGGCAATCGGGAATCAGCCAGCGACAGCAGCAGCGCCGTTGCCGGAAGAGGGGTCGCGGACGCATCGGTGGACCCCATCAGAACAGGAAATACCGTTGCGCCATAGGCAGTTCGGTGGCCGGCTCTTCCCGCCACACCTCGCCGTCGATACGTACGGTGAAGGTGTCTGGATCGACTCGGATGTCCGGCATCGCGTCGTTCAAGGGCAGGTCGGCCTTGCCGCGATAGCGGACATTGCGGGTAGGAACCAGTCTGCGCCGCAGCGCAAGCCGCGCGGCGAGGTCGTCCTCGATGGCTGTCGGTGAGACGAAATGCACGGCCAACCCCGGTGCCACGTTGGGCATGGCGCCGAACATGGGCCGAGGCAGCACCGGCTGTGGAGTGGGAATGGAGGCATTGGCATCACCCATAGCCGCCCACGCGATGGCACCGCCCTTGATGACGACGTGCGGCCGGACCCCGAAGAACGCGGGTTCCCACAGCACCAGATCGGCCAGCTTGCCGACTTCGATGGAACCCAGTTCGTGATCGATGCCGTGGGTGATCGCCGGGCAGATGGTGTATTTCGCGACATACCGGCGCACGCGGTTGTTGTCGTTGCCCTTGGCACCGGCGGGGTCCCCTTCCAGCGCGCCGCGGCGCTTCTTCATGACGTGCGCGGTCTGCCAGGTACGCATCACCACTTCGCCGATGCGCCCCATGGCCTGGCTGTCACTGCCGATCATCGAGATGGCACCGATGTCGTGCAGTAGGTCCTCGGCCGCGATCGTGGACGGACGAATCCGGCTCTCGGCGAAGGCAAGATCCTCCGGCACGGCGGCGTTGAGATGGTGGCAGACCATGAGCATGTCGAGATGCTCGTCGAGGGTGTTGACAGTGTGTGGGCGCGTCGGATTGGTGGAGCTGGGCATCACATTCGGGTGGCTGGCCACGGTAATGATGTCTGGAGCATGGCCTCCACCGGCTCCCTCGGTGTGATAGGCGTGGATCGCGCGTCCCGCGATCGCCTCCAGAGTGCCTTCGACAAAACCTGTTTCGTTGAGGGTGTCCGAGTGCAGGGCGACCTGAACATCGGCCTCATCAGCGACGCGCAGGCACGCATCGATCACCGCAGGCGTGGTGCCCCAGTCCTCATGCAGCTTGAAACCTGCCGCACCGCCGCGCAATTGCTCCCACATGGATTCGGGGTTGACGGTGTTGCCCTTGCCCAGCAGCAGCACGTTCACCGGCCAGCTGTCGAGTGCTTGCAACATCCGGCCCAGATGCCATGCGCCGGGTGTCACCGTGGTGGCCTTGCTGCCCTCCGCGGGGCCGGTGCCACCCCCGATCATGGTCGTGATGCCACCGCCGATGGCCTCGTCGACCAGCTGCGGACAGATGAAATGGACGTGACAATCGATGCCACCCGCCGTCACGATCCGGTCATTGCCGGCGATGATCTCGGTAGACGGGCCGACGATCAGTTGGGGATGGACCCCGTCCATGATGTCCGGGTTGCCTGCCTTACCGATGCCGACGATTCGACCGTCCCGAATGCCGATGTCGGCCTTGATGATTCCCCAGTGATCGATGATGACGGCGCCGGTGATGACGGTGTCGGGCGCTCCTTCGGCGCGGGTGAGGCGGCTCTGCCCCATAGACTCGCGCAACACCTTGCCACCGCCGAAGACTGCCTCTTCGCCTGCCAATCCGGGACCGCCACATCGGTCTTCGGTGATCTCGATAATCAGATCGGTATCGGCCAATCGGATACGGTCGCCGGTCGTCGGTCCGTACAGCTTGGCGTAATGCTCCCGCGATAGCCGGGTCATGCGGGCTCACCGCCATCCAACCGGCCGGGAGCATCGAGTGTCAGTCCGTGCACTTCACGGCGACCACGCAAGGGCACCAGCCGAACCTTCTGGGCGACACCGGGTTCAAAGCGAACCGCGGTACCCGCCGGAATGTGTAAGCGGTGCCCGTGCGCGGCCTCCCGGTCGAAATCAAGTGCCGGGTTTGATTGCGGGAAGTGGACGTGGCTGCCCACCTGCACCGGACGGTCGCCGGTGTTGACGACCTCGAGCTCGATGACGGTCGCGCCGGCGTTGAGTTCGATGGCGTCTGGCGCGAACAGGTATTCGCCGGGAATCATGCGGCTCATCCGATCGGGTGGTGCACAGTAACGAGTTTCGTGCCGTCAGGAAAAGTTGCCTCCACCTGAACGTCCGGGATCATCTCGGGCACTCCGTCCATGACATCGTCACGCCCGAGGACCTCGCGGCCACTGGCCATCAATTCCGAGACGGTGCGGCCGTCACGGGCACCTTCCAGGAGATGGTCGGTGATCAACGCGATCGCTTCGGGATGGTTAAGGCGCAGGCCTCGGGCCTGGCGGCGGCGCGCCAATTCCGCCGCATACGAGATGAGCAGCCGTTCTTGCTCGTGCGGGGTCAATCGCATAAGGGGCGATCCTGCCACGATCCGGGCAACCCGGCATTGCCGACGTCGCAGGGCACCGAAGAGTTTTGCCGTGCGGTCGCGATCGTGAGTGCGAGAATCCTCGGAAACGCGCTGGGTGCGGAGTCGATCAGGAGGGTGCGCGATGCGGTATGGAATGAGTGTGGGGTGCCTGACATTGGCCGCGCTGCTGATAGCCGGGTGTAGTCAACCCAGCGAGGGCATCAAACCGGTGTCCGCACCGACCACCACCGCCGCGGACATGCCGATGACGGCAGGCACCTCGGCTCCGGCGTCCATCCCCGCCACCACCCGGGCACCCGCTCCACCACCTCTGGTGGTCACGCCGGAGAAGATTGACTCAATCCTGGGCTCGCGCGCCGATGTGGGGAAGATCCTGGGAACCACGCTGGAATACGACGACAACACCTCGGCACCGCCGACCGATGCCGTGGGCGGCGCCGGCGATTGCGTGAACCTGGACAATCCACGAGCCGGCCAATTGGGATCCGAATGGACCACCTACCGCTGGAACTACTACCGAGAGACCAAGGACACGACCGCGTACATCGTGAGCCAGGTGGCCGTTCTGTATCCGTCCCGCGCGGAGGCCGCTGCGGCTTTCACACGGGCGTTTCCCGCATCCGCGTCGAGATCATGCGCGAATGCCGAGATTTCCAAACAGGATCAAAAGTGGAAGATCACCAACATCGCGGACATCACCGATACGGCGGCGCGATGGACTCAACTCCAGGTCGCACAAACCGCGACCTGGCACTGCTTCTTCGACTTCCGTAACAAGAACAACGTGCTCTTCGGGACCTACCTATGCCAGTACGGCGACGGCGTGCCCGGCGTGACGACCATTACCGATCGGATCGCAGCATGGATCCCGCAGTGAAAGGAATGGCCGTGACGACAGAATCGGGATGGCGAAAGACTGCCGCCGCAGTGTGTACCGCGTTTGTCCTGACAGGATGCTCATTTTTCGGGGGTGGCCAGCAGGACCCGGCGACGTCAGGGCCATCAGCGGCATCAGGTGCATCCAAGACATCGACATCGGCGGCGGATGCGATCAGTCCCGAGAAAGCCAACTCGCTCATCGTCCCCAAAAAGGACGTCTCGGAGCTCATCGGCTCGACCCTCGAGTACGAGGGGAAGTCGTCGAACCCGCGAACGTCGACGATCGACGGCAAGCAGTCATGCCAGGCTCTCATGGTGCCCCTGGCGGTTGACGTCGGCGACAAATGGACGACCTACCGCGATGTTTGGTACCGCGAAGACAAGGACACCTTCACTCACTCGGTAACCCAGCGGGTATTGCTCTACTCGTCGAAAGACAATGCCAGGGAGACCTATTCGAAGGAGTTCCCCGCCGACGTCGGCGGTTGTTCGGGTGAGGAACTGAAAATTGATGCGGCGACGTGGCGCGCATCCGTGCGAGACGTATCGGAAGACCGCGCGCAGTGGGTGCTCGACGAGATCGTCGACGGACGGCCCTCGGGGTGGCGTTGCATGTTGGAGGCACGCATCATCGACAACCTGCTGCTCTCGGCGACGGTCTGCCAGCTTGGCAACGGAGGTCCGGCGGTGAGGGCGATCGCGGACAGGATGGCGGCCGCCACCAAACCGAAGTAGGTCATCGGTTTTGGCGTGCGTGTAACACTGAGCACGAACGATCCGATGTAGCCAGGATTTGGGTCGATGTGGGACCTGGTATCGGCAGGGAGGGGTTCGGATGCGTCACGTCTTGGCAGTTGGATGGCTTGGCTTGGCAGCGATGTTCGCGGTCAGTTGTGGCACCGAGACCGGTGGTATCAAGCCGATACCGGTAGGTGCGACCGAGACATCTGCGGTCACCGATAACGGGCGGGACGGGGCCATCGCGAGCCCCAAATCCAGTGCCCCGCCGGTCACGACCTCGCTCGAACCGCCGGCGCCGGTGATCGTCACACCCGACAAGGCGGAATCGATCATCATCTCCGCCGATGACGTCGGCCGGCTGGTCGGATCCCCGCTGACGTACGAGTTCAAATCCACGCGGCCCAGCGACGCCACCGCGACTGGCAAGTGCAAGGCACTCACGGGGCTGCGCGGCGAGAGCCTTGGTGACGAGTGGACCACCTTCCGAGGCTCTCGGCTGCAGGAAACAGAGGACCGGTACGACCACATCGTCTGGCAGGCGGTGGTGCTGTTCCCCGATGCGAAGGCCGCCGCGAGTCAGCTGCAGACCGCGTATCCCCCGTCGCTGGCATCGTGTGAGGACTCTCGTCAGACCGAGGGCGATATCGAATGGCGGATCGGCCCATTCTCGAACAACGGCACCAGCGTGACGTGGGTGCGACAACAGCTCAAAGACGGAAAACCGGCGGGGTGGCGGTGTTTCTACGATTATCGGGTCAAGAACAATGCACTCTTCGGAAGTCTGTTGTGCCAGAACGGTAATGGCGCTCCGATCGTCACCGCGATTGTTGACCGTATGGCCGAATGGATTCCGGCATGATCGCGAGGAAGAACATGAGAGGGGGCCTCATGGCGAGCGCAACAGGGCGGGTGGCGTTGTGTGCGATGGCGATCGCCGCGCTGACGCTGTCCGGTTGTTCCGGCCGGCAAGACGCAGCCGAAACGTCTACGTCTGCGACCACAACGGTGTCGCGGACCGCGAACGCGCCGGCTTCGGCTCCGACCAGTAGTGGGCCCGCGGGTCTGACGGGGTGGCCGGGGCAGGACAAGATCACCGAGGATGCCATGGTGTCGGCGTTGTTCACCGACGAGGAAGTCGCCAAGGTGTTCGACACCGAAGTCGCCAGGACGAACAAGCGGGACAAGCCCTTCACGGCGACGGAGTCCGACGATGCGAACTGCAATGTGACGCAGGGGCTTACCGCCGAGTCGGTGGGCAAGGACTACGAGACGTTCCGCGGGACCGAGATGTTGCTCGGGGACGCCAAAAACCCGGATGCTCAGGTCTACCAGGCGATCGCGGCATATAAGGACAAGGACGCGGCGCAGGCGCAGTTCTCGACGACAGCCGATGAGATCAACGAATGTGATGGAAAGACGTACAACTTCACCGACTCCAGCGGCCGGAAGGTGCCGGTGGCGGTGTCGGTCTCATCGTCAAACGCCAAGAAGGTGAATTGGGCCCTCACCTACGGGCCGAGTAAGTATCGCTGCTTCGTGTCCTACAACGGTGTCGCGAATGTGATTGTTCAGACCCAGATTTGCGCGCGAAGCAACTCAAAGCAGCTGGTGCAGAAGATGGCCGACAGGATTGTCGACAAGCTGCAGCTGAGCTGAAGAGCCACCTGGATTCCAGCGGGGACTGGATCCGGGCGGGGGGG